>NZ_CP094289.1:1317843-2635686 GCF_022759505.1 Georgenia sp. TF02-10 | reverse complement strand
CGTCCTGGACACCCCGGGCCGGCTCCTCGACCCGGCCGGGCTGCGCGCCGAGGAGGACTGCGGCCTGCTCGTCACCGACGGCGTGATCACCGCCCGCGGCCCGTTCGCCGACCTTCGCGCAGCCCACCCCGGCGTGGACGTGGTGGACCTGCGCGGCGGCGTCGTCCTGCCCGGCCTGGTCGACACGCACGTGCACTACCCGCAGGTCCGGGTCATCGGCGGGCTCGGCCTGCCGCTGCTGGACTGGCTGCGCGAGTGCGCCCTGCCCGAGGAGGCGCGGCTGGCCGACGCCGGCTACGCCCGTGGCGTGGCCCGGGACTTCCTCACCGGCCTGGTCCGCGCCGGGACGACGACCGCGCTCGTCTTCGGCTCGCACTTCCCCGAGGCGGTGGACGTCCTCCTCGGCGAGGCCGAGGCGGTTGGCCTGCGGCTCACCACGGGCCTGGTGGTCAGCGACCGCGGCCTGCGCCCGGACCTGCTCCGCTCGCCCGACGCCGCCCACGCTGCCGGGCAGGACCTGGTCGACCGTTGGCACGGCCGGGGCCGGCTCCGCTACGCCGTCACCCCCCGGTTCTCGCTGTCCACCACCGAGGCGATGCTGGAGGCGTGCGCCGCCCTGCTGGCCAACGACGGCGTGCTCTTCACCACCCACCTCAACGAGAACACCGCCGAGGTCGCCGAGGTCCGCCGCCTCTTCCCGGACGCCCGCGACTACCTCGACACCTACGCCCGGCACGGCCTGGTCACCGACCGGTCGGTCTTCGCCCACAACGTCCACCCCACCCCGGCCGAGCTGGCGGTGCTGGCCGGGTCCGGGGCGGGCGTGGCGCACTGCCCCTCCTCCAACTGCTCCCTGGGCAGCGGCCTGTTCCCGCTCCGGGCGCACCTGGACGCCGGCGTGCACGTCGCGCTGGGCTCCGACGTCGGCGCCGGGACCGGGTTCTCCCTGCTCAAGGACGGCCTGCAGGCCTACTTCGTCCAGCGCCTCCTCGGCCCGGCGGGCGTCCCGCTCGCCCCGGCGGACCTGCTGCACCTGGCCACCCGGTCCGGCGCGCTCGCCCTCGACCTGGCCGACACTGTCGGGGACCTGAGCGTGGGCAAGGACTTCGACGCGCTGTGGCTGCGGCCCACCGCCGGCAGCACGCTGGAGGTCGCGCTGCGCCACCCCAAGGACGCGGCCGACGTCGTCGCCAAGATCTTCACCCTGGGCACCCCCGCCGACGTCGACCGCGTCTGGGTGGCCGGCCGGCAGGTCCGCGGACCGGCCCCCGCGCCGGAGCCCGAGCCCGCCGACCCGTCCCTGACGCCCCTGGAGGCATGATGAGCACGCGCACCGACACCGGCACCACGCCCGCCCGGCGGCGCACCGCCGCGGGCCCGCTCGACCGGTTCTTCGGCATCACCGCCGCCGGCTCGACGGTGCCCCGCGAGCTGCGGGCCGGCTTCACCACGTTCCTGACGATGAGCTACATCCTCTTCGTCAACCCCCAGGTGCTCGCCACCGCCATCGACATCCCCAACGCCTTCGTCCAGCTCCTCATGACGACGGCGATCGCGGCCTGCTTCGGCTCCCTCGCCATGGGCCTGATCGCCCGCTACCCCTTCGCGCAGGCCCCCGGGATGGGCCTGAACGCGTTCTTCTCCTACACCGTCGTCGCCGGCATGGGGGTGCCGTGGCAGACGGCGCTCGGCGCGGTGTTCATCTCCGGCCTGCTGTTCGTGGTGCTCAGCGTGATCGGCGCCCGGCGGGCGATCGTGATGGCCATCCCGATGAGCCTCAAGCTCGCCATCACCGCCGGCATCGGCGCCTTCCTCGCCTTCCTCGGGCTGCGCAACGCCGGCCTGGTGGTGACCAACGAGGCGACCCTGGTCGGCCTGGGCTCCCTGACCGAGCCGACCGGGTGGCTCGCCGTCGTCGGCCTGCTGCTGTCCGCCGTGCTGCTCCAGCTGCGGGTCAAGGGCGCCATCCTGTGGGGCATCCTGGCCACCTCCCTGATCGCCATCCTCACCCGGGTGCCGGTCTACCCCGGCGGCGCCGACGGCGCGCTGCAGGCCTTCCCCGGGTTCACCAATGGGGTGGTCGCCGCCCCGATCTGGCCGGCGGACCTGGTCGGCCAGATGGACGTCGGCGGGGCGCTCGGGCTGGGCCTGCTCAGCGTGGTGTTCACCTTCTTCTTCGTCGACTTCTTCGACGCCACCGGCACGCTGACCGGGCTGGCCCAGCGCGCGGGGTACCTGGACGAGCGCGGGGACATGCCGCGCGCCAAGACCACCTTCTCCATGGACGGCCTGGCCGCGATGTTCGGCGCGTTCATGGGCACCTCGACGACGACGGCGTACGTGGAGAGCGCTGCCGGGATCGAGGACGGCGGCCGCACCGGGCTGACGTCCACGACCACCGGGGTGCTGTTCGCGGCGTCGATGTTCCTCTGGCCGGTCGCCGGCGCGGTCCCGGGCGCGGCCACCGCGCCGGCGCTCATCCTGGTCGGCGCGATGATGATGGAGGGCATCCGGCACATCGCCTGGGACGAGATCTCCGAGGGGGTGCCGGCATTCCTGACGATCCTGTCCATGCCGCTGACCTTCTCCATCGCCAACGGGGTGAGCTTCGGCGTCATCACCTACTGCGCCATCAAGCTCTTCACCGGCCGCGGCCGCCAGGTGCACCCGATCCTCTACGTCGTCGCCGCGCTGCTGGTGGCCAGGTACGTGTTCCTGGCGGAGTAGCGGCGCGGGCTCGGTGCCGCCTGCCCGCCTCACGGGCCCGGGGTCCCGGGCCCGGGACCCGGGCCGAGAGCCTCGGCCTACGTCGGGCGTCCGCCCGTCCGGGGCGTGCGAGAAGTAACACAATCTGCCTCCGCGAGCCTCCGGCGGCTACGCGATCATGCGGAAAGGTCGGGCCGCCGCCCTCGCTCCGGCGGAGATTGTGTTACTTCCTGCACGGCCGGCGCTGCGGCGGGCCGGCGGGACGGCCCGGCGGGACGAGCCGGTTCGGCCGGACCGGCCGGCGGGCCGAACCGGGCGCGGCGCGCCGCCCGGCGCAGCGTGGCCAGGACGGGGCGGCCGAGCACGAGGACGCCCACCGCGGTGGTGATCGCGCGGCCCAAGTCCCAGCCGAGGGAGGTCGTCACGCTGTAGAGGACGAACCGGTGCAGGTTCTCACCCACCCCGGCGCCGGGGACGTAGGACAGGGCGGTGGCCCCGCCCAGCTGGAAGGGCCAGAAGGACAGGTTCATCAGCAGCCCGTACCCCAGCGAGGCCACAGCGCCGTAGGCCGCCAGCACCGCCAGTTCACGGCCGCCGCGGGCCCGGCCGGGCAGCAGCCCGGCACCGAGCCCCACCCAGGATGCGCCGAGCATCTGGAACGGCAGCCACGGCCCGACCCCGCCGGTGAGGAGCGCGGAGGCGAAGATCGTCGTCGAGCCCAGCACGAACCCGAAGCCCGGCCCGAGCACCCGCCCACCCAGGATGATCGTCACGAATACCGTCTCCACCCCCGCGGTGCCGGCGGCGAGCGGGCGCAGCACGGCGCCCAGCGCGGCCAGCAGGCCGAGGACGGCGATGGCCTTGACGTCGATGCCACCGTCGGCGAGGCCGACGAACAGCACGGCCAGGACCGCCAGGACCACGACGCCGAGGACGAGCGGGGCGGTGGTGCCGTCGGTGAGCGTGGCGCCGGACTCGGCGAGCAGGGGCCAGAGGAACGCCATCAGCCCAACCGCGGTGACCAGGGTGAGGGCGACGGCAGTGCGCCGGGTGAGCGGCAGGGCCCGAGCGCCGGCTGGGCCGCGGTCGTCTGCGAGCCCGTGGTCGCCTGCCGCGCCCCGGTCCCCGGCTGGTCCTCGGCGGAGCGGGCTCACGGCTCCGCCCCGAGGGCCGCGCGGACCTGGGCCACGGTGAGCAGCGGCACCGGGGCGAGGATCTTCGCCACCTGGGGAGCGAAGGCGGGGGAGGCCAGGAGCACCTCGTCGGCCGCCCCGTCGGCGACCACCTCACCGTCGGCCAGCAGCACCACCCGGTCCGCGCACCCGGCCAGGAACTCCACGTCGTGGCTGGTCACCAGCACCGCGCGGCCGGCGTCGGCGATGCCGGTCAGCACGGCGGTGAGGCGGTCCTTGGCCGCGTAGTCCAGGCCGCGGGTCGGCTCGTCCAGGAGCACGACGGCGGGGGCGGCGGCGAGCTGGACCGCCAGGGCGAGGGCGAGGCGCTGACCCTCGGAGAGGTCGCGCGGGTGCGCCTCGTCCGGCACCCCCGGTGCGATCGTCTCGAGCAGGGCGTGGGTGGTCCCCGCCGGGGCGGCGGCGTCGGTGTCCCCGGCGGCGCACTCGGCGGCCACCGTCTCCCGGAAGAGCAGGTCCGACGGCGTCTGCGGGACGAGGGTGACCAGGTGCCGGGCGGCGGACGGGCGCAGCCGGGCCGGGTCGGCGCCGAGGTCGGGCCCCGGCCCTTCCTTGCCGGGGTCGGGTCCCGGCCCTCCCTTGCCGGGGTCCGGCGCCGGCCGGGTCGGGCCGGCCTCCCGAGCGGGCTCGGGCACCGGCCGCACGCGCACGGTGCCGCTCGCGCGGGCCTGGCCCTGCAGCGCCCAGACCAGCGAGGACTTCCCGGCCCCGTTGCGGCCCATGACGGCCACCACCTCCCCGGCCCGCACGGTCAGGTTCACCCGGCGCAGCGCGGTCACCGGCCCGTGCTGCACCACGAGGTCGCGGGCGGCGAGCACCGGGGGGTCCGCGGGGGTAGGGCCGTCAGCGAGCGCGTCTGCGGCCGGGTGGGCAGGACCCGCCGGCCGCCGCGCAGCGGGCGAGAGGCGAGCCCCGTCCGTCAGCCGTGCCCGCAGGGGCGCAGCGCGGCGGCGGGCGTCGCGGACCGAGAGCGGCAGCGGGTCCCACCCGGCGAGCCGGCCGAGCTCGACGACCGGCGGGGCGACCGGGGCCGCGGCGAGCACCCGGGCGGGGTCGCCGTGGACGGCGCGGCCGCCGTCGTCCAGGGCCAGGACGGTGTCGGCGAACTGCACGACCCGCTCGAGCCGGTGCTCGGCGAGCAGCACGGTCACCCCGACGTCGTGGACGAGGCGGGCGAGGGCGGCCAGGACCTCCTCGGCGGCGGTGGGGTCCAGGGCCGAGGTGGGCTCGTCGAGCACGAGCACCCGGGGCTGGGCGGTGAGCACGGCGCCGATGGCCACCCGCTGCTGCTCGCCGCCGGAGAGGGTGGTCAGCGGCCGGCCGCGCAGCGGGGCCAGCCCCAGGAGGTCCAGCACCTCCTCGACCCGCTTGCGCATGGTGGCCGGGGGCAGGCCCTGCTGCTCGAGCCCGAACGCGAGCTCCTCCTCCACGGTGTCGGTGACGAAGGACGCCAGCGGGTCCTGCCCGACGACGCCGACGACGTCCGACAGGTCCCGCGGCAGGTGGGTGCGGGTGTCCCGGCCGGCGACCCGGACCTCGCCCTGCACGAGCCCGCCGGTGAAATGCGGCACCCGGGCGCAGGCGGCGCCGAGGAGGGTGGACTTCCCCGCCCCGGTCGGCCCGACGACCAGGCACAGCTCGCCCTCCTCGATCGTCGCGTGCACGCCGGCCAGGGCCGGTGCCGGGGCACCGTCGTAGGTGACGGAGAGGTCGGTGAAGCTGATCATCGCGCGCCCCGGTCCGGCATGGCGGGCGCTCTGGTCTCGCGGGCCGACGGCGTGGGGTTCCGGGCCGGCGGTGCAGCGTCACTGGCCGCAGGAGCGGCGTTCCAGTCCTGCGCCGCGGCCCCGCGCGCCGGCACCAGCGCGCCGAGCACCGGCAGCGCCGCGACGAGCGCCGCCAGCACGGCCGTCGGCGGCACCGGCGGCCAGGTCAGGGTGTTCACCGGCAGGGCGAGCGCGGCCGGGTCCACCACGGCGAGGAGGAGGACCGCAGGCACCACCCCGCAGGCCGCGACCGCCGTCGCCGCCGCGCCCCACGGCTCCGGCCGGTACCGGGTCCGGTGCACCCGCCGCCCGGCCACGACGGAGGCCGCCACGGCGACCACCGCCCCCGCCGCCAGCAGCCCCGCCCCGAGCCAGGCCGGCGCGGCGCCGTCAAGCAGGCCGTAGACCCCGAGGACCGCGGCAAGGAGCGCGACCAGCAGCGCCCACCCCACCCCGCCGGCACCGGCCCGGTCCCCAGCCGGGCGGCGGCCGTAGCCGCGGGAATCCATCGAGGCAGCCAGGGCCAGGGCCTGGTCCATGGCGTCCTGCAGCACTGGCACCGCCCGGGCGAGGACCTCCCGGGGCCGCGCCCGGTCCAGCCCGCGCAGCCGCTGGGCCCGGCGGACCCGCGCAACGGCGGAGACGAGCTGCGGGTTCACCGTGACGGCGATGACGACGGCGGTGCCCGCCGGGTGCAGGGCGGCGGGCAGGTGCCGCAGCGCCCGCTTGGGGTTGGCCAGGGCGTTCGCCGCGCCGAAGCAGACCACCAGCACGGCCAGCTGCAGACCGCCGGCCGCCGCGGTCACCAGGCCCGCGGTGTGCACCGGGCCGAGCAGGGTGATGCCCGCGGCCCAGTCCGGCAGGGCGACGCGGGGCAGGTCGAGCAGCACCGGTCCGCCGGTCTTCAGCCCGACCAGCACGTAGAAGACCATCCGGAACACCACGATCGCCACGCCGAGCAGCAGGTAGAGCCGGAACGCCCGGCCCCACGGGGAGTCGCCCCGCCGGGTCAGGACGACGGCGACGACCGCCGTCAGCAGCAGGCCCAGGATCACCGGGTTCCCGGTGCGGGTCACCCCGACCGCGACGCCCGACGCCCACGCCCACCACGCCAGCGGGTGCAGCGCGGCCTCCGCCGCCGTCGCGGGTGCGGTGGCGGGCCGGGCGGGGACGGCGGGAGCGGCCACGTCAGGCGCGCCGGCGGCGGAGGAGCACCGCGGCGACGACGGCGGCCACCACCACGACCGCGGCCACCACGACCCCCGGGCTGACGGCCAGGCCGGCGCTGCTCCCCTCGGTCCGGGCGGCGTCGTCGTCGGCGTCAGCGGTGGCGTCCGCGGCGGCCGCGGACTCGGCGTCCCCGGCGCCGGTGCCGTCCGTCGACGCCGCCGTGGCCACCCCGGCGGCGAGCTCGGCGGGGGCCACGCCGGGACCGGTGGATCCGTCGTTGTACCGCCACCCCTCCACGTCCCCGGGGGCGGGGTCGGCGGTGTCGGCGCCGACGGCGGCCGCCTCCCAGTCCTGGCCGGGGCCGGCCTGCCAGTAGGACCAGTAGTTCCCGTCGAACTCCGCCGGGCAGGGGTCGGGCTGGGCGTCGATGGCGCAGATCATGCCCGAGGCCGAGTCGGTGGGGGTGAAGCCGGCCGCCTCCAGCGCCTCCCGCCCGGTGGCCGGGTCGCCGGCGGCGCAGCCCACCTGCACCTCCCCGCCCAGGTCGGTGAGGTCGACGACGATCGTGACGCCCTCGTCCGCGGCGCACGGCCCGGCGGCGGTGGCGTTGGCGGCTGCGACGGGCGCGGCGGTGGTGGCGGGTGCCGTGCCCGTGGCGGCTGCAACGTTGGGTGCCGCGGCAGTGGTGGCCACGGCGGGAGGTGCCGCCCAGGCGGTGGCCGCCGGCGCGGCGGCGAGGAGCAGGCCGGCGCCGAGCGCGGCCAGGGCGGGGCGGGTGCGGGGCATCGGTACCTCCCGGAGCCGGTCGCGTGGTCCGGCTCCGTCGGTGCGCGGGCACCGCACGTCCCCGGCTCGTCCGCAGACCTCGACGGATGTGGAGCCTGACGTCCCGGCAGGTGGTCCGGCTCGCCGTCGGGAGAGTTCCCGAGGCCTACGGTTGCGGGTCAGCGCCGGCTTCTGACCGGCTTCCCCTGCGGTGGGACGGTGGCGAGTCTACCGGGGCGGCCCGGGACGAAGGGTTTGATCAGACCGGTGGCTGCGGGGTAGACCAGCGCGCTCGTAGCGGGGCAGACCCGCGCGGTCGTAGCGGGTGGACCGGGCCGGTCGAGGCGGCCCCAGGCGTCAGCCCTGGGTGGTGGCCGACTCCGGCGCGGCGCTGCCCTGCGGGGCCCGGCCCAGCATGATGTCGGTGATCTCGGCCTGCTGGGTGGCGGAGGGCTGGCCCCAGCCCGGCTCGTACCCGGCGACCTCGCGCAGCGGCACCCCGCGCTGGTTGCCGTGCATGAGCTCGACGTCGTCGGCGTCGATGAGCCCCGGGTGCGCGACCCCGCAGGACTCGGCGACCTTGAGCAGGTCCCGGCGCAGGGTGCGGACGTAGCCGGCGAACCGCTGCGACTTCACGGTGGGGTCCAGGCCGTGCGCGAGCCAGGGGTTCTGGGTGGCCACCCCCACCGGGCACCGGTCGGTGTGGCACTTCTGCGCCTGGATGCAGCCGATGGCGAGCATCGCCTCCCGGGCGACGCTGATCAGGTCGCAGCCCAGGGCGAGGGCGACGACGGCGTTGTCGGCCAGCCCCAGCTTGCCGCCGCCCATGAAGACGATCCGGTCGGTCAGGCCGGCCGCGGCGAAGATCCGGTACACCCGGGCGAACCCGACCCGGGAGGGCAGGGCGACGGAGTCGGAGAAGGTCAGCGGCGCGGCGCCGGTCCCGCCCTCCCCGCCGTCGATGGTGATGAAGTCGACGCCGCGGTCGCCGTCGGCCATCGCGGCGGCGAGGTCCTCCCAGAACTGCAGGTCCCCGACGGCGGACTTGATGCCCACCGGCAGGCCGGTGGTGTCGGCAAGGAGCTCGACCCAGTCGAGCATGGAGTCCACGTCGGAGAACTCCGCGTGCCGGGAGGGGCTGATGCAGTCCTCGCCCTCCCGCACCCCGCGGATCTCGGCGATCTCGGCCGACACCTTGGCGGCCGGCAGCACCCCGCCGAGGCCGGGCTTGGCGCCCTGGCTGAGCTTGATCTCCAGCGCCCGGACCGGCGCGGAGGCCACCAGGTCCTGCAGGCGGGCCAGGTCGAAGGCGCCGTCGAGGTCCCGGCAGCCGAAGTAGGCGGTGCCGATCTGGAAGATGAGGTCCCCGCCGTGGCGGTGATGGGGGGACAGGCCGCCCTCGCCGGTGTTCTGCAGGGCGTGGGTCATCGCGGCGCCCTCGTTGAGGGCCTGGACCGCCTGCCCGGACAGCGACCCGAAGCTCATGGCCGAGACGTTCACCAGCGACGCCGGCCGGAACGCCTTGGCGCGGCCCCGGGCGGCGCCGAGGACCTTCGCGCACGGCACCGACACCTCCTCACCGGCCTTCGGGTGGGAGGTGGGCACGACCGAGCTGAAGGTGCGGTGCTTGATGATGGGGTAGCCGTCGGTGTGCTCGACGTCGTTGTCGGTGCCGAAGCCGAAGTAGTTGTTCTCGCCCTTGGCCGAGGCGTAGACCCAGCGGCGCTGGTCGCGGGTGAAGGGCCGCTCCTCGTCGTTGCCGGCGACGACGTACTGGCGCAGCTCGGGCCCGATCGTCTCGATCGCGTAGCGCGCGTGGGCGACGACGGGGAAGTTGCGCTGGAGCGTGTGGCGGCGCTGCAGCAGGTCGTGCGCGGCGACGCCGGCGAGGGCGCCCAGCGGCAGGAGCGCCTTGGTCCACGGTGACCGTCCCATGACGGAAGTGTGCGCCACGGTCGGGTGCGTGGCGAGCCGAACGGGCGACGGCGTCCGGCAGTTCTTGGCGACGGCGTCCGGCAGTTCTTGGCGACGGCGTCCGGCCGGCTCGGTTGGCGGCGTCCAGCGGGCCCGGCGGGGATCCCGGACGTCGCTCGGCCGGCCCCTCCCCGGCGCCCTCCGCCTCCCGACGGCGCCGCGCCCCTCGACGGCGAACCGCACTAGCCTCGTGGGATGGCTGCAGGAGCCCGACCGGTCAGCGAGCGCGTCGCCGTCGTCCGGGCGCCGAACCCGGGCCCGATGACGCTGGAGGGCACCAACACCTACCTGCTCCGCGACCCCGCCAGCACCGAAGTGCTGGTGGTGGACCCGGGCCCCGACGACGCCGGGCACGTCCGCGCGGTGCTCGCGGCCGCCACCGCCGACGGCGGCCGGGTCACCGGCATCTTGCTGACCCACCACCACCCCGACCACACCGGCGCCGTCGGCGCGCTCGTCGCCGCCACGTCGGCCCCCGTGCTCGGCGGCGGCGCGACGCCGCTGGGGGAGGGGACGGTGCCGGGCGTCGGCGGGCCGCGGGTGGAGGTGATGGCCACCCCGGGCCACACGGCCGACTCGGTGTGCCTGCTGGTACCGGCGGACCGGGTGCTGCTGACCGGGGACACCGTGCTCGGCCGGGGCCCGACCGTCATCGCCCCGGACGGCGACCTGGGCGACTACCTCACCAGCCTGAACCGGCTCCTGTCCCGGCAGGCGACCGGAGACCTCGACCGGATAGCCCCCGGGCACGGCCCCCAGATCACCGACGCCGGCGCGGCCCTGACGGCGCTGCGCGAGCACCGGCAGCGCCGCCTCGCCCAGGTCAGCGCCGCCCTGGCGGCCGGCGCGCAGGGCGTGGACGACGTCCTCGACGCGGTCTACGGCGACATCGAGCCCGAGCTGCGGACGGCGGCCGCGTCGTCGGTCCGCGCCCAGCTGACCTACCTCGCCCGCCGCTGACTGCTGGTGGCTGCCCCGGCCCGACCGGGCACGGACAGCGCTGGGCCATCCCGGCGACGAAGTGCGGGTGACCCGCACGGCGCAGAGGAGGTTGACGTCGAGCGTGTGCCGGTGGGCAGCCGCGGCGATCCCCATCGAGATGTGTACGATCGCGGTCCGCGCTGTTGTACGCTTCGAGCATGGACGTTGCGGTGAGTAGTTTGCGCGCGGAGCTGTCGGACTGGATCGAGCGGGTCCGCGGGGGTGAGGAGGTCGTGGTGACCGATCGGGGCACGCCCGTGGCCCGGCTGGTTCCGGTGGATACGGCATCGCTGCTGGAGCAGCTGACCCGGCAAGGGGTGCTGAGCCGGCCGCGGGCTGCGCGACCGACCGCGAGCAGCGCCTCGCGAGTGCATGCCAGCCGGCCGGTATCTGACCTGGTCTCTGAGCAGCGTCGGTGACGTCGTCCCGTGGCGATCGTCTACTTCGACAGCAGCGCTTTCGTCAAGCTGGTGGTCGAGGAGGATGGCAGCGACATCGCGGCGGCGTTGTGGAATGGATGTGACGCTGCGATCTCCAGCCGGCTGGCCTATCCGGAGGTGCGTGCCGCTCTGGCCGCGGCCGGTCGTGATCACCGACTCGATGCAGAGGCGCAACGGCAGGCCGAAGCGGCATGGGAGGGATACTGGGCGGCGACACGGCAGGTGGAACTCACCGAAGCGATCACCGCTCAAGCGGGCCGGCTGGCCGGGCCGTATGCATTGCGCGGTGCCGATGCTGTCCACCTTTCCAGTGCGCTCGCCGTCGGCGTTGACGAGATCCTGTTTGCTGCCTGGGACCGGCGCCTACGGTCTGGGGTCCAAGCGGCCGGAATCACGCTCGCACCGGCGGAACTGCCGGGCTTGTAGCCAGGGCCTGATTCACCCTGAGCCATGACACCCAAGCCAGGCCCAGGCGAGGCCGGATGCCGGAGCCGGCACCGGTGACGAGCGTCAGACCGTCCAGACCGACCCGGCGTCGACCCGGTAGTTCGAGCCGGTGACGAACGACGCCCGCGCCGAGCACAGGAACGTGACGACCGCGGCCACCTCCTCCGGGCGGCCGCGCCGCTCGCTCTGCATCGCCGGGCGCTGTTCGTCGAGGAACGTCGAGATCGCCTCGTCCAGGCTCACGCCCAGCTGCTCAGCCCGCTGCCCCATCATCGCGTCGGTCATCGGCGTGTCGATGAACGCCGGCGAGACGGCGTTGATCAGGACGCCGGACTTGCCGTACGTCCGGGACATCCCCTTGGCGAGCACGTTCAGGCCGCCCTTCGCGACGGCGTACGGCAGCTCGTTGTCGTAGGGCTGGACCGCGTCCTCGGAGGAGATGAAGACGACCCGGCCCCAGCCGCGCTCGGCCATCCCGGCGACGAACGCGCGGGTGACCCACACCGCGCCGAGGAGGTTGACGTCGAGCGTGTGCCGCCAGCCCTCCTCGTCGAGCTCGTGGAAGGGGCCGTCCGGGCCGTGGATGCCGGCGGCGTTGACCAGGATGTCGACGTCGCCCACCTGCTCGCGGACCTCCGCGGCGAGCCCGGCCACCGACTCCGGGCTGGCGACGTCGACGGCGACCTGGTGCACCCGGTCGGGCCGCCCGAGGTCGGCGGCCGCCGTCGCGAGCCGGTCGGGGTACTGGTCGGCGAGGACGACCTGAGCCCCCTCGGCGAGCAGCTCGCGGGCGCAGGCGAGGCCGATGCCGGAGTCGGCGCCGGTGACGAGGGCGGTGCGACCCGCCAGACCCAGGTCCATCGCTGCTCCCTCCGCCCGGTGCCGTCGTTCACCGGTTCCGTTCGGGAACGGTAGCCACCGCCGAGCGGGGCCACCACCGGACGGTGGCGCGGCACGGTCTGGCGTAGCGTCGCGCCATGGCGACGCCGCCCCAGACCACCGCCAACGTACGCATCGAGCAGCTCGACACCGTATTCGCCACGCGCGGCGACCCCGCCCGCTGCTGGTGCCAGTGGTTCCGCTGCCCGGCCGCCGAGTACCGGCAGACCACCCCGGCCGAGCGCCGCGCGCGCACCGCCGCCGACCTCGCCGCGCCCGGGCCGTCCCCGGGCGTCGTCGCCACGGTCGACGACGAGCCGGTGGGGTGGTGCGCCGTCGCCCCGTGGTCGGCCTACCCGCGGCTGCGGACCAGCCGCACGGCCGGGGCTGGGCGGCACGAGCCGGGGGACGACCGGGCGGGGGTGTGGGCGGTGACCTGCTTCGTCGTGCGCGTCGGGCACCGCCGCGCGGGGGTGGGCAGGGCCCTGCTGCGGGCCGCCGTCGAGCACGCCCGGGTCCACGGTGCGGCGGTCCTCGAGGGCTACCCGGTGGACACGACGGTCGCCCGCCCGTCCTCGGCGGAGCTGTTCCACGGCGCCCTGTCGACGTTCCTCGCCCAGGGCTTCACCGAGGTCGCCCGGCCGACGCCCGCCCGCGCCGTCGTCCGGCTGACCCTCCGCTGACGCCCGGGCACCGGTCCGCGGCCGACGGCGGCCGGTGGGGCAGCGCCCTGGACGTCCCGCCGGGCGGCCACCGCCGACGACGGCCGGGGCAGCGTCGGGCGACGTCACCGTCGTGGGTGATGCGACGGCGGCCGTCCGGCAGCTCCTGCCCGTCCGTCGGGGGGTGGCTTGACCCCCGCTGGGGCGTGCCGCCGGCTGTCTGCGGTAGAACCGGTGCATGCGGCTCTACGCGGACCACCCGGCCCGGCGCGCTCGTCAGGTGGCCGGCGACCTGCTCGTCCTCGGCTGGCTGGTCCTGTGCGCCGGGGCGGGCGCGGCCGT
The DNA here is from genome assembly GCF_022759505.1 of Georgenia sp. TF02-10. Classification (NCBI taxonomy): domain Bacteria; kingdom Bacillati; phylum Actinomycetota; class Actinomycetes; order Allobogoriellales; family Allobogoriellaceae; genus Georgenia; species Georgenia sp. TF02-10. Next base: position 2,622,361 of record NZ_CP094289.1, on the reverse strand, counting down.
CCACGGCGCGGTCGCGGCCCTCGCCGCCCCGCTGCGCCGGGTGGCGCGTGTCGGCGGGCAGATCGAGGACTCCATGACCGATGCGGGCAGCACGGCGTCGGACGTACCTATCGTCGGAGACGGGCTCGGGCGGCCGCTGATCGAGGTCGCGGCCGCCGGGGAGCGGCTGCGCGAGGCCGGCCTGGACGCCGCCGGGCTCGTGGAGATGCTCGCGACCGTCGTCGGCGTGCTCGTGGCGCTCCTGCCCGCACTCATCGTCCTCCTGCCGTGGCTCGTGCGGCGCCTGCGGTTCGCCCGCCGCGCGGGCGAGGTCCGGCGCCTCGCGAGCGACCCGGCCGGTCTCGACCTCCTCGCCCTGCGGGCCCTCGTCGGGCAGCCGCCCGCCCGGCTGGCCGCCGTCGGACCGGACCCGGTGGCGGCCTGGCGCGCGGGCGACGCCGCGGTGCGCCGGCGGCTGGCCGAGCTCGAGCTCGCCCGGTGGGGCCTGCGGCCCTGACCCGCCCCCGGCCGCCGGGCACCCGGCGTCTCGCCCAGCGAGCCGGTGCGCCCGGGGCCCGTCCCGCCCGTAGGGTCGAGCGGTGGATCTCGTGCGCCTGGGCCGGTCCGGCCTCACCGTCTCCGTGGTCGGCCTGGGGTGCAACAACCTCGGCCGGCCCGGCACCGCCACCGAGTCGGCGGACGGCGCGGCCGCCGTCGTGCACGCCGCGCTCGACGCCGGTATCACCCTGTTCGACACCTCCGACACCTACGGCGCCACCCCCGGGCGGAGCGAGGAGCTGCTCGGCCGGGCGCTGGGCCGGCGTCGCGGCGACGTCGTCGTCGCCACCAAGTTCGGGATGGACATGCGCGGCGCGAACGGGCCCGACTTCGGCGCCCGCGGGTCCCGCCGGTACATCGTCACCGCCGTCGAGGCGTCCTTGCGGCGGCTCGGCACCGACTGGATCGACCTGTACCAGTACCACAGCCCCGACCCGCTGACCCCGGTGGAGGAGACCCTCGCCGCGCTGGACGACCTGGTCCGGGCCGGCAAGGTGCGCTACGTGGGGCACTCCAACCTGGCCGGGTGGCAGATCGCCGACGCCGAGCACGTCGCCCGCGCGGGCGGGTACACCCGGTTCGTCTCCGCGCAGAACCACTACAACCTGCTCGACCGGCGCGCCGAGCTCGAGGTCGTCCCGGCCGCGGAGGCCTACGGGCTCGGCGTGCTGCCGTACTTCCCGCTCGCCAACGGGCTGCTCACCGGCAAGTACGGGCACCGGTCGGCCCCGCCGGGCAGCCGGCTCACCCGGACCCGTCAATACCTGCTGGAGGAGGCCGACTTCGACCAGCTCGCCGCATTCACCGCCTTCGCCCGGGAGCGCGGCCTGACCGAGGTGGAGGTGGCCTTCTCCTGGCTCGCCAGCCGCCCCGCCGTCGCCTCCGTCATCGCCGGGGCGACCAGGCCCGAGCAGGTCCGGCAGAACGCCGCCGCCGCCGGCTGGCGGCCGGGCCCGGCCGAGGAGGCAGCCCTGGACGAGATCTTCCCGAAGACCCCGAAGGTCGCCCTGTTCTGACGCCGGACCCTGGGGCTCGAGCGGTTCGCCGGCCGACGGCGCCCGCCTGCTGCCGCGCGGTCCGCTACAGGCCCAGCAGGGCCCGGGCGATGAGGAAGTAGAGGATGAGCCCCGCCGCGTCGACGAACGTGGAGATGAACGGGTTGGAGAAGACCGCCGGGTCGGCGCCGAGCCGCTTGGCCACGATCGGCATCGCCCCGCCCACCGTGGCGGCCACGGTGCAGACGGCGACCAGCGTCAGGCCGATCACCGCGCCGACGGACGGGCCGTAGACCAGCGTGGCCAGCCCGAAGCCGGCGGCGCCGAGGACGAGACCGAGGCTCAGCCCGGTGCACGCCTCGCGGGCCAGGACCTTGCCGATGTCCCGCAGCGCGACGTCGCCGAGCGCGAGCGCCCGGGTGATGGTCGTCGCCGCCTGGTTCCCGGTGTTCCCGCCGGTACCGATCAGCAGCGGGATGAACACGGACAGGACCACCATCTGCGCGATGGTCGCCTCGAAGACCTCGAGCACGCGGACGGTCAGGGTCGCGCCGACGGCCAGGACGAGCAGCCACACCACCCGGGACCGCACGAGGGCGCGGACCGGCGTCGACAGGTAGGGGCGGCGCAGCGGTTCGGCGCCGCCGATGCGCGCCTGGTCCTCGCTGTCCGCCTCCTCCAGGATCCGTAGGGCGTCGTCGACGGTGAGGATGCCGACCAGCCGCTGCTCCTCGTCGACCACCAGCAGGGCGAGGAGCTTCAGGTCGGCGCAGCGCCGGGCCGCGGCCTCGGCGTCCGAGCTCGCCAGCACGGCGAAGGGCTCGCGCATGACGGCGCCGACCGCCGCGCCGCGCTCGGCGCGGATCAGGTCGCGCAGGCTCACCACCCCCACGAGGCGGCGCTCGTCGTCGACGACGGCGACCGTGTAGACGGTCTCGGCGTCGTCCAGCCGGGACTTGACCCGGTCGAGCGCGGCCGCCACGGAGGCGTCCGGGTGGACGGTGACGACCCCGGGGCTCATCCGGCGCCCGATCGACCCCCCGGGGTACCCGAGGACCACCGCGGTGCGCTCGCGCTCCCCGGGCGTCAGGCCGTGCAGCAGCCGGGTCGCCACCCCCGCCGGCACCTCGTCCAGCAGGCTGACGCGGTCGTCCGGCTCGAGGCCGGCGAAGACGCGGGCGACCTCCTCGGCCTGGAGGCCGAGCACCAGGTCGCCCTGCAGGCTCGGGTCGAGCGCCTCGAAGACCGCCAGCGCCACGTCCTTCGGCAGCAACCGGTAGACCACCGCGCGGTCGTGGCCGGAGAGCTGCTCCAGCACGGCGACGACGTCCGGGGACCGGAGCGGGGCGAGCAGACCGGCGAGGTCGGTGAGGCGCCGGTCGCGCAGCGCCCGCTCGATCGCCGTGGTCGCCCGGTCGAGGTCCGTGCCGCCGACGCCTGCCATCTCCGCCTCCTTCAGGTCCAGCAGCCCACCCAACACCACTCGGCGATCCCCCGGCGGCAGGCGCGGCAACCAGGCGCGTGGCCAGCACGTGCCGTGGGTGCGGGACCGTCAGCGGGTCGTGGCCGGCGACGGCGTGCGGCGGCCGGCGAGGCCGGCCCCGACGGCGAACCCGGCGCCCAGGAGGAGCACCAGCGCGCCGGCCCCGACGATCACCGCGGCGACGGGCAGCCCGGCGCCGACCAGGGCGCCGAGCACCGCGTAGGAGACCGGCAGGGTGCCGCTGGAGGCGATCGTCACGAAGGCCATCACCCGGCCGATGATCTCCGGGTCGGTCGCCCGCTGGATGTGGGTGATGATCAGGACGTTGATGACCGAGCTGGCGATCCCCATCGCCGCCATCAGGCCGACCTGCCACAGGTGCGGCAGCAGGCCGACGCCGACCAGGCAGGCCCCCAGGAAGGGCAGCAGCGCCCGGACCAGCCAGAGCCGGTCGCCGGCGAGCGCCGCGACGCCCGCGCCGGCGATCATGCCGGCGGCGTACGCGCCCTGGAGGACCCCGAGGTCGGCCGGGGTGGCGGCGGGGTCCGCGGCCACGAGCAGGGGGATGCCCATCAGCAGCGGTCCCATGAAGACCAGGTTGACCGCCACGATGATGAGGAGGTTCTGCCACGCGCCGCGCACGGTGCGCAGGTGCCGCAGGCCGGTTAGCGCCTCGTCGAGCAGCCGGGTCCCCGGAGCCCGCCGGGTGTGCTGCGGCTCCTGCAGCCACGCCACCGAGGCGGCCGCGACCACCAGCAGGGCCGCGACCGCCACCAGGGCGGCGGTGAAGGAGAGGGCCAGGACCGCGGCGCCGAGCAGCGGCCCGGCGATCATGCCGCCCTGGTTGGTGCTGTGCAGGGCGGCGTTCGCCGCCCGGAGCTGCTGACCGGGGACCAGCCGGGGCGCAAGCGAGGTCACCGCGGGGGAGAAGAACGCGTCGCACGCGCCGTACAGGACGCCGAAAACCAGCACCGTGGTGACCGTCAGCCAGCCGGCCTGCAGGAACCCCACCATCACGAGCACCAGGGCGAGCCGAGAGGTGGCCGACCACGCGGCGACCCGGGCCGCCCGGAACCGGTCGACGAGCACGCCGCCGACCGACATCAGCAGCAGCCGCGACGCCACGGTGGCCGCCATGACCGCGCCGAGCGCCGACGGCTCGCCGAGCTCGCGCACCACGTACCACTGCTCGAACAGCAGGTACGCCGACAGCGCGACGGCGCTCGCGCCGCTGGTCAGCCAGAGCCGGCGGAAGGCGCTGTTGCGCATCAGGTGCCGCCCGGTCCGGGGCGAGGCGGTGGACGAGGGGATTGTCGTCGTCGACCCCGATCTCGCCCCGTGGGGCGGACTAGTTCTGAACGCCGGTCGCAGCTAACCCTGGCACGCGCGGCCGCCGTCGGCGAGGCTAGGGCAGGCGGGCAAGCCGGGCGGGGCCGCCGTCGGCCGGCAGGGCAGGGGCCGCCGTCGGCCAGGCAAGGCGGGGCACGGGCCGCCGTTGGCCGGGAGAGGCAGGGGCCGCCGTCGGCCAGGGCGTGCCGCGTGCGGCAAACCGACCTGCCGCACGCGGCGGACGCCTAGCTAGTGGATCACCGCCTTCTCCGCCCCGGCCCCGGTCATCGACCGGACCTCCATCTCGGCCTGCTTGAGCTCGTCGTGCTCGTTGGAGGTGACCGAGCCGAGCCAGCCGAGGAAGAACCCGAGCGGGACCGAGACCAGCGCGGGGTTGGACAGCGGGAACCAGGCGATGTCCACCGAGGGGAACATCGCCGTCTCCGAGCCGGTGACCACCGGGGAGAAGACGATGAGGACGACGGCGGAGATCAACCCGCCGTAGATGCTCCACACCGACCCGCGGGTGTTGAACCGCTTCCAGTACAGGGAGTACAGGATCGAGGGCAGGTTCGCGCTGGCGGCGATCGCGAACGCGAGCGAGACCAGGAACGCGACGTTCTGCCCGTTCGCGAGCACCCCGCCGACGATCGAGACGGCCCCGATGACCACCGCCGTGCGGCGGGCCACCTTGACCTCCTCGTGCGGGTCCGCCTGGCCGCCCTTGATCACGCCGTTGTAGATGTCGTGCGCGAAGGAGGCCGAGGCGGTGATCGTCAGGCCGGCGACGACGGCGAGGATGGTCGCGAACGCGACGGCGCTGATGAACCCCAGGAGCAGCGTGCCGCCGAGGGCGTAGGCCAGCGCCGGGGCCGCGGAGTTCGCCCCGCCGGGGGAGTCCATGATGACGTCCGCGCCCACCAGGTACGCCGCGCCGAAGCCGAGGACGAAGGTGAAGAGGTAGAACGCGCCGATGAGCCCGATCGCCCAGGTCACCGAGCGGCGCGCCTCCTTGGCGGTGGGCACCGTGTAGAACCGCATGAGCACGTGCGGCAGGCCCGCCGCGCCGAACACCAGGGCGACGGCCAGGGACACGAACCCGAGCTTGGACGCGGTGCTCCCGCCGTACTGGAGCATCGGCTCGGCCACCCGCAGGCCCTCCGGGTGGACCGCGACGGCGTCCCCGACCACTCGGGAGAGGTTCATCCCGTTGAGGCCGAGCACCCAGACGAACATCGCGCCGGCGCCGACGATGAGCAGCACCGCCTTGATGATCTGCACCCAGGTGGTGCCCTTCATGCCACCGACCAGCACGTAGACGATCATCAGCGCCCCGACGACGGCGATGACCGCGCCCTGGCCGGCCCGGCTGTCGATCCCGAGCAGGAGCGCCACCAGCGCGCCGGCGCCGGCCATCTGCGCCAGCAGGTAGAAGAAGGTCACCGCGAGGGTGGAGGTGGCCGCGGCGGTGCGCACAGGGCGCTGCCGCATCCGGAAGCTGAGCACGTCGGCCATCGTGTACTTGGCGGTGTTCCGCAGCGGCTCGGCCACCAGCAGGAGCGCGACGAGCCAGGCGACGAGGAAGCCGATGGAGTACAGCAGGCCGTCGTAGCCGTAGAGCGCCACCGCCCCGACGATGCCGAGGAAGGAGGCGGCGGAGAGGTAGTCCCCGGAGATGGCGATGCCGTTCTGCCGGCCGCTGAAGGCGCGGCCGCCGTGGTAGAAGTCCCCGACCGACGTCGTCGTCCGGGAGACCCGGACCACGATGACCAGGGTGACGACGACGAAGGCGAGAAAGATCGCCAGGTTGAGCCAGGGGTTGCCGACGTCCATCAGGCCTCTCCTTCCAGCTCCGCCCGCAGGCGGCCGGCGACGGGGTCAAGGTTGCGGTTGGCGTGGCGCACGTAGAGCCAGGTGATGAGGAAGGTCGTGACGAACTGGCCCAGCCCCAGCAGCAGCCCGACGTTGAGGTAGCCGATGACGGGGACGGACATGAGGTCCTCGGCAAAGGTGGAGAGCAGCACGTAGGCGAAGTACCAGACCAGGAACGCCACCGTCATCGGGAAGGCGAACCGGCGGAACCGGGACCGCAGCTGCTGGAACTCGGCGGACTGCTGCACCCGGGCGAACTCCTCGGCGCTCGGTCCGGGGCCGTCCTCGTCGCTGATCGCGGGCAACGGGTCATGGCGGGGAGGCAGGTGCGCCTCGGGGTCGTGGGACATACACACTCCGATCGTGTGAGGTGACTCACCCTTGAGACCGCGCCAACCTAGCAGCAGCCCGACGAGGTGTCTCGACTTCGAGATGTCTGCATGTCGGTGTGTCGGCGGGGCGGCCGGAGGCCGTCCGGAGGCCGCCGCGTCGGCGCCCGGCGGTGCCCCCTCGCCGTCGTCGGCGCCCGCCCGGCGGTGCCCCCTCGCCGCCGTCGGCACCCGCCCGGCGGTGCCGCTCTCGCCGCCGTCGGGGCTCTCGTGTTGGATGAGCGCAGAGAAGGGGTGAGGTGACGATGCGCGTAGCAGCGAGCGCGGTCTGCGTGTCCTGGGTGCCGGCCGCCTCGGTCGCCGAGTGGTTGCGCGGCGGTTTCGACGGCGGCCTGGCCCACTACGACCGCCCGCCCCTGCCGGGACTGGCCGGGGGCCCGGACGCCCTGGACGACCTGCGCCTCGACGAGCGGTTCCGCTTCGCCAACGTGCTGTCCGGGTGGGCGGAGTTCGACGACGACGGCACGCCGCGCGCCTGGGGGCTGGACCCGGCCGCCGGCGTGGTGGCCGGCCCCTCCACCGTCCGCCTGCCCGCGGTCGACGCCTCCTTCGGCGGCTACGCCCTGCCGATCCTGCGCGAGGACGCGGTCGTCGAGCACGGCAGCGTCTACCTCACCCAGACGGCCGGCGGGCGCACCGGGGTGCCGATCGCCCGCACCACCGCGCGCGGCGGGCGCACCTGGGAGGCGCCGATCGTCTGGAGCACCCTCGCGCTGACCCTGCGGCCGGACGGCCCGCCCGAGGTGACGATGCCCTCCGCCAGCGCGTTCCCGCGGCACTGGGTCTACGGCCCGGGCGGCGACGTCGTGCTGCGCAGCACGCCCGCCGACGTCGGCTCCGCCACCTGGCTGGCCGAGGTCTTCGCCCAGCGCACGCCCTGGGGCCGGGTCGACTCCGCCGACCTCGCCGACGCGGTGGCGCGCGCCGTGGCGCAGCAGCTGGCCGACGGCGTGCTGGGCGGTGCCGAGCCGGTGGTGCGCGAGGTCCCGGCCGGGGAGGCGGTGGACGGCGCCGGGTTGTGCGTCGTGCTCGACGGCGTCCTCGCCGTCGAGCGCGAGGGTGGCGCCACCGCCCAGCTCGGGCCGGGCGCGGTGCTGGGCGAGGCGGCGCTGCTCGGCGCCGGGACCGGCAGCACCCCGCGGGCCCTCACCCGGGCCCGCGTGGCCCTCGCGCCGGCGGGGTCGGTGCAGACCGAGAAGCTGCGGGCCCTGGCCGAGGCCGCCGGCAGCGCCGAGACGGCCGGTCCCGGCGGCTGACCGGGCCAATCTCCTGCCGCACGAGCGACGTCGATCTCCCCGACGGGACGGCCGCAGGAGCGGCCGGCCAGCCGCGTCGGTGACGCCGCTGGCTCCGGCGGCACGGTCGCCGCGCTCGTCGGTCTCGGTAGGTCCATGGAACGGTCATGACGAGGTCTCCGTTGGACAGGGCGTGACCGAGCAGGAGAACCCAGCGCCCGACACACCGCCCGCCGAGCCGGCCACCGACGTGGCAACCCCCGGCCCGTCCGCGTCCGAGCAGCAGTCGACCGAGGGCGTGGCCCGGCTGCGGTTGGCCATCCGTCGATCGATCCCCAGCGCCGAGGTCCACGAGAGCCTGGACCTGGCCGAGCGCATGCTCGCCCTCACCGGCGCGCGTGCGGACCTGCTGCCGACCACCGAGGAGCTCCTCGGCCTCCGGTCCGGCGAGATCCAGACCCTGACCGCGGTCGCCGGCGGGTGCGACCACCCCCGCAGCATCGCCCGGCGCACCGGTCAGCTCGACGCCGCCGCCGTCGTCACCGTGGACAGCCTCGTCGAGCGCGGCCTGCTGGCCCGGCACCGGGACGTCCGGGCGCCGGCGAACGCCGACCCCGCGCTGGTGCACGTGACCGCTGCCGGCGAGGTGGTGCTCCGCCAGGCCGAGGCGCTGCAGCTCCGGCTGCTCGACGCCGTCGTCGACACCCTGGCGGAGGCGGACGGCCACCTCCTCCGCGAGGCCATGGACCGGGTCGAGGAGACCCTGCTCGGCACCGGCGGACCCGCCCTCGTCCGCAGCGCCTGAGCGTCGCCCGTAGTGCCTGAGCGTCGTCGATCCGCCCGGGGGCGGTCGGCCGACGTGCTCACTCCCCGCCGCGGATCCCCCGGAGCTGGATGTCGACGAGCTCGGTGACGTAGTCCTCGATCCCCTCCGCGGCCTCCTCCCGCTCGCCGGCCGAGCTGACGAAGATGTGCACGAACACCGCACCCTCGATGGCGTCGAGGAGGTGCCAGGCCGAGGTCTCCGGCGGCAGCTCGCCGTCGGCGATGGCGCGCTCGATCCGGTGCGACAGGCCCGCCATGCCCTTGGCGATCTCCTCCTGCCGGATCTCCGCGAACGCCTCCGGGTTGACCAGCGCACCGGAGAAGAGGTGCACCATCGCCGGGCCGTACTCGCTGAGGTAGATGTCGGCCCGGGCGCGGGCGTGCGCGATCAGGTACTCCCGGATCCCCTCCGGCCCGGGCTCCGGGAAGCGGTGGCGGCGGTCCAGGTCGCGCACGGCGTCCAGGAGCAGGTCCCGCTTGTCCTTCCACCGCAGGTAGATCGAGGACTTCCCGATGCCTGCGTGGGTGGCGACGCCGTCGAGGCTCAGCCCCGACCAGCCCTTGCGGCCGAAGAGCTCGAGGACGGCGCGGTAGGCCCGCTCCTCGGTGTCGGCGTGCCGGGGCCGGCCCGGGCCGCGGCGGGTCGGCTGGGCCAGGACCGGCCCGTCCGTGGTGATCTGCCCGTGGGGCCCGCCAGCGGACCCGCGTTCGGTGGTGGTGCTCGGTGCGCCGACGGCGAGCGGTCCCGCCGTCGTGGTGTGGTCGGTGCTGCTGCGGTCCATCGTGCCGGGACCGGCGTTGCTCTCCTGGGACATGTCCCGCTCCCTCTGCGACGCGGATTCCCCGATACCGGGAGCGTACTGGCGCAGGGGGCGGCGCGAACGTTGTTTCCGCCGATCGATGTGCCCGAGATGCCGGGTTCGCGGGCTGGTCGGTGCGGGTCCGCGCGTGCGGCGACGATGATCGGGCCGGCGGGGTCAACCGAGGGGCTGCGGTCAGCCCACCACCGCCGGGGCGACGACGCTGCGCCACTCCTCCGGCCGCAGGTCGCGGCGCTCGGCGCGGCCGCGGAGCTGCTCGCAGGTGGCGATGGCCGTGGTGAGCAGGTCGCGCAGCCGATCGTCGGCGTCGGGGACGCACGCGGCGGCGATCCCGGGGACGGCGAAGTCCAGGATGACCGGGCCGGGGTGGTAGCGGGCCGGCCCGATGATGCCGTGGGCGATGAAGTCCCGGGCCCAGGCGGCGGCCAGCGGGACCTCGGCCAGGGCGGCGGCCGTCTCCGGCCGGTGCTGGTCCTCGGTGCGCCCGTCACCCCGGGCGAGCATGCGGTCCAGGCTGAGCAGCCCGACGCACAGCGCCCGCTGGGTCTCCTCGGCCACGACCGGCAGCGCCCGCCGGGCGGCCAGGTAGGCGATCTCGTGGTTCCACCGCGGGTCGTCGCTGGTGAGACCGATGACCGAGGGGATCAGCGGCGCCAGGCGCGGCCGGGCCTCGTCGGAGCTGCAGTCGTTCACCAGCCGCGCCAGGTGCGCGAGCAGCGGGTGGGTGCAGCGCGGCCGGTCGCTCCAGCGCTCCCCGGCCAGGAAGGAGGCCAGCTCCATGAAGCACGCGCCCTTGCGGGGGTTGCGGTGCTTGCCACGGGAGAGCATCGGCAGCATGTCGAACTCGTCGGTGCGCATGGTGACCTCCGTCACGCCTGGGGCCCTAGGCACCCAGTGTGCGACGCAGACCCGGGGGATGCAACGGGTGCGGCGGCGTCAGCAGTGGGCGGCGGCGACGGCGAGGCCCAGGGCCCGGCTGAAGTTCTGCTCCCGCTCCTCGGCGGTCATGTCCGCCCCGCCGTCGAGCAGGTGGTCGGAGATGGTCAGGACGGCCAGCGCCTGCCGGTCCAGCTCCGCCGCGACCCCGTACAGGCCCGCCGCCTCCATCTCCACGCACAGGGTCCCGTAGTCGGCCAGCGCCTGGACCTGCTCCGGCGGGTTCCCGTAGAAGTGGTCCCGGGAGACGACCGGGGCGACGTGGACGTCGCTGGCCCCGCCGGCGGCGGCGACCGCGGCGGCCACCAGCGGGTAGGAGGCGACGGCAGAGAAGTGGATGCCCGGGATCCGGGCGGTGTTCATCGCCGAGTCGGTGTGGGCGCCGAGGGCGACGACGACGTCCCCGACCTTGACCTTGGGGGAGAGGCCGCCCGCGGTGCCGACCCGGATGATCCGCTGGACGTCGTAGAAGCGGAAGAGCTCGTTGGCGTAGATGCCCAGCGACGGCATGCCCATCCCGGAGGCCATCACGGACAGCGGCTTGCCGTCCACCGTGCCGGTGTAGGCGCCGATCCCGCGCACGTCGGAGACCTTCCGGGCGTCCGGCATGAGCTGGGCGGCGATCCGCTCGGCCCGCCGGGGGTCGCCCGGCATGAGGACGGCCGGGGCGAAGTCGCCCTTCTCGGCGGAGATGTGCGGGGTGGCCATGTGCGTCTCCTCGTGGTCCGGGCGGCGCCGGCCATGCTCCCACACGCGCCGCCGCCGGCTGCCACGGCCGGTCCACGTGCCCGCTCGCCGTCGGGCGGGCACCGCGCGGGTCGTCACCGAGCGGGAGCGCGGCGACCTGCTGCGCAGCGCCGAGCGCCGAGCGTCGGCGCCGCCCTCGCCAAGTCTGTGCTCGTTATGGCGGCTTGCCGTCGGGCGAGCTCAAGGGGGCGATGCAACACCTCACCAGGAGGTGGCGCATGCGCGTCGTCCGGGGGGCAGGGCGGGCCCTCCTGACTTCATGAGGACGTTCTCATCTGCCCATCACCTGACGATCACCTGCGCGCGCCACGGTGGTCCGCACCGAGAGATGCCGAACGAGGGGTCACCATGATGCTCAGGAACGCGGCAGGCGGGTACGCGACCGGGTCCGCCCCGCCGGTGCTGGGAGCGGCAGGGTCGCGGCACCGGCCCACGACCACCACGGCAGGGTCCCGGCGCCGGCCCACGACCACCACCGGGGAGCCGCTGCGCCGGCCCACGACCGGGACCGGGGAGCCGCGGCGCGCCACCGTCGACGACGGCGCCGGCCGCCGCCCGTTGCGGGTCGCCCTGTACTCCCACGACGCCCAGGGGCTGGGGCACGTGCGCCGCAACCTGGCCATCGCCCGGTCCCTCGCCGCGCTGGACCCGACGCCGGACGTCCTCCTGCTCACCGGCGCCCCCGAGGTCGTCACCGCCCACCGGCCGGAGCGCTGCGACCTGGTCTCCCTGCCCGCCCTGGCCAAGGACGCCGACGGCGGCTACGGCGCCCGGCACCTCTCGGTGGGCCAGGAGCACGTGCTCGCGATGCGCCGCTCGGTCCTCGCCGCCGCCGTCACCTCCTTCCGGCCGGACGTCCTCGTCGTCGACAAGCACCCGCGCGGCTTCCGCGGCGAGCTCGAGCCGGCCCTGCGCGCCCTCGCCGCCACCGGCACCAAGGTCGTGCTCGGCCTGCGCGACGTGCTGGACGACCCGAGTGCCGCCCGCCGGGAGTGGGCGCACGAGGGGGCCACCGCCGCCGTGCTCCGCTGGTACGACGCGGTCTGGGTCTACGGCGACGCCGGGGTCCACGACGTCGTCGCGGACCTCGGCCTGCCGGCGGCGGTGCGCGGACGGACGGTGCACACCGGCTACCTCGCCCGGGGCCGGACGGACGGCGCGGGGCGGCGCCGCACCGCCGTGCCCGGGCCGTTCGTCCTCGCGATGGTCGGCGGTGGGTCCGACGGCGGCGCGCTCGCCGAGGCCTTCGTCCGCGCGCCGCTGCCCCCGGGGCACACCGGGGTGCTGGTCACCGGCCCCCAGATGCCCGCCGAGCAGCACCGCCGGTGCGCCGAGGCCGCGACGCGCCGCGGCGACGTGCAGGTGCACGACTATGTCGACGACGCCCCGGACCTGCTCGCCCGCGCGGCCGCCGTCGTCGCGATGGGCGGGTACAACACCGTCTGCGAGGCGCTGGCCGCCGGGACGCCGCTGCTGGTGGTGCCGCGGGTGGCGCCCCGCGCCGAGCAGCTCGTCCGCGCCCGGGCCCTCGCCCGGGCCGACCTGCTCGACCACCTCACCCCGGACCGGCTCACCCCGGCCCGGCTCGGCACCTGGGCCGCCGCCGTGGCGGCCGGGCCCCGCCCGCGGCCCGCCGCCGACGTCGACCTGGACGGCCTGGCCCGGCTGCCCAGGCTGCTGACCGCCCTCGTCGGGCTGGAGGAGAACGCCGATGTCGCCTGACCTCATCGCTGCCACGCCCCCTGCCGGGCCGGAGGACGCCGGCTGGCCGCCGGCCGGTGCCACCAGGCCGGACCGTGCCACCGTGCCGGCGGGAGCTGCCGGGCCGGACGGCCGCCGCCCCGAGCGGATCGGGTACGTGCTGAAGATGTACCCGCGGTTCTCCGAGACCTTCGTGGTCTCCGAGATCATCGCCCGGGAGGCCCGGGGCGCGGACATCGAGATCTTCGCCCTGCGCCCGCCAGTGGATCCGCGGTTCCACGACACCCTGGCCCGGGTGCAGGCGCCGGTGACCTACGTGCCGCGGGCCCGCAAGGCCGAGGACCTGTGGGCGAGCCTGGCGTCCGCCGGCGCGGTCCTGCCGCGGCTGCCCGAGGTCCTGCCCGAGCTGCTGAGCGCGGAGGCCCCCGACGCGGCCCAGGCGCTCGACGTCGCCGCCGAGGTCCAGCAGCGGGGCATCACGCACCTGCACGCGCACTTCGCCTCGCTGGCCACCACCGTGGCGCGGCTCGCGGCGCTGCTCACCGGGGTGACGTACTCCTTTACCGCGCACGCCAAGGACATCTTCCACGAGAGCGTCGACCCCGCCGACCTGGCCCGGAAGATCACCGACGCCCACCACGTCGTCACCGTCTCGGACTACAACGCCCGGCACCTGGCCGCCGCCTTCCCGGCCGCGGTGGCCCGCACGCCGGTGCACCGGATCTACAACGGCCTCGACCTCGCCGCCTTCGGCTGCACCGCCCCCGCGGACCGCCCGGCCGGCCCCGTGCCGACCGTGGTCGCCGTCGGCCGGCTGGTGGAGAAGAAGGGCTTCGACGTTCTGGTCGACGCCGTCGCGCTCCTGCGCCGCTCCGGCCGCCCGGTGCGGTGCCGCATCGTCGGCGGCGGGGACCGCGAGGCGGACCTGCGCGCCCAGGTCCGGGACCGGTCGCTCGACGGCGTGGTGGAGCTGACCGGCCCGCTGCCGCAGGACCGGGTCCGGGCCGCGGTGCGCGGCGCCGACGTCCTCGCCGCGCCCTGCGTCGTCGGCGCGGACGGCAACGCCGACGGGCTGCCCACCGTGCTGCTCGAGGCGATGGCGCTCGGCACCCCGTGCGTCGCCACGGACGTCACCGGCATCACCGAGGCGGTGCGGCCCGAGCGCACCGGCCTGGTCGTCCCGCAGCGCGACGCCCAGGCGCTCGCCGCCGCGCTCGGCCGGCTGCTCGACGACGCCGGGCTGCGGGCCCGGCTCGCCGGCGCCGCCCGCGCGCTGGTTGAGGCGGAGTTCGGCTCGGCCCGGCAGGCGGCCCGGCTCGACGCCGCGCTGCCCGCCCCGCCGGCGGCCTTTCCGCCCGCGCCCGCGTCCGTCGCGCCGCCCGCGCCCGTTCGGCCCGCACCCGCTCCTGCGCAGCCCTCCCCAGCGCGGCCCGCGCCGGCCCTGGTGGAGGTGCCCCGGTGAGGATCGCCTACGTCTGCGCCGACCCGGGTATCCCCGTCTTCGGCACCAAGGGCGCCTCGGTGCACGTCCAGGAGGTGGTCCGGGTCCTCCTCGCCGCCGGCCACACGGTGGACCTGTTCTGCCGCCGGACCGGCGGCGCACCGCCCGCGGCCGCCGGGCGGCGCCTGCGGGTGCACGAGCTCGCCCGCCCCACGGCCCGCGCCGACGGCGCCGGCGTCCGCGACGACGGCGGCACCGACGTCGCCGCCCGCGAGGCCGCCCTGCTCGCCGCGGACGACCACCTGCACGACGCCCTGACCGCCGCCGGCGGCCGGGCCGGGTTCGACGCCGTCTACGAGCGGTACTCGCTCTGGAGCCGGGCCGGCACCCGGTACGCCGCGACCCGCCGGATCCCGGCGGTGCTGGAGGTCAACGCCCCGCTGCCCGCCGAGCAGGCCCGCCACCGTGGCCTGGTCCACGCCGCCGAGGCCGACGCCGTCGTCCGGGACGCCGCCCGCGCCGCCACGGCCGTGGTGTGCGTCTCCGAGCCGGTCGCCGCCTGGGTCCGCGGCCACCTCGGCCCCCGGCACACGACCCGGGTGGTGGTGGAGCCGAACGGCGTCGACGTCGACCGGATCCGCCCCGCGCCCGCGGCCGCCGCGGCCGCCGCGGCCGGGCGGCCGTTCACCGTGGGCTTCGTCGGCACCCTGAAGCCCTGGCACGGCACCGCCACCCTGCTCGACGCCGTCGCGCTCCTGCGCCGCACGGTGCCGGACGCGCGGCTGCTCCTCGTCGGGGACGGGCCCGAGGCGGCCGACCTGCGCCGCCGGGCCGGCGCCGCCGGCATCGCCGACGCGGTCACCTTCACCGGGGCCGTGCGCCCGGCCGAGGTCCCCGGCTGGCTGCACCGGATGGACGTCGCCGCCGCGCCGTACCCCGCCGGCGACGGCGCGGGCTACTTCTCCCCGCTGAAGGTCTACGAGTACCTGGCCGCCGGGCTGCCCGTCGTCGCATCCGCGGTCGGCCAGCTGCCCGCGGTCCTCGACGACGGCACCACCGGCCTGCTGGTCCCCGGCTCCGACCCGGGCGCGCTCGCCGCCGCGCTGCGCCGGCTCGCCGACGACCCGGTGTTGGGCCGACGCCTGGGCCGCGCCGGGCGAGCGTCGGTGGTCGCCACCCGCACCTGGACCCAGGTCGTCGACCGCAGCCTCGCCGCGGCCGGCCTGCGGCTCGGCAGCGCCGACGGCGCGGTGGCCGGCGGGGCGCCCGAGTGTGCCGTGGCCGACGCCACGGCGCCCGACGGCGCGGCGTCGTCGGCCTACCAGACCGCCGGGGAGGTGGGCTAGATGAGCGCACCCGCCGACCTGCGCTCCGCGGCCCCGGCGCTGCGCCGGACCCTGGCCTACCTGCGGCCCTACCTGCGCCCGCACCGCCGGCTGGTCGCCGGCGGGTTCGTCGCGCTGTTCGCCGAGGTGCTCTTCCGCCTCCTCGAGCCGTGGCCGCTGAAGCTGGTCATCGACGCCGTCGTCGCCCCGGGCGCGGCCGGCCGGCCGGGGGTGCTCGGGCTGCTCGTCGGCTGCGGCGTCGCCGTCGTCGTCGTGGCCGGCCTGCGGGCCCTCGCCGCCTACCTGACCACCGTGGCCTTCGCGCTCGCGGGCACCCGGGCGACCACCGCCGTCCGGGCGGACGTCTACGCGCACGCGCTGCGCCTGTCGCTGCGGTTCCACTCCGCGACGCGGACCGGGGACCTGATCACCCGGTTGGTGTCCGACGTCGGCAAGCTCCGGGACGTCGCCGTCACCGCCGCGATGCCGCTGCTCGGCAACGTCGTCACGCTGGCGGCGATGCTGGTGGTGATGGTGGTCCTGGACTGGCGCCTGGCGCTGGTCGTGCTGGCCGCCCTGCCGGTCTTCGCGCTGCAGTCCACCCGGTCCGCCCGGCGGATCACCGGCGCCGCCCGGCAGCAGCGCCGCCGCGAGGGCGACCTCGCCGGCGCGGCCGGGGAGTCCTTCGGCGCGGTGCGGGTGGTCCAGGCGTACTCCCTCGAGCGCCAGCTCGAGGCCCGGTTCGCCGTCTCGAGCAGCCAGGAGCTCCGCGACGGCGTGCGGGCCACCCGGCTCTCCGCCGGGCTCGAGCGCCGCACGGACCTGCTGGTCGGGGTCGCCACCGGCGTGGTGCTCGCGGTCGGCGGCTGGTCCGTGCTGGCCGGGCGGCTCACCCCGGGCGAGCTCGTCGTCTTCGTGCAGTACCTCAAGGGCGCCTTCAAGCCGATGCGCGACCTGGCCAAGTACACCGGCCGGATCGCCAAGGCCGGCGCCTCCGGGGAGCGGATCGTGGCTGTGGTGGCGACCCGCCCGGAGGTCACCGACGCCCCCGGCGCCCGCCCGCTCCGGCGGCTGGTCGGGGAGGTCCGGCTCGACCACGTCACCGCCTCCTACGGCGACGGCACGACGGCGCTGCAGGACGTGACGCTGCGGGTGCGGCCCGGCGCCCGGGTCGGGCTCGTCGGCCCGTCCGGCTCGGGCAAGTCGACGCTCGCGGCCCTGCTGGTGCGCCTGCAGGACCCGGTCGCCGGCACCGTCCGGGTCGACGGGCACGACCTGCGCGACATCACCGTGGACTCCCTCCGCGCCCACCTCGCCGTCGTGCTGCAGGAGTCCGTCCTCTTCGCGGGCACCGTGCGGGAGAACATCCGGATGGGCCGGGCCGACGCCACCGACGCCGAGGTCGAGGAGGCGGCGCGGTCGGCCAACGCGCATGAGTTCGTCCAGCGGCTCCCGCAGGGGTACGACACCGTGGTGGGGGAGCGTGGGGACACCCTCTCCGGCGGGCAGCGCCAGCGTCTGGCGATCGCCCGGGCGATGCTCCGCGACGCCTCGGTCATCATCCTCGACGAGGCCACCACCGGGCTGGACCCGGCGAGCTCGGCCGCCGTGCTCGAGGCCGTCGACCGGCTCACCGCGGGGCGCACCACGTTCCTGGTCAGCCATGTCCTGGCCGACGTGCTGGGCTGCGACGAGGTGGTGGTGCTCGATCGGGGGCAGGTGGTCGAGCACGGCACCCCGGCCGACCTGCTGGCCGCCCCAGGCTCGCGGCTGCGCGCCCTGGCCCCCAAGACCGAGCGGCACCTCGCCGTGGTGCACCCCGAGGAGAAGGAGGACCGCCGTGCGGCCCGATGACAACCGGCTCGCCGCCGCCGACCCCGCGCTGCCCGGCCTGGCCACCGTGCTCGACCCGGCCGCGCTGCTCGCCCGGCTCGGCGGTCCGTGGGGGAGCGGCGGGAGCGCCGAGGTCACCTACCTGCGGTACAAGCCCGGCACCTCGCTGGTCGCCGGCCTGCGCATCACCGACGACGGCGGCCGCTCGCGTCAGGCGTTCGCGGTCGCGTACCGGCCGGTGGCCGTCGAGAAGATCGCCAAGGTCGTCCGGGCCGGGGAGCGGGACGACGTCGGCCGCGGCACCGCCGTCGACCGCGCCGCCGGCCTCGCCCTGGGGGAGGCCACCGCGGACCGGCACCTGCCCGGGGTGCGGGCCGTCCTGGCCGGCGCCGGAGCGTTGGTGCCGCTGGTCTACAAGCCCGGCCGGCGCTGGGTCGCCGTCGCCGACGGCGACGGCGGGCGCGTGCTGGTCAAGGTCCACCGGCCGGCCGCCGCGGCCGCGCACGTGGCCGCCCACCGGCTGCTGGCCGGCGCCGGGCTGCCCACCGCCGACCTGGGCCGGGTCTCCGGCCGGGGCGTGGTGCGGACCGCGTTCGTGCCCGGCACGCCGCTGGACCTGCTGGGGGAGGCCGGGCTGTGGGGAACGGTCGGGGGAATCCTCGCGGCCCTGCACGCCGCGCCGGTGCCGCCCGGCGCCCCGGCCGGCAGCGCGCCCGCCGACCCGACGGCGGCGCTGGCGTCCGCCGTGGTCGCGGTGCGGGCGATCGTTCCGGCGGCCGGCGAGCGGGCGCGGTGCGCCGCGGCGGCCGCCCGCCAGGTGCTCACCGGGCGGGCGGCCGTCGCGCTGGTCCACGGCGACCTCTCGGCGGACCAGGTGATCGTGCGGCCGGACCTGCTCATCGTGCGGCCGGACCTACTCGACGGCGGGCCGGCGGGCCCCGGCGCCGGGTCCGTCACCGGCGTTCGGCCGACCGACGCCGAGGTGGTCGGGGCGGCGGGGGGCGCGGCCCGCGCGGGGGCGGGGCAGGCCCCGCTGACCCTGGTGGACCTGGACCGGGGCGGGGTGGCCGACCCGCTGACCGACCTCGCGTCCTGGTCGGCGGCGGAGGTCGTCGCCGGCCGGGCGCCCGCCGCGGCCGACCCCGCCGAGGTGCTCGGCCCGCTGCTGGACGGCTACCGCGCGGCCGGCGGCCGTGTCGACCACCGGGCCCTCGCGGCCCGCACCGCCGCGGCCCTGCTCCAGCGCGCCACCGAGCCGTTCCGCCGGCACGAGCGGGGCTGGTCGGACCGGGTCAGCGAGCTCGTCGGCGCCGCGCACCGTCTCGCCGTCACCGCTGCCGCCCGGCCTACCGCGGGCGGCCCTCGCCCGGCCCGGCTCGGCGGCGCCCGGGGTGCGGGACCGGCGGCGGGCGTCACGCGGGGTGCGGGACCAGGACCAGGCGTCGCTGGGGGTGCGGAACCGGCGCCGCCCGCCGCCCCCGCGCCGGCGGCACCCGGGGAGCCTGCGGCGGCGGTACCCGTCGACCGCGCGGCGACCGCACCCATCGACCATGTGGCGCCGGCACCCGGCCGGCTGCCCGACGAGATCGTCGACGGCGAGCACCGGTACACGCTGGTCCGGACCTGGCCCCGCGGGAGCGACCACGCGCTGGTCGAGCTCGCCCCGGCCGGCGCCGACGCCGACGCGGGCGTCGACGCCCGCCCGCCGGTCGCCGGCCAGTGGTTCGCCGACCCGGCGGCGCTGGACCGCGCGGCGGCCGCGGCCCCGACCCCGGCCCGACCGCTCGGCAGGGTGCTCCTCCAGCCCGCCGGCGCCGACGCCCGGCTGCCCGCCCTTGCGGCGGTGCTGGCGCTGCCGGGCGCCCGGCTCGTGGCGCACCGGCCCGGTCGCCGCGCCGTCGTCCGCGTCACCGGCCCGGGCACCGGCACCGGCCCGGGCACCGAGTTCGTCAAGGTGGTCCGGCCGTCGCGGGGCCCGGCGATGGCGCGGCGTGCCGGCTACGTCCGGGCCGTCCTCGGTGACGCCGTGCCCGAGCTGCTCGACCACCGCGGCGCCGCCCGCGGGGTGCTGCGGTGGTCCGACGTGGGCGGCAGCACCCTGCTCGCCGTCGGCGCGGACCCGGCCCGCCCGCTGGCCGAGCTCCGCGCCGGCTGGGCGGCGGCCGGCCACCTGGTCACCGCCCTGCACGCCGCCGACCCCGACCCCGACCTCGCCCGGCACGACGTCGAGGAGGAGCTGACGGCCGTCACCGCCTGGCTCGGCCCCGCCGTGCACCACGGGCTGCTCGACCCCGGCCGGGTGGCCACCGCCCGCGACGCCGTCGCCGCGGCCCTGCGGGCAGTCCCGGACCGCCCGCTGCTCGGCGTCCTGCACCGGGACCTGCACGACAAGCAGCTGCTCCTGCGCCCGGACGGCACGGTCGGGATGATCGACGTCGACACCCTCGCCGTCGGCGAGCGGGCCCTGGACGTGGCGAACCTGCTCGTCCACCTCGACCTGCGCCGTCGCCAGGGCCTGCTGAGCCCCGCGCGGGCGGCGGCCGCGCGGGCCGCGCTCCGGGCCGTCCTGCCGGCCGACCCGCGGCTCTGGGACCGGGTGCCGGCCTACGCCGCCGCGACCCGCCTGCGGCTGGCCGGGGTCTACGCGTTCCGGCCGCGCTGGCGCCGCCTCGCCCACGACCTGCTGGGCCTGGTCGCCGCGCCGGCGGGCGGCGCGCCGCCCCGCTGAGGACCTCCCGGGGCGGTCGGCGGCCGCCGCGGCGAGGACATCCAGGAGGATCGGCAGCCGCCGCGCCGAGGACATCCCGGGCGAATCGACGGCCGCCGCGCCGCGGAAGCGCTACCGTGTCGCTTCAACGCACAGTCGTTCAAGAACGCACCGCCGTCGGAAAAGTTCCGGAAGGACACCTCATGGCGACGACCTCACCGCCGACCGTCGAGCGCGAGCAGTGGTCCGGCCAGCTCGGCTTCCTGCTCTCCGCGATCGGCTCGGCGATCGGGCTGGGCAACATCTGGCGCTTCCCCGGCGTCGCCTACGAGAACGGCGGCGGCGCCTTCCTCATCCCCTACCTCGTGGCGCTGCTGACCGCCGGGGTGCCGATCCTGCTGCTGGACTACTCCCTCGGGCACCGGTTCCGCGGCTCCGCGCCGACCGTGTTCCACCGGCTGGGCAGGCGGTTCGAGCCGCTCGGCTGGTTCCAGGTCGCGATCGCCTTCGTCATCGCCACCTACTACACGGTCATCATCGTCTGGGCGATCCGGTACGCCTTCTTCTCCGTCTCCCTTGCCTGGGGGGACGACCCGGCCGGGTTCTTCATCGGCGACTTCCTCCAGGACGCCGGCGCGACCGTCAGCACCGACGTCGTCGGCGGCATCTTCTGGCCGCTGCTGGCCGTCTGGGTGGTCACGCTGGTCATCCTGGCGCTCGGCGTCGCGCGCGGCATCGAGCGCGCCAACAAGGTGTTCCTGCCGCTGCTGGTCGTGCTGTTCCTGATCCTGGTGGTCCGGGCCGTCCTCCTCGACGGCGCCCTGGAGGGGCTCAACGCCTTCTTCACCCCCAACTGGGCGGCGCTGGGCGACCCGGGGGTGTGGATCGCGGCGTACAGCCAGATCTTCTTCTCGCTGTCCATCGCCTTCGGCATCATGCTCACCTACTCCAGCTACCTCCGGCGCCGCTCCAACCTCACCCCGGTCGCCTACGTGGCCGCCTTCGCGAACTCCTCCTTCGAGATCCTGGCCGGCATCGGCGTGTTCGCGACGCTCGGGTTCATGGCGGCCCAGCAGGGCATCGGGGTCGGCGAGCTCGAGGGGCTGACCGGCGTCTCGCTGTCCTTCATCACCTTCCCCCAGGTCATCTCGATGATGCCGGGCGGGCCGCTGTTCGGGGTGCTGTTCTTCCTCTCCCTCACCCTGGCCGGCTTCACCTCGCTCATCTCGATCATGCAGGTGGTCTCGGCGGCGTTCCAGGAGAAGTTCGGCCTGACCCGGGTGCAGGTCTCGCTGGCCATCGGCGGCGTGTGCGCGGTCGTCTCCCTGGCGCTGTACTCCACCACCTCCTCCCTGGCGATGCTCGACACGGTGGACAAGTACACCAACGAGGTCGGCGTGGTGGCCTCGGCCATCCTCATGTGCGTGGTCGCCGGGCTCGGGGTGCGCAAGCTCCCCGAGCTGCAGGCGCACCTCAACGCCATCTCGACGGCCCGGGTGGGGACGTGGTGGCGCGTGCTGGTGGGCGTGGTGGTCCCGATCGCGCTGGTCTACATGCTCATCACGACCATCGTCAGCCTGTTCCAGGAACCGTACGGCGGCTACCCGTGGAGCTTCGTGAACACCGTCGGCTGGGGGGTGCTGGCCCTCATGGTCGTGGCCGCCGTCGTCTACACCGTGGTCCGCTGGCGCCGCCCGGTGGACGACTTCACCCCTGACCCGCTCCCCGGCTTCGCGGCCGACGCCGCCCGGCTGGGCGGGTCGACGAACCGGGAGGCCACCCGATGACACCCGTCGCGATCCTCATGATGATCATCGCCATCGTCGTCGTCTGGGGCGGCCTGGTGGTGGCGATCACCTTCCTCGTCCGCCACCCGGTGGAGGACGTGCCCGACGCCGACCGCGGCGGCGCGCCGTCCCCGCGCCGGGGGAACGGCGCGCCCTGAGTCTGAGCGGGCCGCCCCGGACCGCGCGCCCTGGCCACTGAACCGGCGCCGCGGGGATCGCGCCCGGAGACTGAGCCGGGCCGGCGCCGCCCGGGCGACCAGACCGGTGACGACGGCGGCGGCAGCCGCGGCCCGCCTCGGCGCCCTGTGACGTTGACGACGCCGGCCGGAGTTCCCGGAATCCGCTCCGGGTGAACGGAATGCGTCCCGGGTTACCGGTCCGTAGCCTGGGGCCCGTGCAGCCAGGGAACGCCACCGTCAGGTACCGAGACAGCGCCGTCGTGGGGCTGTCCCACATCGAGGCACCGGTGATCGTGCCCTCCACCGAGTTCGAGGACCGCCTCGCCCCCACCCGCGAGGCGCTGCGCCTGCCGGCGAACCTGCTCGAGCGGGTCTCCGGCGTCATCGAGCGGCGCTGGTGGGCGCCGGGCACCGCGTTCGAGGACATGGCCGCCGAGGCCGGCGCCAAGGCCCTCGCCGCGGCCGGCGTGCGGCCGGACCAGGTGGGCCTGCTCATCAACACCTCGGTCTCCCGCGCCCACCTCGAGCCCTCGGTCGCCGTCCGGGTGCACCACAAGATGGGCCTGCCCTCCTCGGCCCTCAACTTCGACATCACCAACGCCTGCCTCGGGTTCGTCAACGGCATGCAGATGGCCTCGGCGATGATCGACGCCGGCCAGGTCGACTACGCCGTCGTCGTCGACGCCGAGGACGTACGCCCCACCCAGGAGGAGACCCTGGCCCGGCTCGGGGCCGGCGGCGTCACCCGGCAGGACTACACCGACCAGTTCGCCTCCCTCACCCTCGGCGACGGCGCCGCGGCGGCCGTCCTGGGCCGGGCCAGCGAGCGGCCCGACGGCCACCGCATCCTGGGCGGGGTCTCCCGGGCCGGCACCGAGCACCACGCGCTGTGCGTGGGGTCCTTCGGGAAGATGACCACCGACACCAAGAACCTGCTCGCCGCCGGGCTCCGGCTGGTGACCGACGCCTGGCACGAGGCCGAGGCCCACGGGTGGCGGTGGCGCCGGCTGGCCAGGTACGTCACCCACCAGATCTCCACCCCCTACACCAAGGCCATCGTCGACGCGGTCGACCTGGACCCGG
Source organism: Georgenia sp. TF02-10 (assembly GCF_022759505.1). Lineage (NCBI taxonomy): Bacteria > Bacillati > Actinomycetota > Actinomycetes > Allobogoriellales > Allobogoriellaceae > Georgenia > Georgenia sp. TF02-10. The sequence goes on along the minus strand of NZ_CP094289.1, from coordinate 2,599,136 downwards.
CCAGCGTCCCGGTCACCTTCGACCGGTGGGGCAACGTGGGGCCCGCCGCCATCGCAATGACCCTGTCCGAGCAGGCCGAGACGCTGGCGCCGGGAGACCGGGTGATGTGCCTGGGCGTGGGCTCGGGCCTGAACACCACGATGCTGGAGCTGGCCTGGTGACGACGGCGGCCCGGCCCGCCGCGGACTCGTCCCGGCCCGCAGCCGCGCCCGCCGTGGACTCCTCCCGAGCGGCAGCCCGGCCCGCCGCCGTCCCCTCCGTAGGCGACGCCGCACCCGCCGCCGACCCATCCGGCCCGGCCCCGGCCGGCCCGCCGGCCGAGCCCTGGCCCGGCGTCGACCCCGCATGGCCGCACCGGATCACCGCGGCCGGGCACACCTGGCACTACCTGGACAACGCCGCCAGCCTGCCCGCCGGCGAGCACCGCGGCACGCTGCTGTGCGTCCACGGCAACCCCACCTGGTCCTACCTGTGGCGCTCCCTGCTGGCGGCGGGGGCCGACGCCGGGTGGCGCGTGGTCGCCGTCGACCAGCTGGGGATGGGCTTCTCCGAGCGCACCGCCGGCCCGCGCCGGCTCGCGGAGCGGGTGCGCGACCTCGGCGACCTCACCGACGCCCTCGGCCTGTCCGGCGCCGGCTGGGACGCCCGGCCGGTGGTCGCCGTCGGGCACGACTGGGGCGGCGTCGTCGCCGCCGGCTGGACGGTGGACCACCCGCGCGAGCGGGCCGGGCTGGTGCTGACCAACACCGCCCTGCACCACGCCGACGGCGAGAACGTCCCGGTCCTGCTGCGCCTGGCCCGCCGCCGCGGCCTGCGAACCGCGGCCACCACCGGCACCCCGGCGTTCCTCGACACCACCCTGGCGCTGGCCCGGCCCGCCCTGCCGGCAGCGGTCCGGTCCGCCTACCGCGCGCCCTACGCCACCGCCCGCGACCGCCGGAGCATCGGCACGTTCGTCGAGGACATCCCGGTCGGCCCGGGCCACCCCAGCCACGCCGAGCTGACCCGGATCGCCGACGGCGTCGCCCGCCTGGACCTGCCCGCCCTGCTGCTGTGGGGGCCGCGGGACCCGGTCTTCTACGAGCGCTACCTGCGCGACCTGCGCGCCCGCCTGCCGCGCGCCGACGTGCACCGGTTCGAGGGGGCCGGGCACCTGGTGGTGGAGGACGCGGACGTCGCCGGCACCGTGGTGCGGTGGCTGGAGCGCCGCGGGGTCGGTGACCGGGCGGGGGCGCCCGCCGGTGCGGAAGCTGCCGCCGGTGCCGCCGGCGGCTCGCCCGCCACACCCGCGCCGGCCGCCGCTGCCGCACCGCCCGATCCGACCGCCGATTCCCCCGCCCTGAACACCCTCTCGCCCGACCCGGCCACCGTTTCGCCCGACCTGGCCACCGCCTCGCCCGACCCGGCCGCCGCCTACCGCCCGCTGTGGACGGCGCTGGCGGAGCAGGCCGGCTCCCCGTCCCCGGCCGTCGTCGCCCTCGGCGCCGGCGGCAGCGCCGTCACCTGGGCCGAGCTCGCCCGCCGGGTCCACCACCTCGCCCTCGGGCTCGCCGACGCCGGGGTCCGCCCGGGCCAGCGGGTCAGCCTGCTGGTCCCGCCCGGGGTGGACCTGACCGTCGCCCTGTTCGCCTGCCTGCGCCTGGGCGCCGTCGTGGTCCTGGCCGACGCCGGCCTCGGCCCCGCGGGCCTGACCCGCGCCGTCCGCGCCGCCGACCCCGACCACCTCGTCGGCATCACCCGCGCCGTCACCGGCGCCCGGCTGCTGCGCTGGCCCGGCCGCCGCATCCTCGCCGGGCCGGCCGGGCCCGCCCGCCGGCGGGCCCTCGGCGCCACGGCCACCCTGGTCGACCTCACCGCCGCCGGCGCCCGCCTCGCCGCCGCCGGCCGCGCCCTGCCGCCCGAGCCCGCGCCCGACGCGGACGCCGCCATCCTGTACACCTCCGGCTCCACCGGCCCGGCCAAGGGCGTCGTGTACACCCACCGCCGCCTCGCCGGCATGCGGGACGTCGTCGCCGCCACCTACGGGCTGTCCCCGGAGCGCCCCTTCGTCGCGGCGTTCGCCCCGTTCGCCCTGCTCGGCACCGCCACCGGGGCCGCCTCCGCCACCCCGGACATGGACGTCACCGCCCCGGCCGAGCTCACCGCCGCCGCCCTCGCCGACGCCGTCGCCGCCGTCGACGCCTACGCGGTCTTCGCCTCGCCGTCGGCGCTGGCCAACGTCGTCGCCACCGCCGCCGACCTCACCCCCGACCAGCGCCAGGCCCTGGCCGGGCCCCGCCTGGTCCTCTCCGCCGGCGCCCCGATCGCCGCCGCCCGGCTCGCCGCCGCCGGCCAGGTCCTGCCCGGCGCGGACCTGCGCACCCCGTACGGGATGACCGAGGTCCTCCCGGTCACCGACGTCTCCCTGGACCAGATCCGCGCCGCCGCCGCGGAGGCGGCCACCGCGGCGGTCCCCGGGGCCGGCGGCGGCACCTGCGTGGGCACCCCGGTGCCCGGCGCCCGGGTGCTGGTCGTGCCGCTCGACGACGCCGGCCGCGCCACCGGCGAGCCCACCGCGGCGCCCGGCGTGACCGGGGAGGTGCTCGTCACCGCCCCGCACCTGAAGGATCGCTACGACCGGCTCTGGGCCACCCAGGACCACTCCGCCACCTGGCCCGGCTGGCACCGCACCGGCGACGTCGGCCACCTCGACGCCCGCGGCCGGCTGTGGATCGAGGGTCGCCTCGGGCACGTCATCAGCACCGCCGACGGCGTGGTCACCCCGGTGGCCGTGGAGGACGCGGTCCTCGGCATCCCGGGCGTCGCCCGGGCGGCAGCGGTCGGGGTCGGCCCGGGCGGCGCGCAGCAGGTCGTCGTCGTCCTCGAGACCGACCCGGCCGTGCACGACGGCGCCCGCCGGCCGTGGTCCCTCGCCCCGGCCGGGCTCGCCCGGCGGGTCCGCGCGGCCAGCCCCGTGCCGGTCGCCGCGGTGCTCCGGGTGCCGCGGGTGCCCACCGACGTGCGGCACAACGCCAAGGTCGAGCGGGCCCGGCTGGCCGCCTGGGCCGGCCGCGCCCTCGCCGGCGCCCGGGCGGGCCGGCCGTGACGGGCGGGCGGGCCGTGACCGGCGGGCGGGCCGTGACCGGCGGCCGGGCGGCGGCGAGGCGGGCGGCGGCGAGGCGGGAGCGGCCGTGAGGGTGCTGGTCACCGGCGCGTCCGGGATGCTCGGCCGGGCCGTCGCGACGGCGCTGCTCGCCCGCGGCGCGCAGGTCACCACCCTGCAGCGGCGCCCGGCGGGGCTGCCCGGCGCCCGGGAGGTGCGCGGCTCGGTGACCGACCCGGCGACCGTCCGCGCGGCCGTCACCGGGCAGGACGCCGTCGTGCACCTGGCCGCCAAGGTCTCCTTCGCCGGGCCGGAGGCCGAGTTCGCCGCCGTCAACGTCGGCGGCACCGAGCAACTGCTGAGCGCCGCCCGGGCCGCCGGGGCCACCAGGTTCGTCTTCGTCTCCTCCCCGTCGGTGGCCCACACCGGCCGGTCCATCGTCGGCGCGGGCGCCGCCCCGGCCCGGCCGGACCTGGCCCGCGGCACCTACGCCCGGACCAAGGCCGCCGCCGAGCTGCGCGCGCTGGCCGCCGACGCGCCGGGCTTCGCGGTCGTCGCGGTCCGGCCGCACATCGTCTGGGGCCCGGGGGACACCCAGCTCGTCCAGCGGGTGGTGGACCGGGCGGCGGCCGGCCGGCTGCCGGTGCTGGACCGCGGCGCCGCGCTCATCGACACCACCTACCTGGACAACGCGGTCAGCGCGCTGCTCGCCGCGCTGGACCGGGCCGAGCGGGTGCACGGGGAGGCGTTCGTCGTCACCAACGGCGAGCCGCGGCCGGTGGCCGAGCTCATCGCCGGGATGTGCCGGGCGGCCGGGGTGCCGCCGCCGCGCTGGGCGGTGCCCGGGTGGGCGGCCCGGGCGGCCGGCGCCGTGGTGGAGCGGGCCTGGGCCGTGCGGCCGGGGGAGGACGAGCCGCCGATGACCCGGTTCCTCGCCGAGCAGCTCAGCACGGCGCACTGGTTCGACCTGCGCCGCACCCGCGCCGCGCTGTCCTGGGAGCCGGCAATGAGCCTGGACGAGGGCTTCGCCCGGCTGGCCGAGCACTACCGCGGCCCGGCCCGGCGGACCGGCTGAGCGGGTCTCCGACGCCGGCGACCCGTGCACCGGAAGGCGATTCTCGACGTCGACGCTGCAGCCAGACCCGCCTCGCCCGCTCGGCCATCGCTCACCTGCTCCCCGGTGCCGTCACCTGGAGCTCGACGGTGCGCCTGAGACCCTGCCCCCAGGCGTAGTCACCGGTTTCCCGCTGGGCGCGGCCGAGCCCGATGCTCGCTGCGATCCCGAGCTCGCCGGCAAGCACCCGCTCCTACTGGGCGTCGGGGTCCGTGTTCTCCTGGCGGCGGGCGAGATCGCCGCGGTAGCCGCTCTCGTACTGGTTCCAGATGCGAGCGGGCACCCCGGTCACCCGCTCCAGGGCGAGGGCGAGCGGATGGGAGAGCGGAGCCTTGCCGCTCAGGAGCTCGCTCAAGTGCTTGCGCGACACGCCGAGCCGGCGAGCGAGCTCTGCCGCGTTGACGCCCTGGTGCTCCATCCACTCAGTGATGAAGTCGCCCGTGGTGACGATGTAGTCGGGGGTCGCAGACATGGCCTCCTCCTTCCGGTCTCGCTCGCCGCTGTCAGCGGCGGTGATGATCGACGACCTCGACCACGATCACGGTGACGGTCGATTCCGGGTGTCGACGACCTGCGCCCGCTCCGGCGGGCAAAGAACATCACGCTGACGTCGGCTGCGAACACTCTCGGTGTCTGGTCGACCACGATCAGCGAACCCGAGCGCGGTAACCGTCGAAACGACGATCTCGCCCAGACCTATCGAGACTGGCTCCTCACGGCGTGAGGTCGAGACTGGCTCCTCACGGCGTGAGGCGCAACCACTGGTCGATCGCACGGACGACTTCGACGTGCATCTCGGCAGTTCGCACCGCGTCATCGCTGAACATCCCGTGGTCAGCGCCTTCGATCTGGGCGATCTCTCCACCGATCTTCCGGGCGGCCTCAATGCTCCATGCCGGGTCCTCGGTGCCACCGACGAGCAACTGTCGGCCGGGATGCCCGGACATCGCCTGGACGACCTCGGGCAGGTGCAGCAGAGGCGTCAACCAGATCCCGTCGTACCCATGCCGAGCAGCACGCGCAGCGGCGCAGCTGCCAAGTGACTTCCCGACCACAAGGACGCGCCCGTCGAAGTCGCCGACCACTTCGGCCAACTGCGTCCCGACCCACTCGATCGTGGCATCGGTGTCGAGGTCGGGCGCGCTCCACGACACGGCGCGAACTCGCCACCCGTGTTGGACGGCCGCGAGGCCCGCGAAGGTGAGGAGCGGCATCGTCGTGGGGTAGTTCCTCCCGGGCAGAAGCACGGCGAGCCCGACCGACCCGTCATGTTCGTCCGGCCAATCGACGTAATCGCTCATGCTCGGGCCTCCGATCCGCAGACTGAGCCTAGACGCTGCCGTGCCACGCATACCCTGGCCTGCCGGCCCCGGCATACTGGCCCTGACGCCGAGGAGGTGCCGTGCACGCGGACTTCGTCATCGCCCGCAACCCGGAGCCCGGCTCGACCCTGCCCTACCTGCTGTGGGTGCCCCTCGGCCGCGACGGCCTGGTGCTCAAGGCCCGCGAGACGTGGCCGCGCACCTCGAAGGTGTACTGCCACCGCACCGAGGGCTGGCCGCCCGACGCCACGGTCCTCGAGCGGGTCCCGGTCCGCTCCTGCTCCCGCCGCGGCCCCGCGATCGACCTGGTCCTGGACCGGGGGCGGGAGAACCGCTCGCAGATCGTGCTGACCCGCGCCCGGGGGCGGGAGATGATCTTCTGGCAGTCCCCGACCACCACCAAGCAGGCCCGGCCGAAGGTCGCGCTGCCCACCCGGCGCGCCACCGGGCAGGTCCTGGAGATCGTGGTCGACATCCGGGAGAAGTACCCCTACCGGTTCAGCCACCAGCAGGCCACCACCGTGCGGCGCCGGCTGCCGGCCGGGGACTATGCGGTCGAGGTCGACGGCGAGGTGGTCGCCGCCGTCGAGCGCAAGTCCCTGGGGGACCTCGCGGCGTCCCTCACCACCGGACGGCTGACGTACGCCCTCGCCGAGCTGGCCGCGCTGCCCCGGGCCGCCGTCGTCGTCGAGGAGCGCTACAGCCGCATCTTCCGGCTCGAGCACGTCTCCGGCGGGGTGGTCGCCGAGGCCCTCGCCGAGGCGCAGGCCCGGTTCCCGGCGGTGCCGGTGATGTTCGCCGAGACCCGCCCGCTGGCTGAGGAGTGGACCTACCGCTTCCTCGGCGCGGCCCGCGCCGAGCTCGCCGCGCACGCGCTCACCGCCGCCGGCGCGGACCTGCTCCTCCCGCAGGGCGGCGCCGCGCCCGAGCCGGCCCCGCCGAGCCCGGCGGAGGTCCGGGCCTGGGCGCGGGCCCGGGGCATCGCCGTCGCCGACCGCGGCCGCATCCCCGCCGCCGTGGTCCGGGCGTACCTGGGCCGCTGACCCCGCCCGGGCCGCTGACGCCCGTGCCCGGACGGCTGGCTCCCTGGGCTGCTCAGAACTCCTCGTGCTCGTCCGGGTCCCCGCCGTACCGGGGGCCGGCGATGGCGGTGATGCGCTCCATCTCCGGCTCGTGCAGGGCGAAGCGGAAGATGTCCAGGTTCTCCCGCTGCCGGGCGGGGTCGGCGGACTTCGGGATCGGCAGCACCCCGCGCTGGTGGTGCCAGGACAGGACCACCTGGCCGGGGGAGACGCCGTGGTTCCCGGCCGCCTCGACGATCGCCGGGTGGTCCAGCAGCCGGCGCCGGCCGAGCGGGCTCCAGGCCTGGGTGAGGATGCCCCGCTCGGCGTGGGCGGCGAGCAGCTCGGCCTGGGGCAGGCCGGGGTGCAGCTCGACCTGGTTGACCGACGGCGTCACCCCGGTCTCGGCGACGAGCCGGTCGAGCTGGGCGGCGGTGAAGTTCGAGACCCCGATCGAGCGCACCAGCCCGTCGGCCCGCAGCTGCACGAGCGCCCGCCAGGTGTCGACGTACTTGTCCACCCGGGGCAGCGGCCAGTGGATGAGGTACAGGTCCAGGTACTCCAGGCCGAGGTCGCGGCGGGTCTGCTCGCAGGCCCGCAGCGTCTCCTCGTAGCCCTGGTCCGCGCCGCGGACCTTGCTCGTCACCAGCACCTCCGCCCGGGGCACCCCGGAAGCGGCGATACCCCGGCCGACGCCGACCTCGTTGCCGTACTTCGCGGCCGTGTCTACCAGCCGGTAGCCCATCCGCAGGGCGCCGGCCACGGCCGTGGCGGCCTCGTCGTCGGTCATCGGGTAGGTGCCCAGGCCGACGGCGGGCAGCCGGCTGCCGTCGTTGAGGGGCAGGGTCGGTGTGGTCGTCATGCGGCCCATTGTGCCGGGCGGGCGGCGGGCACCGGGCCCGGCCGGGCGGCGGGCACCCGAGTGAGCACCGGGACGAGCAACCGCGCCGCGCGCCGCGGCCGGCGACCGGACGCCGTCGGCCACCGGGCATAATCGGGCGGACCCCGACCGAGGAGCACCGTGCCCGCCCCTGCGCTGATCGCCTTCGACCTCGACGACACCCTCGCACCGTCCAAGTCGCCCATGCCGGCGCCGATGGCCGGCGCGCTCGTCGCCCTGCTCGACCACCTGCCGGTGTGCATCATCTCCGGCGGCCACTTCGGCCAGTTCCGCGACCAGGTCCTCGCCCACCTCCCCGCCACCCCGGAGCAGCTCGGCCGGCTGCACCTGATGCCGACCTGCGGCACCCGCTACCTCCGCCACGACGGCGACGGGTGGCGGCAGGTGTACGCCCACGACCTCACCGCCGAGGAGCGCGCCGCGGCCCTGGCCTCCGTCGAGGGCGAGGCCCGGCGCCTGGGCCTGTGGACCGAGCAGCCGTGGGGCGACATCCTCGAGGACCGCGGCTCGCAGATCACCTTCTCCGCCCTGGGCCAGCAGGCCCCGCTCGACGCGAAGAAGGCCTGGGACCCCACCGGCGCCAAGAAGACAGCCCTGCGCGACGCCGTCGCGCGCCTCCTGCCCGGGCTGGAGGTCCGCTCCGGCGGGTCCACCTCGGTGGACATCACCCGGAAGGGCGTGGACAAGGCCTACGGCATGGCGCGGCTGAGCGAGCAGACCGGCATCGCGCTGACCGACATGCTCTTCGTCGGCGACCGGCTGGACCCGGCCGGCAACGACTATCCGGTGGTCCGCCTCGGCGTGCCGACGCGGGCCGTGACCGGCTGGGAGGAGACGGCGGACCTGGTGACGCAGCTCGTCGCCGAGCTGGCCGCGAGCGAGGTCTCCGGCGCCCGTTAGCGGCGGCGACGGCGGCCGGGGCGCCGAGCCGGGCGCGTGGCCCCCGAGGTCCGGGCTAGCGGGTGCTCCTGGATTCGGTGCGGAGGGCGATGCCGGCCAGCACCATCCCCGGCCCAGTCGTCACCAGGAGCGTCGAGAGGCCCCCAGGCATCACGACGGCGAGCACGCCGCCGACGAGGAGCGTGACCGCTCCCGCCGCGAGCATGACGGACGCGACCCGACGTTGCCGCTCGGCCGTGAGGGGCACCGGTGGGTCGGACCTCGCCCGAGACGCGGCATACGCCAGCACGCTCCCTGGGATCAGGGCGGCGAGGCAGACGGCCGTGGTCAGCAGCAGCCGGTCGATCGCGGCGAAGTACAGGCCCACACCGATCGTCACGACGCCGAGGATGACCACGAGGGCGTTGAGCAGCTTCGCTCGCGATGCGTGTTCTGCACGGGGAGCCATCCTTCTCCCTCCCACGTCCTGGCCCGTCGAACCTGATCCACCAGCTATCTGCCGGCTCTCGGCACGTCGATCGTGATCGGGACCACACTAGCCCGGATCTCCTGGCCGCACCGGCGGGTCCTCGGCGACGGCGACGGCGACGGCGACGGCGGCCGGGCGGCGGCTAGAGGTCGGCGATCACACCGCGCAGCCAGGCCAGGCGCGGCACGCCGTCCAGCCGGGCCCGCGGGCGCCCGGCGCTGTCCAGGACGAGGACGACCGGGGTGCTGGTGACCGCCAGCTGCCCGGCCAGCTCCTCGTGGCCGGCGACGTCCACCTCCACATGCACCACGCCCGGGGTCGTCTCCGCCACCCGCGCGGCGACAGTGCGGGCAGCCCGACACGGGGCGCAGAAGGCGCTGGAGACCTGCAGGATCGTCGCCCGGGCACCGAGGGCGCCGGCCGGCAGGAGCCCGGCAAGGTCCTGGTCGGCATCTGGCCGCTGGGCCCGGCGCGCGGGTTCCGCCCCACCGGCTGCGGGCGCTGCGTCGCCCGGCGCCCCCGTCCCGACCGGTGCCCCCGTCCCGACCGGCGCTGCCTCCGGGATCCCCGTGTTGTCCGGGCCCAACGTGCTGTCCTTGCTCACCGTGCTGTCCCCGCTCGTCGTGCGACCCCGCTCATCGTGCTCCACCTGCGCACGGGTCATCCCGCTCACCGGGCACCCCGGCCGGTGGCCACCCGTTCCTGCACCGCCGGCACCACCTCCCCGGCCCACCGGCGGATCGTCTCGGCATCGTCGGTGGCCAGGATGAACATGCTCATCCCCGTCCCCAGCGCGAGGTTCGCGAGCTGCTCGGCCCAGGTGTCGGCGTCGCCGGTGAGGAAGCCCGAGCCGGCGGCGAAGGAGCCGCCGACGTTGTACAGCCGGACCACCTCTGCCGGGTCCCGGCCGGCGGACCGGGCGGCGTCGTCGATGACGGCGTTGGCGGCGTCTAGCCGCTCCGGGGGCAAGTAGGACGCGCTCGGCACCCACCCGTCGGCGCGGCGGCCGACCAGGCGGAGCATCCGCGGCCGGACAGCGCCCACCCAGATCGGCACCTCGTGCGCCGGCGCGGGGCCGGGCTTGGCGCCGTCGACGCGGTAGTGCGTGCCGCCGGCCCGGACGTGCCGGCGGGTGGGGTCCCAGAGCTCGCGGACGACGTCGATCGCGTCCTCGAGCGCGGCGACGGCCTCGCCCGGCGTCCGCCGCGGGCCGCCCATGGCCGCCACCGCGTCCCAGAACGCACCGGCGCCCAGGCCGAGCGCCAGCCGGCCGCCGGTGAGCAGGTCCAGGCTCGCGGCCGCCCGGGCCAGCACCGCCGGCGGGCGCAGGGGCAGGTTGGCCACGTCCGGCGCCAGGCTGATCCGGTCGGTGACGGCGCCCAGGTAGGACAGCAGCGTCCAGGTGTCGAGGAACGCCGGCTGGTAGGGATGGTCCTGGAGCGCGACGAGGTCCAGGCCGACGTCCTCGGCCAGCCGGGCCAGCGCCACCACGCCCTGCGGGTCGGCCGCGGCGGGGGTGAGGAAGACGCCGCCGCGGATCGGGTGCCCGTAGTCCGCCATGCTGCTCCTCCCTGTGCCTGCCGCTCCCGGACGCCCGCGCCCGGGCCCGTCCCAGTTCCCTGACGCGGCCGGGCCGGTCCCAACGACGGCGCCCCGCCGGTCCCTGCGGCGCGCCACGCCGGTCCCAGCGACCGTAACGCGCGGCGCCTGCCTCCTGCACGACGTAACCTCGGGGGCTGGCCCGCCCCCGATCCCTGGAGTGCCCGTGCGCCGCGCCGCCCTCGTCCCGTCCGTCCTCGCCGCCTGCCTGGTCCTCGTCGGCTGCACCACCAGCCAGCAGGAGGGGCAGCAGGAGGGCTCGGCAGCACTCACGGCCGAGGTCCGCGCCCCGGCCGAGACGGCCGTGCTCGCCGACGACAGCGCCGCCGGCCTGGCGCTCGGCACCGCCCGCACGTTCTTCGACGCCGCCCCGCTGGTGGTCCTCGCCGGCGCCGGCGCCGAGCTGACCGCCGCCTCGGCCGGTGTGGCGCTCGGGGCGCCGGTGCTGCCCGACGACGGCGGGCTGGTCGAGGAGCTGGACCGGCTCGGCGCCGAGACGGTGCTTACCGTCGGGGAGGTCCAGCCGCCGGCGGTGGGGGAGGACGTCACCGTTCTGGCCGCGCCGGCCGACCCCGGCGACCTCGCCGAGCTCCTGGGCACCCAGCCGGCCGCCGAGCCGGTGCCGGCCGGCCAGGAGGTCGCCGCCGTCGCCGGCCTGGACGTCGCGCAGCCGGAGGTGCTCGTCCCGGCGGACCCGGAGGGGAGCGCGACCGGCGAGGCCGACGCGGCTACCGCCGAGACCGACGCGGTGGCGGCCGGGGCCAACGCGACGGCCGCCGCTACCGCCGGGGCCGGCACGTCCGCCGCCGGGACGACCGACGAGCCCGAAGTTGCCACCGACCTGCCGGCGACCGACCGCCCCGAGCCGGTCGACGGCGTCCACGTCATGACCACCGGCGAGCCTGCCCAGGCGGCCGCCGTCGCCAACGCCCGGACCGCGGGGGCCACGGTCCAGGTGGTCCCGGGCGGGGACCCCCGGGCGACGTCCGCCACGGTGCAGGAGACGGCGGACCAGGCGCCCGGCGTCGTCGTCGGCCTCGGGGCGGCCTTCGGCGACGCTGACACCCTGGCCTGGCGCACCGAGACCGCCGCGACCGGCGTCGAGCTGCCCGGCGGCGGACAGCTCGCGCTGCCTGGCAAGACCTACGTGGCGCTGTACGGCAACCCCACCACCCCGGCCCTGGGGGTGCTCGGCGAGCAGGACGCCCCGGCGACCATCGAGCGGGCCCGGGAGCACGCCGCCCGGTACGAGGGGCTGACCGACACCACAGTGGTGCCGGCCCTGGAGATCATCGCCAGTGTGGCCAGCGCGAGCGCCGGCGACGACGGCAACTACTCCTCCGAGCGGCCGGTGGAGGAGCTGCGGCCCCTGGTGGACCTGGCGCACCAGCACGGGATGTACGTCGTGCTCGACCTGCAGCCCGGACGCACCGACTTCCTCACCCAGGCCAAGGCCTACGAGGAGCTGCTCCGCCTGCCCAACGTCGGGCTGGCGCTGGACCCGGAGTGGCGGCTGCGCCCGGACCAGGTGCACCTGCGCCAGATCGGGCAGGTCGACGTCGCCGAGGTCAACCAGGTGGTCACCTGGCTGGCCGACCTCACCCGGGAGAACCGGCTGCCGCAGAAGGTCCTCGTCCTGCACCAGTTCCAGGTCCGGATGATCCCCGGCGTCGACGGCGTGGACCAGTCCCGCTCCGAGCTCGCCGTCCTCATCCACGCCGACGGGCAGGGTGGCCAGGGCGCGAAGCAGAGCACCTGGGCGACGCTGCGGGCCAGCGCCCCGTCCGTGCAGTGGTGGGGGTGGAAGAACTTCTACGACGAGGACGTGCCGATGCTGAACCCGGCGCAGACCATGCAGGTCCAGCCCACGCCGAACTTCGTCAGCTACCAGTAGCCCGGGGCGGTCCGGGTTCGGTAGCCGGGCCGGGGCGCCCCGTCGTCGCGCGCCCGTGCTCCTGCCCTGGCAGGCTTGGACCCGAGGCTAAGGAGCAGGCATGCGACGTCGGACCGACGACCAGCCCGACCTGGCGCCCGGCCGCGGTGACGCCGGCCACGCGGGCCGGGCGGAGGGGCGGCTGCAGAACCCGGTCGGCTGGACCGGGCTGCTGCTCGCCGTCGCGCTCACCGTGTGGGAGGCGATCTACAACTTCAACGTCGTCGCCAGCGACGTGGTGAGCGGTGACGTGCAGACCTCGGTCAACCTTTTCGTCTGCCTGGTCGTCGGGCTGGCCGCGGTTGTGCTGGGCATCGTCGCGATCGCCCAGCGACGCCGGCCGGTCTGGCCCGGCCTCGTCGCCCTCGGGGTGGGCCTGAACGGCTTCCTCATCGGGGTGGCCGCCTGGCTCGGGGGCCTGCAGGGCGGGTGAGCGCGGCGGTGCTCGGCTGACAGGATCGGCGGATGGATGATGAGCGATCCGTGGCGGGCCGCGCTGAACCCTTCGATTGCTGGAGCGATCGCCCAGTACAAACCGAGCGGTTTTACGGGCCGTGCACGGTACGCAGGCGCCGTACGCGGTGGGCCGACGGGGCCGAGCCGAGCGAAGTCGTGGTGAACGCCGCTGGCGCTGCGGTTCCTCCTGCACATGTGCGACTTCGTCGAGACGACAAGCATCCAGAAGTCGAGACGGCAGGCATCCAGAAACTGCCCCAGATCCAGAGCACCCCCATGGCGTGGCTCATCCGGAGCGCGATCAGATCCCGCCACATGGCGATCGACAAGGGCAACGACGTGCGAGCATGACGAGCATGACCTCTCGCCGAGAGCACACGCTGAACGAGCAGGAACAGCACGTCGGAAGCTCCGCGATCGCGGTCGAAGACCTCGTCATGCAGTACGGCCAACGCCGCGTGCTCGACCACGTGTCCCTGGAGATCCCGATCGGTGAGTCGGTCTCCGTGCTCGGGCCCAACGGGGCGGGGAAGAGCACCTTCATCGAGATCCTGGAGGGTCTGCGCAAGCCCTCGTCCGGCCGTGTTGAGGTGCTCGACGCCGACCCGGCGCACGCGACGGAGGCGTGGAAGTCCCGCGTCGGGGTCGTGCTGCAGTCATGGCGTGATCACGGCACCTGGCGGGTACGCGACCTCCTCACATATGCACGGGCCGCACACAGCGCGGCGGGTGTACAGGCATTGTGGAGTCTCGACGACCTTCTCGAGACGGTCGGTCTCATGCACCTGCAACATCAGCGACTCCGCACGCTTTCCGGCGGGCAGCGCCGGCGCGTGGACGTCGCTGCCGCGCTGATCAGTCGCCCTCAGCTGCTGTTCCTCGACGAGCCGACGACCGGGTTCGATCCGGAGGCGCGCCGCGACTTCCATGCGCTCATGGCCAGCATCTCCGATTCGACGACGTTCGTCTGGGCGACGCACGACCTCGACGAGGCGCAGAAGATGTGCAAGAGGATCCTCATCCTCGACCAGGGGAACATCGTCGCTGACGGAAATCCCGACGCTCTGCGACGCCAGGCAGCGGTCAAAGCCACGGTGCAGTGGACCGACACGGACGGCCCGCACAGCCGCGAGGTCGAAGACTCGCGGGGACTCGTGCAGCGGCTCTCGAACGATCCCGCGGTCCGCGACATCGAGGTGCGCCGCGGCACGCTGGAGGACGCCTACCTCAGCATTGTGACGAGCGTCGAGACACATGACCAGGGCAAGGAGGCACGATGACGACCGGGACGACCGCAACCGACACCCGGCCGGGCTGGCGCATCTCAGGAGTCGTGCGCTTCGGCCTTCTCCAGGCAGGCATCGAGCTTCGCAACCGCTACGGACAGTGGGGGGCGATCGCTACGTTCATCCCGGCCATCATCCTCACGATCGTCTTTACGTTCGTCGACTTCGACGCGGGCATCGGGGCCGAGGCGGTGCGCCGCATGATCACCGGGGCCGCCGTCGCCCTGCTGTTCGTCAACGCCTTCGTGGGCATCGTGGGCGAGCTCGTGGCGGAGCAGGACGATGGCACGATGCTGCGGGTCCGCCTCCTCCCGTATGGGCTGAGCGGGCACCTCGTCGGCAAGATCGCCAGCCTGCTCGTGTGGAGTCTGGTGACCCTCATCCTCATCTTCCTGCCGACCCACTTCCTGGTCGCGCCCATCTTCCCTGCAGACCCCGGCTCCTGGATGGGCCTCCTAGGCGTGGCGGTGCTAACGGTCGCCTTCGCGATCCCTCTCGGGGCCGTGGCGGGCAGCATCGTGAAGTCGCCCGTGGCCGTGCTGCCCGTCTCCCTCGTGGCATACGGCCTGCTGCTCATCTCTGGGGTGTTCACGCCGCTCTCGTCCATGCCGGACTGGCTCGCGGTCATCGCGCGGTGCTTTCCCGTCTACGGCGTCGGGCTCATCTCGCGTCAAGTGCTCCTTCCCGGCGCCGAAACTGTCGAGACGTGGGAGCTCGTGCTGGCGATCGTTGTGCCGACTCTCTGGGCGATCGTCGGCGCGATCCTCGCACCGCGCGCGCTGAGCGCGATGACCAGGCGCCAGTCGGGTTCCCGGCTCCAGAGCATCCGCGAGCGGCGCGAGGCACGCGCCTACTGACTGAGCCATGAGGGATGCCGGGCGATCAGGTGGCGCCGCCGAGGCAGGCCTCCGGCCCTCAAGTCCTGCAGGCTGTCGTGCTTGTACCGCTGGTTGGCGGTGGCTTGCTCCAGGTGCGGCGCCGGGCGCCGTCGACGGCAACGACGGGGCTGCTTGCCCTCGTGAGGTCCGGGCACGATGACTGCTCAGAACGATCCGTCCCAGGAAGGATCGGGGGGCGCCGAGGCGAGAAGGCGAGAAGGCGTCAACAGGATGCGTCCGCGGCCAAGGCCTGCCGAGCACATGGGCAACCCGTCGCGCGAGCCGCGGCGCCGTCGGTCTCGTGAGCCGGGCCGGTGCCGGTCCCGTCAGGGGACCGGCCAGGTGTGCACCGGCTCGTTGGCGTGCATGTGCCCGATGTACTCCCGCAGCATCGCCCGCAGCGCCGCCGGGCGGTCCATCCCGCGCGCCTCGAACGCCTCCGTCGCGGCGACCTGCCAGCTGGCCCCGTTCCGGCGCAGCTTGGCGCGGGACTCCACCACCCCGAGGTACCGGTCCTGGGCCTCGCTGGCCACGCCCAGGCGCTCCAGGCCGCGCTGAGCCATCGGCAGCAGCGTGCGCAGCACGAGCTCGTCCCAGTCGATGTGCCCCTCGCCGGGCCAGTACAGCCGCGCCTCGGCGCCGTTGCGGGCGCCGGCGTGGAAGTTCTCTCGCGCCGCCTCGAAGCTCATCCGGGACCACAGCGGCCGCTCGTCCACCACCATCTCCACCGCGGCGCCGTAGAAGAATGCGGCGTTGGCCACCACGTCCACCACGGTGGGGCCCGACGGCAGCACCCGGTTCTCCACCCGCAGGTGCGGCTGGCCGTCGGTGACGTCGTAGACCGGCCGGTTCCATCGGTAGATGGTCCCGTTGTGCAGGCGCAGCTCGGCCAGCGACGGCGTGCCGCCGGCGTCGAGCACGGCGAGCGGGTCCTCGTCGCTGACCTCGGGCAGCAGCGCGGGGTAGTACCGGACGTTCTCCTCGAAGAGGTCGAAGATGGAGTTGATCCACCGGTCCCCGAACGGCACGAGCGGGCGCACGCCCTGGTTGCGCAGCTCCGGCGGCCGGAAGTCGGTCGCCTGGAGGAACAGCTCGGTGCGGGTCTCGGCCATCAGCCGGTGCCCGAAGAGGTACGGGGAGTTGGCCCCGAGGGCGAGCTGGGGCCCGGCGAGGACCTGCGCCGCGTTCCAGTACCGGGCGAAGCTGCCGGGCCGGACCTGCAGGTGCAGCTGGACCGAGGTGCAGGCGGCCTCGACGGCGATCGTGTTCGTCGTCATCTGCAGCCGCTCGGGGCCGGGGATGTCCAGCGTGACGTCCTCCCGCCGGGCGGCGAGGATCGCCTCGTCGAGCAGGTGGTACCGGGGGTTGTCGGAGAACCAGGACTCGCCCGGCTCGGGGCGGGGCAGCGTGGGCAGGATGCCGACGGCGACGATCCCGGCGCCCAGGTCGCCCGCCCGGTCCCGGGCCTGGTTGAGGTTGCGGCGCAGCACCGACTCGAGCTGGATCAGGGACTGACCGTCGATCCGGCGCGGCTCGACGTTGAGCTCGATGTTGAAGCGGCCGATCTCGGTCTGGTAGCGCAGGTCGTCGATGTGCGCGAGCACCTCGGCGTTGCTCATCGCCGGGGAAAGGTCCTCCTGCACGAGGTTGAGCTCGATCTCCAGGCCCGTGCGCCACTCGTCCTCCACGAACGCGCCGGAGTCGAGCATCCGTTCCAGCGCGTCCAGGCACCGCTGGACGGCTGCCCGGTAGTGGGTGTGGTCGGCGCGGGTGTACCGCCGTGCCGCGACGTCCTTGCCCATGCGCTGTCCTCCTGGTGCTCGGGGCCACCGGTGCGCTGCCTGGCCGGCGCGGCGGACCCGCCCCGGCCGGTACGCCAAACCTCTCACGCTCGGGCGACCGGCGCGCGGCGCTACGGGCCCGGTCCCACAGGCCGGGCCCTGGCCGGCCGGCACGTGCCGGCCGGCACGTGCCGGCCTGGGGAAGGATGGGAGCCATGGACCCGGCGGCCGCCCCGCGACGGCGCTGGCGGTGGTGGCACCGCCAGACGCCGACCACCCGGCGCGTCCTGCGCACCGGCGTCGCGGTGCTCGTCACCGGTCTCGCCGCCACCGGCTTCGGGATCTCCACGGCGACCACCCAGTCCTCGCTCGGCCCGCACACCGCCAGCTACGCCGTGACCCTCGACCGGCAGGTCACCCTCGACGTCGGCCCGCTCGGGGCGGTCATGCTGGACTCCCCGCTGCCCGGGCCGCTCGGGGTCGCCGTCGTGGTCCACGAGATCCCCAGCGACCTCGCCGCGAGCGACAGCCCGCTGCCCGGCCTGCTCGCCGACCTCGACGCCTACGGCCAGCTCTTCGGCCAGCCCCAGGCGGCCGTGGCCGACGCCGCCCACGGCCTGGTCAGCGACGCCCTCGGCCGCACCGCCGTCGCCTGGTCGGTGATGCTCGTGCTGCTGGCCACCGGGCGGCTGGCCTCCCGTGGGCGGCTGCGGGAGGAGCTCAAGGGGGCCCTGCGCCGGCCCGGCGTCGCCGCCCTGGGCTCCGCGGTGGTGCTCGCCGCCGGCGCCGCGGCCGTGGTCCCGGCGCTGGAGCAGCCGCGGGCCAGCGGGTACAGCCCGGCGGTGCTGGACGGCACCCCGCTGGAGGGGGCGCGGATCACCGGCCGGCTGGCCGACGTCGTCGCCACCTACGGCCAGGTGGTCAAGGATGCCTACCAGCAGAACGAGGACTTCTACGCCGCGGCCGCCGACGGGGTGGCCGCCGGCTTCGCCGCGGATGACACCCTGGACGACCCGCCCGCCGTCACCCCGGGCGACGGCGCCGCCGGTCCGGACGACGACGCGCGCGCCGCGGCGGCCGCGGACGGCGGTGCGGCGGACGACGGCCCGGGCGCCGACGGTGCGGCGGAGGGCGCCGATCCGGGCGCCGAC
This sequence comes from Georgenia sp. TF02-10, assembly GCF_022759505.1. Taxonomy (NCBI): domain Bacteria; kingdom Bacillati; phylum Actinomycetota; class Actinomycetes; order Allobogoriellales; family Allobogoriellaceae; genus Georgenia; species Georgenia sp. TF02-10. Next base: position 2,581,203 of record NZ_CP094289.1, on the reverse strand, counting down.
GGTGCGGCGGAGGATGCCGACGGTGCGGGGGAGGGTGCGACCCCGGGTGCCGTGACCGCGGAGGACGCCAGTCCGGGCGTCGTGACGGACCCGGTCACCCTCGTGGTCGTCTCGGACCTGCACTGCAACATCGGCATGGCCTCGGTGATCGCCGCCGTCGTGGAGCAGACCGGCGCGGACGCGGTCCTCGACGGCGGCGACACCGTCATGAGCGGGACGTCGGCGGAGTCCTACTGCGTGGACGCCTTCGCCGGGGCGCTGCCGGCGGACCTGCCCGTGGTGGTCTCCACCGGCAACCACGACTCGGTCACCACCGCGGACCAGGAGCGCCGCGCCGGGTGGACGGTGCTGGCGGGGGAGCCGGTCGACGTCGCCGGCGTGCGCGTGCTCGGCGACACCGACCCCACCCTCACCGCCGTCGGGGCCGGCACCCGGCAGGAGCGGACAGAGACGGTCAGCGAGATGGGCGAGCGGCTGGCGGGCACCGCTTGCACCGCGGCGGACGACGGCGACCCGGTGGACCTGCTGCTCGTGCACAACCCGCGCGCGGGGACCGCCACCCTGGAGCGGGGGTGCGCGCCGCTGCAGATCTCCGGGCACTGGCACCGCACGGTGGGGCCCGAGCCGAGCGGCGCCGGCGTGCTCTACGTGAGCACCTCCTCCGGCGGCGCGGCCGGGGGCGGTGCGACGCTCGGCCCGCTCAGCGCGCCGGCGGAGGTCACGGTGGTGCGGCTGGACCCGGGCTCAGGGGCCGCGCTGGACTACCGGTGGGTCGTCGTCGACACCGGCGCCGGCGTCAACGTCGGCGCGTGGACGCCGTTCCCCGCGCCGGCCGCCGACGGCGACGCGGCCGCTGCAGACGAGCCGGCGCCGGGGGGTGCCGGGACGGGGGAGCCCGGTGCGTAGGGGTGTCAGCTGGCCTTGGCGGGCGGGGCGGGCCGTCGGTTCATCGGGGTGCCGGCCGTCGTGGCCGGTGCCTAGCCGTGGTCGATGCCTACTCGTGGCCGGTGCCTACCCTCCGGCCGGGGCGGGCAGGTCCCTGTCGGGCGACGGACGCTGTAGACCGGCGGCGGCGCCGCGGTAGGCGCTCGGCGTGAGCCCGAGCACGGTCCGGAAGTCGCCGGCGAGGTGGGCGTGGTCGGCGTACCCGAGGTCGGCGGCCACCGCCGCGATGTCCGTCTCGGGGTCGGTGCGCAGCCGCTGGGCGGCCTCCTGCAGCCGGCGCCGCCGGATCATCGCGGCCGGCGGCAGCCCGACGTACCGCCGGGCGAGGCGCTGCAGCGTCCGCGGCGACGTCCCCAGGCCCGCGGCGACGTCGGTCACCAGCCGCACCGTCGGGTCACCGTCGATCAGGTCGGCCATCGCGTTCGCGATCAGGGCCTCCTCCCCGGGCGCCGGCAGGTGCACGGCCAGCCAGGCCGCGAACGCCGCGACGGCACGGGCCCGCCGGACGTCGCCCTCGCTCTCCCGGCGCACGCCGCCCCCGCCGTCGCCGGCCATCGCCGCCACGACGCCGGCGTGCAGCCCTGGCAGATGCACGGGCTCGTAGCGGTCGCGGAGCGCCGCCGGGTCCGCGACCAGGTGGGGGACCGCCGCCGGTCGGAGCAGGGCGCCGACGGCCCACCCCCGTCCGGTCAGGTCGCGGAAGGACCGTCGGGTGGTCGGGCCGGCGAGGCCGACCACCTCGGGCTCGACGACGAGGTTGCAGGCCGGGTAGGCGATGAGCTCCTGGCGGGAGACCCGGCCGGCGGGGACGTCCCACTCCGGGATCCAGAACCACCGCACCAGCGCGGCGACGGACGCCGGTGCCGGCAGCCGGTGCACGGTGGGCGCGCCGGCGGGGTAGAGCTCGCCACGCGAGTCGGTCACGCCGCCGCCCTCCCTGTCCTCCCCTGGTGACCTGTCGCGAAACCTGCAGGTCCCGCGGCGACGTCCGCACCGCCCGGGTGCTGTCGCGAATCTCCAAGCCGCCGGGCCTGGCCCGCCCCTAGCGTCCAAGTCATGAGCGAGCACACCACGAACCTGATCCGAGCCGCCCACGGCCAGCACACCACGCACGGCGTCCCGCACGGCGTCACGAGTCTGGCACCGTTCATCGCCGTGCCGCGGGCGCACGAGGCGATCGCGTTCTACCGCGAGGTCTTCGGCGCCCGCGTCGTCGACGTCACCGAGATGGGCGGCGTCGTCGTCCACGCCGTCCTGGACTTCGGCGACGGCCAGCTCCAGCTCGGCGAGCCGTCGCCGGACTACAACCTCGTGCCGCCGCCCGCCGGGGAGGACGATTGCTACTCCCTGGGCCTGTACTGCAGCGACGCCGACGCGGTCGTCGCCCGGGCGGAGGCGGCCGGCGCCACCGTCCGCGAGCCGCTGAGCACGTTCGTCTCCGGGGACCGGTTCGCCAGCATCCGGGACCCGTTCGGCGTGCGCTGGTCGGTCATGACCCGGGTGGAGGACCTCTCCGAGGAGGAGAGCGCCCGCCGGGTCGCGGAGTGGGCCAAGGAGCAGGCGCAGGGCGCCTGAGACTGCGCGGGCCGGCCGACCTCCGGCCCGGCCAGGCCCTTGGCCCCACCGTGCTCGACGCGGCCAGACCCCGGTTGGGACCACCCCCGGGACCACCCCTAGCTAGACCAGCAGCTGGTGGCGGGCGAGCTCCCGGTAGAGGTCGCTCGTGCCCAGCAGCTCCTCGTGCGTCCCGGTGCCCGTCAGCCGGCCGCGGTCCAGGACCGCGATCTGGTCGGCCCCGGCCACGGTGGCCAGGCGGTGGGCGACGATCAGCACCGTGCGGCCGACGGCGGCCGAGCGGATGGCGTCGTGCAGGGCCTGCTCGTTGCGGGAGTCCAGGCTGGCGGTGGGCTCGTCGAGCAGCAGCAGCGGGGTTTCGGCGAGCAGGGCGCGAGCGATCGCCAGGCGCTGGCGCTCGCCGCCGGACAGCCCCGCGCCGTCATCGCCCACCGTGGCGTCCAGGCCGTCCGGGTGGTCGGTGACCCGCTCCAGGAGGTTGACCGCGGCGAGCACCTCCCGGCAGCGGACGTCGTCGGCGTCGGGGGCGGCGAGGACGAGGTTCTCGCGGATGGTGCCGGCCAGCACCGGCGCGTCCTGCTCGACGTAGCCGACCCGGCCGCGCAGCACCGGGCGGGGGATGCTGCGCAGGTCGGCGCCGTCCAGCCGGACGACCCCGCGGTCCGGGTCGTAGAAGCGCTCGACGAGGGCAAGCAGCGTCGACTTGCCACCCCCGGAGGGCCCGACGATCGCGGTGGTGGACCCGCGGGGCACGGCGAGGCTGACGTCGGTCAGCACGGGGTGCCCGGGCCGGTAGGCGAAGGACACGTGCTCGAGCACGAGCTCCGTCCCACTCGGGCCGGCCGGCGGGTGCTCCGGCACGGCTCGGCACGTGTGCCCGTTCTCGACGGCGTCACCGGTCCGCGGCGCCGGGACGGCACCGTCGCCGTCGGCCGGCCGCGGGCCTCCCTCACGGGACATCGGTACGGTCCGGCCGCCGTCGGCCGGGAGGTCCTCGCTGTCCTCGAGCGGCAGGTCGAGGATCTCGCGGATCCGGGCGACGGCGCCCAGCGCGGTCCGCACGCTGACGACCGCGGCGAAGAGCTGGCCCAGCGGCATGACCATCATGAACAGGAAGAGCACGAAGGTCACCAGGTCGGCGACCGTGGTGACGCCGGCCGCCACGCGGTAGCCGCCGACGCCGAGCACGGCCAGGAAGGACCCCTGGATGGCGAGCCCGCTGACGGGCCACAGCACCGCGCCGACGCGCGCCAGGCGGACGCCGTAGCCGTACGCGGCCTCGGCCTCCTCCGCCAGCCGGGCGGTCTCGCGCTCGGTGGCCCCGCTGGCCCGGATGGTGCGGATGGCGGAGACGGCCCGGTCGAGCCCCGCGCCGAGGCGGCCGACGGCGCCCTGGGCCTCCTGGGTCAGGGACTGGATCCGGGCGGAGGCCAGCACGACGCTCAGCGCGGCCACCGCCACGACGCCGAGCGTCAGCGCCAGCAGCACCGGGTCGAGCAGCAGCATCGCGACGAGCGAGCCGGCGAAGACCAGGCTGCTGCCGAGGGCGTCGACCAGGCCGCCGGTCAGCGCGGCGCGGACCATGGTGGTGTCCGACACGACCCGGGAGACGAGGTCGCCGGCCCGGCGGTGGTCGTAGACCCGCACCGGGAGCCGCAGCAGGTGGGTGAGGAGCCCGGTGCGCGCGGACAGGACGACCCCCTCGGCGGTGCGCTCGAGCAGGAACTGCTGGGCCGCGCTGACGACCTCGGCGGCCAGGACGAGCGCGACCAGGAGGCCGACCACGCGTCCCAGCGGCTCACCGGTCCCGACCGACTCGATGACCCGGTTGACCATCAGCGGCTGGGCCAGGGCCAGGCCCGCCCCCAGGACCGACAGGGCCAGCACGACGGCCAGCACCCTGCGGTGCTCCGACAGGTACACCAGCAGGCCGCGCAGCGGCGCCGGCGGGGGTTCCGGTGCGGGTTCTGGTGCATGCGCCTGCGCCGGTGGCGGTGCCGCTGCGGGAGCAGCCTCGTGGCCGGGCCGCGCCGTCCCGGGCACCGGTGGCTCTCGCCCGTCAGCCGCGGGTGCCCCGTGACCGTCAGCGGCGGGTGCCCCGCGACCGTCAGCCACGGGTGAACCTCGACCCGCCGTACTTGCGGTGGACGGCCTGCCGGCTCACCCCGAGCGCCGTGGCGATCTGCGCCCAGGACGCCCCCCGGGCACGCGCCCGGCGCACCGCCACCGCCTCCACCCGGGCCGTCTCCCTCTGGAGCTGGGCCGTCGCCGCCAGCGCCCGCAGCGGGTCCTCGTCGTCCGCCGCTGCCACCAGCTGACTCATCGTCTTCCCCTCCATGTGATCCACACCTCCCAGGCGTCAACATAGGGTGACACGTCCGCGCTGTCAACGGACGTTGACGGGTGTGCGCCGATGGGACTGATGCCGCGGCTCGCTGGCCGGAGGTGGCGCTCTGGGCTCGCCGGCAGCGGCGGCAGACCTCCTGCTCCTGGTGGTCGCAGCCCGGCGGGCGAGGGTCGCCAGCGGAACGTCTGGCCCGGGGAGGGTGCCTCGCTGCCCGGCCGCGTTTGCCGCCCGACGGCCGGCCACGACCTCGTCCGCCTGTGTCGCCGCCCCGCGGCGGGGACGACCGCGCGGCGCTGCTGCGGGCGCCCCTGGTCATAATGGTGCGCCACGAGCCCTGGGAGGTCATGTGAGCAGCACCGAGACGCCGCGGGCCGGCGGTCCGGCGGGCGGTCCCGAGGGCGCTCCGGGTGCCGCGGAGGATGGCCGGAGGCTCGGCGGCGTGCGCGACGTCCAGGACGCCCGTTCAGGCGTTGACGCCTCTCCAGACGTCAATGACGGCGCGCGGGACGTCGACGTCGACGACGAGGACCTCGACCTGGAGCGCGAGCTCGCCGCGCTCGACCGCACCCGCCCGAGCGCGCACCAGCGCGCGGGGGGCGCGCCGCGCGAGCTGGCCTGGCTGCTCACCGTCGCCGGCGCGCTGGGGCTGCTGGCCGCCGTCGAGCTCGTCCTGTCCGAGCTGGCCGTCGCCGCCGACCCGGACGCCGTCCTCGCGTGCGACATCAACCCGCTCGTCGGCTGCGGGACGTTCATCACGACCTGGCAGGCGCACGCGCTGGGGATCCCGAACGCCGTCGTCGGGACGGCCGCCTTCGCCGCGCTGCTGACGGTCGGGATGATGCTGCTGGCCGGGGCGCGGGTAGCGCGCTGGTTCTGGCGGGCCCTGGTGGCGGGGGTCTCGCTCGCCGTCGTGGCGCTGCTGTTCTTCCAGTACCACGCGTTCTTCACCATCCGGGGGCTGTGCCCCTACTGCCTGGTGGTGTGGGTGGTGACGATCCCGGTGGTCGTCCACGTCTGGGCCCGTGCCGTCCAGGCCGGCCACGTCCCGGCCCCCGACTGGCTGCGCCGGGCCCTGGTGGCCGACCGGTGGGTCATCGTGGCGGTCTGGTACGCCGTGGTGCTGCTCGCCGTCGCCCTGGTCTTCTGGGACCAGTGGCTGCTCCTGCTGTCCTGACCCGGTCCTGGTGTCCTGACCCGGTCCTGCCGGCCTGACCTGGTCCTGCCGGCCTGAGCTGGTTCTGCCGGCCTGACCCGCCCCGCTGCCCGACCGTGCTGGTCGGGCTCAGCCCAGCGCGGGGGAGCCGAGCCGGAGCGGGACGTGCTCGCCGTGACCGGCGTCGCGCAGCGCCTGGCGGACCGTCTCGGCGGCGGCGTCGAGCTCGGCGCCCGGCACGTCCTGCCGGACTTTGTCGAACCGCAGGGACGCCTCGTCCCACGCCGGCAGCACGTGCAGGTGCAGGTGCGCGATTTCGAAGCCGGCGACGAGGACGGCGGCGCGCGGCGCGTCGTAGGCCGCCTGCTGGGCCTGGCCCACCGTCTTGGCGACGACGGCGAGGTGGGCGATCGTGGCGTCGTCGGCGGCGGTGTACTCGGGGATCTCGGCCCGGGGCACGACCAGCATGTGCCCGTCGGTGATCGGCGCGATGGTGCCGAAGACGACGCACGTCTCGTCCGCCCACACGAACCGGCCGGGGATCGCGCCCTCGATGATCTGGGTGAACACGGTGCTCATCGCGCCATCCTGGCACCAGTTCCAGATCGGCGGGCCGAGCGGCGCTGCGGTCAGGCAGCGCGCCGTGGGGCCACCTTGATGCGGGCCTGCCGCCAGGCCCAGTCGAGACCTTGCCGGTTGTACTGGGCAGGTTGCCTGTTCAACACTTGTCGACGCGCGGCAAGATGGGTGGCATGCCTGCCTCGATAGGTTTCCGCCCGACGCCGGACGACGAACGCATCCTGCGCGAGGCCGCGCTGTCCGGCGAGAGCACCTCGGACACGCTGCGCCGCGCGCTACGGCTGCTGGATCACGAACGCTGGTTGGCCCGGTTCCGCGCGGACGCTGAGGCGCTCAGGGGCGAGGACGTGAGCACGGACCCTCCGGCCTGGTGATCCGCGGGGCCGTCCATCGGGCCGACCTTCGTCGCCCGCCGCGCCCCGAGCAGGGCGGCAAGCGGTTGGTTCCGGCCCTATCCCGCCGGGACTCGCCGGCGTCCGCCGCCACCGTGGTTTCACGTCCACCTCGGCCGGCCCGTCCGTCCATCGTCCCAAGCTCGAGCTCGCTGATCGACTGACACCAGTGCTCTCGCGACTCCACGGCTTCTCTTCGCTGGGTTGCCAGCACCATGGTGCGCATCGACGTGGCGGCACACGGCCGGCCGTAGGCGTGTCGCGGCTCGTCGATCTCTTATCCCTGGTGGGCTTCGCTCAGGGCTTCCGTGGTGGTCACAGTGGCGAACTCTCCGTGAAGGTTCGCAGCTGTCATATCGGAAATCATCGCGGCTGGGATGATGGACCCGTCGAGCGCCTGGCGGTCGAAGGTGTGCGTGGCGTCGATGACAAAGTAGGTGTCGTAGCCGAGATTCCCAGCGACTCGGGCGGTGGTCTCGCAGCAGTGGTTGGTCGTGATCCCGCAGATGACGACATGCTCAAGACCTTCCTCCTGGAGCCAGGCGTGTAGGTCCGGCGTCCCGTGGAAGCTCGAGTTGACGGTCTTGCTGACAAGCAGGTCAGGATCGCCGGTGATGACGTCCTTGAAGTCATTGCCGGGCGTTCCCACCGCGAGCGTTGATTGCGGGTTTATGGAGTCGTGGCGCACGAACACGACCGGCCAGGAACGGTCGCGCCAGAGTGCGAGCAGCGCGGCGATGTTGTCCTCGCAGGCTGGGTTGTCCCGCGGTCCCCAGTAGGCGCGGTCGTCGAAGCCGCTCTGTACGTCGATGGCGATCAGGGCGGGGCGCTGTAGGGCGTTCATCGTTCTCCGTTCGGTTCCACGGATTTGTAGTCTATATAGCCCGGATAGATCAAAAGCTCACTCCAGGCGGTAGGGGAACTTGTTGCCGCGGATGAAGCCTTCGAACGCGGTCCTGGTCTGGTCGAAGGTGGCGCGCTGGATGTTGCTTATGCTGGTTTTTGCTTCGCCCCAGACGTGCTCGATCGGGTTGTGGTCGGGTGCGTAGGGCGGCATGTGGATCAGGTGGATGCGTTCGAGGAGATTGCCTGGTCCGAGGTGGGCCCGCAGGGCTTTGGAGCGGTGCCAGGCGGCGTTGTCCCACACGATCACGATCTTCTTCTTCGGGTGGGCGGCCGTGAACGCGGTGAGGGCCTCGATGATGGTGTCGCTGTTCTGCCAGTCCAGGCGCCGCAGGTCCACCTTCCCGTCGTCCTGGTGGAGGAACCCGATGTAGCTCTGGGCCTGGCGCTGGCGGTCGACCTCGATGCGGGTGGTGGTTCCGGCCATCTGCCAGGCCCGGCGCAGGATGGCCTCGTGCTCGATGCGGACCTCGTCCGCGGCCACCACGATGGTGTCCGGGTCGGCCAGGTGCGGGGCGATCTCCTGGTGGATCTCGGCCATCCGCTTGGCGATGGTGGCCTCGTCGCCGCGTCGCTTGTCCACCGCTTCGGGCTTGTGGAAGGTCATCCCGGCCATGTGCAGGAGGAAGTGGTAGGAGCTGTCGGACTCGTAGACCACCTCGAAGTGGTTGTGCAGCCAGGACGCCAGGTTCGGTACGTCCCAGAACTGCGCGGGCAGTCCCTGCTCCGAGGGTGGGGAGGCCAGGATCTGGGCTACCTGGGCGCGCTGGTCGGCGGTGAGCTTGGAGGCGTTCAGGTTCTCGGCGTGACCGGTGTGCACCGACGCCAGACGCATCTTCTGCCAGTCCCTCACCCAGGCCCGTACCGTCGAAGGCCTGCGGTCGACAAACCTGGCGACCGTGCCGATGTCGACGTTCTCGTGCAGCAGCATCAGCGCTTCTGCCTTGAGCCGCATCAGCTTGTACGGCGCTTGCTCCTTGTACTTCATCAGGATGGACCACTCGGTACCGTCCAGCTCGATCAACGTCATGCACCAATAGTAGTAATCAGACGTCCAATCCTGGGGAGGCGCGCCGCGACACACCCGCAAACATTTCCCAGATGTCAGCGCACGGGCGGTGTGCCGTAGTCGTTCGCAGGTCTCGGCGGGTGCGGGTCAGGAATCAGTTCTTGTCTTATGGCCGCTATAGCTAAAGGATCCTCTATGGAGCGCTCCGGCGAGTGCGGGTTCCGCCTGCAGCCCCATGCGCCAGTTCACGGCCGCGGCACCGGTGGCGTTCCGTCGGGAGCGGCGGCATCCCGTCTCTGGCGTCGCTGACCGGCTTCAGCCGAGGATGCCGGCCATGGCGAGGTGGCGAGGTCGAGGTGGTCTCGGCACCGGACCTCCCGGCGCCGGCGGCCACACCGGGCCAGGGCCCCCGGCCGGTGGCCGGGGGCCCTGATTGCGAGGACAGCGGGTGGCGGGGATGCTCAGGCGTCCTCGGCGCTGGCGCGCAGCATCCAGGCCTGCTTCTCCAGGCCGGTCGCGATGGAGGTCAGCAGGTCGGTGCTCTGGTGATCGACCTCGTCCAGCTCGTCGAGGTGGCCCTTGATGCGGTCGGCCGCGCCCTGGAGCTTCTCCTCGAACATCCGGATCACCTTGTCGGTGGGCAGCCGGCCGCCGTCGATCTGCCCGATGCCGGAGGTGTCCGAGACCGTGCTGGCCCGGCCGTCCGGGGTGCCGCCCACGGCCACCAGCCGCTCGGCGACGTCGTCGGAGGCCGACCGCACGAGGGAGACGATGTCGTCGAGCTGGAGGTGCAGCGAACGGAAGAACGGTCCGTGGATGTTCCAGTGGGCCTGCTTGCCCTGGAGGGAGAGGTCGAGCAGGTCGACGAGGGCCTCCTGGAGGCTGGTCTCCACGATGGGTTCGGGCATGGTTGTGCTCCTTCCGGCCCCGGTCCGGGGCGACGTGGTGGCGTTTCCTTCACCCTAGGTCGGGCGAGGTGGGCGCGCCTGCCGAGCCCGGTGCCCCGACGCGCGGGTGCGGCCGCACGGGCCGCCGGTAGGGTCGGCGGCAGTTCTGGCGGCGCGGGCGCGCGGCGGTCGGCCGGCCCGCGGCGGTACGGGACCGCCGTCGAGCAAGGGGAGCAGCGCGATGACGACGTCGAGCACCGGGCGGCCGGCCCAGGGCCAGGCCTCCGTGGGCACCGGGGACACGGCCCCCGCCGGGGCTGAGAACCTCCGCGGGCAGACCGCCACGGACCCGCTAGCCCAGCCGGCCAGCGGGGTGGGGCGCTGGGTGCAGTCCCTCATCTACCTCAACGGGGCGATGGGACGCCGGCCGGCCGTGCCGGTTGCCCCGGACCGCCTGGCGGCCGCCGCCCGCCGTCGGCTCAGCCCCCGCGCCTACTCCTACATGGCCGGCTCGGCCGGCATGGAGTCCACCGCCCGCGCCAACCGGCAGGCCCTGGACCGGGTGAAGATCGTGCCCCGGCGGCTGGTCGACGTCGGCGCCCGGGATACCAGCACCAGCCTCTTCGGCGCCGCCATGAACGCCCCGCTCTACCTTGCGCCCCTGGGAGTGCTGGAGCTGGCCCACCGCGAGGCCGACGTCGGCGTCGCCCGGGCGGCGCAGGCCACCGGCGTGCCGATGATGGTCTCCACCCAGGCCTCGCGCACGATGGAGGAGATCGCCGCGACGATGGGGGACCACCCGCGCTGGTACCAGCTGTATTGGAGCAGCAACGACGACCTGGTCGCGTCCCTGGTCCGGCGCGCCGAGGCGGCGGGCTACTCGGCCATCGCCGTCACCCTGGACACCCACCTGCTGGGCTGGCGGCCGCGCGACCTCGACCTCGGCTTCCTGCCCTTCGCCCACGGGCTCGGCATGGCCCAGTACACCTCCGACCCGGTCTTCGGCCAGCTCGTCCGCGACCGCCTCCGGGCCGGGACGCCGGGCGGCCCCGCCGTCCGGCCCGGTCCCGGGGCGCTCGCGACCCTGCTGAGCATGGCGCGCGCCTACCCCGGCCGAACCCTGGACAACCTCCGCTCGCCGCGGCCCCGCGCCGCCGTGCAGACCTTCCTCGACGTCTTCGCCCGCCCCACCCTCGCCTGGGCGGACCTCGCCACGCTCCGCGAGCTGACCACGATGCCGGTCATCCTCAAGGGCGTCATGCATCCCGACGACGCCCGCCGCGCCCAGGACCTCGGCATCGACGGGATCGTCGTGTCCAACCACGGCGGCCGGCAGATCGACGGCGAGCTCGCCGCGCTGGACGCCCTGCCCGACGTCGCCGCCGCCGCGCCGGAGGTCCCGGTGCTCTTCGAGGGCGGCATCCGTGGCGGCGCGGACGTGCTCAAGGCGCTGGCGCTGGGCGCCCGCGCGGTCGGGCTGGGCCGGCCCTACGCGTACGGGCTCGCCCTGCGCGGCTGGACCGGTGCCCGCGACGTCGTCCGGCACGTCCTCGCCGAGTTCGACCTCACGATGGCGCTGGCGGGCCTGGCGTCGGTCGCGGAGATCACCCCGGAGGTGGTGCGGGTGCGGCCGTGACGGGACGACCCGCGCGTCGCCGTCGTGCAACGGCGACAGCGGCCGGCCGCCGGAGGTGCACCCATCCGGAACCCGCCGTCGTCCCGCGGCGGCGCTGGCCGGCCGCAAACGGTGCACACGCCCGGCACCCGCCGTCGTCCCATGCCGACGGCGGCCGGTCGCCGTGCACCCGCCCGGGCCCCGCCGTCGGGAACGTCCCGCCCGCCCACCCGCCACCTGCGCTACCCTTGCCCATCATGACTGCCGTGGTGCTCCTCCTTACCCGGCCGCGCTGACACCAGCGGGCGCCCGACCGGCGCCGCACCAGCGCGGCCCACCTCCCTGCCCGGGAGGTTTTCTCATGTCCGGAGCCACCACGAGGGACGAGCGATGACCACCCACGACGCCGCCACGACCACCACCGCCGAGGAGACCGCGCACCGCTACACCGCGGCGCTCGCCGGCCAGATCGAGCAGAAGTGGCAGGAGACCTGGGAGCGGCTGGGCACCTTCCACGCCGACAACCCCACCGGCGACCTCGCCGGCCCGGGGGAGGTGCCGGCGGAGAAGTACTACCTGCTGGACATGTTCCCCTACCCCTCCGGCAAGGGCCTGCACGTGGGTCACCCGCTGGGCTACATCGCCACCGACGTGGTCGGCCGGTACCAGCGGATGAAGGGCAAGAACGTCCTGCATGCGCTGGGCTACGACGCCTTCGGCCTGCCCGCCGAGCAGTACGCGGTGCAGACCGGGCAGCACCCGCGGGCCACCACCGAGGCGAACATCGTCAACATGCGCCGCCAGCTGCTCCGGCTGGGCCTGGCCCACGACTCCCGCCGCACCTTCGCCACCACCGACCCCGGGTTCGTGCGGTGGACCCAGTGGATCTTCCTGCAGATCTTCGGCTCCTACTACGACGCCGACGCGGTGCGGCCCGACGGCGGCCGCGGCGCCGCCCGCCCGATCGGCGAGCTTCAGGCGCAGCTGGCCGCCGGCACCCGCCCCACCCCGGACGGGCGGCCCTGGGCGGACCTGACCCCCGGGGAACGGGCCGACGTCGTGGACTCCTTCCGGCTGGCCTACATCTCCGAGGCGCCGGTGAACTGGTGCCCCGGGCTGGGCACCGTGCTGGCCAACGAGGAGGTCACCGCCGAGGGGCGGTCCGAGCGGGGCAACTTCCCGGTCTTCCAGCGCAACCTGCGCCAGTGGATGCTGCGGATCACCGCCTACGCCGACCGGCTGGACGCGGACCTGGACACCATCGACTGGCCGGAGAAGGTCCGCTCGATGCAGCGGAACTGGATCGGCCGGTCCACCGGCGCGTACGTGGACTTCACCGTCGACGGCGTGGCGGAGCCGCTGACCGTGTTCACCACCCGGCCGGACACCCTGTTCGGGGCGACGTTCATGGTGCTCGCGCCGGAGCACCCGCTGGTCGCCGGCGCCGCCGACGGCGACCACGGCCCCGGTTCCGGTTCCGGTTCCGACCACGCCGCCGACGGCGGCCCCGGCACTGGCGCCGTCCCGGCCCGCTGGCCCGCGGGCACCAAGGCGGCGTGGACCGGGGGCGCGGCCACCCCGGCCGAGGCGGTGCGCTCCTACCAGCGGGCCGCCGCGGCCAAGACCGACGCCGAGCGGCAGGACGCCGAGCGCACCAAGACCGGCGTGTTCACCGGGATCTACGCGACCAACCCGGCGACCGGGGCGGAAGTGCCGGTGTTCGTCGCCGACTACGTCCTGGCCGGCTACGGCACCGGTGCGATCATGGCCGTCCCCGGCGGGGACGAGCGTGACTTCGCCTTCGCCACCAAGTACGAGCTGCCGGTGGTCTACACGGTCCAGCCGCCCGCGGGCTTCGCCGGCGGTGCGTACACCGGCGACGGGACGGTCATCAACTCCGCCGGCCCCGGGGTGAGCCTGGACGGGCTGGACGTCGCGGCGGCCAAGGCCCGGATGATCGCCTGGCTGGAGGCCACCGGGGCCGGGCGCGGCGCCACCACCTACCGGCTGCGGGACTGGCTCTTCTCCCGCCAGCGGTACTGGGGCGAGCCCTTCCCGATCGTCTACGACGCCGACGGGCGCCCGCACGCCGTGCCCGAGGCCGACCTGCCGGTGGACCTGCCGGAGGTGCCGGACTACTCCCCGCGGACCTTCGACCCCGAGGACGCCACCTCCTCCCCGGAGCCCCCGCTGGGCCGGGTGCCGGAGTGGGTCGAGGTCGAGCTGGACCTGGGGGAGGGCCCGCGGACCTACCACCGGGACACCAACACCATGCCCAACTGGGCCGGGTCGTCCTGGTATGAGCTGCGCTACCTGGACCCGCACAACGACGCCGCCCTGGTCGACCCGGCCAACGAGGCGTACTGGATGGGGCCCCGGCCGGCCTCCACCGCCCCCGACGGCACGCCCGTGCCGGCCAACGTCTCCGGTGGGGCGGACCTGTACGTCGGCGGCGTCGAGCACGCCGTGCTGCACCTGCTCTACGCCCGGTTCTGGCACAAGGTGCTCCACGACCTGGGCCACGTCTCCAGCTCGGAGCCCTTCCACCGGCTGTTCAACCAGGGTTACATCCAGGCCTACGCCTACGCCGACGCCCGCGGGCAGTACGTGCCGGCGGACGAGGTCGAGGAGGTGCCGGCGGCCGACGGCGGGGAGCCGCGGTACACCTGGCGGGGCCAGGAGGTGTTCCGCGAGTACGGGAAGATGGGCAAGTCCCTGAAGAACATCGTCACCCCGGACGAGATGTACGACGCCTACGGCGCGGACACCTTCCGGGTGTACGAGATGTCCATGGGCCCGCTGGACGACTCCCGGCCCTGGGACACCCGCGCCGTCGTCGGCGCCCAGCGGTTCCTGCAGCGGCTGTGGCGCAACGTCGTCGACGAGACCACCGGGGCGACCACGGTGGTGGACGAGCCGGCCGACCTGGAGACCCGCCGGCTGGTGGCCCGCACGGTCGCCGACGTCGAGACGGAGATGTCGGCGATGCGGGTCAACACCGCCATCGCCCGGATGATCGTGCTGAACAACCACCTGACCGGGCTGGCCCGGGTGCCGCGGGAGGCGATCGAGCCCCTCGTGCTGATGGTGGCCCCGGTCGCCCCGCACATCGCCGAGGAGCTGTGGAGCCGGCTCGGCCACCCCACCTCCCTGGCCCGGGAGCCCTTCCCGACGGCGGACCCGGCCCTGCTCGTGACGGAGACGGTGACCTGCGTGGTCCAGGTGGCCGGCAAGGTGCGGGACCGGCTGGAGGTCCCGCCCGGGATCGGCGAGGAGGAGCTCGGCAGGCTCGCCGTGGCCACCGCCGGGGTGCAGCGGGCGCTGGCCGGGAAGGACGTGCGCCGGGTGATCGTCCGGGCGCCCCGGCTGGTGAACGTCGTCCCGGCCTGAGGGGTGGTCGCGGCCCGGGCCGCGGCGGTCCCCGGGTGCGGGTCGAGCCAGTCGCGGACCGAGGAATCGCGGTGGCGCCCCGGTCGCGAGCCGTGGAGGCACTCCCGGCTCGGCGACACGTTCGACGTCGGCGCGCAGGCTCACTGCCACAGAGCGACGTCCATCCTGTGTAGTCGTTGAAGCGCTTTCCCTGGCGCGGGAAAGCGCTTCAACGACTACACAGGACGCACGGCTGCCTCAGCTCGCCGGCCAGGACGCACGGCTGCCTCACCGCGCCGGCCAGGACGCACGGCTGCCTCACCGCGCCGCCCGGGCTCGGCTGACCCCTCCGACCTCACCCATCCTGCCGATGCCGCTCGTCCGTTCCGGCCGCAGGGTGGGACGCGGGTGCGCCCGGCACGCCGATCGGCGACGCTGGGAGGCCGGCCAGCGACAAGGAGAGACCGTGAGCAGCACCACCCACCTCGGCCCGACCACCATCGAGCGCGGTGACCTGGACGGGGAACCCACCTGGGTCCTCACCAACCCGGCCGGCGCCCGGCTCGTCGTCGCCGAGCGCGGCGCCACCGCCCTGGCCTGGCAGGTCCCGGACGGTGCCGGCAGGGCCGACCTCCTCGACGGCTACCCGACGGCGGCCGAGCTCACCGAGCTCGACGGGTACCGCGGCAGCGTGCTGGCGCCGTGGTCCAACCGGATCGCCGGCGCCCGGTACACCTTCGCCGGCGTCAGCCACGACCTCGGCGTCGCGGCCGACGGCACCCGCGAGGCGCTCCACGGGCTGGTCACCGGCCTGCGCTGGCGCCGGTCCCCGGCCGCCGACGGCGTGCTGCGGCTCACCGCCGTCGTGCCGCCCGACCTGAACCCGGGCTACCCGTTCTCGGTCACCGTCACCGCGGCCTACTCCCTCGGCGTGGGCGCGGCCGGCGAGTCCCGGCTCGGGCTGGAGATCACCGCGACCAACACCGGCGACGGCCCGGCGCCGGTGACCCTCGGCTGGCACCCCTACCTCCGTATGCCCGGCCACGACACGATCGACGACCTCGAGCTCACCGTCCCCGCCCGGGCCCGCGTGCTGACCGACGCCCACCTGATCCCGCTGCCCGGCGAGCAGGCCTACGCCGGCGTGAGCGCGCCGGTCCGGCTCCGGCTCGCCGGCCTGGTCCTGGACCAGGCCTTCACCGACCTGGTGCCGGACGACGACGGCGTGGTCACCTCCGTGCTGCGCTCGCCGGCGACGGGCGCCACCCTCACCCTCGAGCAGGAGCCCGACCAGGCCCGGGTCGTGCACGTCTTCACCGGCGACCCCCTCGTGCGGCGCCGCCGGGCCGCCGTCGCCGTCGAGCCCTGCCAGACCATGGCCGACGCGTTCAACCGGGCCGACTGCGCCGACATCGTCCCGGTCGAGCCCGGCCAGACCCGCCAGCTCGTCACCGACATCGTCTACCGGCGCGGCTGACCGACGCCGGGCGCGCCCGGTCCGGTCGGCTCCGTCCACACGTCGCGCCGACGCCGCGGCTTCCACACCGGCGCGGCGGCGGGCCACGGTGGGAGGGCCGGGCTGCCTAGCGTGCGCGGGTGACCAGCCGACGTGCCGCCCGGCCGGACCGCCTGCGGGCGCTCACCCGCGCCGCCTATACCGCCACGGCCGGCCACCTCGAGCTGGACCCCGAACCGCCGGCGGCGCCGTCCCGGCGCCGGTGGGCACCGTCGGTGCCGGCGGTCCTGGCCACCGCCATCGTGCTCGCGGTGCTGGCCGCGGCCCTGGTGTGGTGGGTGTGGGCCGGCCGCCCGCCGGCCCCGGAACCGCTCCCGGCGGGGAAGCCGGCAGCCGCCGGCACGCCCGCGCCGACGGCGACGGCCGGCGCTGCGGACGGGACGGCCCCCGGCGGCGCGGGGCCGGCGGGCACCGACCAGCCGGGCGCGTCGGGCGCCGCTGGGAACGGCGCGACGCGCGGGCCGGCGGACGGCCCGACCGGCCCCACCGCGGCTGGCCCGGCCGCGCCCGTCGTCGTCCACGTGGCACGGTGCGGTGCTGGCCCCCGGCGTCGTCGAGCTGTCCGGCGGCGCCCGGGTGGCCGACGCGGTGGCCGCGGCGGGCGGGGCGACCGCGGAGGCCGAGCTCGCCGCCGTCAACCTGGCCCGGCCGGTGGCAGACGGGGAGCAGGTGTACGTCCCGCGGGTGGGGGAGAGCCCGCCGGCGGTCGCCGGGCCCCCGCCGGCTGGAGCTCCACCGGCCGCCGGCCAGCCGGGCGCCGGCGGCGACCCGGGCGCGGGGACCGGCGAGACCGGCGCCGGGACGGGCGCTGGCGGCGGGACCGGCGCGCCCGCCGGGCTGGTCAACCTCAACACCGCCACCGCCGAGGAGCTCGACACCCTGCCCGGGATCGGTCCGGCCCTCGCCGGCCGGATCCTCGACTGGCGCGAGCTCAACGGCCCGTTCACCTCGGTCGCCGACCTCGACGAGGTCGCCGGCATCGGCCCGGCCACGATGGCCCGGCTCGCCGACCTGGTGACGGTATGACGACGGGGCCGGAGCGGTCAGGTGCGCCGGAGCTCGGGTCAGCACCGCCAGATGCGCCGGTCCCACGGCCGGTGCACGCACGCGACGTTCCAGGTCCGGTGCGCGCGCCCGCGGCGCCGCGGCAGGCGCCGCAGCCCGCGGGACCGCGGCCGGTGCCGCGCGCGCTCGACCTGCGCCTGGTCCCGCCGGCCGTGCTGGCCTGGGCCGCCGTCGGGCTCGCGCTGGGCCAGCCGGCCTCCGTCGTCGCCCGGGCGGCGGCCGCCGCCGGGGCCCTCGCCGTCGCGCCAGCGGTCCTGCTCCTGGTGCACCGGCGGGCCCGGCCGAGGGTCGCCCGCCACCGGGCCCGGGCGCAAGCCCCGCCGGCCGCCGGGGTGCTGCTCGGCCTCGTCGTGGTCGCCGCGGTGCTGGCGGTCACCGCCGCCCGCCTCGACGCCCGGGAGCGCGGCCTGCTGCCCGAGCTCGTCGGCCGGGGCGCCAGCACCACCGTCACCGGCCGGGTCGCCGCCGAGCCGCAGCCGGTCGGCTCCCCGCGGGAGTGGCACGACGGCGGCCGGTTCCGGATCCGGCTCGACGTCATCGCCGTGGCCGGCCGGGGGCAGCACGGAGCGGCCCGCGCGCCGGTGGTGGTCCTCGGGCCGTCCGCATGGGCGTCGGTGCCCCTCGGCGCGGAGGTCCGGGTGCGCGGCACGCCGGCCGCCACCGCGCCGGGGGACCCGGTGATGGCCCTGCTCAGCACCGACCAGCCGCCCGAGGTCCGCCGTCCGCCCGGCCCGCTGCTCCGGGTCGTCGGCGGGCTGCGCGACGCCCTGCGCGCGGCCACCGCCGACCTCGCCCCGCAGGCCCAGGGCCTCGTCCCGGGCATCGCCGTCGGCGACGACCGCGCCCTCCCGGCCGACCTGCGTGACGCGATGCGGGCCACCTCCCTCACCCACCTCACCGCGGTCAGCGGGGCGCACGTGGCCATCGTGCTCGGGGCGGTCCTCGGGGCGCTGTCCTGGCTGCCCCGGCGGTGGCGCGCCGGCGCCGGCTGCGCCGCGCTCGTCGCGTTCGTGCTGCTCGTGCGCCCCGAGGCCAGCGTGCTGCGCTCGGCCACCATGGGCGCCGTCGTCCTGCTCGCCCTCCTGGTCGGCCGGCCGAGCCGGGCCCTGCCCGCCCTCGCCGCCGGCGTCGTCGCGCTGCTCCTGGCGGACCCGTGGCTGGCCCGCTCCTATGGCTTCGCCCTCTCCGTGCTCGCTACCGCCGGGCTGGTGCTCCTCGCCCGCCCGCTCGCCGCCCGGCTCGGGCAGGTGCTGCCCCGCGGGCTCGCCTACGCCGTCGCCGTCCCCACCGCGGCGCAGCTGGCCTGCGGGCCCGTCGTCGTGCTGCTCACGCCGGCGCTGGCCACCTACGCGGTGCCGGCCAACGTGCTGGCCGCCCCGGCCGTCCCGCCCGCCACGGTGCTCGGCGTGGCCGCGACCGTGCTCGCGCCGGTGTGGCCGGCCGCGGCGCACGCGCTGGTCACCGCCGCGTCCTGGTGCACGGCCTGGATCGCGACGGTGGCCACGACCTTCGCGGCGCTGCCGGCCGCGCAGCTGCCCTGGCCGCCGGGGCTCGCCGGCCTGGTGCTGCTGGCCGCCGGCAGCCTGACCGCCCTGGTCGTGCTCGGCCGGCTCGGCCCGCGGGTCCTGCGCCGGGCCCGCCCGGTGCTCCTGGCCCTCGCCGTGCTCGCGGCGCTCGTGCTGGTGCCGGGGCCGCGGGCGGCGCTGCTCGCCCGGCTGCCGGACGGGTGGCCGCCGCCGGGCTGGCGCGCGATCCAGTGCGACGTCGGCCAGGGCGCCGCCTTCCTGCTGCGGTCCGGGCCGGCGGCCGTGGTGATGGTCGACGTCGGCCCGGCCGGCGGTGGCGCCGCCGCCTGCCTGCGCGCGGCCGGCGTGCGCCGGGTGGACCTCCTCGTGCTCACCCACGCCCACGCCGACCACGTCGGCGCCCTGCCGGAGGTGCTGGGCGCCGTCGGCGTCGCCGCCGCGCTGCTCGGCCCGGGGCGGGACCCGCCGGCGACCGTGGCCGCGGTGCAGGCCCAGCTGGACGCGGCCGGCGTGCCGGTGCACCGGCCGGTGGCGGCGGACCCGGGGCCGGCGGGCGCCGCGGCGGGGCTGGACGCCGGGAGTCCGGACGCTGCTGATCCGGCCGCGGCGCATGCCGCAGCGACGGCGGGCGCGGCCGGCCGCGCCGGGGACGTCTCCTGGGAGGTGCTCTGGCCGACGGCGCGGGCGACGGAGCTGTTCGCCGGCCCGGACGGGGTCAACGACCTGTCCCTGGTGCTGCGGCTGGACGCCGGGGGGCTGCGGGCCCTCGCGCTCGGCGACGTCGAGCTCGCCGGGCAGGCCGGCGTGGTGCAGCGGCTGCGCACCGAGCCGACGCCCGGGGTGGACCTGGCGGTGATGGCCCACCACGGCTCGGCCCGGCAGGACCCGGCCCTGGCCCGGTTGCTGGCACCCCGGCTGACCGTCGTGGGCGTGGGGACGGACAACGACTACGGGCATCCCGCCCCGGCCGCGCTGGCCCTGTACGCCCGCACCGGGCGGGTGCTGCCGACGAGCACCTGCGGCCCGGTGGCGCTGGTGGACCACGGCGGGCGCTGGGCGACCGTCGCACGCTGCCCGGCGCCCTCGTCCGGGCGACGGCGCGCCGACCGGGTGGCACCCTTACCACGCACGGCTGGGGGCGCCGTCGGCACCGCCCGGGCATGTCCCCGGCCCGTGGCAGGCTAGGCCCGTGCCGCCGACCCGCCGCAAGACCGCGCCCGCGCTGACCTGGGACCAGGTGGAGATCGCGCCCGTCGTCCTCGTCCGCGGCACCGAGGGCCTGCTCGCCGACCGCGCGGTCGACCGGCTGCTCGCGCAGGCCCGCGCCGCCGACCCGCAGGTGGAGGTCAGCCATCTGGAGGCGGCCACGTACGAGCACGGCCAGCTGGAGATGCTGGCCTCGCCCTCCCTGTTCGGGGAGCGGCGGTGCGTGGTGGTCCACGGCGCCGAGGCCATGTCCGAGGCCTTCCTCGACGACGCCCTGCGCTACCTCGATGCGGTCGCCGAGGACGTCTGGCTGCTCCTGCGGCACGGCGGCGGGACCCGGGGCAAGAAGCTCCTCGACGCCGTCGCCGCCGGCAGCTACCCGGTGGTCGCCTGCGAGCCGCTGAAGCGGGAGGCGGACAAGGTCGACCTCGTCCGGGCGGACTTCGCCCGCGCCCACCGCCGGATCGAGCCCGCCGCCGCCCAGGCCCTGGTCGAGGCGCTCGGCGCGGACCTGCGCGAGCTCGGCGCCGCGACCAGCCAGCTGCTCACCGACACCACCGGGACGGTCACCGCGGAGGTGGTCGAGCGCTACCACGGCGGCCGGGTCGAGGCCACCGGCTTCAAGGTGGCCGACGCCGCCGTGGCCGGCCAGGGCGGCCCGGCGCTGGTGCTGCTGCGCCACGCCGTCGCCACCGGCACCGGCCCGGTCCCGGTCGTCGCCGCGCTGGCGATGAAGCTGCGGACCCTGGCCAAGGTCGCCGCCACCCGCGGACGGGCCGGGGTCTCGGCGGCCGACCTGGGCCTGGCCCCCTGGCAGGTCGACCGGGCCCGGCGGGAGCTGGCGGGCTGGACGCCCGAGGGGCTGGCCGCCGCGATCACCGCCGTCGCCGCCGCCGACGCGGAGGTCAAGGGGCAGGGCCGGGACCCGGTGTTCGCGGTCGAGCGGGCCGTGCTCCGGGTGGCCGGCGCCCACGGCCGGGGGTGACGACGGCGGCGCGGGCACCATGGCGGGCGAACGGCGGCGCGGGCACCATGACGGGCGCACAGACGACGACGGCGCCGCACCCGGAGGTGCGGCGCCGTCGGCGGGGTCAGCGGGTCAGAGCGAGCTGACCTGGCGGGCCAGCTTGGCCTTGCGGTTGGCGGCCTGGTTGGCGTGGATGACACCCTTGCTGGCGGCCTTGTCCAGCTTGCGGCCGGCGGCCCTCATGGCGTCGGCGGCGGACTCCTGGTCGCCGGCCGCGATCGCCTCGCGGACCCGGCGGACGTAGGTCTTCAGCTCGGACTTCACGGCCTTGTTGCGCAGGCGCGCCTTCTCGTTGGTGAGGATGCGCTTCTTCTGGGACTTGATGTTCGCCACGTATGGACTCTCTCGTGCGTTCGCCGGAGCGATCGGTCATCGGTCGTAGAGGGCAGTGCCGCGACCGGGACTGGGGCGTGGGGATGCCTCGTGGTTGGTCGGTGGCTGGGTCGTCGCCGACCGGGCGGCGACCCGAGGGGACACTCTAGCGCATCCCCGCCCGCTCAGCCGTGCACGACGAGACTCACCTAAGTTGCTCGCGAAACGGGTCGCGTGCCTCAGCTTGCGTTTAAACCTGTGAGGTCTGCTGGTCCTTGGCGTCGTTGAGGATGAGTGCGGTGGCCTTGGCGGCTACCTGGCGCATCTGGGCGACGATGTGGCGGAGCTGGCGGTCGTTGTCGATCCACTCCTGGTAGAGGCCCGCCTCGGTCGGGGTGAGCCGTCGGGTGACGGTCTTGCCGTCGACCTTGGCGGTCCACTGCCAGTAGGGCCCGTGCATCTGTGGCGGGTCGGCCCGGCAGCGGCAGCCCGGGGTGGCGCACCTGGTGTAGCGGCGGGTGATGCTGCCCGCGCTGATCAGGCCGAGGTCGGCGATGCGGGCGGCGAGCTCGCGGTAGCGGTCTTGGTGGGCAGCGAGCTCCTGGGCTGTCGATGAGTTCATCGTGGTTCCTCCGGCGTGTCGGACGAGGTCTCCATCCTCTGCCAGACAGTATGGCTACTGTCTGGCGAAGGAGGCAGCATGGTCCACGACGACAGATCGCTCAGCGTCCCGGGCGGGGCCGGGCTGGTCGGTTTCCGGGAGGGCTTCTACCAGGCCTGGACCGGCTGGGCGGACGCCGCCTTCGAGCTGACCGAGGCGGTGCTGTGCACGCCCGGCCCGGTGACCTCGGTGCCGGCGCTGTCCCTGGAGCCGGTGTTCCGCCGCTCGCACGGCAGCCTGTACAAGGCCCTGGCCCGGGGGCGGGTCGACGCCGGCGCGGTGCGTGACCTGCTCGCGGCCCACCGTCCCGGCGGCTGGCCGCTGGTCTTCGCGATGGACGCCACGACCTGGCCGCGGTGCGATGCCGAGACCAGCCCGGGGCGCGGGTTCTACTACTCCGCCTCCACCCACTCCGCCGGGCAGCCCATCGTGGCCGGCTGGTCCTACCAGCACCTGGTCCAGCTCAGCTGGGCCAAGGACTCCTGGACCGCGCCGGTGGACGTGGTCCGCCTGGACCCCACCGCCGATGCCACCACCGTCACCGCCGCCCAGGTCACCGGCCTGGTCGCCCGGCTGGGGGCCACCGAGCAGGTCCCGGTCGTGGCCTTCGACGCCGGCTACGACGCCCCCGGCCTGACCCACGCCCTGGCCGGGGTCCGCGCCGGGATCGTGGTCCGGATCCGGGACGACCGGGTGTTCTACGCCGACCCCGAGCCGGCCCCGGCCGGGCGGGCCGGGCGGCCCCGCCGGCACGGGGCCCGCCGCGCCCTGCGCGAGGTCGCCTCCTGGCCCACCCCCGACCACAGCATCACCGCCACCGACGACCGGTACGGCACCGTGCGGGTGGACGCCTGGCACGACCTGCACCCCAAGCTCGGCCGCCGCGGCCCCTGGAAGGACAGCGACGTCGTCCCGATCGTGCGCGGGACGATCATGCGGGTGGACGTCGAGCACCTGCCCAAGCCCACAAGCCGCACCAAGAAGGTCCTGTGGCTGTGGGTCACAGGCCCCCACGGCACCGACCTGGACGTCTGCTGGCGGGCCTACCTGCGCCGCTTCGACATCGAGCACACCTTCCGCTTCTACAAGAACACCCTGGGCTGGACCGCGCCCTCGCTGCGCACCCCCGAGCAGGCCGACCGGTGGACCTGGATCATCACCGCCGCCTACACCCAGCTCCGCCTGGCCCGCACCCTCGTCGAGGACTGCCGCCGCCCCTGGGAACGACCCCGACCACGCCCCAAGCTCTCCCCGGCCCGGGTCCGGCGAGGATTTCGCCAGCTCCAGCCCCACCTACCCCCCATGGCCAGGGCACCGAAATCCCGCACCCCCGGACCCGGACGACCCCCCGGCACCCGAACCGGCCCACGAACCCGACACCCAGCCATCAAGAAGGCCGCGTAGAGGTTAAAACGCAAGCTCAGATGGGTTGTGCTCGCGAACCGTGGCCGCGGTGGTGGGCTGGCCGGATGGGTCGGTTGTCGATGGGTGCCAGGCGTGAGATCACCAAGCGGTACGCGGCGAGCTACGCCGCCGCGGGGAAGAAGGACAAGGGCCGCATACTCGATGAGCTGTGCGGGGCCACGGGCTGGTCGCGGGCCAACGCCCGCCGGGCCCTGGCCGCGGCCCGGGTCCGGAAGGGCCCGGCCCGGGCGGTGGTGCGCAAGCCGCGGGGGCGGGGGTACTCCTACGACGCGCTGAAGGTCCTGATCGAGGTCTGGACCCTGTGCGGGCAGCCGTGCGGGAAGTACCTGAAGGTGATCCTGGCCGAGTCCCTGGACGTGCTGCAGGCCCACGGCGAGCTGACAGCGGTGGCCGACCGGCTCACCGAGGAGGTCCGCGCCGAGGTGCTCGCGATGAGCCCGGCCACGATCGACCGCTACCTGGCCCCGACCCGGGCCGCCCGCTACCCGGGCGCCAAGGCCGCCACCAGGCCGTCGTCGACGCTGCGCAGCGAGCTGGCGGTGCGCCGCTCCACCGACGAGGCCGAGACCCGGCCCGGGTTCTTCGAGGTCGACCTGGTCGCCCACTGCGGGCACTCCCTGGCCGGGGAGCACGCCTGGACCCTGACCGGCACCGACGTGGTCACCGGGTGGACCACCAACGTGGCGATCAAGAACCGGGCGCACCGGTGGGTGGTGGCCGCCATCGACCTCCTCGCCGACACCCTGCCCTACCCCCTGGTCGGGCTGGACTCCGACAACGGCGGAGAGTTCATCAACCACCAGCTCGTCGCCTGGTGCGCCCAGCGGGCGGTGTTCATGACCCGGTCCCGGCCGCACACCTCCAACGACAACGCGCACGTGGAGCAGAAGAACGGCGACATCGTCCGCAAGAACGCCTTCCGCTACCGCTACGACACCCCCGCCGAGCTCGAGCTGCTGGGCGACCTGTGGGAGCTGGTCAACCTGCGCAAGAACTACCTCCTGCCCACCAAGAAGGTCACCGGCTGGCGCGAGACCCCCGCGGGCCGTCACGTGCGCACCTACGACGCCCCCCGCACCCCCTACCAGCGAGTCCTGGACTCCGGGGTCCTGACCGCCGAGCAGGCCGCCGAGCTGACCGCCGTGCGGGCCGAGCTCAACCCGGCCGACCTGACCCGCCGGATCACCGCCATCCAGGCCCAGCTCGAACGCCACGCCCGAGCCAAGACCCTCGCCCGCCGCGACGCCTCCTGACCCCCCCGCCCACGCGAGCAGACCCAGCTGAGGCACGCAGTCCCGTTTCGCGAGCACCTTGACATGAGGCACCACGTGCAGCGCCCGCAGCGCCACGGCCACCTGCGCGTACCGGTCCCGGTCCAGGGCAGCACCGGTCCGCCGGACCGCGCTCGGGTCCACCCACAGCAGCCGGTCGAGCCGGACCTCGCTCGGCCGGCCCCGGCCGTCCCACCCGCCGGTGCCGACGTCGATCCACCGGCGGCCGTACCGGGCCTCGTCGGCCGCGTCCAGGTCGTGGTCCTTCGTCGTCATCGGCGCGGCGACCAGGCCGGCGCCCTCCTGCGCGAGGACCAGCACGGGCCGGTCCTTGCCCCGGTCCGGGTCGTCCTCGTAGGGCACCCAGGTCCAGACGACCTTGCCCGGGTCCGGCTGGTCGTCGTGCCGCGGGGCGTAGGCCAGGTCGGGCAGGCCCAGCCGGGCGACGTCGTACGTGGCGGTGGTCCGCGAGGCCGCCTCCACCTGCCGCTCGCCGCTGCTCGCGCCCGGGTAGGCCGCGCCGCGGGGCCCGGCGTCCGGCCGGGGGCGGGTGGCTGCCTCGGCGGCACGACGTCGGGCCGCGGTGCCGCGACGGTGGCGGACGTACCGGGCGGCGGCCGCACCGGCGGCGACGCCGACGAGCCGGGCGGCCCGGCGCACGACGGAGGTCATGGGGCGGAGGCTATCGGCGGCGCCGGCCGTGCGCGCACCGGGGCCGGCCCGGGGCTCACCGGGTTCACCGGGGTGGTCAGCCGAGCAGGAGGAGCAGCGCCGTGACCAGCGCGCCGACCGCCGAGAGCGGGGCCGCGGCCAGGGTGCCGAGGAGCGCGACGATGGTGACGCGCAGGTCGTCGGCCAGGTAGGGCGCGGCGACCGGGCCGCCGGCGGCGGCCCGCGCGGCGCGCTGGGCGGCCTCGACGCGGGGGAGGAAGCGGGCGGTGCGGATGCTCGACTCGGCCAGGGCGGCGTTGAGGGCGTCCAGGTCCGCCAGCCCGGCGCCGGCGCCAGCACCGGCGCCGGTGGCCCCCGCCCGCTCGCCGCCGACGGCGACCACCTCGCGAGAGGCGGGCCCCACCGTTGGGTGCGCGGCCAGGTCGGCGGTCTGGGCCTGCAGCCGCCACCGGCGCACCGCCAGCACGAGCACCGGGACCGCCAGCAGCACCGCGCAGCCGAACGGGATCCACGCCGGCCAGCCGGTGCCGCCCGTGCCCAGGAGCAGGCCGAGCAGCGCGAAGAGCACCACGCCCGCGCCGGCGACGGTGAGGAGGACGGCACCCGGCCGGCGGGCGACCCGCACGAGCACGGGAACCACCGTGTTGAGCACGTCCGCCGCCGCCGTCATGGCCCCAGGCTCGCACGCACCAGTGCCGGGAGGTGCAGTCCTCGCCCTGGGCGAACAGCCGGGCTGCTAGCCGCGGCGGGGGAGCGCCGGGGGAGCGGGGGAGCGCCGGGGGAGCGGGGGCGCGGAGGGGGAGCGGGGGGCGCGGCTGGGCAGCGGCGGCGCGACGCCTCGGTGCCCGTCCCCGCCGGCCTTCGCGCGACCGGGCAAATCACTAGGGCACGGGTGACGCGGGCAGGGCCGGGTGTCAGGCCAGCGGTCCGAGACGGCGGCAGCCGGCGGCGGTGGCCAGGGCGAGGGCCGCGATCGCGGCCCAGGCGAGCGCCGCACCGGTGCCGGCGGACCCGGGCAGGGCGGCGACCATGAGGAAGGCGGCGGTCCCCAGCGCGGTACCGACCTGGGCAGCGGCGTTGACGATCCCGCTGGCCGTGCTCGCGAGGGGCTCGGGAACTGTCGTGCCGATCCGGGTCGCGGCGACGGAGACGATGCCAAGACCGATCCCCATCAGGACCACGCCCGCCGAGACGGCGGGGCGACTGTCGTGCAGGAGGGCCAGGGACCCGTTGGCCGCGGCGACCGCCAGGAGGCCGACGCCGGCCACGTCGGCGGCCGTCAGCCGCCGGGTGAGGGGTCTCGCCACGGCCGACCCGGCGACCACGGCCAGGCTGAGCGGCAGCAGCCGGAGGCCTGCTTCGGTCGGGCTGGCGCCGAGCCGCTCCTGCAGGTGGAGGGTGAGCAGGACCGAGCTGGCGCTGGTGGTCGCGGTGTTGACGAACGACAGCCCGGCCCCCGCCCGCAGCGTGGGCACCCGTGCCGCCCGGGCCGGGACCAACGGGTCGGTGGCCCGGCGCTGGTGGGCGACAAAGACGGCGACGAGCGCGGCACCGAGCAGCACGACGGCGACGCCGGCCGGGCGGGTGGCGGAGCGTTCGCACAGGGCCGCCCCGGCGACCAGCGCCACCACGGCCGACACCAGCAGGACCGACCCAGCGCCGTCCAGCCGCGCGGTCGGGGCGGTCGCCCGCACCGGGGCGACCAGCCAGGCGATGAGGACGGCCAGGGCGAGCCCGACCGGGACGTTGATCCAGAAGATCGCCCGCCAGCTCCACCCGTCGGTGAGGAGCCCGCCGAGCAGGAACCCGGCCGCGCCGGCGGCGGCGCCAGCGGCGCTCCACGCCGCGATCGCCGTCGTGCGCCGCCGGGGGTCGGGGGTCAGGTGGAGGAGCAGGCTCAACGCGCTGGGGATGCTGACGGCGGCCGCCAGGCCCTGCAGCGCGCGGGCGGCCACCAGCTGGACTGCCGTCGCCGCGGTCCCGCCGAGGACGGACACGCCGGCGAACAGCACCAGCCCGAGCAGCAGCACCCGGCGGGAGCCGTAGCGGTCGCCCAGCCGCGACCCCACGACCAGGAAGCCACCGAAGATCGCCGCGTACGCCGTCGCGAGCGCGACGACGACGGCCGGGCCGGCCGCCAGCTCGGCCACCATCGCCGGGATGGCGGTCGTCGCGCTGGTCACGCCCAGGACGTCGACGAACTGCACAGCACAGAGCAACGGGACACCGAGGTCCGCGGCGCGACGTCCGGACGTCATGCGGCGACGCTACTTCATCGTTGAAGTGCGAGGCTAGGGGCATGCACCCCGAGACCCCGCGCCGCCTGCGGCTGCAGGACGTGGCCGAGCGCGTCGGGGTGTCGGCGAAGACGGTGTCCAACGCCTACCGCCAACCCGGGCAGCTCCGTCCCGAGCTGCGGCGACGGATCTTGGAGACGGCCGCCGCCATGGGCTACCGCGGCCCCGACCCGATCGCGGCCGGGCTGCGGCGGCGCCCGACCGGCCCGATCGGCGTCCTCTACGCCAACCCGCTCGCCTACGCCTTCGACGACCCGAACACGAACCAGCTGCTCGGCGGGCTGAGCACCACGGCCCAGGCCGCCGGCCGCGGGCTGCTGCTGCTGCCGGGCTCCAGCGCGGCCAAGGACCGCAGCACGGCCATCGAGGAGGCCGTCGTCGACGGGGTCGTCGCCTCCTCGCTCGCCGACGACGACCCGCTCCTGCTCACCACCATCGAGCGGCACCTGCCCCTGGTCGTCGTCGACCAGCCCCGGCCCGCCCGGCTCGCCGCCCTGGTCGCGGGCGGCACGCCGTGGGTGGGCATCGACGACCACGGCGCCGCCCAGGAGATCGCCGAGCACGTCCTCGGCCTCGGGCACCGCCGTATCGGGGTCGTCTCCTTCGCCCTGCGCGCCGGCCCGACGCCGGTGCTCGCCGAGCCACGCGACCAGGACACCGCCACGCTGGCCGTCACCAGGGACCGGCTGGCGGGCTACCGCGCCGCTGCCGCCCGGCACGGCATCGACTGGACGGCCGTCCCAGTGAGCCAGGGCACCGACAGCACCCCCGACGAGGGCTACCGCGGCGCCATGGCGGTGCTGGACCGCCGCCCCCGCCCGACCGCCCTCATCTGCCTCAGCGACCGGCTGGCCGAGGGTGCGATCGCCGCCGTCCGCCAGCACGGTCTGCGCGTCCCCGAGGAAGTCACGGTCGTCGGCTTCGACGACGCCCCCCAACTGGCGGACCGGCTCGGCCTCACCACCGTCCACCAGCCCAGCCGGCGCAAGGGCCAACTGGCCGCGGCCGCCCTCCTCGACCTCCTCCGCGGCCATCCGGCCGCAGGGCAGGTGACCCTCCCGACGCACCTCGTGACCCGCACCAGCTCCGCGCCGCCACCCGCCGCGGCCTAGCGGACGGCAGGGCGGCGGCATGGAGGGCGTGGCGGGGACGGGGGGCGTGGCGGGGACGGGGGGCGACCGGTCTGCGTCGCCGCTGTCGTGCCCGCTGCCCGCCTCACCACCGCGGCCCGGCCCGCCACCGCGGCCCGCCTCATCACCGCTGCCCGGCCCGCCACCGCCGCCCGGCCCCCGCCATCACGCCCGGCCGTGGGACCATGAGCACTGCCCCGGGTGCGCGGCTGCCGCGCACCAGCCGAGCCCACGAAGGTAAGCGTGTCCCCGATCCCCACCGCGGCCCAGGCCGCGCGCATCCGCCCGGCAGCGACCCCGCCGGCGCTGATCCGCAACTTCTGCATCATCGCCCACATCGACCACGGCAAGTCCACCCTGGCCGACCGCATGCTGCAGCTGACCGGCGTCGTCGACGAGCGGGCCATGCGGGCGCAGTACCTGGACCGGATGGACATCGAGCGCGAGCGGGGCATCACCATCAAGTCCCAGGCCGTGCGCATGCCCTGGCAGGCCGGGGACGAGACGTACGCCCTGAACATGATCGACACCCCGGGGCACGTGGACTTCTCCTACGAGGTCAACCGCTCCCTGGCCGCCTGCGAGGGCGCGATCCTGCTGGTCGACGCTGCCCAGGGGATCGAGGCGCAGACCCTGGCCAACCTGTACATGGCCATGGAGAACGACCTGACCATCATCCCGGTCCTGAACAAGATCGACCTGCCCGCCGCGCAGCCGGACAAGTACGCCGAGGAGGTCGCCGGCCTCATCGGGGGCGACCCGGCCGACTGCCTGCGCGTCTCGGGGAAGACCGGGGCCGGCGTGGTCGAGCTCCTCGACCGCATCGTCGCTGAGGTCCCCGCCCCGGTGGGCGACGCCGACGCCCCCGCCCGGGCGATGATCTTCGACTCCGTCTACGACACCTACCGGGGCGTGGTCACCTACGTCCGCGTCGTCGACGGCCAGCTCTCCCCGCGCGAGCGGATCCAGATGATGTCCACCCGGGCCACCCACGAGCTGCTGGAGATCGGGGTGATCGCGCCGGAGCCCGTCCCCGCCGACGGCCTGGGCGTGGGGGAGGTGGGCTACCTGATCACCGGCGTGAAGGACGTGCGCCAGTCCCGGGTCGGGGACACCGTGACGACCCAGGCCAGCCCGGCCCAGACGCCGCTGGGCGGGTACCGCGACCCCAAGCCGATGGTCTTCTCCGGGCTGTACCCGGTGGACGGCTCGGACTACCCGGTGCTGCGCGACGCGCTGGACAAGCTCAAGCTCAACGACGCCGCCCTGGTCTACGAGCCGGAGACGTCGGTGGCGCTCGGCTTCGGGTTCCGCTGCGGGTTCCTCGGGCTGCTGCACCTGGAGATCGTGCGCGAACGGCTCGAGCGGGAGTTCGACCTGGCGCTCATCTCCACCGCCCCCAACGTCTCCTACGACGTGCGCACCGAGGACGGCACGGTGGTGCCGGTGACCAACCCCAGCGAGTTCCCCGA
Organism: Georgenia sp. TF02-10; assembly: GCF_022759505.1. Lineage (NCBI taxonomy): Bacteria > Bacillati > Actinomycetota > Actinomycetes > Allobogoriellales > Allobogoriellaceae > Georgenia > Georgenia sp. TF02-10. The sequence goes on along the minus strand of NZ_CP094289.1, from coordinate 2,550,849 downwards.
GGGGAAGGTCAGCGAGATCCGCGAGCCGGTGGTCCGGGCCACCATCCTCGCGCCGTCCGAGTTCATCGGCGCGATCATGGAGCTGTGCCAGGGGCGGCGCGGCACCCTGCTCGGGATGGACTACCTCTCCCCGGAGCGGGTGGAGCTGCGCTACACCCTGCCGCTGGCGGAGATCGTCGGGGACTTCTTCGACCAGCTCAAGTCCCGCACCCGCGGCTACGCCTCGCTGGACTACGAGCCCGCCGGGGACCAGGAGGCCGACCTGGTCAAGGTCGACATCCTGCTCAACCACGAGCCCGTCGACGCCTTCTCCGCGATCGTGCACCGGGACAAGGCCTACGCCTACGGCGTCCGGATGGCCGAGAAGCTCAAGGAGCTCATCCCGCGCCAGCAGTTCGAGGTGCCGATCCAGGCCGCCGTCGGCTCCCGGGTGATTGCCCGGGAGACGATCCGGGCGCTGCGCAAGGACATGCTCGCCAAGTGCTACGGCGGGGACATCAGCCGCAAGCGCAAGCTGCTCGAGAAGCAGAAGGAGGGCAAGAAGCGGATGAAGAACATCGGCCGGGTCGAGGTGCCGCAGGAGGCCTTCGTCGCGGCCCTGACCACCGACGCCCCCACCGGCAAGAAGTGACGGCCGACGGCGGGACGCGCCCGGCCGGTGACCCCCCGTCTGCAGCGGCGGCCCCGACGACACCCGTGACGCCGGCGGCGTCAGCTCCGCCGGTCTCGCCCGGCCGCGGCCGGGTCACCCACGTGTGCCGGGTGCACCGCCTGCACCCCGACGACGGCACGGTCGGGGTGACCGCGATCGACAAGCGCGCCGTCGACGGCCCGGTCCAGGTACGCCGGCTCGGGCTCCACGGCGACCTCCAGGCCGACCGCGCCCACCACGGCGGACCGGACAAGGCCGTCTACGTCCTGGACACCGCGGAGGCCGACCACTGGGCTGGGGTCCTCGGCACCGACGTCGGCCCCGGCCGGCTGGGGGAGAACCTGCGGGTGGCCGGCTACCCGGTCGACGACGCGGAGATCGGCGAGCGGTGGCGCGTCGGCGGGGCCGAGCTCGAGGTCACCGGCCCGCGCACCCCGTGCGCGACGTTCGCCCGCTGGGTCGCCCGCCCCGGCTGGGTGCGCGAGTTCACCGCCCGCGGCCGCACCGGGGTGTACCTGCGGGTGCTCTCCACCGGCCCGGTGGCCGCCGGCGACACCCTCGAGGTGCTCGACCGGCCCGGCCACGGCGTCACCGTCGCCGGCTGGTTCACCCGCAAGGACCCCGCCGACGCCGCCCGGCTCCTCGCCCACGAGGCGGCCACCGGCTGGCAGATGGCCGGGTACCTGCGCACGTACGTCCTCGCCGCGCACCGGCGGTCGGAGGACGCAATCCCCGGCTCCTGACCGGCAGGCCCGGGTCTCGGCTCAGCATCGGCGGCCCGCCGGCAGCACCGGCAGCCGGTCCTCCCGACGTCGGCCCGGCACAGCCGCGCCACCACCGACCGTTGCGCTCAGGACGCCAAAGCGACCGCCGTCGTCATCACCCGCTGCGGCCCCAGCGACCCGCCGAGGTAGCGGCCGACGTCGGTGAACCCGCCGGCCGCGTAGGCGCGGATCGCCGCCGGGTTCGCCTCGTTGACGGTGAGGTAGAGCACCTCGGCGCCCGGGTGGACGTCGTGGACGAACGCCGGCAGGAGGGCCGCGGCCCGGCGCCCGTGCCCGCGGAGCTGGTGGTCGGCCCCGATGTAGAAGGCGCGCAGCAGCACCGCCCGGGCCGGATCGCTGGTGAGGTCCGGGAGGTAGCCGCCGGTGTCCAGGACGCCGAAGCCCACCGCGTCCTCCTCGTGCACGACGGCGAAGGGCGTGCGGGTCGGCGCGGCGTCGGCCTCCGGCAGGGTCACCTTGGCGTAGCCAGAGTACTGCTCCTGGCCGGGCAGCGGACGCAGCGTGACCACCGCCGCCCGGAGCCGCCGGGTACGCGGGTCGTCGCGGTCCAGCCGGTGCAGGCGGGTCAGGCCCGGGTCCACCTGCGCGGCAACCAAACCGGGGGTGGGGAGGGGACCTGGGTCGACGCTCGGAACCGGGCTGTCAGCTGGACCGGGGGTGGGAAGGGGGCCGGTCATCTGCGAGACAATAGCGACCATGGTCGCGCTGCCCGACGGTGAGGTCCCCCCAGAGGACGGCACCCTCCCCACCTCCGCCGCCGCCGGGGCGAGCGGCCGCGACCTCGGCGTCTACCTGCACGTCCCGTTCTGCCGGGTGCGCTGCGGGTACTGCGACTTCAACACCTACACCAACGCCGAGCTCGGCGGCGGCGCCAGCGCGGCGGCGTACGCGGACACCGCGCTGCGCGAGGTCGAGCTGGCGGCCCAGGTCCTCGCCGACCCCGCCCTGCGGTCCGCCGGGATGCCGGCGCGGCCGGTCAGCACGGTGTTCGTCGGCGGCGGCACGCCGACGATGCTCCCCGTGCCCGACCTGGCCCGGATGCTCCAGGGCGTGCGCGACGCCTTCGGCCTGACCGACGACGCCGAGGTGACCACCGAGGCCAACCCGGACTCGGTGGACGCCGGGGACCTCGCCACCCTGGCCGACGTCGGCTTCACCCGGGTGTCCTTCGGGATGCAGTCGGCAGTGCCGCACGTCCTGCGCACCCTGGACCGGACCCATGACCCCCGACGGGTGCCGCAGGTGGTCCGCTGGGCCCGGGACGCCGGGCTCGAGGTCTCCGTGGACCTGATCTACGGCACCCCGGGGGAGTCGCTCGCGGACTGGCGCACCTCGCTGGACGCGGCCGTCGCGCTCGCTCCGGACCACGTCTCCGCCTACGCCCTCGTCGTCGAGCCCGGGACCAAGATGGGCGCCCAGGTCCGGCGCGGCGAGCTGCCGCTGCCCGACGACGACGACGCGGCCGAGAAGTACGAGCTCGCCGAGGAGGTGCTCGCCGGCGCGGGGTTCCGCTGGTACGAGGTGAGCAACTTCGCCCGGGACGACGGCGGCCCGCGCCCGCACGAGGCCGCGGCCGTCCCGACGCCGCACGCCTGCCGGCACAACCTGGCGTACTGGCGCGGGCACGACTGGTGGGGGATCGGCCCGGGCGCCCACAGCCACGTGGGCGGGGTCCGCTGGTGGAACGCCAAGCACCCCCGGACCTACGCCCACCGCCTCGAGCAGGGCCTCAGCCCGGCGGTCGGCCGGGAGGTCCTGGACCCCGCGACCCGCGAGCTCGAGCGCATCATGCTCGGCGTACGGCTGGCCGAGGGCCTCGAGCTGGCGCCGGGGACCGGGACGGTCCCGGCGCACCTGCGCGGGACGGTGGCGGACCTCATCGGTCAGGGGCTTGTCGAGCTTGCCCCGGCACGGCACGGACGGATCGTGCTGACGCTGCGCGGCCGCCTGCTCGCCGACGCGGTGGTCCGCGCCCTGACCGATTGACCGACTGACGTTCGCCGGTGAGCCTGTTGGTTTCTGAGGGTGCCCCTGATGAGCACCGCAAGATGTGGGATTTAGGAGTGCGGGCCCTACATGTTGTGGCTGTCCGACCGCTCAAGCCCATTTCGCAACAGACATCCCACGATGTCTCTGGGCCGGTTGGGGCGGATGTTCGCGGCACATCCCGGCGCTCGATAGCGGGGCTGGATCTCGGGGTGCGCTGAGCTGTCTGGGTTCTACGGCTGGGCCGGAACGGGCGTCTGCTGGTAGAGGGCGAGTCGCCAGGCGCCGTCCTGTCGGGTGTAGGCGCTGGACATCAGCGCGATGAACGCGGGCTCGTTCTCGTCGCGGTAGGCGCGGCCGGTGTAGACGAGGATCGCGTGATCGTCGCTGAGCGCGATGAGCCGCTCGTCAACGATGTCGTAGGTCCGCCACGGGGGAGCTTCGTTCAGGGAGTCGATGACGGCCTGCCGGTCGAAGACCTGGCCGTGAGCGAGGACCATGACGCCGTCGCTGGTCATGTTCTGCCCGTAGAAGTCCGCTCCGGTGCTGTTGCAGAGGGACTTCCACCCCTGGTGTTCGAGGTCGAGCAGCTCGTCGAGCATGGTGCGTCTCCTTCGATCGTCGGGGCTCCACAGCCTACGAGGTGAGGTCGGCGTGTTTCGAGGGTGTCGAGGTAGCGGTTGGTGCTGCCGATGCTGAGGCCGAACAGGCCGCTGATGCGTCGGGCGTCGCCACCGGTGGCGTGGACCTCGGCGAGGATGCCATCCTCGCGGATCCTCTGGGAGGTGGCCGCCGCGGCCGAGGCGTGCGAGAAGTAACACAAGTTCGGCAGGAACGGCAGTCGCAACGGCGGAATTCCGCCAGGTTCAGTCCCGCCTCGAGCGAGATTGTGTTACTTCTTGCACACCGCCGCAGCTGTCCGGCACCACCGCGTCAATCCGGCCCCGCCGTCAGTCCCGAATCACCGCGGTCAGTCCCGAGCCACCCGCCGTCGCTCCGCGGCCACGCTCACTCCGGCACCGCCGTCACGAAATCGATGAGCTCTTCCATGCGACCGAGCAGGGCGGGGGAGAGGTCCTTGTATGAGCGCACCGTGCCGAGGATCCGCTTCCACCCCGTGGCGATGTCCGCCTGGTCCGCGTGCGGCCAGCCGAGCGCCCGGAGGGTGCCGACCTTGATGTCCGTCCCGCGCGGGACCTGCGGCCACTCCCGCAGGCCGACCCGTTCGGGCCGGACGGCCTGCCAGACGTCCACGTACGGGTGCCCGAGGACGAGCACGTTCGCACCGGCCGCCCCGGCGGTCACCCGCGCGGCGATCCGGGACTCCTTCGACCCGGGCACCAGGTGGTCGACCAGCACCCCCGCGCGCCGGCGCGGCCCGGGCCGGAAGTCCCGCAGCACCGCCTCGAGGTTGTCCACGCCGTCGAGCAGCTCGACGACGACGCCCTCGACCCGGAGGTCGTCGCCCCAGACTCGCTCGACGAGCTCGGCGTCGTGCCGGCCCTCCACCCAGATCCGCGACGCCCGGGCCACCCGCGCCCGGTGCTGCTCCACCGCGAGGGACCCCGAGGCCGTCAGCCGCCGCCCGCCGGCGGTCCGCGGCCCGGCCGCCGGGGACGCGCCGACCGGCGGCAGCAGCCGGACCGGCGCCCCGTCCACCCAGAAGCCCGCCCCGAGCGGGAAGGTCCGGGTCCGGCCCTTGCGGTCCTCCAGCACCACCACGTGCATCCCGCCGGACTTCTCCACCCGGACGACGGCGCCCACCCAGCCGGTCTGCACCTCCTCCACCACCATGCCGTGCTCGACCGGCAGGTCGCGGGTGGTGCGGCGGCGGGCGTAGGGGCCGGTGGTGTGCGGGTCGGCACCGAGGACGTCGCTGCCGTAACGGTCGGTCACCGCGGCAGGCTATGCGGGCGAGCAGCGGCGACGACCGAGCTCGGCGGGCGTGTCGCGGGCGAACCGGGCGTCCTGCCGCGCGGGCGAGCCGGGCGCCCACTTGTGCGGCTGACCACGGCGCGCATCTCCGCGCCGGCGCGTAGGATTGGCACTCAGAGCGCCAGAGTGCTGACCGCCGCCGGGCGCACCGCGCCGGTGACCAGGACGGCACGCGGACCGCGGGGAGCGTACCCGGCGGGAGCACCACGGACCGGGGAGGAGGACCCGTGAGCGAGGATCGTCGCCTGCACGTGCTGCAGGCCATCGTCAAGGACTACGTCGAGACGCGCGAGCCGGTCGGCTCCCGCGTCCTGGTCGAGCGGCACGCCCTCGACGTCTCCCCGGCGACCATCCGCAACGACATGGCCGCGCTGGAGGAGCAGGGGTACATCGCCCAGCCGCACACCTCCGCCGGCCGGATCCCCACCGACAAGGGCTACCGCCTCTTCGTCGACCAGATCGACACGGTCAAGCCCCTCTCGCCGGCGGAGCGGCGCGCGATCCAGAACCTCCTCGAGGACGCCGTCGACCTGGACGACGTGGTGGACCGCACCGTGCGGCTCCTCGCCCAGCTCACCCACCAGGTCGCCGTCGTCCAGTACCCCTCGCTCAGCCGGACCGCGCTGCGGCACCTCGAGCTCGTCCCGCTCAGCCCGCACCGCCTGCTCGTCGTCATCATCACCGACGCCGGCCGGGTCGAGCAGCGGACCGTGGAGACCGCGGCGGAGGTCGACCAGGCCGTCGTCGCCGAGCTGCGCGCCCGGCTCAACGTGGTCTGCGCCGGGCGCCGGGTGGAGGCCCTGACCCAGCCGCTGGCGGACCTGGCCGCGGAGTTCGCGCCGGCCCACCGGCCGCTGGTCGAGGCGGTCGCCGCCGAGCTCCTGCAGACGCTCCGGCAGGAGACCCAGGAGCGCATCGTCATGGCCGGCACCGCGAACCTGGCCCGCTCCGACGTGGACTTCCCCCGCACCATCGGGCCGGTGCTGGAGGCCCTGGAGGAGCAGGTGGTGCTGCTGCGGCTCTTCGCCGAGATGGAGGAGGACCCCATCGCCGTGCGGATCGGCTCCGAGAACCACCACGAGGGCCTCACCGAGGCCTCGATCGTCGCCAGCGCCTACGGCGCCCGCCCGCCGGGCATCGCCCGGCTCGGCGTGCTCGGCCCCACCCGCATGGACTACCCCGGGGCCATCGGCGCCGTGCGCGCCGTCGCCCGGTACCTGTCCCGGATACTGGGCGGGTGACCCCCGGCCGCCGGCCCGGACCGCCCCCGCCCGGCCGCCGGCCGGGCCCGCCCCGCCCCCGCAGCGCACCGCCCCGCCCCAGCACCGTCCCGACGCCCGCCGGCGCCGACCGCCCAGCAGCCCCCAGCAGAGAGTGACGTGGTGAACGACTACTACGAGATCCTCGGTGTCTCCCGGCAGGCGAGCCAGGAGGAGATCAAGAAGGCCTACCGCCGGCAGGCCCGCAAGCTCCACCCCGACGTCGCCGGCCCGGAGGCCGCCGAGCAGTTCAAGGACGTCACCCGCGCCTACGAGGTCCTCTCCAACCCGGAGAAGCGCCAGATGTACGACCTGGGCGGGGAGTCCGCGCTCGGCGGCAACGGCGCCGGCGCCGGGACCGCCGGGTTCGGCGCCTTCCAGGACATCTTCGAGACGTTCTTCGGCGCCGCGGGCGGCGGCGCCCCCCGCGGCCCGGTGCCCCGGGGCCGCCGCGGGCAGGACGCCCTCGTCCGGCTCGACCTGGAGCTGGCCGACGCCGTCTTCGGCGTCGACCGCGAGATACAGGTGGACACCGCCGTCGTCTGCCCCACCTGCCAGGGCAGCTGCTGCCGCCCCGGCACCGCCCCGCGCACCTGCGAGGTGTGCCACGGGCGCGGGTCCGTCCAGCGGGTCACCCGGTCCTTCCTCGGCCAGGTCATGTCCACCTCCCCCTGCCCGGCCTGCCAGGGCCACGGCACCGTCATCCCCGACCCCTGCCCGGACTGCTCCGGCGAGGGCCGGGTGCGCACCCGCCGGACCCTGCACGTCGACGTCCCCGCCGGCGTGGACTCCGGCACCCGGATCCGGCTGACCGGCCAGGGCGAGGTGGGCCCCGGCGGCGGCCCGGCCGGGGACCTCTACGTCGAGCTGCGGGTCAAGCCGCACCCGCTGTTCGTCCGCGAGGGCGACGACCTGCACTGCTCCCTCGAGCTGCCGATGACCGCCGCGGCGCTGGGCACCGTCGTCGAGGTCGAGACCCTCGACGGGGCCCGCCAGCTCGACATCGAGCCCGGCACCCAGCCCGCGCAGGTCCTCACGCTGGAGGGCCTGGGCGTGGGCCACCTGCACCGCGGTGGCCGCGGGGACCTGCACGTCCACGTCGACGTCCACGTCCCCACCCGGCTGGACGACCGCCAGCGCGACCTGCTCGCCGAGGTCGCCGCCCTGCGCGGGGAGGAGCGGCCCGAGCCGCGGCTGGCGGCCACCGCCGGCGCCGGGGTGTTCTCCAAGCTGCGCGAGAAGCTCGCCGGCCGCTGAGCGTGACCACGCCCGTCTTCCACGCCGGGCCCGGGGCGCTCGACGGCGCCCGGCCCGGCGCCGTCGTCACCCTCACCGGGGCGGAGGCCCGCCACGCGGTGACGGTGCGCCGGCTGCGGCCCGGGGAGGTGGTCGACCTGGTCGACGGCGCCGGCCGGCGCGTCACCGGCGCCGTGCGCGACGCCGCGCCGGACCGGCTCGCCGTCGCCGTCACCGCGGTGACGGACGAGCCCCCGCCCGCCGTGCGCCTCGTCCTGGTCCAGGCCCTGGCCAAGGGCGGGCGCGACGAGCAGGCGGTGGAGACCGCCACCGAGCTCGGCGTCGACGCGGTCGTGCCCTGGCAGGCCGACCGCTCGGTCTCGGTGTGGGCCGGCGCTCGGGCCGAGCGCGGCCGGCGCCGGTGGGAAGCCGTCGCCCTGGCCGCGGCCAAGCAGGCCCGCCGCGCCTGGGTGCCGGCCGTGCACGAGCCGGTCACCTCCGCCGCCCTGCCCGCCGCGGTGGCCTCCACGGTCGCCGCCGGCGGCGCCGTCCTCGTCCTGCACGAGACGGCGCCCGTGCCGCTGACCGCCGCCGCCCTGCCCGCGCCCGCCGCGGTCGTCGCGGGCGCCGACGGCGCCACCCGCCCCACCGTGCTGGCGGTGGTGGTCGGCCCCGAGGGTGGCATCACCGACGCCGAGCTCACCGCCCTGGAGGCGGCCGGCGCGCAGGCCGTGCGGCTGGGCCCGCACGTGCTGCGTACCTCCACCGCCGGGCCTGCCGCCCTCGCCGTCCTCGCCCCGGCGCTGGGCCGGTGGGGCTGACCACGCCTCCCCGGAGCACTGCCTTTCGCCGCCGGCGGACGACCCCCGACCGCCCCGCGCGCACCGGGCCGCACCCGATATCCTGACCACCGCCGTCGTCCATCCTGAGGAGAACCAGGGCCGCCGCGCCCGCGCCCATGTCGACCACCCCGTCGTCCACCCCCGACCCCACCGGCCTCCCGGCCGGACTGGTCCAGCACCAGGTCACCGTCCCCGAGTCCGTCCCGATGGTCGTCCTCCTGGGCCAGCGCGACGAGGTGCTGCGCGCCGTCGAGACCGGCTTCCCCGCCGTCGACGTCCACGTCCGCGGCAACGTCGTTACCCTCACCGGCCCGGCCGGCGCCGTCGCGCTGGCCGAGCGGCTCGTCGACGAGCTGGCCACGGTGGCCGCCGCCGGGGAGCCGCTCGGCGCGGACGCCGTCGGCCGCGCCATCACCATGCTGACCGCGCCGACCACCGAGCGGCCGGCGGAGGTGCTCACCACCAACATCCTCTCCGCCCGCGGCCGGACCATCCGGCCCAAGACGGTGGGGCAGAAGCGCTACGTCGACGCGATCGACGACGCCACGATCACATTCGGCATCGGCCCGGCCGGCACCGGCAAGACCTACCTGGCCATGGCCAAGGCCGTCGGGGCGCTGCAGAACAAGCAGGTCAGCCGGATCGTGCTGACCCGCCCGGCGGTGGAGGCCGGCGAGCGGCTGGGCTACCTGCCCGGCAGCCTCACCGAGAAGATCGACCCCTACCTGCGCCCGCTGCACGACGCCCTGCACGACATGCTCGACCCGGAGTCCATCCCCAAGCTCATGGCCGCCGGGACCATCGAGGTCGCGCCGCTGGCCTACATGCGCGGCCGGACCCTCAACGACGCCTTCATCATCCTGGACGAGGCCCAGAACACCTCGCCGGAGCAGATGAAGATGTTCCTCACCCGGCTGGGCTTCGGGTCCAAGGTCGTCGTCACCGGCGACGTCACCCAGGTCGACCTGCCGACCGGCACCCGGTCCGGGCTGCGGGTGGTCCAGGACATCCTGGCCGACCTCGACGACGTCACCTTCTGCCGGCTGACCAGCGCCGACGTCGTCCGGCATCGGCTGGTGGGGGAGATCATCGACGCTTACGAGCGGTGGGACGCCTCCGCCGACCGCACCCGCACCGACCTGCGCCAGCGGCAGCGCCGGGGGGCCCGGTCGTGACCGAGGTGACCAACGAGTCCGGCTACGACGTCGACGGCGAGGAGTTCGCCGACCTCGCCAGCTACGTGCTGGCCGAGATGCGCGTCCACCCCCGCGCCGAGCTGTCCATCCTGCTCGTCACCGCCGACGTGATGGCCGAGCTGCACGAGCGGTGGATGGACGAGCCCGGGCCCACCGACGTGCTGTCCTTCCCGATGGACGAGCTGCGCCCCGGCCGGGACGGGGAGGAGCCGGTGGAGGGCACCCTGGGGGACATCGTGCTGTGCCCGGAGGTGGCCGCCGCGCAGGCCAAGACGGCCGGCCACTCCACCGTGGAGGAGCTGCTGCTGCTGACCACGCACGGCATCCTGCACCTGCTCGGCTACGACCACGCCGAGCCGGACGAGGAGCGGGAAATGTTCGCGCTGCAGCGCCGGCTCCTGCTCACCTTCCTCGCCGGGCGCTGAGCATGGGCGAGATGATCCACCAGGTCCCGGCGGCCTGGCTCGGCGTGCTCGTGCTCCTCGGCCTGGTGGTCGGCGGGGCGCTCAGCGCCGGAGAGGCCGCCCTGGCCCGGGTCACCCGGGCCGCCGTCGCCGACCTGGCCGCCGCCGGCCAGAAGAACGCCGACGCCGTCGCCCGGCTGGTCGACCGGCGCGACCTCGGCCTGGCCGCCGCCACGTTCGTGCGGGTGCTCGCCGAGATGACCGCGGCGGTGTGCCTCACCCTCGTCGTCGCCGGCCTGCTGCCGCGCTGGTGGCAGGTGCTGCTGGCCGCCGTCGTGCTCACCGCCCTGCTCGTCGCCGCCCTCGTCCGGGTCAGCCCCCGGCGGCTGGGCCGGCGCAACCCGGCCGGCGTCCTCGCCGTCCTGGTCCCGGTCATGGGCCCGCTGACCACCGTGGCCGGCGGGGTGGCCCGGGTGGTCCGCGCCGTCGTCCCCGGCCCGGCCCGCACCGCCGCCGAGACCCGGGAGGAGCGCGGCGAGGAGCTGCGGGACATGGTGGACCGGGTGAGCGAGTCCGAGCAGATCCAGGAGGACGAGCGCGAGCTGCTGCACTCCGTCTTCGAGCTCGGCCGGACCCTCACCAGGGAGGTCATGGTGCCGCGCACGGACATGGTCACCATCGACGCCGACGCCGACCTGGAGGCCGCGATCACCCTGTTCACCCGGTCCGGGTACTCCCGGGTGCCGGTGGTGGGGGAGTCCACCGACGACGTCCGCGGGGTCCTCTACCTCAAGGACGTCATGCGCCGGGTCCACCGGCGCACCGACACCGCCGGCCTGACCGTCGCCGACGTCATGCGCCCGCCGGTGTTCGTCCCGGAGACGAAGCTGGTGGACGACCTGCTCCAGGAGATGCAGGCGGACAGCATCCACATCGCCATGGTGGTGGACGAGTACGGCGGCATCGCGGGCCTGGTCACCATCGAGGACCTGCTCGAGGAGCTGGTCGGGGAGATGGTCGACGAGCACGACCGGGCCGAGCCGGAGGTGGAGCCGGTGGGCGACGGCGTGGTGCGGGTCCCGGCCCGGCTGCCGGTGGACGACCTCGGCGAGCTCTTCGGCCTGGAGATCGACGACGACGACGTCGACTCCGCCGGCGGGCTGCTCGCCAAGGCGCTGGGCATCGTGCCCCTGCCCGGCGCCGAGGCCGACGTGCACGGGCTGCACCTGGTGGCCGAGCGCGCCGAGGGCCGCCGGCGCCGGCTGTCCACCCTGCTGGCCTCCCGGTCCGACGGCGAGGAGGAGGCATGAGCGGCGCGCCCGGCCCGAATGGCGAGCCCGGCACGGCTGCGGACCCTCGCCCGGACGCTGAGGCCGGCCCGGACCTCGACCCCGGCTCTGGCGAGGACGCTGGCCCGGGCGCTGAGCCCGACCTTGCCGGCCTCGTCCGGGACTGGCCGGAGGGCTTCCGCGCCGGCTTCGCCTGCCTCGTGGGCCGGCCGAACGCGGGCAAGTCCACCCTCACCAACGCGCTGGTCGGACAGAAGGTCGCGATCACCTCGGCCCGCCCGCAGACCACCCGGCACACCATCCGCGGCATCCTGCACCGCCCCGACGCCCAGCTCGTCCTGGTCGACACCCCCGGCCTGCACCGCCCCCGCACGCTGCTCGGCCAGCGCCTGAACGACCTCGTGCGGGAGACCCTCGCCGAGGTCGACGTCATCGTCTTCTGCCTGCCGGCGGACGAGAAGGTCGGCCCCGGCGACCGGTTCATCGCCCGCGAGCTCGGCCAGCAGCGCACCCCCGTCGTCGCCGTCGCGACCAAGGCGGACACGGTGAGCAAGCAGCGCCTGGCCGAGCACCTGCTGGCCGTGGACGCCCTCGGCGACTGGTCCGCTGTCGTGCCGGTCTCCGCGGTCCGCGGGGAGCAGGTGGACGTCCTGACCGACGTCCTGGTCGAGCACCTGCCGCCCTCCCCGCCGCTGTACCCGGGCGGGGAGCTGACCGACGAGCCGGAGCAGGTGATGATCGCCGAGCTCGTCCGGGAGGCGGCGCTGGAGGGCGTGCGGGAGGAGCTGCCGCACTCCCTCGCGGTCGTCGTGGAGGAGATCGCCGAGCGGCCCCGGCAGCCCGGGGACCAGCGCCCGCCGCTGCTGGACGTGCGGGTCGAGATGTACGTCGAACGCCCCTCCCAGAAGGCCATCGTCATCGGCAGGGGCGGGGCGCGGCTGCGCGAGGTGGGGAGCCGGGCGCGGCAGGGCATCGAGGCGCTCCTCGGCGCGCGGGTCTACCTCGACCTGCACGTGCGGGTGGCCAAGGACTGGCAGCGCGACCCCAAGCTCCTCAACCGGCTCGGGTTCTGACGGCGCGGCTCGGGTTCTGACGCCGCGCCCGGCGTGGCTGAACGACCGCCGGGCGCCGGCACACAGACCCCGCCGGTCGCGCCGGCCCGGCCCGCCCCACCCCACCCACTAACCTGGGCCGGTGCGATACGGGCGGTTGGCGGCCACGATCGGGGCGGTGCTCCTGCTTGGTCTCCTCGGCTCCGTCGCCGGGCCCGGCTGGCACCCCCAGCCGCTGGAGCACACGGTCGTCCCGGAGACCCCGGACACCAGCATCGGCTCCGACGCCGGCACGACCGCCGTCGGGACCTACCCGGTCACCCGGACCGTGGTGACGGTGCCGGTCGAGGACGGCGTCACCGTGCAGGCCACCATCGCCGAGCCGGTCGGCGCCCCCGAGCCGCGGCCGGCCGTGCTGTTCATGCACGGCGCCGGCACCGCCACCCACGAGGGCTTCGCGGACACCACCGAGGCGCTCGCCTCGGCCGGGGTGGTGACGATGGTGCCGGACAAGCGCGCGGACACCTACACCACCCGGGACCGGGACTACGTGGGCATGGCGGCGGACTACCTGGACTCCTTCACGGTGCTGCGTACCTGGCCCGGCGTCGACCCGGGGCGGGTCGGAATCTACGGCGAGAGCGAGGGCGCCATGTCCGCACCCGTGGCCGCCGCCGACAACCCCGACGTCGCCTTCGTCGCCCTCGTCTCCGCCCCGGTGCTGCCCATCCGCGCCCAGGGTGCCCTCGCCGCCGACTCCTACCTCCGCGAGGTCGGCGTGCCCGGGCGGCTGCTGCGGGCGATCCCACGGCTCATCGGCGGGGCGTTCCCCGGCGGCGGGTTCGACTACTTCGACTTCGACGTGCGCCCCTACCAGCAGCGCCTCCACCAGCCCGTGCTGGTGGTCTACGGGACCGGGGACGCCTCCATGCCCATCGTGCAGGGCCCCCAGCTCATCGTCGCCGACCTCGCCGAGGCCGGGAACGAGCAGATCACCCTGCGCTACTACGACGGCGCCAACCACGGCATCCGCGTCGACGGCGACCTCGTCCCGACCTTCCCGCGGGACCTGGCGCGGTGGGTCCTCGGGCTGCCGGCCACCGCCGACGCCCCGCCCCGGGTCGCCGGCGCGGAGCCGGTCCAGGCCTTCCGGGCCGACCCCGTCGACCGGCCCCGGTGGTACGCCTCGGGCGACATGATCGTGGTCTCCGCGCTCACCGGCTGCGGCCTGGTGGTGCTGTCCGGCCTGCTCGCCCTGGCCGGGCGGCTCCCGCGGCTGGTGCGCCGCCGCCCCCGGAGCCTCCCGCGGCCGCTGGGCCGGTGGGTCGGCGCCCTGTGCCTGGCGACGACGGCGACCCTGGTGCTGTTCATCGCCTACCTGCTGGCCATCACCGACCTGGCGCTGAACTACCGCACCGACAGCCTGCTCGTGCAGGGCGGGTGGATCCTGGTCCAGGGCGTGGGGATCCTGGCCGTCGGGCTGCTCGTGCTGACCCTGGAGGGGGCCTGGCGGCAGGCCCGGGGGCGGGGCGCCGCGCCGGTGGGCGCGCTGCCCTGGGCGGTGCTGGGCACGGCGGTCACCGGCAGCGTGATCCTGCTCGTCTTCGCCGCCTACTGGGGGGTGTTCCCGGCGGTCATCTGACGGCCCGGCGACGGCGCTCGGTCGCCGGCGACGGCGGAGACCCCGCGGCGCGGGCGCCCGGTGGGCATGGCACGCTGGGCGCGACAGGTGACGACGGAACGAGGCGCGGCAGGGCCACGGGCGACGGCGCGGACGGGCTCCGCGCGGCTCCGTCCCGTTCGGCCGGAGGGAGATGGCGGCATGGAGACCCGGTGGGGCGTGGCCACCGACCGCGGCGACCGCGAGGTCAACGAGGACGCCGCCCTCGCCGAGCCGCCGGTCTTCCTCGTCGCCGACGGCATGGGCGGGCACACCCACGGCGCGATGGCCAGCCGGGCGGCCGTCGACGCCTTCCGCGACCTCGCCGCCCGCGCCCGCGCCCACCCCGATCCGCTGACCCCCGCCGACGTCGAGGCCGCCGTCGCCGCCGCTGCCGAAGCCATCTGGGCCGCGATGACCGGCGCCGACGCGCTCACGGACGACCCGCACGAACGGTCCGCCGCCGCCGGGTCCGTGCCCGGGCCGGACGCCGTCGCGGGGACGACGGTCTCCGGCGCGGTGCTCAGCACCGCCGACGGCGCCCCGGCCTGGCTCGTCCTGAACGTGGGGGACTCCCGGGTCTACCGCTGCGACGGCGGCCGGCTGACGCAGCTGACCGTGGACCACTCCCTCGTGCAGGAGATGGTCGACGCCGGCACCCTGCCTCCTGAGGAGGCCCGTCACCACCCCCGGCGCAACGTCATCACCCGGGCGGTCGGCACGGCCGCACCCGGGCCGGTCGACCTCTGGACGGTGCCGGTGCGGCCCGAGGACCGGCTCCTGCTGTGCACCGACGGGCTGCTCGAGCTCGCGGACGCGGAGATCGCCGAGGTCCTCACCGCGGTGACCGAGCCCAAGGAGGCGGCCCGGGCGCTGGTGGACCGTGCGGTCGCCGCCGGGGCGGAGGACAACGTCACGGTCGTCGTGGTCGACGCGCTGGGGGCCGGCGCCGCAGGTGCCGACTACGACGGCGGGCCCTGACGCCGCCGTCGGTCCCGCGTGGGCGCCGGCGGCCCGGGTCTGCACTATGGGTGGGCAGTGGCATCGGTCACCGTCCGGCCGTTACCCTCGCAGTTCACTCGAGCCGTTCGACCGATTGGGCTGCACGACATGAGGATCGCGATACCGGTAGCGATTGTCGCGGTCGTGGTGATCCTCGTGGGGGTGTTCGCCATCGGGCTGGACGAGGAGGCGGGACGCGTCGTCGCGGTCGTCGGCGTCGTCCTGCTGTGGCCGCTGGTCGACCGGTCGATCGACCTCGTCCGGGAGCGCAGACGCGCGCGGAGGTGAGTCGCCCGCAAGGGCGGACGACCAGCGTGTCGTCGCGGTCGGTGCACGAACGGCTCCCGGCCCCGCGGCCAGCCCCGGCGCCGCTCGAGGGCGGGTGCGGTCGATGGTCCGCGCGGGCGACGGCTCCTATTTGCGGTTGTCGGGCGCTGGGCCACCTCGGTAACGTGGCCGGGTGATCTCTTGAGCGTCGTCCACGTCCTGCACCCGCGGCAGCTGCCCGGCAGGAGTCGTCCGGACCGCCAAGGACACCCATGGCAACGCCACTCTCTTCTTCTGCTTCTGCGCACCTGCGGATCGACGGCGTGTCGGTCTCGTTCCCCGGTCGGCGCGTCCTGACCGACATCTCCTTCGTCGTCCCCGCCGGCGAGCGGGTGGGGCTGATCGGCGAGAACGGGTCGGGCAAGTCCACCCTGCTGCGGGTCGCCGCCGGACTCATGACGCCGACGGCCGGGACGGTGACGGCCCGCGCGCCGGGCGGCGGCACACCGAGCATCGGGCTGCTGCACCAGGAGCCCCCGTTCGGCCCCGCGGTCACGGTCGGCGCGGCGATCGAGTCCGCCGTCGCCCCGGCACACGACGCGATCGCCGCCGTCGACAGGTGCGCGCAGGCCCTGGCGGGCGCCCCCGACGACCCGGCGGCCGCGGACGCCTATGCCCGCGCCCTGGCAGAGGCGGAACGGCTCGGGGCGTGGGACGTGGACACCCGGATCGCCACCATGCTCGCGGGCCTCGGCCTGCCCGACCTGCCCCGCGCCCGGCGGACCGGGGAGCTGTCGGGCGGGGAGCGCGCCCGGCTGTCGCTGGCGTGGCTGCTGCTGCGCGGCCCGGAGGTCCTGCTGCTGGACGAGCCCACGAACCATCTCGACGACGACGCCGCCGCGCACCTGCGCAGCGTCCTGCTGGGCTGGGGCGGGCCGGTGCTGATGGCCAGCCACGACCGCGCGTTCCTGGACGAGGCGGTGACCGCGCTGGTCGATCTCGACCCGGCCCCGGTCCCGCACGCCGTGTCCGGCCCGCTGGCCGACGACGGCCCGGGCTCGGGGATCGGGACGACGAAGTTCACCGGCAGCTACACCGACTACCTGCAGGCCCGCGCCGACGCCCGGGCCCGGTGGGAGCGGCAGTACCGCGACGAGCAGGCCGAGCTGAAACGGCTCCGGGCCGCGGTGACCGGCAGCCAGCGCGTCGGGCACGACGACGCCCGGCCGCGTACCGAAGCGCGCGCGGCCAAGAAGTTCTACGCCGACCGCAACGCCAAGGTGGTCGCCCGCCGGGTCAACGACGCGCGCGCCCGTCGGGACGACCTCGACGCCCGGCAGATCAGGAAGCCCCCGGACCAGCTCCACTTCACCGGCCTCACGGTCGCCGGAACCCCGGGCCCGGCAACCGGGCCGCTCCTCACCGCCACCGCGGTCGCGTCGGCCGGCCGGCTGGCGCCGACCTCACTGACCGTCAGCGGGGGCGAGAAGTGGCTGGTCACCGGCACCAACGGGGCAGGCAATACCACATGGGAAGTCTGACGCCAGTAACGACCATCGGCGACGACTCGCCGATCAATAGTGAGCGGTTGGCGTCGAAAAATGAAGTGATGTGCTAACTTCTCTGTAGGCGGATGAAGGGAGCCTCGGGTGGCGATCGACGAGAGACGTGCATGGGCACTGCGGGCGCTGGGAGCCGATGGGGTGCGGGTGCGGGAGCAGATCTCGGCCATCATCCGCGACTGCCACGAGAAGATGGCGAACGCGCAGGCGGAAGCCGACATGAAGCACACTGGGGTGTACGGGCAGATCTGGCGCAAGTGCCTGGATGAGTTCGTTGCGGTGCTCGGGCGGCTTCCCTCGGCTGAGATAATCCCGCGGCGGGGCTACAAGCTGGTCTCGTTCAACGGCGTGGTCCTGTTCCCGTGGCGCTTCGCCCGGGAGCGTTCCACGGACATCGGATCGCGTCCTTTCGCGGTGTCGGACACGCGCATCTCCCTCTTCACACAGGAGCGGGATCTCGCGCAGCAGCGTCTCGACATCGAGTTCGAGCACCCGGAACTGACCGAGGAGGAGCGGGAACTTCTCGACGCCGAGGCCAAGGCGCTTGAGGAGACGCTGTCGTCCCACCGTGTCGTGGTCGTGCCCTATGCGAGCAACCCGTCTGCGCTTCACAGCATCGACTGGGGGGAGGCGACTCTGGGCGCCGATGGCTACCTCACCTTTGCATCGATGGAGTCGTTGCTCGACGTCGGACTGGGCTCGCTGGTAGATGTCGAGCCTGCGGAAGACGAGGCCTTCTCGGACGGCCCCATTCCGCGACCTCAGCTGGGAGTGAAGGAGGAGGAGGCAGACGGAGGCGCTCATGGATGACCGGGACACACTGTTCTCCCTGGTGGAGACATCCGATCGCCCTGATCTCGGTACTGTCGCGGGCAGCTTCGATCCTGCACGCCTGACACAGGCGCGTTTTGCGGCAGGTCTGTCGAAGGCGAAGCTCGCCGACCTCGTCGGAGTGACGCCCGCGGCCATCGGCCAGTACGAGTCACAGTCCTCCACGCCGCGACGCGACCTCCTACCGGTGCTCGCGCGCGAACTACACGTGCCCGTGGACTACTTCGCAACCGGCAGGCCGATTGGTCGAGTGGACGGATCGCAGGCGCACTTCCGGAGCTTGCGTTCGACGTCCGCGCGGGACCGCGCGAAGGCGATCGCCTTCATCGAGCAAGTGTGGGAGCTGACGTTCGCGCTGGAGAAGAAGGTCCGCTTCCCGGAGGTCGATCTACCACCGATCGACCGGGGACACGCGGACCCGATTTCGGTTGCCCAGGCACTTCGCTCGCAGTGGGGTCTCGGCGTGAAGCCGGTGAAGCATCTGGTCGCCTTGGCGGAGTCGCACGGGATCGTCGTCAGTCTGCTCACGATGGCGAACGCGGACGTCGCTCGCGTCGGTGCCTTCTCGACGTCTCACCTGGCAAGGCCAATCATCGTCGTCACCCCGGAACGAGCGAAGTCTGTGTTCGTGTACCGGTTCACGATTGCGCACGAGCTCGGACACGTGCTCCTGCACGGCGAGGCGGCGCCGGGCGACAAGCAGCAGGAACGCGAAGCGGACCAGTTCGCCGCTGAGTTCCTCACGCCGCGCTCCCAGATCACGAACCTGCTGCCACGCACGGTGAACTTGTCGCGGCTGGACGAGTTGTCGCGACACTGGGGTGTCTCCGTCGACTCGCTGCTGCTGCGGATGAAGGAGACCGGCACGGTGTCCGATGCATCGATCCGGCGCGGATACCAGAAGCTGAACCAGTTGCGCAGCTCGGGACTGGAAACACCCGAACCCGTGAACGCCTACCCCGGGGAGGTGCCCTCGATGCTCGCGCAGGCTGCCGAGCTCGCCGATCAAGCAGGCTACGGGCATGCCGACCTCGCACGGGAGCTGAGATGGTACCCCGCGCGGGTACGCGAGGTACTCGGCGCAGAAGACCCCCGACCAGCCCTGCGACTCGTCAGCGACTCACAGCAATAGAACCTGCGGCGCTTCAGGCGTGAGGACGCAGTTCGATGCGAAAGCCGATCCTCCCGGGCACAAGTCGGCGGACCCGACCCGCTCATCGGCAGACTCAACAGACCTGACCAGGCATCACTACTAGCGGATGAAGACTCAATGAAGCTCACTCGTCTCCACATTCAGAATCACAGCCGGATCGCGGAC
Source organism: Georgenia sp. TF02-10 (assembly GCF_022759505.1). Classification (NCBI taxonomy): domain Bacteria; kingdom Bacillati; phylum Actinomycetota; class Actinomycetes; order Allobogoriellales; family Allobogoriellaceae; genus Georgenia; species Georgenia sp. TF02-10. The sequence continues at coordinate 2,531,573 of NZ_CP094289.1, read as the reverse complement.
ATCGCGATCGACATCCGCGACCATCTGGTGTTGGTGGGTGCGAACGACGTCGGGAAAAGCTCCGTGCTGCGTTGCCTTCAGCTCGTCCTCGGCGCATCGACCGCCCAGCTGTACGCGCAGATCACAGGGGAGGACTTCCGTAACGCCGACAACGAGTTCGTCGTGGAGGTTGAGCTCGCGGACTTCTCGGATGATGAGAAGGCGGCCTTTCCGGACGAGATCGACGTCGACGCGAACACCGGCGCCGCGACACTCGCGCTTCGGCTGAGCTCGACCATCGACGCAAACGAGACGCTGAACATCGAACGAATCGCCGTAGGCGCCGGAACTCGACGTCAGCTGTCGAGGCCGCAGCTCGATGCGATCGGATGGCGGTTCCTCAGCGCCACTAGCCAGGCGCGTGAGCTTCGTGACGATCGTCGCTCGGCGCTCCGAGACCTCCTGGAAGCGGTCGAGCTGGGCGCCGAGAAGGGGGACTTCGACGATGCCGTGCAGCAGCTGGCAACGGTGCTGTCACAGTCGACTGTCATGGAAGGTGTCCGGGCGGACCTTGCTACGCAGCTGACGAAGGCGCTGCCGTCGATGATCGACACTGATGATCTGGCGTTCGTGCCTGGGTCATCGGCGGAGCAGGACGTCCTGAGCGATGTGCGCCTGCAGATCCAGAAGGACGGGGAGCTACGGGATCTCACGGCACAGTCCGACGGGATGCGGGCGTTGTACGCGATCGCGCTGTATGACCTGACAAGCTCGGGCGCCAACGTCGTGGGAATCGACGAACCCGAGATCCACCTCCACCCGACCAGCCAGCGCAGCCTGGCGCGTCTGCTCAAAGCCAGCAGCAATCAGAAGATCATCGCGACACACTCACCGGACATCGTCGGCGCCTTCGATCCCGACTCCATCGTCGTCGTCAAGTCCGGCGGCGTACTCGTCCAGCCACAGGCCGGCTTCCTGACCAGCGACGAGCGGTTGACGGTGCGCTGGTGGGTGCGCGACCGGCTCGAGCCGCTGACCGCCCGCCGGGTGATCGCAGTCGAAGGCATCGCGGACCGGATCATCGTTGAGCGAGCCGCGGACCTCACCAACCGGACCCTCGACCGGCTCGGGGTCTCACTGATCGAAACGAACGGTGCGGGCGACATGGGCGCGATCAACACCCTGTTCGGACCTAGAGGCTTCGACGTTCCGCTGTCCTTGCTGATCGACGCGGACGCGGAGGTTGACACCGCAACCAAGCTGGGCGTGCACCCAGCGGATCTGAACGCCAACTTCGTATGGGTGTCGCGAGCGGATCTCGAGGACGAGTACGTGGCCGCCATCGGAGCCGCGCCCCTACAGGCCGCACTGGCAGCTTCGACGCTCTTCAAGCCGAACCAGCTACGCACGCTGAGGGCTTCGGGCCAGGGCGGGACGTTCACCGACGCCGACGTGGCGAGCTTCTGCCGGTCCTACAAGGTCAACGCGGCGCTGGTCGCAGTCTCAGTACTCGACGAGGCCGCTGCCCGGGCGATCCGCAGCATAGAGGGGATGCTGGCGCAGATTGAGGTCTCCCTGTGACTGTCGAGCCCACCGCAGCTCAGATCCAGATTCGAGACAGCGGCCAGATGGGCCTGCTGGTCGTCGCACCGGCCGGGTGCGGAAAGAGCGAAGCGCTCGCGCTGCGTGTGCAGGGGATGCTCCGACGCGGCATCGCCACAGGTGCACGTCGACTCCTGGTCGCCACCTTCTCCAACCGTGCGAAGGACAACATCCGAGAACGCTTGCGCCACTACCTGACCCCGACAGAGCTCCGCGACAAGGTGACTGTCATCAACTTCCACGGGCTCTCCGCTCGCCTCTACCGGTCGCACGCTGCCGCGATCGGCTTGGACCCGGAGTGGACCCTGCCGGAGAACGACTGGGTGAAGGAACAGTGCCAGCGCGCCGGACTCAACTACGGGCAGGCCTCCGGCGTCGACAAGGTGCTCCAGCGGATCAAGCAGGACCCAGTGGACGACACCGAAGTGCTTCGCCTCGTCGAAGCACACGGGAACGTCGACGCCCTCGAGATCGAACAGCTTCGTGCACGGGACCAGCAACTGACCTACGACGACCTGCCCCGCATGGCCGAGCTGATCCTGGCACGAGACGAGGTCGCTGATCTCTACCGTGCGCACTTCGCCGCGGTCGTGGTCGACGAGTTCCAAGACCTCACCCCACAGCAACTGCGGATCATCAACCGGATCGGCGCCGGCCGCACCACCTACGCCGGTGACCTAGCCCAGGGCATCTACGGCTTCACTGGCGCCAAGCCCGAAGAGGTGTACGCGCAGATCACCGACGAAGTAGGCGAGGTTGTTCAACTGACCGAATCGCATCGATCGTCGCCAGCCGTGCTCGCCTCGGTGAACGCTCTGGTGCCGCTCACGCAAGGAACCGCGCTCACTTGTGCGGCTCCCGACAGCTGGCCATCCGGTGGCATCGCCGTCGAAGTGGGCCATCAGACCGCAGACGAGGAAGCGGCCTGGGTTGTCAAGCTCGCCAGAGCCATCCTGTCTCGCGCCCCGATTCAGCGCATCGGCGTCATCTCTCGCATCGGATCGAGGCGCCGTTTCGCGGATGCCGCGTTCGCCGCTGAGGGTGGGTTTGAGGTCCACCGGTGGGACGACGGCGTGCTCGACACCGATACCGCTCGTCGGGTCAAGCCGGTTCTGGCAGGCATGGACGCTGCTGCGGTACTTGACGCGGACGACTCGATCGAGTTCCTGCGGGACTTTGCCGAGTTCCATCAGATCCAGGATCCCGCGGATCGGCTCGCGCTTGCTGACGCCCTGGGCTGGGTACTTGAGCTGCTCACGCAGGGGCTGACACCGGCCGAGATCTCGAAACGGATCCGAGTCGGTGACAACTCGACCCTGCTCACCAAGCCAGGTGTACACCTGCTCTCCGGCCACGCAGGCAAGGGCCAGCAGTTCGACTGGGTCGTTGTCATCGGCCTCGAGGACGGCAACGTTCCCTTCTTTGAGGCAAAGAGTGACGATGCGCTGCGAGAAGAGGCGCGCGTTCTGTCCGTGATGATGTCACGAGCCAGGCACGGGCTCATCCTTTCCCACGCGGTGGCAGTGCCCGCGCAGAGCGGGAGAGTGTTCGCCAAGGACCCGTCGCGGTTCCTCACTTCTGAGCTGAGAGCGACCCTGACTGATGGAGCTGGACTCGTTCAGTGGTTCGGGACCGCATCGTGGGACGAGATCGCCAAGCGCTGACCCGGAAGTATCGAACCATCCACCGGCAGTGACGTCAGACATCGCTGTAGCAGTCCCGAGCAACGTGACCACATCGTGTGCGAGTCGGCTGAGCTCCGGGATCCGTCTGGTCGTCTGAACCGGTTCGTACCTTCGTAGTGTGGAACGGTCACCAGAGCGAAGGGCGCACACCGAGCGCGATCGCACGTACGAGCTACAGTCACAAGAACTCGTCCGAGGCGGTGGCGTGCTCAATCCAGGGTCTGACTCGGTCCCATCGATGCGGTGGCATGATCTCGCCGGACGTGCCGGTCGGAACGACAAGCCCGCAATCTTGCTCACCGCGATCGCGATGGGGGCGATGACCGATCCGCAAGAGATCCGGATCGGTCTGGAGGATGCGTGGACGACTGCCGAGTGGCCGGGTCGGGCTGCGGACTATGACGTGTGGCTGATGGCGTTCGACGTGGCTCTCGTCGAGGGGCACTACCTGCATGAGCATGAGCTCCGTGAGCACTCGGCGTTGCCTGAGACGCTCAGGGTCTACCGTGCGGCGACCGAGGGGCACGAGCTCGGGTTGTCGTGGACGACGAGCTTCGAGCGTGCGCACTGGTTCGCTACCCGTATCGGGGCGATCGGTGGGAGGCCGCATCGGATCATGGAGTTGGACGCTCCTCGCGAATGGGTGCTCGCGCACTTCAATGACGGCCGGGGTGAGAGCGAGTACGTCGTCGACACGACGCGGATGTCCGAGGGTGGTCTCCGCGAGGTCATTCCGGAGGAATGGGAGTACTTGCTGGCGCAGGAGCAGGGCGGTGCTGCACGCGATACCTAGTTGGCTGTGCGGGCTGCGGACCAGGCGGAGGAGATCATCTCGTCGAGCGTGTGCCGCATCGTCCAGTCGAGGTCGCGCGCAGCTGCCGTGCCGTCGGCGACGATGCTGGCGGGGTCGCCGGGGCGGCGAGGAGCGATCGTCGGGGTGAAGGCGATATCGGTTGTTCGGGTGATGGCGTCCATGAGCTGCGTGACAGATGCGCCGGTTCCGGATCCCAGGTTGTAGACGGGACGCAGCGGGATGCCGCGTTCCAAGCGGTCTGCCGCGGCGGCATGTGCGAGGGCGATGTCGCCGACGTGCACGTAGTCGCGCACGTTCGTGCCGTCGGGGGTTGGGTAGTCGTTGCCGTTGATCTGCGGGGTCTGACCTTCTCGCAAGGCGGTGAAGACCTTCGGGATGAGGTTGTGCGGTGAGGTGTCGTGAATGCGCGGTGTCGAGGATCCGATGACGTTGAAGTAGCGGAGCGCGACGCCGGAGAATGCTCTGCCCGCGAGCGCTGCGGCCTTCGCCTCGTCCGCGAGGAGCCATTCGCCCACGAGCTTTGATTGGCCGTACGGCGATTCGGGTGCGGTCGGGGTCTCTTCGGTGACACGGTCAACGTGTGGGGTGCCGTAGACGCCGGCGCTCGAGGAGAACACCATCCTCGTCACGCCTGCCTCGCGCATGGCGGCGAGAAGCTCGATCGTGCCGGTAACGTTCTGGCGGTACGTGTGCAGGGGCCGCTGGACCGAGACGCCGGCGTACTTGAACCCGGCGAGGTGTACGACACCGTCGACTCGTTCTGTGAATGCTTGGCGCAGCGCGTCGTGGTCGAGCAAGGAGCCCTCGACGAACGTCGCCTGTTCGGGCACGAACTCGCGGTGCCCGCTGGAGAGGTCGTCGAGGACGGTGACCTCCCTGCCGGTGGTGAGTAGCGTTTCGGCGACGTGGGCGCCGATGTAGCCGGCGCCGCCGGTGACCAGCCAGCGGGTCATGTCCCTTCCTCTCGGATCGCGCCGCCGCTCGCTTGGACGGGGAACACCACCGGGCGGGCATGGCCGGCATGTTCCACGGTGTCGGCGATGTGGGAGGCGACGCGCTCGACGTCGTCGAGGTCGACCAGGGCGACGGATGCTCCGCCGAAGCCGCCGCCCGTGAGCCGCGCGCCGTACGCACCGGCCGAGAGTGCCGCATCGACGGCGGTGTCGATCGCGGAGACGGAGATCTCGAAGTCGTCACGCAGCGAGGCGTGGGCCTGCGTCAGCAAGGGGCCGATCTTCGTGGGGTCGCCCGCCTCGAGCAGCCGCGCGGCGGCGAAGCAGCGGGCGGTGTCGGTGACGACGTGCCGCATCCGGCGGAACTCCACGTCCGGCATGCTGCCTTCCCACGCTGCGACCGACTCGACAGGGATCTGCGCCAGGTGGTCCACGCTGGCGAACGCGGCAGCCCGCTCGCACTCAGCCCGCCGTTTGCGGTACCCACCGGTGGTGTGGTCGTGCCGTACGGTCGAGTCGACGACGAGCAGTGCGAGGTTCGCTTCGGCCAGGCCCAAGGGAACCTGCCGTGCCGTGCCGCGAGCGAAGTCGAGCAGCACGCCGGCTCCGGGCCGGGTCAGGAGGGCAGCGGACTGGTCGAGCGTGCCGGTCGGGGCCCCGGCGATGATGTTCTCCGCCCGCTGACACACCCGCACCATGGTCCTGCGATCGAGCCCCAGGCCCCACAGCTCGTCGAGCGCGATGCAGACGGCGGCCTCGATCGCAGCCGACGAGGAGACACCGACGCCGACGGGCACGTCGGAGTTGATCCAGGCGTCGAAGCCAGCGACGTCCTCGAGATCCACGATCTCCCCGAGCGCCCACACGATCCCGAGCACATAGGCGGCCCACCCGACAGGGCGCGTCGTGCCTGAGACGAGGTCGTCGATCTCGAGTTCCACGATGTCGTCGGCGAAGCTCGTGCCGACGCGTGCGACGCGCTCCGCGCGGAGCGCGACAGCGACGCGCGCCCTGCGGTCGATCGCGAACGGTAGGCTGGCGCCACCGTTGTAGTCGGTGTGCTCTCCGATGAGGTTCACACGTCCTGGCGCCGACCAGACACCGGATGGCTCGGTTCCGAACGCCGCAGCGAAGGCGTCACGCATGCGCTTGCTCGCCGATGCGGGTCGCGGGGTCGGCGTCGACACGGGCGAGCGCGTCCCGCAACCTCTGCGCGCCGGCCTCGGGCACGATGTCGCCCACCCAGGCACCCATCGCTGCCTCGGACCCGGCGAGGTACTTCAGCCGGTCGGTGCCGCGGCGTGGGGAGGTGATCTGCCAGGTGAGCCGGACAAGGTCGCGGTCCTCACGCACCGGTGCTTGATGCCACGCGGCGATGTACGGCGTCGGGCCGTCATAGAGCGCGTCGAGCGCTCGCAGCAGACGCAACGAGAGGACCGCGAGGTCGTCTCGTTCCGTGTCCCGGGTCGCGGCGAGGTCGGGGATGCGCCGTTTCGGCTGGACGTGCAGCTCGATCGGCCACCGTGCCGCGAACGGGACGTAGGCCGCCCAGTGGTCGGTCTCGGCGACCATGCGCGGGCCGGCGAGCTCGCGCTGGAGGATCTCACCCTGCAGGTCGCCGTGGTGCTGACGGGCCTGGGTGAGCAGCTGCTGCGTGCGCGGGGTGACGTAGGGGTAGGCGTAGATCTGACCGTGCGGGTGGTGCAGGGTGACTCCGATCTCGACGCCTCGATTCTCGAAGACGAACACCTGCTCGACACCCTGCAGCGCGCTGAGCGCCTCGGTGCGGTGCGCCCAGGCGTCGATGATCGTACGAGCCCGTTGCGGGGTCTGTGTCGCGAAGGATCCGGTGCGATCGGCGCTGAAGCACACGACCTCGCAGCGCCCGGACGCGACCGTGCTCCGTTCCACACCGGTCATGACGCTGAGGTCGCCCAGCGCCGGGCCGAACGCTGGTGAGCGGTTCTCGAACACCGCGACCTCGTAGTCGTCCGGGATCTCGCTCGGGTTCGAGGGGGTCTGCGGTGCGAGCGGATCGAACTCGGCCGGCGGCAGGTGGGCACGGCCTTGGCGGGCTGAGGCGACGGTGATCCAGTCGCCGGTGAGCGGGTCGCGGCGCAGTTGCGGCGTGTCGGGACGTGGATCGAGTGTGCGCGGATCCGACGTCGGGACTCGCTGGGGCGCGCCGTCGGCGTCGAAGTACAGCAGCTCACGGCCGTCCGCGAGCGTCGTGCTCGTGATCGTCGTCATCGTGGTCGAGTCACCTCGATCGGTGCGATAGGGATGGTGGTGTTCACGGTCGGTCCTTGGGCGGGAAGAGGAGCAGGTCGGGCAGCGAGGTAGCGAAGTAGTCGATGGTTCCGTCGGGGAGGATGGGGTCTACCGCGGTGTGGGTCTGGATACGGCGGCGTGCGTCGGCGGCGTCCTGCGGGCGGCCGAGCGCGTCGAGCAGGGCGGAGAGTCGGCTGTAGATGCGGGTTGTGTCGGCGAGTTCGTGGCGTGCCTCGCCGAGGTGAGCGGGCACGTTGATGGCTGCTTCGACTGCGGCCAGTGCCCTGGGGAGGTCTCCGGTGGTCTCGAGACGGTCGGCGATGGCGAGGTGGAGGTCTTCCCATGCGGCCAGCACGCGGCCTTCGCCGCCTTCCCAGGGAGCGAAGCGGCGTGTGGCCAGGATGGCGGCTGCGTCGTCGAGGCGGTCGGAGTCGATGAGCAGGCGGCAGTAACCGGTGGTGGCGTCGTCGCGGTGCAGGACGAGGTCCCGGTGCTGCTCGAGCAGCTGGAGCCGCTCGCCGGTGTTGACGTGGGCGCGGGCCCGGAGCTGGTCGCTCTCGTAGACCAGGCGTGCGTCGGGTCGTTGCTCGAGGGCCGCGTCGTACAGGGCGAGTGCACGGTCGATGTCGCCGTCGACGGTGTACGTGGCGATCGCGGCGTTGCGCAGGGTCACGGTGCTCACCGGACCGGAGGCGATCGCCGCGCGCCACAGGTCGAGGGCCTCAGCGGTGCGCCCGGCATCGAACAGCAGCGTCGCGAGGAGGCTCTTGGCGCGACCGTCTGAGGGGTCGGCGACGATCGCGGCGACGAGCGCATCGTGGTCGTCCAGCCCGGCGGGGAAGCACAGCTCCTCGGGCGCCTGCCGGGCCTGTGCACGAGCATGTGCCGCTTCGTCCGGGCGGCCGAGGTCGTCCAGGAGACGGGCGCGGTGGTAGTGCGCCATCGGTCGGGCTTCACCGGCGTTGGTGCGCTCGAGTCCGCCGGCGATCATGAGGACGTCCAGCGCGTTGTCGGCATCGCCGGAGTGGGCGAGGTCGAGGGCGACGTCGATGATGGTCCGTGCGTCCAGCCCGTCGAGCGCCGAGGCGCCGTGTCGCAGGAAGCGGCAGGTGTGGTCGAGCGGTTCGATGCTCAGGACCGTGTCGAGCACCTGGGTCGCCTGCGCCGCCTGGCCGAGGCGGCGCAGCAGGGCCGCGTGCACGGCGTGGGCGCGAGTGTCGTCGGGTGCGGCGGCCAGAGCCGCGGTGACCTTGTCGAGGGCGGTGGCGTGGTCGCCGGTCTGGGCGGCGATGCGCGCGAGCTCGAGGGATGCTGGTGCGAGCCAGTGCCGGTCCCAGGCGGCCTTGGCGAACGCGTCGAACGCTTCCTCCAGCCGGCCGGTGCGGGTGAGGGTGAGGCCGAGCAGGTAGGAGGTCTCTCCGTCGCGGGGGTTGGCGTTGTGCACGGTGAGCCGGTCCAGGGCACGGCGCAGGTGTGCTTCGGCGTCCGTGTACCGGCCGTGGCGGTATCGGTCGGCGCCGAGGGCGAGGTTGCAGCGCGCATCCCCGGGGTCGCGTCGCAGGCCCTCCTGCCAGTACGGGATCGGTGAGCGGGTGGGGTGCCGGTACTGGGACAGGTGCACGCCGGTGAGATAGAGCTCGTCGACGCTGCCGATCTCGTCGGGTTGGAGCGGTGCGACGGCGACATCCGGTTCGGCGGCGTCGACCGGGACGCGGGGGTTCCACTGCAGGATGACGGCGTCGTCGTGTTCGAGGACGATGCGTGCGTCCGACGCCGCGACGTCGTCGGTGAGCAGTGTCGACCAGGTCCAGGGCGTGTCGGGTGCGAGGTCGACGCGCTGGTCGTAGAGCACGTTGTCACGGACGGTGATCTGGATCCGCGCCCCGGGGCGTTCGCGGGTGACGGCGATGCCGGCGCTGAGCCGGTGGTCGCTCACGTCGAGGTGGACGGCGGCCTCCTGGTTGGCCTGGTGCGCCACGTCGATGCCCTGATACGGGAACCAGGTCTGGTGGAAGGTCTTGGTCTCGCCGGGTTCGAGCCAGGCGAAGTCGGGCTGGTTGTCGGTGTAGACACCGGCCATGAGTTCGACGTAGGGGCCGTCGGCGTCGGTGAGGAGGCGATCCCAGGCGTGCCCGAAGGGGGCGTTGCCCCAGGTCCACTGCTTCTTGCCCGGGGCGATGTGGCGGTCGGCGACGTGCACGAATCCGGCGCCGGCGGCGTGGTCGTATCCGCCGAAGAAGTCGTCGCGGGTGCCGGTGACCATGTAGGAGGTGGGCACGGGGATGTTGCGGTAGAAGTCGATCCGGTCCCCGCCGGTCTCGTGCCGTCGGGTGTAGTCGAATCCGTAGTACGGGCGGTCGGCCTCGGGGAAGGCGGTGATGGCGCGCCGGGCGTGATCGGCGACGTAGGCGACGTCGGTGGGGAAGAAGGACTGGTAGTCGTCGTGCACGCGGGCGGCGACGTTGGCCCACCACAGGAACGTCTGCGTTTCGCTGGTGCGGTTGTGCAGGCGCACGACGAGCTCCACGACGGCGCGGTCGGGGTGCAGGCGCACGCCGTGGGTGCCGCGCATGCGGGTGAACGGGTCGTGGTCGGAGCACCAGACCGTGACACTGCCGTCGTCGTGCTCCTCGATCTGCGTGCACACCGGCAGGAAGGTCGCCGGGCGGTGGTGCTGGGGCCAGTTGAACTCGACGCCGCCGGAGATCCACGGGCCGGCGAGTCCGACGAGGGCGGGCTTGATGACGTTGTTGCGGTAGAAGAAGTCGTAGTCGGCGCTCTTGTCGTAGCCGATATGGATGCGCCCACCGAGCTCAGGCAGCACCATCAGGCGGATCCACCGGTTCTCCAGATGGATGGCCTGCCACTGCCGGGGGGACGCCTCGTGGTCGACGCGGTCGATGAACGGGATCGGGTAGACCCGGCCGCTTGATCCCTGGTAGACGCGGCGGTCGACGAACAGCGGATACGGGTCGGGGTTGCCGACAGCGTAGGTGCGGATCGTCACCGGCTGCGGCCAGGCCACCGCACCCCCGTTCGTCAGCCGGGTGGCGAGATGTTCGGGGGCGTCGGGAAGCGTGAGCGTGACGTCATCGTGCATGTCTCCAGCCAACCTCCCGCCGACAGCTCGCACCAGGGCCCGGCTTACGCATTACCTGGACGATTCACCGATCGTCGGCAAGGATGGGTGGGTGCCGATCGAAGAGGGCTTCCGCGGGCAGCGGCTGGTCGTAGTGCCGCGCCCGGTCGTCGCGGACGCGCTGCGGCGACCGGTGACCAGGCGCCTGGCGGTGACGGATGCCGGCTACTACCCGCACGCGTCGGATCACCGGATGCGCCGCACGCGGGGAACCGCAGAGTACATCGTGATCGTCTGCGCCAGTGGCGCGGGCTGGGTGCGGCTCGGGCAGGAACTGCACCGGGTCGAAGCGCGCGAGGCGCTCGTCGTCCCAGCGACCGTCCCGCACGAGTACGGCGCCGACGACGGCGACCCCTGGACGATCTGGTGGGCCCACTTGGGCGGGACGGACGTCCCGGAGCTGATCGGGAGCATCGGGGTCACGGAGGCGAAGCCGGTGGTCGCCGTACGCGCCGTCGAGCGCGCCGTGGCACTCCTCGACGAGGTCGTGACCGCGCTCGAGCGCGCACCGTCACCGGCGAAGATGCTCGCCGCGGCAGGTGCGGCGTGGAAGCTGCTCACGCAGATCGCCGTCGACCAGCTCCTGCCCAAGCCGGGAGACCCGCTGCAGCGCGCCATGTCGTACCTGGAGGACCGCTTGGACGGGTCGATCAAGGTGCCAGAGCTCGCCGTGCTCGTGGGCGTGTCCCCGTCGCATCTGACGGCGATGTTCCACCGCGCCACCGGAGGGGGCGTGCTCGCGCACCACACTGCGTTGCGGATGGCGCGGGCGCGCCAGCTGCTCGACACGACGGATGCGACCGTCACCGAGATCGGGCGCGAGATCGGCTACACGGACGCGTTCTACTTCTCCCGGCAGTTCCGCCGACACCACGGTACGAGCCCGACCGACTACCGCGCCCGCGACTCCGCCGGCTGACGGCGGGGCTCTGCCTCCGCGGGCGTGCGGGGGGCAGCGCGGGAGAGGTGGATGCTCCATCCTGTGGTCCACGTCACGCCGGATTCGAGCCAGCGCAGTCCGGCGCCGTTGCGCAGCGCGTTGGGCGGCGCGGTCATCGGCTCGATCGCGATCGCCTCGCGCGCCCCGTCGTCCGCGGGCAGGGACTCGGTGATCCACAGCTGCGTGAAACGGTGGGCGGCGTCCGCAGTCAGGGTCACCCGGCGACCGTCCGGGGCGGTCAGGGTGTGCGCGAGGGCCTGGCCCGGGGCGCTGCTCTCGTAGGTCGCATGCCGCGGGCTGCGCGACACGAGCACGTCCTGCACGGTCCGGGCCACCCGCCCGACCGGCACATGGCGTTCGTCGAGGGGCCACGCGTGGTCAGCGTCCAGGCTCATCCGCAGCTGCGCGGTCGGCACATCGCCGATCCGCAGGTACGGGTGCGCGCCGAGGGCGACCGGAGCGGGCGCGGCACCGAGATTGCGCACGGTGATCGTCACGGCGATCCCGTGCTCGCGCAGCCGGTAGGAGACCGACAGGTCGAGCGCGAACGGGTACCCCTTCGTCTCGGCGATGGCGGTGTGAAGCGTGACGGCATCCCGGCGCCGTTCGGGCACCGTGAAGTCTGTCGCCGTGAGCAGGCCGTGGTTGGCGTGGCCGAGCTCGGGCTCGGTGACCGCCAGATGGTGTTCGTGTCCGTCCAACCACCAGGACGCGCCCTCGACGCGGTTGGGCCACGGCGCGAGGATGGCACCGGCCATCCCGGGCGGATCCGTCGTCCTCGTCGTGGGCTCGACCAGGTCGACATCATCCACGCGCAGCATCCGCAGCGCCGCCGCGCGTCGTGAGACGACCGCCGTGACGGAGTACTCCCCGGACTGACGCGACAACCTGATCAGCGCGAGGTCGTCGCGCGGGCTCATGTGAGGCCGTCGGTCGCGGTGACCTTCAGCAGCACCGAGCGGTCGACATCCAGGGACGGCGCCTCCACGCCATGCTCGGCGAGCACCGCACCGGGCAGGACGATGCCGCCGTCGACAAGCCACGGCGGTCGCTGCCCGACGGGGACCGCGTCAGTCACGACGAGCTCCTCGACGCGATAGCGGCGGGTCGGATCGAGCCCGGGCAGGCGCAGTCGGGGCGGCGGCCAGGCTGCCGGCCGCTGCAGGACGGCGAACTGGTACAGGCCCGCCCCGCGGTCCTGGGAGACGACGCCGTCGAGACGGGTCTCGGGCGGGGTGTCGGCGCGGACGACCGTGCCCTTGTGCAGCAACGGCCTCAGCTCCCGGTGGGTGTCCACCCACGCGCGGACGGCCGCGAACGTGTCGTCGTCGAGCCGGGTGAGGTCGAGTTCGACGCCGAGATGCCCCCAGAGCACGGTCGCGGCGCGGAACGCGAGCGGCGCGACCCGGTGCGTCGTGTGCGACTCCTCGGCACCGATGTGGGTGCCCTGCAGCTCCGGCGGCAGCAGCAGCGTCGTCCAGCGCTGGATGTCGATGCGCTCGTGCGGGTCGTTGCAGTCCGAGTCCCAGACGCGGTCGGTGTGCTCGAGAACACCGAGGTCGACGCGCCCGCCGCCGGAGGCGCAAGACTCGATCTCCAGCCCGGGGTGCGCGGCGCGCAGCTCGTCCATCATCCGGTACACCTGCTGGGTCTGGCGCCTGACCCCTGGTCGCCCGTCGGGGCTGTGACCGGTGTCGGTGAGGAACCGGTTGTGGTCCCACTTGATGTAGGCGATACCGAGGCGGGCGACCAGCTCGGAGATCCGGTCGCGGACCAGCGTGTAGGCGTCCTCGTGACCGAGGTCGAGGACGTGCTGGTAGCGGGAGGGCAACCCGGGCCCGTGACCGGCGTCGAAGACCCACTCCGGGTGCTCACGGGCGAGGTCGGAGTCGAGGTTGACCATCTCGGGCTCGAACCAGAGACCGAAGTCCATGCCGAGCTCGCGCACCCGTTCGGCCAGCGGCTCGAGCCCGGTCGGCCAGACCGCGGGGTCGACGGTCCAGTCCCCGAGAGAAGTGGTGTCGTCGCGCCGGCCGAGGAACCAGCCGTCGTCGACGACGAACCGCTCGGCCCCGAGGGCGGCACTGCGCTCGGCGAGGGCGAGCAACCGGCCGAGATCGTGGTCGAAGTACACCGCCTCCCACGTGTTCACGAGCACCGGTCGCGGCGTGGACGGATGGGCGGGCCGTGCCCGCAGGAACCGGTGGAAGCGGCCGGACAGCTCGTCCAGCCCCGCTCCCCAGGAACCGAAGAACCACGGGGTGGCGACCTCATCACCGGTACCGAGGGTGAGCTCGTCGGGCAGCAGCAGCTCACCGCCGCGCAGCATCCGGGAGCCCGCGGGGGTGCGTTCGGCCGCGAGCGTCTGGTTCCCGCTCCAGCCCAGGTGCGCCCCCCACACGTCGCCACTGCGGAACCCGAAGCCGCTCGCCCCGGCGAGCAGCACGGTGGGGGCGTCCAGCCCGGGCTTGCCGCCGCGGCTCTCGCGCTCCCACCGCCCGAGCGGGAACGGGTGCCGCTGCGGCACCCGCTCGTGCGCCCACCGGCCGGTGAGATCCAGCAGCTCGTCGGCGCGGTCGGGCACCGGCAGGGACAGCTCCAACCGGTCCACCCGGTACGCCGCACCGAGGTTGCGCAGCCGGGCACGCATACGCAGCAGCCCGCTGGGCTCGAGCCGCAGCTCGAGGGTCAGGTCCAGCTCGGACACGGCGTCGGCGGCCTCGACGGTCAGTGTCGCCGCCTCGTCGGGATCCTCATCGCGCACAACAGCGCCGGTGACGAGGAACAGCGGCGCCCAGGCGCGACCGTCCCGGGAGCCGGCGAGGCCGGGGGTTCCGAGCCATCCCTCCGCGAGCTGCGGGAGGACCGGCACAGGCTGGGGGTAGGTCACCGGGCTGTCGCCGATGGTGGGCCTAGTGGACAGCTCCAACGTGTTGAGCTCGTCGGGTGAGAGGGGTCCGAGGTCGCGTCCCCAGTGCAGGATGCGAGGCAACCGGTCCTCGGTGAGCGAGAGGACGACGCTGGTGTCGTCGCGTCGCAGATGAACGATCGGGGATGTCACGGTCAACCTTTCAGGCCGCTCGAGGCGATGCCGGCGAAGAACTGCCGCTGGAGGACGAGGAAGACCAGGACCAGCGGGATCGTGCAGATGATGGCTCCGGCCATGAGCGCCGGGTAGTCGGTGCCGAACTGCCCCTGCATCGCCGCGAGCCCGACGGGCAACGGCCTCGCACTTCCCGTCGGGGTGACGATGAGCGGCCAGAGCAGGTCGTTCCAGGAGTACAGGGACGTCAGCACGGCCAGCGCGGCGATCATCGGTCGCGCCATGGGGAGCATGACGCTCCAGAAGGTGCGGATGGGGCCCGCACCGTCCAGGCGCGCGGCCTCCTCGTACTCCTTGGGCATGGTGATGAACGCCTGCCGCATGAGGAAGGTCCCGAAGGCGGAGAAGATGCCCGGGATCGCGAGGGCGGGGACGGTGTTGAGCAGTCCGACGTCGCGGATGATCTCGAACTGGCCGAGCAGGAACAGCTGGCTGGGCACCATCAGCATCAGCAGGAAGATCACGAACAGCACGTTCCGGCCCGGGAAGCGCAGGCGGGCGAAGGCGTAGCCGGCGAGGGCCGCGACGAGGACCTGCCCGACGACACGCATCACGAGCGACGCCGCCGAGACGGCGAACTGGGCCAGGAACGGGACGGAGTCGAAGAACGTGCCGTATCCGCGCACGCTGGGCTCGTTGGGCAGGATCGTCGGTGGCAGGGAGGAGACCTCGGCGTTCGTCTTGAAGGACGCGAGGATCTCCCACACGAACGGCACGACCATGAGCGCGGCCGCGATGATGAGGATGACATGGATGCGCCATTCCCCGTGCCGGTTGGGCGCGCGCCGGTCCTGCCCGGCGGCGCGCACGCTGATGCTAGTCATAGACGACCCACTTCTTCTGCAGGCGGAACTGGATGGCGGTGGCGGCCATGATGATCAGCAGCAGCACCATCGCGATGGCGGCGGCATCGCCCTGGCGGAACTGCACAAAGCCGGCCTCGTAGAACAGGTAGACGATGGTCTTGGACCCGTCGATCGCGGTGTTGTTGACGCTGCCGAGCATGACGAAGACGAGGTCGAACATCTGCAGCGCGGAGATGACCGACAGGATCATCACGAAGAAGATCGTGGGACTCAGCAGCGGCAGGGTGATCGAGAAGAACTGCCGGATCCGCCCGGCGCCGTCCAGCGACGAGGCCTCGTAGAGGTCGAGGGGGATGCTCTGCAGGCCGGCGCCGAGGATGATGAGGTTGATGCCGAGGGTCATCCAGATCCCGACCACGGCGAAGGCGTAGATCGTGAACCGGTCGTCGGCGACCCAGTACTGGCCGGGGATCCCGAAGAGCGACAGGAACCAGTTGAACAGGCCGAAGTCACCGTTGAGGATGAACCGCCACACCATCCCGACCGCGACCGGCAGGGTCACCACAGGCAGGAAGAACAGCACCCGATAGATGCCACGCCCGCGGGAGACCTGCTGGATCAGGGCCGCGAGGACGATCGCGATCGGGATGCCGAGCAGCACCAGCCCGGTGTAGAGGCCGGAGTTGCGCAGCGCACGCCAGAACGCGTCGCTGTCCAGGAGCCGGGCGTAGTTGTCGACGCCGGTGAACTCGCCCGGGCCGAAGGCGGGCACGTTCTGGAAGCTCGTGAGGAAGGTCGAGGCGAACGGCCACAGGTACAGGACCGCGAGCCCGATCGTGGCGGGGGCGATCATGACGAACGCCCACCACTCGGTGCGGTGGGACAGGCCGGTGCGGCGGCGCTGAGGCCGCCGCACCGACTCTGGGGTCTGTGTGCTCATCGATCCGCGGCGAGGACCTCGTCGATGGCGACCGCGTACTGCTCGGCCGCCTCCTGGGCGGAGATCTCCCCGTTCCAGGCCGGCGTCAGGTACTGCGTCTGCAGGCCTTGCCACTCGGCGGCATTGCCCTGCACGGGCAGCGGGACGGCGTACTCGACGGCGTCGATGAAGACCTGCAGGTTCTCGAACTCCGGCATCGCATCCAGCCAGCCCTGCTGCGTGCCATTGAACGCGGGCAGGACAGCGCCGGTCTCGGCCTGGATCTGTGCGGCGCGCTCACCGCTGGCGAACAGCAGGAACTTCGCCACCTCTTCGGGGTGGTCGGTGCCGGCGAAGCCGACGTTCGCGATGCCGCTGGTGATGTTCGCCTGCCCGGCAGGACCGGTCGGCAGCGGCGCGACGTCGACGTTCGGGCGGAACTCCTCGTTGTTGTAGAACTGCAGCGCCCAGAACGAGCCGGACATGTACATCGCGACCCGGCCCTGCTCGAACATCGTCACGGCTTCGGTGTCGGAGAGCTGCTGCAGCGTGGGCGAGGAGCCGTCGGCCTGCAGGTCGGTCCAGAACTGGATGCCCTCGACAGCTTCGGGCGAGGCGATCTCGGCGGTCGTGCCGTCGTCGGAGATGACCTGGCCACCGGCCTGGTAGATCGTGTTGTAGTACCCGCCCTGCGGGTCGATCGGCGCGGCCACGCCCCACACGCCGTCACCGGTGAGCGCTCGAGCGGTCTCGCGGAAGTCCTCCCACGTCCAGTCCGGCGAGGGGTAGTCGACGCCGGCGGCGTCGAAGAGCTCCTTGTTGTACCAGACGCCGTTGGTGTCGAAGTCCTTCGGCAGACCGTAGATGGCGCCGTCGCCCTGGTCGTACAGGTCGAGCACCGCCTGCGGGTAGTCGGCCAGGTCGACGCCCTCGGACTCGATGGCGTCGGTGAGGTCGAGCAGCTGACCGCCCGAGGCATAGGGGCGGATCTGCTGGGCGAGCATCCAGAACGCGTCCGGGGCGGTGCCGCCCTGGGCGCCGGTCTGCAGCGTGGACCAGTACTGCGGCCAGGGCTGCTCCTGGACCTCGACGTTGATCCCGGGGTTCTCGTCCTCGAAGGCCGCGGCGATCGCCTCCATCGCCGGGGTCTGGGTTCCGGCCCAGACCCCGTAGGTGATGGTGACATCACCGCCGTCGCCGGTGTCTGCCGTATCGCCGCCGGAGCAACCGGCCAGGAGGGCGCCGGTGGTGATCAGGGCTGCGGTGACCAGGACTCTCTTGGTGCGCATAACTTGTTTCCTTTCTTCTCCCGGTCAACCCCGACCGGAGGTTCCCATCTGCTGTGATGTGGCGGTGACCCGGCCCAGGGCCCAGTCGACGTGCGCGACGGTGCCTTCTCGCGGCTCGGTGATGAGCTCGAGCACCCTGACGTCGGCAAGGTCGACGGCGATTGGCGCTGCGGGATGTCCTGCGTGCAGGTCGAGAGCCGTGAGCTGGATGCCGTCGGCGAGAACACGGGCCACCGCATCGGTGTCGGGCGTCTCGTCATCGATCCCCACTGCGACCGAGAGCCGCGCCGCTTCGCCGCCGAGGTGGATGACGACGCGCGACGGGCTGGACACGCCCAGGCCGGTGTCGTACTCGACACCGGCGACGCACATGCGCCGGCCGTCGCCGGGATTCCCGCCGCCGTTGCTCATGTCCCGCTCGACGGGTCCGCTCTCGTTCTCGAACGCGACGATCGCCAGCGCGGACAGCGCATGCTCTCCCGGCGTCAGCGGGGCGATGATCCGGGCGTGGGTGACGACCGGCACATCGGTGTCGGGCCGCTCGAGCGTGACGACCCCCACCTCTCCAGGAAGCACGATGTGGGGTGCACGGACGCGCCACCGTCCTGGCTCGACGCGCTCGGCGAGCCAGCCGGGCGCGGTGCGCACGGTTGCCCCGGGCTCGGTGCGCAGCTCGGCCGTCCCGTCTGAGGCGAGCGTCTGCACGGCGGGCTCGACGACGAGCGGCGCGCGCAGCGGGCGGGGCGCCGCGTCCAGGAGCGCTGCGCCTGCGGGGGCGAGGATGGCGGCGAAGCCGCCGTTGCCGGACACACGGACGGCGAGTTCTCCTGCGACCGCGTCGTGGCTGGCCGCCGTCAAGCCGCCTTCGGGGCCGTCGGAGACGATCCAGGCCTGCCAGGGACCGTCGCCGAGGCGCTCCAGGGGCACCGTCAGGGTGCGCGGGGCGCCCGTCGCGATGGCACCGATGAACCACCGGTCACCGGATCGGCGGGCGATGACCGCCTCGGTGTCGGGATCACCGGCCACAAGCCGCGTCTCGTCCCACGACGGCGGCAGCTCGGCGAGCAGGCGCGCCGCCTCGGGCCGGGAGCGGTAGGCGTCGACGTCGTCGGCGAAGTTCGTGATCCCGCACTCGTACGCGATCGCGAGGGCGAGCTCGTGCGCGTCGCTGGTCTCCCGGTCGGGGGCACCGAACGCGACGGGCGTGTAGTCCATGGCGCCGACGACGTTGCGCGTAAACGGTTGGATGACGTTGTGTGCAGCGGTCAGCGGCGTGCCCTGGTAGAAGACGTAGTACTCCGAGCCGCGGATCGCCTCATAGCCGATCACCTGCGGCCAGGTGCGCGCCCAGCCGCGCGGGATGACCGACCCGTGGAAGTTCACCATGAGCCCGAGACGCGCGGTCTCGGCGAGGATCGTATCGTACCAGCGGTAACGGTCCTTCGACTCTGACTCCATGAAGTCGACCTTGATCCCGGCCACGCCCCAAGAACGCCAGAGCTCGAGCCTGCGCAGCTTCGCAGGCCCGTCGAGATCGTGCCAGACCGTCCACAGATGCACCTGAATGCCGCGGCGGCTGGCGTATTCGACGATGGCGGGCACCCACACGGGGTCCCAGCCGCAGTCGATCAGCAGGTGCTCCCAGCCGAGCTCGGCGGCAGCGTCGACGAACCGCCGCTGATGGGCCAGCTGCGCACCGGAGTAGAAGTCCGACCACCATGACCAGGCCGCCCGACCCGGGCGCACCCACGCCGCGCTCTCGAGCGCCGGCGCCGCCGTGGGCGCGAGCTCGTCGATGAGGCGGGTCTCCACGACATCGGCCAGGTCACCGATCACGAGCACCCGCCACGGGGTCACCGGCCCGCGCGTGATCTCGACGCTCTCGTCAGCGAGCTGCACGCGGGCATCGCTCGCGTCGAGGTGGAGGTGCGCCCCGGTGAACCGCCCGTCGATCCCGGACTCGCTGAGGAGCACGTAACGACGCTCGGCGTCTTCCCCCGCTTCCCGCAGGAGCACGGGGAACCCGGTCTCCAGGTCGGCGGTGGGCAGGTCGATGCCGTAACGGGGCGTCTCGTACCAGGTCTGGTAGTCCAGCACCCACGCCCGGTCGAACCCCTCCAGGGGCACGGTCGTCAGGTCGGACTCGAGCCGGGCGTGACCCTGCAGCTCGTCCATGACATAGCGCAGCGCGATCCCGTCATGGGTCTCGCGGATGTGGAGCTGCCATTCCGTTCCCGAGGCGTGCCGGAGGCGGTGGACGGTGTGCTGGTGTGCGTACGCGTGCGGGCCGGTCGCCTTGCCACTCAGGGCGTTCCATGCGCCGGACGCGGTCGTATCCTGCGAGCGGATCAGATCGTCGTCGGTGCCGAGGTCCTGCCCGCCCACACGGATCCCGACGCCGATGCCCTGGATGATCGGGCGCTCACCGACCAGGATGTCGAGGACAGCGCGGCGGTCGTCGAATCGCAGCCGTGTCGTCGGCCCGGTCTGCGTCGTCGCGGGGGGTGCAGTGGTGACCACTATGTCTCCGTCAGAGGTTCCTGAACGTCTCGGCACGCCTTGTGCCTACCCTCGACGCTACCGGCGGACACAGACACTGGACATGGCCGATCGCCGCGTATCCCCTGGACGATCCGACGATCGATGGCGAGGTGGCGCGGATCCGGTGCGATGCCTGGGGAAACGGTGAGGGCTGTCGGGAGACGTGTGTCACCGACAGCCCCCACCTGGACGCTCAGCTGGTCACGTCGACCCGGTCGATGCCGATGTCCGCGGACGTGGCGTCCGCGAACCGGATCGTGCCAGGGCTGGCCCCGAAGGGCAGCCCGATCGTGACAGACGACACCGCGTCCGCCGAGCCGGTCGCATGGAGCGTGATCGTGCGAGCCGGGCCACCGTCGATGGACACATCGACGGTGGCGTCGACCGGGCTGGCGTAGTCGATCCGGACCGTGTGGTTTCCCGGTGCGGTGACGGACTGGTTCACGATCTCCAGCGCGCCCGCATCGAGGCCGTCGACGGCCTGACCTCCTGCGCACTCGGTGCAGGAGGTCGTGTTCGCCGTGCCGGTCAGCACATTCCCGGGGGCCTCCGCCTCGGTAGCGCGCGAGACGGTGAGGGCGTCGATGTCCGGACCGAACTCGGCCGGGTTGTCGAACGTGACGGAGTTGGAACCGGCCTGCAGCGGGACATCGATCGACCACGAGTGCAGGTACTCCCAGCCGCCCGAGTCGGGAAGTTCGAGGACCGGCTGCGCCGTCCCGTTCACGCTCACGCGGATGTCCCGGGGATCACCGGAGGTGTAGCTGAACGCGAGCCGGTAGGTGCCCGCCTCCGGCGCGTGCACGTCGGTGAACTCCACCGCGCCACCCTGGCCGAGGAACCCGACCTTCTGCCCGTTCGAGCATCCGTGGCAGTTGTCCACCGAGGCGCCACCGCTGAGGACGTTGCCGGTGTCCTCGGCCTCGTAGCGGACATCGTCGTGCCCGATCAACTCCAGCGGGGTCTTGGAGATGTGCACCGAGCTGCCGCCGGTGGCGATCATGGGCAACGCCAGGGTCGTCGCGCTCGTGACCTGCTGCGTGGACAGCTCCACGCGTCCGTCCGCGTCATCGGAGAAGATCGTCGCCGTGTACGTGCCGGTGTCGAGGAAGTCCAGCGGGACCGACGCAGTGCGCGCCGGGTCGGTCATCGCGCCGATGAACCAGTCCTCACCGCTGCGACGCGCGACCGTGATGTGATCTCCCGGGAAACCCTCGACCACATGCGACTCGTCCCAGACCGTCGGGACTGCGCGCATCAGATGCCGTCCGGCGAACTGCTCGTAGGCCGCCGCGGAGTCGGCGTAGTTGATCATCGCGGAGGTGAACACGATCGACTGTGCGAGTGTGTGCCCCTGGGTGAGGATCGCGTCATTCTGCGAGATCATCGTCGGCGTGTAATCCATGCTCCCCAGCGGCCCGCGCGTGAAGGGCAGCGTGGTGTCCAGGCGCGCGGTCGTGGGCGGCGGGTACTTGTAGTGCTCGGTCCCGGCGACCGCCTCGCTGGTCACCAGCCACGGCCAGGTGCGGTTCTCACCTCCCGGCTTGGTGCTGCCGTGCAGGTTGAGCATGAGCTCGTTCTCGCCGGCGGCGTCACCAATGGACTGATACCACTCCTGCACCTCCTGCGAGTCGTTCAGGAAGAAGTCGACCTTGAGCCCGGCGACCCCGTACGCCTTGTGCTCGGCGGTCAGGGGGCCCGCCAGCTCAGGTGTGGCGAAGGGCTCCGCGGTGACCCACGCGAAGATCTTCACCCCGCGCTGGGCGGCGTACTCGGAGATCTCGGGCAGGTCGACCTCCGGGGTGTAGCAGCAGTCCACCGTGACGTACTCCCAGCCCATGGAGGCGGCGAAGTCGACCATGCGCTTCTGCTTGTCCATGTCGGCGGCGCTGTCCTCGTCGGTGTACCAGGTCCATCCCGCACGGCCCGGCTGCACCCACTCCGGCGTCTCCGCGGCGGGAGGGTTGAGGTTCTGCACGAGGTCGGAGTTGTACAGCACGTCCAGGTCCTCGGCGACGATCGCCGTCCGCCACGGGGTCTGGAAGGGATACTCGGCGCTGATCGGGAAAGCTTGGTCGGGAGTACGGGTCACGTTCAGCAGCCCGGTGCCCGTCCCGTCGCCCTCGAGCATCGCCGGGGCGTAGCTCGCGTTCGCGTTGTAGACGTTCGCCTCGGTGATGAGAGTGAAGTACGCGTTGTTGTCGATGGAGGCGAGCAGCGGCATCGTGAAGTCGTCGCCGCTGTCGAGCGCGGCCGCGTCGCGGTAGATGTAGTCCTGCTCGTAGTTCCCGTTCCACGGTGCCGCCCAGCCGCCCGTGCCCGCCGGAAGCCGGAAGCCACTGATCTCGTCCGTGATCGTCGCTTCGCCGGTGCCGGGGAGCCGGTAGCGGTAGGCGACGCCGTCATCGTAGGCACGCAAGATCAGCTCCAGCGTCGCACCGCCCTTGGCGTACTCCAGGACCAGCTCGTTGGCGTGGTCACGGTAGCTCGGGTCGGTGCCCGCGGGCAGCGTGTACGTGTCGTCGATCGTGCTGCTGGACGAGCCGACGAACGACAGGCCGTCGGTGAAGTCCGCCGTGGTGGTGGCGATGCCGAGAGGAGACTCTTCGAAGATCGTCGTCGTGCCGGCGGTGACGGCGTACGTCAGCGACCCATCGGCCTGCTCAGTGATCGTGAGCTCGACCTGGCCGTCCGGAGAGGTCACAGTGCGAGTGGTCAGAGCCTGCGCAGGTGCTGCGCTCAGCCCGGCGAGGAGAACGCCGAATACCGCGGCGATGGCGATGGGACCGCGTCGTCCCGATCTACTAAGGCGGTCGTAAGTAGGTCGACTCCGGCGGCCTTTTCTGCCATAATGGTTCTATGCGCGACAACGACGGCCGGAAGCTGGACCACGCCACCTTGGAGCAGATGCGGTTCCGCGCGGTGGACGCGGTAGAGGCCGGGGCCCACCCGGAAGATGTCGCGAAGATGCTGGGGATGCACGCGAAAACGGTGTACGGGTGGTTGGCCAGAGCGCGTGAGGGTGGCCGGGATGCGTTGAAGGCCAAACCGGTCCCGGGTCGGCCACCAAAGCTGGACGGAAGCCAGCTGCGCCGGCTTTACACACTGATCGTCGGGACCAACCCGCGCCAGCTCCAGTTCGACTTCGAGCTGTGGACCCGGGCGATGGTGCGTGAGGTGATCCGGCGCGAGTTCGGGGTGCACCTGTCGGAGGTGTCCGTGGGCCGGTTGCTCAGGAAGCTCGGCCTGTCGCCCCAGCGCCCGCTGTGGCGGGCCTGGCAGGCCGACCCCGAGGCGGTGGAGCGGTGGAAGGCGGAGGAGTTCCCCGCGATCCGGGCGGCGGCCAAGGCCGAGGGCGCGACGGTGTACTTCGCGGACGAGGCCGGCATCCGCTCGGACTACCACGCCGGGACCACCTGGGCCCCGGTCGGGCGCACCCCGGTGGTCAAGGCCACCGGGGCCCGGCACTCCCTGAACATGATCTCCGCGCTCACCCCCGCCGGAAAGCTGCGGTTCGCCACCTACACCGGCTCCTTCACCGCCGACCAGTTCATCAGCTTCTGCAAGAAGCTGCTCGCCGACACCGGCCGCGACGGCGGCGGCGGGGTGTACCTGGTCGTCGACGGTCACTCCACCCACAAGGCCAAGAAGGTCAAGGAGTTCATCGCCTCCACCGACGGCCGGCTGAAGGTGTTCATCCTGCCCGCCTACTCACCACAGCTCAACCCCGACGAGTGGGTCTGGAAGAACGTCAAGCACGACCGCGTCGGGCGCACCGCCCCACGCACCGCCGAGGAGTTCAAGAGCAACGTCATCGCCGCGCTCCACCGCCTCCAGAAACTACCGCACCTGGTACGCGGGTTCTTCGCCGATCCAGATCTCCGCTACATCACCGCATAACGGACCGGAGTCGACTTACTTACGTTCTCCTTAGTATGTAGCATCAATGCTCCCTAGATGATCCCGGGAGCCGGGTGCCCCCGGAGTGCTATCGACGCTAGTTCGACAGGTCTCCGGCGGAAACGGCCAGACCTACGCGATCCCTGGACAAATCGCCTACGTGAATGCACGACCAGGGCAGGGTGTCGGCATCCGAGCAGTGCTCCGCCGGTGCTCGCTCAGGGCCGAGAGACCGCCACAGCGCCGGAGAGTCGCTCGGCGCGCAGGTCCCGGCGACGTGCACGTCGCTCGGTGATCCGGGCGCGGATCAGGAGGATGGCGCTGATGGGGCCGAAGAGCAGGAACTTGAGTGCGTTCCACAGGCAGATGGCGAAGACCAGGTAGAGCCAGGGCGACCAGCCGCGCTCGACGAGCGTGACGCAGGTCGCGGCGGCGAAGAGGTAGACGAGGGCGAGGCCCATCGCGGGCACGCCCCACTTGAGTCCGCGGCGGGTGCGGAGCTTGGCGAGCAGGATGTTGGTGGGCATCCGGCGGCGAAGGAACGCGCGTGTACGGACGCTCAGCGCCCAGAGATTGCGGAACAGCATCAGGGTCCTCGATTCCAGCACAACCAACGGTCGGTGCGGCCTGGTCCTGTGCATGGTGAGGTCCCCTGGCGGGGTCTGCGTCGCCCGACCACTGGGGTCGAACTCGGCCAACTATTGTCCTGCCGCTACCAGCAGGATACGCCGGAGGCCGGACATCCGGTAGAGGGTGTCAGAGCGTGCGCCGCACGGGCGCTTGCGTCAGCGTCCCAGAGGTGTCCGGGCGGTCATCCGAACTGTGGAGTGCGTCGAGCGCGTTAAGGGCGCGCTGGTAGTCGATGCGCTGAGCGTCCGCGTCGGGGATGGTGCCCAGAGGGCTGTGCGCGGTGATCGCGTAGCGGTCCCGATAGGCGGCGACGATGGCCAGCAGCTGGATCTCGCGCTCTCCGAGCTGTTTCGCTGGCACAGTGGCGATCAGGGCCGCTGCCCAGGAGCCGCTGTCGGCAGCGGCTCCACGTGCGAGGGTTTGCGCTCGGTCGGTGATGAGCTGCTCGCGTTCGGCGAGCGCGCGGCGCATCTCGGGGTCCATCGACCCGGTGGCCTTGGGGACGATGCCGGCGATGAGCTGGCGGCGCCGGGCCGACGGGGTGAAGCGACTGGCGGCGCGCTGCATCCGGAATCGAAGGATCGAGCCCAGGTCGTCGACGTCGTCGAGGTTGCCGGCCTGGACCACCTGCGGCAGCAGGGTGTCGACGTCGTGCCCTTCGGCGTCGAGACGGCGCAGCTCGGTCGAGAGCACACCGTAGGCGTCGGTGGTGACGAGCGCGTCGATGCGGGCGTCGTCGAGACCGCCGGTGCGCAAGAGCCCCAGCCATCGGTCGTGCTGCGCGGACTGTGCGATGGTGTCGTACTCGGCCGCGAGCTGGCGGATCGATGCCCACTCGTCCTGCTCAGCGGTGATCGTTTCGTGGGCGGACAGTTCGGCGCCGGTGTGCTGGAGGATCCCGTAGAGGATGGATCGTGCGGTGTTCTGCAAGTCGTCACGGTGCTGGTGCTGCTCGACGTGGTGCTGGTCGGTCACGACGTAGGCACTGTTTGCTTCTCGGCCCCGGGTGAGGGCGACGTAGAGCGCTTCGCGGGTCATCTCGGGGCTGGAGACGACGGCGTGCGCGGTGTCGACGGTGGCGCCTTGTGCGCGGTGCGCCGTGATCGCGTAACCGAGATCGACGTGCTCGGCGACGTACCCGGCGGGAAGAGTGATGGTGCTGCGCCACCGGGAGCTCTCTCGCCGAACGGTGAGGGAGCCGTCGTCGGCTGTGTCGGTGACGATCCATCGGTCGTTGTTCTTCACCCACCCCCGGCCGAGGGCGAGACGGCGATCGTTCCGGCGAGTGATGACCACGTCGCCGGTCGATGCGTGAGTCCCGTCATGCAGAGGGACTCCGCCGTCAGCGACGGTCCCGGCGAGGATGCGGTCCGAGCGGGCTCGCTCGTTCAGGTCGGTCACGGTCTCGATCGTCTCTGCGATCAGCACCGACGCCTTTCCGAGCTGCAGGTCTTGAGACCAGGCGTGGTAGGCGGCGTCGAGCACGTGGTCGTGTTCACCGCCTGTGACGCGGTCGTGCTCCATGTACGCGTCGATGGCGTCAGCGTCGCCCAGCCGCAGCTGCAAGGAAGCGCGCTTCTCCCAATCGTTGCGGAAGCGCCGCACGTCCAGCAGCTCCGGGGCGTCGTCCCGGTCGCGCACGAGCATTCCGAACGCGCCGCCGGCATCCACGGCCTGGAGCTGGGCGAAGTCGCCGACGAGGAGCACCTTGGCACCGACCTCCCCGGCATGGGCGGTGATGCGGTCGAGCGCGAACGTGCCTGCCAGGGATGCCTCGTCGATGATGACCAGTTGCCCGGCGCGCAGATCCCACCGTCCTCGAGCATGCTCGTGCAGCCACTTGGCGGTGTTCTCGGTCTGCACATCGAGCTCCTCGCCCAGGATGGCGGCGGCGGCCGCGGAGGGGGCGAGGCCGATCACCGAGCCTTTGCCGTACCGGGTCTCCCATGCGTGGCGCAGTGCCCGCATCGTGGTGGTCTTGCCTGTCCCGGCGGGTCCCACGAGCACGTCGAGGAGCCGTCCGGACACGGCGACCTTCCCGATCGCGTCCTGCTGATCGGCCCCGAGCGCGCGCCGCCCGGGTCGTCGTGGACGTGCGGCACGGGCGATCAGCCCCAGGTCCAACGTGGGCGCCTTCCTCTGTTGCCCTGCCAGGCGGAGACGTTCTTCTGCCGCGAGAACGCTCTCGGAGGAGAAGATGACCGAGGCCTTCGGGCGGAAGACGCTCGACCCGTCGTGGCGCTGGAACTCCCGAGGACTGCTTGCCAGTTCGGGCGGGGTCAGCCACAGCGATGATGCCTCGGCCGCGTCCACGATCAGCGAGACAACCGCGTCCCGGTCTGCTGCGGATGCGAACCGGTACGGCATCGTCTGCCGCACCGCCTCGGCATGGAGGTTCCACCGCCGCCAGGTCGCCCGCCGCTGCGCGACCTGCTCGACGACCTGACCGCCGAGCTCCTCGAGACGCTCGAGCGGGAGGTCATCGGCACGAAGAAGCGGCTCGCCGATACCGGTCTCGGCGAGATCGCGCCCCCAGGCCACAGCTTCGGTGCCGAGCACCCGGTCGGCGCGATTTCGCCACTGCCGGGTCAGTTCCTGCAGCGAGTACAGCTCCTTCGGTGGCCGCGTCTCGAGCGTCGCCTGCTGCCGGATCTGCCACAGCTGTGCCCGGGATGGCTGGCGCCCGTGCTTGGCCGTGTACTCCTCGACCAGACGGTTCTTGACCCGCTCAATGTCCTTCGTGCGCGACGAGAACTCGTCCATCAGTTCCTGCGGGACGCCCGCGATCTCCCACCGGGGCATCCGTCCGGACTCGCGGTCGCGGGACTCCCAGGACAGAGCGAGGAGGCGGGTGATGTGATCGGACAGGACGGCGTTGTAGTGCTCGGACAGCCCCGTGACGGCGCCATGCAGGGCTCGAGAGTCGAGGGTGCGCCACTTGCCGTCGTGCACTCCCTGCACCCGGTTGGCGACCACGACATGGGTATGGAGTTGAGGGTCTGATGCCCGGGAGTCGTAGTGGTCGTACGCAGCGGCGACGACACCGCGGACCTCGACCTGCGCGACCGCGCCGCGCGGACCCTCAGTCCCGATCCTCGTCATGGCGACGTCGCGTTCGATGAGGTCGAGGACGTCTTTCATCGCCTGGTGGTGGGCCTGGGCGATGAGCGCCTGCGTGCCGGCGTCGCTGATCGCCCAGAGGGTGGAGACGGACTTGGGTGCGGAGAAGGTGAGATCGAACCCCGCCACTGGGGAGCCGGTCGGCTTGGCGGTTTCCTCCGCCGTGATGGATGCGATGTGCGTCGCTCGCTCGGCGTCCCCGAGGTCCTTGGGGAGCCGGTTGATTCGTCGCTCGATCCGCTGGTCAGCCGTCGCGAACTGCCGGTAGGGACGCCCGAGCAACTCGCCGGTGTCGGGGTGCTGGCCGCGGCCCATCAGCCGGCACAGCTGCTCTTCGGAGACCTGATCGTCCTGTGCCAGCGTCTCCAGTCCAGTCACCCCTGTGCCGACCCAGAAGCCAGGAGGCGTCCCGGCCTCCGTGTAGTACCGCGTGAGCGCGGACGCCGCGTCCCTGTCACCGTCCCCGACCACAACGGAGTTCAGCAGGTACCGGTAGCCCTGACCCGCACTCATCACCCGGATGGACACCGTCACATCGAGCAGGTGCGCGACCTGCATGGCAGAAGCCGGTCAAACAGTTCCTTACAGGTGTTAGGAAAATACCGTAGGCTTTGGAGATGCAACGGAGCCAGCAAGGCGCGAGGGCAGTCGACCCGCGGCCTGCCCGGACGCGGCAAGCGATCTACCGGGCTGTTGCTGAGCTCAGCGAGTCCGGATCCGAGGAGATCTCTGTCGCTGCGATTGCGCGTCATGCTGGTGTGAGTCGCCCGACCTTCTATGCCCAGTTCTCAGGACTGGACGAGCTCACGGTGGTGATGCTGTCGGAGTCGCTGCAAGAGATGCACGGCGTCCAGCCGAGGGCCTCGGTGCGCGCCACCATCGGAGAACTCGTGACTCACATCGATGCACGGCGCAGTTTCTACCGAGCTTCTCTGGACTGGCCCGTGAGCGGCCGCGCCCACGAGGCAGTGGTCGATGCTCTCGCCGAACAGCTTCTGCCAGCGATCGCACGCTCGCCTGAGTCGGACGAGCGGAATGTCCAAGACCTGGCCCACTTTCTGGCGGGCGGAACGATCTCGGCCCTGACGAGCTGGCTTCGGCAGGCCCAGCCCTTGTCGCCGGAAGTAGTGGCAGAACGGCTGAGCGCGCTCCTGCCGCTGTGGGGCCTCGACGACGTCGAACAAGAGCACGGATCGAACGCAGCACGAAGGTGAAGTCCACCTTGGAAAGGAAGAGCAGACATGGGCAGGTTGAGCGGGAAGGTAGCGATCATCACGGGCGCCGCGAGCGGCATGGGCCTGGCTGGCGCCCAACTCTTCGCGAGTGAGGGAGCAACGGTGGTGCTCACCGACGTGGCGGCTGAAGCGCTGAGTCGTGAGACGGAGGCCATTGTCGACGCAGGTGGGCAGGCAACCAGCGTCCTCCTTGACGTAGCCGATGCTGCATCCTGGTTGAACGTGCTCGACCACACGCTGAAAGCCTTCGGCGGAGTAGACGTCCTCGTCAACAACGCGGGGATCCAGATCGCCAAGGGAGTGCTCGAGGCTGAGCTCGACGACTGGAACAAGGTGCTCGGCGTGAACACCACAGGGGTCTGGTTGGGCATGAAGGCCGTCCTCCCGCACTTCCAACAGCACGGTGGCGGATCGATCGTGAACGTGTCCTCCATCGGTGGGATCATCGGCGGCCTTGCCGACGGTGGTGGCGCTGCATACTCGGCTTCCAAGGGTGCTGTTCGGTCGCTGACCAAGCACGCCGCTCAGTGGTTCGCGAAAGACAACGTGCGCGTGAACTCGATCCACCCGGGTGCCGTGTACACCGGCATGGCCGCCGGACTCGGCTACACGAAGGAGTCGATCAGTGAGCAGTACGCGACGGAGATCCCTCTGCCACCGCACGTCGGCGATCCGATCGACATCGCCTATGGGATGCTGTATTTGGCATCGGACGAATCGAAGTACGTGACTGCTGCTGAGCTCGTCATCGACGGTGGCTGGAGTACCCACTAGTGACCACGCACGATCCGACGAGTCAGTCAGAGGGCTCTGGAGCCGAGGCCTTGATCGCAGAGGCTCTCGGCTCGCGAGTACCGTTCGCCGATCATGTCGGGATCGTCTTCACGAACACCTCCACGGATCATGCCGAGGCCGTGCTCCGTGACTCGCCGGAGACGAGGAACCACGTCGGGAGCCAGCACGCGGGCGCCCTGTTCACGCTCGGTGAGGCTGCCAGCGGTGCTGCGGTGATCGGCATCTTCGGGACGGAACTGTCGGGTCTGCGTCCGCTGACTACTGATGCGCGGATCAACTATCGAGCGTTGGCCCGTGGCGTGATCCGTGCCGACGCCCGGCTCGCCCAGCCGTCAGGCGAAGTACGGGACGGCCTCGCATCGGAGGGGCGGGCAGCCTTCGAGGTCTCCGTCGTGATGACCGATGCCCACGGCGTCACCGTGGCAGAGATGACGGTCACCTGGCTGGTGAGTCGACCGCGTGCCGGCCGAGCCTAGTTCGAGGACTCGTCGGTGATGCTGCGCCGGAGCTCGGCGAGACGGCGGCTCGCATCGGCACTACGCGGCGGCTCGGACGCGGCGACCACCACCGCAAGCAGCTCAGCGAGCTGGACTGCTGCGATCGTCCACCGCGCGAGCTCAGAGGCGGTGCCGACGCAGCGGAGCACGGCGAAGACGTCGTGAGCGTGCTGTTCTGCCAGCTGGGTGCCGGTGACGAGGATGAGCCGCACGCCGGCGGCCTTGGCCCACGAGATAAGCCCGGAGAACTCGCGCATGGGGCGGGCGGCGTGGAACAGGACGATGACGTCGTCCGGGCGGACCCCGAGCAGTTCGTTCGCGAGGTCGAAACCCGTCGCTCGGGTCCACCTGGCCGGATGGCCGGCTCGGGTGAGCTGGTCGGCCAGATGCAGTGCCGCAGCTCCCGAGGTGCCGATGCCCACTGTCCAGACGGTCTGGGCCGCCCGGATTGCCGCTCTCGCACGGTCCAGAGCCGCGAGGTCGAGGAGCTGTTCGTTGTCGTCGAGCAGTTCGCGCATCGCGTCGTGGAAAGCACCAGCGACCCCGTGCAGGTCATCACCGAGCGCCGTCAGGTGAGCGTCCAGCCGCTCTGCGCGTGAGGTCTCGAGCTTCCGCGCACGGCTCGCAACTCGTTTCAGCTCAGGGAGCCCGGAGAATCCCAGGCTCCGTGCCGTACGGATGACGCTCGCATCGCTCGTGCCGGTGGCCGCGGCGATCTGACTCGCCCCGAGGAACGGCAGCTCCTCCGAGGCGACGCCGAGGAGGTACTCAGCGATCGTGCGCTCGGCGCGCGGGAGCTTCGCGCCGTGCGTTCTCATCCGCTCCTCGAGGACGTTGCCGTGGGCGAGTTGGCTCATGGTGTGCTGACCTCCCTGCCCGCCAGCGTATCGACGACCCCGGTGGATGCTGCGCCGGCGTGCGCCGTGCGCGGCACCGGCAGGCAGAGCGGGGCGCCGGTGACGGGATGGTCGAGCACCACCGATCCGACGCCGAACACGTCCTGGACAAGCTGCTCGGTGAGGACGTCTCGCGGACTGCCCGCGGCATGCACGTGTCCGTCGTGCAGGGCGACGACATGGTGGGCGAAGTGGGCAGCGTGGTTGAGGTCGTGGATGACCATGACCACCGTGGTGCCCCGGTTGGTGTTCAGGTCGGCGAGCAGGTCGAGAACCTCGAGCTGGTGCGCGATGTCCAGGTAGGTGGTTGGCTCGTCCAGCAGCATGACCGGGGTGTCCTGCGCCAGGGACATGGAGATCCATGCTCGCTGGCGTTGCCCGCCCGAGAGCGTGTCCAAGGGACGGTCGGCGAGTTCCTGCAGGCCGGCGGCGGCCAGAGAGCGGTCCACGATGTCGCGGTCCTGACTGGTCTGGCGAGACAGGAAGCCGCGGTGCGGGTGCCGGCCGAACTCGCTGAGACCCCGCACCGTGATCCCTTCGGGCGCGACGGGCTGCTGCGGCAGCATGGAGACGGCCCGCGCGATGCGGCGTCGCGGGACGTGACGCAGGTCCGTCCCGTCGAGGAGCACCTGCCCGCCCAGCGGCTCGAGCGCGTTGCCGAGCGTGCGAAGCAGGGTGGACTTGCCACTTCCGTTGGCGCCGATGAGCGCGGTGATCTTCCCGGGAGGGATCTGCAAGTCGACGTTTTCGAGGATCGCGGCGCTCGCGCGGTATCCGACTGTGAGGCTGCGAGCTTCGATGAGGGGCGCAGTCGTCGTGTCATCCATGTCGTCTGGCCTCTCTGAGCAGAAGGAAGAGCAGGTAGGGTCCACCCGCGATGGCTGCGACGATGCCGGCGGGAATCTCGTTGGGAAGAGCGATGATTCGGCCCGTGAGGTCGGCGAGCACGAGCAGCGCAGCTCCCAGCAGCGCGGCGGCAGGGACGAGCCACCTCGCTCGTGCACCGACGAGGAGCCGGGCCAAATGCGGGGCGAGCAGTCCCAGGAAGCCGATGCCGCCCACGGCGACCACAGCGCCGGCGGAGAGCACGACGGCGGTGACGACGAACAGCGCACGGTTGCTGGCGGGCGCGACGCCCAGACTGCCTTGTGTGTCGTCGTCGAACGCGGCCAGGTCGAGCCTGGAGGCGCACACGATGATCAGCGGAACACAGCAGGTCGCCCAGATCGCGAGGAAGACCACATCGTTCGGCGTGCTGCCGTAGACGCTCCCCGCGAGCCACACCATCGCCTGATCCGCGTAGCTGGGGAAGACCACCATGAGGTACTGGATGGCCGCTCCGGCGAGCGCGGCGATGGCGATACCGACGAGGGCAAGGGTGGCACCCCGGCTCCCGACGAGCCGGGCGATGCCCAGCAGGAGGACGGTGACCAGGGCAGCTCCCGCGACGACGCCGAGCGGCACGGCGAGCCACAGCACGGCAGGGGGCGTCAGGACGGTTGCGACCATGGCCCCGAGGCCCGCTCCCTTGGTCACCCCGACGACGTCAGGAGAGGCAAGGACGTTGCGTACGGCGGACTGCAGGAAGACACCGGCGAGGGCGAGCATTGCCCCGGCGAGGACGGCGACGCCGATGCGCGGCATCCGGTACTGCTGCACGATGAACGACTGCTCGCCACCCAGGAGCCCGCCGAGCACAGTCGTGGGGCTCAACGCGACCGCACCGAAGCCCGCACTGGCGAGAGTGAGGCCGACAAGCGCCACGACGAGCAAGGCGATCACCACGGCGCGGCGCGTGGCGCCGTTGGATCGTTCGCTGCGGACCGGCTCGGTGATGGCCACAGGGGTCGGGGTGGCGGGTGCTGTCGTGCTCATGCGCGCCTCGCACGGATGGCCAGAATCAAGAAGACCGGGGCGCCGAGCAGCGCCGTGACGATACCTGCCGGTGTCTCGGTGGGGAACGCGACGAGGCGGGCCAGGACGTCGGCGGCGAGCAGCAGCAGAGGGCCGAGGGCGATGCAGGCGAGCAGCTGGGTGAGGAATCGGGCGCCGACCAGACGACGGGCGATATGAGGCACGATCAGGCCGATGAAGCCGATCGGGCCCGCGACGGCCACGGCTGCGCCGGCGAGCACGACGACGATGACGGCGGCTCCTCCTGCGACGCGGGCGGGATGCTGGCCGAGACTGGCTGCGGTGGAGGCGTCCAGGGTGAGCAGCGCGAACGAGCGCGCTCCGAGAGTTGCCACCGCGCACCCCGCAGCGGTCGCGGGTGCGAGCAGGGCGACGTCGGACCAGTCGGCACCGGTGACGGAACCGGCGAGCCAGAAGACGATGTCCTGGGTGGAGTTGTTCATGATCAGAATCGCCTGGACCAGAGCGGAGAGCACGATCTGCACGGTCATGCCGGCCAGCGCGAGGCCTACCACGGTGACGGCGCCCGTGGTGGACAGGAACCACATGAGTGCGCCGACGGTGCCGGCACCGATCAGTGCGGCGACGGTGCCGAGTGCGCCCAGGCTCGGAAACGCGATCGTCGCGAGGACGATGGCGACGGCGGCGCCGGCGTTGATCCCGAAGGTCTGGGGCGAGGCTAGAGGGTTACGCGTAAGGGCCTGCGCGAGCAAGCCGGCGACGGCGAGGCTGGCTCCCACGAGGGCTGCGAGCACGGCGCGCGGCAGTCGCACGTCGAAGACCAGGCTGCGCAGCCGGGATGGCTCGTCGGAGAGCAGCGCTGCCAGGGAGTCTGACCAGCTGATGCCCGTCGGTCCGACACCGAGGCTGAGCAGACCGACCACGACCGACGCGAGCGCGCCGCCGACGATGACCGCAACGGCACCGACGTGCCGCGGACGGTCGTGAACCGTCCGCGGCACAACCGGTGCCTGAAGGTCAGCGCTCACCGACCACGTTCTGCACGATCTCCTCGGCGATCAGCTCCGCCGTCTGCAGACCACGGAAGCGAGCCCACTGGTTGCGGTCGACCTCGAAGATCGCCCCGTCGGCGGCTGCGGCCATGGATGCCCAGGCGGAGTTGGTCTGCCAGGTCTCGAACACCGTCCCCGGGCCGTCCGTGGCGACGAAGAGCACGTCGGGATCGACGTCCAGTAGCCGTTCGATGCCGACACCGGACTCGAGGGCCTCGCGTGGCGCGACCTGGTCGTCGAGCGCTACCGGCTCCTGGGCAGACGATGCCCGCTCGCCGTCCTCACCGCGCAGCTCGATACCGATGCGGTGCGGGACCGAATTGTGCAGGAGCTGCTGGCGACGTGGACGAAGAAGATCGCGGACGGCATCGATCGGATGCGGGAGCAGGGCCTGATCGCCGGCGAGGTGACGCCCGGCCCTCGGGCGGAAGCGATCGTCGCGGGGATCTACGGAGGAGTCGTGATCCTGCTCGCGACGGGCCGCGCCGACCATCTGGCCGCCTCGCTGGACTCGAGCCTCGAGTCGTTGGGTGACCGCGCGCGACACTGAGGCGGCGACGTCAGGCCTCAGCCTGCGGCGGCCAGCGCCCCCGGGCCGGGAACCGACATCACGTCCTGCGAATCCAGCTCCATGCCGTCCGCGCGCAGGAACGCGAGCCGGACGGGTTCCTGCGTGGCACGTTCGACGTACACGCTGGCAGGGCCGTACTCGGACGGGCGGTGCGCGTCCCCCCAGGCGACGAACGCGGCGAGCACCGTCTTGAGCTGCTGGCCAGCCTCGGTCAACACGTACTCATCGCGCTGTCGCTGTCCGGCCTCGCGGTAGGGATGGCGCTCCAAGACCCCGCCGCGCACAAGGGTGTCCAATCGCGCGGCCAAGATGTCCGGGGCGACGCCGAGCCGCTCCCGGAAGTCGCGGAACCGAGTGATGCCCCACAGCGCCTCTCGTACGACCAGCAGCGTCCACTTCTCACCGAGCACTTCGAGGCTGCGGGCCACGGAACACCGGGCGTTGCGTTCAGTCGGTGCGGTCATGGTGCCATCGTAGTGGCCTGAGTTGTGATCTACTATTCAGATAACTAAGTTGGAATCTCCTACTGAGAGAGGCGGGTGAATGGTGCGTGCGCTTGGCCCGCGAGGCAGCCGACTGGCCGGGGCGGCTGTGGTCATGCTCGCGCTGTGGGCATCTGCAGCACCGACGCTCGTCTATCCCGAGTACGTGAGCCAGTGGCAGCTGACGACGTTGGGGACTACCACGGTGTTCGCGGTCTATCCGGCGGCGATGATCCTGGCCCTACTGCTGCTCGGGAATCTGTCGGAGGTGGTCGGCGCGCGCCGTGCGATCCTCGTCGGGCTGCTCCTTCTCGCCCTCGGTGCGGGCGCATTCCTTGCCGCGTCGGAGCTGCCTCTCCTTCTGGTGGGACGCGCGTCGATGGGGTTCGGCGTCGGCGTCGGCCTGGGACCGGCGACCGCGGTCATCGCTGCATCGGCGAGAGACGGGGCGTCGGCCGGAACAGGGCGGATCACTACCGTCGCGACCTCCGTGGGCCTGATCGGCGCGCTCACGATCGGCGGAGCATCCGTCGAGCACGGCCCAGATCCGCTCCGCTCCGGATTCATCGTGCTGCTTGTCACCATCGCGGGCGCCGTGCTGCTCGCGCTTCTCCTGCCGCGGGATGCGCCCGCCGCCAGACAGCGTTGGCGACCCCAGCCGTTGGCGCTGCCCCAACGACCGCGGCCGTTCGTCGCGGGTACGCTGGCGATCGCCGCCGCCTACAGCCTCGGTGCCGTCTTCCTCGGCATCGGCGCACAGTTCGCCAAGGACGCGGTGGGGTCGGATGACGCGCTCGTCAACGGGCTCGTCCTGGCGGTCTCCGCCGCCTCGATCGGCACGGTCGCATTGGTGGCCGGAAGGCTCGCCCCACCCCTGTCGCTGCCGCTGGGGGCCGTGAGCATCGCGCTCGGGCAGATCCTGATGGCCACAGCCGGTGTCTCGCACGTACTGCCGCTGCTTATCGTGTCATCCATCGTCGGCGGCGCCGGATACGCGTTGATCTTCTCCGGCGGCATCAACCTCATCACCGCGAGCGCAAGACCCGAGCGGCGAGCGAGCGTGACCTCGAGTGCGTACCTCGCCGGCTATCTGATCCAGGCGATCATCGCCCTCACCCTTGGAGCGGTCGCCACCGCGAACGGCCTCTTGGCCGGGCTGCTCGCCGGCAGCGTCGCAGTGGTCATGATCGCCGTCGCCGCCGCTGTCGTCCTCCATCTGGTACCACTGCGACGCCGTCACGGCGATCCACGACGAAAGGCAACCACGTCCTCATGACGACTCCAGGCAAGAACTCACTCACCGACGCCACCGTCCTCATCACCGGCGCGAACGGAGGACTCGGTCGAGAGTTCGTCCACCAGGCCCTCGATCGCGGTGCCGCCAAGGTGTACGCGACCGCGCGCTCCCCGCGCGAGTGGACAGACCCCCGGATCGTCGCGCTTCGGCTCGACATCGACTCGAGCGGCTCGATCGAGGCTGCCGCCTCCCAGGCGTCAGACACAACGATCCTGATCAACAACGCCGGAATCTCCGACAGCGGCCAGCCGGCGCTGA
This sequence comes from Georgenia sp. TF02-10, assembly GCF_022759505.1. Lineage (NCBI taxonomy): Bacteria > Bacillati > Actinomycetota > Actinomycetes > Allobogoriellales > Allobogoriellaceae > Georgenia > Georgenia sp. TF02-10. The sequence continues at coordinate 2,494,924 of NZ_CP094289.1, read as the reverse complement.
CGGTGTCGCTCGACGACGTCCGGCGGGTGTTCGAGACCAACGTGTTCGCTCAGCTCGCCGTGACCCAGGCGTTCGCCCCGGTTCTCGCGGGAAACGGCGGAGGCGCCGTGGTGAACATCCACTCGGCCCTGAGCTGGCTGGGCACTGGTCCGTACGCGGCAACGAAGGCCGCGCTGTGGTCTCTGAGCAACGCGCTGCGGGTGGAGCTGCTGGGGCAGGGCACCCATCTGGTCGGAGCCCACCTCGGCTACACCGACACGCCCATGACCGCCGGGCTCGACGTCCCGAAGGAAGACCCGGCTGTCATCGTGGCTGCGATCTTCGACGGCCTCGAGGCAGGCGACTTCGAAGTCCTCGCCGATCAGACCAGCCGCAACCTGAAGGCGGGCCTGTCGGCGCCGCTGGAGGCCCTCTATCCCGCACTCGAACGTGCCTGAGCGGCGCCGGCACAGAGAAGCGATCGGCGCGGGCACCGCAGTCACAGCACGCGACAGCGCCCCCGATGTATCCCGGTCAGACTCGAAGAGGAGGAAGGCATGGATGTTCGGCAGCTCGAGTTCTTCGTCGCGGTGGCTGAGGAGAGAAACTTCACGCGCGCTGCCGAACGGTCCTTTGTCAGTCAGCCTGGTTTGTCCGCGTCGATTCAGGCGCTGGAGCGAGAAGTAGGCGCTCGACTCTTCAACCGAGGACGCAACGGCGCAGCCCTCACCGGCGCCGGTCAGGCGTTTCTGCCCCGTGCGCTGAGGATGCTCACCGATGCGCGCGCCGCGCAACTCGACCTCACGCACACCCCGGGATTCAGCCCGACCTCAGTGCGGATCGGAGCTGAACAATGCCTCGGAGATCTGCTCGACATGCCGGATCTGCTGGAGGCGTTCACGCAGCACCACCCAGCGGCGGAGATCACGTTCGAACATGGCACCACTGCCGACCTCAACGCCCTCATCGGCACCGGCGATCTTGACCTTGCGGTCGTCGCGGGGCCGGACGAGGAGGACCGTCCTGGGGGTGTCTCAGGTGAGACCGTGCTGCGGCGGGAGAGTTTCGTTCTTCTTCTCCCGCCAAACCACCGTCTCGCGAGCCGCGCATGGTCCGCGTGGACGGACCTCGCGGGCGAACGCTTCGTCGAGTTCGCTCCCACGTGGGCGGCGCGGCAGGTGCTGGACGCCGACGGACGGCGTCGCGGCGTGAGGCGCGAGACATCGGTGACTGTGGCGGACGCCCACATGCTGCTCAACTTGGTCGCCCGAGGCTTCGGAGTCGCGGTTGTGCCCGAGTCCGTCGCGGCGAAGCCGGAGGCAAAGGGACTCGCTGTAGTGGGGTTCGAGCGAGGCGCGGTGGAGTGGCAGATTCGCCTGCGGGTCGGGTCGCGAGCCGGAGCGCTCGCGCGGGCTTTCGCAGCCATGCTTATGCCGCATGGAGCGATTACCGAAGCGCGACGTGAGATCTAACGAGCCGACATCGAGCCGACTCGTCAACGAGCGACAGGCGGGTATCCATAGAAGTTTGTTGTTGGACTGGGGCGAACTTGCACGCCTAGCGTCGAAAGATGAGGTCCATCTACGCAGCGCGGCCACTCAGTCTCCTCGGTGAGCTGGACCGACGAGCCGCCGCGCGGGAGGCTGCCGAGGACTTCGAGCGTTCTTCCGTATCGCCTCCCGTAGACCGTGGATGCGGCTGAGGTAGCGGCGAGATGGCCCCGTGAGAGTGACGCGTACTCGGGGCCGAGTACGACCCGGCTCAGCGAGAGCGACCTCTTTCCGCACTCGTCGCTCCCGATCACCGCACACGCCCTGACTCGTCTCAACCCTTCGAATCGGATCGTCGTCGACGGCATGAAGATCGTCTTCGTCACATCAGGCTGGGCACGGCTCAACTCAGGACTCGGGCCCATGGACGTCGAGGCTGGCAGCATCGTTGCGTTCCCCGCTGGCGTCTGGTGTTCGGCTGATCCGGTTGGCGGGGTCGAGACGGTGACCCTGTACACGCAGAGCGACTACGTGAGTACTCAGCTGCGATGGATGCCGCCAGCGCACCCCCTCACGCATCATCTCCGTTCGGCCGCAACCGAGGGACAGGCGCTGGGCGCCCTGAGTATCGGCAAGACGCAGATGCGCACTTTGGCTCCCAAGCTCTTGAGCCTCGCGTCGGTCGGCCAGCAACAGGGTCAAGAGTTCACCGTGCTGACCCTGGTGTCGAGCCTGCTTGACGACATCGCCCGGATCGCTGGATCGACCCACGATGCAGCGCACGACGCTCCTCCCGCTCTGATTCCAAGACGAGAGGTCGCACAGGCCGTGCGTGCGCTTCGCGCAGACCTGCGCCACCCCTGGACGCTACGCGCTCTCGCGACGCGCGTATCGCTCTCCGAATCGCAGCTGACCAGGCTGTTCCGCAACGAGTTGGGGATCAGTCCCGGCGCCCTACTGTGGCAGATGCGAACTGATCGCGTCGCGGAACTGTTGGCGACCACGCCGCTGACAGCTACCGAGGCCTTCCGCCAGGCAGGCTGGGCGAGCCAGTCTGCCGCGAGCCGCGCGTTCAAACGGCGGTTCGGCGTCGGTCCGCGCGAGTACAGTTCTCGAATCAGGCATCTGGGACCCGGGCAGGCCAACGCCGAAGAGGGGGCTAGGCCGACGACTTCGCTGTCGAGCCTGCTTGTGGACTCCTAGCCCCAGCCGTGCTCGGCAACTCCGTCCGCAGATGCAGAGGCGCGGAGGACGCACCGCTCGGAGACTAGGCGGAGCCGCGTGCGCGACCAGGGAGCCGATCCGGAGCCCCAGGTCCCTTATGCCCGCACGTGCCTGACTACTCCCAGGACGCCTTATGAACGTACTTGTCCGGGTCGCGTCTGGCGGCGATGACCTTCTCGACGCGGTCGGCGAGACTCGTGTCCGACTCCAGCGGGATCGGCTGACCTGTCTCGGGGTGGATGGCGGTCGCGCGGTAGAACGTCGCCGCGGCGCTTGCGACCGTCCATGACTCGATGTGGCCACTGCGATGGCCGTCGATCCAGACATCCCACTCCGGGGAATGGTTTCGGATCCTCCGCGAGCTCGGCGGTAGCGGGCGGAGTTCGACGCCAGCGGGCAGCGGTGGTGACTGGTCACTCGTATACACGCAGCACCTCGCACCGCCCGTCGCTCAGCTCGCGGATATCAAACACATACGACGTCCCGTCGTCGGACCTGGCGGTGAATCTCCATCCGGGCCACGGCGAGGGTAGATGCGTGACGAGCGGGGAGTAAGCGGCATCGTCATGAACTCCGATCCGGGTGGGGACATCGAGCACACGCCAGCTCTCGTCCCGCCACCGCAGCTCTTCCGGGCGGCCCTGCTCGTAGCGGACGACAGCCTGCTGCTCTGTGGCTGCAACCAGCATGACCTACTCCGATCGAATCGAACAGATGTTCGATTAGTGATGCTACTCCGTGACGCCGACGTTCGCACCCCCTGGTCCGCTCTGCCTCGCCGCACGTGGCCCCACGGCTGGAATCAGGGCGAGGGATCAAGCGTTGGGAGCCTCGTTGCGCCGCCTACGCGTGTCTCTCGTCGATCGCGGTCACTCAAGAGGACGGGATCGGCCGGAGAGAGGTTCCCGGTGGTGATCGTCTGCGTCGTCTTCCAGCAGGAGCTCTCGCGCCGCGATCCCGATGGCCTCGTGGAAGCTCTCTGCTTCGACGTCGACCGCACCGCCGCCCGCAGAGATGATTCGCCGGTAGTACCGGATCGCGAGTTCGGTCGCCTGCTGGACCTCGTCGTCTGTGAGGCCGCCTTGGAAGGTGAACCCGTCCCGGATCTGGACAGTGAAGTCTCGGCGAGTGCGACCAGGCTCAGTCAAGTCCAACCGATCGTGTGCAGACTCGATGACCGCATCGAAGTCGGTTTCGTCGAGCGCCGCGACGTCGATGAATCTGCGTTCAGGGCGAGCTGCATCTGTCTCACGGTGAACGTCCACCTGCAGCGCGACTGGACCCGCATGCGAGTCGGCGTCGACGAGCCCTCGCTCTGCGAAGAAGTCGTTCAGCGTGGCGAAGGTCGCCTCACTGACGGCGATCGGCTGCCCGTGCTGATCAGCCGCTGCGACCACCTTCCAAACGTCTCGATCGTGCACCACCGAGAAGCTCGCAAGGTCGGAGTGCACCTGCGTCAGCAGCTGCGTCCCAGCGCGGAGGACGAGGAGCTGGCGGTGGAGAGTGGCATCCTCGATGAGCCGATCCAGCCTCTCGATCTCGGTCGCGTAGCCCGTCCGATGTGAGTCCTCTGCGGCGACAGGGACCGCATGAACTTCCTCTGGAGAGTGATGGCGCTCATCAGGCGCACCGGAGCCGGCGGAGCTTCTGGTCATCATCCATTCCCGTTCAGTGTTGTCGGCGATGGTCGCCAGCGAAGGACGTGGCTAGTGGACCGGGGATCCCTGCTGTCGCAAGTGGATCCCTGCTGCCGCAAGTGAAGGTGCGGCACGGCAGCGATTGAATCTCGCCCCGACGGTCCTAGGCAGCGACTGAGGGAGACGTCGATCACGCCAAGCGTCATGGGTATCTGCTGCGATGTGCCTTGCTTTCGACGTCGATTGCCGATCGTGTGGAGCACTTGGAGTGAGGCCCGGGCGTCCGCTGGTCGACGACCGAAGGGGTGCCCGGGACGCGGCGGCATGGGTGATCGGCGGGCGTCCGGGTGGGCGTACCTGGCTGGCACGGGCTTCGTCGGGCAACGGCGGCGAACATGCTCTGAGAGCAGGTACTCCATGCCGCACGAGGTTCCGCATGCCTACGGAGCCGGCGATCTTCCTGTCGAGATCGACCGGGACGGAGCGGTCATCCTGGGTGGGGACTCGGTCGCGGTCCTTCCCCGACTGGCCGCCGGAGTGGCGGATGCGCTGGTGACCGATCCACCCTATGGCCTGGAGTTCAACGGGCACGCGTGGGACGGAGCCGCGGGGTTCGCGGAATCGCTGCCGGACATCGACCTCTCGACAATGACCGCGCCCGAGGTGTTCGAGGCATGGTGCGCGGCGTGGGCACGCGGCGCATTGCACGCGTTGAAGCCGGGCGCGCACCTGGCGGCGTTCGGCGGCACCCGCACGTGGCACCGCATGGTGCGCGGGATCGAAGACGCGGGGTTCGAGGTGCGCGATCAGATCGCGTGGCTGTACTCCTCGGGGATGCCCAAGAGCATGGACCTCGCGTATGCACTGGACAAGCGCAACGGGGTACTGCGCCCAGACCGGGTGGTGCAGGAGTCAGAGCGGGAGGGAGTGCTCGGGGCGACACGTCGGGTGGTGCAGCAGGGCGCACCGGTCAGCGAGGACGCCAAGCAATGGGCGGGGTGGGGCACGGGGCTGCGGCCGTCGTTCGAGCCGATCATCATCGCCCGCAAGCCCGTCCCGGGCACGGTGGTCGGCAGCGTGCTGACGCATGGCACCGGGGCGTTGCACATCGACGCGGCACGGTTCGGCGAGGGCCGCTGGCCAGCCAACGTGGCGCTGGATGGCGCGCAGGCCGAGACGCTGGATCTGCTGACCGGCTCTTGGCGAGGAACTCCGGCCTCGAGCCGGTTCCCGATCTTCCGTTACGAGCACAAGGCGCCGGGAACGGAGCGGCCCCGCGCGTTCGGGGTCTCGCACTCGACGGTCAAGCCGCTGTCGTTGATGCGGTGGCTGGTGCGCCTGCTCACCCCGCACGGCGGCCTTGTGCTGGAGCCGTTCGCCGGCTCGGGCGCGACGGTGGAGGCGGCGCTGGAGGAAGGGATGCGGGTGGTCGCGATCGAGAAGGACCCCAGCTTCGTCCCGCTGATCGCCTCACGCATCGACCGCGTCGCGATGCGGCACACCGACCCCTGACCCGCCGGCCGGGCGAACACCCGGAGTGGGTTGAGAAGACCGCGGAAGGAAGCGACCATCGAACGCTCGTGAGCGGCGCCTACCTCTGTGATGTGCGCGAGGCGTGCGCACCAGAGAGGTAGGAGGGACCATCATGGCGGAGCTTCCCGACGACGGTGACCGCGGAGAGCTGTGGCGTGTGCGTGTACCGGTCGTGTTCGAGATCGCCGCACGCTCATGGGCGCAGGCTCGCGGGATCGTCGATCAGGCGCTCACCTCACGGTCTATCGGAGCGCTCGCCGCGCCCGAGGGACGCGAAGGCATCCGCGGCTGGTCGCATCAGGAGGACTCCTACCCGGGGGTGAACACGTCGGCGTCCACGCAGCAGACCTTCCTCGCGGACCTGACAACGATCGAGGTGCTCCGCACCCTTGTGGAAACCGAGGCGCAGGAGCCGGGCACGCTGCGCGTGCTGACCGACGCGGAGCTGCAGCAGCTGCGCATCACTCTGGCGGCGGCGGACCGGTACGTGGAGATCCCGAACCCGGAGTACCCCGAATCCGATCCGCTGTTCGCCGGCCACGCCAGCGAGGCGGCACCCGAGTTGCCCGACGGGTTGTACGAGGGCAAGGACTTCAGCGGGCGGCCGGTCCGACTCGCCGTGGGCCCGTCCCGCCTGAGCCCGCTCGGGCGCACGGCCGCAACCCTGCCGGTGGGCAACGTGGACTCCCGTGCCTTGGCCCAGATCGCCGAGGCGCTGCAGGACTACGACCGCACCCAGCACCCGTCCGCCGCACTGGAGCAGATCTCCCACCTGGTGCGGGCCGCCGGCCACGACGGCCTGGACTCCCGGGAGCTGCTCGCCAACCGCGCGGCGAGAACGCGGTCGCAGTTCGTCACGGTCGGGGTGATCACGTGGTCCGACGACCCCGACGTCGAGCCCTCGATCCTCATCGGCTCCCGCAGCACCGATCTCGCCCGCCGCGTCGCGACCCAGCTGTACGAGGAGCTCGCAGAGTCCGACGCCTTCGTCGGTGGCCGCGAGTTCATCGAGAAGCACACACCGATCCAGCAGTGGAACACCGCCGAGGATGTCGATCGGTGGCTCGAGGCTCTCGCCGAGGAGACCCCGATGCCGCGGGCGACCATCACCCAGCTGCCCGTCGCCGATCTGACAGGCCCCGGTGGACAGTACGAGCGGGACCTGTCCTACGCGCTCGCCCGCCGTGCCTCGCAGCTCGCCGCGGGAGAGGCAGCGCCGTCCCGATCGGGCGCCGGGCCGGCACGCGAGCTGTGACCTACCTGACCCTCAGCACCCACGGCAGGACGAGGAGCACACCATGACCGACGCAGAGCGGAAGTTCACCATCCCGGTCGTCTTCGAGGTCGCCGGGACGACGCGGGAGCGGGCGGCACAGGTGCTGCATGCGCTGCTGTCCCGAGCGGACCGCTTGTTGACCGACGCTGCACCCCTGCGCGAGCTCGGCGACGTCTTCTACCCGCTGGAGGATCGGTGGTTCCCCGAGGCCGGGCTGAAGCACATCGACGGGAACAGCCACGCCGACCTGCGGCTGCGAGAACCGCACGCGTTCGCCGACACCTATGCGGAGACTCCGGTGTTCGACATGCTCGCCGAGATCTTCCCCGAGGAGCCGGACCCGGATGCGTTCCGTGATGAGCACGGTGTGGTGGACGAGAACGCGTATGGGGCGGCGTTCGACGAGTTCACCGAGCAGGCACTGGATATCGCCATGTACCCGCGGCGTCCCACCTACCTCCTCGAGCGCGTCGAGGAGGTCCAGCGGCTACGCGAGGGCATCGCGGCGCTGCTCGAGGAGCAGCCGTTGCCGGCGGAGCCGCGCCGCCAGGACTACCTGGTCACGATCGCACCCGGCTACGAGGGTGAGATCGAAGGAGCCCGTTACGCCTGGGACCACACGCAGTGGCAGGCAGACTTCAACCGGATCGCTGGGGCCCGCGAGCAGCGGCTGCGCCACCTCCTCGCCACCGACACCGTGAACGCGACCTCCTCACAGTCCAACCCTCGCGTGGCGCCAGCTCAGCAGGCCAAGAGAGCCGAACCAGAGATGAACGAGACGGCGCGGTCTGCTCGATCGACCACACGGGCCGTAGACGCCTCACCCGCGCAAACCCAGCCACCCGAGACGAAGGAGCTGTGGACCTATCGCGTTCCGGTCGAGTTCGAGGTCTCCGCGCACACCGCAGACGAAGCGCGCACGTTGGTCGACGACGGCCTGACCGGCGACGCTCCCGCAGGAACACCCGCGGCCGTGCAGCAGCGGCAACGTGTTCTCGCAGATGGTGACGTGCACGGAGTACTCGGCTGGCGCCACCTCGGGAACCACGACACACCCCCGTCGCCCTCCTCACGCCTCGAGCGGGGAGCGCTGCTGTCAGACCTGCTGCGCGATCGCGGTCACCGGCTCACCGGGCACGAGGCCACCGGTGGCCCGGAGGCAGATCGCCGCGGACTTCGCCCGGATCTGCCCGGCCGGTGACCCGGCTACGTGTCGGGCCACTGGACGTCGCGGCCGGACGGGAGCAGTTCGGCAACCTCGAGCTGGAGTGCCTGCGCCAGGCGCACGAGCATCTTCAGCGAGGGGTTGGCCGGTGACCCCGGCTTCCAGAACCCGCGCTCGAGCTGCTGGTAGTGCGTGCGGGTGAGACCGGCCCGGTGGGCAAGGTTCTCCTGCGTGATATCGAGCGCGATCCGGCGACGCTGCAGTTCGATTCCGAGGTTCTTGGCGTACTCCTCCCAGGACGAAGGCGCAGTGGAGGAGGGCATCCCTCTACGCTGACGAGCCCGCCACGCTCCCGTCAGCCAGAAATATCCGGCATAATCTATCTGGCTTCGAACGGCGGTGTCCCCGGCGCGTCCCCGGCGCGTCCCCGGGCGGGCGCGGTGCGGTGCGGCAGGTCACCTGGGGTGCGGGGCTCGGCCGGTCGCCCCGCGCACCTTCCCTGCGCACTGGTCAGCGCCCCGGTGGACCTGCAGGGTCGCGTCCGGGCATCGCAGGAGGGACGAACCCATGAACGCCACCGGCGACACGCCACCCCTGGGCTACACGCCGGACCCGCTGGAGCATCACCGCGTCGTGATCGAGTTCGACGTGGTCGCCCGCTCCGCGGACGAGGCCGCCTACATCATGCGAGAGACCCTGATCGAGGACCTCGCCGCACCCGACCAGGACCTGCTTGCCGATGGCGACTGGCTTCTTGGGGAGCCGTTCGACGACGACGTTCCGGGCATCCGCCGATGGAAGCCGGCCGCGCCGGGGCCGTGGCTGCCCACGGACCTGCTGGCGCTGCAGACGCTGCGCGCCCTGGTCGACCCGGAACGGTCCGATGCGGCGTCCCCGCTGCTGGCTCCCGAAGAACGCGCCCGGCTCGCCGAGATGCTCGACGCCGCGGACATCGACGTGATCGTCCCCGACCCCGACGCGCCGGAGGAACCACCGATCTACGAAGGCCCCGCCTCCGACGCGCACAACTGGATCCCCGCCGGCGTCTACGACGCCACCGGCGCCGACGGGCAGGGGCAGTTGTGGGTCGTTGTCGGGAGCGCGCCAAGCGGCAAGACACTGACGGCGTCGGCCGCGTTCGCACACGCGGGCGCGGACAGGGACGCTATGGCGATGAACCAGATCTCCGCCGTCCTGGACCGCCTCGAGGTGGGGGCCTCCGCACTACGCGCACTCGACGCGATCAGCCAGATCGTGGTGTCCTCCGGACGTCCCGGGTTCGACGTCCACGGCCGGGGCGTAGCGCACGCACCGCATGAGCACCGAGCGAGCCTGGGAGACCTGCTGGCTCGCCGCGAACGCAACGTGGACGACGACGCTCCGCATCCCGGGTCCGGCAGATCGGACGCGCCCGGCCGATCACTCTAGGCCGGCGCACGGACGATCGCCAGAGTCGTCGCGAACATGCCTGGGCCGCGCGTTCTCATTGCTCAAACACGCATCGTCAGGCGAAACGCTGGACGGAACTTGACGATCGAGGTCCGATCGGTAGACGCCGCACCTGCATGCTCGAGGCAGCCAACGACCTGCGTCGAGGCCAGGCTAGCGGCTCCGGGTTACCGGCCGATGACGCGCACCTGACTCTTGCAGTTCGGCGCGCGTCGCCTGAGCTGCGGGAGGAGGCGAACATTGATCGAGATGCTGCACGAGACCCTGAGCGCCGTCCGCGCGCACGACGGCACCCTGCGGGAAGCCGCCCTGATGTACGCCGCCGCAGGCCTGGAGGTCTTCCCCTGCGTCCCGGGCGGCAAGCAGCCGCTGACCACGCACGGCTACCGGGACGCGACCACCGGCGCACGCCGCATCCGGGGATGGTGGGCATGGAAGCCCGAGGCGAACATCGGCATCGCCACGGGACACGGCCTGGACGTGCTCGACATCGACGTGCACGCCGGCGGCGACGGCTACCGCACCCTCGAACGCCTCCACCGCGCGGGCATGGTCCCCGGAGCGCTCGCCGCGGTGCGCACACCGTCCGGCGGCACGCATCTGTACTTCCCCTCCGATCCCGACCGGCCACAACAGACCTGGTCCCGCGGCACGCGGCACGTCGACTTCCGAGGCACCGGCGGCTACGTCCTCGCCCCGCCCTCGACGGTGATCGATCAGGGCAGGCGAACGGGCTATACGATCCTCACGCTCAACGCGGAACCGCGCCCGGTCGACGGCGACCGGATCCGCGAGCTGCTCACCCCCATCCGCCCCCGCGTCGCCACACCACGAAGCGACACGGCGTCGCGGGGCGGCGAAGAACTGACCCGCTGGCTCTTCGGCGCGGACGACGGCAACCGGAACGCCAGCCTGTTCTGGGCATCGTGCCGCCTGGCCGAGCAGGGCTTCGACGAGCGGGGCATCCACGATCTACTCGACCGGCCCGCGCTCGCCGTCGGGCTGGGTGCCCGGGAGATCGAGGCGACCATCCGATCCGCCTGGCGCACCATCCAGCTCACACCCGCGGCCGATGACGGGGGCCGATCGTCCAGTGCGATCCGGGGAGCCGTGCGGCGATGAGCACGCCCGCCGCGCCCCGCACCGCCCGTCCGGCGGATGCAGGCGTGGCCGGGCCAGGGAGCGGGGTGCCGCGCCTGGTGATCGCCAGCAGCGTCACCGGCACCCTGGTGCTCGCGCTGGGCGCGTTCTGGCTGTCCTTCACCACGCTGCAGGATCTGGCGATCATGGCCGGCATCCCTGCCGGGCAGGCGTGGGTGTGGCCGCTGATCGTGGACGGCGTGATCCTGGAGGCCACTATCTCCGTGGTCGCGCTGCGCAACCAAGCACCGGCCGCGCGCCGCTACGCCTGGCTGCTGCTGGCCTCTGGCGCCGGCGTGTCCGTCGCGGCGAACATCACCCACGCGATCGTCGCCGCCGACGCCCGTGTGCCCGTGGTGGTCGCGGCACTGGTCGCCTCGGTGCCACCGCTGGTGCTGCTGGCGATGACACACCTCACCGTCGAGCTCACCCGCAACGCCGCCCCCACCCGCAGCGACGCGACACCGCCGGCTCGTGAGGATGAGCGCGCCAAGCCGCGCGCCGAACGGACGCGCCCAGTGTCCGCGGGGCGGGAGCGAGCGCGCGGCGATCGGGAGACACGGGAGCAGGCAGCGCGGCTCGCAGCCGACGGGATCTCGCAACGGCAGATCGCAGCGCAGCTGGGCAAGCACCCGACCACGATCGGCCGGTGGCTGGCCGTACCTGACGAGGACACGGAAGGAGACCCGTCATGACCGACCCCACACCCTCTGATCCCGCAGGCAGCGGGAACCCGCCCGACGCGGAGCGCCCAGGTGCGGAGCGTGCCGACACCGAGCGTCCCGATACGGAGCGCCCTGATACGGAGGGCGCGCACGTGATCGCCCGCCACGGCGACCCGAGCGTGGGCCGCACGCCCGCACCGGCCGGACACCCGGAGACCCATGTGGAGTGGGTGCGTCCCACCGACATGGCCGCCCGCGCCGGCGCGCGTGTGATGGAGAAGACCGCGGACGTGAACCAGGACGTCCATGAGCTCGTCCGCCAGGCCTCTCGCGACGGCGCCGCCCGTATCCGCCGTGCGTTGTCGCACCGCGAGGCGGATCTGGTCCCTGATGTACCGACCAGCCCCGCACAGCCCGTGCTGGGCAGGCAGGGGGTGAGCCGGTGACCTCTGCCTGCCCGGGCAGCCACCCGACGCCCGGCCCCGCATCCACCACCTGACCGACCACCCGCTGCCGCGACTTCGCGGCGGCCCCGTGCACCGCGACAGCACCGTGTGCGTCGCGGCGCGGCTCAGTGACGCCTGAAACGAGCGCCCCGCCTGGAGGCACACGCCTCCGGAGAAGGCGCTGCTGGTCTTTCGCGGATGCGGGTTCATACCTCGCTTACACCCAGATCCGCCCAGGGAGTCGCTATGCATGATCCATCCGTCCCGGACCAGACGAGTCCGGACTTCACTACCCCGGAGGGCCTGCGTCAGGTCCTCATCGACCTGAACACGCACAACGCGTGGGCGACCAGCTCGGTGGCCGCTGAGCTCATGGTCTACGCCACCGCGAAGTACACCCCGGTCGCCCGCGCCTGGCACCGCGACCCGGCCGACGCCGCCTACGAGGCGTTCATCGCTATGCGGCAGTCCACCACGGTGAAGGCCGACGACCCGTGGGCGGTCGTGACGCGCGCGGTCGCGCTCGGGATCGCGGCCGAGGCGCACGCCGACCGGGACATGACCAGCCAGGACAAGGCCCGCCGCCCCTCCAAGCGCCCGAACGAGGAGCCGGTACGTGCGGGGCACTACGAGGAGTTCTTCTACGACGTCCACCCGCACGCCACCGAGCTGGTCGGCGGCGCCGGCCGTGACGATGACGGCTCCGCGGACCCGGTGATCCGCACCGTGTGCGTGTTCCTCGTCGTCGCCGGGTGGCCCGCCCGGCAGGTCGAGCAAGCGGTGGACTACATCGCCCACCGCGTCGCGTCCCTGTCCTCGGGCGGTTCCGCGGTGGAGATCGTCTCGAAGGACCTCAGCATCGCGGTGCGCTTCGGGTACCGGCGGGAGGAGTGGGCAGAGCTCGTGCGCCTCCTCGTGGGGCTCCCTGCCGGGCGCCGCCGGGCCGGGCGGTACGGGTTGCTGGCGCGCGTGCTGCTCGGAGACGACGTCGCGGACCTGCTCTCCGATACGGCGCTGGTCGACGTGGTGCGTCGGATGGCTCCCGTACCTGACGTGCGGGAAGGACGGTGAGCGGGAATGGCGCGGGGACACCTGGTGCTGGAGCAGGCGATCGATCAGATCCGTCGCGGCTCGCAGTACCGGCGCGACCCGGACGAGGACCTCGACGAGCTGTGCGGGTCGCTGGAGCGGGTGGGGATCCTCAACCCGCCGGCGATCACCGAGGACGCGGTCCTGATCACCGGGAACCGGCGCCTGGCGGCGATGGAACGCCTGGGGTGGCGGGTCACCCCGGTGTGGGTGGTCCCGGACGTGTCCGACAAGCTCTCCTACGTCCTCGCGATCCGCGACGAGCAGACCCTGCAGAAGGCCCTGAAACCGCTGGAGCAGGCAGAGCTGTACGAGGAGCTGAAGGCCCTCTACGCGGAGGACGCGCAGCGCCGCGACGCCGCCACCCGGTTCGGGTCCCCGGACCGTGACGCCCGCGTCGCCGAAGCACGGGACGGGGGTGCCGAATCGGCACCCCCGTCCGGCGGCGGCAAAGCCCGAACGCAAGCGGCCCGCGCGGTCACCGGTCGGGACTCGCGGACCATGCTCGAGCAGATCAACGAACTGCGCCGCATCGCCGCCGACGACACCGAGGACCCGTACGTGCGGCAGGAAGCGGCCGAAGCGCTGATCGAGCTGAACACCGACGGGAAGGTCAACGGCCGCTACCTCGCCGTCAAGACCGCGCAGAACCTCGCCGGCATCCGCCGTGCCACTGACGACCCCGACGCACCCGAGACGGTGCGTACGTCGGCGCGGCAGGAGCTGCAGACCCTGGAGAAGCTGGAGCGACCTGCCGAGGTCGCCAAAGAGTCCGGGCTGGCTCTGGCCCGCCTCACCCAGTTGCGCGAGAGCGCCGCTGGCGTGGAGCGGGTGGGGTGGAAGGATGCCGACCCGCTGCTGCGGGAGAAGCACCAGATCCGAAAGCTCGTCGATCTGCTGCGCCGTGAGCACGGCTGGTGGGACAGGTTCGACCCGACCGACTTCGGCCGCCATGCCGAACCGGACCAATGGGACCTCGTCGACACCTACATCACGGCGGCGGCGACATTCCTGGACGCAGCGCGCACGGCGCGGGAGGAGACAGCCGATGCCGACGTTTGAGGACCCAGCAAAGGACGCCGACGAGCTCGGTGAGGCCGCTCGCGGGCTGGCCTACGCCACCCGGCGCATCCCTGTGCCGGACGACACCTACCGGGTGCTGGGCTCGATGCACTCCGCGCTCACGAGCGTGCAGCAGTCCCTTCGGCAGCTGGCGGACTGGCACGAACGGCACAGCCCGTTCGCGGCGACCGATGATGGAGACCGAGCCGCGGGCCAGGATCAGGCGGCCAAGGCTTCGGGCTGGCTGACGATCGCCGCCGCGTCGCTGGACCAGGTCGTCCAGCTCGTCATGACCGCGCAGAGCGAGAACGGTCGGATCGCCTGGCACCCCGAGCCCAGCCCGCTCGATCAGGCCCTTCAGGAGCGTTCCGCCGCCCTCGACGCGGACGCCCCGGCAACCGAGCAGGCGCGTGAGGACATGGGGCGCCGGTTGGAGTGACCTGCGCGGGTGCGCACCTGTGAGGTGCCAGACGACTCGGACAGGAGGCACCCCGTCATGACCGACCCCGCCCGCACCCGCCGGCTTCGGCTGATCATCTCCCTCGCCGCCGCCGGCATCATCCTCGCCGTACTGACCGGCGTCGGGATCTACGGCCTGGTCGCAGGCCCGCCCAGCCCGCGCCCGGGACCGGCCGACCCCACGGGATCGTCGACGCCAGGCACCATCGCGCCGACGTCTCCGACCCCTGGACCGATAGAGCTGGAGGCGCTGCCGGAGACGAGGAGCCCGGAACGGTTCGCCGAGGCCGTGACGGAGGCGCTGTTCGTGTGGGACACGTTCACCACCCTCACGCCCGACGATCACCGGGCGGTGCTGCTGGAGGCTGCGGACCCGTCCGGCGCGGAGACGCCGGGACTGATCAGCGACCTGTCCCGCTACCTGCCGCCGGATGCGACGTGGCGGGACCTGCAGGAGTACCGCACGGCGCAGTGGATCGACATCGACCGGCTCTACGTCCCCGACCAGTGGTACGAAGCCATCGCCGCCGCCGACGGACAGCTCGCCGACGGCCTGGTCGCCTACACGGTCGAGGGCACCCGGCACCGCAGCGGCGTCTGGTTCGACGAGCAGGTCACCTCGGAGCATCCGGTGGCGTTCACGATGTTCCTGTCCTGCCCGCCGGCCACCGACCGGTGCGTCCTGCTGCGCCTGTCGCAGCTGGACAACCCGCTGCGCTGAAGCAGGGGGCGGCGTGATGAAGAAGGCCCTGGTCGCCCTCGTGGCGTGGGTGATGCTGGCACCGATGCTGGCCCTGGTCGGGGTCGGGGTGCTGGTCAACCCGGCGGTGACGAACCAGGCGATGTGCATCGCCAGCGGCGTCGTGCTCGGACCCGTCCCCGACGAGCTGGAGGTCTCCACCGCGGACGGGGCGACGTTCACCCTGAACCGTCAGCAGCTCACCCACGCGGCCACGATCATCGAGACCGGCGCCCGCACGCCCGGGGTCGGACGCGACGGGATCCTCATCGCGCTGATGGCCGCCCTCACCGAGTCCACGCTGCGGCAGCTCGCCAACACCGGCGCGTACCCCGAGTCGGGCGAGTACCCCAATGACGGCAACGGGTCAGACCATGACTCGCTCGGGCTGTTCCAGATGCGCCCCGCATCCGGGTGGGGCACGGTCGCCGAGCTGATGGACACCGGCTACCAGGCGCGCGCGTTCTACGGCGGACCGGATGGCCCGAACTATCCGTCGCCGCGGGGGCTGCTGGATATCCCCGGGTGGCCGCAGATGGACAAGGGCGAGGCCGCCCAGGCCGTGGAGGTCTCGGCCTACCCGGACCGCTACCGCAACTATGAGCCCACCGCCCGGACGATCCTGCAAGCCCTCACGACCGGCGGGAGCAGCGGCGGCGGGTCGGGGGTTCCCGGCGACGCGGACATCCCGGAGACCACGGCGCTGGTGTTCCCGCTGCCCAACGGCACCTACACGCACACCTCGGACTTCGGGTGGCGCAGCGACCCGTTCACCGGCGAGCGGAGCTTCCACGCCGGCACCGACTGGGCCGCCGCGGACGGCACCCCGATCTTCGCCCTCGCCGACGGGGTCGTCACCTACGCCGGGATGGTCGGCGGCACGTCCGGGCAGATCACCATCGAGCACACCATCGACGGTGAACGCATCGCGACCGTCTACATCCACATGTGGGCGCACGGCATCCACGTCCAAGCCGGCGACCGGGTCATCGCCGGGCAGCACATCGGCGACGTCGGCTCCTCCGGCCGGTCCACCGGCCCGCACCTGCATTTCCAGCTGCACCCCGGCGGCGCCGGCGCCTCCCCGGTCGATGCGATCCCATGGCTGGCCGACCACGGTGTCGAAGGGCTCGACACCCCGACAAGCGGCGGCCCCGGCTGCGCCTTCTAGGACCGCACCACCGGGGCCGGGTGCGCACCTGTGCGGTGACCAGCGTGCTGTGACGGAGAGGAACCGCTGTGGATGTGTACCCGGACTTCGACGCCGTCGGCGGCCGCTCGACCCTGATCGGCATCGTCGGCGCCCTGCTGACGATCACCCTCATCGTCGCGGTGCTGATGCTGATCATCTGCGCCATCGTGTGGGCCGTGTCGTCCTCCACCGGCAACGCCACCTCCGCCACGCGCGGCCGGGTCGGAGTGTTCGTCTCCATCGGCGCGGCCGCGCTCGCCGGTGCCGGAGTGGCGTGGCTGAACTTCCTGCTGCGCGTGGGCACCACCCTCTGAGGACACCATGGCCGATATGGAGCCCCAGCCCACCAGTCATCAGCTCCTCCAGATCCTCGAGGAGGAGCACCGTCCCGGCGGGGCGTGGATCTACCACGCCGACCCGGACTGGTCACCTAGCGCGGCGATCGTGTTCCCCGAGCGGATCTTGCTGCGCATCACCACAGCGGCGGGTGAGGCCGGCTACGTGTGGGGCGTCGAGGAGTGGGACGGACGGGATGAGACCTACCGGCCCGTCCCGGGCGGCGCCGGGTCCGCGGCCACGCCGGAGGAGATGATCGGGATCGCTGCGACGTTCATCGACGAGGAGAACATCGGCGAACCCCTCCCGCTGACCACCTACCCGTTGGCCGAAGAGCTGGCCGAACGCATCACCGCCGGCTACCCGCACGCGCACTGGCGCTCCTACGTGAACAACGACTACGGCAACGTGCTCGAGTACCCCGAACGGCAACGGCTGACGTTCTGGGACGACGCGAACTTCATGGGCTCCATCGACGGGTACACCTGGGTGATGGAGGTCTGGTCGACCCGTCAGCAGAACTGGGTGGAGGTCGAACCGTTCAGCGAAGTCCTCTCCATCACCGAGCTGCGTGCGGTCATCAGCACCTTCCACGACGAGAACGAACGCGACCTCGCCGACGAACGAGCCGTGCTCCGGGGCGGCGGCGAACCGACGGCACGGGCACTGGCCCGTGATGCCGTGCACGCCTCACACAGGGCGACCCGGCTCACCGAACAGCTCGCCGCACGCGCCGCAGAGCTCGACCCAGACCCTGCCGGCGCGAGCGGCCTGCGGGCAGGCGTCTCGCGCACCTCGCCCGCCGCCCGGCGGCTGGGTCTGTAACCGGAACGCGGGGTCCGCACCTGTCTCGATGAGCCCCGCACCGGGCAGGGCTCACACATTCGTGAAGGAGCCCCACATGACCCTCATCCTCGACGCCCTCGCCCAGACGGCGACCGTGCTGCCGGCGCAGATCGACATCAACCCCAACGATTCCGGCCTTCCGGGCATCGCAGCTCTCCGCACCATCGTCGGCGCCGTGATGACCGTCGGACTCATCCTGTCCGTGCTCGCCCTGATCATCTCGGCCGTCGTCTGGGGCTTCGGCGCCAACAGCTCCAACCCGCACCTCGCCTCCCGCGGGAAGCTCGGCGTGCTGATCTCCTGCGGCGCCGCGATCATCACCGGCGCTGCTGTCACGCTGATCAACTTCTTCTGGAACGTCGGCCAGACCGTCTCCTGACCCGCCCCCTTTCGACTCATGAGAGGAGGGGAACGGTATGGACGGGATCTGTGACGTCCCCATCATCAGCCACGTCTGCGACGTCGCCGGCGAGACCGCCGCGACGCTGATCAGCGCCCCGTTCGACTGGCTCGCCCAGGCCGTCGGGCAGGCCGCGTCCTGGATGTTCCAGGGCGTGTGGTGGCTGTTCGACACCACCACCCTGGTCGACCTGACCGCACCCGGCTACATCACCGTCTACAACGTGATGTTCGGGATCGCGATCTTCATCATGCTGATCTTCTTCTGCCTGCAGCTGATCACCGGCCTCATCCGCCGCGACCCGTCCGCGTTGTCCCGCACCGCCCTCGGGCTCGCACGCAGCGTGCTCGGCTCGTTCCTGGTGCTCACTCTCACCACCACGCTGCTGGAAGTCGTCGATCAGCTCACCATCGGGGTCATCCAGGCCACCGGCACGACCTTGGAGGAGATGGGCGCGAAGATCGGGCTCCTCGTCGCCGGGCTCACCGCGATCAACCTGACCGCCCCCGGGGCCGGGGCGATCATCACGATCTTCCTGTCGTTCCTCGCGCTCACCGCCGCGGCAATCGTGTGGTTCAGCCTGCTGATCCGCAAAGCGCTCATCCTCGTCGGTGTCGTGCTCGCCCCAATCGCCCTGTCAGGCGGGTCCTGGGATGCCACCCGGGGGTGGTTCGGGAAGTGGGCAAGCTTCGTGCTCGCGCTGATCTTCTCCAAGCTGGTCATCGCCGTGGTGTTCCTCGTCGCGATCAACCAGACCAACGCGCCGATCGACTTCGACCTCGCCTCGATCGCCGACCCGGTCGCGGGGATCGTGCTCATGTTCGTCGCCGCATTCGCCCCGTACATGGTGTACAAGTTCATCTCGTTCGTCGGCTTCGACATGTACCACGTGATGTCCGCCGAACAAGAGGCGAAGCAGTCGATGAACCGGCCGCTGCCGATGTCTGGCAAGCCCGACGGACCCGCCCCCAAGCAGGTCCTCGACGGCGCCGGCGACGACGGACCCGGCGGCGCAGGGGGCAGTGGCGGGCCTGGCGGACCGCCGCCACCGCCCGGAGCCGGCCAGGCGGCCCCCGCCGGGCAGGGCGCGGGGGCTGGTGCGGGTGCCGGCGGTGCAGCGGGTGGAGGCAGTGCCGGTGCAGCCGGGGGCGGTGGTGCGGCCGCGGGCGGTGGTGCAGCTGCCAGCGGTGGCGGTGCCGCAGCGGGTGCCGGCGCGGGCGCCGCGGCCGGGCCGATCGGGATCGCCGCGGTGGCCGGCGCGAAGATCGCCAAGGGCGCGGCGGAAGCCGGGCCTAAGCTCGGCGGTGCGATCGGTCGCAGCGCCGAAGGACACGCCTCCGCGGCGCAGGAGGGCCAGAGCCCGCCTCCCGCCGGTGCCCAGCAGCAGCGTCCGGACACCCCGCGCCCCGCACCATCGCAGAGCGGGGCCCCTGCCCAGCCGGCCACGCCTCCGGCGAGCAGCGAGCAGGGCGGGCAGCCTCCGGCGAACGCCGCGTCCCAGCCGCCCGCGCAGCGACGGTCCCAGCCGAGTTCCCCCTCCCAGCCGACCACGTCGGCACCGCCGCCGCAGGCCCCGGCGGAGCCACGCACCTCACCACCACCAGCGGCGCCGCCCCCGACGGATCCGGGCAAGCGGTAACCGACCCACCACACACGTCGAGAGGAGGTGAACTCGCCCCGCCCCGGAAGCGGCGGCGCACCCGGCTGGGTCAGCTGTAGCGACCTGACCCAGCCACGGAGCGTCGCCGCTTCCGCGCGTCCGGGCGGTGCCCGGCGCGTACCTGGCAGACGACCACCCCGTATGCGTCGTCCGAAGGAGCGTCATGGCCACCACCGACTACGAGCTGAGCCCGGTGAAGTTCTCCCGGCTCACCACCCGCGGCATCATCCTGGGCCTGTCGCTGCCGCAGGTGATCGCCCTCGCCACCGGCGCGGTCATCTTCATCGCCGCGCTGTATTCCGGCGGTCCCGCAGCGCTCTACACCGCCCCGGTGTGGCTGACCCTGGCGGCGCTCGCGGTCGTCGGAGTCGGCGGGCGCAAGCTCATCGAGTGGGTGCCGATCACCGGGCACTGGGTCTGGCGCAAGGCCGCCCGCCAGACCGTGTACCGGCGCCGGATCGTCAAGCTCCGCCCCGCAGGCACCCTCGCCCTGCCCGGCGACGCGGCCGCGCTGCGCCAGTACGAGGATCCCGAGTCCGGGGCGGTGATGGTGCACGACCCGCACGCGCAGACCCTGACCGCGATCCTGGAGGTGACCCACTCCGCGTTCGTGCTGATGGACCCCGGTGAGCAGGAGCGTCGCGTGCACGGCTGGGGCCGGGTGCTGTCCACCGTGTGCCGCTCCGGGCGCATCGCCCGCGTGCAGGTCCTCGAGCGCACCGTCCCGGATTCCGGCTCCGGCCTGTCGCAGTGGTGGACCGAGCACGGCCACGACGACGGGTCGTGGGTCGCGAAGACCTACGCCGAACTCATCGAACGCGCCGGGCCCGCCGGGGAACGCCACATCACCACCCTGTCCCTCGCATTGGACATGCGCGCCGCCTCCCGGCAGATCCGCTCCGCAGGAGGCGGGATCAAGGGTGCCGCCGAAGTGCTGCGGCAGGAGATGCACACCCTCACCACCGCACTGCGCGCCGCGGACCTGAAGCCCTCCGACTGGTACACCCCTGGGGATCTCGCGGTGATGCTCCGCACCGCCTACGACCCGCAGATCGCCGCCACCCTCGACCGGGCCGGTGACATCGGCCGCGACCTCGCCACCGCGGGCCCCGTCGCGGTCGAGGAGACCTGGAGCCGGCTCCGGTCCGACTCCGCCCACCACGCGGTTCTGTGGGTGTCGCAGTGGCCCCGCTCCCAGGTCTACCCGGGGTTCCTCGCCCCGATCCTGCTCTCCAGCGGCATCCGCCGGGCCGTGACACTGCTGTACGACCCGGTGCGCTCCGACCAGGCCGCCCGCGACATCCGCAAGAAAAAGACCGAGTACATCAGCGACCAGAGTCAGCGGCAGCGGATCGGGCAGATCGAGGACGCCTCCCAGTCCGCCGAGTACGCCGACGTGCTCCAGCAGGAGGCGGACCTCACCGCCGGGCACGGCGTGCTGCGCTACACCGGGCTGATCGCCATCTCCGCCTCGAGCATCGACGAGCTCGACGCCGCGGTCGCCGCGATCGAGCAGGCCGCAATCCAGGCCTCCTGCGAGACCCGCCTGCTGGTCGGGCAGCAGGCGCAGGCGTTCGTCGCCGCAGCTCTGCCGCTGGGCCGCGGCCTGTGACCCGCACCTGACCACCGGAAATCACAGGCGAAGGGAACGGGGTGCGCGATGGGCGCGGACGACACACGCAGGAAGCTGTACTCGACCGTCCTGGTCGAGACCGGCAAGGGCGACCGGAAGGCCAGGCGGCAGCGGCAGCGCGCCGCACGTCAGGTCCTCGCGCAGGACCAGGCCACGACACGCGCCGAAGCCAAGGCGCGATACGAGGCGGAACGGGCCGAGGCCCGCGCGACCACATACCTGCCGCGTGGCGGTGAGCCGGGGCCGGCGGCGCTGCGCTCCCCGAGACGGTTCCGGGTCCCGGCACACCAGGACACGTCCGCGGCGTTGCAGGGCGCGTACCCGTTCCTCGCCGAGGGCGGGCTCGGCTCGAACGGGGTGTTCGTCGGCCAGGACCTCTACAGCTCCGGATCGTTCGTCTACGACCCGTGGGTGCTCTACCAGCGGGGCATCATCACCGCCCCCAACCTGGTGCTGGCCGGGATCGTCGGCAGCGGCAAGTCCAGCCTGGCGAAGTCGCTCTACACCCGGTCGATCGCCTTCGGTCGCCGCGTGTACGTGCCCGGTGACCCGAAGGGCGAGCACACCCCGGTCGCGCAGGCCGTCGGTGGGAAGGCGATCATCCTCGGCCACGGGCTGGGTGCCCGCCTGAACCCGCTCGATGAGGGCTACCGCCCGGCCGGGGTCGCCGACGACGAGTGGGCCACCACCGTCGCCGCCCGCCGGCGGGATCTGATCGGCGCGCTCGCGGAGACCGTGCTGGAGCGGTCGTTGACGCCGTTGGAGCACACCGCGATCGACGTCGCCTTGCGTGCCACGGTCTCGCAGAGCTCGGTGCCGATCCTGCCGATGGTGGTCGACCGTATCCTCGCCCCCGACCGCGCCGAGGACACCGACGGGAGGCTGGCCGAGGACGGGCGACTGGTCGGGCACGCGCTGCGGCGCCTGGTCGCTGGGGACCTGCAGGGCTTGTTCGACGGTCCATCTACGGTTCGGTTCGACCCGTCGCTGCCGATGCTCTCCCTGGACCTGTCCCGCGTCGTGGAGAACAGCACTCTGATCTCGGTGCTGATGACGTGCTCGTCGGCGTGGATGGAGTCTGCACTGCTGGACCCGAACGGTGGACAGCGGTGGGTCGTGTACGACGAGGCGTGGCGGCTGATGTCGCACCCGTCATTGTTGCGTCGCATGGACGCCCACTGGCGCCTCGCGAGACATTACGGGCTGGCGAACCTGCTCATCTTCCACAAGCTCAGCGACCTCGAGAACGTGGGAGATCAGGGGTCGGCGATGCGCGCGCTGGCGTCGTCGCTGCTCGCGAACGCGGAGACCAGGATCATCTACCGGCAAGAATCCGACCAGCTTGGCGCCACCGCGCAGGCGCTCGGGCTGACCGGCACGGAGCGGAAGCTGCTGCCCGCCCTGGGCACCGGACAAGGGCTCTGGCGGATCAAAGAATCCTCGTACGTCGTGCAACATCAGTTGCATCCTGCTGAGTTGCAGGCCTTCGATACTCGGTCTCGGATGCTCGATCCCACCGCCGGGCGAGCCCGCGGTGACGGCGCGGGAGAGTCTCTGTGATCGGCCGCGGGCGACGGGTCGAGTCGCCCGGGTCGGTGCCGCCGGTGCTGCCGCAGATCATCGCCGAGGTCGTCTCAGCGGAGCACGTCGTGCTCACCGTGAACGGCAAACGGCTGCCCGCGACGCCGACCCGCCGCGCCGAGCTCGGGCCGGCGATCGCCGAGCTCATTGCCCGGTTTGCCAGCCCGACTCGGGTCGAGGTCCGCGAGCTCGACGGCAGCGTCTACGCCGACATCCTGACCCCCGAACCCGACGGCGCGGCACCGCTCGACGAGTCTCCGGAGCGGCCGCGGCCGGAGCTGGTGGAGTTCACCGCGGACGGGTTCGTGCCCGGTGAGGACGTGGCGATCGCGCTCGTGCTGCGCCATACCTCCGCCGCAGGCAACGGCACTGCCCGGGCGTTGCTGGACCGTGCCGAACACGCGACCGCGACCGGGGAGCTGATCCTGCTGGGCCGGATTTCCGGGACCACCATGGTGCGCCGCATCGACTGAACTCCGCACCTGCCTCCTGACCTCGCCGACACGCGGCGAGTTCAGGAAGGACCCGCCCATGCCCTCCGCTCACCCCAGGCCCGCGAACGACGCCTTCTTGAACATCGCACTCGGCGGCCTGGTCGCCGTCGTCGCCTTCGGCGGCGTGCTCGGTCTGGCCGGCAGTATCGCCGCGTTCCTCACCGGCCATCCGCAACCCACCGCCGGAATCACCGACGGTCTCGGCGTGCTCGCGAGGCCCGCCGACCCCGGCACCGCCTTGGGAACTGCGGGGTTGAACCCGTTCGCTTACTGGGCGGTCGTGGTCCTGCTGCTGGGGATCCTCGCGGCCGCGGGGGTGTTCGTGTGGCGGGCGATCAGCCGAGCACGCGCCGCGACGAACCCGCACCACCTTGCCGGCACCGCCAGCGGCGCCGAGGTCGCCCGCGTCGCGTCCCCGAAGGCGCTCGTCAAGCGGGCCGGCACGCTCCGCCCGTCCCTGACCGGCAAGCCCGAGCCGGGCGATGTCGGCTACCTGCTCGGGACGAGCAAGGGCGGTCAGGTGTGGGCGACCGTCGAGGACAGCATCCTCCTGATCGGACCGCCCCGCTCCGGCAAGGGCCTGCACGTCGTCATCAACAGCGTGCTCGACGCGCCCGGCGCGGTGATCACCACTTCCACCCGCCCCGACAACCTCACCGCCACCCTCCGCGCCCGCGAACGCAAGGGGCCTGTCGCGGTTTTCGACCCGCAGCAGCTCGCTCCCGGCCTGTCCGCCGGGATGCGATGGTCGCCGGTGCGTGGCTGCCAGGACCCGCTCACGGCGATGATCCGCGCCAAGGGGCTCGCGACGGCCACGGGGTTCGGTGGGGTGCAGGAAGCCGGGTTCTGGGAAGGCAAGACCACCTCCGCCATCCAGGCGCTGCTCCACGCCGCCGCGCTCGACGGCCGCGACGCGAGAACCCTCTACCAGTGGGCGCTGAACCCGACCCTCGCCGGTGATGCCGTCCGCATCCTGTCCACCCATCCCGGTGCGGCCGACGGGTGGGCCGACTCCCTCGACGCGATGGTGCAAGCCGACCCCCGCACCCGCGACTCGATCTGGCAAGGCGTGTCCCTCGCCCTGGCCGCGCTCGCGGACCCGCGCGTACTCGACGCCGTGTCCCCAGCGGTCGGTGAGGAGTTCGACCCGGAGTCGTTCCTACGCGACGGCGGCACGCTGTACCTGCTCGCCACGGGTGCGGGAGCCGGGGCGTCGGCTGCGCTCGTGGCGGCGTTCATCGAAGACCTCGTCGAGGCAGCGCGGAAGATCGCGGCACGCTCACCCGGCGCGCGGATGGACCCGCCGCTGCTGCTCGCCTTGGACGAGATCGGGAACCTCTCGCCGTTGCCGTCGCTTCCCACGCTGATGGCCGAAGGCGGCGGCACCGGCATCACCACCTTGCCCGTGCTCCAATCGCTCGCTCAGGCGCGGGAGAAGTGGGGCGAGAACAACGCCAACGCGATCTGGGACGCCTCCATCGTGAAAGTCATCCTCGGCGGCGCATCCAACAGCCGCGACCTGCAGGACCTGTCCACGCTCATCGGCGACCGCGACGAGACCACCGACAGCGTCACCACCGACGCCTACGGCTCCCACTCCACCCAACGCTCCGTGCGGCGGGTCCCGATCCTCCCACCCGACGTGCTGCGCACTCTGCCGTTCGGCACCGGCGTCGTCATGCTGCGCACCGCCCGCCCGATCATCACCACCCTGCGTCCCTGGCCGAAGCGCGCCGACGCCACCCAGCTGCGCGAGGACCGCGCCCACGTCGAACGCCTCCTGCGACCGGGCCCGTGACCTGCAGGTCGCGGGCCGTACCTGACCTGTGACCCCGCATGAGAAGCCCTGTGTCAAGCCGCCTGCCGGTGCGGGGGGTTGCCGGCCTCGGCGAGGACGCGTTGGAGGGCGTGGTGGCGGGCTTGGTCGTAGGCGGTGTGGTCCTGCCAGCAGTGCCAGATGACGTAGAGCCAGGCGCGGGCGAGGACCCGGACGGCGTGGGGGTGGTCGTGCCCGCGGGCTATGGCCCGGTCGTAGAGGTCGGCGGCCCAGGGGTTGGCGTGCCGGGAGTCGCCGGCGAAGTCGGTGACGGCGTCGCGGAGCTGCTTGTCGCAGGCCCAGCGGAAGCCGACGGCGCGGAGCTTGCCGGACTGCCGGGTGGAGGGCGCCACGCCGGCGAGGCAGGCCAGGGAGTCCGGGGTGGGGAACTTGGCCCGGCAGTCACCGATCTCGGCGAGCAGGCGGGCGGCTCGCACGGTGCCGGACCGGGGCAGGCTGGTGAAGATGTGCTGGTCGGCGTGGTCCTGGAGCTGGCGGCCGATCTGGGCGGTGAGGGTCTTGATCTGCTCGACCAAGGTGGCCAGGACCGCGACCAGGGCCTTGGTGATGTTGGCCTGGGTGTCCGCGTCAGGGCCGGTCACGCCGCGCGGGGCGGCCCTGAGGCGGGTGTGCAGGACCTCGGGGCTGGTGCGCCCGGGGTAGCCGGTCCTGGCCAGCCACTCGCCCAGCCGCTTGGGGGTGAGCCAGTCGGCCTGGTCCTGGGTGGTGAAGCGGGTCAGGAAGGCCAGGCTGATGCCGGAGTCGATGTCGGCGAACAGGCCGACCGCGCCGGGGAAGACGTTGCGCAGGTGGGCGCGCAGCTGGTTGCCCAGGGCGACCCGGTGGGTGACGAGGTCCTTGCGGGCCCGGCAGGCCCGGCGCAGCGCCACGGTCTCGGCGGTGTCGGGCTCGAGGCGGCGCAGCCGGGCCCGGTCGGTGCGCAGGGTGTCGGCCAGCACGAACGCGTCGAACCGGTCGTCCTTGTTGCCCGCCGAGCCGTAGCGCCCGCGCAGGTTCTTGACCTGGTTGGGGCTGATGACCACCACGGTCAGCTCGGCGCCGAGGAGGGTGTCGATGACCGGGCCGTCGGGCCGTTCGATCGCGACCTCCCCGGCGCCGTGCCGGCGCAGGAAGGTGATCAGGTCGCGCAGGCCGGCCGCGGTGTGCTCCACGAGCGCGCGGGCGACCTCCCGGCCGCGGGCGTCGACGATGCACACCGCGTGGTCATCACGGGCCCAGTCGATCCCGGCGGTGACGTCGTTGGGGGGTATCTCGGGCAGGGTGTTGCTGGCAGACTTCACGTCAGCCTCCTCGCTGCTAGCTCCAGTGGGGAGGCACCCTCGTGTGCTGGTGCCGAGACGTTGCTGCCGGTTCGCTCACTGATCGGCGCTCGGAGGCGCTCAGCCCTGTCGACGGTCCGCACGTCCCGGGTCACCACCAGACCTCGCAGATCTCATGCTGGACATCGACCGCGTCAAGCGAGCAGGGCGATGGCCCGGTGGCACCTCGGGTGCATCAGCACCCCATCGAAGGGCACCGACACAAGGAAGGTAGACCAGTGAGCGGGCGAACCGATCTAGACCCTGAAGGAGGGTTCATGGCCATTCCCACCCGCGAGGCCCTGTCGGGGTTCATCGCCACCGACCCGCAGCTGACCGAGACCAGCAACGGCGGGCACCGGTTCTACGCTCGCGTCGGCATCGAGCAGTTCCAGCGCAACGAGGACGGCTCGTTCACGCAGCTGGAGAGCGAGTTCACCAACCTCGTCATGTTCGACCGGGCCGCCGAACGCGCGCACGAGAAGTTCCAGAAGGGTGACAACTTCATCGCCGAGGGCCGCAGCAACGTCCACGAGTACCAGGGCGAGCAGCGCGAGCAGTTCATCGCGTCCCGCATCGGCCACGACAACAACCGCACCACCTACACCGTCGACCGTTCCCGCCAGGAGCGCGCCGGGGCGGACCGCGAGGCGCCGGAGCGGGCGGCCGGGGAACGAGACCCGGCTGCTGTCGCGCTCGCACAGCGCGAGCAGGCCCTCCAGCCCGAGACGACCGCCACCAGCGGCACTGTCCAGGCCGATCGCGCAGCGGTGGCCCGATGAGCCGGGTGCCGCCGGCGGCCCCGCAGCCACCCGCCGGCGGCACCCTTCGTTTCCGCTCTGTGGACGTGAAGGATTGACATGCCCGACGTGACTGACCCGGAGGCTCCGCTTCCAGACGACGCCGGCGACGAGGTGCGCCGGATCGTCGAGCAGCAGTACGCCCAGCACATCAACGACGTTCTCGGCGAGGTGCCTCGGCCGATCAACTGGCGAACCCTGCCCCCCGAAGACCTCGAGCATGAGCTGCTCGAGCTCAACGCGTGGGTCGACTGGCTCCGGCATGAGTACGGCCTGCCCGCGCAGATCATCCCGCCCATGTGGCACCGCCACCCCGAGCTGCTCTGGGAACTCTCCGCGCTCCGCCAGCACTGGCTGTTCTGCTTCGACCCGCAAGCCAAGGGCAACCAGGCGCTCGCCTGGCACCACGACTTCGCCATCGCGCGGGAACGCCTGCGCGACTGGGTGACTATCTCCGGCACGAGGCTCGACCGCGATCGGCCCACCCGCATCACTCCGTGGCCAGGCGGCGAAGCCGAGGACTGGACGGAGCCCGAGGCCGCTGATCAACCTGTGCGGGAACGGACCGAGGACTTCCTCGTGTTCGTACGGCAGGAGGCGGCGTCACGGCGGGCCGAGCAGACCCGGTACATCGATGAGCTGGGGGCCGACGATGCCTGACGGCGCTGCGACGACCGACAGCGACCCGGGAACTGGACGTTGGCTTCCGCCTGACTTCGATGTGAAGGCGTGGACCCAGGCCGCCTGTGAGGCGTCGGGCGTTCCGTTTGCGGTCGAGGATGTCCTCGTCCTGTCCCGGCTGCGGGAGCTGTCCGAACATCCGGGATGAGGCGGGCGCAGGCGAAACGAAGCCCGCCGCAGTCAACAGACTGCGGCGGGCCTTCTTGCGTGGGCTCAGGCCTTGAAGGTGAGAGCGACTCGCTCCGGTCGGAACCGAGATCCGCAGTTCGGATCGGGGTGAACCACGAGCTCGTCGATCAGCGAGGTCAAGATCGCTCGCTTCTGCGGCACCGACCACTCGTGCGCCCACGCCCGTCGCAGCGCCGTCTCGTCACCGATCGGAAGACCCTTGAGAGCGCTGCCCGTGTTCACCCTCCCGATGGTGAGCTCGGCATCATGCACCGCGCCCTGCGCCGCTACGCGAGCGGCGGAGTACTCGGCACGACTGAGAATGCCCGCTCCGTAGTCGCGCGCGAGATCCTCCATCCGACTGCGGGCAGCCACGATACGGTTCATCGCTTCCTCGACCACACCACCTGCAGTCGCCGACGGGGCAGGGAGCTTGGTGACCGCGAGTCGCGCGATCACCGCTTCCGTGACCAGCTCTTCGAGTCCCGGTCCCGATACGGTGAGCCCGCCGCGCTCGGGATATGCCGGAACCGGCATGCACCGGTAGTAGAACCGCTTCGCCGGTCCCGTGCCCCCTGATCCTCGCCGGTGTCGGCCAGAGACAAGACCTGCGCCGCACTTCCCGCATCTGGCGATCGTGGACAGGAGTGTGACTGAGGATGCCCCTACACGCCGGTCTGGGCTGCCGAGCATCGCGCGGATACGGGATGTCTCCTCGGGTGTGATGATCGCCGTCCAGTTGCCTGGTCCGAGGATGTCCCTGCCGTTCGGGGCATCGCCATTCTTGCGTCCCGGGTCATAGGCGCGCTGCCCGGAGATTCGTGCCGACACGAGGATCGACTTCACGGTCGTGGCGTGCCACACGCCCAGAGTTCCCTTGCCGGCCCTGGGGGAGGGGACACCGGAGTCGTCGTTGAGCCACTTGGTGATGGATCGCAACGACTGGCCGGCGAGGAACCGGTCAGCCATCTCTCGCACGATCGCAGCTTCCTCCGGAATCAGAACGCCACCGATCCCGTACCCGAACTTGGGGCCTCCGTGCCAGTCTCCGCGCTCGGCCTTCTGCTGGTTCGCTCGGCGAATGCGATCGGCCTTGTGCCCGGACTCGTACGCAGCCATCGCGACCAGCTGGCGCGCCATGAGTCGCCCCTCGTGCGTGTTGAGATCGAACGCCCCGCCCATGACAGCTTCAATCCGAATCGGGTGTGACTCCACCAGGTCGATCAAGTCCTCCAGCTCCCGCGGGCGGCGATAGAGGCGGTCGACGTGCCACACGACCACTCGTGACGGGCCAGTCCTGATGCGCGCGAGCATCTTGTCGAACTCAGGACGCTTCTTGTTCAAGTAGGCCGAGGTGTCGTTGTCCATGAACACGTCGGCCACCGTCACCAAGAGCCCGAGTCGCTCGCACAGTGCAAGGCAGTCATGGCGCTGTCGCTCGACGCCCGCCTCCTCGCCCGTCCGATCCTCGCTAATGCGCAGGTAGACGAGCACCTGTTCCTGGAGTGATGTCTGTCCCGTGAGCCCGTTCCTAGAGGCCATGTCGATCGCCCCCAGGCGTGCGCTGCGAGCCCGTCATGCCGACTATCGGCCTGGCACCGGTCGATGCGATCGCGACCAGTCGCCCGGCCTCCGGCCGACCCTTGGACGTGCCGAGTTCGAACCGGGCGCCTGCAACGGTCTCGACACGCACAGGCCGTGTCTTCGCCAGAGCGACCAGGCTCGCCAACGCCCCAGGGGTTCGACAGAGCCTGTCGATGTGCCACGCCAGGATCTGGGTGGCTCCCTGGGGCTGCACTCGCGCCAGGAGCTCGTCGAACCCCGGGAGCGTCCGCCCCGAACGAGCCGCGGCATTGACGTCCTGGTACACATCGATCTCGTCGGGCTCGTACCCCAGCCGACCGCACAGCGCCAGGCAATGTCCTCGCTGTCGCTCGGCTCGAATGTCGTCTCCTGAGCGAGCCCTGGCGACCCGTACGTAGACCACGACGTGCTCCTCTTCCTGCTTCCTCAGTTCGGCGTTCATGCCGATCACCTCCACTTGGTAGGTGCGTCAGATGCACCAGGTGGAGAAGTCGACCCTGCTCCACCTGCTCGCCGGCCGGCTGCGGCCCACCGGCGGGCAGGTCAGCACCCGGCCCGGGGCCCGGGTCGGTCTGCTCACCCAGGGCATCGACATCCCCGACCCGCACCGGCGCGGCCCCGCCCGCACGGTGCGGCAGGCCTACGCCGACGCCGTCGGGACCGAGCGCGCAGCCCGCGTCCCGCTGTCCGCCTTCGGGCTCATCGCCGGCCGGGACGAGAACCGGGCGCTCGGCGCGCTGAGCCTCGGCCAGCAGCGCCGGCTCGCCCTGGCGATCGTCCTGGCCGACCCGCCCGACGTCCTGCTGCTCGACGAGCCCACCAACCACCTGTCGCTGCTGCTGGTCACCGCCCTCGAGGACGCGATCGGCGACTACCCGGGCGCGGTGCTCGTCGCCTCGCACGACCGGTGGCTGCGCGCACGGTGGACCGGCCACCGCCGCCACCTCGTCGCGACCGCGGACGGCCCGGGCGCCCTCGGCCCTCCGGCTGGAAGGACTCACGAACCCGCCTGACCCGACCAGCCGCAAGGAGCTGCGCCGCCACAGCGGGAGGGTCCGGTTCCGGCGGTGCGCCGAATCCCGCCCATCGCCACGCCTTGCGCGAGGCAGCGCCCCGGGGGTGCACTGGGGGAGGCGTGAGGAGGAGGCGACGATGGCCGCGCATGCCGGCGAGACCGCGCAGAAGACTGGTGACTTCTACTGCTCGAAGTGCGACGCAAAGGTCCACGTCACCCAGGGCGACAAGATCCCGAAGTGCCCCAACGGGCACTCGGAGTTCGGGAGCCGCCGGAACGAACCGGGCAACAAGTGACGGCGCTCGACGGGCTCGCGTGACTGGCTCCTGGCCATCGGCCACAGCCGGCGGGCGTGCCTGCTCGCGCACCGTCAGCCGCCGGCGCGCGCCGTCCGGCTCTCCGTCGCGACCTGGGACACCGCCGCTGCATCGAGGTCGGGGCGGCCGCCCAGCCGGGCCACGGTCGCCGCGGCGGCGGCCGACGCCCACCACCCGGCGGTCTCGGGATTGTGCCCGCGCAGCAGCGCCACGACGAGGGCGGCGAGGAACGCGTCCCCGGCACCGGTCGGGTCCACCGGGGGGCCGCCGAGGTGCGGCAGGAGGACGTGCCCGCCCCGCCAGGCCAGGACGTTGCCGGCCTTCCCTGCCGAGAGGGCGACGACGGCGGGCCCGGCGCCGAGCAGCTCCCGCGCTGCCCGCACGACGTCGGTGACGTCGTCCAGGGACCGCCCGACGAGCCGGGCGGACTCGGTCTCGTCGGCTCGGACGACCGTGGCCACCCCCAGCACCTCCGAGCGGTCCTCCTCCAGGGAGCCGTCCGCGGCGACGAGGGCGCCCGCGGCGGACGCGGTGCGGACCGTCTCCAGGACGGCCTCACGGGGCTGCTGGAGCTGGACGAGCACGGCCCGGGCGGAGCGCAGCAGCGGAGCCGCAGCGCGGACGTCCTCGGCCCTGGTCAGCACGGCGGGCGGGACGTGCTCGAAGAGCCGGCGGACGCCGTCGGCCGTGACGACGTCGACCATCAGCGCGGTGTCCGCCCCCTCCCGCCGTGCGACGGCGGAGACGTCCAACCCGTCGCGCTGCGCCTGGTGCAGGACCGCCGCACCGGCGTCGTCGGCGCCGACGACGCCGAGGAGCGCCGCCGAGCAGCCCAGCTGGCGGCAGGCGACGGCCTGGTTGGCGGCGCCGCCGAGCATCTCGAGGCGCTGCGTCACCGGGACCGAACCCCCGGCTGCCGGGAGCTGGTCCACCGCGACCACCAGGTCGCGGCCGACCACGCCCATCACAACCACGTCGGCCATTGCCGCCCCTCGCTGCTGCAGCGGGTCACCGCCAGCCGGCCACCCAGGCACTCACCGTAACGACGGGCCGTGCCCGGAGG
Organism: Georgenia sp. TF02-10; assembly: GCF_022759505.1. NCBI lineage: Bacteria > Bacillati > Actinomycetota > Actinomycetes > Allobogoriellales > Allobogoriellaceae > Georgenia > Georgenia sp. TF02-10. The sequence continues at coordinate 2,462,666 of NZ_CP094289.1, read as the reverse complement.
CCCGGAGGCAGACCCGGCTGGCCGAGGTGCCGTCAGGCAGGTTGCTGGAACACCGCTCGCTCGAGCCGCTCGAGCCGTTGCGCAACGGTCCCGCCCACTTCTTGCTCCTCGGCGTGCAGGCGGTCGAGCGCCCAGAGGCGGATGAGTGTGGATACCGGCAGGTTGGCCTTGCGTGCGGCCCGCTGCAGCCGCCCGTGCTCCTCGTCGGACAGCCGTACCGATACAACAGTGCCGCGCCCGGCATTCGGTCGCGTCGCATTGACCTGCATGAGCTCCTCGGAGATCTCGTCCTGTTCTGCCGCCGCACCCTCCTCGGCGAGCAGGTCGTCGATCTTGCTCATCACTCCTCATCTCCATAGACCCTTTGGTCACGCGGGTTTGCTGGCCAAGCGTTGGTGCCCCACCAGTCACCGTCCGGTGGCTCATCAGGGTCGGCCGCAGCCTGGACGAGAATGACCGTGAGCAGCGTTCCCGCGCTGACCGAGTAGCCGATCACCCGGACCGAGCGGCGGGATCGGCTTGCGGGATCTGGAACGAGCCATACAGCGTGCGCATCGTTGACGGCTTCGTCGGCCCAGCGTGGCTCGACCCCGTGCCGGTCACGGATGTAGTCGACACGCTTGCTCCAGTCGACTCGTACGTTCACGCACTACAGAGTACTACGCTACCCCTCTCCTCCTCCGCGAGAGGGCTCTTCGAGCGGTACAGCACGACGGAGCTGAGGTGAGGCCTCAACCGCCTCCCGCCGCACGACCCGGCCCGGCCGGACCCCCGGCGTCCCGTCCGGCGCGGCCCCCGCCCCCGGCGTCCGGTACCGGCGGCGCGCCCGGCGGCGTGATGGTGAAGGTGGTCGCCCCGGGCGTGCCGTCCACGTCGACCCGGCCGTCGTGGGCGCGGACCACTGCCTCGACGATCGCCAGGCCGGGGCCGGTGGACCCGCCCGTGGACGCGCCGGTGGTGTCCCCACGGGCGAAGCGCCGGAACAGTCGGGCGCAGCTCGGCGGGGATGCCGGGGCCGTCGTCGCGCACCGAGACGACGACGCGGTCGTCCGCCCGCCGCACCGTCGTGGTCGCGGTGGTCCCGGCGGGGGTGTGCACCCGGGCGTTGGCGAGGAGGTTGGCGAGCACCTGGCGCAGGCGGTCCTCGTCGCCGACGACGACCGTCCCGCCCGCGCCCGCGCCCGCGGTGCCCGCGCTGCCCGCGCAGCCCCCGCCGGCGGCACCCGCGTCGTCGAGGTCGGGCAGGTCGAGGAGCCAGGTGTGCTCCGGTCCGGCGGCGTGCGCGTCGGCGACCGCGTCCACGACGAGCCGCGCCAGGTCGACCGGGGCGTGGTCGAGGGGCCGACCGGAGTCGAGCCGAGCCAGCAGGAGCAGGTCAGGTCGGCGTCGGCGTGGACGGCGTCGTCGGCGGAGGTCAGGGTCAGGGTCAGGGTTGCGCCAGTTCGTCGCCGACGCCAGCCACGAGCTGCGGACCCCGCTGGCCTCGATCGCCGGCTACGCCGAACTGGTCCAGGGCCTGCCCGGCGGGCTGCCCGAGGGCGCCGGGCAGGCCATGGCCCAGGTGCGCTCGGAGACCGCGCGGATGACGGCGCTCGTCGAGGACCGTCAGCGGCGGCACGACGACGATCCCCGGCGCGTACGAAGGGCTCGAGGCGGCGAACATGACCATCAGCGGCGGCTCCGTCACCCTCACCACCACGGACGACGGCATCAACGTCGCCGGCGGCAACGACGGCTCTGGCCAGCAGGACCCAGCGGGCCAGCCCGGCGCGGGCCAGCCAGGCGCGGGCGGTCCCGGCGGCGGTGGCCAGGACGAGTTCGCCGTCGGCGACTACAGCCTGACGATCACCGGCGGCACCGTGGTGATGGACGCCGACGGCGACGGCGTCGACTCCAACGGCACCGCCACGATGAGCGGCGGCACCGTCGTCGTCAGCGGCCCCACCGAGGAGATGAACGGTGCGATCGACGTCCAGGGCACCTTCGACATCAGCGGCGGGACGCTCGCCGCCGCCGGCAGCGCGGGCATGGCGCAGGCCCCCGCCGACGGCGACCAGGCGGTGCTCGGGCTCCGGCTCGGCGGCACCGAGCCGGCCGGAGCGGTGCTGCAGATCGTCGCCGACGACGGCACCACGGTCGCCGTCTTCGAATCCACCAAGGACTTCTCCTCCTTCGTCTTCTCCTCCCCGGACCTCGAGCCCGGCCAGACCTACGAGGTCTTCGTCGGCGGCACCGTCGACGCCGAGACGACCGGTGGGCTCGCCTCCGCCGGCGACCTCTCCGGCGCCACGTCGCTGGGCACCGCGACGGCCTCCTGACCCGGGCCTGTTGCTGCATGGGCCTGAGCAGGCGAACAATCGCAACGTGCAGGGCCCGAACGCCGATGAGGTCCGCATCTTGTGGTGCTCACCAGGAGCATCCCGAAGAAGTCGCGGGCTCCGCGGTCAGCAATGGCTGTCGTGCATACGCCTCATACCGTGGCCGTGGGTCAGAGCGCGGCAGAACGAGGCTGAGCGTCGATCCGACGGACGCTCCAGGAATATCCACCCCGCCGTCTGGCGGACATTTCCCGCCGCCTGACGGCTTGCCGCCGGGCAGCCGAGACACCATGGTCGGGTGACCGGCGTCACCTCGGACGCTGGAGTGTCGATCTAGGGGTGTTCCATGACGAAGGCGTTGCCACCAACCTCGGTCTCCACAGCAGAGATCGGCCCGCCCGTACCGTTCGATCCGGAGGTCGCCGCCGCTCTGCCACTGATTCATCAGGCCCTCCCGCCGGATGCCTTCACGCTCGAGAGCCTCCCGGCGCTGCGGCAGGGCGGCCTGACGGTGGAGCCGCCCTCGGACGAGGACCTGGCTCGCGGCGGGGCCTTCGAGGTCCAGGAACGGCGGGTGCCCGGCCCCGCAGGTGCGCCCGAGGTGCCGGTGCTCATCTGCCGCCCCAGCGCGGCGACCGGGGCTGTCGCCGCGATCTACCACACCCACGGCGGAGGCATGGTGATCGGCGATGCCCGCACGGGCCTGCCAGGGGTCCTGGACTGGGCCGAGGAGCTGAACCTGGCAGTGGTGTCGGTGGACTACCGGCTCGCGCCGGAGACCCCGCACCCCGGACCGGTGGAGGACTGCTACGCCGGGCTGGTCTGGCTGGCGGAGAACGCCGAGGAGCTCGGGGTGGACCCCCGGCGGATCGTCATCGCCGGCGCGAGCGCCGGAGGCGGCCTGGCCGCGGCGGTCGCGCTGCTCGCCCGGGACCGCGGCGGGCCGGCGCTGCTCGGCCAGCTGCTCATGTGCCCGATGCTCGATGACCGCAACGACACGGTCTCCGCGCATCAGATGGCCGGACTGGGCATCTGGGACCGGACCTCCAACGAGACCGGGTGGACGGCCCTGCTGGGCCAGGCAGCCGGCGGTCCGGACGTCTCTCCCTATGCGGCCCCGGCTCGGGCGACCGACCTGTCCGGGCTGCCCCCGGCGCTCATCGACGTCGGCTCGGCCGAGACGTTCCGCGACGAGGATGTCGCCTACGCCTCCCGCATCTGGGCCGCCGGCGGGGTGGCCGAGCTGCACGTGTGGCCCGGCGGGTGCCACGGGTACGACGGCTTCGTCCCGACCGCACCGATCTCCGTGCAGACGCAGGCGGCCCGCCTGGCCTGGTTGCGGCGGCTGCTCGACGCCTGACGGCCAGCCGGAGCCCACCGCCAGGGTGGCCCCCCACCCCCGGTGGTGGGCCACCCTGGTGGCGCGGGCACCAGGGAGAAGAGGATGAAGCGGTGAAGGACCTCATCCTGCGGCTCTCCGCCCTGGACCCGGAGGCAGGGGCGGCCCTGCGGGCGATCACCTACTTCGACGCCCTCGCCGCCGCCCGCCCGGGCCTCCCGGCCGTCGTGCGCGGTGCTGTGACCCTGACCGGAGCGGCAGCCGGGTTCCTGGACCCCCACCACCGGACTGGCCTGCGCGTGGACGAGCGCGGCCAGGCGCGCCACGACGCCACCCCTCCGGACCCCCGCTGGCTGAGCGCCACGGTCGGGGAGGACGGGGCGCTGCTCTGGCTGGAACGAATGCCGCCGGCGCGCACCATCGACGCGGTCGTGCTCGAGCGCGCCGCCGCCCTGACCCTCGAGGTCCTCGACCGTACCCACGGCCGGGACCGCCGCGAGACGGACGAGACCGAATGGGCCGAGGTCCTCGTCGACGCCGGCGCCTCGGAGCGGATCCGGCGCCACGCCGCGCACCAGCTGCGGCTGCCGCTCACCGGCCTGGCCCGGGCCGTCGCCCTGCCGGGGTCCGGTGTGCGCATCCAGGCGGCGACGGACGGGTCTGCCGACGCGTCCCCGGCGGGCCGGGCCGGGATCGGTCCGGCCGTGCCGGTGCTCGACCTGCCCGCCTCCTGGGCCCGGGCACGGCTGGCGCTGCGGCTCACCGCCGCAGGTACCCCCGCCGATCCCGGCCCGCGGATCGTGCACGCCGAGCAGATGGGCGGGCTGGCCCTGCTGGCCCAGCACGTCGGCCCGGACACGCCGCTGACCCCGGACGAGACCGCCCTGCACCAGGCCGCCACGGCCGCACCGTGGATGCTGGCCACCCTGGAGGCCGTCGCGTCCACGACCAGCCGGCGGGCGGCCGCCGCGCGGCTGGTGATCCACCACTCCTCCCTGCAGGAGCGCCTGGCCAGGGCCGAGCGATACCTGGGCTGGCCGATCACCGAGGCCCATGGACGGCTGCGCCTCCAGCTGGCCCTGGTGCTACGACGACTCCACCGTCCCGAGCCGTGACCGGCTCGGACGGCGACCGCCCGCAGCGGCCGCACGGTGGGCGCCATGTGACGGGACCGCCACCGGCCTCGGCTGGCACAGCAGGGCACTGCTCAGCGACTGCCGCCGGATCAGCCGCCGAGGGGGTTCCCGAGGCCGCCGCCTGTGCCGCCGCAGTCCTCGCCCTGAGGACCCATGCCCACCGCGCTGGTGCGCCCCGAGCCCGGTCTGGTCGGTGATCGCCGCCCGGCGCGCCCGGGTGAGCCGTGGGAGGAGCGCCGGCATCGCCGTCGTGGTGTGGGGTGGCTCACACGGGGAACCGGTCCCAGACCCGGTGCATCCTCAGGAGCTCCAGGACCTGCTCGAGCGTCGCGGTCGCGGATTCGCGGACCACCACGCCGGCACCGGTGGCGCCGGCCTGAGCGAGCACGGACCCGCCGTCCCCCCAGGCGCCGATGGGCTTGGCGTGCCGGAAGGCCTCGGCGACGAGCATGGTGACGCGCGGGTCGAGCGCGGCGGCCGAGGGATCGGCGTGGCTCCCGACCCCGGCGGCCTTCGCGTCGGACGCCGGCGACGCGTCCGCGGCGGGCGCCGGAGCACCGGTCACCAGCACCGCGTCGAACTCCACCGACCGGGCGGTCAGGAAGGAGCGCTGGACGGGGAAGGGGTCGCGGGAGTCCTCCGCCAGCATCCCGCCGTGGGGGCCGACGACCAGCGGCGTCATGCCGGCGGCGTGCACCGCCCGGCGAACCTCGCGCACGCCGTCCAGGTCGGAGCGCTCGTCGGCGATGATGCCGACCCGCCGCCCGTCGGTCGGCCATGTCCTGCCCACCTGGGACAGTGCGGGGCTGAGCCGCACGTCGTCGGCCGGCGGCACGGCCGGCTCGGGCGCGGGCAGACCGAGCCGCTCGGCAACCCGTCGGCACAGCACCGGGTCGATGCTGGCGAGCGCGATCAGCTGACGCTCCTTGACTGCCTGCTCGTAGCACTTGCCGAGCTCGAAGGCGTAGGCGCCGACGATCTGCTCCTGCTCCACCGGGCTCATGCTCAGCCAGAACATCCGTGGCTGGCTGAAGTGGTCCGCGAAGGACTCGGGCGACCTCCGCTCCTTGACGCCCTGCACCGCTTCGGGCACCTCGACGTAGCCGCCGCCCTCGGCGCCGATGACGAACGGGCAGCCGCCGTCGATGCTGTTCGGGCGGTACGGGGCGTTGCCGGCGTGGACGGCGTGCTGGTGGTAGCCGTCGCGGAACATGTCGTTGACCGGTACGTGCGGACGGTTGACCGGGATCTGCGAGAAGTTCGGGCCGCCGAGCCGGATCAGCTGGGTGTCCAGGTAGGAGAAGAGGCGGCCCTGCAGCAGCGGGTCGTTCGTGACGTCGATGCCGGGCACCAGGTGGCCGGGGTGGAAGGCCACCTGCTCGACCTCGGCGAAGAAGTTGGTGGGGGCGGCGTTCAGGGTGAGCAGGCCGATCGGCTGCACCGGGGCCAGCTCTTCGGGGACGATCTTGGTGGGGTCGAGCAGGTCGATCCCCTCGAACGTCTGGTCCTCGGTGTCCGGGAACGTCTGGACCCCCAGCTCCCACTCGGGCAGGGCGCCGGACTCGATCGCGTCGTACAGGTCCCGGCGGTGGAAGTCCGGATCGGCGCCGTTGATGAGCTGCGCCTCCTCCCACACCAGCGAGTGGGCGCCGAGCTTGGGTTTCCAGAAGAACTTCACGAGCGTGGTGCGCCCGTCTGCGGCGACCATGCGGAAGGTGTGGATCCCGAATCCCTCCATCGTCCGGAAGGTGTGCGGGATCCCGCGGCCGGACATCTGCCAGATCACGTGGTGCTGCGCTTCGGTGTGCAGCGAGACGAAGTCCCAGAAGGTGTCGTGCGCGCTCTGTGCCTGCGGGATCTCCCGGGCCGGTTCGGGCTTCACCGCGTGGACGACGTCCGGGAACTTGATGGCGTCCTGGATGAAGAACACCGGGATGTTGTTGCCGACGAGGTCGAAGTTCCCCTCGGAGGTGTAGAACTTCACCGCGAAGCCGTGGGTGTCGCGCACCGTGTCCGCCGAGCCACGGAACCCGACGACCGTGGAGAAACGCACGAAGACGGGTGTCTCCACCCCCTCGGCGAGGAACGCTGCCCGGCTGATGCTGGCGGCGCTGCCGTACGAGCGGAAGACGCCGTGCGCTCCCGTGCCGCGAGCGTGGACCACGCGCTCGGGAATCCGCTCGTGGTCGAAGTGCATGATCTTCTCGCGCAGGTGGTGGTCCTGCAGCAGCACCGGTCCTCGCGGGCCCGCCTTGAGCGAGTGGTCGGTGTCGTACAGCCGCAGCCCCTGCGCCGTCGTCAGGTAGGTGCTCGCCTGGGCGCGGGCGTCCGGCGCCGAGGGGTCGTCCTTGCCGGTGGGCGACACCGGCCGCGGCGCCCGCTGGTCGGGCTTCGCCGGCAGCGGCGCACGCGGCTCGGTGGGTTCTTGGACGGTGGGCGGCTCGCTGCCGGGAGCGCCTGGGATCGTGATCTTCCCGACGGCGTCCTGGACGGTCTCGGCCACCTCCTTCGCCGCGTTCTTGGCGGTCTTCGCGACCGACGACGCCGCGTCCGCGACCCGCTCGGCCGGTCCGCGGTCAGAGCTGTCCTGAATCCCCATGGTCGTGACCCTAGTCACCGCGGTGCTGCGGGGCATCCGCACGGAGACGTGCGGCGAGCGGACCGACGCCGACCGCCGTCAGCTCCGCACGGTGCCCGCCCGACGTCGACCGCCCGACGGTGACCGCCCGGCGGCTGCCGCCCGACGGCGGCCGTACGGTGGGCGGCCGCACGGCGGGCGGCATGTGACGGCCCGCCGCCGGCGCGCTAACCTCCTGCCGTGCGCACCCGGCAGCCCTGGCTGCTCCTTCGCCGCCGCGACGAGGCCACCTGAGGCCGGCTCCTCGTCGCGGCGCTCGTCGTGCCCGGCCAAGATCCGCCCGCGACGAGGAAGACCGATGAAGACCGCAGCCCAGATCACCGCCCAGCGCCCCTCCACCATGCCGGTGGCCAAGTACCGCCCGTTCGTCGCCACCAACCCGGTGGACCTGCCCGACCGCACCTGGCCCACCCGCCGCACCACCCGCGCCCCCCGCTGGCTGTCCACCGACCTGCGGGACGGCAACCAGGCCCTCATCGAGCCGATGGACGCCGCCCGCAAGCGGCGCATGTTCGACCTGCTCGTGCGGATGGGCTACAAGGAGATCGAGATCGGCTTCCCGGCCGCCTCGCAGACCGACTTCGACTTCGTCCGCTCCCTCGCCGAGACCGACGCGGTCCCCGAGGACGTCACGGTCTCCGTGCTCACCCAGGCCCGTCCCGAGCTCATCCACCGCACCGTCGACGCCCTGGTCGGCTTCCCGCGGGCCACCGTGCACCTGTACAACGCCACCGCGCCGGTCTTCCGGGACCTCGTCTTCCGCAACGGCCGGGAGGCCACCCGCGAGCTCGCCGTCGCCGGCACCCGCGAGGTGATCGCCCACGCCGAGAAGGTGCTCGAGGCGGACACCGTCTTCGGGTACCAGTACTCCCCGGAGGTCTTTGTCGACACCGAGCTGGACTTCGCGCTGGAGATCTGCGAGGCCGTCATGGACGTGTGGCAGCCGGATGCCGGGCGGGAGATCATCCTCAACCTGCCGGCCACCGTCGAGCGGGCCACCCCCAACGTCTACGCCGACCAGATCGAGTGGATGAGCCGGCACCTGTCCCGCCGGCAGCACGTCGCCCTGTCCCTGCACCCGCACAACGACCGCGGCACCGGCGTCGCCGCCGCCGAGCTGGGCCTGCTCGCCGGCGCGGACCGGGTGGAGGGGTGCCTGTTCGGGCAGGGCGAGCGGACCGGGAACGTGGACCTGGTCACCCTGGGGCTGAACCTGTTCAGCCAGGGCGTGGACCCGATGATCGACTTCTCCGACATCGACGAGGTGCGCCGCACCGTCGAGGCGTGCACCCAGATGGACGTCCACCCCCGCCACCCCTACGGCGGGGACCTGGTCTACACCTCCTTCTCCGGCTCCCACCAGGACGCCATCAAGAAGGGCTTCTCGGCCCGGGCCGAGAAGGTGGCCGCGGCCGGCGGGGACGAGGACACCGTCGTCTGGGAGCTGCCCTACCTGCCCATCGACCCCAAGGACGTCGGCCGCAGCTACGAGGCGGTGGTCCGGGTCAACTCCCAGTCCGGCAAGGGCGGGGTGGCCTACCTGCTCTCCTCCACCCGGCACCTGGACCTGCCCCGCCGGCTGCAGATCGAGCTGTCCGGCATCGTGCAGAGGCACACCGACGCCTACGGCGGGGAGATCGACGCCGAGCAGCTGTGGTCGATCTTCGCCGACGAGTACCTGCCGCACACCGCGGCGATGGGCCTGCGCCCGTGGGGCCGGTTCGAGCTCAAGGGCACCACCGTCACGACGGCCGGGGAGGGCGAGGACGCGGTGCTCACCGTCACCCTCGTCGACGGCGGGGTCGAGCGGGTGGTGGCCGCCGCCGGCAACGGGCCCATCGACGCCTTCCTGAAGGCGCTGCACGAGGTGGGCGTGGACGTGCAGGTGCTGGACTACGCCGAGCACGCCCTCTCCGCCGGCGGGGACGCCACCGCCGCGGCCTACCTGGAGTGCGAGGTCGGCGGACAGGTGCTGTGGGGCGTGGGCATCGACCCGTCCACCATCACCGCCTCCTTCAAGGCCATCGTCTCGGCGGTCAACCGCGCCCAGCGCTGACGCCGACGGCGGCCGGACCGTGCTGCCCGACGGCGGCCGGTGCCGTGCTGCCCGACGGCGATCGCGACCCTTGCGCCGGCCCGGCGCGGCGGCGGGTGCCCCGCGCCGGGCCTGAGATGATGGCCCGGTGAAGCTCTACCGGGACGAGGCGGTGGTGCTGCGGACCCACAAGCTCGGCGAGGCCGACCGCATCCTCACCCTGCTCACCCGCGAGCACGGCCAGGTCCGCGCCGTCGCCAAGGGCGTGCGCCGCACCACCAGCAAGTTCGGCGCCCGGCTCGAGCCGTTCGGGGTCGTCGACGTCCAGCTCCACACCGGCCGCAGCCTCGACACGGTCACCCAGGTGGACACCATCGCCCCGTACGGCCGCTCCCTCGGCACCGACTACGGCCTGTACACCACGGCGACGGCGATGGTCGAGACGGCCGTCCGGCTCACCGAGGTCGAGCGCGAGCCCGCCCCCCAGCAGTACCTCCTCCTGGTCGGGGCGCTGCACGCCCTGGCCACCCGCCGGCACGCCGCCACCCTGGTGCTGGACTCCTACCTGCTGCGCGCCCTCGCCGTCGCCGGGTGGGCGCCGAGCTGCTACGACTGCGCCCGGTGCGGGGCGCCCGGCCCGCACCGGGCCTGGGCGGTCGCCGTCGGCGGCGCGGTGTGCGACCGGTGCCGCCCGCCGGGCTCCGCGGCGCCCGCCCCGGAGACGATGTCCCTCCTCGGCGCCCTGCTCTCGGGGGACTGGGCCGAGGCCGACGCCGCCGCGCCCCGGCACCGCAAGGAGGTCTCCGGGCTGGTGGCCGCCTACCTCCAGTGGCACCTGGAGCGCCAGCTGCGGTCCCTGCGGCTGGTGGAACGCGCATGACGGCGCCCGTCCCGCCGCCGCCGCACCCCTCCGGCGCCCGCCCGCCGGTGATCGACGCCCGGTTCGTGCCCCGGCACGTCGCCGTCGTCATGGACGGCAACGGCCGGTGGGCCAACGCCCACGGGCTGCCGCGGACCGAGGGCCACAAGGCCGGCGAGGCGGCGCTGCTGGACGTCGTCGCCGGCGCGATCGAGCTTGGCATCAGCCACGTCTCCGCCTACGCCTTCTCCACGGAGAACTGGAAGCGCTCGCCGGAGGAGGTCCGCTTCCTGATGGGGTTCAACCGGGACGTGCTGCACCGGCGGCGGGACCAGATGGACGCCTGGGGGGTGCGGGTGCGGTGGGCCGGGCGCCGGCCCCGGCTGTGGCGCTCGGTGATCGCCGAGCTCGAGCGCGCCGAGGAGCAGACCCGGGCGAACACCGTGTGCACGCTGACCATGTGCGTGAACTACGGCGGGCGCGCCGAGATCGCCGACGCCGCCCGGGCCATCGCGCGGGAGGCGGCCGCGGGCCGGCTGGACCCGGACCGGGTGACCGAGCGGACCGTGGCACGCCACCTGGACGAGCCGGACCTGCCCGACGTGGACATGTTCCTGCGCACCGGCGGGGAGCAGCGCACCTCCAACTTCCTGCTCTGGCAGTCCGCCTACGCCGAGCTGGTCTTCGTCGAGGAAGCCTGGCCGGACGTGGACCGGCGCACCCTGTGGCGGGCGGTGGAGACCTACGCCCGCCGGGACCGCCGCTACGGCGCCGCCGTGGACCGGCCGGCGACGGCGGGGTGAGCGCGGGTACGACGGCGCGGGTCAGGCCCGCCTACCGGCCCCCGGGCCCGCCGCCCGCCGGCCGCTCCGCGGCGTCCGCGAGCAGCACCGGCGCGTCGTCGCCGGCCCGCCGCCGTCGCCGTCGGCGCACCACGACGGCCGCGACGACCACCGCGGCGGCGAGGATCACCGCCAGCCCGGCCGGCGAGCCGGCCGCCGCGGCCAGGGCCGCCGTCCACACCGCCCAGCCGACCGTGGAGTAGATCAGCGCCCAGGCCAGCGCCCCGGGGACCTGGGCGAGGCTGTACCGGCCCCAGCCGATCCGCAGCACCCCGGCGCCGGCGTTGACCATGGTCTGGAAGCCCACCGTGAGGTAGGACAGCGGCACCACGACCAGTCCCCACCGGCGGATCGCGGCGATCCCGCGCTCGGTGCCCTCCCCGGCCAGCCACCGGTGCGCCCGGAGCGCCCACCCGCTCCGCGGCCGCACCCGGGCGAGGGTCTGCTCGGTGACCACCCGCCCCACCCAGTAGGTGGCCTGGCCCCGCAGGGTGGCGCCGGAGTACATGAAGGCGAACACCAGCCAGAAGGGCCAGGAGGCGAGGAAGTCAGGCACGGGCCGCCTCGCGGTGCGCCCGCGCCGCGCACGCGGCGCAGGTGCCGAAGATCTCCGCGGTGTGGTCCACGTCCACGAACCCGTGCTCGACGGCGGTGCGGGCGGCCCACCGCTCGAGGTCCTCCCCGGCCACCTCCTCGGTCCGCCCGCACTCCCGGCAGACCAGGTGGTGGTGGTGCTCGCGCCGGGCGCAGCGGCGGTACAGGCTCTCGCCGTCGTCCGCCCGCAGCACGTCCACCTCGCCGGCGTCGGCCAGGGCCTGCAGCGTGCGGTACACCGTGGCCAGGCCGACGGACTCCCCGGCCGCCCGCAGCGACTCGTGCAGCTGCTGGGCCGAGCGGAAGTCGGCGGTCTGCCCGAGGAGCTCGCTGACCGCCGAGCGCTGCCGCGTCATCCGCACCATCTACCGGACCTCCTCAACCTCGACGTCGTCGGCCACGTCCAGGTGCGGGTCCTGCCCGGTCCCCGGACGGCCGAGCAACGGCCGTACCACCGATGCTACGGCGTAGCCGGCGATGGCCAGCAGGACGATCGTGGCGCCCGGCGCGAGCGGCACGTAGTAGGTGACCGACAGCCCCACCACGCTCACCACCACCCCGACCACCATCGCCAGCGCCATGGTGGCCCGGAAGGAGCGGACCAGGAGCTGGGCCAGGGCCACCGGCACGATCATCAGCGCCGAGACCAGCAGGACCCCGACCACCCGCATGGCCACCGACACGGTCAGCGCCGCGAGCACCGCGACGGTCAGGTTCAGGGCCCGCACCGGCAGCCCGCTGGCCCGGGCGAACTCCTCGTCGTGGCACAGCGCGAACAGCGCCGGCCGCAGCCCCAGGCCCACCGCGAGGATGACGACGGCGAGCCCGACGGTCAGCCACAGGTCCGCCGTCGTCACGGTGGAGACGGACCCGAAGAGGTAGCCGGTGAGGTTGGCCGAGGTGCCCCCGGCGACGCCGATGAGCAGCACGCCGCCGGCGATCCCGCCGTAGAAGATCAGGGCCAGGGCCACGTCCCCGCTGGTCCTGCCGCGGGCCCGGACGGTCTCCACCAGCACCGCGCCCACGACGGCGGCCACCGCGGCGCCGGGGACGGCGAGCGCGTCGTGCGGGGTGAGGGCGGCGGCGTTGCCGACCAGCCAGCCGGCGGCCACCCCGGTCAGGGCCATGTGCCCGATGCCGTCGCCGAGCAGGGCCAGGCGGCGCTGGACGAGGTAGGTGCCGATCACCGGGGCGGCCAGGCCGACCAGCAGGGCGACCAGCAGGGCCCGCTGCATGAGCGGGGTGCTGAGCATGAGGGCGAGGGTGGACATCACCACTCCACGGACAGGTCGGGGGCCACGTGCGCGAGGTCCACGGCGGAGGTGTGCGGGTGGACGTGGTCGTGGTCGGGGTGGGCGTGGCCGGCGGCGGGGGCGGGCGGGGCGCCGTCGTGCACCACGCGGCCGTGCCGGAGGACGACGGCGCGCTGGACCAGGCCGGCGAGCTCGCCGAGCTCGTGCAGCACGACGAGCAGGGTGGTGCCCCGCTCGCGCAGCCCGGTGAGGGTGGCGGCGAGGGCCTCGGCCGAGCCGCGGTCGATGCCGGCGAGCGGCTCGTCCAGGACGAGCAGGTCCGGGCGGCGCACCAGCGCGCGGGCGATCAGGACGCGCTGCTGCTGCCCGCCGGAGAAGGTCTGCACGCTCTCCCCGGCGCGGTCGGCCAGCCCGACCTCGTCCAGCGCCTCCCGGGCCCGGTCCCGCCAGCCGGCGCCGGGGCGCAGCCGCCGGTGGTCCAGCAGGCCGGCGGCGACGACCTCCAGCGCCGTCGCCGGGACGCCGGCGGTGGCGGTGACCCGCTGCGGGGCGTAGCCCACCCGCTGCCAGGGCACCTGCCGGCGGTGGCGCACGTCCGCACCGAACAGCTCGACCGTGCCGCGGGCCGCCGGCAGCGTGCCGAGGACCGCCCGGACGAGGGTGGACTTGCCCGAGCCGTTCGCGCCGAGCAGGGCGACCATCTCGCCGGTGCCGACGGTCAGGTCGATCCCGCGCAGCACGGTGCGGCCGCCGAGGACGACGGCGAGGTCGCGGGCCCGGACCGGCGGGGCGGCGCTCATGCGCACTCCAGCGCGCTGCGCAGGGTGGTGAGGTTGCTGGTCATCACGTCGGCGTAGTCGGCGTCCGGGTCCGCCTGCGCCTCGACCGGGTCCAGGACCGCGGTGGCCAGGCCCAGGTCGTCGGCCAGGGTCTGGGCGACCTCGGGGTTGACCAGGGACTCGGTGAAGATGGTGGTGGTGCCGGCCTCGCGGGCCACCTCGGCCACCTCGCGCAGCCGGGCGGGGGAGGGCTCGGTCTCCGGGTCGAGGCCGGCCAGGCCGACCTGGGTGAGGTCGTAGGCCTCGGCGAGGTAGCCGTAGGCCTCGTGGGCGACGACGATCGTGCGGGTCTGGCACTGGGCGAGGCCCTCGCGGTAGGCGGCGTCGAGGCCGAGGAGGCGCTCGCGCACGTCGGCGGCGCCGGCGGCGTAGGCGTCGGCGTTGTCGGGGTCGGCGGCGCCCAGCTCCTCGCCGACGGCCTCGGCGACCCGGGCGAGGCGGGCCGGGTCCAGCCAGAAGTGCGGGTCGAGGTTGCCGTGGTCGTGGCCGGCGTGGTCCTCGGCTGTGTGGTCCTCCTCGGCCGCGTGGTCGTCCTCGCCGTCCTCCGCCGCGTGCAGGTCCGCGCTGCCGGCGACGTCGAGCGCGTGCTCCGGCTCGGTCTGGGCGACCGCGTCGTCGACGGCGGGCTGGAAGCCGGAGAGGTAGAGCACCGCCCCGGCGCCGGAGAGCCGGGTGACGTCGTTCGGCGAGAGCTCCAGGTCGTGGGGCTCCGCGCCGGCCGGGGTGAGCGAGGAGACCTCCACGTGCTCCCCGCCGACCTCCTGCGCGAGGTACTGCAGCGGGTAGAACGCCGCCAGGACCTCGAGCTTGCCGTCGGGGCTCCTGTCCGGCGCCGCGTCGGCGCTGCAGGCGGCCAGGGGCAGGGCGACGGCGAGGGCCACGGCCCCGCTCAACAGACGGCGCTTCATGAGAGACATTCTCAAGTTTGGTGAGAATCGGTGTCAACCCAGTCAGGGTGAGCATCGTCACCGCGGCACCGGGATCGGGCTGGTCGCCGCTTGCCCACCGGTGCGGCGATCCGAGAACCACCACGAGCGGCTCGTGACCGCGGACGGCGCCAGCACCGGTGGGCCCGTCGCCTTGACCGACGTGCGCACGTCGTGCCGGCTTCTGCACGAGCGGGCCACCGGCACCCCGGCCCGCGTCGGCCGCGCAGGGATAAGCAACGGCCCGACCGAGACGGTCGACGGGCGACGCGAACTGCGCCGCTCCGCCCTGGGCTTCCGCAACCTCACCCACGACATCGCCCGATCCTGCTCGAGGCCGGCGGGTTCCGGGGCCGCCTACGTTCACGACTGCGAAGAGCCCGAAAATCTCATCCCGGTGAACCTTCAGCCAGCAATTCCGCCGTGAGCGCCCGCGACGCTACGAGCACTTCGATGCCCAGAAGATGGCCCTCGACATCGAAATCAAGAGTCACCTGGGACTCGTTGTTCGGCGTCTCGATGAAGGGGACCTGGCGGGTCGCCTCTCCCGGCTCGACCTTCTGCACGAGCGAGATGTAGGCCGCGTCCGCGTCTCTGTCGTATGTGATCCTCATGATTGGCCCCTTCGTCGCGGTGATGATGTTTCTGGGCCAGACGGTGGCACTGCTTGCTGGGGGCGTCAAGGCGTCCCGGAGACGCGTGCGCCGCCTGGCGGCGGCGGTCGTCGGCGGTGAGCGCCGGCACCGGGGACAGATACCGGCCGCCGTCGGCCCGAACGCCGGCACGGCTGCCGGCAAGGGAGAACCGAGCACCCACCGTCGGCGGGGTGTACGGGTGTACCCGCCGTCGGCGGGGTCTACGGGGGCACCCGCCGTCGGGCGGGGTAGGCGCGGACACCGTCGTCGTCGGGGTAGTCCCGGGCGCCCGCCGTCCGGCTGCCGCACCGAACCTTCCCCGCGGCCCGGTAGGTTTGCCCAGACCTCCCGCACCCGCCAGGTGCGGGTCAGCACGAGACCGGAGTGATCAGTGGCTGCAGCCTCCCGCCTGGACAACGTCATCAACCTCGCCAAGCGGCGCGGCTTCGTCTACCCCTCGGGGGAGATCTACGGCGGCACCCGGTCCGCCTGGGACTACGGGCCGCTGGGCGTGGAGCTGAAGGAGAACATCAAGCGCCAGTGGTGGCGCGCGGTGGTGACCTCCCGGGACGACGTCGTCGGGCTGGACTCCGCGATCATCCTGCCGCGGGAGGTCTGGGTCGCCTCCGGCCACGTCGGGGTGTTCACCGACCCGCTCACCGAGTGTCAGGTCTGCCACAAGCGCTTCCGCGCCGACCAGATGCTCGAGGAGTACGAGGAGAAGAAGGGCCGCCCGGCCGAGCACGGGCTGGCCGACATCGTCTGCCCGAACTGCGGCACCCGGGGGCAGTGGACCGAGCCGCGCGACTTCAACATGATGCTCAAGACCTACCTCGGCCCGGTCGAGGACGAGGCCGGGCTGCACTACCTGCGGCCGGAGACCGCGCAGGGCATCTTCGTCAACTTCGCCAACGTCATGACCTCGGCCCGGAAGAAGCCGCCGTTCGGCATCGGGCAGATCGGCAAGTCCTTCCGCAACGAGATCACCCCGGGCAACTTCATCTTCCGCACCCGGGAGTTCGAGCAGATGGAGATGGAGTACTTCGTCGAGCCCGGCACCGACGAGGAATGGCACCAGTACTGGATCGACACCCGCACCCGGTGGTACACCGACCTGGGCATCTCCCGGGAGAACCTGCGCCACTACGAGCACCCTGCGGAGAAGCTCTCCCACTACTCCAAGCGGACGGTGGACATCGAGTACCGGTTCGGCTTCGCCGGCAGCGAGTGGGGGGAGCTCGAGGGCATCGCCAACCGCACCGACTTCGACCTGTCCACCCACACCAAGCACTCCGGGCAGGACCTGAGCTACTTCGACCAGGGCAAGAACGAGCGCTGGGTGCCCTACGTCATCGAGCCCGCCGCCGGGCTGACCCGGTCCCTGATGGCCTTCCTCGTCGACGCCTACACCGAGGACGAGGCCCCCAACACCAAGGGCGGGGTGGACAAGCGCACGGTGCTCCGGCTCGACCCGCGGCTGGCCCCGACCAAGGCGGCCGTCCTGCCGTTGTCCCGCAACGAGCAGCTCTCCCCGGTGGCCCGGGACCTGGCCGCCGAGCTGCGCCAGTACTGGACCGTCGACTTCGACGACGCCGGCGCCGTCGGCCGGCGCTACCGCCGCCAGGACGAGGTCGGCACGCCGTACTGCGTCACCGTGGACTTCGACTCCTTGCAGGACCAGGCGGTCACGGTCCGCGAGCGGGACACGATGGTCCAGGCCCGGGTCGGGCTGGACCAGGTCCGGGGGTACCTGGCCGAGCGCCTGCCCGGCTGCTGAGCCCGACCCGGCCGACGGCGGGCACGCGGCCACGGCGAAGTCCCCGCCTGACCGCGCCTGCTGCCGCTGCTTGACCGCGGCGAGCGCTGGCGCCGCGGCCACAGGGCTTCCTGCCCCTGATCCACCGTGTGTGCCGTCTCGGGCCCGACGCGCGGCGCGTCCTCCCGGTCTGCGGGGCGGCCGGCGGCGAGCATGGGGCGTGCCCCGCTCACACCACCACCTGCGCGCCGGTGCGGCCGCCACCCTCGCCCCCGCCGAGGCACGCCGCGCGCGCCGCATCCTGGCCGCGCTCGTTGTCCCGCTGCTCCTGGCGACCGTCGTCGCGCTGGTGGCGATGTGGCCGCGCGGCGAAACCCCGATGGGGTCCGTCCCGCTGGCCGGCACCGGGATGACGATCGAGACGGGCACGGTCGTCGAGGTCGTCGGCTCCGGGGAGCCCGGGGCCACCGCGGACGGTCAGGTGCGGGCCGAGCTGGCGACCGGGGAGCAGGCGGGCCAGGTGGTGCCGGTGCAGGTGCCGCCGGAGATCATGGCCAACGGCATGGAGGCCGGCGACCGGGTGCGCCTGCTGTTCAGCCCCTCCGCCATGGGGACCGGCAGCCCCTACGTCTTCTGGGACTTCGAGCGCGGCGCCCCGGTGGCATGGTTGGCGGCGCTGTACGCGGTGGTCGTTCTCGCGGTCGCGCGCTGGCGCGGGCTCGCCGCGATGGTCGGGCTCGCCGGCTCGCTCGGCGTCATCGTGGTCTTCGTCATCCCGGCGATCATGCTCGGGCAGCCGCCGCTGCTGGTCGCCCTGGTCGGTTCGGCGGCGATGATGTTCCTGTCCGTGTACCTCGCCCACGGCGTCTCCATCCGGACGACGACGGCGCTGCTCGGGACGTTCGTCGGCCTCGGCCTCACCGTGGCCCTGGCGGCGTGGGGCACGCGGTCCGCCAACCTCACCGGTACCAGCTCGGAGCAGTCCCTGATCCTGCTGGCTACCTTCCCGCACCTGTCGCTGACCGACGTGCTGCTGTGCGGCATGGTCATCGCCGGCCTCGGCGCGCTCAACGACGTCACGATCACGCAGGCCTCAGCGGTATGGGAGCTGCACGCCGCGAACCCCGCCCTGACCCGCCGGCGCCTCTTCGCGCGCGGCATGCGCATCGGCCGACCACATCGCGTCGACGGTCTACACCTTGGCGTTCGCCTACGTGGGCACCGCGCTGCCGGTGCTCATGGCGGCCGCGCTCATGGACCGCACCGCCCTCGACACCCTGATGGCCGGGGAGATCGCGGAGGAGGTCGTCCGCACGCTCGTGTCCTCGGTCGGCCTGGTCCTGGCGATCCCGGTGACGACGGGGATCGCCGCCGCCCTGGTCCGCGCCAGCCGGCCGGGTCGGGCCGACGACGGCGACGCCCCTGCCGAGGCAGCGGCGCGCGACGTCCCCGCCGGGTCGCGGTGACCGCCGCCGGGTCCCGCTGACCGCCGCCGGGTCCTGCTGACCGCCACCGGATGCGGCACGGCTCCGCCGGCCGTCGGCTGTCCCGGGGGCCGAGAGCAGCGACAATGGCGCGGTGAGCGTTCTGCAGGTCGGACCGGTGAGCGTGGGGAGCCCCGTGGTCCTGGCCCCCATGGCCGGCGTGACGAACCCGCCCTTCCGGAAGCTGTGCCGCGAGGCCGGCGTCGAGGGCCTGCCGGTCGGTGCCGCGCCGGCCGTGCCGGGGTCGCACGCGCCCGCCGGGCTGTACGTCACGGAGATGGTCACCTCCCGTGCGCTCGTCGAGCGCACCCCGGAGACGATGCGGCTGATCGCCGCCGACCCGGACGAGCCGGTCCGCTCCGTCCAGCTCTACGGCGTCGACCCGGCCACCGTCGCGGCCGCCGTGCGCATCCTGGTCGAGGAGGACCGGGCCGACCACGTCGACCTCAACTTCGGCTGCCCGGTGCCCAAGGTCACCCGCAAGGGCGGGGGAGCGGCGCTGCCGTGGAAGCGGGACCTCTTCGCGGCCATCGTCACCGCCGCCGTCGGGGCGGCCCGGGCGGCGTCCGCCGGGCGGGACCACGAGGTCCCCGTCACGGTGAAGATGCGGATGGGCATCGACGAGGACCACCTCACCTACCTCGACGCCGGGCGCCTGGCCGAGCGGGCCGGCGTGGCCGCCGTCGCCCTGCACGCCCGCACCGCGGCCCAGCACTACTCCGGCCAGGCCCGGTGGGCGGCGGTGGCCCGGCTGAAGGAGGCGGTCCGCAGCGTCCCGGTGCTCGGCAACGGGGACGTCTGGTCCGCCGAGGACGCCCTGGAGATGATGCGGGTCACCGGGTGCGACGGCGTGGTCGTCGGCCGCGGCTGCCAGGGCCGGCCCTGGCTGTTCACCGACCTCGTCGCCGCCAGCCACGGCGCCGCCCGGCGGGTCACGCCGGGGCTCGGCGAGGTCGCCGCCGTCGTCCGCCGGCACGCCGAGCTCATGGTGGCGCACTTCGGCGAGGAGGGGCGGGCGCTGCGGGAGATGCGCAAGCACATGGCCTGGTACCTCAAGGGCTACGTCGCCGGCGGCCAGGCCCGGCACGACCTGGGCCTGGTGTCCTCCCGCGCCGAGCTCGACGAGCGCCTGGCCGCCCTGGACCTGGACCAGCCCTACCCCGGCGCCGCGGCCGAGGGCCCGCGCGGCCGGGCGGGCAGCCCGCGGCAGCCGCACCTCCCCGACGGCTGGCTGACCAGCCAGGACGTGGACGAGGCGGTCCGCGGCGTCCTCACCGAGGCCGAGCTGGCGGTCTCGGGCGGCTGATCGCCGCCGTCACGTACCGGCCGGCCCAGCGCCGACGGCGGGGCCCGATGGCGAGCACTACCTAGCTGTTACGGCATGCTCAACGGCAGCGTCGTCGTGGTGTTCTTCTGCAGGGCTCAGCTGCCGGGGTTCTGGCCTGTCGCCTCCCCGGCACCGCGCGGGTAGGACGCGGGCCCGGCGGCATGGCCGGCATCCGACCCGTCGCCGGCATCCGACCCGTCCGCCGGGGCCGGCGGCCGCTCCCTGGGCTGCGTCATCGCGTAGAACACCGGAACCAAGGAGCCGGGCACCGGGTCGTAGCTGCCCAGGTCCGGGCTCGACAGCATCGAGGCTTGGTTCCAGATCTCCGCGCTCACCCCGGACACCTTCGGGCTGTAGTCGATCCTCCACCGGCTCAGCTCCGCAACGTGCTGCATGAACAACTTCGAGGCGCGGCCGTTGCCCTCCCGGAACGGATGCGCAGTATTGACGTAGGCGAACGTCCTTGCCGCCGCGGCGGCGAATTCCCTGCGGTCGAGGTTTGCCCAGTCGGTCAGGTGGATCACGCGCGCCGCGTCGGCTAGGTACTGGTCGATCTGCGAGGGTTCGGCAAAGTTGCTCCACCCCTTGGCCATCCCGACGGTCCGGTATTCCCCCGCCCACTCGTACACGTTGCCGAACAGGTGCCGGTGGATCGCGCGCAGGTGCTCGGCGTCATAAGTCCTGGGGACCCGCACCCGTCCGGTGACCAGCTCGTCCCAGCGCCGCGCAGTCTCGCGGTACTCCCGACGCGCTAGGACACCAGCATCCCGCTCTCCGTAGAGATTGCGCAGGACGGTGCCGCCCGGCTCCCAGAAGTATGAGTCCCAGCTGGCGAACCGGCCAGCCATCAGCCGGCGATCGCCTGCGCCCTGCCCCGAGCGATCGCGGCCTCGGTGCGCCGGTCGTACTCGGCGTCATCGATGACGCCACGCTTCCACGCGATCAGGTCCTCAACGTCAGTCCGGTTGGGGACCCAGCCCTCGTGCCAGCTGCTGGCGAAGTTGCTCACCACCTCGCGACGCTCCGCGTCGCTCAGCGGGGCGAACAGCTCGGGCCAGCTGCCCTCGATGTCGAACTCGGCGGCCACCTCGGGTCTCCCCTCTCTCGGGTCTCGTCGCCCAGTCTACCGGACCAACTGAAAAAGCTCTAGGGTGAGTTTCGGTTGGCTTATAGTTTGGTGGATGGTGTTTGTGCACTGGACGGGGTGTGCCTACTGGCTTCGTATAGCTGGCGGAAGCCGACGCACGGGTCCACCATTCGATAAGTCGTTCTGATCTAGGCCGGTGGCATCGAGACGTTGTGAGCGGCAGAGAGGCTGACGGCCGGGAACCGATACAGATTCCCATGCCATCAGCTCCGCTGGTTGTTGGGTCGCTGCTTGCTTCTCTTGCTCGAGAGCATCCGGCGGTCACGCGGACGTCAGGCGGCCCGTCCGGCTACCGGTCGACGACCGCCCAGGCCGTGGTGTCCGCCGGGACCAGCCAGCCGTCGCCGTCCTCCTGCAGGGCCTCGCTCGCCAGCAGCAGCCGGGCCCCGGCCGGCAGCGCGACGGGCTGCTCCCCGAGGTTGGCGAGCACCAGGACGTCGGGACGCTCAGGCCCGCCGGCCGGGGCGTTGACCAGGGCCACCACGTCGTCGGTGCGGTGCTCGGGCAGCCAGGACAGCGTGCCGGCGCCGAGGCCGAGCTCGCGGCGGCGGGCCAGCGCCGAGCGGTACAGCTCCAGCGTGGACCCGGCCCGGCCGGTCTGGGCGTCGACCGCGTAGCCGGCCCAGTCGGCCGGCTGCGGCAGCCAGGTCGCCCCGGTGGGGGAGAAGCCGTACCCGGGCTCGGTGGCCGCCCAGGGCAGCGGGACGCGGCAGCCGTCGCGGCCCTTCTCCGCCCCGCCGGTGCGGGCGAAGGCCGGGTCCTGCCGGACGGCGTCGGGCAGCGCGGTGTGCTCGGGCAGCCCGAGCTCCTCGCCCTGGTAGAGGTAGGCCGAGCCGGGCAGGGCCAGCATGAGCAGGCTCGCCGCGCGGGCGCGGCGCAGCCCGAGCGCGCGGTCGGGCTGGACGTCCTCGGCGCCGATGCCGTTGGGGCCCTTGCCGGTCACCGGCAGCCCCAGACGCGAGGCGGGCCGGACGACGTCGTGGTTGGACAGCACCCAGGTCGTCGGTGCCCCGACGGCGTCGTTGGCCCGGTAGGAGCGGGTGATGCACCCGCGCAGCTCCTCGGCCGACCAGTGCGCGATCAGGAAGGCGAAGTTGAAGGCCTGGTGCATCTCGTCGGGGCGGACGTACCGGGCGAGCCGCTCGATGGGGGCCACCCACGCCTCGGCCACCAGGATCCGGTCGCCGTCGTACTCGGCCAGGACCCGGCGCCAGTCGCGGTAGATCTCGTGCACGCCGTCCTGGTCGAACATGGGCGGCCGGGCGTGGCCGGGCGAGCCGTCGGCCGTGACGCCCGCGGGCTCCTCCGCGCCCTCGACCATCTCCACCTCGCCGGACCAGTCCGGCAGGCCGGGGGCCTTGACCAGGCCGTGGGCGACGTCGACCCGGAAGCCGTCCACGCCGCGGTCCAGCCAGAACCGCAGCACCGAGATCAGCTCGGCCCGCACCTCGGGGTTGTCCCAGTTCAGGTCCGGCTGCTTGGTGTCGAACATGTGCAGGTACCACTGCCCGTCCTCGGCCCACGGGCTCCCCGGGGCGTCGGCGCGGTCCCGCACCCGGGTCCAGGCGCCGCTGCCGAAGACCGACTGCCAGTTGTTCGGCGGCTCCTCGCCGGTCTCGCCCTGGCCCTCGCGGAAGATGTAGCGGTCGCGCTCGGGGCTGCCCGGGCCGGCCGCGAGGGCCGCCCGGAACCAGGCGTGCTCGTCCGAGGTGTGATTCGGGACGAGGTCGACGATGACCCGCAGGCCCAGCTCGTGGGCCCGGGCGAGGAGCGCGTCGACGTCGGCCAGCGTGCCGAAGCGGGGGTCGACGTCGCGGTAGTCGGCGACGTCGTACCCGCCGTCGGCCTGCGGGGAGCGGTAGAACGGGGAGAGCCACAGGGCGTCCACGCCAAGCGCGGCCAGGTGGTCCAGCCGGGCGGTGATCCCCGGCAGGTCGCCCATGCCGTCGCCGTCGGAGTCGGCGAAGGAGCGGGGGTAGACCTGGTAGATGACGGCGTGGCGCCACCACCGGTCGGCGGCGTCGGCGTCCGGGGCGGCGGTGATCAGCTCGGTGGTGGCGTGGGGCACGGTGCTCCTTCTCGGGTTGGTGCTGGTCGGGGTCGTCGGCCGGGGGCTGGCTGAGGTGCGTCGGACGGTTGGGGGTAGGCGGCTCGGACGGGCTGGACGGGCTGGGAGTGCGCGGCAGGCTACCGGCGGACCGACCGGCGGCCCGCTTCAGGTTGGTGCCCGTCCCGGGACAGTGGCCGCCCCGACCCCGGTGCCGGCCGCGAGGCCGGTGCCCGGTCCCGGGACGCCGTCCGTGCCGGCTGCCGCGGCCCCCGGCGTACCCGCCCGTCAGTACATCGAGGCGTGCCGGACGCCGGGCGCGGCGCCGGTGGACCCGCGGACGATGAGCTCGGGTACGAACAGCAGGTCCGTGCACGGGACCTCCCGCCCCCTGATCTGGGCGACAAGTGTAGCGACGGCGGCCTGGCAGATGGCCTCCACGGGTTGCCGGACGGTGGTCAGCGGCGGGTCGGTGAAGGCGATCAGCCGGGAGTCGTCGTAGCCGACGACGGACCGGTCCGCGGGCACCGCGAGCCCGCGGCTGCGGGCCGCCCGGACCGCGCCCAGGGCCATCAGGTCCGAGCCGCAGATGATGGCGGTGCAGCCGGCGTCGAGCAGCTGCCCGGCGGCGCTCGTGCCGCCCTCGACGGTGAACAGGGCGGTGACCACCGGCGGGTCGGTCTCCTCCAGGTAGCTGGCCATCGCCGTGCGGAACCCATCCCGCTTGCCCTGGGACGGCACGAACCGCGAGGGCCCGACGGCCAGCCCGATGGCGCGGTGCCCCTGGGACGCCAGGTGCCGCACCGCGATGTCCATCGCGCCCCGGTCGTCGGTGGAGAAGCTCGGCGCCTCGACCGCCGGGTTGTGCCCGTTCACCAGGACGAACGGGACCTCCCGCTCGCGCAGCCGGCGGTAGCGGGCCGGGTCGGCCTGGGTGTCGGCGTGCAGGCCGGAGACGAAGATGATGCCGTCGACGCCGTGCTCGAGCAGCATCTCGACGTACTGGTCCTCGGTGATGCCGCCGGGGGACTGGGTGCAGAGCAGCGGGGTGTACCCGGCGGTGGCGAGGGTGGTCTCGGTGGCCTGGGCGAACGCGGGGAAGACCGGGTTGTCCAGCTCGGGCAGGACCAGCCCGACGAGCCCGGCGGACCGTGACCGCAGCTTCTCCGGCCGCTCGTAGCCGAGCAGGTCCAGGGCGGCCAGCACGGCCTGGCGGGTCTGCCCGGCGACGCCGGCCTTGCCGTTGAGCACCCGGGAGACGGTGGCGGTGCTCACGCCTGCCTGCTCGGCGACGTCGGCCAGCCTCGTGCGTCCGTGCATTCCGACCTTCTTCTCCCCGGGCCCTGCCGCTCCCTCGTCGGCGCTGCTGCCGGCCCGTGGAACTGCTGCCTGCAACTTACGGCAACGCGGTACAGGGGCGCACATCCCGGCCGGGCGCCTGGTGGCGGTGCGGCCGGCTCCGGGCCCGCTCCGGTCGGCCCCCGCCCGGTCAGCGCCGACCGGCTGGGGTCAGCGCGGCGCCAGCCAGACGGTGGTCTCGGCCGGCACGACCACCCGGTCGCCGTCGGCCAGCGGCACCGGGCCGCTGGCGTGGATCAGCTCCCGGGAGGTGGCGACCGAGACTCTGGCGCCGGTGAGGTTGACGACGGCGATGAGGTCGCCGCTGAGCAGGACGAGCGTGTCCGGGCCGGTGGCGTCGTCCACCCAGGCCAGCGGGCCGGTGCCCAGCCGCAGCTCGTGCCGCAGCCCGAGCGCGCGCCGGACCACCTCGTACCGGCTGCCCGGGACCCCGCGCTGCTCCTGCGCCGCGGCGCTGACCCGGGCGACCGCCGCCGCGACCGGCCCGGGGCCCGGGTCGACGCCGGGGCCGTCCCCCTGGCGCAGGTAGACCGCACCGGGCAGGGCGAGCATGAGCAAGGTCATCGCCGCCGCTCGCCGCTCGCGGGTCTCGGCCGGGACCGCCCACGCAGGCGGGCCCGCCTCCGGCCCGAGCCGGTGGAGCTGCCAGCCGCCCGTCGTCCCGACGGCGTCGCGGTGGGTGAAGGCGTCGGTGACCGCCTCGCGGAGCGCGCCGGCGTCCCACGGGGCCAGGGCGAGCCGGTCGTCGCGGGTGATGTGCAGCCACTCCTCCCGCAGCCGGGCGAGCAGGTGCTCCCGGTCCCGGCCGGACGCGGCGCCGGTGAGGACGCCCTCCTCGGACCGGCCGGCCACCAGCGCCTGCAGCGCGCCGATCGGCAGCCCGTCGGCGCCGCGCAGGTCGATGCCGTCGACGCCGTGGTCCAGCCACGCCCCGGCCGCCCCGAGGAGGTCCTCCGGCGGCGCGGCGTCGAGCGCGACGATGACGCGCAGCCCGCGCTGGTGGGCCCGGCGGACGAGCTCGGTCACGGCCGCGCGGGCCGGCTCGGCGGCCGGGTCCAGGCCGGGGCACCACACCTGCAGGGCGTCCACACCGAGCCGGGACAGGTGGGTCATGTCGGCGGCGAGCGCGGCGAGGCCGGGGACGTCGGCGAGGCCGGGGACCTCGGTCACGACCGCGCTGTGCCACCACGGAGCCGGGCTGGGGGAGCGGCGGTGGACCAGGGTGGTGGTCAGCACGCCGGTGAGGGCCGGGCCGGCCGGCGCGGTCTCGTCCGGGGCGCCGGGCTCCGCGGTCTCGCCGGGGGCGACGGCCGGGGCGGTCTGGTCCGGGCCCGGCGGGGCGGTCTCCGCCGGGGCTTCGTCGGCCGCCGTCGGGACGGCCTCGGCCGGGGGTTGCGGTACCCGCGCGTCCGTCATCCCCACATTGTCGCCCATGCCGGCGCCGACGGCGGCCGGCTCGGTAGGCTCGCGACGTGCCCGCCCGCCCCGCCACCGGCCGGGCGCCGGCCGCGGCCGGCGCCCGGGAGCTGCGGCCCTACACCGCCCGGGACCAGGAGCGGTGGTGGCCCGAGGAGGGCAAGAACCCGCGGCGCACGCCGTTCGAGCGGGACCGGGCCCGGGTGCTGCACTCCTCGGCGCTGCGGCGCCTGGGCGCCAAGACCCAGGTCCTCGGGCCGGCCAGCGACGACTTCGTCCGGACCCGGCTGACCCACTCCCTGGAGGTGGCCCAGGTCGGCCGCGAGCTCGGCAAGGCCCTGGGCTGCGACCCGGACGTGGTGGACACCGCCTGCCTGGCGCACGACCTCGGCCACCCCCCGTTCGGGCACAACGGGGAGCGGGCGCTGGACGAGGTCGCGGCCGCCGTCGGCGGGTTCGAGGGCAACGCCCAGACGCTGCGGCTGCTGGTCCGCCTGGAGCCCAAGGTCTTCACCGCCACCGGCGAGCCGGTCGGCCTCAACCTCACCCGGGCCAGCCTGGACGCCGCCACCAAGTACCCCTGGCCGGCCGGCGGCGGGCCGCGCGCCGCCGACGGCACCAGCACCCGGAAGTTCGGCGTCTACGCCGACGACGCCGCCGCCTTCGCCTGGCTGCGGCGCGGCGCCCCGGAGCGGCGGCGCTGCCTGGAGGCGCAGGTGATGGACCTCTCCGACGACGTCTCCTACTCCGTGCACGACGTGGAGGACGCCGTGGTCGGCGGCCGGGTGGACCTGATGGCGCTGGGCCGGGCGGCGGAGCAGGAGCGCGTGGTCGCCCAGGTGCGGGCCTGGTACGACCCGGCCGTCAGCGACGACGAGCTCGGTGCGGCCCTCGAGCGGCTGCTGGCGAACCCGATCTGGGTGCGCTCCTACGACGGGTCCCGCCGCGACCTGGCCCGGCTCAAGGACATGACCAGCCAGCTCATCGGCCGGTTCTGCGGGGCGGCGGAGGCCGCCACCCGGGAGGCCTACGGCCCCGGGCCGCTCACCCGCTACGCCGCGGACCTGGTGGTCCCGGCGGCGACGGCGGCGGAGATCCTCGTGCTCAAGGGCGTCGCCGCGCTGTACGTCATGGCCCCGCGCGAGCACGAGCCGCTCTACCTGGCCCAGCGCACGATCCTGTTCGACCTGGTCGACGCGCTGGCTTCCACCGGGCCGGCCCACCTCGAGCCGCCGTTCGCGGCGGACTACCGGGCCGCCGCGGACGACGGCGCCCGGCTGCGGGTGGTCATCGACCAGGTCGCCTCGCTCACCGACACCTCCGCCCAGCAGTGGCACGCCCGGCTGTGCGGGATGCTGTCGGAGGTCTACTGACGGGCGGGCCGCCGACGGCCCCGCCCCCCGAACGCCCGGCCCGCCCACGCCCGCCCGGCCCGGTGCTGCCCCCTGTGCAGCCGCCGTCGGCCGCGCTCCGCCCCGACCTAGACTGACGCCCATGGCAGGGCTCATCCGGCGCGAGGACATCGCCGCCGTGCGTGAGCGGGCCCGCATCGACGAGGTCGTCGGCGCCTACGTCACCCTCAAGCCCGCCGGGGTGGGCTCGATGAAGGGCCTGTGCCCGTTCCACGACGAGCGCACCCCGTCCTTCCACGTCCGGCCCCAGCTCGGGCTGTGGCACTGCTTCGGCTGCGACGAGGGCGGGGACGTCATCTCCTTCGTCCAGAAGATCGACCACCTGCCCTTCGGCGAGGCGGTGGAGCACCTCGCCGGCAGGGTCGGGGTCCAGCTGCGCTACGAGGACGGCGGCAGCACCCGTCCCCGGGAAGAGCCCGGCCGGCGCCAGCGCCTGCTCGAGGCCCACCGGGTGGCCGAGGAGTTCTACGCCGCGCAGCTCGACGCCCCCGCCGCCGAGCCGGGCCGCCGGTTCCTCGCCGAGCGCGGCTTCGACCGGGCGGCGGCCGCCGCCTTCGGCGTCGGGTACGCCCCGCAGGGCTGGGACCACCTGCTGCGGCACCTGCGCGGCCGTGGCTTCCACGACGCCGAGCTCACCGCCGCCGGGCTCGTCGCCCAGGGCAGCCGCGGGGTCTACGACCGCTTCCGCGGCCGGCTCGTCTGGCCGATCCGGGACGTCACCGGCGAGACCGTGGGCTTCGGCGCCCGCCGGCTGCTGGAGGAGGACCAGGGCCCGAAGTACCTGAACACCCCCGAGACCGCCCTGTACAAGAAGTCCCAGGTGCTCTACGGGCTGGACCTGGCCAAGCGGGCCATCGCCAAGGAGCGCCGGGTCGTCGTCGTGGAGGGCTACACCGACGTCATGGCCGCGCACCTGGCCGGGGTCGGCACGGCCGTGGCCACCTGCGGCACCGCCTTCGGCGCCGACCACATCCGCATCGTCCGCCGCCTGCTCGGGGACTCCGCCGACCCGGCCTCGGGGGTCATCTTCTCCTCCGGCGCCACCCACGGCGGGGAGGTGATCTTCACCTTCGACGCCGACGCCGCCGGGCAGAAGGCCGCGCTGCGCGCGTTCGAGGAGGACCAGCGCTTCGCCGCCCAGACCTTCGTCGCCGTCGGCCCGGACGGGCTGGACCCGTGCGACCTGCGGCTCCAGCGCGGCGACGGCGCGGTCCGCGACCTGGTCAACGGCCGCCAGCCGCTGTTCGCCTTCGCGATCCGGTCGGTGCTGCGCCAGCTGGACCTGACGACGCCGGAGGGCCGGGTGGCCGCGCTGCGGGCCGGGGCGCCGGTGGTCGCCGGGATCCGCGACCGCGCCCTGCGGGCCGAGTACGCCCGTGAGCTCGCCGGCTGGCTGGGCATGGACGAGCCGTCGGTGCGCCGGGCCGTCCAGGCCGCCGAGCGCCAGCGCGGCCGGTCGGCTGCGCGCGGTGACGGCGCTCCCGGCCCGCGGGGTGGCTCTGGTGGCCGGGGCGGGCCTGATGGACAGGGCGGCGGCGCGCCCGACGGCGCCCCGGCGGGGGCGTACGCCGGCTACCGGGGCGGTGGGCCGGACGGGCGGGGTGACGGCGGGCCGGTCGGCGGGCCGCGCACCGCCCGCCCCGGGCGGGAGGACCCGGTCGCACGGCTCGAGCGGCAGGTGCTGGAGGTGGTCCTGCAGCTGCCCCAGCACGCTCTCGGCGCCGGGTTCGACTCCCTGGCGCCGGACACCTTCACGGTGCCGGCCTACCGCGGGGTGCACGACGCCATCCGCGCCGCCGGCGGGACGACGGCGTACGGCCAGCAGGTGGAGCGGCTCGCCGCGCAGGGGAGCACCGGCGAGGCCGCCCGCCGTGCCGCCGGCTGGTGGGCCGAGCAGGTCCGGGAGAACGCCGTCGGCCCGGTGGCCGGGGTGCTCACCGAGCTCGCCGTCGCGCCGCTGCCCGAGGACCGCCCCGACGCGCTGGCCGGCTACGCCCGCGGGGTGCTCGCCGCGCTCCTGCGGATGGGCCTGACCCGCCAGATCGCCGACGTCAAAGGCCGCCTGCAGCGCACCGAGCCCACCGACCCGGCCTACGGCGACGTCTTCGGCGAGCTCATGGCGCTGGAGGCCCAGCGGCGCTCGCTCAGCCAGGACTGAACCGGCTCAGCCCTGACGGGTCCGCTCAGCCGGGACTTGGCCGCTCAGCCAGGACTCGGCCGCTCAGCCAGGACCGCAGCGCCACGCCCGGGCCCGGCCGAGGATCTGGCGCACCGTGTCGGTCTTCGCGTCGGCGTACTCGTTCATGTCCACCCACGCCTGCCGGGCGAGCCGGGCCTTGGTGGCGGCGTACAGGTCGCGGTCCGCCGCGCTGGCGCGCAGCCAGTCCCGCAGGTCCAGGTAGTCCCGGACGTCGGGCTGACCGGGCTCGTAGACGTGCAGGTGGACGTCTCGGGCGGCCGTGCGGAGCATGCGGTGCCGCTCCTCCCGCACCCGCAGCGCGAACCCGGACGCCTCGAGCGCGGGGACGTACGCCGGCTCGTCGCCCACGTCGGCGACCAGGAGCAGCATGTCCACGATCGGCTTGGCGGGCAGGCCGGCCACTGCGGTGGAGCCGATGTGCTCGACGGCGAGGGCGGCCGGGCCCAGGGCGCGGTGGACCCGGGCGGCCAGGTCGTGGAAGCGCAGCGGCCACCGCGGGTCGTAGGGGACCTGCACGATCGTGGTGGGCTCACGGCCACCCACGAGCACCAGGTCCAGGTAGGCGGCGCGTTCCTCGTCCATGGCCCCATGGTGCGCCATCGGCTGCCGTTGGCTCGGCAGGCGGGCCGGGCTCGCAGCCGGGGCGGAGGTCGACGGCGACCGGGCGGCGAGCGCCGTCGGCGCCGGTCCCGGGGCTGTCGACGGGTGCCGCGTCTGGCCCATTCTTCGACGGTTGGCTGTGTGCTGCCGACTCCGCGGTCGATGCCCGGGTGCTGCTGCATCGCAGCGGGCCCGTCGCCGTCGCTCCAGTTGCAGAGCTCCCGCGGTTGGATTCGAACCAACAACCGTCCGATTAACAGTCGGATGCTCTGCCGTTGAGCTACGCGGGATCGCGCGAGGCGACTCTAGCAAACCACTCCCGACGGGCCGGGGGTGCCGGCGAGGTCGGTCATGTGGGAAGACCCACAGCGTCGCGCACCCGGCGCTCGAGCTCGTCGATGACGTCCTGCTCGGCCCGGTCGCCGGCCAGCGGCCCACGAGCCGTGACCTGCGAGAGCAGCTCGCCGCCGGGTCCGCGGCGCACGTTCGCGGTCACCAGGGCACCGCTGGGGAGCTCCGTCGTCTCGCTGTGCACGACCGAGGACTGCACGCGCTCGCGCAGGGTGGACGTGAAGCGCTCGACGCCGTCGTCGGCGGTGGTGAGCACGAGCGGGCCGCGCGCGCCCTCGACCCAGAAGACGGTGAGCTGGCGGGTCTCCCCGTCCCACCGCGCGCTCTCCACCTCGTCCCAGGAGGCCCGGGTGCGGACGCCGTCGGCACCGAGCACGGTCAGGGCGTCCTGGGCCGTGACCGCCCAGCTCCCGTCGAGGAGCTCCGCGACGGCCAGGGTCCGCGTCCCGTGCGGTAGGTGCGCGGCGAGGTCGGCGGGGAGACGGGGGGCGCGGCGCCGGATCATGGCAGCCACGGTAGCCGTCGCGGCGGCCGGTACGCTGGCCACGGCCGCCCGGGCGACTGGGTGGCCCGGCTAGCGTTGGCTGCACCGTTGGCTACACCAACGGCAGCTTTCCCAACTAGCCCCTGTAGCTCAGCTGGTCAGAGCAGCGAACTCATAATTCGTCGGTCGCGGGTTCAAGTCCCGCCGGGGGCACCGAATGAGCGCCTCAGGTACAGCCAACGCTACCTCAGCCGCCGGTCGACGGGCAGTAGCAGCAGGTGGGATGTACTAGTCTCCGCGGCGTCCATCACCGGTCACCGAATCGCGACCCTAACAATAACCCCGACAGGCACCAGAAGTCATCACCATAAGCCGGGTCAGGTGTTGTGGTCTGGGTCTTGTCATTCTCGGCATCATCGTTGGGTGAGCAAGGGCACGCGGGCATATCTCCCTCGCCAGGAGACAACCAGTGCCAGGATGAACAACGCCGCGCGCCAGGCCCAGCGGATGGAGCGGTCGAAGGTAAAATCTGCATGGTAGTACCACGTCAAGGGTAATCACTCGGCGATCGGGTGTGCACGCGCCTGCAGTTGGTAGTTCGACCAGAGCGCTGCGCCGAACGCCAAAGTTCCTAGCGCTCGTCCGAGCGGAGCGACGAGAACCACTGCAAGCAGGCCGGCAGCCGCGACGTTGTTGAGAATGGGCAGCAGCTCGGCGGGCCTTGGCTCGCCGTCCGCAGGGTAGAGTGCCAGGCCGGCGAAGAACACGAGCACGCCGGACATCATGGCGGCGACGGTTAGCGCGACCGACAGCACGGCCACCTGCCTCGAGCCGTATCTGACCCAGTCGTCGAACCCGCTCGACGCTCCTAGCACCAACAGGACGCTGACGAGTATCGGCACGTACTCGAACGGCGAGATTGCCCGGACGACCCTCTCCTCCCCCACCACTCCCGGTGCCGTACCTCGTAGGTGTGCGGAGGCTGCAGGTCCGCTCCTCACACCGCCGGCCGTCGCAGCGGGGTCCCCGTCAGGGGCCTGCCCGAGCTCGCGCCGCCGAAGACCGCCCAGCTGCGTGCCGAGCTCGTCAAGCGGCCTGTTCACGCATTGAGCGGCGGCCACAACCGCGATACGTCGATGGCGCTTGTTTCGCCGTGTGTGAACTGAGACGCGTAGCGACAGAAGCATTGCGAAGGAGCTGGCGTGGCTCGGTGTTACTCCGAGGTGAACCAGACGCCACCGTCTCGGACTTCCAACGTTCGCCCAGCGCCGTTGGGTGTCGTCGCGAGAGCCTCGTCAATATGGACAGCGAGCAGAGCTAGCACTGCGTCGACGGGGTCGCGATCTGGCCAGAGGGTAGCGGCATCCTGCCGATACTGATCGACAGTACGGCTCAGCGTGCCTGCGGGTAGGGAGAGCGCGACGGGGTAGACGAGGTCGGTCCCGTTCCACCGTGTCAGGACAATATCGCCGTGACCGTCCACGTACGCACTGTTATCAGGCCCGAGCATCCGGACGAGCCGATCGTGCAGCCCCGACTCCGGCATCTACACTCCTTCGGGAAATGCGGTGATAATATTCCTGGTCTCAGACGCTACAACGACCCTGATGGTGTAGGCATGGTGATCTCCGTGTAAGTAGGCGACGGGTGGTGCGTGACCGCACAGGACCCTGTGCTAGTCCCGTAGACTCAGCCTGCGTGGCACGTCACACGCTGTCAAGGGCTCTCCTGACCCATCTATGGGTGATCTGGCGTGGCATTGACGAGGCACGCCGCTCTCTGCCTAGAGGTTTCTGGCTGTCAAGGTCAGTCACCGAAGAGCGGAGAACGGCGTGAGCACCAGGGTATGGCCTGCCCTGATCGGGGTCGAGCAGGGCGTGGTCATCGAGCGGGTCGAGCTCGATGAGTCCGGCGGTGAGGAGTGCGTGGTCGTCCATGCGCGCGTGTCCCGCCGGCGTCGGGGCCGGTGCGGGATCTGCCGGCGTAGGTGCCCGGGCTACGACGCCGGGCATCGGCGCCGGGGGCGGGCGCTGGACCTGGGCACGGTCAAGACGTTCGTCGAGGCCGATGCCCCGCGGGTGAGGTGCCGGGAGCATGGTGTCGTGGTCGCCTCGGTGCCCTGGGCGAGGCACGACGCAAGGCACACGCTGGCCTTCGACGACACCGTGGCCTGGTTGACGGTACGCACCTGCAGGTCCACCGTCGCCCAGCTGCTGCGGGTCGCCTGGCGCACGGTCGGGGCGATCCTGACCCGGGTCAGCGAGGACGCCCTGGCGGGCGTGGACCGGTTCGCGGGCCTGCCTCCGGCGCGCCGACTCATCAGGTGTTTCGCTGCTTTTCCGTCTTGCGGGTGGCGGTGCCAGCACGCGCTGCGGTGGGAGCTGGTGGGCATGCAGCGGCAGGACGGTGCTGGCCCCCGCCATCGGGGTCCTGGCCGTTTGCCGGAACGGGGAGCCGGCCTTCGTCCCGGGTCTCGGCAACGTGCCAGACTCGCCAAGACGTCCTGCCACCGCCGGGGAGGGGTGCCGTGCGAGCCGTCCGCACCGGTCGTGGGCCCCGCCGCCCGGCGGCCGCGCCCGCCGTCGCCGTCGTGCTCGTGGTCCTGCTCGGTGGCTGCTCCGGAACTGCTCCGGTGCCGACTGCGCCCACTGCGCCGAAGGAGCCGACGGCGGCGCGCCCAGACGAGGCGCCGCCGGGACCGGTGGCCCTGGCCGCCGTCGGGGACTCGATCACCGAGGCCGACAGCCCCGACTTCGCCCGGGGCGACCTCGGCCCGGCCTCCTGGGTGAGCCACGCCGTCGGGGAGGACGTCGCCTTCGCCGGCGGCTGGGCGGAGTGGGGCGCGACGACCGCGCAGATGGCGGCCGGCGTGGAGCCCGTGCCGGCCGACGTGCTCGTCGTCCTCGCCGGGACCAACGACGTGACGAGCGGGGTGCCGTTCGCCGAGACGGCGGACAACCTCCGGCAGGTCGCGGCCACGGTGGGGGCGCCGGAGGTGGTGCTCTGCGCCGTCCCGCCGATCGACAATGCCCCCGAGCTCGCCGAGCGCCTGAACGACCAGCTCGCCGAGCTGGCCGGCAAGGCGGGCTGGACCTGGGTGGACGCGCCGGCCGGGCTGCGGGCGGGGGACCGGTTCGCACCGGGCATGGCCAGCGACGGCGTCCACCCCACCACGGAGGGCGCCGCGGTGATCGGTGCCGCGGTCCGCGAGGCAGTCCTGGAGCTGTCCGGGTCGCGGGTGTCGTAGGCACGGGAGCCCTGCCGTCGGCCTGGGCAGGAGGTTACTGCCGACGTCGCCCCACCGGGACCACCGCCGACGGCCGTCCGGCCGGCCGCGTCGAGCGCCGGTCCGGGCCCGTCCGCCGGCGTGGAACGATGGCGTCATGGCCATGCGTGAGATCCGTGTCGTCGGCGATCCCGTCCTGCGCACCCCGTGCGCGGAGATCGTCGACATCGATGCCCGTGTCCGGTCCCTCGTGGAGGACCTGCTGGAGACCGTCGACGACGAGGGCCGGGCCGGGCTGGCCGCGAACCAGATCGGCGTCGGCCTGCGGGCGTTCTCCTGGAACATCGAGGACGAGGTCGGGTACATCCTCAACCCACGGATCGTGGCGCTGTCGGAGGACGAGTACCAGGACGGGGACGAGGGGTGCCTGTCCGTCCCCGGGCTGTGGTTCCCCACCCGGCGCTCCTGGTTCGCGCGAGCCGAGGGCATCAACCTGGACGGCAAGCCGGTGGTGGTCGAGGGGGAGGAGCTCATGGCCCGCTGCATCCAGCACGAGGTGGACCACCTGGACGGGCTGCTGTACCTGGACCGGCTCGAGCCGAGCGTGCGGAAGCAGGCCATGAAGGCGGTGCGCGAGCAGCTCTGAGGAGCCCGCCGCCGCGGACGTGGCGGGCCGCCGGAGTTTCGGGCATGATGGCCCCTGTTCCGCCGCGTACATGTGACGCCTGGTCAGGCACGAGGTCGTAGGGGAAGACGCACCTCGGACAACGACCAGGAGGAGTCGACATGAATGGTGCCTTCACCCGCGGCGTCATTTTCGTGCACTCTGCGCCCAGGGCGCTGTGCCCCCACGTGGAGTGGGCGGCCGGCACCGTCCTCGGCGTGCGCGTCGCGCTGGAGTGGACGGTGCAGCCGGCCGCCGACGGCCTGTGGCGTGCCGAGCACTCCTGGGTCGGCCCGGTGGGCACCGGGGCGCGGCTGGCCTCGGCGCTGCGCGGCTGGACCCACCTGCGCTACGAGATCACCGAGGACGCCAGCCCGGGCTGCGACGGCGGGCGCTGGTCGCACACGCCCGAGCTCGGGATCTTCCACGCGCAGACGGACGCGCACGGCAACGTCGTCGTGCCGGAGGACCGGGTGCGCGCCGCCCTCGAGCACGCCGGCGACCCGGTCCGGCTGCGCCACGAGCTGGACCTCGCGCTGGGCCAGGCCTGGGACGACGAGCTCGAGCCGTTCCGGTACGCCGGCGCCGGCGCGCCGGTGCGCTGGCTGCACCGGGTGGGCTGACGATCGGCTGACCCGGGCGTCGTCGGCCCGGGCGACGACGGCGGCGCCGACCCGGCCCGGGACGGTGCATCCCGATCAGGGAAGGGTGACCCGACCCGGCCGGGGGCGGCGGCTCCTGACCAGGAAAGGCCAGCGGCGCCGTCGGCGGGTCAGGGGCAGCGGCTGCGGTCCGTGCTGGTCCCCGCACCGGGCAGCGCCCCGACGGCCGCGGCCGCCTGGGACCGGCCGAGGTTCCACTCGAGCACGTCCCCGTCCCCGGCACGGCCCCAGCCGCCGTCGGCGGGGTCGGGGAGCGCGCACCGCGCGAGGTCGGCCGGGAGCCCCTCGACGATCGCCGGTACGGCGTCCGGGCCAAGGGTGGCGAGGTAGGAGGTGTCGATCTTTCCCGTGTCCGCGTACCGCTCGATGTTCTGCCGGGCCACCCAGCCCTCCGGGTTGGCCAGGCCGAGGGCGAGGAGGAACACCGCGCCGGAGACCAGCGCGGCGCGCGGCAGCCAGGCCGCGGACCAGCGCACCCCGGCGACCAGCACCAGGACGACGACGAGGCCGAGCCACAGCTCGAACGCGTCGACGAGGACGCGCAGCACGGTGTACCCGTACGCCTGCTGGTAGACGGCCATCCGGAACAGCGCCGAGGCGACGACGACGAGGGTGAGCGCGCACAGCGGGCCCAGGGCCGCCCGCAGCAGCAGCCGGTCCCGGGCGGTGGCCCGCGGTGCGCGGCGCACCGCGATCGCGACCGTGGCCAGCGTCAGCGCGGTCGCGACGGTGAGCTGGCCGAAGCCCTGGTGGACGTAGTCGGCGTAGCTCAGCCCGGTGACCCGGCGGACGTAGTCGTGCCCGCCCCACATCGCCGAGGCCTGGGCGGCGACGAAGCCGACGAAGACGGCCAGGACGAGGCCGACCGGGACCAGCCATTCCCACGCCCGCGCCACCGGCCGGGCGGCGGGCAGGGCGAGCCGGTCCACCCGCGGCGGGTTGAGGGCCAGGTAGCAGGCGGCGAGGACGGTCCCGGCGACGACGACGAGGACGAAGGTGCGCAGGATCAGCCCGTCCCAGGCCAGGTCCGGGACGAGGTGGGCGACCCAGGACCCGAAGATCGCGTCGCCGGAGGCGAAAAGCCCGCCGAAGACGACGAGGGCGACGAGCGAGACGGCGGCCGTGCGCAGCACCGGCCACAGCAGCGTGCGGCTGGACATCGCCGTCAGGGTGCGGCCGAGCAGCGGCAGGCCCCGCAGCGCGGACAACGGCCACGCTGCGGCGCCGGCGAGCATGGCGGGGAGCCGGTGGGCGCCGGTCAGGGCGGTCGTGACCAGGACGGCGACGACGAGGAGGGCCAGCACCGCGAGCCACCCGGCCGCCCGCAGCACGAGCAGGGCGCCGAGGGCCAGGCTCAGGTAGGCCGAGAGATGGGTCCACGGCCGGGTCCGATACCGGGCGGTCATCAGCACCAGGGCGCCGCTGAGGAGCAGGACGAGCAAGGCGCCCAGGCCGACCTCCCGGTCGGGCAGGACGACGGCGGCGAGGGCGCCGATGGCGAGGGAGGCGAGCAGCGGGCGCGGCGCCGTGGTGAGGCCGCGCTCGGGCCACAGCTCGGTCGTGAGCGCGCCGACGGCGCCCGGCCGGGCGGGCAGCGCCGGCGCGGGCGTGGGGGCGGTTGTCCCCGGGCCGTCCTCCGGGGCGACGGGCCGGCCCAGACCGGCGGCAGGATTCATCCTGTGTGGTACTTGAAGCGCTTTAGCCGGGCCCGGAAAGCGCTTCAAGTACCACACAGGATGAGGCGCGGGGCTGGCGGACCCGTCGGAACCAGCAGGTGCGGGGGCCGGGGCAGGGCCGGCCAAGGCCGGATCGACGGACCCAGGCCTGACGGGACCGGTGGCCTCGGGGTCGCGGGGCAGCACGGCCCGGATGCGGGCACCGGAGGCCGACGGGACGGCGGCGATGGACCCGCCGTGCAGCTCGCACACCCAGGCGGCGATCGACAGGCCCAGCCCGGTGCCGCCGCCGGCCGGGTCCGCCGTGCCGAACCTGGTGAACACGGCCTGCTCCTGCCCGGGCGGGATGCCCGGGCCCTCGTCGCACACCTCCAGCGACCACCACCCGTCCTCGCCGGCCGCCCGGACGGTGATCGTGCCGCCGGCAGGGGAGTGCCGGGCGGCGTTGTCCAGCAGGTTGGCCGCGACCTGGGCGAGCCGGGCGCCGTCGGCCCGGACGGTGAGGTTGGGCGGCTCGACGACGGTGCGCAGCGCGACGTCGCGCCCGCCGACCCGGGCCTCGGCGACGGCGGCGCTGAGCAGGTCCGCCACGCGGACCGGCCCGAGGTCGAGCACCGCCGCACCGCCGTCGACGCGGGCGAGGTCAAGGAGGTCCTCGACGAGGTCGCTGAGGCGCTCGGCCTGGGCCAGTGCGGCGGCGAGGGTGGCGGCGTCGGGGGTGCGGACGCCGTCGACGAGGTTCTCCAGCAGCGCTCGCTGCGCGGCGAGCGGGGTGCGCAGCTCGTGCGAGACGGTGGCGACGAGTTGACGGCGCTGGGCGTCCGCCGTCGCGATGTCCGCCGCCATCGTGTTGAACGCCCGCGCGAGGCGGCCCACCTCGTCGG
This sequence comes from Georgenia sp. TF02-10, assembly GCF_022759505.1. Lineage (NCBI taxonomy): Bacteria > Bacillati > Actinomycetota > Actinomycetes > Allobogoriellales > Allobogoriellaceae > Georgenia > Georgenia sp. TF02-10. The sequence continues at coordinate 2,424,557 of NZ_CP094289.1, read as the reverse complement.
CCGAGCCGGTGGCGACCCGCACCGAGTAGTCCCCGGCGGCCATCTGCCCGGCGGCGGCGGTCATCTGCCGCAGCGGGGCGGTCATCCCGCGGGCCAGCCACGCGGTGACGCCGAGCGCCGCGGCGAGCGTGGCCGGGACCGTCAGCCAGGCCGGCACCCCGGCGCGCTGGCCGGTCTGCAGGACGAGGACGGCGGCGAGCACGCTCAGCCCGACGAGCAGGCCGATCTTGGTCTTGATCGAGCCGACCGGGTCCAGCGGGCGGTCCGGAGCCGGCACCGCTCAGCCCTCCAGGGCGTAGCCGACGCCGTGAACCGTGCGCACCCGCGCGGCGCCGATCTTCGCCCGCAGCGTGCGGACGTGGCTGTCCAGCGTCCGTGTGCCGCGGGCGTCGGCCCAGCCCCACACCTCGCGCATGAGGTCCTCGCGGCTGCGGACGGTGCCGGGGCGGGCGGCGAGCATGTGCAGCAGGTCGAACTCGAGCGGGGTGAGGTGGACCTCGCTGCCGGCCACGGTGACCCGACGGCCGGCCGGGTCGAGGAGCAGGTCGCCGACGGCGAGCCGGCCGTCCCCGGCGAGGGCCAGCTGCTCGGCCCGCGCCACCCGTCGCAGCAGCGCGCGGACCCGGGCGACGACCTCGCGCATCCGGAACGGCTTGGTGACGTAGTCGTCGGCGCCGACGCCCAGCCCGACCAGCACGTCGGTCTCCTCGTCCCGGGCGGTGAGCATGAGGACGGGGACCGGGCGGGTGGCCTGGATGCGCCGGCACACCTCCAGGCCGTCGAAGCCGGGGAGCATGAGGTCCAGGACGGCGAGGTCGACGGCGGCGGCGCCGAAGGCGGCGACGGCGCCGGGGCCGTCGTGGGCCCGGACGACGGCGAAGCCCTCCGCGGTCAGCCGGTCGGCCAGCGCCTGGTTGATCGTCGGGTCGTCCTCGACGACGAGGATCGTCGGGGGCGCCGCGGCCTGCTCGGACATGCTCCTCAGCCTAGGAGCGGCCGCGTGCCGCGGGCGTCGGCGCCGCGTGCAGGAAGTGTGAAGGACCGCCGTCGCGCGCGGGCCGGCGTCCGCGCGCGGGCCGTCAGGCGCGGGCCGTCAGGCGGGGGCGGTCCGGCGCCGGCGGCGCGTCAGGCGGAGGTGACCAGCAGGGCGACGTTGTGCCCGCCGAACCCGAACGCGTTGTTCAGCGCGGCGACCGGCCCGGCGGGCAGGTCGCGCGGGGCGTCCCGGACCAGGTCGATGCGCAGCCCCGGCTCGGGGTCGGTGACGTTGATCGTCGGCGGCGCGGTCCGCTCCCGGACGGCGAGCACGGTCAGGACGAGCTCCAGCGCCCCGGCCCCGCCGAGCAGGTGCCCGGTCATGGACTTCGTCGCCGAGACGGCCGCGCTCTCGCCGAGCACGCGGGCGATGGCGTCGGCCTCCACCCCGTCCCCGGCGGGCGTGGAGGTGGCGTGCGCGTTGACGTGGACGACGTCGTCGGCGGCCAAGCCGGAGTCCGTCAGCGCGGCTCGCATGGCCCGCTCCTGCCCGCCGCCGGTGGGGTCCGGCGGGGCGATGTCGTAGGCGTCGGCGGACAGGCCCACCCCGGCGAGCGTGGCGTGCACCCGGGCGCCGCGCGCCGCGGCGTGCTCGGCGGACTCCAGGACGACCACCCCGGCGCCCTCGCCCATGACGAAGCCGTCGCGGGCGACGTCGTAGGGCCGGGAGGCGCCCTCCGGGTCCTCGGTCCGGGTGGACAGGGCCTGCATCTTGGCGAAGGAGGCCAGCGGCATGGGGTGGATCGCGGCCTCGGTGCCGCCGGCGATGACGACGTCGGCCCGGCCGCTGCGGATCATCTCCACCCCGTAGGCCACCGCCTCGGCGCCGGAGGCGCAGGCGGAGACGGGGGCGTGCGCCCCGGCCTTGGCGCCGAACCGCACCGAGACGTTCGCGACCGAGGAGTTGGCCATGAGCATCGGCACGGTCAGCGGCATGACCCGCCGCGCGCCCTTTTCCTTCACGACGTCCCAGGCGTCCAGGATGGTCCAGACCCCGCCGATGCCGGTGGCGACGACGGCGCCGAGCCGCTCGCCGGGTACCTCCGGGCTGCCGGCGTCGGCCCAGGCCTCCTGGGCGGCGATGACCGCATACTGCGCCGAGGGGTCCATCTTGCGCAGCTCGGGCCGGGGCAGGACGTCGGCGGGCTTGACCGCCACCTCGGCGGCGAAGTCCACCGGCAGCCCGTACCGCTCGGCCCAGTCGTTCTCCAGCGTGTGCACGCCGGACTTCCCGGCCAGGGCCGCCGACCAGGTGGACGCCACGTCCCCGCCGAGCGGGTTGGTGGTGCCCAGGCCGGTGACGACCACGGTGGTCCCTGCCATGTGCTGCTCCAGGGGTCGGGCGCCGCGGGCGGCGCGTGGTTGGGGGGTCCGGCGCTCGTTGCCGGGCCGGGACCCGGGGGCGCACCCGGTGCGCCCCCGGCCGCGGTTCAGCCCTGGGCGCCGTTGATGTAGCTGACGGCGTCCTGCACGGTCTTGAGGTTGCCGACCTCCTCGTCCGGGATCCGGACCTCGAACTTCTCCTCGGCGAGGGTGGCGATGGTCATCATGGACAGGGAGTCCACGTCCAGGTCGTCGGTGAAGGACTTCTCCGGCGTCACCTGCTCCACCGGCAGGCCGGTCTCCTCGTTGACGATCTCCGCCAGGCCGGTGAGGATCTCCTGCTCGCTGTACGCCATGGTCGCTCCGCTCTCGTTGGTCTTTGGGGTGGTCGGGGGACAGTGTGGTGGGCACGGGGCCGGGCGCACCAGGCGGCGCGCCGGACGGTCAGGGCAGGACGACCACCTGGGCGGCGTAGACCAGCCCGGCGCCGAAGCCGATCTGCAGGGCGATGTCCCCGCTCTTGGCCTGGCCCTCGCGCAGCAGCCGCTCGGTGGCCAGCGGGATGGAGGCGGCCGAGGTGTTGCCGGTCTCGGCGATGTCCCGGGCGACGACGACGTCCTCGCGCAGCCCGAGCTTCTTGACCATGTGGTCGATAATCCGCATGTTCGCCTGGTGCGGGACGAACACGTCGATGTCGGCGGGCACCAGCCCGGCGGCGGTGATCGCCGCCTCCGCCACCGGCGTCATCTGGAAGACGGCCCACTTGTACACGCTCGGCCCCTCCTGGCGCAGCGTGGGCCAGGGCACCTCGGTGCCGTCGGCGTCGCGGTAGTCCAGCCAGGAGTGCGTCTGGTCGATCAGGCCGGCGCCGGAGCCGTCGGCGCCCCAGACGGTGCGGCCGATGCCCGGGGTGTCCGAGGGGCCGACGACGGCGGCCCCGGCGCCGTCGCCGAGGAGGAAGCTGATCGACCGGTCGGTGGGGTCGATGAAGTCCGACATCTTCTCCACGCCGACGACGAGCACGTGGCTGGCGGTCCCGGCCCGGACCAGCGCGTCGGCCTGGGCGATGCCGTAGGCGTACCCGGCGCAGGCGGCGGAGATGTCGTAGGCGGGCGCCGGGGTGGCTCCGAGCCGGTCCGCCAGGATCGCGGCCAGCGAGGGGGTCTGCTCGAAGTGGGTGACGGTGGAGACGATGACGGCGTCCAGGTCGGCGCCGTCGACGCCGGCCGCGGCCAGCGCCTCGCGGGCACCTCCCTCGGCGAGGTCGGCGACCGTGGTCCCCTGGGCGGCGTACCGGCGGGTGACGATGCCGGTGCGCTGCTGGATCCACTCGTCCGAGGAGCTGATCGGCTCGACGATCTCGGCGTTGGGCACGACCCGCTCCCCGCGGACCCCGCCGATGCCGAGGATCCGGGCGTGGCGGACCGGCTCGGGGGCGCGCAGGGCGGGTCGGGTCATCGGGTTCCTCCGTGGCGGGTCATCAGGTCGCGGGCGGCGGGCAGGTCCGCCGGCCCCGTCAGGGCCACGGTCTCTACCCCCGGCAGGGTACGGCGGGCCAGCCCGGTGAGCACCCCGCCGGGGCAGAGCTCCACCGCGCCGGTGACGCCGAGCGCGAGCATCTGCGCGCAGCACAGGTCCCACCGCACCGGGCTCGCGACCTGGGCGACCAGCCGGTCCAGGGCGGCGGTGCCGGAGGTGACGGGTTCGCCGTCGGCGTTGGACAGCAGGGTGACGGCGGGCTCGGCCGGGTGCAGCGCGGCGGCGGCGGCCCGGACCCGGTCCACGGCCGGGGCCATGTGCGCGGTGTGGAACGCCCCGGCCACCGGCAGCGGCACGACCCGGGCGCGCTGGGGCGGGTCGGCCTGCAGGGCGGCGAGCTGCTCGGCCGTGCCGGCCGCGACCACCTGGCCGCCGCCGTTGACGTTGGCGGCGGTCAGGCCGTGCCGGTCGAGGGCCTCGGTGACCTGCGCGGGCTGCCCGCCGACGACGGCGGCCATGCCGGTGGGGCGGGCGGCGGCGGCGTCGGCCATGGCCGCCCCCCGCTCGCGGACGAGGGTGAGGGCGTCGTCGTCGCTGAGCACCCCGGCGACCGCGGCGGCGGCGAGCTCGCCGACGGAGTGGCCGGCGACAACGTCGGGCCCGGGCACGACGGCGGGTGCGCGGCCGCCGTCGGAAACCCCACCGCCGGCGCTCCCGGAGACGTCGTCGCCGGCCGCGGTCCCGCCGTCGACCAGGGCGTGGAAGCTGAGCAGGGACGCGGCCACCAGCAGCGGCTGCGCGACCCGGGTGTCCCGGATGGTCTCCGCGTCGGCGGTGGTGCCCAGCGCGACCAGGTCCAGCCCGACCGTCTCGGCGTAGCCGTCCAGCCGGTCCCGCGCCGCCGGGTCGGCCAGCCAGGGGGTGAGCATGCCGGGCTTCTGGGCACCCTGACCAGGGCACAGGACGGCGAGCACCCGTCTACCTTGCCAAGGAGGCCGGTCCCGGCCCGCCTCCGACGCCTACCAACCGGCGGGGGTCCGGTTGTGCGGACCTCACAAAGCGGTGAGGTGGGTCACCTCTGTGGTCGTCCGGCGGCTCGGCCGGGCGCGCCGGGGCGGTCGGACGCGCGTAGGCCGCCGAGGAGCGGGCAGACGCTCGTCCAGGCCGGCCGGGGGCGGGCGGACGGGCCGCCGGGAGCGGGCGGCGCGGTGGCGTACCGGGTCCCGCACGGTTGGCTAGCGACCGGTGTGCGGTTGGTCAGAGGCCGGTGTGCGGTGCGGCCGTCTGGGCGAGCCGGCCGACGGCGAGCGCGACCTGCAGCACGAAGCCCTCGCGGGGGTCGGTGGGGTCCCAGCCGACGAGCTGGCCGATCCGCCGGAGCCGGTACCGCACGGTGTTGGGGTGGACGTACAGCGCGCGGGCGGCGCCCTCCAGGGAGCGGCCCTGGGCGAGGTACTCCTCGAGCGTCTGCACCAGCGGCGCGCCGCCGGCCAGGAGCGGTTTGTAGAGGTCCTCCACCAGGGTCCGCCGGGCGAGGGGGTCGCCGTTGAGCATCCGCTCGGGCAGCAGCTCGTCGGCGAGGACCGGCCGGGGCGCCCGGGGCCAGGCCGGCACGGCGAGGAGCGCGGCGACGGCGGCGCGGGCCGAGCGGCCGGCGTCGGCGATGCCGTGCACCTGGGGGCCGAGCACCACCGGCCCGGGACCGAGCCGGGGGAGGAGGGCCTCGGCGGCCGCGCGCAGGTCGCCCTCGCCGCCGAGGACGGCGATGATCCGGTCGCCCTGGATGCCCACCAGCGCGTCCAGGGCGGCGCGGCGGCAGGCGCGGCGCAGGTCGGCGGTACGCCGCTCGTCCATCGGCGAGGCGGCCTGGGCGGCGACGACGAGCGTGCGGCCGCGCCCGGACCAGCCCAGGGCGGAGACCCGCGAGCGGAGGGACTCGTCGGCGACGCCGCGGACGAGGGAGTCCACCACCAGGGCCTCCAGCCGCGCGTCCCAGGCGCCGCGGGTCTCCGCGGCCCGGGCGTAGACCTCCGCCGCGGAAAAGGCGACCTCCCGGGAGTAGAGCAGCACGGCGTCGCGCAGGTCGCGCTGGTGGCCGGGCTCGGCGAGCTGGACGGCGTTGTCCTCCACCACCTCCACCACGATGCGGACGAGCTGGAGGGTGTGCTGGAGGGAGATCGAGCGGGTGAGCTCGGGCGGGGCGGCCCGGAAGATCTCCTGGGCGTTGTAGGAGGCGGCGGACGGCTGCTCGTACCAGGAGATGAAGGCGGCGATGCCGGCCTGGGCCACCATCCCGATCCAGGACCGGTCCTCCGCCGCGAGGTCCCGGTACCAGTCCACCTCGGCGTCGAGACGCTTCAGGGCCGCGGCGGTGAGCATGTCCGAGCCGCCGCGCAGCCGCCGGACGACCTCGGAGCTCCCCTCGTTGCGCCCCGACCGCTCACCGGCTCCCATGAGGGGGAGCATAGGACGGCCTGCGGGTGGCCTGGCCGGGGGTGGGCGCGGTGGGGTGCGGGCCCCGGGATGGCCGGCGCACGCCTGCCGCACGGCACCTTCGGCTGACCCGGCCTGCGGGGGCTGCGGGACCGTGGCCTGCCGGCCTGCGGGGGCTGCGGGACCGCGGCCCGCCGGGCCTGCGCGGGCAGCGGGACCACGGCCAGCGAGCCCCTGGCGCCCCGTGTCGGACACGCGAAAAACCGCGTGGTGGTGCGGTTCTTGGCGCTGCGGCGGAGCCAGAGTCCGGCGGCTGGGGGTGGTTGCGGCTACTGTCATCGTCATGGCTCTGCTGGACCGACTGCGCTCCCTCCTCGCTCGCCGACGACCGGCAACGCGGGTGGGACTGCGGCGACCCTCAGCGGTGCCGCGCACTCCCGACGCCCCGCGCGAGGACGCCCTCCGCGGCCGGCTGGTGGACGATCCCAACGACATCGCGGCCTTCCGCGCGCTCGCCGAGGTGGTGCGCCGCCGCGCGGCCGGGGTGGGGCCGGCGGACCCGCTCACGGGTGACCCGGAGCCGGCGGACCGCGAGCGCGCGGAGAACCTGGCCGTCTGGGCCCTGGCCGAGGAGATCGCGGGCAACCCCCGCGCCTGGTACGCCCTCATCGAGCTCGCCCGGCTGTCCCTGGCGGACGACCACGACGGCGCGATGCGGCGCCTGAACGGAGCCTGCGAGCGGGACAGCACCGGCCAGGCCGTGGCCGAGAGCATCCGGATGCTGCGCGAGGCCGGGCAGCCGGGGGAGGCCATCGGCCTCGGGGTGGGGCACTGGAACCCCAAGGAGCACGTGGTCGAGGCCGGAAGGCAGCTCGTCCTGGCGTGCGTGGAGGCCGGTCGTCCGCTGGAGGCTCGCCGGCACCTGGAGGAGCTCCGGCAGTCCAGCGACCAGGCCGGCGCGGCCGCCGTCGCCGTCGAGCTCGAGCGCGTGGTGGGTGAGGCGGAGGCCGCGCACCCGCAGGGCTGAGCCCGCGGAACCTGTCCGCGGAAGAGTGGCCCCTGGCTGACTGCGCGCCGGGGACCTGGCCCTGGGCGGACTGCCCGCGGAGGACCTGGCCCTGGGCGCCCGCCCGCCAACGCCTTGCCCCGGCGTCCGCGACGTTCCCTTCGGACCCTTCCGCTTCGTTCGCGCGCCTACCGCCGCGGCCATGCCCCGGCAGGTGGTGGCCGACACGTCCGCGTCGTCGGCGCGACCTGACGGCGCCCGACGTCGCGGCCACAAGCGCTGACGGGCCCCACCCGTCGGGTGGGGCCCGTCAGCGCTGCCCGAGCGGCAGGAGGGTCAGGACTCGCCGCCGGCGGTGCCGGACTGTCCGGCGAGGACGTTGAACAGGTCGTACCGCTCGATCGCCTGGCGCGGGACGTCCGCGTCGATCTCGCCGCGGTCGGCCAGCGCCTGGAGGGTGCGGACCACCATGGAGTGGGCGTCGATGAACAGCTGGCGCCGCGCGGCGGCGCGGGTGTCGGAGTAGCCGAACCCGTCCGCGCCGAGGGTGTAGTAGTCCCCCGGGACCCAGGACCGGATGGAGTCCTGGACCTGGTGCTCGTAGTCGCTGGTGGCCACGAACGGGCCGCCAGCGTCCCGGAGCTTGGTGGTCAGGTACGCCTCGCGGTGCTCCTGCTCGGGGTGGAGGAAGTTGTGCCGGTCGGCCTCCAGGCCGTCCTTGCGCAGCTCGTACCAGCTCGTCACCGACCAGACGCCGGCACGAACGCCCCAGTCCTCGGCGAGCAGCTCCCGGGCGTGCAGCGCCCACGGCACGCCGACGCCCGAGGCGAGCAGCTGGGCCCGCGGCCCGTCGCCCTCCGGTGCGGCGAGGCGGTAGATGCCCCGCAGGACGCCGTCGACGTCGAGGTCGGCCGGCTCGGCCGGCTGCGGCATCGGCTCGTTGTACACCGTGAGGTAGTACATGACGTTGGGGTCCCGTGAGTCCTCCCCGTACATCCGCTGCAGGCCGTCCCGGACGATGTGCCGGATCTCGTAGGCGTAGGCCGGGTCGTAGTGCACGACCGCCGGGTTGGTGGAGGCGAGCACGGGGGAGTGCCCGTCCATGTGCTGAGTGCCCTCCCCGGCCAGCGTGGTGCGCCCGGCCGTGGCGCCGATGATGAACCCGCGGGCGAGCTGGTCGCCGGCGGCCCAGAGCTGGTCGCCGGTGCGCTGGAACCCGAACATCGAGTAGAAGATGTAGACCGGGATCATCGGCTCGCCGTGGACGGCGTAGCTCGTGCCGACGACCTGCATCGCGGCCGCCGAGCCGGCCTCGTTGATGCCGGTGTGCAGGATCTGCCCCTGCTCGGACTCCTTGTAGCTGAGCATCAGGTCGTGGTCGACCGAGGTGTAGTTCTGGCCCTTGACGTTGAAGATCTTCGCGGTGGGGAAGATGGCGTCCAGGCCGAACGTGCGCGCCTCGTCGGGGATGATCGGCACGATCCGCCGGCCGATCTCCTTGTCCTTCATCAGCTCCTTGAGCAGCCGGACGAACGCCATGGTGGTGGCGACCTCCTGGTGCCCGGAGCCCTTGGCGAGGATCTGGTACGGCTTGTCGTCCGGCAGGGTCAGGGTCTTGTGCGGGTCCCGCCGCTCGGGCAGGAAGCCGCCGAGGGCCCGGCGCCGCTCCAGCATGTACTGCAGCGTCTCGTCGGAGTCGTCGGGGCGGTAGTACGGGGCGCTGTAGGGGTCCTCGAGCCGCTCGTCCGGGATCGGGATGCGCAGGGAGTCCCGCAGCATCTTCAGGTCCGTGGTCTTCATCTTCTTCATCTGGTGCGTGGCGTTGCGCCCCGCGAAGCTCGGGCCCAGGCCGTAGCCCTTGACGGTGTGCGCGAGCACGACCGTCGGCTGGCCGGTGTGCTCCTGGGCCGCCTTGTAGGCGGCGTAGAGCTTGCGGTAGTCGTGCCCGCCGCGCTTGAGCGCCCAGATCTCGTCGTCGCTCATGTTCCGGACGAGCTCCTTGGTCCGCGGGTCGCGGCCGAAGAAGTGCTCACGCACGTAGGCGCCGTCGTTCGCCTTGTACGTCTGGTAGTCCCCGTCCGGGGTGTTGTTCATCAGGTTGACCAGGGCGCGGTCCTTGTCCGCGTTGAGCAGCGGGTCCCACTCCCGGCCCCAGATGACCTTGATGACGTTCCAGCCGGCGCCCCGGAAGAACGCCTCCAGCTCCTGGATGATCTTGCCGTTGCCGCGCACCGGGCCGTCCAGCCGCTGCAGGTTGCAGTTGACGACGAAGGTGAGGTTGTCCAGGTTCTGCTGCACGGCGTGCTGCAGCATCCCGCGCGACTCCGGCTCGTCCATCTCGCCGTCGCCGAGGAAGGCCCACACGTGCTGCTCGGAGGTGTCCTTGATCCCCCGCTCGTGCAGGTACTTGTTCACCCAGGCCTGGTAGATCGCCTGCGCCGGGCCCAGGCCCATGGAGACGGTGGGGAACTCCCAGAACTCCGGCATGCGCCGGGGGTGGGGGTAGGAGGGAATGCCGTGCGGGGAGGAGTACTCCTGGCGGAAGCCGTCGAGGTCCTCCTCGCTCAGGCGGCCCTCGAGGTAGGCGCGGGCGTAGTTGCCGGGCGCGGCGTGGCCCTGGAAGAACACCTGGTCCCCGCCGCCCGGGTGGTCCTTGCCCCGGAAGAAGTGGTTCATGCCCACCTCGTACAGCGTGGCCACCGAGGCGTAGGTGGAGATGTGGCCGCCGACGCTGACCCCGGGCCGCTGCGCCCGGGTGACCATCACGGCGGCGTTCCACCGGATCCAGCCGCGGTACTTGCGCTCCGCGGCCTCGTCACCCGGGAAGTAGGGCTCCTCGTGCACGCCGATCGTGTTCACGTACGGCGTGTTCAGGCTGGTGGGGATGGCGATGCTGCGCTCCCGGGCCCGCTTGAGCAGGTTGAGCATGATGTACCGGGCCCGCGGGCCGCCCCGCTCCTCGATGAGCCCGTCGAAGGAGTCCAGCCACTCCTGGGTCTCCTCGGCGTCGATGTCGCCGACCTGGCTGAGCAGGCCGTTGATCAGCGGCGTGGAGCTGTCTCGTGAACTCACGCTTCCCTCTTCTCGCAATCAGGCGTCGACGGTGACGACGCTGGCGGTGCCGTACCTTCGTCGGGCGGGACCATTGTCATCCCTTGACCATCCCCGACGCGAGCACGGACCGGCCGGTGGCTTGTGACTCTCCCGACAACGTACCCGCCCACCGACGGCGAGGGGGCCGGGCTTGCACCCGGGGGCGCCGGTGCGGTGGGGTAAGCGCACAGTGCCGGACCCGGGAGCCCCCGGCCGGTCACGGACGGGGCGTGCCCCAGGAGAGGCAGGAGTGACGTGGCAGGCAGCGCGGGCACGGTGGCGAGCGGTTTTGGCTTCACCACCGGCCAGGTGATCCAGGAGTTCGGGTACGACGACGACGTCGACCCGGCGGTGCGCGAAGCGGTGGCCGAGGCCACCGGCGCGCCGCTCGTGGGCGAGGACTACGGCGACGTCTGCGACGGCACGCTCATCTGGTGGCGGGAGGACGACGCGGCGGAGGAGGACCTCACCGACCTCCTCGTCGACGCCCAGGCGAACCTCGACGACGGCGGCCTGATCTGGGTGCTGACCCCCAAGCCGGGCCGGCCGGGGCACGTGCGCCCGGCCGACATCGAGGAGGCCGCCCGCACGGCCGGCATGCACGCCACCTCGGTGGTGGCCGCCGCCCCCGGGTGGTCCGGGATCCGGATCGCCGCCCGCAGCCGGCAGCGGTGACGGCCGGCGGCGCCGGCGGCGTCGTCGCCGGTGCCCCCATCCGGCCCGCTCGTCGCGGCTGGCGCCGTCCCGACGATGCTGGTCGCCGTCGCAACGCCGCGACGGCGTTGTTGCGGGTGCATCGCCGCGCGATGGCGTTGGTCGCCGATGCATCGGCGCGCGATGACGTCGATGCGGTGCCTCGCCGCCGCGATGACGTCGGTGCGGGTGCCTCGCCGCGCGATCCTGCTCGTCAGACGGCCGGCCGCGAGCGTCGACGCACTAGGCTGTCCCGCGCGCCGCGGCGCACGGGCCTGTAGCTCAGCTGGGTAGAGCGCCGCGCTTACACCGCGGAGGTCGTCGGTTCGAGACCGGCCGGGCCCACCAGGAGGTCGTTGTCCAAGCCCGCGACATCGCCGGTTCGAGTCCTGCCGTCCGCAGCATGCTCGTGTGGCGGAGCCCAGGGGCACGGATCCATCATTCGACGGTACGTCGAACGTCGTGCAAGCCCACGAGCGGGCGGAACTGTCGTGAACGAAATGGCCACGCGGGCGCCGCTGCCGCGGCCCCGGTGGTCGGGCCCGCAGGTCGGCGCGGTCGCGGGCACGGCCTGCGCCGTCGTACTCATCGGGCTGCCGATGGCGGGGGACCAGGGCTTCGCGACCGATCCGGTGGGAGCCTGCGCGCTCGCGGCGGGCGCCATCCTCGCCGCCGTCGCGCATGCCCGGCTCACCGACCTCTCGCCGGTTGCGGCGAGAGCGAGCGGCTGGCTGGCGTGGTCGCTCGTGGCCTACCTCGCCTGCGCCGTGGCGGCGGTCCTCCTGTCTGCGACGGCGAGTCCAGCCGCGACAGCTGCCGTAGCAGTCTGGAACACCGCGTGGATTCCCCCGGTAGCGCTCATGCAGCTGACGGCCTCGGCGGCGGTGCGTGGCCCGGGCACGCCCTGGACGCACGTCGTGCTCGTCAGCGTGGTGTGCGTCAGTGCCCTGGCGAATCTCCTGCTCAGCGTCCCTGGTGACCCGTTCGCCGGCCTTCCCACGATCGCCCCCGAGGCCTGGCGCACGCGACTCTCCGGGCTCGGGGATGCTGCGACCATCGCCGGCGCGGGCGCGACCCTGCTGATCCCCATCGCACTGTGGCGGGCCGCTCTGACGTCGCGCGGCAGCGCCCGCGCCCACCTCGGCGTCGCCGCGGCGGGTGCGACGGCAGCCCCGCTCGTCATCGCCTTCTGCCTGCTGCTCGCCGTCGCCCGCGAACCGGGGGCGGTGGACCCGGCACTCGGCTCCGTCGCGTTCCTCGTCGCGCTGGGCGCGGGAACCGCGATGTCCTCGGCGTGCGCCGTGCTCGCGGCGCGCGGCGCAGTGAGCACGCGGCGAACGGCCGCCGTCGTCCGGGGGGTCGTGCTCGCGGCCGGTGCGCTTGTCGTCGCCGCCGGGGGGACGCTGATCGCGGCGCCCTCCCTCCACCTCGCGCCGACGGCGGTCGCGCTCCTGATCGCCGCACTGACGCTCGCCGCGGCTGCCGCCGCGTGGGTTGGTGCCGGGTCGCTCGGGCGTGCGCTGGTGACCGACCGAGCGGTGGTCGACCACGCGGAGACGGATACCGGCGGCGGTCCGTCCGAGGTACCTGTCAGGCCGGCGCCCGCCGCTGCGCCGACCTCAGGGAACAACAAGGACCGCGCAGAGGTCGCGCTGACCGCGCTGACCCCCCGGGAGAACGAGGTGCTGGCGCTGCTCGCCGAGGGAGCGAGCAACGCGGGCATCGCGGCGGCGCTCGTGGTGTCGGAGCGCACGGTCGACGCGCACCTGAGGTCGATCTTCACCAAGCTCGGGCTCGAGCGTGACTCGGCAGCCAATCGCCGTGTGCGCGCCGCCAGGATCTGGCTGGACCGTGTCGCCGTCGCCGACGGACCCCGCAGCACGTGAGCCGCGACGCCAGATAGGTGAAAACACCGATGCGGCGAGGACGGTGACGGGGCAAACGTTGGCCTCCGGTGCCACGTGGCACCCACGGATCCCCGGAGGTACCCATGTCTCGCCTTGCCCCCGCCCGCGTCGCGGTCGGCACCTCGCACCACGCGATGCGCGCTGCGCTGATCGCTCTGTTCGTCGTCCTGCTCGTCGCGCTGACGGCACGCACGATCGCAACGACCCTCGAACCGCCGTTCGACGGCTCGCTCTCCTACGACGACGTGCAGCTGCTCGGCGAGACCTACTGGCCGCTGAACCTGTACCTGAACGGACCGGGCTACGCGGTGTCGTGGGTCGCGACCGCAATCTTCCTCGTGCTGCTCGCGCGCGGTCGGACCGCCCCGGTGACCGTCGCGGCTGGGTTCCTCGCGGGCACCGCCGGCATCCTGTTCGCGCTCGTGGTCACCGCCGAGGCCCTGCCGTTCGCCCTCGCGCTGACCGACCCCGAACCGGACGCCCGCGCTCGGTTCGACATGCTGAACGAGGGCATCCACGTACTGGTGCCGACCATCATCGCCACCCAGCTCGCCATCGCCGTCGCGATGCTGGCCGCACTCGTGTGCGCGTTCCTCTCGCGAGCGCTGCCCCGGTGGGTCGTGGTCGTCGGAGTCGTCTACATCGTCGTGTTCGTCGGCCTTCCGGTCGACGCGCTCGGCCGCTGGGCGGTGATCGCGAGCTACCTGTTGCAGGTCGCGCTCGTCGTCTGCGTGGGCTGGTTCGGGCTCAAGGAGGGCCTTCGTCGTTCCGCAGGACAGACCACCGAGCTGGACCGTCCTGCGCTGTCTGAACGGTGAGAGGTGCTCACGCGGCTCGTGGTCGCCGTCGATCGACCGGTGCATCGCCGGCACTGCGACCACGGTGCAGTGCACCGACTCCGACTCCGACTCCGACTCCGAGGGTGTCCGACCTTGATCGGCTTCGGTGCCCTCGCCCGCGGCCACTGCCCTGCTGGACCGCCGGGCAGTGGCCGCAGCGCCCGCGCTGCCTACCTGCCCCGGCTGCGGCTGACTGCGCTCGCCGGTCGACCTTGCCCGAACCCCTGGGACTGGCCTAGCGTCGGCGCTTCCCCCGTCTGCTCGCCAGTCGAGTCCAGGTGCCCGATGACCAGCCCGATGACCGGCAAGACCGACTTCAAGAAGACTCTCGATGCCTACCAGGCGCAACGGGACCGGTTCCGCGTCCTGGACGTGCCCGACATGCAGTACCTGATGATCGACGGCCACGGCGATCCCAACACCTCGCCGGCCTTCGCCGAGGCGGTCGAGACACTCTACCCGGTTGCCTTCACGCTCAAGTTCGCCAGCAAGCGAGAGCTCGGGCGCGACTACGTCGTCCCGCCCCTGGAAGGCCTGTGGTGGGCGAAGGACATGGACTCCTTCACGGCGGCGCGGGACAAGTCGCGGTGGGACTGGACGCTGATGCTCATGGTGCCGGGCTGGCTGGGCAGGGACATGTACACGGACGCGGTGGAGGAAACCGGGACGCAGCGCCGGCCAGCGCGTCTCGATGACGTCCGCCTGGCGCCCCTGTCCGAGGGCCGTTGTGTGCAGGCGCTGCACGTCGGTTCCTTCGACGACGAAGCCAACCTGCTCGCGAAGCTGCATCAGGAGTTCATTCCCGGCCATGGGTGGCGCATGGTCGGCAAGCACCACGAGATCTACCTCAGCGATTTTCGCCGGGTTCCTCCCGAGAGACGGCGCACCATCCTCAGGCAACCGGTCACCCCCGAGACCGGAGCGGGGTGAACAGGAGCCGACGGAAGGGCCCACGGCGGGACCAGGCCCGCGGCGCAACCCGTTCTATCGTGGGCCCTTCGGGGGTGCCGGTTCGCCGGACGTGGGGACGGCTGTCCACGATCGACCGTCGAGCGGTGCCGGCGGCGCTACAGGGCGGCCGAAGTCGCGACGGTCGGCCAGCCTGGTGCGGCTCAGAAGGGGATGGGTTGGTCGGGGCCGTAGGGGTCGGGGCCGCCCTGGTCGGGCTAGTGAGGCTGGTTGCGCCAGGGGCCGGGGGGCCGGACGGGCTGGCGGGGGTAGCGGTGGCCGGTGGGGGCGGTCCAGGTGATGACGCCGGTGGTGGGGTCGCGGGAGACGGACCACCCCCCGGAGGTCTTGGCCTCGTGGTGGCCGGTGCAACCGGCGTGGAGGTTCTCCCTCGTGGTCTGCTCGAGCAGGTCCGCCATCGCATGGTTGAAGGCGATGATGTGGTCGATCTGGCAGCGCCCGGCCGGGATCCGGCAGCCGGTGAAGGTACAGGTCACGTCGCGGGCGATGATGGTGCGGGTCAGGTCCGCCCCGGGCCGGTAGGTCTTGGTGCCCAGGGCGAGGAACTCCCCGGTGGCGGCGTCGGTGAACAGCGCCCGCCAGGTGGCGTCCTGGGCGATCTGCCGGGCCAGGTCGGCCGGGATGGGCCCGTACCCGGCGAGCTCGGCGACCTGGTCGTCCAGGCCGAGGAGGGTGCCGGCGGCGACGGTGACCTGCAGGTGTGGGCGGCGGCCGTGCTGGGTGGGCAGGGGGATGCCGGCGGGGCTGGTGCCGGTGTTGAGAATGCCGGTGAAGACGTCGGTGAGGGCGTCGGCGCGGCGCTGGTCCAGGGTGCGAGTCTCCCCGGGGGCCTTGGCGGCCGCGGCGAGGGCGTCCAGGGCCACCCGGACCACCTCGGCGTTGTCCGCGCGCAGGTAGGCGCTGACCCAGCTCATGGTGTCATCGGCCGGCTCGACCATCACCCGGCGCTTGGCGTAGGCCGCCTGGTGCCGCCGCTCGGCGGCGGCGACGTCGGCCTCCAGCGCGGCCCGGCGGATCTCCTCACGCAGCTGAGGGGCGGTCATGTCCCCGGCGCCGGGCAGCACCCGGCGGTGGACCTGGCGGCGGTCGGCGTCGGGCAGGCCGGGCTCGGCGGTGCAGAGCACCTCGGCCTTGCGCGCGTCGATCTCACCGCGGGTGAGGGCGTCGGCCACGGCCGGGAAGCTCTCCAGGGTCAGGGCCAGGCCGACCTTGGACTCGGCGGCGTACTGGGTGGTGTGCAGGCGGGCCTCCACCTCGAAGACCACGCCCCGGTGCCTGATGCTGCTGCCCGGCCGGCCCCGGTTGCGGCGGGCGTGCAGCTCGGCCACCGCCCTTGCCTGCTGGGAGGTCACCCAGGCGGCCAGCCGCTCCCACCCGGCGATCATCTCCACCACCGTGGCGTCATCCGCATCGGCCAGGCTCGCCCCGGCCAGCGTCCGAGCCAGCCCAGGCCCGGGAACGGTCCGCTCCAACGCCACCGCCGCCGCCGAGAACACCCCCCGCACCGAAGACCCAGCACCACCGGCACCAGCACCGTCGCCGCCGTCAGCGTCATCAGCGCCGTCGCCGTCGGCGTTTGCGTTTGCGTCTGCGTCGTCCTGCCCGGCGGCCGGCGCGCTCTTCCCCGCGGCGGTATGGGCGTACTGTCCCTCGCCGGCCTGGGCGGCCTGCACCGCCGGCTCTCGCCCACCGGCCTCGTCGCCGGCGGAGGCGGGGGCCGGGACGTCATCACCGGTGGGGGTGGGGGACGGAACCTGATCGCTGGCGGGAGCCGGAACCTCATCGCCGGCGGGGGCAGCGGTGATCTGCGCTTCCGCGGGGTCGGCCACGCCGGCAGCGGCGAGCGCGGCGCCGACCTCCTCGGCCATCTCCATCGCCAGCCGGGCCTCGGCGGTGGCGACCGCGGACCACAGCACCGTCACCGCCACGAACATGCCCACGGCGGCGTCGTTGACCACCCGGACCGAGACCGGCGAACCCTCCCCGGTCACCTCCGCGCCCTCACCGTCCATACCCCCGACGGTAGGACCGACCACTGACATCGCCGCCCGGCCGCCGTCGGCGGCGGTGTCGTTGTGCTGGGGCTGCCCGTCCATGTCCCCGACGGTAGGACCGACCACTGACATCGCCGCCGCACTGCCGCCGTCGGCGGCGTCGTGCTGGTCCTGCCCGTCCATGTCATCGACGATAGGACCGGCCACCGACATCGCGGCCGAGCCGCGGTCGGCGCTGTGCGAGCCGCGGACGGCAGCTACCGGGCGGAGTGGCGGAGTGACCGAGCCCCCGAGGCGGCGAGCGCGCGACGACGTCCGACGGACGGGCGGAGGCAGTCATGCGTACGTCCTGCGCAGGGCCTCTCGGTCGTCGTCGAGGCCGAGGACTACCCCCCGTCGTGCTCACGCTGCATGTCCTCGAGACAGCGCGCCGATTGTGCCCGGCGAGAAGGCCGACCCGCGAGGCAGCCGGGGTAGCACCGGTGGTATTACCATCAGGGGATGAGGGTCACGAAGCGATCCGTCTCGCTCGACGACCAGGTGGCCGAGCGAGTCGACCACGCCGCCCGTGAGGACGGGATCTCCTTCTCCGCGTGGCTGTCGCTCGCGGCCGAGCGTCAGCTGCTGCTGCGTGAGGGTCTGCGCGGCGTGGCCGAGTGGGAGGCCGAGGCCGGACCGCTGACAGCAGAGGAGCGTGCCGCTGGTGAGCTCCTGCTGGACCGGCTGCTGTCCGGCCCGAGCGAGACGTTGCCCGGCTGATGGCTGGGCTGACGTACGAGACTGGCGCGTTGATCGCCGCCGAACGCAGCGACCGCCTGCTGTGGTCGCTGCATCGCGCCGCGCTAGCACGAGGTCTGCCGCCAACTGTCCCCGCCGGGGCTCTTGGCGAGGCGTGGCGTGGCGGCCCCCAACCGCAACTCTCCCGACTGCTCAAGGGCTGCGTCATAGAACCGCTGACCGAAACTCGAGCGCGAGCGGTTGGAGTGCTCGCTGCCCGGTCGGGCCTGGCGGACACCGTTGACCTTGCTGTTGCCGAGGGAGCGCTACGCCGCAACGATGCCGTCGCCACCTCGAACCGGACCCATATCGAGCAGGTCGCCAGCGGGGTGGACCGACGACTCGTGGTCTACGACGTGTGTCCTCGATCCTTCCGGGCCTGGCCGCCGTGACGCTTGCGCCGCGGCGACGGTCAGGAGGCGAGAGCGACGACGGCGACGAAGGCCGCGACGAGGACGTCGAGCACCGAGCAGAACTCCGCGAGCGAGCGGTCCACGACGCGTCCCGTGCGGTGGTGGTGGACGTCCCAGGCGGCATGGCCGAGGAGTGCCCCCGGCGACCAGCAGGCCGCCGGCGGTCGCGTCCAGGCGGACGGCGAGCAGCGCGGTCGCACCGAGCACGAGCATCGCGGAAGCCTGCAGCGGCAACGACCACCAGGGCCCGGTCCGGCGACCAGCAAGCCCGACCGCCAGCAGCACCACGGCGATCGCGAGCAGCCACGGCGTGGCGTCGAGGCCGGCGAACTTGTCCAGCGTGATCAGGGCGAAGGTGACGGCGAACGCGACCCATGCCGCCCGCCGTCGGCCGGTGGCCGCTGCTGCCAGGTACACCAGGCCGGATGCCGCGACGACGGGCGCGATGTCCCGTCCATCGGTCAGGCCGTAGGCGGTGCCGGCCGCGACGACCACCCCGAGCGCTGCCGGCCACGCGCGTCGCCACTCCCGCCGCCGCACCGGGCCGACGCGGCCCGGCTGGGCCCGGCCGTTGCGCTGGTCCTGCGTCAGGACGTCCATCTCGGCCCCTTCTTCTCGAACCTGCATGTTCGGCTTCCTGATACTGTACTGCGGTGTACGAGTTAGAGGAAGGTGGTGCAGATGCCAACGTCACCGCACGAGCCGGCGGGCGGGCACGCTCCCTCGCCACCGGCCGAGGCTGCCGTCCTCCGCCCGGCACGCCCGGGCGACGTCGCCGCCGTCGCCCGCATCTGGGGGGAGGGGTGGGTCGACGCCCACCTCGGTCACGTCCCCGCCGCACTGGTCGCTGCGCGGACCCCGACCTCGTTCGCCGAGCGGGCCCGCGACCGCGTGGTCGACACGATCGTCGCGGAACGGCATGGCGCCGTCGTCGGGTTCGTGATGCTCGACGAGGACCAGGTGGACCATCTGTACCTGGACCGCGCCGCCCGCGGCGGGGGCATCGGGGCGGCGCTGCTCGACGCGGCGGAGCGGACCGTGATCGCGGCGGGGCACCGGCGCGCCTGGCTCGCGGTGGCGACCGGGAACACCGGTGCCCGCCGGTTCTACGCGCGGCAGGGCTGGGTCGACGACGGCCCCTTCGTCCACCAGGCGCCCGTCCCCGGCGGGTCGGTGGCGGTCGACTGTCACCGGTTCGTCAGCCCTCGCCGGTAGCCGGCGCGCCGCCGGGGCGAGGTGCGCCGGCTAACATGAACATGACTGTTTGTCCTTGGAGGTGTCCGATGGTCGCGACCGAGACCGAGACCGAAGCGGGTGCTCGCGGGGGAGCCGCCTCTCCCGTCCGGGCGAAGCGTGCCGACGCCCGCCGCAACATCGAGGCGATCATCGACGCCGCCACCCGGCTGCTCGCCGTCGACCCCGACGCGAGCATCAACGAGATCGCCAAGGCCGCGGACGTCGGCAGGGTGACGCTCTATGGCCACTTCGACTCCCGGGCGACGCTCGTCCGCGCGGTCGTCGATCGGGCCATCGCGCGGACCGACGAGGCGCTGGGGCAGCTGGACCTCGACGGCGACCCGCGCGAGGTGCTCGGTCGCCTGCTGGAGGCCACCTGGCACCTGACCCACCGATTCGGGGCCGTCGTCGTCGCCGCTTCGCAGGCCCTGCCGCCCGAGCAGATGCGCCGTGCCCACGACGAGCCAGCCGCCCGCGTCCGGGCCCTCCTCGAGCGCGGCCGCGAGGCCGGGGAGCTCCGGGCCGACGTGCCGATCGACTGGCAGATCAGCGTGATCCAGGCGATCCTGCACGGCGCGTCGGCAGCGGTGCACCGGGGCGAGATCACCGCCGACGACGCGCCGTCGCTCGTCCGCGACACCGTGCTCGCCGCGCTGGCCGCCTGACCCGACGACCTCTGGGCGGGCCGCCGCGCCCTCTCCCTGACGGGCCTGGGCGCGCTCGGCCGACCTGACCCGCCCGTACGCACTCGACCCACCTGAAGTGCCCGTGCGCGCTCGGCCCACCTCGCTGGGGCTTCCGCCCCCAGGAGCGGGCATCCTCCCCTCGAAAACCTCTTGTCGTACATCCGTGTTCGGCTTACTTTGTCGTACATCGCTGTTCAGGTTGACGAGAGGATGGTTGCGATGCACGCTCCCGACCAGGCCGCCGCGGAGGCGGCCGCGGCACCCGACCCCCGTCGCTGGCGCACCCTGGCGCTGCTGGGCGTGGCGCAGCTGATGCTGATCGTCGACGTCACGGTGGTCGCCATCGCGCTGCCCGACATGGGCGCCGACCTCGGCCTCGACCGCGCCGGCCTCACCTGGGTGGCGAGCAGCTACGCACTGGTGTTCGGCGGGCTGATGCTGCTGGGCGGCAAGACGGCGGACATCCTCGGCCCCCGCCGGGTGGTGCTGGCCGGGCTCACCGTGTTCGTCGCGGCCTCGCTGCTGGCCGGGCTGGCGACAACGGGCGCCGCGATGCTGCTCCTCGCCCGGGCGCTGCAGGGCGTGGGCGCGGCGGCGATGTCCCCGGCGGCGCTGTCGGTGATCGCGCGGACGTTCACCGGCGCCGAGCTGAGCCGCGCGCTCGGGGTCTGGTCGGCGCTCGGCGGCGCCGGTGCCGCCGTCGGGGTGCTCCTCGGCGGCGTGCTCACCTCCGGCCCGGGCTGGCCGTGGGTGTTCTACGTCAACGTCCCCGTCGGCGCGGTTCTGCTGATTGGGCTGATCCGGTCGGTGCGGCCGCTGCCGGGCTCGGGCGGCCGGCTCGACGTGCCCGGCGCCGCGCTGGTCACCCTCGCGACCGGCGCGGTGGTCTACGGCCTGGTCGCGGCGGGCGACCACGGGTGGCTCAGCGCGGACACCCTGGTCGCCGTCGTCGTCGGGCTGGTCGGCTACGTCCTGTTCGCGGTGCGGATCCGTGCCGCCGCCGCGCCGCTGGTCGATCCGGCGCTGCTCCGACGGCGCCCGGTGCTGCGCGGCCTGGGCCTGATCTTCGTGGCCACGGCGCTGATGATCTCGGTGTTCTTCCTCGGCTCCTTCGTCCTGCAGCAGCTGCACGGGTTCACCGCCCTGGAGACCGGGCTGTCGTTCCTGCCGGTCGCCGTCGGCACCATCCTCGGCTCGAGCCTGGCCGGGCGGGTCCTGCCGCGCTGGGGCGTGCGCACCGTCTCGGTCGCCGGCCTGCTGGTGGCCGCGGCGGGCCTGGCGGCAGCCGCGGGGATCTTCTCCATGACCGTGCTTGTCCTGGCCACGAGCGTGGCCGGGTTCGGCATCGGCGCGGCGTTCGTCGCGGCCGCCGGGAGCCTGTTCTCCGCGGTCCAGCCGCAGGAGGCGGGCGTCGGCTCCGGTGCGCTCAGCACGTTCCACGAGTTCGGCGCGGCCACCGGGGTCTCGGCGGTCTCCAGCGTCGCCGCCGCGGCGCTGCTCGACCCTGGCTTCGCCGCCTTCGCCCCGGGCTACTGGTTCGCCGCCGCCGTCGCCCTGGTCGCCGGTCTGGCCTCCCTGGCCCCGCTGCGAGGGACCCGCTGATGCCGCCGGGCTCGCACGGCGGGGCGGGGGCGCCACCCGAGTTCGCCCCGCGCACCTGGCCCTCCTCCCCGGGCCTCTGGCCCCGGGGAGAGAGGAATCTCCGCCCGCGCGCAGACGCGCCGCGGCGGCTGGGACCGGTTCGCTGAGCACCATGAACGCAGCAGCACCACCGCCTCGGACGGAGCCGGCGACGGCGCCCGGCCCCCGGGCACCGACCGGCGAGCCCGTAGTGAGCGTCCGCGGCCTGTCGAAGGCCTACGGCGGCCGGCGCGTGGTCGACCGCCTCGACCTGGAGGTCCGGGCCGGGGAGGTGGTCGGGCTGATCGGCGCCAACGGCGCCGGCAAGACCACCGCCGTCGAGTGCCTGCAGGGCCTCCGGCACCCGGACACCGGCCGCATCCGCGTGCTCGGCCTCGACCCCGCGCACGAGCCGGAGCGGCTGCGGCGGCAGGTCGGCAGCCAGCTGCAGGACTCCGGCCTGCCGGACCGCCTGCGCGTGCGCGAGGCGGTCGACCTGTTCGCCGGCCCGGACGCCGCCGACCCGGCCGCGCTGCTGGAGCAGTTCGGGATCGCCCACCGCGCCCGGACCCCGTTCGCCGTGCTCAGCGGCGGCGAGCGGCAGCGGCTGTTCCTCGTCCTCGCGCTGCTGAACCGGCCGCGGCTGGTCATCCTGGACGAGCTGACCCAGGGCCTGGACCCGGCCGACCGGCGCGGCGTGTGGGCGGCGGTGGATCAGCTCCGCCGGAGCGGGACCACCGTGCTGCTGGTCACCCACGAGCTCGCCGAGGCCGAGGCGCTGTGCGACCGGGTGGTCGCGATGCGCGCCGGGCGGGTGCTCGACCAGGGGACGCCCGCCGAGCTCGTCGCCCGGCACGCCGGCGAGGCGATCGTCCGGTTCACCCTCCCGGGGGCCGACGACGCCGCGACTGCCGAGGCCCTGCAGCAGCTGAACCGGCTGCCCGAGGTGCGGTCGGTGACCCGCGCCGCCGGCACCGTCACCGTGCGCGGCGGCCGCGCCATCATCGCCCACGTTGGCGGATGGCTGGCCGCCCGGCCGGGCCCGGTCCCGCCCGACCTCGACGTCGACCTCCCCGACCTCGAGGCGGCCCTGCTGACCCTCCTCACCCGCCCGGACGAGGCGACGGGAGCGGCAGCAGGACCAGCGACAGGAGCAGCACCATGACCGCCGCCACGACGTCCGCCGCGCGCGACCACCGGCCCGGGCGGGCCCGGTCGGTGACGCGCCGGCTGCTCACCCACGAGCTCCGCCTGGTCGCCCGTGACCCGTTCACGCTCGCCTTCACCCTCGCGTTCCCGATCGTGGCGATGCTGGTCGTCGGCGGCGCGTTCGGCAGCGAGCCCGCGCACGGGTTCCCGCTCAACCCGTCCCACTGGTACATCGCCTCCTACTTCACGGTGATGATCGGCGCCACCGGGCTCGTCCTGCTGCCCGTGCACATCGCCTCCTACCGGGAGCGCGGGGTGCTCCGCCGGTTCGCCGCGGCCGGGTTCCCGCGCTGGTCCTTCGCGCTGGCCGAACTGGCGCTCGGCCTGATCGCCATCGCGATCGCCGGGCTCGCCCTGCTGGTCGTCGCCGCCCCGGTCTACGGCGTGCCGGCGGTGCAGGACCCGGTCCGGGTCGCGGCGGGGATGGTCGTCGGGGCCGTCGCCTTCGTGAGCATCGGGGTGCTGCTGGGCACCCTGCTGCCCTCCGCGCGGGCCGCGCAGGCGATCGGGCTGCTGCTGTACTTCCCGTCGCTGCTGCTCGGCGTCGGCGGCCCGCCGACCTTCGTCATGCCGCCCGGGCTGCGCGCAGTGGCCGAGCACCTCCCGCTCGCGCTGGTCAACCAGGCGATCCGCGACCCGTGGCTCGGGCTGGGGGAGGGGACCGTGCCGCTGGCGATCGTCACCGCCGTCGCCGTCGTCGCCACCGTCCTCGCGGTCCGCCGGAGCAGCCTGTGAACCGTCCCGAGGCCGACGGCGACGGCGTCCCCTGGCCCACCGCGCCCGCCGCGCTGGCGGTGCTCACCGGCGTCGGCGCGGTCCAGGCCGGCCGGTCGCTGCCCGTCGCGCTCGGGCTCGGGGTCGCGGTGCTCGCGACGAGCGCCGTGCTCGCCCGGCGCCGGGCCGCCGGGTGGCCGGTGGTGGTCGCGCTGACGGTGCCGGCCGCCGGCGTCGCCGCCGCCTGCTGGGGCGATCCGCGCAACCTCGGCTGGTTCGGCGTCTGCGTGGTCGTCGGGTGGGCGGCGCTGGCGGCCCCGCCGCGCCCGGCCGTGCTCGCCGGCGCGGCGACGGCGGCCGTGTTCGTGGTCCAGCTGGTCACGGTGAGCCGGGAGCCGGGGTGGCTGACCTGGATCGCCGGGACCACGTTCACCGTCGGCGCCTGCGCCTTCGCCCGCCGCCAGCGCGATCTCGTCGAGCGGCTGCACGCCGCGCACAGCGAGCTCGCGCAGCGCGCCCGCACCGACGAGCGGCACCGGATCGCCCGGGAGATGCACGACCTCGTCGGGCACAGCCTGACCGTGACCCTGCTGCACCTGGGCAGCGCCCGCCTCGCCCTCGACGACGACCGCGACGCCGCCCGGGCCTCCCTCACCGAGGCCGAGCGCGCGGCCCGGGACAGCCTGGACGACGTCCGCGCCGCCGTCGGCCTGATGCGCGCCGCCGGCCCGCCGGCCGCGCTCCCGGCGCCCACCGCCACCGACATCGCCGCCCTCGTCGAGCGGTACCGCCGGGCCGGGGCGCGGGTCGAGCTCGACGTCCGCGGCGACCTGGGCACGCTCAGCCCGAACCGGAGCCTCGCCGCGTACCGCATCGTCCAGGAGTCCCTCACCAACGCCGTCCGGCACGGGGACGGGAGCCCGATCGGCGTGCGCGTCGACGTCGCCGGCGGCCGCGCCCGGATCACCGTCCGGAACGCGGCCCCGGCACGTCCGCACCGCGTCCCCGGCACGGGCGTCGTGGCGATGCGCGAACGCGCCGGTGCGCTCGGCGGGCACCTCACCGCCGGCCCGGACGACGGCGGCTGGCTGGTCGAGGCGGTGATCCCGGGATGACCGGCCGGCTCGTCCGCGTGCTCGTCGTCGACGACCAGGAGCTGGTCCGCACCGGGCTGCGCGGCATCCTGCGCGAGCGCTACGGCTTCGCCGTCGTCGGCGAGCTCGCCGACGGCACCGACGTCCTCGACGTCGCCGCCCGGGTGCGGCCCGACGTCGTCGTGATGGACGTGCGGATGCCCGGCATGGACGGGGTGACCGCCACCCGCGCCCTCACCCGCGCCGAGGACGCCCCGCCGGTGCTCGTGCTGACCACCTTCGACGAGGAGGAGATCCTCGCCGGCTCGATCCGGGCGGGAGCGTCCGGGTTCCTGCTCAAGGGGGCGCCCGCCGAGGACCTGCAGCGCGCCGTCCGTACCCTCGCCGACGGCGGCGCCTGGCTCGACCCCACCATCACCGGCCGGGTGCTGAGCACCTACCGAGAAGGGGCGCCGCCGGTCCGGCCCGGCGCCCAGGTCGGCCTGCTCACCCCGCGCGAGAAGGACGTCCTGGCCCTCGTCGGCGCGGGCCTGTCCAACGCCGAGATCGCGGCCCACCTCTTCCTGGGCGAGGGCACCGTCAAGACGCACATCGGGCACATCTTCACCAAGCTCGGCCTCCGCGACCGGGCCGGGGCCGTGGTCTTCGCCTTCGACCACGGGCTGGTGCGGCCGGGCGACCCCCACGACCGGCGAGGCTGACGGTCATCGCAGCTCCTCCACCAGCCCGATGAGCGTCCCGGCAGGCCCACGGACGTAGCAGTACCGGTAGACGTCCTCGTACTGCGCGACCTCGCCGACGAGCTCTGCACGGTGCCTGCGCAGGCGGTCCAGGGCGCCGTCGAGCGCGTCGACGACGAAGGTGAGGCGCGGGATGCCCGGGGTGTTCACCGGCGCCGACGGCGGCGCTGCGGGGCTCGGCGGGGTGCGGAACGTCGACAGCTCGACCCGGCCGCTGCCGTCCGGGGTCCGCATCATCGCGATGTCCGCCTCGACGCCGTCCAGCCCGAGGAGCTGGTCCGCCCACGCACCCCCGACGACCGCCTCGCCCTCCAGCTCCAGGCCGAGCTCGCCGAAGAACGCGACAGCAGCACGGAGGTCTTCGACCACGACTCCGACGTGGTCCATCCGGGTGGTCATTGCCATCAGCTCCTGTTCTTGATGTCGTAGCGCAGGAGTGCCACGCCGTTGTCGAACCCGGTGGCCTCGACCAGGCCCAGGTCGTGCCGGTCCTCGAAGATGCGGGTTCCCGTGCCGCGCGCCGCCGGGCACACCAGCAGCCGGACCTCGTCGACGAGGCCGGCGTCCAGCAGGGAGTGCATGAGGGTCAAGCTGGGCGGTGCGAGATGACCACGACGTGGTCGCTCGCCGGCGGGTGGCCTTCCCACCCGTTGGTCAGGTCGAACTGGTGCCGGCCGATGACCAGCACCGTCTGCCGTTCCCACATGCCGCGCACGTACTCCGCGGAGGCGGCCGACACCCGGAACGGGGCGCCACCGTGGTCGTCGGGATGATCGTCGACGGCGATCGGATGGTCGCCGCTGAAGTACCAGTCGTGCAGCGAGCGGACGTCGTCGTGCTCGTCGGCGATGTACCCGTCGAGCGAGGCCACCGCGTGCAGGTAGGTCGTGCCCATGATCGCTGCTCCTCAGTCGGCTCGTCGGTGCAGGCTCGGTCGGTAGGTCAGTTCCTGGGTGCGGCCGTCGAACGTCCGGGTCTCGATCAGGTCGAGGTCGAAGTCGGCCGCACCGCGGAAGATCGGGTCGGTCCCGGTCTGGCCGGTGATGACGGGGAAGATGGTCACCTGGACCCGGTCGACCAGGCCGGCGGCCATCAGCGCCCGGTTTAGCAACAGGCTGCCGTGCGAGCGCAACGGCACCGCGGACTCCGCCTTGAGCCGGGCGACGACGTCGACGGCGTCGCCGCGCTCGAGCGTGGCGTCCGGCCAGTCGAGGGGTCCGTCGAGGCTCGTCGAGATCACAGTGGTCGGCAGGTACTTCATCCTGGTGTTCACCGGGTCGCTCGCCTCGGACTCCCGGGTGATCGGGCCCAGGTACTCCAGGAACTGCCGGAAGGTGTTCGCGCCGAGGACCAGCCGTAGGTCCTCGCCGTACTGGGCGGCGCGGTGGTCCAGGAACTCGGATCCTTGCTTGCCCCAGTACCCGCCCCAATCGCCGTCGGGCCCGTAAGAGCCGAAGCCGTCGAGGCTGCAGAAGACGTCGAAGGTATAGGTAGTGGTCATGAGGTGCTCCTCCGTTGCTGATTCGGTCAGGTTGCGTACTGCGGTCGGCCGGCGGGCCGGTACGTCCGGAGCGTGATGCCCTTCGGGAAGGGGCGCGATTTCACCAGGTCGAGCGCCAGGTCCGGGCCGTCGTCGGGGAACAGCCGCCTGCCCTGGCCGACGATCACGGGGCAGACGAGCAGGGTGAGCTCGTCGACGAGGTCGTTCTCGAGCAGCCACCGGGTCAAGGTGCCGCTGCCGTGCACCTGCAGCTCGCCTCCGGGCTTCGCCTTCAGCTCACGGATGGCCGCGGCGAGGTCTCCGGAGAGCACCGTCGTTCCCGCCCACGTCGGGTTCGTGAGCGTGGTGGATGCGACGTACTTGGGCCGCGAGTGCAAGGAGCGGGTGCCGGCCGCCATTCGCCTGAAACACTCCGTCGACGGAGACCTGCGTATTGGTCATCAGCTTCATGAATGGTTGCTCTCTCTCGTGGTGCGGCGGCGGTGCATCGCGCACTGCGCCCTGTGTCCGGCGACCAGGTCAGGCGAACAGGTCAGGTGGTGGCGCCGCCGCCTGAGCTCGGTTCGGTGATGAGCTGCCCGTCGTCGCTGTCGGTGGTCGGCTCGGCGGTCCGGTACTGGGTGGACAGCAGCCGGTACTGCGGGGTGAGGGAGGCGGCCAGGGCGAAGAGCGCGCACGCCACCCCGGCGACCAGGAGGATGAGGGCGATGCCGCGGGAGTCCCCGGTGCCCAGCAGCCATTCCCACTGCCGCTGGCCGGAGTCGGTGCGCAGGTAGGGGATGATCCACAGCTCGGCGAGCGGGGCGATCAGCAGCGCGGTGATCGGGGCGGAGGCGGCCTCGAAGGTCATCGCGAAGCCGAACACCCGCCCCTGCTTCTCGTAGGGCACGACGCGCTGGATGACCGTCTGCTCGGCCGCCTCGGCGGCGGGGATGAGTGCCATGAACAGCCAGACCCCGGCGATGTAGAGCCAGCCCCACTCGCGGATGGTGGACAACGCGCCGAACACCCCGATCGCCGCGGCGGCGAGCAGGATGGTGCGGATCGGGTTGCGGCCGAGGCCTCTCGCGGCGACGACCGCGCCGCCGGCGATGAAGCCGGTCGAGATGACGGCGAAGTATCTTCCCTGAGCACGCTGTCCATGGCTGCCCGTTTCCCGCGGGATACCAACGATCTGTGGTGCCTGACCCGCCGAGCGTAGCACGGCACAGCGCTGCTGGTCTAGATATCTGGTACGCTGCGAGCCATGACGGTTGACCTCCCGCTGCTGCTCGAATCGTGGGTCCTGGCCCTGCGCGCCGAGCGCCTGAGCCCTCGGACGGTGCAGTCCTACTCGGAAGGCGTGCGCCAGTACATCGCCTGGTGCGAGGAGACCGGGACGGCGGCGGCGCTGGACCGGGCGACGGTCAACGCGTGGGCTGCCCACATGCTCGATGACCTGGGCCGCGAGGCCACTACCGTGAAGGTCCGCGTGCAGGCTGTCCGGCAGTTCGCCGCGTGGCTGGCAGACGAGGGCGAGATCGCCGCCGACCCGCTGGTCGGCGTCAAGGCCCCGAAGCTCGATTCCAAGGTCGTCGTACCGCTGACCGACGACCAGATTCGCGCGCTGATCAGGGCCTGCCAGGGCAAGAGCCTGCGCGACCGCCGGGACGAGGCAATCGTCCGGCTCATGGTGGAGACGGGAGCACGGGCCGGCGAGGTGGTCGGCATGGCGGTGGCTGACGTCGACCTGACCGCCGGAACCGCCGTCGTGCGCCGGGGCAAGGGCGGCAAGGGCCGCGTGGTCCCGTTCGGTCCGCAGACCGCGCGGGCCATCGACCGGTACAAGAGACTGCGGGCCGGCCACCGGCTCGCCGCCACGCCGCCGCTGTGGCTGGGCGAACGGGGCAGCGGGTTTGGCTACACCGCCCTCTACAAGGCCCTCACCTATCGGGCGAGACTGGCGGGGATCGCCGGCTTTCACCCGCACCGGCTGCGTCACACCGCCGCCCATCGGTGGCTCGCCGCCGGTGGTTCGGAGCAGGGGCTGATGGCCGTAGCCGGCTGGTCGCAACCCGACATGCTGATGAGGTACACGAGAGCCCGCGCATCCGAGCGCGCCGCTGTGGAGGCTCGGACCTTGAACCTTGGGGACCTGTAGTGGACGTGACGAAGGCGCGGCGCCGAGCCGCCGAGGAGCGCCCGGAAGCCCTGGCCCTGGTGCGGGCGCTGCACAGCACGGGCCGGAAGGCGAGCGTGCGCTACCTGTGCCCGGCCGGCGGTAAGGGTGGCCGTGGCGGGTGCACCATGCTCGAAGCCTGGGCTACGCCGGACGGCATCCTGTGGGCCACGCCGAGGGTGGAGCGCTCACCGGAGCAAGCGGCGCACGACGGCCTGCCGGCGGTCGCGCCGCCGGCTGCGGGCTGGCTGGCCACGCTGCGGGCCGCGAGCGGCGGCGGTGGCCGGCTGCCGGCCCGCTGCCAGCACTACGACGGCGGGCTGCCCGCCGAGGACGTAGAAGGCGACGTGCGCCGGCGCCGCGGTGTCGTCGTGGTGGAGGCCGACCCCGCCGACTTCCTGGTGGGACCGGGCCCGATAGTAGGCCACGCTAATAGCGTGTAAACGCCGGCATTCCTGGCGACACGCCGACAGCGGCCGTCGAACCTATTAGGTTCAGTGTGTGATACGCTGAGCGCACATCGCCTGCGGTGGAACCGCGGAACCGGAAGATAGGCAGCCGGTGTGACCCGTAAAGGGGAGCACCTGCCATGCCTTCTGTAAGCCCATCCGAACGCC
This sequence comes from Georgenia sp. TF02-10, assembly GCF_022759505.1. Taxonomy (NCBI): domain Bacteria; kingdom Bacillati; phylum Actinomycetota; class Actinomycetes; order Allobogoriellales; family Allobogoriellaceae; genus Georgenia; species Georgenia sp. TF02-10. The sequence goes on along the minus strand of NZ_CP094289.1, from coordinate 2,395,021 downwards.
GCCTCGCGGCGCAGATCGCGGCGCACGAGTCCTGGGCCGGAACGCCCGACCGCGCCGCGCGCACCGCGCCGGCCCGCGCGGCCATGCTGGCCAGGTTCGAGCGCCAGGTCGACCCCGAGGGCACCTTGCCGCCGGAGGAGCGCGCCCGCCGCGCTGAGCACGCGAAGAGCGCCTACTTCCAACGGCTGGCCTTGAAGTCTGCCCGTAACCGCCGGCTGGCTGCGGAGTACATGGCGAAGGCCCAGGCCGCCGAGGCTGAGCTCGCGGGCGGTGACGCATGAGCGCCACGTCCGAGCTCCGAGAGCGCATCCCGGCGTCGCTGCGCCGCGAGATCCTCGATGACGTGTGCGCCTACTGCGGCCACCCATTCGCAACCGAGGTTGACCACGTGGTGCCGCTGTCCCGGGGCGGCACGTACGACCGGGACAACCTGGTTGCGGCCTGCAAGCGCTGCAACGCCGAGAAGCTGGACTTCACGCCCGAGGAGTGGCAGACCTGGCGCGCCGAGCGCGGTGCCGCCTGGCCGCCGATGAGCCCGTGGGACGCATGGGCGCGGCTAGACCTGACCGAGGCTGAGAAGGATGCCGTGCTGGCCGCCCACGCCGACCGCTCGCCGGCCGGGGCGGCGGTGCTGGACGCCATGAGCGCCTACGCCACGGCCGCGCACGCCGGCCTGCCGACGTTGGCCGCTGAGGCCGCGCTTCACGCTGCCGTCGCCAACCTCACGGGAGAGACCTCGTGATCCGCCCCGCCCGGCAGGCCCGGGCGCCCGTAAAGAAGAGCGGGCGCCCGGGGACCAACCCGAGCGCCCGCGCTGATGACCGGACGAGGATCACCAAAGGAACGACGAGAACCATGGTAGCAACAACTAACCCCCGCACCGAACCCGACACGCTGGCCGACAAGGTAAAGCGTGTAAACGCCGCGTGCCCACATGCACGGCGCCGCTCTACCGTCCTGTTCCTGTGTGCCGCGGCGCCTGATCGCCTGGTGTGCCTGGACTGCGCCCCGACGACCCCGGCCGACGTCTGCGAGCGGTGCGGCGACGACCCGGCCGTGCGGCTGCGGTTCGAGCGGATCGGGCGGCGCGTCGTGGCTGTGGAGAACCTCTGCACTGAGTGCGCGGGCGGTGGTGCTCGGTGACTGCGACTGCGACCCCGACGACGACCGACGAGACCGCCGCCGCGCTGGACGTTGCGCGCGACCTCGCCGCCGCTGGTGTGCCGATCTTCCTGGCGCGGCGCGCGGTGGACGGCAGCGGGAAGTGGGACCCGAAGGGTGGGCACAACGGCTGTGGGTACTGGCTGCCGGCCGGGTGGGAGATGACGAAGCCCGACCCCGCCGTCCTGGACCGGTGGACGCCCGGCATGGCGGTGTGCGCCCTCATGGGGCAGGCGGTGGACGGCCTGGACTTTGACCCCCGCAATGGCGGTCGTGCGACGTTCGAGGCGCTGCGAGCGGCCGGGATGCTGCCCACGGTCTACGGCCGGCAGACCACGCCGTCCGGCGGGATTCATGGCCTCATCGCGCCGCTGGGCGAGCGGTCGAAGGACGGTCTACGGCCCGGCCTGGACTACAAGGGCGGCGCCGGTGACAAGGGGCGCGGCATCCTGTTCCTGGCCCCGACCGAGCGCGCGTCGAAGGCGGACGGTAAGGTCCGGCCGTACCGCTGGACCATGGTCCCCGACCTCACGCGCCTTGCCGCCGAGGGCGCCGACGACGACAGCGGAGCGGCCATCACTGAGATGGTCCGCGCCTCGCGGAAGGTGCCGACCACTACCACCACGACCACGAAGGCCAACGCGCGCCCGCTGTCCCCGGCCCGCAAGGCGGGGTTGCTGCGGTCGGCGGTGGAACCGGAGCTGGAGCGGCTGCGGGAGTGCCGGCGCCTAGCCACGCCGGACGGCAAGGGCTACACCGGCCCACCCTGGGACGCCACCACGTTCGCGGTCGCGTGCACCCTGATCGAGCACGAGAACGCCGGTCTCCTGGACCCCGGCGAGGCCGACCGGCTGATCCTCGCGGAGGCGCCGCGAGACGCCGGGTTTACCGACGAGGACGTGCACGAGAAGCTCAAGAGCGCGCACGCGAAGGTAGGCGACAAGGCCCGGGACTACGGGCCGGACCACGACGAGGGGATGTTCGACGCCGAGCCCGCGAGCCCGGCCAAGGCGGGCACGAGCAAGACGTCCGCCGGGGAGCGTCCCGAGCTCAACACGTCGAACGCCGCCGTGACGCTCTCCTACCTGCGAGCGAACCTGGGGACCGGGCCAACGGCGGGCATCTTCCGGCGGCTGCGCGAGCTGGTCTACACGCCCCGGGTGGGCGAGGACGGCTACGTGCCGGCGAAGGGCGAGGACGACGACGGACCGGCCCAGGTGCACCGCCTGGACACGATGGACCTCACCGCCCGGCTCAATGGCACCTACAGCTGCTACCGGGTGGTGGACGAGAAGAAGAAGCCGATGTTGTTTCCCCAGGTCGCGGCCCAGCAAGCCGTCAAGGCGCCGGACCTGCTGGCCGGCGTCCGCCCGCTGCGGGGAGTGACGCACTCGCCCATCGTCCGGGCGGACGGGACGGTGCTGGACGAGCCCGGGTACGACGACGCCAGCGGGTTCCTGTACCTGCCGCCCGACACGCTGACGGTGCCGAAGGTGCCTGCGGTACCGAGCGAGGCGGACCGGCAGAAGGCCCGCGGGCTGGTCGAGGACATGCTGGCCGACTTCCCTTTCGTGTCGGCCGACCACCGTGCCAGCTACATCGGGTTCTTGCTGACGCCGCTGCTGCGGCTGCTGGTGCCGCCGCCGTACAAGCTGTGCGTCTTGAACGCTCCCCAGCCCGGTTCGGGCAAGGGGTTGTTAGCGAAGATCCTCGGCATCCTGCACGGTTCGACCACACGGGCCACGCTGCCCGCGGGCGAAGCCGAGATGGACAAGAGCATCATGGCGACGCTGGACACGACCACGGCGCCGGTCGTGGTGTTCGACAACGTCGAGAGCGTCGTACGGTCGCCCACGCTGGCCGCGCTGCTGACCGTCAACGTCTACAGCTCTCGCCGGCTGGGGAACTCCGAGAACATCTCCCGGCCCAACGACCGCCTCTGGACGGTGACGGGCAACAACGTGCGGACCGGCGGGGACATCTCCCGGCGTGCCGTGTTCGTCACGATCGACCCGGGGATGCCGCACCCTGAGCGCCGCGTCGGGTTCAAGATCAACAACCTGTTGGCGTGGGTCGAGGAGCACCGCGGCGATCTCCTGTGGGCGCTGCTGACGCTCACGCGGGCATGGGTGGTCGCCGGCCGGCCGATGGGGCCGCTGCGCACCACGGATGACTTCTCCACCTGGAAACGGTCGGTCGAGGGCGTCGTCCGCCATGCCGGGTTCGAGGGGCGGTTCGACAGCGACGAGGCCGCGCCGGAGGACGCCGGTCTGGACAGCGACAGCGCCGAGGAGTTCTACGAGGCGATCTACCGGGCGATGGGGTCGAAGCCGTGGCGGGCCGGCCAGGTCTACGCCGAGATCGCCCAGGTCGAGGGCAACGTCCTGGACAAGATCCCGATGGACGTCGTCCCCGAAGAGGTCGCCGTCCTCATGTCCAAGGGGATGGCGAGCCGAGCGTTCGGCCAGTGGATCGCCAAGCGCGAGGGGCGGTGGGCCGGCCAGTACTCCATCCGCCGGGCCGGCCGTGACGCCCACTCCAAGGTCGTCCTCTGGCGCGTCGTCGTCGCCGGTGAGGAGGTGGAGTGAGGTTGCGGGTATGCGGGTATCGCGGGGTTCGCCAGATCGCTGGCCCACACTTTTTCCCGAGGCTCACCACACATACCGTGTCAGAACCGCCACACATACCGTAGCAAACACACATACCGTGTCAGAACCCACTAGATCCTAATAGGAAAAATCTCCAGTGCTGACAGTGGAGACCCCGCACATACCCGCATACCCGCAAGATCGAGGAGGAGCAATGAGCGACTACAACGTGGCAGGTCCCGAGAAGGCCACGAAGAAGGAGAAGAAGAAGATGGCCGACTACAACGTGGCAGGCCCCAACGGGGCCACGAAGAAGATGCCCGAGCGCCGCATGGGCCAGATGCCCGACCGTGGCCCCGACTGGGTGACGGTCGCCACGACGCCGCTGCCCGATGGGTGGGTGAACGTGTACGAGTGCGAGGACGGAGCCGTGCACGCCGAGCCCTGCCCGGCGGTCCTGACGCAAGAGCGCCACGACGTCGACCGAAAGCCGTTCGAGCCGTACCCGACACGGACCGTGTTCGCCAACACCGACCGCCGCCCGGCGGTCGACGGACCGAGCCATGGAGCCCATGGGGTCGACTGGTTGCCGTCGTGGTCTGAGCTCTACGTCGGCACGTTCCACCCCGAGCACTGAGGAGAGACGATCATGGCAAGCAAGACCGACATGGCCCCGGCGGACCCCCGGGCCGCTGCGGAGATCGCACAGCTGGTGAAGGTGTCGCGCAAGGTCAGCGGGACGTGTGCGCACCCGCTGGTCGGCCCGCACCGCACCGGCGACTACGACCCCTACTGCGGGAACTTCCGCGACGTCCGCGACCACGCCCGCGTCTACAGCGTGCTGGGCAGCAAGTGGCTCATGGCGGACGTGTACGAGTCGCTGTCCTGGGTCCGCGAGAACGCCCAGGAGTACGTCCGGGGGTTCGCCGCCGTCGCCCGGCTGAACGTCTACGTCGCGCCGTCGAAGATCCGCTCGGCCCTGGTCATCATCACGGTGGCGGGAACCGAGGTCGACGGCATCATCGCCCGTCTGCTGCCCAAGCCGCCGGCCGGCGACGTCGTCTGGACCGACGTGCCCGACGCCAGCGTGCCCCGGTGCCACCATATGGGCGCGGAAGATTCGGAGGTGACCCGGTGACCGAGACCGACGAGCTCTACCTCGCCCTGTTCGCGGAGACGCTCCAGCTCTCCCCCGCGCCCCGGTCGTACGAGGAGCTGTGGCGGGCGCTGGACGCGGTGCCGCTGCGGGTCCGCCTGGACGTCATGGAGAAGTACTCCGCGACCGAGCCGGCCTGGTGGGCCAAGGCACGAGCGGCGCTGTCCCCGCCCGAGACGGCCACCGGGAAGGGGTCCCGCTCCTCCGCTCCCGGCCGTTCGGCGGTCGAGGGTAGCCCGGCACGCCCGGCGGCTTCCCAGGTCGCGAGCGTGGCGCCTGCGGGTCCGGTTGAGCCGGCGGTCGAGCCTGTGGCGTCGTCGGTCGAGGTTCCCGGGGCGTACACGACGGGCGGGGAGGTCTCCGCGGCGCCGTCGTCGTCGGTGGAGGTCCCGCCGCTGGTGCGGGCCGCGTGGATCGCGCGGGACCCGTCGCCCAGCTACCCCCGGGCTGTCCTGATCGGGGTGCCATGCAAGCGCCATGGGTCGCGCGGGACTGTGCATTACAAGAGAATCCCAGGCGGCTTGGGAAACCTTCCCGCGCTTTTGGACTACCCGTGGGACCGAGCCACGATCGTGGTTGACGGGTCCACACCGAAGCTGCCCAGCGCGCCCGCGCGGGGCTGACCAGATAGGAGCACGAAATGTTTACCAACCCGAAGCTGACCCGCGTTCCCTCGGACTGGCTCAACGACCCGTTGGCAACGCCGGCCCAGCGACTTCTCCGATTCGCCGGTGAGCTGCCGGAAACGGAGGCGGTCGCCGCCGAGATCGCCGCGGTCGAGGAGGCCGCGGGCCAGTACGTCGCCGCGGTCGAAGACCTCCGAGCCATTGACGACGCCGAGGCCAGCCACAACGCCAAGGTGCGCCAGGAAGCCGAGGCGGCCGCCGCCGAGGGTCGCGAGCCCAAGCCGGTGAAGGGCCAGGACTGGGACGGCTTGAGAAAGGCGGCGCGTATCCGCTCCGAGGTTCTTCTCGGCCAGGCCCAGGACGCCCGGCGCCGCCTGGACGCCCAGGTGGCTGCGGACGTCGGCGCTGCGGGTGAGCGGGACGCTGCCCAGCTTCCCGAGCTCTACACCGCTGCGGTGGACGCCATCGCGGCGGCGCGGTCGGCGCTGTCCCGGCTGACCACTGCGCACGAGGTCGCTGTCGAGCGCCTGACCGCGGCTGACCCGTACACGCATTCTCGCCCGATGCCCGGCTCCGCGGTGGACGGCATGGGTCATCTCGATGCCGCCGACAAGTGGTTGGCCGACCGCGAGGAGCAGTTCATCGACCCGGTGATCAAGGGCGCCATGGACCCCGACTACCGGACCCGAAAGCTGATGGCCGGGAACCCGAAGTATCTCGAAGAGCTCAACCGGATCGAACGAGCCGAGGACTTCACCCGCACCGCGTTCACCCGCGGGTACCGCCATATCTCCGAGGTGGGGCCGTCCGGCCTGGCCTACGGCGCCGCTGAGACTAGCGAGGAGCAGCGCACCGTGAAGGAGAGCGTGGAATCCGCCGAGATCAAGGCGGCTGCCCGCTACTTCTGATCCGCGAGGTGGGCGGCGGTATCCGCCGTCGCCCACCCCGCCCTGATTCGAGGAGGCCCACCATGAGCACGAATGACGAGAAGAAGGTTCGCACGCCGAAGGGACTAGGACCGGCGGGTCGGAAGTTGTTTCGTTCGGTGGCTGATGAATGGGAGTTGCAGCAGCACGAGCTCCTGGTGCTGATCGAGGCGTGCCGGGTGGCCGACCGGCTCGATGCGCTGGCAGAGGCCCAGGCCGGCGCGGCGCTCACGACGACCAACGCCAGGGGCGACGTCGTCGCCTCGCCGTACCTGGTCGAGGCCAGGCAGCAGCAGATCGTGCTGGCCCGGTTGCTCGCTGCGCTGCGGCTGCCTGACGACGACGCTGGCGAGCACCGCCCGCAACGTCGTGGCGCCCCAAGAGGCGCCTACCAGCCGCGCGGCCTGTCTGCGGTGGTCTAGGTGCGGCGGCGACGTCCTGCCCAGCAGGCTTCCCTGTTGCCGTTCCCGGATCTCGCCGGTCTCGATGAGGTGGAGCGGCTGGACGTGCTCTGGCAGTGGGTGGAGGACCACGAGCCCGGCTCGCCACCGGAGATCGCGGCCCATGTCGCCGTTGCCGAGGTCGAAGCCGGCCTGGACGACGCCAGCGGCGCTCTGGCGACCGCCGAGAACCTCATGACCTTGGAGGGCCACACGTGGTGACCGACGAGGGAGGTCCGGAACCTCGCCGCTATCGAGGACGCCCGCACGTCGCGGGCTTCCGCGGCGTTCCGTGCGCGGCCTTGCGGCCCGGCTGCCTTACCGACCCCGCTGTGAGTGAGACTGGTCAACGAAAGGGAGAAGGCAGGTGAAGGACCCCCAGGAAGTTACCGAGGCGCTCGAAGGACTTTCCGCCCGCGAGCAGGCGCACCTGTTGCGCGACCTACGCAAGGCCGGCCAGTTGTCGCGTGAATCGGCGCGCGAGCACGTGCCGGCGGTATGGGTGAACGTCGGCGCGCCAGCGGGCGTACTGCCCGAGGAAGATTGGGTCCGGCTCTGGCAGTGGTGCGGACGCCCGCTCGATACGCCACGGGAGCCGGTGACGGCATGGCGGGCGGCGGGGCCAGGTGGTGAGCGCGGCATGAGCTGGAGCCCGAACCGAGCCACGGCCGCTGCGTTCGGGCGGGGAGATACGCGGCTCTACCGCGCCGAGATAGAGCCCGCCGCGATCCTGGGCATGATCGGAGATCAAGAGCTCATAGTCGAGCCGCGGATGATCGGCCCGGTGGTCGAGGAGAAGGTGAGCAAGGCCGCTACGGCTGACCGGGCACGCGAGCAGCGCGAGGAGCGCCGGAAGAAGGAGCAGCAGGTGCGACGCCGGCAGCAGCGCAACGACGCCGAGCGGAAGCGCCGTGAGCAGGCTCGGCAGCGCCAGCAGGGCGCCCGCGACCGTGCCCGTGCTGCGGAGCGTGACGCCGAGCGTCGCCGCCGTGTCCGCGAGGACCGCCTCGCCGGCCGGGACCCCGAGTGGTCCGCCGCGATGGCTGATGGGATCGCCCGGGTGCGCCCGACGCTGGACCGGCAGCGGGAGAAGCGCGAGGCGGAGCGGGAGGAGCGGCGAGCGGCCCGCGAGGCGGCCTACCACGATCGTCTGGCCGCTGCCGTCGTGGTACCCCCGCGCGTGAGTGACGAGGAGATCAAGGCCCGGGCGCGGGCCACCGTGGCTGAGATCGTCGCCGCCGCTGAGGCCCGCCACGGTATCCGTCGCACCGCTGAGGAGATCGCCGCCGAGCCTGTCGTCGTGCCGGTGACCGAGCCCGTCGAAGTGCCCACGGTCGAGGAGATGCTGCGCGAGTCCGCCGAGCGGATCGCTGCCGGTGACCCTGACGGCCCGTCCGCCGAGGAGCTGTTCGCCAGGCTCACGGCTCGCCGCCGGGCTGCGGGCTGAGTCTGTCCGTGAGGCGCGGTTGGCGAGGTGGAGCCCCGGCGCCATGGGTGTCGAGGTGGAGCCCGGTGCCGAGGTGGCCCCGCCGTCGCGGCGTCGATGAGGCGCAAGGTCAAGCGTGAGTAATGCACGACCATGCACTGTGAGGCGCCTGGGATGCTGACGGATGGGCGTCCTCCCGTCAGATCGGCCCGAATCCTAGGAGCCTTTGAGATCGCTCCCGCTCGGCCATGCATAGCGTTACGGTACGGGGGCGAACGGCAGGCGAGGGGGTCTACCCCCAGGGGTAGTGGTGGGCCGCGAGGACGGCGAGGCGATGCTCGCCTATCCGCTGGACCGTATAACCATGCGCACAAGGTAAAGCGAGGCTGCCTTACCTTGACCATTGCTTGCCCCGCTGTCCCTGCCGGCTGGGTGCGCCTCGCCGTCGCTGACCGAGGGCGGCTCGGTGCCCCTCGATGCCTCCTCGATGCCCTCGATGCCCTCGATGACCAATGGGCCGCGGCTCGATGACCAACATGCATGGCTCGATGACTGAGCCCAACCTCGATGACTGAGCCAACCTCGATGACCCGAGCCCGCGCTCGATGACTGAGCAGGTGGAGCAGGACCAGCAGTGGAGCAGGGCCAGGCCAGGACAGCAGGGCGGGGCCAGGACAGCAGGGCGGGGCCAGGACAGCAGGGCGGGGCCAGGACAGCGGGACCAGCAGAGGCTGGCCAGGTAGGGCAGGGCTGGGCCAGGACAGCAGGGGCTGGGCATGGTGGCCCACCACAGTGGGTGGCCACGGGTAGCAAGGGAAGAGCCCTGGCCAAGGATGACTGGTGGGTTAGCCCTGGCCAGGGCTACGACGCCGCGGTTCGGGCATCGCGTGCGACAGTGGAGAGCGGGCCGCTGTCGTGCCCCATCCTCCCCGGGCGTGCCCGCGATCTCCAAGAGGCAACGCTGCCGGTCGGCCACACGGTGGCGGTGATCCGGCGAGGAGCGGCGAGGTCCCGGCCGGGGCGAGGGTGGCACCGGCCACACTGACCGCAAAGCATGAGCCCCGACCGGGACGGTGGCTGGTCTCACGTCCCGGCCGGGACCTACCTCCGATGCTAGGCGCGGGCGCCAGGATGACCTAGGAGCCGGCGTGCCAACCGGCCGGCACACTGGCCCGATGACCACGAGGTGACCGCGCTGTGGCCCGGCCACGCTGCCGGCCACGTTGCCGGTGGGCGAGGCGACGATGCCCCGCGCTGTGACCGGCCATTGCCGGCGACGACGAGGGCCGCGCTATACCGGTGGGACGACGACGCCCGCGGTGGCCACGCTGGTCCCGAGGACGGCCAGGGGCCGCACTGCCCGCCGGCCACGACGGCGACCGCTGGACCCGGGACGGCGACGGGGAGCCATACTGCCGGTGAGGCGACGATGCCCGTGGTGGCCCGCCACTGCGACGACCGGACCCGAGGCCATGATGGCGACCGCTGGACCCGAGCCGCGCGGCCGGGCGGGCGCACTACCCGCCGGCCACAGCGGCGACCATGGCCACGCTGCCTGTGAGGCCGGGCGAGGCGACGACGACCCCGTGGTGGCCCGCCGCGGTGACGACCGGCGACGGCCGCGCTGAACCTATGGGCGAGGCCCCAACCAACGCTCGTACATGGTCGGCCCCTCCCCGTCCAGCATGTCGGCCAGGTAGAGGAGGTGCCTGCCGAGGCGGCGCACCTGGTCGGCGGTGAGGTACTCGGCTTCCGAGCCGACCTCCACCACGGCCATGGTCATGGCGACGTCGGCGGGGCCGGGCTGGCGGACGAGGCCGGTGACGACCTCGCCGCCGAAGAGGGCGGGCTGGTGGCGTTCGGTGAGGCGGTGCATGGTGCGCTCCTAGTGAAGGATATTTCGCACCACAGCGCTCGTATGGCCACCTGGGGGAACGCCGATCTGCACAGCGCCTAGCGAGGTAGAACGGCGAACCATATGCCCCAGGCCTGCACGCCAAACAGGTCGATGCCGTAGGGGTCCATGAGCGTCATGGCGACGCCGCTAAACAGGTTGTTGAGCGTGGTGAACAGCACCAGCGCGAGCAGGCCGGGCGCTGCCAGCACGGCCAGCCAGCCGCCGCGGATGTCGACCCACCGCACCTGCTGGTCGGTGCGGACGATCTCCCGCTCGGGAATGTCGAGGGCGGCCAGGTGGACCAGGGTGAGCGTGAGCGCGGTGATGCCGATGAGCAGGGTCCAGCCCATGCCGAGAAGCCCTACCGACAGGCCGCTGAACACGCTCGTGACGAGTATCCCGACCCCTTGCACCGTGCCGACGAGGCCGTTCGCGTTCGCGTGCCGCTCGTCGGGCACGAGCAGGGTCACGGTCGTCGAGAGCGCGATGGAGCGCAGCTGCTCCACGACGGCGCCGGCCAGCAGCACGACCGCGAAGATCCAGAACCACGGGCCGCCCAGGTTCACGATCTGATCCTCGCCGACGATGAAGAAGAAGGCGGCGTCCAGCACGAAGACAGCCAGGGCGGCGAGGGTCGCCCGGACCATGACCGCCTTCTTCCGGAAGCGGTCGACGACCGTTCCGAAGAACATGCTGAACAGCGAGATGAACAGCATGTAGGAGGCGCCGACCACACCCGTCGCGATGACGTTGCGCGTCTCGGCGTAGATCCAGAAGATCAGGGCGAACCACAGGAAGCTGGTGGTGACGTTCGCGACCAGGGTGTTGCCGAGCACCTGCAGGAACGTCCGGAATCCGTTCTCCGGGAGGCTGCCGTTGTCGAGAGTGGGTGGTGTGCTCATCTTGGTCCTTCACGGTCGAGCGATGACGTCATCAACCGAAGCGCCCCAGGATTTCGGCGGTCAAGCGATATTGGTGGACGACGGTGGAGCAGGGAATATGGACGCTGCTGGCCGTCCTCGACGCCCCGATCGCTTGGCCGGCGGCCCGGCAGCCGGGGGAACGGCGCGAGACGGGGACTGTCACTTGGCACCTCGGACTCCTGCGGGCGGCCGGAACGATGTCGACGGCGTCAGCGCTCGCGGGAGCTGCGTCTCGCGGTGGAGCACGCGGTAGGTCACGTGCACGACCGAGCTCGACGCCCGGGCGTAGACCTGCTCCAGGTCCAGCGGAGGGACGTCGTCGAACAGGCGGACGCCGGCGCCGAGCGTGAAGGGCACGATGTGCAGCCGCAGCTCGTCGACCAGGCCCGCGGCGAGGAACTGATTGATGGTGCTCCCGCCGCCCTGGACCGAGATGTCGCCGTCCCCGGCGGCGTCGCGTGCCCGGGTCAGCGCCGAACCGATCCCACCGGTGACGAAATGGAAGGTCGTGCCGCCCTTCATCGGCTGCGGGGAGCGCGGGTGATGGGTGAGCACGAACACTGGACCGTGGAACGGGGGATCGTCGCCCCACCAGCCGTTCCAGCCACGGTCCCACTCGCCGCGCACCGGGCCGAACATGTTTCGCCCCATGATGTGGGCCGCCGCTCCCGCCATCTGGTCGATCTCGGCCCGGTTCTCGTCGGCGTCGTCGAACATCCAGGCGTGCAGCCTGTTGCCCCATCCATCGCCTCCGTCGGCTCCGAACGGGCGGGCCTCGGTCTGGTTGGTGCCGGCCGCGTGGCCGTCGGCGGTGATGCTCTGGTGGGCGATGACCTTGTTCATGCTGGTCCTGTCAGCCGGTGGTGCCGATGGGGCGGTCGAGCAGCCGCGGGACGTAGTCCAGAAGCTGGGTGCGGCCGTCGAAGACCTGGGACTCGACGAGCTCGAGGGCGACGTCCGGGTAGCCGTCGTAGATGCGCTCGCTGCCCGTCTTCCCGGTGATCACCGGGAAGACGACCACGCGGAACCGGTCCACCACCCCGGCCGCGAGCAGCGACCGGCACAGCGACAGGCTGCCCAGGGTGGACAGCGGGTGCTCGCTCTCCTCCTTCAACGCGCGCACCGCCTGCACCGCGTCGCCGGAGACCAGCCGCGTGTTGCTCCACTCCAGCGGCTCGCGGAGGGTGGAGGAGAAGACCACCTTGCGGGCGGCGCCGAGGCTGTCGGTCGCCTCCCGCTCCTCGCCCCCGGCCCCCGCCGACGCGAAGCCGTGCATCAGCCGGTAGGTGTTCGCGCCCATCAGGAGGGTGCGGTCCGCGGCGGAGTCCTGCTCCAGCCAGGCGAGGTACTCCGGGCCGTCCAGGCCCCACCAGCCCGGCCAGCCCTCCGCCGCGGCGTACCCGTCGAGCGAGGTGATGAAGTCGATCATCAGTTCGGCCACGGTGCCTTCTCCTTCTGCGACTGTCTTGAACAGTGGTGTACAGGTTAGCGTCCGCGGTGCGGATCGGGGAGTACCGCTGCGTCGTCCTCGCTCACGCCGTCAGGGACTGGACGAGCGCCCTGACGATCCGTTGCTGACCGGCGAGGGAGGGGTGCACGCCGTCCGGGCCCTGCAGCTCCGGGGCGGCGGGGACGCCGAACACGTCGACGAGGTCGACGACCGGGTCGTCGAAGCCCCGGACGGCGTCGGCGAGCGCGGTGATGTCGCCGTTGCGCCAGCTGCTGGCCCCGTACCGGAAGGCCGGGCTACCGTCCGCGCGTTCCTCGTCGACCGGCACCGGGGTGAGCCAGACCCAGCGCGCCCGGGTCCGCTCGCCCGCGATGCGGCGCAGCTCGCGGAGGTTTGCGACGCTCTCGGCGAGCGAGACCTGGGGCTTGCCGCCGGCGACGCGGGTGACGTCGTTGCCGCCGAGCAGGCAGAGGATCCAGTCCGGCGGCGGGTCGAGGAGGGAGGGCCAGCGGCGCAGGACCATCGCGGTGGTGTGCGCGGAGAGCCCGGCGTTCGCGACGACGAGGTGGTCCGCGGGTCTCGCGGTGGCGAGGAGGTGCCGGAGGATCTCCGCCCAGGACCGCAGGTCGTCGGTGATGGAGTCGCCGACGGCGAGGATGCGGGCGCCGGGCGGGAACGGGAGCCGCGCGACGCGACCGGCGAGGTCGGCGTCGGCCAGCAGGTCCTCGGCGGCGTGGCGGGCCTCGGCGTCGAACCGGTCGCGGATGCCGGCGTACTCCTCCGGGCTCAACCCGAAGATCGCCGGGAGCGCGCCGGTGAGGCCGGGCAGGTAGCCGTAGAGCTTCTCCAGGTGCAGGTACTGCAGCTGTGCTACGGCGGGCGGTGTGACGGCGGCGGCGCTGGTCATGCGGCATCCGTCGTGACGGCCGCGGCCGGTGCTGAACGTGCCATGAATCCACCGAACCACCGGCCCTGCCAGGTGCGCGCCCGTCGGTCGGCAGAGATCTGCGTCTGACCGTGGGGAGAGGGCGCCGTGCCGGCCGCCGGCCATCCGAACGACCGGCACGGCCACTGCCGGGTCAGGTGGGGTCGAGCGACGAGATCCAGTCGCCCCAGAAGGCCTTCCACACGTCGGCGGCCTGCACGGACGCCAGCTTCTCGTGCGTCACGACGAGCTTGATGCCGGCCCTGGCCCGGTCGACCGACACCGCGAGCACCCCCGCCGGCTCACCGCTGCCAGCGTCCCAGACGTCGAAGCGCAGCTGCTTGGCGGTCGGCGAGGACCGGAGGCTGGTCCTCAGGCCGGGGAAGAGCGACGCGCGGGCGTCGTCGTCGAGCAGGACGGCCCGCAGCGCGTCGAGGTCGCCGGGCAGGGTGCGGCTGCGGCTGACGGTGAACGTGCCGTCGGGCATCTGACCGGGGAGGCGGATGCCGGTGATCCGCTCGTACCCGACCGTCACGCCCTGCGCCCACCAGCCGTCCACCGCGTGCGCCTCCCGCAGCCACGTCGCGATCGCGGTGTGACCGGCGGCGCGCCCGGGTCCGGCGTCGATGAGGTCGACCCACTCTTCCCACGAGCGGTCGGTGCCGGCCCGGACCGCCTCGTCGCTCAGCTGCGGGGCGGCGACCCACCCGCGCCCGGCGGCCGGCGGACGGGTCGCCTGCGCGAGGAGGGCCCGGCGCGCGGCGTTGTACCGCTCGTGCGTCTTGGCCATCCGGCTGCGGATGCGGCGCTTGAAGGACTCTTGCGTGGTCATCGGGACTCCGTGTCTTCGGCACAGGCCGACGGCTCGCGCCCGCCCGCCGCACCGGTGCACGTCGTCCGGAACTTCCGTCGAGCACTCGAGGTCCCCTTTGCCTCCTCGCCCTCGGGCGAAGCCGGCAGCGCGAGTGCCGACGTGGAGGTCCGGCGCGACGTGGCGCCGCACGAAGGCTAGCGAGGGGCGTCGGTCGAGGGCAACGGCGCGGCGCGCGACCCGTGCCGACGGGCCGACCCCTCCGGCCGGCGCCCCCACCGGGCTACGGTGTGCCGCGTGACCACGTGGGCCCGCGGACCGGGCGTGGTGGAGCTGCCGGACGGCCGGCGGGTGCGCGGCCGGGGCCTGCGCCAGCAGGCGGACGGCGTCGCCGCGGCGGACTTCGGGGTGTACCTGCTGGGCCGCCCGCCGGAGCGGGTGGGCTGGGAGAGTCGCTGGGTGCGGTGGCCGGACTTCGGCCTGCCCGCCTCCACTCCCCAGGCGGTCGCCGCGCTGCGCGAGGCCTACGCGCGGGCGGCCGACGAGCGCGTGGAGGTCGCGTGCGCCGGCGGCGTCGGACGTACCGGGACGGCGCTGGCCCTGCTGGCGGTGATGGCCGGCGTCCCGGTCGACGAGGCCGTCCCGTGGGTGCGCGCGCACTACCACCCGCGCGCGGCGGAGACCCCGTGGCAGCGCCGCTGGCTGCGCCGTACGGCCGGCCGGCTCTGACCCGGGCGGTTCGCGACGGCGGCCGGCGGCGTGGGGCACGACGGCGCCCGTCCCGCGCGGCTTGCGATGGCGCCTCGCGCGGCTTGCGATGGCACCTCGCGCGGCGTGCGACGACGCCCGGCGGCCCGGCTCGCGACGGCACCCTCCTGAGCGGCGTGCGACGGCGGCCGCCCCGGGGCGGCAGGCCCGGTCGCCCTCGGTAGGGTCGAGGCATGCCGCTGACCGTGGCCGACGTCGTCGGCATCCTCGAGGACCGCTACCCGCCGGGGACCGCCGAGCCGTGGGACGCCGTCGGACTGGTGGCGGGGGACCCGGCGGCCGAGGTCCGCACCGTCCTGCTCGCCGTGGACCCGACCGAGGCCGTCGCCGAGGAGGCCCTCGCCCGCGGCGCGGACCTGCTCCTGACCCACCACCCGCTGTACCTGCGCGGCACCTCCACGGTGGCCGCGGACAACCCCAAGGGCCGGGTGGTGCACCGGCTGCTGCGCGATGGGTGCGCCCTGTACGCCGCGCACACCAACGCCGACGCCGCGGCGGACGGCGTCGCCGCGGCCCTGGCCGACGCGCTCGGCCTGACCGGGTGCCGGCCGCTGCAGCCGCTGCCCACCGCGCTGGACACGCTGGTCACCTTCGTCCCGGCCGACCGCACCCAGGACCTGCTCGACGCCCTCGCCGCCGCGGGCGCCGGCCGCCTCGGCGCCTACGAGCGGGCCGCGTTCACCTCCCCGGGCACCGGGACGTTCCGGCCGCTGCCCGGCGCCCGGCCCGCCGTCGGCGGGGTGGGGCTGACCGAGACCGTCGCCGAGGACCGGGTGGAGATGGTCCTGCCCCGCGAGCGCCGCGCCGCGGTCCTCGCCGCCCTCCGCGCGGCGCACCCCTACGAGGAGCCGGCCTTCACCCTCATCGCCCAGCCGGACACCGGCGGCCCGACCGGCACCGGCCGGGTCGGCCGGCTGCCCAGGCCGACGACGCTGCGGACCTTCGCCGAGCGCGTCGCCGCGGCGCTGCCGGCCACCCCGGCGGGCGTCCGCGTCGGCGGTGACCTCGACGGCGAGGTGGCGACCGTCGCCGTCTGCGGCGGCGCCGGGGACTCCCTGCTGGCCGCGGCCCGCGGGGCCGGCGCGGACGTCTACGTCACCGCCGACCTGCGGCACCACCCCGCCAGCGAGCACCTCGCCGGCGGCCGGCCCTACCTCGTCGACACCACCCACTGGGCCAGCGAGTGGCCGTGGCTGCCCCGGGCCGCGGCCGTCCTGCGGGCCGGCGCCGTCGAGCGCGGCGCTACGTTGGTCACGCACGTCTCCACCCTGGTCACCGACCCGTGGGACCTGCAGCTGACCGCCCCCACCGAAGGAGCCCGCCCGTGAAAGCCCCCGTGCAGGACCAGCGCCGGCTGCTCGACCTGCAGGCCCTCGACACCCGGGCCGCCCGGCTCGCGCACGAGCGGCGGTCCCTGCCGGTGCTGGCCACGCTGGCCGAGCTCGAGGGCCGCGCCGCGGACCTGCACCGCGCCCAGGTCGAGGCGCGCACGGAGGCCGGCGACGCCCGCCGGGAGCTGGCGCGGGCGGAGGCCGACGTCGAGCAGGTCCGCAACCGTGCGGCTCGGCACCGCGCCCAGCTCGACGCCGGCACCGGCCTGTCCCGCGAGCTCGTCGCCCTGCAGAAGGAGCTCGCCCAGCTCGCCGACCGCCAGGCGGTGCTGGAGGAGGCCCAGCTGGAGGTGATGGAGCGTGTGGAGGGGCTGGAGGCCCGGGAGGCGGCGCTGGCCGAGCAGGAGCGGTCGATCACCGCCGACGTCGCCCACCACACCGCGGTCCGCGACGCGGAGCTGAGCCGGCTGGACGCCGAGCTCGCGCAGGTGCGGCAGGCCCGGGACGCACTGGCGGCCGACCTGGACGCCGAGCTGGTGGCGCTGTACGAGCACGCCCGGGCCCGCACCGGCGGCCTCGGCGCGGTGGCCCTGCGCGGGCACCGCACGGACGGGGTACAGGTGGAGTTCACCCTCAGCGAGCTGGCGGCCATCGACGCCGCCAACCCGGAGGAGGTCCTGATCTCGGAGGACCACGGGTACGTGCTGGTGCGGCTGGACCCGGCCGGGTAGGGCCGGACCCGGCCAGGTAGGGCCGGGCCCTGCTGCCGATCGCCGGCCCGCTGCACGCCGCCGGCCCGGGCACGCGCCGCGGGCCTGGGCCCGCGCCGCCGGACAGGCCCCGCGGGCCTGGACACGCGCCGCCAGCGCCCGGTACGTTCTGCTCGCCCTGAGCTTGCGTTTTAACCTCTACGCGGCCTTCTTGATGGCTGGGTGTCGGGTTCGTGGGCCGGTTCGGGTGCCGGGGGGTCGTCCGGGTCCGGGGGTGCGGGATTTCGGTGCCCTGGCCATGGGGGGTAGGTGGGGCTGGAGCTGGCGAAATCCTCGCCGGACCCGGGCCGGGGAGAGCTTGGGGCGTGGTCGGGGTCGTTCCCAGGGGCGGCGGCAGTCCTCGACGAGGGTGCGGGCCAGGCGGAGCTGGGTGTAGGCGGCGGTGATGATCCAGGTCCACCGGTCGGCCTGCTCGGGGGTGCGCAGCGAGGGCGCGGTCCAGCCCAGGGTGTTCTTGTAGAAGCGGAAGGTGTGCTCGATGTCGAAGCGGCGCAGGTAGGCCCGCCAGCAGACGTCCAGGTCGGTGCCGTGGGGGCCTGTGACCCACAGCCACAGGACCTTCTTGGTGCGGCTTGTGGGCTTGGGCAGGTGCTCGACGTCCACCCGCATGATCGTCCCGCGCACGATCGGGACGACGTCGCTGTCCTTCCAGGGGCCGCGGCGGCCGAGCTTGGGGTGCAGGTCGTGCCAGGCGTCCACCCGCACGGTGCCGTACCGGTCGTCGGTGGCGGTGATGCTGTGGTCGGGGGTGGGCCAGGAGGCGACCTCGCGCAGGGCGCGGCGGGCCCCGTGCCGGCGGGGCCGCCCGGCCCGCCCGGCCGGGGCCGGCTCGGGGTCGGCGTAGAACACCCGGTCGTCCCGGATCCGGACCACGATCCCGGCGCGGACCCCGGCCAGGGCGTGGGTCAGGCCGGGGGCGTCGTAGCCGGCGTCGAAGGCCACGACCGGGACCTGCTCGGTGGCCCCCAGCCGGGCGACCAGGCCGGTGACCTGGGCGGCGGTGACGGTGGTGGCATCGGCGGTGGGGTCCAGGCGGACCACGTCCACCGGCGCGGTCCAGGAGTCCTTGGCCCAGCTGAGCTGGACCAGGTGCTGGTAGGACCAGCCGGCCACGATGGGCTGCCCGGCGGAGTGGGTGGAGGCGGAGTAGTAGAACCCGCGCCCCGGGCTGGTCTCGGCATCGCACCGCGGCCAGGTCGTGGCGTCCATCGCGAAGACCAGCGGCCAGCCGCCGGGACGGTGGGCCGCGAGCAGGTCACGCACCGCGCCGGCGTCGACCCGCCCCCGGGCCAGGGCCTTGTACAGGCTGCCGTGCGAGCGGCGGAACACCGGCTCCAGGGACAGCGCCGGCACCGAGGTCACCGGGCCGGGCGTGCACAGCACCGCCTCGGTCAGCTCGAAGGCGGCGTCCGCCCAGCCGGTCCAGGCCTGGTAGAAGCCCTCCCGGAAACCGACCAGCCCGGCCCCGCCCGGGACGCTGAGCGATCTGTCGTCGTGGACCATGCTGCCTCCTTCGCCAGACAGTAGCCATACTGTCTGGCAGAGGATGGAGACCTCGTCCGACACGCCGGAGGAACCACGATGAACTCATCGACAGCCCAGGAGCTCGCTGCCCACCAAGACCGCTACCGCGAGCTCGCCGCCCGCATCGCCGACCTCGGCCTGATCAGCGCGGGCAGCATCACCCGCCGCTACACCAGGTGCGCCACCCCGGGCTGCCGCTGCCGGGCCGACCCGCCACAGATGCACGGGCCCTACTGGCAGTGGACCGCCAAGGTCGACGGCAAGACCGTCACCCGACGGCTCACCCCGACCGAGGCGGGCCTCTACCAGGAGTGGATCGACAACGACCGCCAGCTCCGCCACATCGTCGCCCAGATGCGCCAGGTAGCCGCCAAGGCCACCGCACTCATCCTCAACGACGCCAAGGACCAGCAGACCTCACAGGTTTAAACGCAAGCTGAGAGACGCCCGCGTCGATCCGGTGGGGTTCCCCCACCAGAACGACGAGAGGCACCTCGTGTCCAGCGGCTCCCTCAGCTTCCCTTCCCGTCACGACTTCCGACTCCTCCTCCTGGGCCAGGCCGCGAGCCAGCTCGGCACGCAGGTCAGCGGGGTGGCGATCCCCCTGCTGGCCGTCCTGACCCTGCAGGCGAGCCCGCTCGAGGTCGGCGTCCTCAGCGCCTCGGGCGCCGCCGCCTTCGCGCTCGTCGGCCTGCCCGCCGGGGCGTGGCTGGACCGGTTCCGCCGGCGGCCCATCCTGGTCGCCAGCGACCTGGTCCGGGCCGTGCTGCTGGCCACCGTCCCGGTCGCCGCCGCCACCGACGTCCTGACGGTCTCCCACCTCGTGATCGTCTCCCTGCTGACCGGGGTCGCCCGGGTCTTCTTCGACGTCGGCTACCAGAGCTACCTGCCCTCGGTGATCGGCACCGACCGGGTGCTGGCGGGTAACTCCGCGGTGGAGACCGTCCGGGCGACCGGGCAGGTGGTCGGCCCGGGCCTGGGCGGCTGGCTGGTCACGCTGGTCGGCGCCGCCAACGTCGTCCTCGTCCAGGCGCTGACCTTCGTGGTGTCGGCCGCCTCCCTGCTCGCCATCCGGGCCGGCGAGCCGCGCCCGGCGCCGGCGGGCCGACCCCGGCTGCGCCGGGAGATCGGCGAGGGCCTCGCCTTCGTCGCCCGCACCCGGGTGCTGCGGGCCATGGCCCTGACCAGCGCGGCGTGCAACTTCTCCTTCGCGCTGGCCTCCGCGGTCACCTTCATCTTCCTGTCCAGGACGCTGGGGCTGCCGGCGACGGCGGTCGGCGCGGTCGTCGCGGCGGGCTCGGTGACGGTCCTGCTCGGCGCCGCGCTGACGTCCCGGCTCGCCGCCCGGGTGGGGACCGCGCGCATCGTCTGGCTCGCGCTGGTGATCACGGGCCCCGGCACGCTGCTCACCCCGCTCGCCCAGCCCGGCAGCGGCTGGTGGGTGGCCCTCCTGGTCCTCGGCCTGGGCGCCGGGGAGCTCGGCCAGATCGTCTACGCCGTCACCAGCGTCAGCCTCCGGCAGCGGCTGTGCCCGCCGCGGCTGCTCGGCCGGGTGAGCGCGACCGTGCGGTTCGTCATCATGGGCTCCTTCCCGCTCGGCGCGCTCCTCGGCGGCGTCCTCGGCGAGCTCGTCGGGGTCCGCGCCACGTTGTGGGTGTGCGGGATCCTCGTGGTGCTGGCACCGCTGCCGGTGTGGACCGCCCTCCGGCACCACCGCGACGTCGAGGACCTGCCGAGGTGGACGACGGGGGAGGGGTGACGTAGCCGCCGTCGGCCTCGGTCGGCAGCCCGCACGCCACCCCGGTAGCCCGTGGCTAGACGCGCTGGCCGCCCGCCGTCGCCCGGCCGGCAGCCGTCCGGCCACGCCGGCAGCCCAACGGCAGCCACGCCGGCAGCCCGACGTGCTGCGCGAAGGCCGCCCGCTCAGCCGTGCGTGACCAGGGTGAGCGTGCGCCGCCCCCGCACCGGGTCGCCGAGCTCGACGGCGTGCAGCCCGCCCGCCGTCCCGGCCGCCGTCGTCGGCATCTCCGCCGCGGCCGAGGCGACCTCCTCGGCCGAGCGGGGGAGCCGGCCCGGCCGGGTCAGGAGGTGGTGGGTGAGCAGGCCGCGGGCGTGCTTGGCGTGGTGGGAGACGACGCGCCGGTGGCCGTCCCGCTCCCGGACCACCTGGACCAGCAGGTGGGTGGCGCTCGCCGGCGGCCGCCAGGCCGCGGCGTAGGCGGCCGAGCGGCAGTCCACCACCACCCGCCCGGCGGCCTGCTCGGCCAGCACCGCCGGCAGGTGGTGGCGCCAGTAGCTGGCCAGGCGCCCGACGCCGGGCAGGTCCACCCCCATGGCCAGGCGGTAGGCGGGGATCCGGTCCGCGGGCGTGAGGACGCCCCACAGGCCCGAGAAGATCCGCACCACGCGGGCCGCCCGGGCGCGGGCGGCACCGGTCAGACCCGGCAGCCCGGCCGCGGCGTAGAGCACCCCGGTGTAGAGCCGGGCGGCCGGCGCGGCCGGTGCCGTCCGCAGCGCGGCGTTGCGGGCGACGTCGGCCGCGGCGCCGGGTCCCACCCCGAGGACCTCGCCCGCGTCCGGCCGGGCCGCGAGCCCGGCCACGGCGTCGAGCAGCCGTTCCCGGGGGCCGGCCAGCGACGGCGCCGACAGGGTCGACAGGTCCACCGGCGGGCCGGAGCGGGGCGGGGTCTTGGCCTCCGAGGGCGGGAGGAGCACGAGCACCGGGCGATCCTAGCCAGCGCGCCACCGCCCCCGATCCAGCCCCTGGCCGCGGGCCGGCCAGAGGTGGCACGGCACCGGCACGGGGGCGGGCAGCGCCGGCACAAGGGCCAGGCCGGGACCTGGATGAGGCCGGACCTGGGTGAGGCCGGATCTGGGTGAGGCCGGATCTGGGTGAGGCCGGATCTGGGTGAGGCCGGGACCTGGGCCGCCCCGGTATCATGGTCGGCGCGGATGAGTCAGCCAGGCGGCCGCGTCACCGGTAACCAACCGGTGCCGAGGAACGTCCGGGCTCCGCAGGGCAGGGTGGTGGGTAACGCCCACCCGGGGTGACCCGCGGGAAAGTGCCACAGAAAGCAGACCGCCGGCGGGCTCCGGCCCGCCGGTAAGGGTGAAAGGGTGGTGCAAGAGACCACCAGCACGGCGGGTGACCGTCGTGGCTCGGCAAACCCCACCCGGAGCAAGACCAGACAGCAGACGTGATCAGGGCTGCCCGCCCGAGTCTGCGGGTAGGTCGCTGGAGGCGTGCGGCAACGCACGCCGTAGATGGATGGCCGCCACCGGGGCGCTGGCGACGGCGCCCCGGGACAGAACCCGGCGTACCGGCTGACTCATCCGCCCATCCACAGTCACAGCCCCAACCGCCGTGCCGGGCTCGTCACCGGAGCCGCCGCCAGCCGGGGGTCAGCTGACCGCGCTCACCCAGAACGTCCAGTCGTCGCCCGCCAGCCGCTCCCGGTCCACCTCGAAGGTGTGTGTGCGGGCCGGGACGTCGGTGGTCGTCAGCGTGACGGTGTACGCCGGGGACTGCGGGACCTCGGTGAAGGTGGCGGACCAGGCGCAGCCCCGCTCCGAGGCGGTCGGGGCGCCCTCGAGGTCCTGCGCGCCCAGGACGTCTCCGGCGTCGTCCGCCAGCTCGACAGCGGCGCCGTCGAAGAAGGTCCGTTCGTAGCGCTCGGGCGGGCAGTCCGACCGGCCGGAGGTGGCGGCGTCGGAGACGACGACGGTCACGTCCACGTCCGCGCCGCTGCGCGCGACGGAGGTGGCGGCCGTCGTCGCGACCGCCAGCCCGGCAGCCGCCACGGCACCAACGGCGATCCAGCGTCCCGCCTTCATGTCCCCCTCCGCCCGCCGACCCGACAACTGTTACGAATGATACGAGTGTGACGGCCGGTCCGCAGGGGAACCAGCGACACGTGTCGCGTGTCGGGAGGCAAGACGCGCCGCTCCGGAGCGGGCCCCGTCGGCCGTCGCCGGAGACCGGGCGGGTCAGTACTCGCTCGGCATGAGCACCCACAGCACCGGGTAGATGATGAACGGGCTGCCCGGGAGCAGGAACAGCAGGACCAGGAACAGGAACCGGGTCGGCCAGGGCGCGAGCCCGAACCGCTGCCCCAGCCCGGCGCAGACCCCGCCGAGGACGCGGCCCTGGACCGGACGGACGAGTCCCTGGCGGCGGAACGCACTCTTGATGTCGGACATTGTCGCCTCTCTCTAGCGGTCGTCTGGCGGCTAGCCGCTGACCTCTAGCCTGACCCAGCGGCCCGCCGGTCGCATCGGGGGCTGACCCTGACCGGTCCCTGACTCGGGTCCCGACCCGGGCCGCGGGTGCGCACGACCAGCGGTACCGGCCGTCGTCGGCCGCCGGGCTCAGCTGCTCGCGCCTGGCTCAACTGCTCGCGCCGGGCTCAGTTCCCGGCCCCCGGGCTCGGCCGCCGGCCCCCGCCTCAGCCGTCCGTCTGTGCCGCCAGGTACGCCGCCCCGACGATCCCGGCCGAGTTCCGCAGCTCGGCCGGCACGATCGGGGCCTTCGTGCGCAGCAGCGGCAGGAACTTCTCGTGCTTGCGGCTCACCCCGCCGCCGACGACGAGCAGGTCGGGAGAGAACAGCATCTCGACGGTCTCGTAGAACCGCTGCAGCCGGTCCGCCCACTCCCGCCAGCTCAGGTCCTCCGCCTCCCGCACTCCCGAGGAGGCGCGGCGCTCGGCGTCGTGGCCGTCGATCTCCAGGTGCCCGAGCTCGGTGTTGGGCACCAGGGTGCCGTCGACGAGGAGGGCGGAGCCGATGCCCGTGCCGAGGGTGGTGACGATGACGACGCCGGGCACGCCCCGGGCCGCCCCGAACGCGGCCTCGGCGACGCCGGCGGCGTCGGCGTCGTTGACCGCCACCACGTCCCGGCCGATCGCCTCGGTGAAGAGCTCGTCGACGTCGACGCCCTTCCAGGACTTGTGCAGGTTGGCGATGAACCCCACCACGTTGTGCTTGATCGGCGCCGGGAAGGTCAGCCCGAGCGGCAGGTCGGCGGGCAGGTCGAAGGCGGCGACCAGCTCGGCGACGGTCTCCGCCACCGGCTGCGGCTTGGACGGGCTGGGGGTGGGCAGGCGCAGCCGCTCGGCGGTGAGCGCACCGGTGGTGAGGTCCACCGGGGCGCCCTTGACGCCCGAGCCGCCGATGTCGATGCCGAAGCCGAGGGAGGGGGTCATGACGCTCCTTGGTGTGGTGGTCGCGGCGGGGCCACGGCGGGGAGGTTCGGTTCGAAGGCGGGACGGGCGGGGGAGTGCCGGGGCGGGGGAGACGAGGTGCAGAGCCGGGCAGAGGGGACGGGGTGCGGACGCGGGCGGGGGGAGGCGGACGTGGCAGGCGGGCGTAGGCGGTGGGGCTTCGGGCGGGGCCGGGGTGCGGTGCGCCGCCCGGTCGGCCCGGTCAGGGCAGGGTGAGGACCTCGGCGCCGTCGTCGGTGACGACGAGGGTGTGCTCCCACTGCGCGGTGCGGGAACGGTCCTTGGTGACCACCGTCCACCCGTCCTCCCACATCTCCCAGTCGATGTCGCCGAGGGTGAGCATCGGCTCGATCGTGAACACCATCCCCGGCTCCATGACCGTGTCGTGGCGGGGAGCGGAGTCGTAGTGCGGGATGACCAGCCCGGAGTGGAACGCCTCCCCGACGCCGTGCCCGGTGAAGTCCCGGACGACGCCGTACTGGAACCGGCGGGCGTAGGACTCGATGACCCGGCCGATGACGTTGACCTCGCGGCCCGGGCGGACGGCCTTGATCCCGCGCTCCATCGCGGTCCGCGTCCGCTCGACGAGCAGGTGGGACTCCTCGTCCACCGTGCCGACCTCGAACATCGCGCTCAGGTCGCCGTGGACGCCGTCGACGAAGGCGGTGATGTCCACGTTGAGGATGTCGCCGTCGGCCAGCACCGTGGAGTCCGGGATGCCGTGGCAGATGACCTCGTTGACCGAGGTGCACAACGACTTGGGGAAGCCCTGGTACTCCAGGGTGGAGGGGTAGGCGCCGTGGTCGACCAGGAACTCGTGGCCCACCCGGTCCAGCTCGTCGGTGGTGACCCCGGCCGCGACGTGCCGGCCCACCTCCACCATGGCCTGGGCGGCGATGCGGGAGGCCTGACGGATCCGCTCGACCGTCTCCGGGGGCTTCACGTCCGGGGCGGTGATCCGCTCCGGCCCGGTGCGCCCGACGTACTCGGGCCGGCCGATCCCGGCCGGGACCGGGCGGCGGGGGGAGACCCTGCCCTTGGTCAGGGTGCCGCGGGGCGCGGTCGGCGAGCATGGGCGCAAGCATGAGTGCCAGTGTATTGAGGACGGACAGGTCGGAGGGCCCCGGGTCGGGGCCGGGCGGGAGGCCGGCGTGAGCGAGCAGGACGAGTACTACTACGACCTCGCCACCGGGCAGGTGGAGCGGGGCAAGGTGTCCGGCTGGACCCGGCGGATGGGCCCCTACCCCACCGCCGAGGCGGCCCGGGAGGCGATGGCCCGCGCCCGGGCCCGCAACGAGCAGTGGGACGCCGAGGACGCCGCCTGGCGGGAGGAGCAGGGGCGGGGCCGGTGACGCCGCGCCGCATCCGGGCGGCCGCCATGCTGCGGCCGGGCGCCAAGCTGCGGCCCGGCGTGCTCGGGCCGGCACTGCGGCGGGCGCCTCGCCCCGGCTCGCCTCCCGGCTCCGGCCGGGCTACTGGCTGAAGGTGTGCTCCGGGCCGGGGAACGTCCGCTCCCGCACCTCCCGGGCGTAGCGCCGGGCGGCGCCGTACAGCTCGGCGCCGACCTCGCCGAACCGCTGCGCGAACCGCGGCGACCACGACGTCATCCCGGCCATGTCCGTCCACACCAGCACCTGGCCGTCCACCTCCAGCCCGGCCCCGATCCCGATGGTGGGGACCGGCAGCACCTCGGTCACCCGGGCCGCCACCGGCCCGGGCACCATCTCCAGCACGACGGCGACGGCGCCCGCCCCGGCCAGGGCGAGGGCGTCGCTGACCAGCCGCTCGGCGGCGTCGTTGTCCCGGGCCTGCACCCGCTTGCCGCCGAGGATGTTCTCGGACTGCGGGGTGAAGCCGAGGTGCCCGACGACCGGGATGCCGGAACGGGACAGCAGCCGGACGTGCTCGGCGAGGTGCGCGCCGCCCTCGAACTTCACCGCGTGCGCGCCGCCCTCCTTCAGCATCCGCACCGCGGTGGCGTGGCACTGCGCCGGGGAGGCCTCGTAGGAGCCGAACGGCAGGTCGGCGACGACCATCGCCCGGCGGGTGGCGCGGGCGACCGACCGCACCGCCACGACCATCTGGTCCACGGTCACCGGCAGGGTGGTGTCGTAGCCGAGCATCGTGTTGCCGATGGAGTCCCCGACGAGCAGCAGGTCGATCCCGGCCTCGTCGAAGATGCGGGCGGTGACGCCGTCGTAGGCGGTCAGCATGGTCAGCGGCTCCCCGCGCTCCTTGGCCTGGCGCAGGTGCTGGACCCGGACCCGCTTGGGCACGGGCACGCCCTGGCCCTGGGCGGCGTGGCCCGCCTGGCCCTGGGCGGCGTGGCCCGCCTGGCCCTGGGCGACGGGGCCACCCTGACCGGGGGCTCCGGCAGACGGGTTGGTGCGGTCGGCGGCCGGGACGCCGGCGGCGTCGGGGTTCGGCATGGGGCTGGCTCCTGGGACGGGCGGCTGGGACGGTCGGACGGGGCAGATCGGCGGCTGGGGCTCCGGCGGAGGGTTTGGGGCTGGCTGGGCCGGCGGGAGCCGGGCGGCCGGAGCTTCGTCCGACGGCTCGCCAGGACGACGGCGGCCCGGGCCACGCCGGACGGCGCTGGCCGGCGGCCGGCCGGGTCAGCCGGCCGGCTCGCGGGCGGGCTCGGCGTTCACCGGGACCTCGGCGGCGGGCTGCTCGCGCCAGCCGTTGGTCACCGGCAGGCGGCGGTCCCGGCCGAAGGCCACCGCGGTGACCTTCGGGCCGAGCGGGTACTGCCTGCGCTTCCACTCGGCGCGGTCGACCAGGGTGACCACCCGCTCCACCGTCTCGGCGTCGAAGCCGGCGGCCAGCAGCTCGGCCCGGCCCATGCTGCGGTCGACGTACCCGGCCAGCACGCCGTCGAGCAGGTGGTACTCGGGCAGGGAGTCGCTGTCCTGCTGGCCCGGCCGCAGCTCGGCCGACGGCGGCTTCTCGATCGAGCTCGGCGGGATCGGCGGGCGCTCGCCGGCCGCCTCGGCGACGGCGTTGCGCCACCGGGCCAGCTCCCACACCTTGGTCTTCAGGACGTCCTTGAGCGGGGCGAACCCGCCGGCGGCGTCGCCGTAGATGGTCGAGTACCCCACCGCGAGCTCGCTCTTGTTCCCGGTGGCCAGCAGGAGCGGGCCCTCGCTGTTGGAGATCGCCATCAGGACGACGGCGCGCAGCCGGGCCTGCAGGTTCTCCTCGGCCAGGCCGGTGAGCGCGAGCTGGCCGGTGAAGGCGTCCACCATCGGGGCGATGGGCTGGACCCGGTAGTCCAGGCCGAGGCGGTCGGCGAGGTCGGCGGCGTCGTCCCGCGAGTGCGTCGAGGAGTAGGCCGAGGGCAGCGAGACCCCGATGACGCGGTCGCCGCCGAGCGCGTCCGCGGCGACGGCGGCCACCAGGGCGGAGTCGATCCCGCCGGAGAGGCCGAGCACCACCGAGGTGAAGCCGTTCTTGCGCACGTAGTCGGCCAGCCCGAGCGTGATGGCGTGGTACATCTGGCCGGTGTCGTCGGCGTCGGCGGGCAGCCCGGCGCCGGGCAGCCGCGGGGCGGTGCCTGGGGCGGCGTCGGCGGCCGCGGCGCGGTCGGCGAACGCCGGTGCCCCGAGCTCCGGACGGTCGGACGCGCTCTCGCCCGCCGCCGCCCCCTCGGCGGGCAGGGCCCGCGGCGGCGCCCCGCCGCCCGGCAGGTCGAGCACGAGCAGGTCGGTGCCGAACCCCCGCGCGGCGGCCACCAGGGCGCCGTCGGCGTCCAGCACGAAGCTGTGCCCGTCGAAGACCAGGTCGTCCTGCCCGCCGACCATGTTGACGTAGGCGACCGGGCAGCCCAGCTCGGCGGCCCGGTCGGCGGCGAGGCGCTGGCGCACCTTCCCCTTGCCGTGCTCGTAGGGGGAGCCGTTGAGGACGAGGAGGGCGTCCAGGCCCTGCCCGGCCAGCTCGGCCAGCGGGCCGCCGTCGACCCAGATGTCCTCGCAGATGACCACGCCCAGCCGCTGCCCGCCCACCTCCAGCACGACGGCGCCGGTGCCCGGGGCGAAGATGCGGTGCTCGTCGAACACGCCGTAGTTGGGCAGGTGGTGCTTGGTGTAGACGTCGGCGACGGCGCCGCCGGTGACGTGGGCGGCGACGTTCGTGGGGCGCCCGTCGGCGGCGGTGCCCAGGCAGCCGAGGACGACGTGGGCGGCGCCGTGGCCGTCCGCGGCGAGCTCGCCGGCCAGCCGCTCGAGCCGCTCGGCGGCGGCGTCGCGGAAGGACCCGCGCAGCGCGAGGTCCTCCACCGGGTACCCGGTGAGCACCATCTCGGGCAGCAGGACGACGTCGGCGCCGCGGGCGACCGCCGCGGCGACGGCGCCGCGGACGATCTCGGCGTTGCCGTCCAGGTCCCCGACGCGTGGGTTCAGCTGGCCGAGCGCGATCCGGATCTTCATGGACGTCACCCTATTGCGGACCCCGGCCGACGCAGCCCGAGGGTGGCTGGGGCGAGGACGAGACCGGCTGACGGCGGGGCCGGGACCGGCCACCGCCGTCGGCCGGCGCCGCCGCGACCACCGGACCGGCCACCCCGCCGTCGGCCCGTCCCGCCCCGGTGGCGCCGCTGCAGACCGCGACCCCGGGTGCGCCATGATGGGGGCGTGCGGCGCACCGGCCGCGCCGTCCCCGCCGCGGCGGGGGCGCCGACACCGGAGGGCAGCGATGGACAGGCAGCAGGAGTACGTCCTGAGGTCGATCGAGGAACGGGACATCCGGTTCATCCGGCTGTGGTTCACCGACGTCCTCGGGGTGCTCAAGTCCGTCGCGGTCGCCCCGGCCGAGCTCGAGGGCGCCTTCGCCGAGGGCATCGGCTTCGACGGCTCGGCTATCGAGGGGCTGACCCGGGTCTACGAGGCCGACATGCTCGCCAAGCCCGACCCGGCCACCTTCCAGGTGCTGCCGTGGCGGGGGGAGCACAACGGCGTCGCCCGGATGTTCTGCGACATCCTCACGCCCGACGGCGAGCCCGCCCGGTCCGACCCGCGGGGGGTGCTCAAGCGGGCGCTGGCCCGGGCCGCCGAGGCCGGCTTCACCTTCTACACCCACCCCGAGATCGAGTTCTACCTCTTCAAGGACGCCGACCCGCTCAACCTCGAGCCCATCGACCGCGCCGGCTACTTCGACCACGTGGCCCGGGGCACCGCCCACGACTTCCGCCGCGACGCCATCACCACGCTGGAGGCGATGGGCATCTCGGTGGAGTTCTCCCACCACGAGGCCGGGCCCGGGCAGAACGAGATCGACCTGCGCTACGCCGACGCGCTGTCCATGGCGGACAACATCCAGACCTTCCGCACGGTGGTCAAGGAGGTCGCCCTGCAGCAGGGCGTCTTCGCCACCTTCATGCCCAAGCCGCTGGTGGACGCGCCCGGCTCGGGGATGCACACCCACCTCTCCCTCTTCGAGGGCGACCGCAACGCCTTCTACGACCCGGCCGGGCAGTACCAGCTCTCCGCCACCGCCCGGGCCTTCATCGCCGGGCTGCTGCACCACGCCGGGGAGATCTCCGCGGTCTGCAACCAGTACGTCAACTCCTACAAGCGGCTGTGGGGCGGCGGCGAGGCCCCGAGCTACGTGTGCTGGGGGCACAACAACCGCTCGGCCCTGGTCCGGGTGCCGATGTACAAGCCGGACAAGGCCAACTCGGTGCGGGTGGAGTACCGGGCGCTGGACTCCGCCGCCAACCCCTACCTGGCCTTCGCGGTGCTGCTGAGCGCGGGGCTCAAGGGCATCCAGGAGGGGTACGAGCTGCCCGAGGGCGCCGACGACGACGTGTGCGCGATGACCCGGGCGGAGCGGCGGGCGCTGGGCATCCAGGAGCTGCCCGCGTCCCTGCGCGAGGCCGTGGAGCTCATGGAGTCCTCCGAGCTGCTCGCCGAGACCCTGGGGGAGGACGCCTTCGACTACTTCGTGCGCAACAAGCACGAGGAGTGGCAGGAGTACCGCAACCAGGTCACCGCCTTCGAGCTCCAGCGGTTCATCCCGGGGCTGTGATGGCGCGCGCGGCCGGGTCCGTGGGCGCGACGGTGACGGACCGCGGGGCCGGAACGGTGCGCCCGGCGACGGCGTCCGGCCGGGCCGCCGCGGCGGGCGGGGCCGGGATCGTGCGCACGGCCGGGACGGTGCGGGAGCGCCATGGCGCGTGAGGTCTCCCCGGCCGCCCGGCTGCGCCGGCTCGGGTTCGTCCGGGCCGAGCGGGCGGCGGACCTCCTCGACGACGGTGCGCTGGCCGGGGTCCGGGCGGCGGCCGACGCGGCCGGCGCCCCGCTGGCCGAGGCGCTCGGCGCCACCGCCGACCCGGACCTGGCCCTGCTCGCCCTGCTCCGCCTCGCCGAGTCCGCCCAGGCCGCCGGGCAGGGCCCGGGCCTGGCGGCGGTCCTTGCCGCGGACGGCCCGCACCGCCGGCGCCTGCTCGCCGTCCTCGGCGCCAGCACGGCGCTGGGGGACCTGCTCGTCGCCCGCCCCGCGGCGGTGGCGCTGCTCGCCGACCGCCCGGGCGAGCCCGCCGTGCTGGACCTGACCGAGGCGGACGAGCGGGACCGGGCGCTGCGCGCCGTCGGCGCCGACCCCGCGGCGGACGTCCCGGTCGCCGGGCTGGCCGGCGCCGAGGGCACCGCCGCGGTGCGCCGCACCTACCGCGACCGGCTGCTGGAGATCGCCGCCGCGGACCTGACCAGCCCGGACCCGCTGGCCGACCTGCCCCTGGTGGCCGCCGCCCTCGCCGACATCGTCGCCGCCGCGCTCGACGCCGCCCTCGCCGTCGCCCGTGCCGACCTGGGCGGCGCCGAGGAGGTGCGCCTGGCGGTGCTGGCCATGGGCAAGACCGGCGGGCGCGAGCTCAACTACATCTCCGACGTCGACGTCGTCTACGTCGCCGAGCCCGCCCCGGGCGCCGCCGAGGCGCAGGCGCTGGCCACCGGCACCCGGCTCGCCGCCGCGCTGGCGAAGGTCTGCTCCGCCCCCGGCCCGGAGCCGGCGCTGTGGCCGCTGGACGCCAACCTGCGCCCGGAGGGCAAGGACGGCCCGCTCGTCCGCACGCTCGCCTCGCACCTGGCCTACTACCGGCGGTGGGCCAAGACCTGGGAGTTCCAGGCCCTGCTCAAGGCCCGCCCGGTCGCCGGGGACCTGGCCCTGGGCGCGGCCTACCGCGACCAGCTGGCGCCGCTGGTGTGGACGGCGGTGGAGCGGGAGCACTTCGTCGAGGACGCCCAGGCGATGCGCCGCCGGGTGGAGGCGCACCTGCCCGCCGCCGACGCCGAGCGCCAGCTCAAGCTCGGCCGCGGCGGCCTGCGGGACGTGGAGTTCACCGTCCAGCTCCTCCAGCTCGTGCACGGCCGCACCGAGCCCACCGTCCGCTCCGCCGCCACCCTCGACGCCCTGGCCGAGCTCGCCGCCGGCGGGTACGTCGCCCGCGACGACGCCGACGCCCTGGGCCACCACTACCGCTTCCTCCGGCTGCTCGAGCACCGGATCCAGCTCTACCGGCTGCGCCGCTCCCACCTGGTGCCCACCGCCGAGGAGGACCTGCGCCGGCTCGGCCGGGGCCTGCACGCCGACGGGGTGGACGGCGCGGCCGCGCTGGAGGAGCGCTGGCGGCAGGTGCGCCGGGAGGTCCGCGACCTGCACGAGGAGATCTTCTACCGCCCGCTGCTGCCGCTGACCGCCCGGCTCTCCGCCGCCGACGTCTCCCTCGCCCCCGACGCCGCCCGGGCCCGGCTGGCCGCCATCGGCTACCGCGACCCGGCCGGGGCGCTGCGGCACATCGCCGCCCTGACCGAGGGGGTCTCCCGCCGCGCGGCGATCCAGCGGCACCTGCTGCCGGTCATGCTCGGCTGGTTCGCCGACGGCGCCCAGCCCGACGCGGCGCTGCTCAGCTTCCGCCGGCTCTCCGAGACCATGGGCACCACCCACTGGTACCTGAAGCTGCTCCGCGACTCCGGCGTCGCCGCCGAGCGGCTGGCGCACGTGCTCGCCGCCTCCCGCTACGCCGCCGACGCGCTCGCCCGGCTGCCCGAGGCCGTGGCCTGGCTGGACGACGACGGCGAGCTCGCCGGCCCGGCCCGCCCGGCGCTGGACGCCGAGCTGGCGGCGCTGCTGGCCCGCCGGGACGAGCCGACCGGCGGAGCGCAGGCCACCCGGTACCTGCGCCGCCGCGAGCTCACCCGGGCGGCGCTGGCGGACGTCCTCCACGGGGTGGGGACCGGCACGCCGCTGGTCACCGCCGGCGCCGAGGTCGCCGTCGCCGGCGCCCTGCGGGTGGCGGTCGCCGACGCGACGGCCGACGCCGGCCTGGCCGAGCCCCCGTCCCGGTACCTGGTGGTGGCCATGGGCCGGCTCGGCGGCGCCGAGATGGGCTACGCCTCCGACGCCGACGTGCTCTTCGTGCACGACCCGGTGCCCGGCGCGGACCCGGAGACCGCCACCCGGGTCGCCGTCGCCGTGGCCACCCGGGTGCTCGGCCTGCTCGGCGGCACCGGCCCCGAGCCGTCCCTGGCCGTGGACGCCGACCTCCGGCCGGAGGGCCGGTCCGGGCCGCTGACCCGCACGCTGGCCGCGTACGCCGAGTACTACGACCGGTGGGTCGAGCCGTGGGAGCGCCAGGCGCTGCTCCGGGCCCGGCCGGTGGCCGGGGACGCCGGGCTGGGGGAGCGGTTCGCCGCCCTGGTGGACCCGGTGCGCTACCCCGCCAGCGGGCTGGCGCCCGCCGACCTGCGCGAGCTGCGGCGGGTCAAGGCCCGGGTGGAGGCCGAGCGGCTGCCCCGCGGGGTGCCGCCCACCCGGCACCTGAAGCTCGGCCGGGGCGGGCTGGCCGACGTGGAGTGGACCGTCCAGCTCCTCCAGCTCCGGCACGCCGGGGCGGTGCCCGCGCTGCGCACGACGTCGACCACCGCCGCGCTGGCCGCGCTGCGCGAGGCCGGGCTGGTCACCGCCGCCGAGGCCGAGCGGCTCGCGGCGGCCTGGACGCTGGCCGCCCGGGTCCGGGACGCCGTCGTGCTGGCCACCGGGCGCACCACCGGGCAGCGGACGGACGTCCTGCCGCACGCCCCGGCCGACCTCGAGCCGGTGGCCCGGCTGCTCGGCTACCCGCCCGGCGGCCGGCTGGACCTGGAGGAGGACTACCTGCGCGCCGCCCGCCGGGCCCGGGCGGTGGTGGACGACCTGTTCTACGGGTGATGGGCGAGGATGGGCCCATGCGGCTCATCCTCCTCCGGCACGGGCAGACCACCTCCAACGTCGGCAACCACCTCGACACCGCCCCGCCGGGGGCGGACCTGACCGAGCTGGGCCGCCAGCAGGCGGCCGCGCTGCCCGCGGCGCTGGCCGGGACGGGCATCGAGGCGGTCTACGCCTCGGACCTGGCCCGCGCCCGGCAGACCGCCGCCCCGCTGGCCGAGGCGCTCGGGCTCGCCGTCCAGGTGCGGCCGGGGCTGCGGGAGGTGGCCGCCGGGGAGCTGGAGATGGCCAACGACCCGGACTCCCTGCGCCGGTACGTGATGACCATCTTCACCTGGCCCGACCGCGGGCTGGGCACCGGGCTGCCCGGCGGGGAGACCGGGGCGGAGGTGCTGGCCCGGTTCGACGAGGTGGTGGCCGAGGTGCGCGCCAGCGGGGTCGCCACCGCCGCGCTGGTCAGCCACGGCGCGGTGATCCGCGCCTGGGTGGCCATGCGCGCGGACAACGTCACCGCCGAGTACGCCGCCCGGCGGCCGATCACCAACACCGGCGCGGTCGTCGTCGCGTCCGCCCCGACCGGGTGGACGGTGGAGGACTGGGAGGGCCACGCCCTCGGCGGCCCGGCGGTGGACCACCCGGAGGCGGACGGCACGGCCGGGGACGCCGTCGTGCTCCGCTGACCCGCCCGCTCAGAGGACCTTGGACAGGAACGCCCGCGTCCGCTCGTGCCGGGGGTGGTCCAGGACCGCCGCGGGCGGCCCCTGCTCGACGATGACCCCGTCGTCCATGAACACCACGTGGTCCCCGACCTCCCGGGCGAAGCCGATCTCGTGGGTCACCACGATCATCGTCATCCCCGAGGCGGCCAGGTCCTGCATGACGCCGAGGACCTCCCCGACGAGCTCGGGGTCCAGCGCCGAGGTGGGCTCGTCGAAGAGCATGAGCTCGGGGTCCATCGCCAGGGCCCGGGCGATCGCGACCCGCTGCTGCTGCCCGCCGGAGAGCTGGGCCGGGTAGTGGTCCACCCGCTCCGCCAGCCCGACCCGGTCGAGCAGCTCCCGGGCCCGGTCCCGGGCGGCGGCCCGGTCGGCGTGCTTGACCCGGACCGGGGCCTCCATGACGTTCTCCAGCGCGGTCATGTGCGGGAAGAGGTTGAAGCGCTGGAACACCATCCCCACCCGCGCGCGCTGCCGGGCGACGGCCCGGGGGTGGAGCTGGTAGAGCTCGCGGCGGCCGCGGCGGGTCTCCTCGCGGTAGCCCATGAGCTGGCCGGCGACGTAGATGCGGCCGGCGCCGATCTCCTCCAGCACGTTGACGCAGCGCAGCAGGGTGGACTTGCCCGACCCGGACGGGCCGAGGATGACGCAGACCGAGCCGCGCGGGACGGTCAGGTCCACCCCGCGCAGGACGTGCAGCTCGCCGAAGAACTTGTGCACGCCGGCCACCCGGACCATCGGCTCGGCGTCCGGGCCGGTGGCCTGCTGGCCGGGGCGGGCGGCCGGGGCGGTGGCGGCCGACGCCGAACCGGCGCGGGCGCCGTCGGGCCCGGCGGTCACGGGGTGAACTCCACGAACGGGTCCTCCTTGGTGGTGCCGGCGGCCAGGATGGCCTGCTGCTTGCGGCCCATCGTCCGGCGGCCGCCGCGCCCCCCGTGGCCCCCGGCGCCGGCGAAGCCGCGGCCGTAGTACCGCTCGAGGTAGTGCTGGCCGACCATCAGGATCGAGGTGATCGCGAGGTACCACAGCGCCGCGACCATGAGCAGCGGGACGGGCAGGAACAGCCGGTTGCCGACGGCGTTGGTGACGAACGTCAGGTCCAGGGTGAACGGGACCGCCAGGACCAGCGAGGTGGTCTTGAGCATGGAGATCGTCTCGTTGCCGGTGGGCGGCACGATCACCCGCATCGCCTGCGGGATGACGATCCGCCGCAGGATGGTCGGCTCGGTCATGCCGAGCGCGCGCGCCGCCTCGGACTGGCCGACGTCCACGCTGTTCAGCCCGGAGCGGACGATCTCGGAGAGGTAGGCCGCCTCGTTCAGGGCCAGGCCCAGCAGGGCGGCGTAGAACGCCGAGAAGACGTCGCGGGTGGTGAAGGTGACGAACTCCGGCCCGAACGGGATGCCCAGGCTCAGCCGCGGGTAGAGCACCCCGATCAGGCCCCAGAACACCAGCTGGGTGTAGATCGGGGTGCCGCGGAAGAACCAGATGTACACCCACGCCACCCAGCGCATCACCGGGTTGTCCGAGCGGCGCATGATGGCCAGCGCCACCGCCAGGACGATGGCGATGACCATCGCGCCGGCGGTGAGCAGGAGCGTCCAGCCCACCCCGCGCACGACGGTGACGTCGCGGAGGTAGAGCCAGACGACGTCCCACCGGAAGTTGGGGTTGGTGATCAGCGCGTTGGCCGCCATCGCCGCCAGCACCACGACGACGACGGCGGAGACCAGCCGGCCCGGGCGGCGGACGCGGTGGGCGCGGATGAGCTCGGGCGCGCCGCCGTCGTCCGTGCCCCGGGCCTGCCGGCGGTCCATCAGAGCGCCGGGTTGAGCTCGGCGGTGCTCAGCGCGCCAGTGATGCCCCAGGCGTCCAGGATCTCCGCCCAGGTGCCCTCGTCCATCAGGTGCTGCATCGCCGCCTGGAGCGCGGCGGTGAGCTCGGCGTCGTCCTTGGCGACGACGATGCCCTGCGGGGCGGCGTCGGTCACCTCGCCGAGCTGCTCGACCTGGCCGTCGGTCTGCAGCGCGGCGTACTGGCCCACCGGGGAGTCGGCGTACATGACGTCGATCTTGCCGCCGACGAGGTTGGTGGTCACGTCCGCCTGGGAGTTGTACCGCAGCACCTCCAGCGGCTCCTCCCCGTCGGCCTCGCACTGGGCGGCCATCTCCGCGGACTGCTCGTCCTGGATGGTCCCGGTCTGCACCCCCATGGTGGCCCCGCAGAGGTTCTCCGGGTCCAGGTCCTGCGGGTTGCCGGCCTGGACGGAGAAGGTCGAGCCGGCCTCGAGGTAGGTGATCATGTTGACCTGCTCCAGCCGCTCGGGAGTGACCGAGAAGGAGGACAGGCCCATGTCGTACTGGGTGCCGATGCCGGGGATGATCGAGGCGAACTCGGCGTGGGAGACCTCGAGCTCGGCGCCCAGGACGTTGGCGAGCGCCCGGGCGAGGTCGACGTCGTAGCCGACCGGGTCCTGGTTCTCGTCACGGAACTCCGCCGGCGCGTAGGCGAGGTTCACGCCCTGGGTGAGGGTGCCGTCGAAGTCCGCGGGCAGCATCGCGGCGATCTCGTCCACGGTGGTCACGCTGGACGCGTCGAAGCTCGGCACGGCCTCGGCGGTCTCCTCCGCGACCGGGCTGTCGGTGCCGTCGCCGCCGCCGTCGCCGCCGCCGCCGGTCTCGGCGGCGTTGGTGCAGCTGGCCAGGGTCAGCGCCCCGGCGGCGGCGAGCAGGGGCAGCAGGGTCAGGCGGCGCGTGGTGGGCCTGGGGCGCATGGTGGGCCTTTCGGGCGGGCCGGCGGTGCCGGGCGGGACGGTGGCGCTTCCCGGCGGGGCGCCAGGGTGCTCCGGGGCGGGCGGTCCGCCGCGGGACGCGCACCAGTGTATACGTACGGGTGCATGACTATGCATGGGCAGGCCGGTGCTGACGTGCGGCTCGGGCCAGGCTCGTCGCTGCTGACGAGCGGTTCGGAGCAGGCTCGCCGCACCGTCGGCAGGCTCGCGTCCGTGTGGTACTTGTGGCGGTCCCACGGCGCCTGCGACCGCCACAAGTACCACAGGGACGGGCGGCAGCCTGGCCCGCATGACGCTGTTCGGTCTGGCCGGCATGACGCTGGGCGGTCTGCGCTGCATGACGCTGGGCGGTCTGGCCTGCATGACGCTTCGCACCCCGGCGCTACGGGGTCGGCTCCTGCGCGACCATGGTGTGGCCGAGGACGCCGTCGGGGCCGGCGTACTCCTCGACCTCGTCGGCAAGCCGCTCGGCGTCGTCCTCCGGGGCGTAGCCGAGGGCCCGGGCGGTGCTCAGGTCCCACCAGGCGCGGGTGTTGGCGGAGATGCCGTAGGCGACCACCGGCCCGTCGACCGGCCCGCGCAGGGCGGCGTCGACCAGCCGCACCGCGTCGCCGGGGCTGAGCCAGATCCCCAGGTCGAAGGTGGTGGCGGGGCGGTCCGCGCACAGCCCGATCCGCAGCGAGACGACCTCGAGCCCGTACCGGTCGGCGTAGAGGCTGCCGAGCGCCTCCATAGCGGCCTTGGAGACGCCGTAGTAGGAGTCCGGGCGGACCGGCCGGTCGGTGCGGGCCACCTCGCCGGTGGGGTAGAACCCGACCGCGTGGTTGGAGCTGGCCAGCACCACCCGCCGCACCCCGGTCCGGCGGGCGGCCTCGAGCACCCGGTAGGTGCCGTCGATGTTCGTACGTCGGATCCGGGTCCAGGCGTCCTCGCTCGGGATGCCGGCGAGGTGGACGACGGCGTCCGCGCCGGCCATCGCCGCGGCCAGGACCTCCGTCGACTCCTCCACCGAGATGTCGGCCTGGGTGAACGGCTCGTCCGCGCCGAGGTCGGCCGGGGCGGCGGCGTCGAGCAGGTGCAGCCGCCACCCCCGGGCGGCCAGGCCGCCGTCGGCACGGCGCAGGTATCCGCCGATCCGGCCGCCTGCCCCGCTCACGACGACGGTCCGTCGCTCGTGCTCCGCCATCTGACCTCCGCCCGCCGGACCCGCCACCTGGTGCCTCCGTCCGCTCACGCTCCGCCAACTGCTGACCGCCGTCCACGCGGCGCGCGGCCCAGTGTGGCGGTGGAGGCCGGGCGCCGCACGGCCTGCGGGTCAGGACACCGCAGGGGAGGGGCACGGGACATCGTCACCGACGAGCTCGGCCGCCGTCGTGACCGACGAGCTCGGCCGCCGTCGTACGGGTGGACGGCCGGACGTGCCCGGTCACCTGGCCCCGAGCGCAGACGAGCCCGCACGCACGGCGGGCGCGATTGCGCCGGCCGATCGTGCGGACTCGCTGGGGACCAGCAGCCGCCCTGCCGGGCGTTCTCCCAGGTCAGCGGCCTGACATGGTCACAGGTCGTAGTACATCTCGAACTCGTGCGGGTGCGGGCGCAGGCGCAGCGGGTCGATCTCGTTGGTGCGCTTGTAGTCCACCCAGGTCTCGATGAGGTCCCGGCTGAACACGTCGCCCTCGGTGAGGAAGTCGTGGTCGGCCTCGAGGGCCTCGAGGACCTTGGGCAGGGAGTCGGGCACCTGGGCGATCTGGGCGTGCTCCTCGGGCGGGAGCTCGTAGAGGTCCTTGTCGATCGGCTCCGGCGGCTCGATCCGGTTGCGGATGCCGTCGATGCCGGCCAGGAGCATGGCCGAGAAGGCCAGGTACGGGTTCGACGAGGGGTCCGGCACCCGGAACTCGATCCGCTTGGCCTTGGGGGAGGAGCCGGTCACCGGGATGCGGATGCAGGCGGAGCGGTTGCGGGCGGAGTAGACCAGGTTGACCGGCGCCTCGAAGCCCGGCACGAGCCGGTGGTAGGAGTTCACCGACGGGTTGGTGAAGGCCAGCAGGGCGGGGGCGTGGGTGAGCAGGCCGCCGATGTACCAGCGGGCGATGTCCGACAGCCCCCCGTAGCCGCGCTCGTCGAAGAACAGCGGCTTGCCGTCCTTCCACAGCGACTGGTGGGAGTGCATACCCGAGCCGTTGTCCCCGAAGAGCGGCTTGGGCATGAACGTGGCCGACTTCCCGGCCTGCCAGGCGACGTTCTTGACGACGTACTTGAACTTCATCAGGTCGTCGGCGGCGCCGCGCAGCGTGCTGAACCGGTAGTTGATCTCCTGCTGGCCCGCGGTGCCGACCTCGTGGTGCGCCCGCTCGACGTCGAGGCCCACCTCGTGCAGCACCCGGACCATGTCGTCGCGCAGGTCGGCCATCTGGTCGTTGGGGGAGACCGGGAAGTACCCGCCCTTGTACCGGGTCTTGTACCCCAGGTTCTTGCCGTCCTCTTCGCGGCCGGTGTTCCAGGCGGCCTCGGCGGAGTCGAGGTAGTAGAAGCTGGAGTGCTGGCTGGTCTGGAACCGGACGTCGTCGAAGATGTAGAACTCGGCCTCCGCGCCGAAGTAGGCGGTGTCGGCGATGCCGGTGCTGGCCAGGTACGCCTCGGCCTTGGCCGCGATGTTGCGCGGGTCCCGGGAGTAGGCCTCGTCGGTGAACGGGTCGACGATGGAGAAGTTGACGACGAGCGTCTTCTGCTTGCGGAACGGGTCGACGAAGGCGCTGCTCACGTCCGGGACGAGCTTCATGTCCGACTCGTGGATCGCCTGGAAGCCGCGGATGGAGGAGCCGTCGAACATGAGGCCCTCGGTGAACGCGTCCGGCGTGAACGCCTCCACGGGGATGTTGAAGTGCTGCATGACCCCGGGCAGGTCGCAGAAGCGGACGTCGACGAACCGCACGCCTTCGTTCCGCGTGAAGGCGATCGCCTCTTCGGCGCTGGCGAACATCGTGCTCCTCGGGTTTGGTGGTAGCGAACGCGGCCGACGCTACGGTCCGGCGGTTTCCCCGGTGTCACTGCGATGTGTCGGGCGTGTTACGGGCCCGTGCGTGCCGGGCCAGGTCGGCGCCGGTGCCGCCTGGTCCGGGGGCGGGGTTCTGGGCGGAGCGGAGGCGCCGCCGCTGGCCTGCCCGCTACGCCCCCGGACGCCCCAGGTGCTACACCCCGACGCGCAACTCTGTAGTCGTTGTGGCGGCTTGCGGGCGCCGGCAAGCCGCCACAACGACTACAGACATGCGCCATAACGACTACAGAGATGGTGGGACCGGGCCAGAGCCTGGCCGGCGCACCATCCCGGGGCAAGGCTCGGCCCAGCAGCGGCGCCACGGCCCGGGACGACGGCGGCACCGGGGGCGGGCACCGGCGCGCCGGCGCCACCGCACGGCCCGACGGCGGCGCTCGGGCGCCGTCGTCCCGCGTACCCTGCCAGGGTGCCCGCGACCGTCCCTGCCCCCTCGGCCGCTCCGCCCGTCGCCCCGCTCGGCCGGCGCGTGCTGGCCCTGTTCCTGGACTGGGGGATTGCCTCGGCGATCAGCGCGGGGTTCTTCGGCTTCGACGAGCGGGCGACCCTGGCGGTGTTCGCGCTGGAGACGTGGCTGATGCTCTCGACGCTGGGCGCGAGCATCGGGCACGCGGTGTGCGGGCTCGCGGTGCGCACCCTCGACGGCCGGCGGCCCGGGCCGTGGCGGGCGCTGGTCCGCACGGTCGCGCTCTGCCTGGTGATCCCCGCGGTGGTGTGGGGACCGGGCGGGCGCGGGCTGCACGACATGTGGGCCGGCACCACCATCACCCGGGTGCAGTGAGCAACAGCCGCGGACGGCGAGCGGCAGCCGCGGGCGTTGAGCGACGGCCGCGGGCGTTGAGCGACGGCCGCGGACGTTGAGCGACGGCCGCGGACGGTGGGCGCCAGCCGTGCGAATGAGCAACGGCCGCGGGCAGTCAGCGGCAGCCGGACTCGGGAGCGGCCGCCGCACGCGGTGAGGACGGTCGCCCGGGACCGGGTGAGCCCGGGCCGCCGGCCCGGTCCCGCCGCCCCGGCGAGCTCGGCCGAGGCGGCCGGCGGGTCAGCGCCCCCGCATCCCCTTGCGGTCCGGCCGGACGCGCATCGGGTCCACGCCCTTGGGGATGGGCATCCGGGCCCCGCCGAGGGCCTGCAGCCGCTTGTTCACCTGGGCGACCTCCGCCGTCGTGAGCCGGCCCTTGAGCTTCTGCACCCGCGAGACGATCTGGGGCAGCGGGACCTGCCCCTCCTCCCGGCCGCTCTGGATGAGGTGGACCGGCACGTTGGGCGCCACCCACGCGACCCGCTTCCGCTCGTCCTCGAGCAGGCGCTGGGCGCGGTGCGGCGGCCCCTCGGAGATCAGCACGATGCCCGGTCGGCCGACCAGCCGGAAGACCAGGTCCTGGGTGCGCGGGTTGATCGCGACCGGCTGCTCCTCCACGGTCCAGCCGCGCCGGATCGTGCCCAGGGCCGCGCCGACGGCGCCGGGCTGGCCCTCGATCTGGGCGTAGCCGGCCTTCTGGGTCTGCCGGGCCAGGATGACCATGTCCAGGACGAGGCCGAGGAGGACCCCGAAGAACGCCATGTACCACGGGTGGCCCCAGAGGAACCCGACCACCAGGGCGAGGCCGAGCACGAGGACGAAGACGCCGAGCAGGATCCAGGGGATCCTCGGGTTGGCCCGCCGGGTCAGGCGGTAGGCATCCCGGATGTTGTGGTACCAGCGCTGCTTCTTCTCCGCGGGGGCGCCCTCGACGCCGTCCTTCTTCTTCCGGGCCATGATGGATCAGGGTACCGGCCCGCCCCGGCGGGCCGGTCCGCCGGCGGGGGCGAGCGCGGCCACCACCGCCACGCCGACGGCGGCCACGGCGCTGACGACGAAGGCGGCCGGGGCGCCGTCGGCGTCGGCGAGGCGCCCGGCCAGGCCCGCGCCGGCGGCCACGCCGACCACGTTCGCCGAGCTGAGCACGGTCATCGCCACGGCCGTCGCGCCGGCCGGCGCGCGCCGCTCGGCCAGGTCGAAGAGGGTGACCAGGGTCGGCCCGACGAAGCAGCCGGCGACGGCGACCGTCCCGGCCAGCGTGCCCAGGCCGCCCGCCGTCGTCATCGCCGCGGCGCACGCGGCCATCCCGCCGCCGCCGACCACCACCCGGGCGCGCAGCCCGAAGCCCGCCGGCAGGGCCACGACGGCGAGCGCGAGCAGGGCGGACCCGACGCCCATGGCGGCGTAGACCAGCCCGGCCCGGTCCGGCTCGCCGGCCGCGGCGGCGGCCCCGGTCACCCCGGCCTGGGTGGCGCCGAAGAACATCCCGACCCCGACCATGGCCGCCGCCGGCACCGCGACGGCGCGGAGCACGGTGGGCAGCGGCGGCGCCGCGCCGCGCCGCGGGGCGGGGGTCGGTGGGACGGCGGGCGGGACGGTCGTGGCGCCGGGGACGGTCGGGGTGCCCGGAGCGGCGCCGGGCCGCGGCGTGGCGGCGGGCGGCGACGCCGTCCCGGCCACCGAGGGGTGCAGCGCGAAGGCGGTGACGAACACCGCCACCAGGGCGGCGGCGAGGATCAGCGGCACGGCGGGGGTGAGGACCGAGGCGGCCACGCCCACCAGGGCCGGGCCGAGGACGAATACCAGCTCGTCGGCCATGGACTCATAGCTCAGCGCGGCCTGGGTCTGGGCCGGGGTGAGCGGGCGGGCGAGCCACCGGGCCCGGGCGAGGGAGCCCACCGGGACGGAGGTGGCGCCCACCACCGCGCACAGCAGGCACAGCGCGGCCAACGGGACGCCGGCCCGGGCGGCCAGGACCAGGCCGGCCAGCGCGGCGACGTTGACCGGGACGAGCAGCAGCAGGGGCAGGCGCTGCCCGCGCCGGTCGGTCCACCGGCCGACCAGCGGGCCGGCGACGGCGGTGGCCACGGCGAGCGAGGCCGAGCCGGCCCCGGCGTCGCCCACCGAGCCGGTGGCGGCGGCGAGCAGGGTGAGCACGCCGAGCACCACCATCGCCGTCGGCAGCCGGGCGACGAACGCGACGGGCAGGAAGGAGCGGCCGAGGATGCCGGGGAGCTCGCGGTAGTGCCGGAGGGAGCGGAGCGGGTTGGTCGGCATCAGCTGACGAGCGTGGCCGCCTCCTGGCGGGAGACCCGCGGCTCGGACAGGTGGGCCAGGTGGTCGGGCACCGGCCAGCCCTTGCGGGCCATGGCCTGGCCCCACAGCCGGCCGGCCCGGTAGCTCGAGCGGACCAGCGGGCCGGCCATCACGCCGAGGAAGCCCATCTCCTCCGCGGCGGTGGCGAGCTCGACGAACTCCGCCGGCCGGACCCAGCGCTCGACCGGGTGGTGGCGCACCGAGGGGCGCAGGTACTGGTTGACGGTGAGCAGGTCGCAGCCGGCGTCGCGGAGCAGCTGCATCGCCTCGAGCACCTCCTCGGTGGTCTCGCCCATCCCGAGCATGAGGTTGGACTTGGTGACCAGGCCGTTCTCGGCGGCGGCGGTGAGGACGGACAGGGACCGCTCGTAGCGGAAGCCGGGGCGGATCCGCCGGAAGATCCGGGGCACCGTCTCGACGTTGTGGGCGAGGACCTCGGGCCGGGAGGAGAAGACCTCGGCCAGGTGGCCGGGGATCGCGTCGAAGTCCGGGATGAGCAGCTCCACCCCGGTGCCGGGGTTCAGGGCGTGGATCTGCCGGACGG
The DNA here is from genome assembly GCF_022759505.1 of Georgenia sp. TF02-10. Classification (NCBI taxonomy): domain Bacteria; kingdom Bacillati; phylum Actinomycetota; class Actinomycetes; order Allobogoriellales; family Allobogoriellaceae; genus Georgenia; species Georgenia sp. TF02-10. The sequence goes on along the minus strand of NZ_CP094289.1, from coordinate 2,351,655 downwards.
TCTCGGCGTAGAGCCAGGCGCCGCCGTCGTCCAGGTCGTCCCGGGCGACGCCGGTGATGGTGGAGTACCGCAGGCCCATGGTCCGCACGGACTCGGCCACCTTGCGCGGCTCGGCGACGTCCAGCGGGGAGGGCTTGCCGGTGTCGATCTGGCAGAAGTCGCAGCGCCGGGTGCACTGGGATCCGCCGATGAGGAACGTCGCCTCGCGGTCCTCCCAGCACTCGAAGATGTTGGGGCAGCCGGCCTCCTCGCACACGGTGTGCAGGCCGCCGCCGTGGACGAGCTGCTTGAGGTCCCGGTACTCCGGGCCCATGGTCGCCCGGGTCTTGATCCAGGCCGGCTTCTTCTCGATCGGGGTGGCGGCGTTGCGGGCCTCCACCCGGAGCATCTTGCGGCCGTCAGGGGCGATGGTCACGCGGGCACCTCTCGCTTGGGCTGGGGCTGGGGCTGGACCTGCGGCGATCCTACGGCGGGGACCGTCCGGGTGGCGGGGCCGACGGCGGTCGGCACCGGGGCGTCGGCCCGGGCGGTGGGCACCGGGATGGTGACGCCGACGCTGGCCGGCAGCGGGGCGGCGACGCCGACGGCGGCCGGCACCGGGGTGACGGGGCCGACGGCGGCCGGCACCGGGGCGGCGGGGTCGACGGCGGTGCGCAGCGGGGCGGCGCGCGTCGGGGTCGCCGGCCGGATGGCGGCGCGGCCAGCGGTGAGCGGGGCGAGCGCCGTCGTCAGCTCGGCCTGAACCGCGTCGGCGACGGCGAGCGGGGTCAGGGTGCGGCCGGTCTCCGCGGCCAGGGAGGTCACCCCGGCGTCGCTGATCCCGCACGGCACGATCCGCGCGTAGGCGCTCAGGTCGACGTCGACGTTGAGCGCGAACCCGTGCATCGTCACGCCGCGGGCGACCCGGACGCCGATGGCGCACAGCTTGCGGTCCGGGCCGCGATCGTCCGCCGGCACCCACACCCCGGACCGGCCGGGCACCCGGGTGGTCGGCAGCCCGTACCCGGCGGCGACGGCGATGACCGCGGCCTCCAGGGCGCGGACGTAGGCGACGACGTCGACCGGCTCGGCCAGCCGGACCAGCGGGTACCCGACGAGCTGGCCGGGTCCGTGCCAGGTGATCCGACCGCCGCGGTCGACGTCGACGACGGGTGTGCCGTCGGTGGGCCGCTCGCGCGCCGCCGTGCGCTTGCCGGCGGTGTAGACGCTCGCGTGCTCGAGGAGGAGGACGGTGTCCGGCCGCTGACCCGTGGCGACCTCCGCGTGCCACCGTCGCTGCAGGTCCCACGCCCAGTGGTAGTCGACGAGAGCCGACCCGAGGCGAACCCGCTCGAAGTGCACGAGGCCGATGCTACGTCGCCCGCGGCGCGGGCGGCGCCGAGGACCGGGGAGGGAGAGGAAGGAGAGCGTGCCGCCCGACCGGACAGGAGATTGCGCCCCTCCGCCGGCAGGCTCACTCGCCGACGACGCCGTCCGCCAGCTCGCGGACGATGTCGAGGTGGCCGAGGTGGCGGGCATACTCCTGCACCAGGTGGAGCAGGATGCGGTCCAGCCGGGCCGGTCCCTCCCCGTCCCAGCGCTCGCTCGGTCGCCCGAACTCGGCCAGGTCGTGCCGCTCGACGATGGCCCGGCTGCGGGCGGCCTGGTCCGCCAGCTCGGCCAGCAGGACGGGCAGGGTCTGGGCCGGGCCGGTGTGCCAGGACCCGCCCCGGTTCTCGCCCCACGGTTCGGGGATGTCCTGCCCCTCGAACCGCCACTCCAGCCAGCGCCGCTCGACGTGGATGAGGTGGTTGAGCAGCTGCAGGGGGGTCCATCCCGACGGCAGCCGGCTGCTGGTCAACTCCGTCTCGGACAGGCCGTCGAGCTTGGCCGCCAGCACCGACCGGAAGTAGTCCAGGTACCCGAGCGGGACGTCCTGCGGGCGGGCCGCGGGCCGGGACGGGGTGGGGAACGGCAGCTCACGCGCCACTGGCCGACCCTGCCGACCGGCGCCTGGCCACGATGAACCCGTCCCACCCCTTGACTCCCACCGTCTGCACCGCGGTCGCGTCGAGCTCGGGGTTACCGGCGATGTCCTCGACGACCTGCCGCACACCGCGGACGCGCGGATCGTCGCTGTCGGCGTCGATCACCGCCCCGTCCCGGACGACGTTGTCGATGACGATGACGGCGCCCGGGCTGGTGAGCCGGAGAGCCGCCTCGAGGTAGCGCGGGTTGCTGGGCTTGTCCGCATCGATGAACACGAGGTCGAACGGCTCGGTACCGGCCTCGACCAGCCGGCGCGCGGACTCCGCGGCCGGCCCCCGGACGACGTCGACCCGGTCGGCCAGCCCGGCCCGCTCGAGGTTCGTCAGGGCGATCGCGGCGTTCGTCTCCTCGAGCTCCAGCGTCACGACCCTGCCGGTCTCCCCGACGGCGCGCGCGAGCCAGATCGTCGAGTAGCCGGCGAGCGTGCCGAGCTCGAGCACCCGCCGGGCGCCGGCGAGCTGCGCGATGAGCCCGAGCAGCGCGCCCTGGTTGGGGGTCACCTCCGCGCCGGGCATGGTGGTCGACCGGCCCGACTCGCGCGCCGCGGCGAGCACCTCGTCCTCCGCCACGAGGGAGCGGACGAAGTAGTCGTCCACGGCTCGCCAGGCCGGCAGCGAACCGTAGCGATTCGCGGGCGGGTCCTGGCCAGGCGTCGGCGCGCCGTCGTGACCGGTGCTGTCTGCCATACGCCGAGTCTGGCACCCGTCCTGCCGGACCGGATCGTCGGGAGGCGTGCGGCGGGGGAGCGGAGCGGCCAACGCCGGCCGGCCGTGAATGACACCGGCCGGCCGTGGATGACAGCGGCGGCCTGTGGATGACGCCGTCGGGCGCCGCGGCGACCTGGTTGGCTGCGAGCCATGGAGTCGGCCGGCCGGCAGGGGCGGGCGCCGCAGGTGCCCGGCTACCGGCTCACTGCGCCCGTCGGGTTCGGTGCGGGCGGGGCGGTGTGGGCCGCCACCGACACCACCGGCCGGGCCGTCGCGGTGGCCTTCCTGGCGCTGGCGCCGGGGGAGCGGGGGACCGCTCAGCTGCGCCGCCTGGGGGCCCTGCGCGCCGTCGTCCACCCCCACCTGCCCCGGGTCCGCGACGTCGTCGGCCTGGACGGCGGCCGGTGCGCGCTGGTCAGCGAGGTGGTCCCGGGCCCGAGCCTGGCCACGGTGCACGCCGCCCGCGGCCCGCTGACCCCGCCCGAGGCCGCCACCGTGCTCGCGGCGGTGGGCGCCGCCCTCGGGCACCTGCACGCCCGCGGCGTCGTCCACGGCGACGTCGCGCCCACCAACGTCCTGCTCGCCCCCGGCGGGGTCCCGGTCCTGGTGGACCTCGCTGGCGAGGTAACCGGCGAGCGGGGGACGGCCGGGTTCGTCGCCCCGGAGCGGGCCGCTGGGCAGCCCGCCTCGGCGGCCGGGGACGTGTGGGCGCTGGCCCGCCTGCTGCTCTGGGCCACCGACGACCACCCAGACGTGCGCCGGGCGGTGGCGCCGGCGCTGGCCGCCGACCCGGGCGCCCGGCCCTCGCCCCGGGACCTCGCCGCCCGTGCGCTGGAGCTGGCCGCGGCCGAACCGGTGCACCTGCCCGAGGGCGCCCAGCTCGCCAGCGCCCAGCTGCGGGCGGGCGCCGGGCTCGAGCCGACCCGGCGGCAGGGCGGCGGCCGCCCACGGCGCCGCGCGCAGCGGCGACGGCCGCGGTGGGGGATCGTCGCGGCGGTCGCCCTGGCCGTCGCCGGCGGGGTCGTCGTCGGGGCGTCCGACGGCGGCCGGGTCAGCCTGGCCGACCTGCTGCCCGCCGCCGGCGGCGCCGACCCCGGCCGGGGGAGCGGGACTGGTGAGGGCGGCGGACCAGGTGCGGGGGGTGGAGCGAGCGAGGAGCGCGCCTCGCAAGACCGGGAGAGCGGCGAGGAGGCCGGTACTGACGAGCAGCCCGACGGAACCAAGGAGGACGCGGCGACCGCCGACGCTCCGGACGGGCAGACGGCCGCCGACGCTCCCGACGGCCAGGCGGCCGTCGACCCTCCCGACGGCCAGACCGTCGGTGACCTCCTGGAGCGCCGGGACGCCGTCATCACCCAGGGCGACCGGGACGCCCTCGCCGGGCTCACCGTGCCCGGGTCACCGGCGGCGCTGGAGGACACCCGGCTGTGGGAGCGGCTGGACGGGCAGCGGGTCGAGGGGTTGCGCACCGAGCTCGTGGACGTGGCGCTGGTCGAGGCGCCGACCGGGGACGGCGCGGCGGCGGGCGGCGGTAGCGCGACGGCCGTGGTGCAGGTGGTGACTCGGCAGGGGCCCTACCGGCTCGTCGGCGAGGGGGTCCGGGAGGTGCCGGCGACCGGGCAGCGCTGCGCACGGCTGACGCTGGTGGGCCCCGAGCCGTGGCGGGTCCAGGAGGCGCGACCGTGCCCGCCGTCCGCCGGCGGCGGGGAGCTGTCGGCCGGCGGCGGGGAGCTGTCCGCGGTGGCCGGCAGGCCACGGTGAGGCGCGACAAGAGCGACGTGGGCCCCGTACCGGCGTGCGGTACGGGGCCCACGAGGAGGTCAGCGCCGGTCGGGCGCCGCGATCGTCACAGGCCGACCTCCGCGTCGAACGCGCCCTCCTCGAGCCGGGCCTTGACCGCCATGAGGTACCGGGCTGCGTCGGCCCCGTCCACCAGGCGGTGGTCGTAGCTCAGGGCGAGGTAGACCATCGACCGGACGCCGATGGTCTCGTTGCCGTCGGCGTCCTTGACCACCATGGGCCGCTTGACGATGGTGCCGACGCCGAGGATCGCCACCTCGGGCTGGTTGATGATCGGCGTGTCGAACAGCGCCCCGCCGGAGCCAGTGTTGGTGATGGTGAACGTCGAGCCGGACAGCTCGTCGGGGGTCACCTTGTTGTCCCGGGTGCGGGCCGCCAGGTCGTTGATCCGCTTGGCGATGCCGCCGACGTTGAGGTCGCCGGCGTCCTTGATCACCGGGACCAGCAGCCCACGCTCGGTGTCCACGGCGATGCCGATGTGCTCGGAGCCGTGGTAGACGACCGTCTCGCCCTCGATCGTGGCGTTGACCTTCGGGTGCGCCTTGAGCGCCTCGGTGGCCGCCTTGACGAAGAAGGGCAGGAAGGTGAGCTTCGTGCCCTCCGCTGCCTGGAAGGCGTCCCGGGCCCGGCTGCGCAGCGCGCCGATCCGGGTGACGTCGACCTCGACGACGGTGGTCAGCTGGGCCGAGGTCTGCAGCGACTCCACCATGCGCTTGGCGATGACCTTGCGCAGCCGGGACATCTTCTCGGTGGTGCCCCGCAGCGGGGAGGGCTCGACCGGCTTGCGGGCCGGTGCGGCGGGCGCCGCGGCCGCGGGGGCCGGCTGGGCGGCCTGCTCCGCTGCCGCCCGTTCCGCTGCCGCCCGCTCGGCGGCTGCCTCGACGTCCTGCCGCCGGATCCGGCCGCCGACCCCGGTCCCGGTGACCGACGCGAGGTCTACGCCCAGGTCGCCGGCGAGCTTGCGCACCAGGGGGGTGACGTACGACCCGGCGCCGGCTGCCTCGGCCTTCGGCGCGGCGGCCTGCTGGGTCTGGGCACCGGGCGGGACGGGAGCGGGCTTGACGGCCTCGGGAGCTTCCGCCTCGGCCCGCGCCTGCTCCCGCTGCTCGGGCTGGCCCGGCTGCTGGGCCTGGGCCGGCTGCTCCGCCCGGGCGGGGCGCTCGGGCTGAGCCGGCTCCTCGGGCTGGGCCGGCTGCTCGGGCTGGGCCGGCGCCTGCTGGGCCGGTTCCTCGGGCTGCTCGGGCTGGGCCGGCGCCTGTTGGGCCGGCTCCGCCGTCGGCTGTGCGGGTGCCTGCGGTGCCGCGCCGGGCTCGCCCACGATCGCCAACTGCGCGCCGACCTCGACCGTCTCGTCCTCTCCGACGAGGATCTTCAGCACGGTCCCGGCCACGGGCGAGGGGACCTCGGTGTCGACCTTGTCGGTGGACACCTCGAGCAGGGGCTCGTCGACCTCGACCGTGTCGCCCTCGGCCTTGAGCCACTGGGTGACGGTGCCCTCGGTGACGGACTCCCCGAGCGCGGGCATGGTGACGGCCTGCCCGGCGGGCTCGCCGTCGCCGGCCGTCCCGCCGTCGGCGGCCGTCCCGCCGTCGCCGGTGACCTCGGCCTTGGCCTCCGCGGCCGGCTTGGCGTCCTCGGCGGCCGGCTGCGCCGCCTCCACCGTCTCCGAGGCGGGGGCGGACTGCGGCGCCGGGGCGGTGTCGGGCTCGCCGTCGGTGGCCGGGGCGTTCTCCGTCTCCGCCGCGCCGTCGCCGGCACCGCTGCCGTCGCCGATGACGGCGAGCTCGGCGCCCACCTCGACGGTCTCGTCCTCCTGGACGAGGATCTTCTCCAGCACGCCGGCGACCGGGGAGGGGACCTCGGTGTCGACCTTGTCGGTGGACACCTCCAGCAGGGGCTCGTCCACCTCGATGCGGTCGCCCTCGGCCTTGAGCCACTGGGTGACGGTGCCCTCGGTGACGGACTCGCCCAGTGCGGGCATCTTCACGGACTCAGACATTGTCCTGGTGTCTCCTTCAGGTCAGTTGTGCACGTGCAGCGGCTTGCCGGCCAGGGCGAGGGCGGCCTCGCCCAGCGCCTCGTCCTGCGTGGGGTGGGCGTGGACGAGGGAGGCGACGTCGTCCGGGTAGGCCTCCCAGTTGACCATGAGCTGCGCCTCGCCGATGAGCTCCCCGACACGCGCGCCGAGCATGTGCACCCCGACGATGGGGCCGTCCTGCTGGCGGACCAGCTTCACGAAGCCGCTGGTGCCCAGGATCTGGCTGCGGCCGTTGCCGGCCAGGTTGTACTCCACCGTGCTCACGCCGTCGGCGCCGTAGACCTCCCGGGCCTGGGCCTCGGTGATGCCGACCGAGGCGACCTGCGGCTCGCAATAGGTCACGCGGGGGATCCCGGACTCGACGATCGGCGCGGGGTTGAGCCCGGCGATCTCCTCCGCGACGAAGATGCCCTGGGCGAAGCCGCGGTGGGCCAGCTGCAGGCCGGGGACGATGTCGCCGACGGCGTAGACGTTGCCGACACCGGTGTGCAGGCGCTCGTTGGTGAGCACGAACCCGCGCTCCATCGGGATGCCCTGCTCCTCGTACCCCAGGTCCGCCGTCGCCGGGCCGCGCCCGACGGCGACGAGCAGCAGGTCCGCCTCGTAGGTCTTGCCGTCGGCGGTGCGCACCTTCACGCCGTCGTCGTTCTGCTCCACGCTCTCGAACCGGGTCCCGGTGTGGAAGGCGATCTTGCGCTTGCGGAACGCCCGCTCCAGGCCCTTGGACAGCACCTCGTCCTCGGCGGGCACGAGGTGCGGCAGGGCCTCGATGATAGTGACGTCGACGCCGAAGGAGCGCCACACCGAGGCGAACTCCACGCCGATGACCCCGCCGCCGAGCACGATCGCGCTGCGCGGGACCGTGTCGAGCTCGAGGGCCTGCTCCGAGGCGATGATCCGGCCGCCGAGCTCCAGCCCGGGCAGCGTGCGGGAGTAGGAGCCCGACGCCAGGACGACGTGCTTGCCGCGGTAGCGGGTGCCGTCGACCTCGACGGTGTCCGGGGCCACGAGCCGGCCCCAGCCGGCGATGACGTCGACCTTGCGCGCCGAGACCAGGCCCTGCAGGCCCTTGTAGAGGCGGGAGACGACGCCGGCCTTGTAGGTGTTGACCTTGTTGATGTCGATGCTGTCGAAGCTGCCGTGGACCCCGACGGTCTCGCTCTCGCGGATGGTGTCGGCGACCTCCGCGGAGTGCAGCAGCGCCTTGGTGGGGATGCACCCGCGGTGCAGGCAGGTCCCGCCGACCTTGTCGGCCTCCACCATGGCGACCTTCAGCCCGAGCTCGGCGCCCCGCAGGGCCGCCGCGTAGCCGCCGCTGCCCCCTCCGAGGATGACGATGTCGTACTCCTGCGTATCAGCCACGTACCTCTCCTTGAGCGCACTACGTCCGACCCGTGTCCGGGGTCCCGAGCCATTGTTCCACCCTCCCCGGGCCCGGGCCCGCCCGTTGGCTGACGGGCCGGTCACAGCCCGCCGGGCCCGGGCCGGCGACGGCGGCGCTTACGCTGGGCACCCATGAGTCTGTTCCGTCGCCGCCAGCGCCCGCGGCAGCGAGCCGACGACGGCGCCGCGCGCGCCGAGACGCTCGCCCACCTGCGCAACTTCACCGCCACCCGGACCGGGGTGGAGGCGTACCTGGAACCGGTCACCGCGCACGACCCGCACACCGTGGTGCTGGTCGCCAAGGACGGGGAGTGGACCCGCCGCCGGGTGCCGGGCCCGGCCGAGGCCCGCAGCCTCGCCCACGAGCTCGGCATCCCGATCTACGACGTGCACCTCACCGGCTACCCGGCGCGGATGCGGCGGTGGAGCTCGGCGCACCGGGGCCGGCGCTGAGGGTCCCGGCGCTGCCGGCCGGGTGGCACGGCCCCTCGGCCGGCCGTCGGTGGCCCGGCGCCGGCACGTAGCGACAGCATGCTGCTGACCCCCGCGCGCGGCGGAGACGCCTCAAGCCATGAAGTCGTCGGGCGCGAGACGGCCCGGGTGTCTCGCGGAAGTCTTGTGGGAGCGGGCGGGTGATCTCTGCTAACAACCGGACCGTAATTGCTCCGTCTCGGGTCCGTCATTGTGATCCGTCTGATGAACGACTACTCCGTCGATTGGCCGCTCTGGGACGGTAGGGGCGGGCCGATGGAGCCTGATGACCTACCGTTGTCCGAGGGGCTCCGGGCAGACCTTCGGGCCTGGGCGGAGCGCTTCAACGCTGACTTCGACTACGAGCGCGGCTGGCCGGACAGTTCTCAGCTCGAACGCCATCGCCGGGACGCGGAAGAGCTGTTGTGTCGGCTCCGGGTCGAAGTGCCCACCCAAGAGTTCACGCTCCAACTATGGGAAGAGTCGACGGCCCAGGATTGACCGGCGGACCCGCGTTCCGCGTACCCACGGTCGTTTCCGCTGCGACCCCCGCGGGATAGGCCGGGAGTCTCATGAGCCACGCAGGTCGAGAGTTCGTCACGCCACTGGGCCACGAGACTTGCGGGTGAGCTGACGACGCCCTGGATCGTATGGCGGCGTCACGCTGGACGGGGTCGACGTCGACCAGCACTGCCTGCTCACCCGTCCGCGCGGTCGGCGCCGATACCCGGTGCGCCCGGCCGGCGCCGCTGCCCGTACCACCGTTGCAGTGCTCGTCGTCGACCGGCGCGCGCACGCTCGGTCACCGGCCCTTCCGGCGAACCGCGAGGGGAGGCGCGCCGGCCTACGGGCCCCGCCAGATCTGCCGGTTCCCCGCACGTCGAGCACTAGGCGGCTGATCGGCGGGCGCGCGCCCAAGGATCGGCCAGCGCCCCCGGGCGCGATGAGGTCCGCCACCACTAGGTGGTCCTGGCGTCCAGGATGGATCAGCAGTTCAGCCGGCATGGCCATCTCCTTGTTCGACACCGCTGCACGGCATACGATCCGACACCAGGGGCGACACGAGCCCCGACACGTGCGCGGACATGTGAGCCGACACCAGGATGGGCATGGATGGGCTCCGACGACCGAGGCAGGAAGGACGTGACGCGTGAGCCAGCCAGCGGCAGACGTGATGTATCCGCGGGTGGTCAGCGAGCTACGGGGTAGCGCGTTGACCAACGCGGAGATTGGGACGCTTACAGGGGTGAGTGAGCGCCAGGTGCAGCGGTGGGCCTCCGGCTCCAGCCGCCCAGAAGGGGACAGTCGTGCACGGTTGCTCGAACTGAAGTACGTTGTGGACCACTTGCGTGACGTCTACACCGAGGACGGGGTCGAGATTTGGCTGCACGGTCGTAACCGCGGCCTAGGCGGTCAACGTCCGATCGATCTGCTCGAGGCCGGGCAGTTCGACGTCGTCCTCGAGGCCATTGAACGCCTGCACACGGGTGCCATGTAGTGGTTAGCCTGGCGGTGGCAGTCTCCCGCGCAAAGACCAGCGCCATCGACGGTGTGTTCCAGCGGCACTGCAGCCCACGCGTCACCACGCTGTCCGGCAGTCCGGCTGGAGGACGGTGGGGACCAGCCGGTGCCTTCCCGGTGCTCTACCTCGGGCGACCGACCGCCAGTGTCACGATCGAGGCGTACCGCCACCTCGTTGACGACGTCGAGGGCATGACCGGAGACGAGGTCGGCCCGCGCACTCTCTGGACCTGCCAGGTTGCCGTAACTAACGTGCTTGACCTGCGTCAAGCCAGCAGCCGGGACGCCGTCTCGCTGACGTTGGACCATCTCTCCAGCGCGGTCGACGAGTACGAGAAGTGCCAGCGTGTCGCGCAGGCGGCCTACCGGATGCAACTGCACGGCATCATCGCGCCGTCCGCCGGCGGCCTGGGCGAGACTCTCGCCCTCTTCGAGGACCACTTACCAGCCAACGAGCTTCCCGTCGTTCTCCGCCGCGAGACCTGGGCGCGGCTACCCGCGGATCCACGTCAGCTGCGCGGCATCGCCGGAGGCGCTGCCAGTGGATAGTGAGACCGTCCGTTGTGACGGACGGCCGCCACGGGCCCAACCATGAGCCTGACTACTGGCGCTCTGGCGACGGACTGCGGCGTCAAGATGGACGGGGTCGATGTAGACCAGCACCGGCTGCTGCCGCGTCCGCGCGGTGGCGGCTCGTTCCGGTGGGCCGCGAGGGCGCCGGCTCACAGGGTCGCGGCCAGATCGGCCGGTGCCCTCGCGACGATTCGGGCCCGCACCGCCCAGAATCGGGAGCAGAATCGGACGTTGACAACCGGCTCATCCGCCGGCAACGCCGCCTCTCCCTTGGATGATCATCGTGAGTCAGCCCGACCAACCCGACCATCCGGACCATCCGGACCGGCCGACCGCAGACGCTCGAGCGCCCCGAGTGCGGCTGGACGGCCCAGAAGCCCAGCGACGGACGCTGGAAGGGCAGCCACCGGGCGGGCGGCCACCGGGCGGACCCGAGGTACCGCCACCGGGCGGGCAGGGGGCGCCGCGGCCGCGACGACCCTGGGTCGCCGCGGCGGTCACCTTTGGGGTGCTCGCCCTCCTCGGGGTCGTGGCCGACGGGTTGACCGGCCTGCTGCTGATGCTCGGGCTCGGCGCGCTCGTCGCCGGGTTCCTCGCCGTCGTGACCGGACGGTGGCCCCGCTGGGCTCGCGGGCGCAAGGGAGGGGCCGTGGCCATGGCGGCCGGAGCGGCCCTAACCTTCGCCGGCGGCCTGGCGGCTCCCCCGACCACGGACGACGGTGAGCCTCGTGCGGCGGAGCCGGTGGTGGCTCGGGTCACCGTCAGAGGACAGACCCCAAGCCCGACGTCGGCGGTGGAGGCGGCGATCCGGGACGCGGCCGCGGGTACCGCGCTGGCCGCCGTCGGCGAGCTCGAGGTGAAGGGCCGCGCACCGAAGACCGGCTACGACCGCGACCTGTTCGCCTACCGCGAGTACGACCAGGACCGCAACGGCTGCGACGTGCGCAACGACATCCTCCGCCGAGACGTCACCGAGGTCACCGTCGCCCCGGGCACCAACGGCTGTGTCGTCGAGCGCGGCACCTTGCAGGACCCCTACACCGGCGAGGCCATCGCCTTCGTCCGCGGCTCGGACACCTCGGGCAAGGTCCAGATCGACCACGTCGTCGCCCTGTCCGACGCCTGGCAGAAGGGCGCCCAGTCCTGGGACCACGCCCGCTTGCGCGAGTTCGGCAACGACCCGCTCAACCTGCTCGCCGTCGACGGCTCTCTCAACGGCAAGAAGGGCGACGGCGATGCGGCGACCTGGCTGCCGCCCAACAGCGGATTCCGCTGCGCCTACGTCGCCCGGCAGGTCGCCGTGAAGGCCGAGTACGACCTGTGGGTGACCGAGGCCGAGCGGGAGGCGATGGTCCGCGTCCTCTCCCGCTGCCCGGACGAGCCGCTGCCGGAGCGAGAGACGGCCGAGCTCATGGCCGCGCCGCCACCTGCCCCGGAGACAGAACCTGCACCTGCACCTGACCCGGCGCCGGCACCTGCACCTGACCCGGCGCCGGCACCGGTGCCGGCACCGGCACCTGTGCCGGTGCCGGTACCGGTGCCCGAACCTGCACCTGCACCCGCGCCTGCACCCGAACCTGCGCCCGCGCCTGCACCGGCTCCCGCACCTGCGCCTGCGCCGGAGCCGCCGCCCGCCGCTCCTGCCCCTGCTCCGGCTGCCGGTACCGACCCGAGGTTCGACACGTGCAAGGACGCCATTTCCGCCGGCTACGGCCCTTACCTCTCGGGCACCGACCCCGAGTACGACTGGTACCGCGACGCCGACAGCGACGGGATCGTCTGCGAGAGGTAGCCCGACCGCCCGCGTACGCCCACCCGGCGCCACTGTCCCGGCGGCAGCCCGAACCGCTCGCGATGGGCGGGGCATCCACTGCCATCGTGGGACCACGAAGAGCCAAGAACCTCCGGTGGGATCAACCCCAGCAGCTCCCGGGGCTGGCCCTCGGCCTCAGCCCCAGGGGGCTGGAGAGCCTCAGCGAGCTGAGTCAGCGGCGCGTGTCGAGCGGTGGCCCACCACTGCACCGGCGAGCATCGCGACGGCTGCGAACCCCGACCAGTAGGCAAGCCCGCTTGCTGCGGCCGAGGAGGCTGCGTTGGTTAGGAGTGCGGCAGCGGCCAGCAGAGGCACCGCAGCAGTCCACACCCGGTAGAACCGCCTGCTGAACCGGGGCTCGCCGTAACTCTCCGGGTTCAGGACCGCGTGGAGCAAGATCGCGCCCAGCGCGGCGACGACAAGGACCATCCCGATTGCAAGCGCCCCGGGGCCGTGGCGGACGACAGCACCCACGATGCCCATGACCGTCGCCAACCCTGCGGAAACTCCCACTGCGATGCGCGCCATGTCTCTGCATCCTCCCACTGCTCGTCAGGACGCGGATCCGGACAGCGATCCGGCGAGTGCCGAGAGCGTGCTCGCCTCCCGGTGGGCGCTCGACGGCGAGCTCGTAGGAGTCGTCGGTCAGGGTCGCGTCGAGGGGCACCGGGCGAAGCCGTCGATGATGAGGACGTCGGTGCCGGCGAGATGGCCGATCCCGGCCTCGAGAGTGTGGTGCAGCCGGGCAGCGAGCAAGTCGAGGCTCGTCCGTGTGGTACTTGTGGCGGCTTCAACCCCGATTGACTGGGCCACAAGTACCACACGGACGCGGCCTACTGTCCGCAGCTCACGAACAATGCCTGGGTCGTGCCCGAGCGGAGAGCGTGCCCGCGCGGTCAGGCGGACTCGGGCATGGGCAGCGGGACCCCGGCGGCCGGGTCAGCCGGCCGCCGCCTCCTCGAGCAGCGTCAGCAGGGTCCGCAGCCCCATGCCGGTGCCGCCCTTGTGGGTGTACCCGTACGGCTCGCCCTCGAGGAAGGCGGGGCCGGCCACGTCCAGGTGCGCCCACGGGGTCTCCCCGACGAACTCGCGCAGGAACAGGCCGGCGACGAGCATCCCGCCGAACCGGTCGCCGATGTTGGCCAGGTCCGCGACCGGGGACTTCAGCGACTCGCGCAGCTCCGGCGGCAGCGGCATCGGCCACATCTGCTCCCCGGCGGCGCCGGCGGCGGCCACCACCCGGTCCCGCAGGCCGGCCGTGCCCATGACGGCGCCCACCCGGTTGCCCAAGGCCACCACCTGGGCGCCGGTGAGCGTGGCGATGTCGACGACGGCGTCCGGGCCCTCCTCGCACGCGGCGACCAGCGCGTCGCCCAGCACCAGGCGGCCCTCGGCGTCGGTGTTGAGGACCTCCACGGTGGTCCCGCCGCGCATCGTGATGACGTCGGAGGGCCGCTGCGCGCCGCCGCCGGGCATGTTCTCGGCCAGCGCGAGCCAGCCGGTGACCCGCACCGGCAGGGCGAGCGCGGCGGCCGCCAGGACGGTGTGCAGCACGGTCGCCGCCCCGGCCATGTCCGACTTCATCGTCTCCATGCTCTTCGGCGGCTTGAGGGACAGCCCGCCGGAGTCGAAGGTGATGCCCTTGCCCACCAGGGCGTAGTGCGCCCGGGCCCGGGCCGGGGCCCACTCCACCCGGACCAGCCGCGGCGGGCGGGCCGAGCCCTGCCCGACGGCGACCAGCCCGCCGTAGCCGCCGGCGCGCAGGTCCTCCTCGTCCAGCACCCGCACGCTGACCTTGGTGCCCGCGGCGGCGGCCCGGGCGGCGTCGGCGAACGTCTCCGGGTACAGGTGCCGGGGGGAGGCGTTGACGAGGTCGCGGACCGCGCGCACCCCGGCGCCGACCGCGCGGGCCCGGTCCAGCGCCGCCCGCGCCGCCCGGGCGCCGACCTCGGTGGCCACCTGCACCTCGGCCAGCGGGGCCCTCTCGGTGGGCCGGTAGTCCCGGAAGGCGTAGGCCCCGAGCAGGGCGCCCTCGGCCACCGCGCCGACGGCGGCCGGGTCCTCGGCGGGCAGGGCGAGCACCGCGCTGCCCGCCCCGGCGAGCGCGCGGGCGGCGGCGCCGGCCGCGCGGCGCAGCCCCTCGGTGCCCAGGTCCGCCGGGCCGGTGCCGGTGAGCACGACGACGCCGGCGGCGACGCCGTCGACCGGGACCCGGACCACCTCATCAGCCTTCCCGGTCACGCCGAGCGCGGGCAGCGCCGCGGCGAGGGTCCGGGCCACCTTCCCGGGCAGCCGGTCCCCGAGCAGGCGGGGGCCGTCGGGCCCGGGAGAGACGGCGAGCACCAGCGCGTCGGCGCTGATCTTGGCGGGGTCCTTGGCGGTGAGGGTCACGTCTGTCACGGCCCCGATGCTAGCCCGCCCCCGGGTTAGCATCCCCGGGTGCTCCTCGCCGTCGTCCTCGCCGCCGCCCTCACCGGCGTGCTGGGCCTGTGGGCGACCTGGTTCACCATCCGGGACCGCGCGGTGATCCTCGTCCAGCTCATCGGCGCCGCGGTGGTGGAGGCGGCGCTGGTGGCGCAGGGCGTCGTCGCGCTCGTCCTGGTGCTGCGCGGCCGGGCGGTGGCCGACCCGTGGACCTTCTGGGGGTACCTGGTCACCGCCGTCTGCCTGCTCCCGGTGGCCGCGGTCTGGGCGATGGCCGACCGCACCCGGTGGAGCTCGGTGGTGCTGGTGGCGGTGTGCGTGGCGCTGCTGGCCATGCAGGCGCGGGTGTGGCAGCTGTGGACGGCCTGAGGTGAGCGAGGACGGCGGGGTGCGCACCACCTCGGCGGTGGACGACCGCCGCCCCGCCTACGGCCTGGGCCGGGTGCTCATCCTGGTCTACGGCATCTTCGCCGTCGCCGCGACCGCCCGGGCCACCGTGCAGCTGGTCCGCGCCGCGGCCGAGGCGCCGCTGGCCTACGGCCTGTCCGCGGCGGCCGGCGTCGTCTACGTGCTGGCCACCGTCGCCCTGGCCCACAACGGGCGCCGGATGCGCCGGCTGGGCTGGGCCGCCGTCGGCTTCGAGCTGGTCGGGGTGCTCACCGTCGGCACGCTCAGCCTGGTCCGCCCGGACCTCTTCCCGCACGACACCGTCTGGTCCCGGTTCGGCAGCGGATACGGCTACGTCCCCGCCGTGCTGCCGGTCCTCGGGCTCGGCTGGCTGTGGCACTCCAGCCCCGCCCGGGTGGCCGCCCGCGCCGAGCGCCGCTGACGCCTCGCTACCCTCGGCCCGTGTACCGGCTGCTCTTCCGCACCCTGGCGGTGCGCCTCGACCCCGAACGGGCCCACCACCTCGCGCTGGCGGCGATCCGCGGCGTCGCCCGGGTGCCCGGCCTGGCCGGGCTGGTCCGGGCCACCCTGGGGCGCCGCCCCGCGCGACCGGCGGCGGTCGGCCCGCTCGCCCGGCCGGTCCCCGGCGTGCTCGGCCTGGCCGCGGGCATGGACAAGGACGCCGACGCCGTGCTCGGGATGGACATGCTCGGCTTCGGCTTCGTCGAGGTCGGCACCGTCACCGCCCGGCCCCAGCCGGGCAACGACCGGCCCCGCCTGTGGCGGCACGTCGACCTCGGTGCGCTGCGCAACCGGATGGGCTTCAACAACCGCGGCGCGGCCGCGGCCGGGGAGCAGCTCCGCCGGCTGCGCCGCACCCGCCGCGGCCGCTCCGTCGTCGTCGGCGCCAACATCGGCAAGTCCCGGGCCGTCCCGCTGGCCGGCGCGGTGGCGGACTACGCCGCCGCCGCCCGGGCGGTGGCGCGCTGGGTGGACTACCTCGTCGTCAACGTCTCCTCGCCCAACACCCCGGGCCTGCGGGACCTGCAGGCGGTGGAGCAGCTGCGGCCCATCCTCACCGCGGTGGCGGAGGCCGCGGACGACGCCGCCGCGCGGCCCGTCCCGCTGCTGGTCAAGATCGCCCCGGACCTGCCCGGGGCGGAGGTCGACGCCGTCGCGGACCTGGTCCGCGAGCTCGGCCTGGCCGGGGTGGTGGCCACCAACACCACCCTCGAGCACGACCTCGGGCCCGGCGGGCTGTCCGGGGCGCCGCTGCGGGAGCGGTCCCGCGCCGTCGTCCGCCGGCTGCGGGACCGGCTGGGGCCGGGGCCGCTCGTCGTCGGGGTCGGCGGCATCACCACGGTCGCCGACGCCGAGGCGATGCTGACCGCCGGGGCGGACCTGCTGCAGGCCTACTCCGCGTTCGTGTACGAAGGTCCGGCCTGGCCGGGCCGGCTGAACCGGGCCCTGGTCGGGCGCTGAACCGGGCGACGGCGCGCCGCCCGCCGCCGGCCGGGGCTCGCCAGCGCCGGATCAGACCGGGTGCTCGCCGGCCCCCGGGTCAGGCGGGGTACTCGCCCCGGCCCACCTGCGGCTTGGGCTGCCGCATCCGCCGGAAGTAGAAGGACCGCGTGAAGGCGTAGATGCCGGTCCCGCGCGGCAGGGCGTCCGCCCCGAACTTCGCCGCCAGGCGCCGCTTGAGCCGCCACACCATGATCAGGGAGTCGACGATGGCGATCAGCAGGACCGCGTAGACCACCAGCACCAGCACCGTGGCCAGCGGCGCCAGCCGCGGCAGCGCGCCCAGCCCGAGCATCGCGACCATCATCACCAGGGCCAGCGGCAGGAAGAACTCGGCGACCGACCACCGCGCGTCGACCCAGTCGCGCACGTACCGGCGCACCGGCCCCTTGTCCCGCGGCGGCAGGTAGCGCTCCTCGCCGGTGATCATCGCCTGCCGCTGCCGCGCATAGGCCTCGTTGCGCTTCTCCCGGGCGATCCGGCGGGCCTCCTTGCGGTCGTTCGGCACCAGCGGGCGCCGGTTGCGGGCCTCGGCCTCCTTGCGCTTGGGCGTGGGCCGGCCCTTGCCCGCGGCGACGGGCTCCGGCTCGGGCTCGACGGGGGTGGAGCTGCGGCGACCGATCACCCCAGCAGGGTAGTTCACCGGTGCGGGATAACCTCGGAGCCGTGACCACCGCCGAGGAGCTCGCCCGGCGCACCCACGAGGCCTTCCCCCGGGTGCGCATCGACCTGATGGACCTGGTCCGCATCCCGAGCGTGTCCGCGCCGGCCTTCGACCAGGGCCACGTGCACCGCTCCGCGGACGCCGTCGCCCGGCTGCTGCGCGCGGCCGGGACGAGCGCCGACGTGCTCACCCTGGACGTCCCCGGCGGCGCGCACGGCCGGCCCGCCGTCCTCGCCCACCGGCCCGGGCCCGACGGCGCCCCCACCGTCCTGCTCTACGCCCACCACGACGTCCAGCCCCCCGGGGACGCCGCCGGCTGGACCACCGAGCCGTTCGAGCCGGTCCAGCGCGGGGAGCGGCTGTACGGGCGCGGCGCGGCGGACGACAAGGCCGGCATCATGGCGCACGTCGGCGCCCTGCGGGTGCTCGGGGAGGACCTCGGCGTCGGCGTCACCGTCTTCGTCGAGGGCGAGGAGGAGATCGGCTCCCCGACGTTCACCGACTTCCTCCGCGCCCACCGCGACCGGCTCGCCGCCGACGTCATCGTCGTCGCCGACTCCAACAACTGGCGGGTCGGCACGCCCGCCCTGACCACCTCCCTGCGCGGGCTGGTGGACTGCACGGTCGAGGTCCGGGTGCTGGACCACGCGGTGCACTCGGGCATGTACGGCGGCCCGATCCTGGACGCCGTCACCCTGATGGCCCGCCTGCTGGCCACGCTGCACGACGACGCCGGGGACGTCGCCGTCGCCGGCCTGGGCGGGCGGAGCACCGCGGCGGTGGACTACCCGGAGGCGGACCTGCGCGCCGACGCCGGCGTCGTGCCGGACTACCGCCTGGCCGGCACCGGGGACCTCGCCGCCCGGCTGTGGACCAGGCCCGCGCTGTCCGTCATCGGGCTGGACGCCACCACTGTCGCCCACGCCTCCAACACCATCGCCCCGGTGTGCCGGGCCAAGCTCTCCCTGCGCGTCCCGCCCGGCCAGGACCCCGCCGACGCCGAGCGGGCGCTGCACGAGCACCTGCGCGCCCACGCCCCGTTCGGCGCCCAGGTCACGGTCACCCCGGGGGAGCGGGGCCGGGCCTTCGCCGCCGAGGAGGACACCGCCGAGATGGCCGCCGCCCGGTGGGCGTTCCGCCAGGCCTGGGGCCGGGACCCGGTGGACATCGGCGTCGGCGGGTCCATCCCGTTCATCGCCGAGCTCCAGGAGGTCTTCCCGGCCGCGAAGATCCTTGTCACCGGCGTGGAGGACCCGGACTCGCGCGCGCACAGCGAGGACGAGTCGGTCCACCTGGGCGAGCTCGAGCGGGTGGTGCTGGCCGAGGCGCTGCTGCTGGCCCGCCTCGCCGGCCAGGTCTGAGCCGGGCCTGATGCGGGTCCTCCTCGCCCCGGACCGGTTCGGCGGCAACCTCACCGCCACCGCGGCCGCCGTCGCCCTGGCCCGGGGCTGGTCTGCGACCGCGCCGCCGGACGCGGTCACCACCCTGCCGCTGTCGGACGGCTCCGCCGGGCTGCTCGACGTCGTCGCCGCCGCCGGCGGCGGCGGGCTGATCCCCACCACCGTCCCCGGCCCGCTCGGGGAGCCGGTGCCGGCCGCCGTCCTGCACGTGCCCGGGCCCGGCGGGGGCACCGTCTACGTCGAGGCCGACCAGGCGCTGGGCCCGCACCTGCTGCCGCCGGCCGACCGCCGGGCCGCCGCCCGGACCGGCACCAGCGCCGGCCTCGGGCACCTGCTCGCCGCGGCCGTGGACACCGGGGCGGCCCGCGTCGTCGTCGGTCTCGGGCCGCGGGCGGCCACGCACGACGCCGGCGCCGGGCTGCTCGCCGCGCTCGCCGGCGGCGCGGCCGGGCGGGCCCCGTCCCTCGCCGCCGAGCTCACCGCCGGCGGGCTGGCCCTCGGCGCGCTCACCCCGCCCGCCGCCGCCGCGGCGCTCGGCGCCGCCCGGGACCGGCTGGCCGGCGCCGACGTCGTCCTGGCCGTGGCCGACGACGCCCCGCTGCTCGGGCTGCACGGCGCCGGCGCGATCCTCGGCGGGGACCCCGACGTCGGCCCGGCCGCCGCCCAGGACCTCGAGCGGGCGCTCGGCCACGCCGCCGACGTGCTCCAGCGCGCGGCCGAGACCCTGCCCGCGCCGCGGCGCGGCCTGCCGCTGCTCGCCGGCGCCGGCGAGCGGGGCGGCGGTCCCGCGGCGGCCGGGGACGGTCGGGACAGCCGTCTCGGCGTGGTCCCAGACGACGGCGCGTCTCCGCACGCGGGCCA
Source organism: Georgenia sp. TF02-10 (assembly GCF_022759505.1). NCBI lineage: Bacteria > Bacillati > Actinomycetota > Actinomycetes > Allobogoriellales > Allobogoriellaceae > Georgenia > Georgenia sp. TF02-10. Next base: position 2,332,064 of record NZ_CP094289.1, on the reverse strand, counting down.
CCACCATCCCGGGCCAGCCGCCACCGCCCGCCCGGCCGGGCTGGCCCGGGCCGACCGGTCCGGCGCCGGCGGCGGCGCCGCCCTCGCGCTGCTGCTGCTCGGCGCCCGGGCCCTGCCCGGCGCGGACGTCGTCGCCGACGCGGTCGGGCTCGGGCACGCCGTCGCGGCCGCGGACCTGGTGCTCACCGGTGCCCGGGTCCTGGACGCCCCCAGCCTGACCGCGTCGGTGGTCGCCACCGTGGCCCGCGCCGCGCTGCCGCACGCGCTGCCCGTCGTCGTCGTCGCCGAGGAGGTCCACACCAGCCGCCGGGAGGTCTCCCAGATCGGCGTGGCCGGGACCTACGAGGTGCTCGAGCGCCGCCGGGAGGACCCGCCGGCCGACCCGCCCGGCCCGGCGGCGCTGACCGCGCGGGCGGCGCGGCTGGCCCGGACCTGGTCGCCCTGACCGCGCGGGCGGCGGGACGTGCCGGGCGCAGGTCGGTGCACCGACCAGGGGGAGGACGTACGCTGAGGGAACAAGGACGCCGGCCCGGGGGTTCGAGACCCTGACGGTGCCACCGACCGATGCGGAGTGAACCCATGACCCAGACCACCGAGCAGCTCGCCACCCACGCGGTCGAGCTCACCGACGCCGCCGCGCAGAAGGTCCGGATGCTGCTGGAGCAGGAAGGCCGCGACGACCTGCGGCTCCGGGTGGCCGTGCAGCCCGGCGGCTGCTCCGGCCTGATCTACCAGCTCTACTTCGACGAGCGCTTCCTCGACGGCGACGCCGTCCGCGACTTCGGTGGCGTGGAGGTCATCGTTGACCGGATGAGTGTCCCCTACCTCGACGGGGCGACGATCGACTTCGCCGACACCATCGAGAAGCAGGGCTTCACCATCGACAACCCCCAGGCCACCGGCTCCTGCGCCTGCGGCGACTCCTTCCACTGACCGGCACCGGCCGACGGCGGCGGCCCCGCGCGGGAGCACCAGCGCGGGGCCGCCGTCGTGCTGCCCGGCCGGACTCCGCCCAGCCCTGGGCCGGCCACGCACCGGCCGCAGCCGGCCCACCACGGGCCGCGGCCGGCCACCGCTGACCGCAACCACCCGCTGGCCGCGGCCGGCCACCGCTGACCGCGCCCAGCCACCCGCTGGCCGCGCCCGGCCATCGGCCGCCCGGCCCGCCCCCTACCCGTCCGGCGGCCACCGGCCAGCCCGACCTGGAGAACCTGTGCACCGACGTCCGACCGTCCTGACCGCCCTCGCCGCGGCCGCCGCCCTCACCCTCGCCGGCTGCGGCGGCGGTGACCCCGCCCCGCGGGACGAGGCGAGTGCCAGCGCCGAGGAGACCACGACCGCCGAGGCGACCCCGGCGGGCACCGAGCTGCCGACGGTCGACGGCGCCTTCGGCGAGGCGCCCACCATCACCTTCCCGGGTTCCGGCGCACCCGCCGACCTGCAGGTGGACGTGCTGGAGGCCGGCGACGGCGCCGAGGTGGGCGCCGACGACACGGTGGTGGCCAACTATGTGGGCCAGGTCTGGGACGGCGAGGTCTTCGACAGCTCCTTCGAGCGCGGCGCGCCGGCCAACTTCAACCTCAACGGCGTCGTCAAGGGCTGGAAGGAGGGCCTGACCGGCACGCACGTCGGGGACCGGGTGCTGCTGGCCATCCCGGCCGACCTCGGCTACGGCGACGAGCCCCCGGAGGGCGGCGTCATCAAGGCCGGGGACTCCCTGGTCTTCGTCGTCGACGTCCTCGGCACCTACGCCGCGGACGCCGCGGGTGACGCCGGTGCCACGCCTGTCGAGCCGGCCCCCGAGCTGCCGGTGACCGTCGAGGGCGGGCCCGGCGAGCAGACCTCGATCACCGTGGCCGAGGGCGCCGCCGCGCCCGCGGAGCCCGTCGTGACGGTCGTCGCGACCGGGAGCGGCGAGCCCGTCCCGGCCGAGGCCGGCACCATCATCGCGGTCCAGTTCGCCGAGACGCTCTGGGACAACAGCAAGCAGTCCTCGACGTGGAACGAGGCCGGCCCCCAGTTCGTGCGCATCGGGGAGGGGACGGTCTTCGACCAGCTCGCCGGCACCCCGGTCGGCTCCCGCGTCGTCTTCCAGCTCCCCGCCCAGGAAGCCAGCGAGAACGCTCCCGCCTCGCCCGGCCTGGCCGCCGTCGTCGACGTCCTGGGTGCTCACGCCCCCAACGCCGCCTGACGCCCCCAGGGCGCGCCTGACGCCCGCCGTTCCACGCCGTTCTCGCGGCTGGGACATCGCCCTGCATCGGCGTACGTGGTGCTGCTGCCTGGGGTCAAGCGTTCGTGGGTTCAGATCCCGCCAGCCCGACCGGCGAGAACCGAGAAGCCCCGTTGGCGCAGACCAGCGGGGCTTCTCGCTGCTCACCTGCCCCCGGCCGCCCTCGGCGCCGACGTCCCGGGACCGGTGCACCACGTGCAGACGTTCCGGAGGCTCTCCGGGCAGAGAGCGTGGAAGAATCGCGTCGCGCGGAAGGGGTGCGGCCATGACGTCTGATCACGCCGAAGCGGCACCGACGTGGCCTGCCGACGACGTCTCGGTCGAGGAGCTGGCGGGCCTGCAGGGTGTGGAGCCGGTCACGTCGGTGGACGACATGGCCCATCCGGAGGTGTTCGGGTCGGACCAGGAATGGGAAGCCTTCCTTGCCGATCTGTACGCCTCGCGCCGGGCTGACCTCGCGCGAGGTTCGTCGTCCTAGTCCCGGGATGCGCCAGACCCGGTTGCGCTGCTTGCCGGTGCTCTCCTCGAGCACGCCGGCGTCGTCCACCTGGTCGGCGAGGTCGCCTGACCCGCGCCTGCTGACGCGGCCTGACCCACGCCCCGAACGTCCTGCCCATCGGCCATGGGCGGGTGGTGCGGCGCTAGGGCGACCGCAGTCGGCACGGCGGGGGAGGCGCCCGCGTCGTGGGCCCGCCGTCGGCCCGCCAGCCGTCAGCGCGCCGTCGCCGTCGCGATGCCCGCCGCCGCGACCGAGGCCCGCGGCCGGCCGGGGGCCTCGGTCGCGACCGCCAACGACCCCCACCGGCACCCGCTCGGACCCGGCCCGGACGGTCGCCATCGACTCCCGCCCAGCGGTCGACGTGCGCGCCCCGCTTTCGCCGGCCGGAGAAACCCGGACGTACCGGACAACCCGCACCACCGACGACGGGACTGCAGGTCACGAGGACTCCTCCGCCCGCCGCGTCGGCTGCCCCCCAGGCCCCGGACCGGCTAGGGTGACCGCGAAGGACGAAGGTCCTGGGCCTGCGCGTGCTCGGCCCGGGGCACGCGCTGCGTGGAAGGTCGGAGAACTCGTGCACACCCCGTCACCGCACCCGGTCAGGCGCCGCCGGGTGCAGGCCCTGCTGCTGGGCGCCGGCGCGGCGCTGGCCCTCGCCGGCTGCGCGCCGGCGGAGAGCTTCCCGAGCGAGCCCGGCAAGGGCATCGACGTCGGCTTCCTGCCCAGCGAGCGCGGCCTGACGGACCGCACCGGCGGGCTCATCGACCTGTGGAACGGGGCGTGGCTGGCCGCGCTGGCCGTCGGCGTGCTGGTCTGGGGCCTGACGATCTGGTGCATCGTGGTCTACCGGAAGCGGAAGAACGACGACCGGCTGCCGGTCCAGCTGCGCTACCACGTGCCGCTGGAGCTCATGTACACGGTGGTCCCGATCCTCATGATCGGCACCCTGTTCTTCTTCTCCACCCGGGTCACCGGGGAGTTCCAGGACACCGCCAAGGAGCCCGACGTCGAGATCGAGGTCTACGGCAAGCAGTGGAGCTGGGACTTCAACTACCTCAGCGACGACGTGCACTCCTCCGGCGAGCGGGTCAACCTCACCGGCGAGGAGGGCGTGGAGGAGACGCTGCCCACCCTCTACCTGCCCGCCGGGGAGACGGTGGAGTTCACCGTGCGCACCCGCGACGTCGCGCACGCCTTCTGGATCCCCTCCTTCCTCTACAAGGTCGACCTGCTGCCCGGACGCGTCAACCAGTTCCAGGTGACCCCGCAGGAGGAGGGCACCTTCTCCGGCAAGTGCGCCGAGCTGTGCGGGGAGTTCCACTCCGAGATGCTCTTCAACGTCGAGGTCGTCGACCCCGACACCTACGACGCCAAGATGGACGAGTACCGCGCCGCCGGCCAGACCGGCCGGCTCGGCGAGGAGCTGAACAAGAGCTACAGCACGTCCGCCGACACCGACTCCCAGGGGAGTGAGGAGTGATGGCCGCCACCATCGAGACCCGTCCGGAAGTCATTCCGGGGCTGCCCCCGCGGCGGCAGAGCCTGGGCCGGACGGTCGTCTCCTGGCTCACCTCCACCGACCACAAGGTGATCGGGTACCTCTACCTCATCACCGCGTTCCTGTTCTTCATGTTTGGCGGCGTCCTGGCGCTGCTCATCCGCATCGAGCTCTTCGAGCCAGGCATGCTCCTGCAGTCCAAGGAGCAGTACAACCAGTTCTTCACGATGCACGGCACGATCATGATGTTCCTGTTCGCGACGCCGCTGTTCACCGCGTTCGCGAACATCATCATGCCGCTGCAGATCGGCGCGCCGGACGTGGCATTCCCGCGGCTGAACATGTTCTCCTACTGGATGTTCCTCTTCGGCGGGCTGATCACCATCGCCGGGTTCCTCACCCCCAAGGGCGCGGCCAGCTTCGGCTGGACGGCGTACGTGCCGCTCTCCTCCGAGGCGTTCTCGCCCGGGCTCGGCGGGGACCTGTGGATCGTCGGCCTGGCGATGACCGGCTTCGGGACGATCTTCGGGTCGGTGAACTTCATCGCCACCATCATCACGATGCGGGCGCCGGGCATGACGATGTTCCGGATGCCGATCTTCACCTGGAACGTCCTGCTCACCTCGGTCCTGGTGCTCATGGCATTCCCGGTGCTGGCCGCGGCGCTGTTCGGGCTGCTCGTGGACCGGGTGCTCGGCGGGCAGATCTACAACCCAGAGGCGGGCGGCGCGCTGCTGTGGCAGCACCTGTTCTGGTTCTTCGGCCACCCCGAGGTGTACATCATCGCGCTGCCGTTCTTCGGCATCATCTCCGAGGTCATCCCGGTCTTCTCCCGCAAGCCGATCTTCGGGTACAAGGGCCTGGTGTTCGCCACCATCGCCATCTCCGCGCTGTCGGTCTCGGTGTGGGCGCACCACATGTTCACCACCGGCGGGGTCATGCTGAGCTTCTTCTCCTTCATGACGATGCTCATCGCCGTCCCCACCGGCGTGAAGTTCTTCAACTGGATCGGCACGATGTGGCGGGGCAAGATCACCTTCGAGACCCCGATGCTCTTCAGCCTCGGCTTCCTCGTCACGTTCCTGTTCGGCGGGCTCACCGGAATCATCCTGTCCAGCCCCGCCATGGACTTCCAGGTCCACGACACCTTCTTCGTCGTCGCCCACTTCCACTACGTCGTCTTCGGGACCGTGGTGTTCGCGATGTACGCGGGCTTCTACTTCTGGTGGCCCAAGTTCACCGGCCGGATGCTCGACGAGCGGCTCGGGAAGATCAGCTTCTGGCTGCTGTTCATCGGCTTCCACATGACGTTCTTGGTCCAGCACTGGCTCGGCGCCCAGGGGATGCCCCGCCGGTACCCGGACTACATGCCGGAGGACGGCTTCACCCTGTACAACCAGATCTCCACCATCGGCGCCGTCATCCTGGCGTCCTCGACGCTGCCGTTCCTGTACAACGTCTATAAGACCTCCCGCGGCCCGCGCACGGTCTTCGTGGACGACCCATGGGGCTTCGGGAACTCGCTGGAGTGGGCCACCGGATCCCCGGTGCCCCGGCACAACTTCGTCGCCCTGCCGCGGATCCGCTCCGAGCGGCCCGCCTTCGACCTGCACCACCCCGAGGTCGCGGCGATGGACCACCCCGAGCCCAACCGCGACGTGCTCGACTCGGTGTTCGCCAGCCCCGAGACGGGCGGGCGCGAAGGCGTGCTGCGTGAGCGGGAGGGCCGCCGGACCAGCACCGGCGTGCTCGACGAACCCCGCCCGGACGACGAGCGCCGGGAGGGCCGGGCCGAGGAGGACGAGCGGTGACCCAGCAGCAGCGCCACGACGAGCGCCCGCCGAGCGAGCGGCGGCGCCGCAACGACCGCCGGCCGAGCGAGGAAGGGCGGCACACCGCCGAGCAGGACGTCCCGGAGCACGTCGTCCCCCTCCGGTTCGAAGCCACCGTCTTCGCCGCCGGGATCGCGTTCTTCGTCCCCGTCGGGCTGATCTACGGATGGCTGTCCGGGTGGGAGCCGGTCGGCAGCGTGGGGTTCCTGATGCTCGGCGCCATGTGCGCGCTGGTCTCCGCGTACCTGTGGATCACCGGCCGGCGGCTGGACCCGCTCCCCGAGGACAACCCCACCGCCGAGATCGAGGAGCGCGCCGGCGAGGTCGGCACCTTCTCCCCGCACAGCTGGGCACCGCTGGTCATCGGCGGCGGCGCCGCGCTGGCGTTCCTCGGCACCGCCGTCGGCTGGTGGCTGACCGGCATCGGGGTGGTCGTCGCCCTCGGCGGCCTGGTCTTCCAGGTCACCGAGTTCTCCCGGGGACAGCACGTGCACTGAGCCTCCGCGGCCCCGAGGTCCGTGGCTTGGCCGCCGGCCCGGTCCGGCACAGGGAGGGCCCCGCAGGATGCCCTGCGCGGCCCTTCTACTGACGCCGGCCGGGCGGCGGTGGCCACCGGGCGGTGGGGTCGACTGGGCACCGGTGCCCGCCGGACGGCTGCCGGCCGCCCGGCGGGCAACCCGCCCGGTCAGCGTGCTGGGTCGTCGGTCAGCGGACCCCGGCCGGGACGATGAGGCCCGGCGCCTGCGCGGTGGCCGCGGCCAGCCGCCGGGCGACGTCCTGCCAGTTCACGATGTTCCACCACGCCTTGACGTAGTCGGCCTTAACGTTGAGGTAGTCCAGGTAGAACGCGTGCTCCCACATGTCCAGCTGCAGCAGCGGGATGGTGCCCACCGGCACGTTGTTCTGCTGGTCGAACATCTGGAAGATGACCAGCTTGCCGGAGAGGGAGTCGTAGGCGAGCACCGACCACCCCGAGCCCTGGATCGCCGTGGCGTTCATCGTGAAGTGATTCTTGAACTTCTCGAAGTCGCCGAACGAGTCCGCGATGGCCGCGGCGACCTCGCCCTCCGGCTCCCCGCCGCCCTCCGGCGAGAGGTTGTTCCAGAAGATCGTGTGGTTGATGTGGCCACCGAGGTTGAACGCGAGATTCTTCTCGTACAGGTTCACCGACGCCAGGTCGCCGGACTCGCGCGCAGCGGCCAGCTTCTCCAGCGCCGTGTTCGCGCCGTCCACGTAGGTCTTGTGGTGCTTGTCGTGGTGCAGCTCCATGATCTTGCCGGAGATGTGCGGCTCCAGCGCGGCGTAGTCGTACGGGAGCTCCGGGAGCGTGTAGGTCGCCATGAATGTCCTCCTGGCGGGTCGGGGTGCGCTGGGCACCGGTGGCATGGACGGTGGCGGCGTTCGTCGCCGCCCGTACGGTCCAACCTATGCCGTACCGCCAGGTGCGCGCAGGTCGGCCCGCGGGACGACCCGCGGGCCCCGCGCTGGGGCGGGCAGGCGCGGCACGCGCCCTGTGCGCGGGTGCCTCCGGCACCGGCAAGGCGGGGACGGCCAGGAGCATGAACAGTGGCGTCAGACGGTGGTGAGCACCGGCGCGGCGTCCCACGGTGAGCACTGGTGCGCCGTCGCACGGCGGGGAGCACCGACGCGCCGTCGCACGGTGGGAGGCACCGGAGCGCCGTCGCACGGCGGGGAGCACCGGCGCGCAGGCGTCCGGGGTATGCCGGTGGCCGAGGGTGCCACTGGGCCCGCGGAGGCTGACGGAGGCTGCCGCGCGCACGACGGCGGCCGGCCCCCGTCCGGGACCGGCCGCCGTCGGGACGTACCTGAGGAAGACGACCGCCTCAGCGGCGCTCGTCCACCAGGGTCGCGATCGACTTGCTGCCGTTGCTGGCGCCGTCGTCGTGGTGCTCGCGCGGGACCTCCGCCTCGAGCTCGACGGTGCCGCCGCGCACGGCGTGGCGCGGGCCGTCGTCGCCGATGATCTCCCCGCCGTGGTGCTGGGCGGTCACCTCGGCCGGGGTGACCGGCTCGACGCGGTCCTCGTAGAAGAACCGGGAGAGCCGCTGCCGCAGGGCGTCCCGGCGGTACCCGGGGCGGTCCACCCCGTTGCGGTCGGTGGCGGGCTCGAGCTCCAGCGGGCGGTACGGCTCGTGGGCCACCAGGAGCCACCGCTCCTCGTCGCTGAGCGGCTTGTGGACCTCCATGAAGGCGCCGTTGGGCAGCTGGACCACCCGGCCGGTCTCGTGCCCGTGCAGGGCGAGCTCGCGGTCGCGCCGCTGCAGGGACAGGCAGAGCCGCTTGGTCACGATGAAGGCGATGACCGGGCCGACGAAGAACAGCACCCGGAACGTCCAGGTGATGTCGTTGATGGAGAGGTCGAAGTGGGTGGCCATGATGTCGTTGGACCCGGCCAGGACGAGGATGACGAACTCGGTGATGATGGCGACGCCGATCGCCGTGCGGACCGGGACGTTGCGCGGGCGGTCCAGCACGTGGTGCTCGCGCAGGTCGTTGGTGGCGGCCCGCTCCAGGAACGGGTAGACGGCCAGCAGCGTGAACAGCACGCCCGGGACGACCACGCCGGGGATGAGCACGTTCAGCGAGAGGGTGTAGCCGCCGATGACGATCTCCCAGCCGGGCATCATCCGCAGCGCGCCCTCGAGGAAGAGCATGTACCAGTCGGGCTGGGCGCCGGCCGAGACGGGGGAGGGGTCGTAGGGGCCGTAGTTCCAGACGCTGTTGATGGACAGGAACGTGCCCATCAGCGCGAGGAACCCGAAGACGGTGAAGAAGAACCCGGCCATCCGGGTGACGTAGATCGGGAACGCGGGGTAGCCGACGACGTTGGTGTTGGTGCGCCCGACGCCGGGGTACTGGGTGTGCTTGTGCACGACCATGAGCAGCAGGTGCACCGTGACCAGGGCGATGATCAGGGCGGGCACGAGGAGGATGTGCACGGTGAACAGCCGCGGGATGATGTCCGTGCCGGGGAACTCGCCGCCGAAGAGGGCGTAGGAGGCGTGCGCGCCGATGATCGGGATGGCCCGCAGCACGCCGTCGGCGATGCGCAGGCCGTTGCCGGACAGGACGTCGTCGGGCAGGGAGTACCCGGAGAAGCCGGCGGCCAGGCCCAGGAGGAGCAGGGTGAAGCCGACCAGGTAGTTGAGCTCGCGGGGCTTGCGGAACGCGCCGGTGAAGAAGACCCGGAACATGTGCACCACGATCGCGGCCATGAACAGCAGGGCCGCCCAGTGGTGGATCTGGCGCATCAGCAGCCCGCCGCGCACCTCGAAGGACATGTGCAGCACCGAGGCGAACGCCTCGGACATCGCCACGCCCTGCATGGACACCGGCAGGGCGTCCTCGGGGTAGGTGGTGTGCGCCATGGAGGGGACGAAGAACATCGTCAGGAAGATGCCGGTGAGGACCAGCACCACGAAGCTCCACAGCGCGATCTCGCCGAGCATGAAGGACCAGTGCTCGGGGAAGACCTTGCGGGAGATGAACTTGACGGCCTTGGCGATCCCGACGCGGGTGTCGAGGTAGTCCGCCGTCTTGGCGATCCCCGGTCCGACCTGGACGGGGTGGTTCTTGGCGGTGGTCGTGCTCATCGCTCTCGGCTCCAGAAGCTCGGACCGATCGGCTCGGTGAAGTCGTGGCGGGCCACGAGGTACCCCTCGTCGTCGACGGTGATCGGCAGCTGCGGCAGCGGCCGCTTCGCGGGCCCGAAGACGACCTTGGCCTGGTCGGCGATGTCGAAGGTGGACTGGTGGCACGGGCACAGCAGGTGGTGGGTCTGCTGCTCGTACAGGGCGACCGGGCAGCCGACGTGGGTGCAGATCTTGGAATAGGCGACGATGCCGTCGTAGGACCAGTCGGCCCGGTCCGCCGGGACCTTCAGGTCGCGCGGGTCCATCCGGACGAGCAGGACGACGGCCTTGGCCTTCTCCTCGAGGAAGTCCTCCTGCTCGGTCAGGCCGTGCGGGATGACGTGGAAGACCGAGCCGATGGTCACGTCGGCGGCCCGGATGGGGGTGTCGGACGGGTCGATCGCGAGGCGGCGGCCCACCCCGCCGCCGGGCAGGCGCCCGCCGGTGCCGGAGGGGACGTCCCCCCAGGCGGTGTGCCGGAACTTCGCCACGTCCCAGTCCTCGCCGAGATTGCCCACCAGCGGGACGAGGAACGGCAGCGGGGCCAGGCCGAGCGCCCCGACGAGGGCGCCCTTGAGCAGCGGGCGCCGCCCGATGCCGGAGTCCGCGACGCCGTCGAGCATCATCGTGGCGGCGACGTCGCGGGTGGCGTCCTCGGAGCGCTGGGGGTGGCGCTCCTCCACGTGCTCGGCGCTGCTCATCAGGGTCTTGGACCAGTAGATGGCTGCCACGCCGATGCCGAGCATGCCCACGCCCAGCCCGGTGCCGAGGACCACGGTGGACAGCCGCAGGGTGCCCAGGGTGGCGTCGAGGGGGACCAGGAAGTAGCCGACGACGGCGGCGACGGAGGCCAGCAGCGAGACGGTGAAGATCAGGGCGGCGACCCGCTCGGCGTGCTTGGCCACCCGCGGGTCGGTGTCGGCCAGCCGGGTGCGGTGCGGCTCGGGGCCGGGGTTCTCGAACCGCTCCGGCGCCTCGGGGGTGGTGCCGTGGTACTGGTTGACGCTCACGAGGTCTTCGCTCCGATCCACACGGCGACGCCGATGAGGCCGCCGATGCCGATGATCCACGCCCACAGGCCCTCCGCGACCGGGCCGAGCGAGCCCAGGGTGATCCCGCCGGGGGAGGTCTCGCGCTGGGCGTAGAGGTAGGCGATGATGTCCTGCTTGCCCTCCGGGCTGATGTTGGCGTCGTTGAAGACCGGCATGGACTGCGGCCCGGTGAGCATCGCCTCGTAGATCTGGGTCCCGGTGGCCTCGAAGAGCTTGGGGGCGTACTTGCCCTCGCTCAGCGCGCCGCCGGCGCCGACGGCGTTGTGGCACATCGCGCAGTTGGTCCGGAACAGCTCCATGCCGTTGGCCGGGTCGCCGCCCGCCGGGTCGACCTGCTCGGCGGTGGGGATGGCGGGCCCGGGGGCGAGGGAGGCGACGTAGGCGGCGAGCTGGCTGATCTGCTCGTCCCGGAACACCGGCGGCTTGGCCTCGGCCTGCGGGGAGTTGTTGGCCATCGGCATCCGGCCGGTGGAGACCTGGAAGTCCACCGACGCCGCACCCACCCCGATGAGCGAGGGGGCCAGGTCGGTGCCCTCGGCCTCCATGCCGTGGCAGGTGGAGCAGTTCGCCTCGAACAGGGTCTCGCCCGCGGCCACGTCCTGGGGGTCCTCGGCGGCGGCGGTGGCCGGGCGCGGGGCGAGCACGGCGTACAGCGCGCCGGTCAGGAGCAGGGCGAGCAGCAGCAGGACGGCGGGGGCGAACCGGTGCCGGCGGCTGGCGGCGAGTGCCTTCACGATGGGTCCTCGTTCGGGTCGTGGGCGGGCGGCGGGGCGGACGACGGCGGCACGGTCACTGGACCATGAGGTGGTCCAGGACGTAGATCACGAAGAACAGCGCGATCCAGACGACGTCGACGAAGTGCCAGTAGTAGGAGGTCACGACCGCCGCGCCCGCCTCGAGGTGACCGAACCGGCGGGCGTTGAAGGACCGGAGGAGGACGTAGAGGAAGGCGACGAGCCCCCCGATGACGTGCAGCGCGTGGAACCCGGTGGTGATGTAGAAGACCGACCCGTAGGAGCTGGTGGAGATCTTCAGGCCGTGCTGGATGAGCTCGGTGTACTCGGTGACCTGCCCGGCCACGAACACCGCCCCCATGAGGAACGTCAGGGTGTACCACTCCTGCATGCCCCAGCGGGCGGGGTTGAGGAGGGAGCCGGTGCGGGACTGCTGGAAGCGCTCGGCGGCGAAGACGCCCATCTGGCAGGTGACCGAGCTGAGCACCAGGATCGTCGTGTTGGCCAGGGCGAAGGGGAAGTTCAGCTGGCTGCTGGACTCCGCCCAGAGCTCCGGCCCGGCCACCGAGCGGTGGGTGAAGTACATGGCGAAGAGCCCGGCGAAGAAGAGCAGCTCGCTGGACAGCCAGACGATGACGCCCACCGAGAGGGTGTTCGGGCGAGTCACCTGCACATGGGCGACGCTCGGGGCAGCACTGGTTGACGACACGCCGTCATTATGGCGCAGATCGGTGCCCCGTTGGCCAGTCCGGCGACCCGCGCGTCGCCAGGCCCGGCGGTTGCCAGCGTAGTTCCGCCGAAATCCGGGGAGGGCGGACGATGGTCCCGCCCCGGCGGACGGCCAGGACCGCGCGGGGTATGTCCGGATGGTCCGGACGTGGGGCCGGTCCCCGGCGGGGGTCGGTCTCCCTGCACACAAGCTCCCGGACCAGGCCCGTGACCTGCGGTGCGGCGCAGACGCGGCGGACCGGACCGGCTCGACGGCGGGACGGCGGCGGACCGAGGAGTCCCGGCTGGCCGGGGTCACCCGGGGCCGGCCGGGGACGGACGACGGCTCACGGCGGGTGGCCGCGTCCGTCCTTGGGCGAGGCATGCGGTATTCGCCATGCCTGCCGTTCATAAATCCCGTCGGCGTCCATTGGCCGAATTGCTGGACGGACGGATGTTGCCCGGTTGACGGCAGTTGTCCGGTTTCCCGGTTACCGGGCGGCGCCGCCGGCGGGGGCGGACCCGCGCAGGGGGCGGACCGGCCCGTCCGGACGAGGACGGTCGGGGCCGGGAGACCGGCCCGTGCGGGGGAGGACCGGGTGGCGCGGACCGCCGCGTGCGGGGAGGACCGGCGGGCCCACCGCCGCGCACTAGCATGGCCGGAGCAGGGGCGGCCGGCCGCCGCCCGCAGGACGACCAGCCGCGGCCCGCGCGGCCAGGAGGAACGATGACCGTCGCCGAGACCGGCCCCGGGGCCGCCGCCGAGGACACCCAGGTCGTGGACCTGCTGGTCTACAGCGACGACGTCGACACCCGGCGCGCCGTGATCACCTCCGTCGGGCGCCGGCCCGGCAAGGGCCTGCCGCTGGTGCGGTGGACCGAGGCCGCCACGCACGCCGGCGTCGTCAGCAAGGTCGAGCAGGGGAGCTTCGCGGCGCTGGTGCTCGACGGCGAGGCGGCCAAGGTCGGCGGGATGGCGGTGGCCCGTCAGCTCAAGGCCGAGGTCTACGACTGCCCGCCGGTGCTCATCCTGACCGGTCGCCCGCAGGACTCCTGGCTCGCCACCTGGGCGGACGCCGACGCCGTCGTCTCCGCGCCGTACGACCCGATCGAGCTCCAGGAGGCGGTGGCCTCGCTGCTGCGCGGACGGCTCGGGTGAGCGCGGCCAGCGCAGACCAGCCCACGCCGGCGGGCGTAGCCCAGCCCGTCGGTGGTGCGGCCCAGCCCGCCCCTGCAGCCCCGCCCGTCGGTGGCGCGGCCCGGCCGGCCGGTGGCGCGGACGCGTCGACGGCGGCCGGCGCGGACCAGCCCGCCCCGACCTGGCCGGGGCTGCTCGCCGACCTCATCGCGCACCACGACCTCAGCGCCGCGCAGACCGCATGGGCGATGGACCAGGTGATGCGGGGCGAGGCGTCCCCGGTCGTGCTCGCCGGGTTCCTCACCGCCCTGGCCACCAAGGGCGAGACGGTCGAGGAGCTGCGCGGCCTGGCGGACGCCATGCTCGCGCACGCGCTGCCGATCGACGTCCCGCCCGGCGCCGTCGACATCGTGGGCACGGGCGGGGACCGGCTGCACACCGTCAACATCTCCACCATGGCCTCCCTGGTCATCGCCGCCGGCGGCGTCGGGGTGGTCAAGCACGGCAACCGCGCGTCGAGTTCCTCCTCCGGCTCCGCCGACGTGCTCGAGGCCCTCGGCGTGGACCTGGACCTGCCCGTGGAGCGCGTCGCCGAGGTCTACCGGCAGCTCGGCATCACGTTCTGCTTCGCCACCGTCTTCCACCCCTCCTTCCGCCACGCCGTCCCGACCCGCCGCGAGCTGGCCGTGGGCACGGCCTTCAACGTGCTCGGGCCGCTGACCAACCCCGCGCGGCCGCGGGCCGCGGCGATCGGCGTCGCCGACGCCCGGACGGCCCCGCTCGTGGCGGGAGTGCTCGCCGGGCGCGGGACCTCGGCGCTGGTCTTCCGCGGCCGGGACAACGGGCTGGACGAGCTGAGCGCCACCGGCGTCAACCAGGTGTGGGAGGTGCGCGACGGCGTCGTGACCGAGCACGCCGTCGACGCCGTCGCCGACCTCGGTCTCGCCCCGGCCACCGTGGCGGACCTGCGCGGCCGCGACGCCGCCTACAACGCCGACGTCGCCCGGGGCGTGCTGGCCGGGCAGGCCGGGCCGGTGCGGGAGGCGGTGCTGCTCAACGCGGCGGCGGCCTTCGTGGCCGACGGCTCGCTCCCCGGCACCGCGCCCGGGCCTGGGCTGGTCGAGCGGCTCCGCGCGGGGCTGGGGCACGCCGCCCGCGCCGTGGACTCCGGCGCGGCGGCCGCGCTGCTGGAGCGCTGGGTCGCCCTCACCCGCTGACGACGGCGGCCCTGTCCTGCTGATGGCGCTCGCCCGCGCGGCCGACGACGGCGACCGCCGAGGGGCGGGGGCCCGGCCCCCGCGCGCCGGGCGGGAGTGCCGCACCGCGCCCGCCGGGCGGGAGTGCCGGCACCGCGCCCGCCGGAGGGGGCCCGGGCCCCGGCTCAGTCCAGGCCGATGTGGAACGCCTGCTCCAGGTCGTGCTGGGAGTAGGCCTGGAAGGCGATGTAGGTCTGGGTGCGGCGGACGCCCTCGACCTTGCCGAGCCGGTCGGCGACGACGGTGGCCAGGTCCTCGTGCTGACGCACCCGGGCGATCGCGATGAGGTCGACGTCCCCGGTGACGGAGTAGACCTCGCTGATCCCGTCCAGCTCGGCCACCTCCTGGGCGACCTCGGGGATCCGGGCGGCGTCGGCGTCGATGAGGACGATGGCGGTCAGCATGATGCCTCCTGGGGCTCGTCGGCGGCCCCGCGGGGCCCTGCGCCCTCATCATCCCCTGCCCGGCATCGGTCCCGGCCCGGCGTCATCCTGGCTCGATGCTGGCTCGGCCACCTCGCGCCGGCCTCGTCTGCCGCTCGGCCGGTCACGACCCGTGGCCGGCCTCATCCCCGGCCCGGCGTCATCCTGGCTCGATGCTGGCTCGGCCACCTCGCGCCGGCCTCGTCTGCCGCTCGGCCGGTCACGACCCGTGGCCGGCCTCATCCCCGGCCCGGCACCGGGTGGCGGTGGGCGCCGCGGACCGGGGAGGCCAGCGGCACCGGCCCCGGCACCAGCGACACCAGGCGGACCCCGGGCTGCTCGAGCCAGCGGGCCACCAGCTCGGACTCCTCCACCGGGGCGGCGCCGCAGGCCTGCTCGGGGGCGGGAACGTGCTCCCCGCCGGCCAGCAGGGCGGCGACGGCGGGCATCGGGTCCGCCCCCGGCGCGCTCGTCGCGGCGCCGGCGAGGCGGCCGTAGCGCACGAGGACCAGCTCCCAGCCGCCGGCATCGGCCCGGCGGGCGGCGACCACCTCCGGGGTGGTGACCAGGGGCCGGAGCCGCTGGGCGCGCCGGGCGCCCTGGAGCAGGGCGGCGAGCCGGTCCCGCTCGGTGGCCGCCTCCTCGTACCGCTCCTGCGCGGCGAGGGTGCGGATCTTGCGGTGCAGGCCGGCGACGGCGTCGTCGACCTCCGCCCCGAGCGCGTCCCGCACCGGCGCGACGGCGGTCGCGTACCCGGCCACGTCCTGCCCGCCGACGCACGGCGCGCCGCACCGGCCGATCTCGGCCAGCGCGCACGCCCGGGCACCGGCGGGCGGGGCGGTGGGCAGGCGGGAGGTGCACCGGCGCACCGGGGCCACCTCCTGCAGCGCCTCCATCGCAGCCTGCGCCGCGGCCGCCGAGGGGAACGGGCCCAGCGCGCCGGCCATCTCCGCGGCCGGCAGCCGCCGCACCACGCTCAGCCGCGGGTAGGGCTCGGCGGTCAGCCGCAGCCAGGGCCGCCGGTCCGGGCGCCGCGAGCGGCGGTTGTACGGCGGGTCCAGCTCGGCGATCAGCCGCAGCTCGCGGACCTGCGCCTCCAGCACGCTGGCGCACGGCACCGGCCGCACCGCGACGGCGATGTCGAGCATCTCGGCGATGCGTGCCCGCTTCTCCGCGGCGGTGAAGTACTGCCGGACCCGGCGGCGGAGGTTGACGGCGGTACCGACGTAGAGGACCTCCTGCGCCGGGCCGAGGAACTGGTACACCCCGGGCCCCTGCGGCAGCCCGTCCGCCATCGTCGCCTTGCGGCGGCGGCGGTGCGGCACCGGGTCGCTGGCGGTGGCCAGGTCCTCCAGGTGGGTGACGCCGAGCGGGGCCAGCCGGCCGAGCAGGGCGTGCAGGACGTCGACGGTGGCCCGCGCGTCGTGCAGCGCCCGGTGGTCGGGGGTCACCTGCGCGGAGAACAGCCCGGCGAGGGTGGCCAGCTTGTGGTTGGGCGCCTCGTCCCTGGTCACCACCCGGCGGGCGAGCGCGACCGTGTCCACCACCGGCGGACGGGGCCAGCGCAGGCCCATCCGCTCGGTGGCGTGGGTGAGGAAGCCGACGTCGAACCGGGCGTTGTGGGCGACGAGGACGGTGCCGGCCCCAGGCACGGTGCCGGCCCCAGACGCGGTGCCGGGCCCGGCGCCGCCGCCGTTCGGACCGCCGCTCCCGGCGCCGAGCCCGGCGAACTCCAGGAACGCCGGCAGCACCTCGGTGATGGGCGGGGCGCCGACGACCATGGCGTTGGTGATGCCGGTCAGCACGGTGATCATCGGCGGGATCGGGCCGCCCGGGTCCACCAGCGTCTGGAACTCCCCGAGGACCTCCCCGCCGCGCACCTTCACGGCGCCGATCTCGGTGATGGCCGAGCCGGTCGGCGAGCCGCCGGTGGTCTCCAGGTCGACGACGACGAAGGTCACCTCGTGCAGCGGGGTGCCGAGCTCGTCCAGGCCCAGCTGGACCGGGACGCCACGGCCGTCCGCGGCCCGGTCGGCGCCGTCGAGCTCGAGACGGCGGCCGGGTGCTGGGGCGAGGAGGGAGCGGGGCATGGCCGCCACGGTAGGAGCGGGCACCGACATCGCCCGGCAGGCGCGACGGAGACCGTCTGGAATCTTGGTCCGCCGCGGGGCACCGTCCCGGCTGGCCGTCCAGGGGGCACCGTCCCGGCTGGCCGTCCAGATCGTCGCTTCGGCACGCCGTCCCCACCGGCGGGTCGGGACGCGGCCGGGGCAGCCGAGGGCGCGGCGGCGGTTCTCGGGTAGACCGTTGCCGTGGCGACGGTCCTCAGCAGGCCGCGGTCAGGCGGCGGTCTCCGCGGCCCGCTGGGCGGCGGCGTCGGCGTAGAACCGGTCGATGACGTCGGCGTAGTCGGCGAGCACCCGGTTCCGCTTGATCTTCAGCGACGGGGTCAGGTAGCCGTTCTCGACGGTGAAGTCCTCGGTGAGGATCTGGAACGCCCGGATCGACTCGGCCCGGGAGACCTTGCTGTTGACGCGGTCGATGGTGGCCTGGATGTGCTCGCGGACCTGCGGGTCCCGGGCCGCCTCGGCCACCGTGAGCCGGTCCTCGCGGCCGTGGGTGGCCAGCCACTGGGGCAGCATCTCGCCGTCGAGGGTGATGAGCGCCCCGATGAACGGCCGCCCGTCGCCGACGACGACGCACTGGGAGACCAGCGGGTGCGCCTGCACCGGGTCCTCCAGCGGCGCCGGGGCGACGTTCTTCCCCCCGGCGGTGACGATGATCTCCTTCTTCCGCCCGGTGATCCGCAGGAAGCCCTCCTCGTCCATGGAGCCGAGGTCGCCGGTGCGGAACCAGCCGTCGGTGATCGCGGCGGCGTTCGCCTCCGGGTTGTTGTGGTAGCCGCGGAAGACGCCGATGCCGCGGACGAGGATCTCGCCGTCGGGCGCGATGCGGACCTCGGTGCCCGGCAGGGGCAGGCCGACCGTGCCGATCTTGAGCCGGTCCGGCCGGTTGACGTGGGTGGGGGCGGTGGTCTCGGTGAGCCCGTAGCCCTCCAGCACGGTCAGCCCGACGCCGCGGTAGAAGTGGCCCAGCCGCTCGCCCAGGGCCGCGCCGCCGGAGACGGCGTACTGCGCCTGCCCGCCGAGCGCGTCGCGGATCTTGCCCAGGACGAGCTTGTCCGCGAGCCGGTGCTGGGCCCGCAGCGCCGCGGACGGGCCGCCGGGCTTGTCCAGCGCCCGGGAGTACCCGATCGAGGTGCGCGCCGCCCACCGGAAGATCTTCAGCTTCACCCCGCCGCCGGTGCGGGCCTCCACGCCGTTGAACACCCGCTCCCACACCCGCGGGACGGAGAGGATGAAGGTGGGCCGGAAGGTGGCGAAGTCGGCCACCGCCTGCTTGGTGTCCGGGGTGTGGCCCAGCGGCCGGCCGGCGAGCAGCACGAGCACCTCGACGAACCGGGCGAAGACGTGCGCCAGGGGCAGGAAGAGCAGCGAGCGGGAGTTCTCGGAGCTGACCACCACCCCGAGCTCCTCGATGGCCTCCAGGCACAGCTCGACGAAGTTGCCGTGGGTGAGCTCGACGCCCTTGGGCCGCCCGGTCGTGCCGGAGGTGTAGATGATCGTGGCCAGGTCGCTGAGCCCGACGGCGGCCCGGCGGGCCGCCAGCTCCTCGTCCGGGACGTCCTTGCCCAGCTCCGCCAGCTCGGTCAGCCCGCCGCCGTCGATCTGCCACACGTGCCGCAGGTGCGGCAGCCCGCCCTCCTCCTGCCGCGCCGCGGCCACGGTCGCCGCCATCCCGGCGTCCTCCACGACGACGGCGGCGACGTCGGCGTCGGAGAGGATCCAGTGCGCCTGGCTGGCCGAGCTCGTCTCGTACACCGGCACCGGGACCGCGCCGGCGTGCCACGCCGCCAGGTCCACCAGCGTCCACTCCAGCCGGGTGTGCGACATGATTCCCACCCGGTCCCCGACGCCGATGCCGGCGGCGATCAGGCCCTTGGCAATCTCCTCCACCCGCGCCAGGGTCCAGGCGGCGTCGTGCGGGACCCATGCGCCGTCGACCTGCTCCTCGTAGAGCACCCGCTGCGGCGTGCTGCGGGCGAAGTCCACGAGGTAGTCGGTGATGCTGCGCGTGGGGTCCACGTGCACGCGGCGGGGGAGGGTGAACTCGTCCATGCTGTCTCCGTCGGCAGTGGGAAGGCGGTCGGGTGGTGCCAGACTAGCGGCAGCGGTGGCCTTCCTGGTGGCCGTGGGCAGGTCGGCGAGGACAAGGAGCGGCAGCGGGCATGCAGGCGATCGGCGTCGACATCGGGGGCACGAAGATCGCCGCAGGGCTGGTGGACGAGGACGGGCAGCTGCTCGCCCAGACCCGCCGGGACACCGACCCCACGGACCCGGCGGCGATCGAGCTGGCCGTCGCCTCGGCGGTGCAGGAGCTGCGGGTGGGCTGGGACGTCGTCGGCGTCGGGGTGGCTGCCGCCGGGTTCGTCAGCCCGCGCCGCGACGGCGTCGTCTTCGCCCCGAACATCGCCTGGCGCGACTACCCGCTGCGCGCCCGGCTCGCCCAGAGCATCGACCTGCCCATCGTCATCGAGAACGACGCCAACGCCGCCGGCTGGGCGGAGTTCCGCTACGGCGCGGGCCGCGCCGTGGAGGACATGGTGATGGCCACCGTCGGCACCGGCCTGGGCGGCGCGATCATCCTCGACGGGCGGCTGTGGCGCGGGGCCTTCGGCGCCGCCGGGGAGATCGGCCACATGAACATGGTGCCGCACGGGCACTACTGCGGCTGCGGGCACGAGGGGTGCTGGGAGATGTACGCCTCCGGCCGTGCCCTCACCCGCGCCGCCCGGGCGGCCGCGATCGCCAGCCCGGACCGCGCCGCGGCCCTGGTCGAGCTCGCCGGCGGTCCGGGCCGGAAGATCCGCGGGCACCACGTCACGGCCGCCGCCGAGGCCGGCGACCCGCTGGCGATCGAGCTGTTCGCCGAGCTCGGGTACTGGCTCGGGGCCGGCCTGGCCGACCTCGCCGCCGTGCTCGACCCGGCGGTCGCCGTGATCGGGGGCGGGGTGGTCGCCGCGGGGGACCTGCTCCTGGAGCCGGTCCGGGACTCCTACCAGCGCCACCTCTCGGCCCGCGGGTTCCGCGGGGAGCTGACCGTGGCGGCCGCCGAGATGGGCAACGAGGCCGGCATGGTCGGGGCTGCCGACCTGGCCCGGCGCTGACCGCGGTGCCGCACGCGCACCGGTGGGGCGCCGCACTGGCCCTGGCCCGGGCTGCGGCCCCAGGCGTGTCGACCCGTCAGACGACGGCGCCGCCGGAGGGGTCGTCGTGGTCGCGGTGGGCCGGCATCCGCCAGAGCAGCAGGGCGACGCCGGCGATGAGCACCAGCCCGGCGACCCCGAGGACGGTGCCGGGCAGCGGCCGCCAGACCACCGCCAGCAGCGCGGTGACGAGCACCGGGCCGACGGTGGCGAACCAGCCCAGCAGGAGGACCGGGTCGCCGCCGATCCAGGGCTCCGGCTCCGGCGGCACGAACCCTTCCTCGTCCTCGGCGGGGGAGTAGTCCCGCGGGCCGGGCGGCGCGGCGGTGCCGCCCGGGACGTCCGTCGGTCCGCCGGCACCGTCCCGGGCGGCGCCGTCGCGGCCGCCGCTCGTGGGCGTGTCCGTCGGATGCGGGGGCGTGTCCGCCGGCCGGGCGCGGATGTCCGTCGGATCCGAGCCGGCCACGGGCCCGGTCGGATGCGCCGCGCTGGCGCCACCGGCGGGTCGTGGCGTCTCCGGCGCCTGGGCGCCCGTCGGGCCCGGGGCCTCCGGCCGGCTCGCGGCATGCCCGGCGCCTGGGCCGGCCGGCCGGTCGCCGTCGGCACGCCCCGGCTGGTGCCCTCCGGGGCCCGCGTGCGTGGGGCCCTCGGTCCCGGGGTCGACGGCGGGGCGGGCGCCAGGACGCTGCTCCTCCTCGCCCCGGTCCAGGGCGTCCGCCGAGAGGTCGATGTCGGCCAGGCTCGCGGTGAGCTCGGCCCAGCGGGCGGCCACCGCCTCGTCGTCGAGCGGTTCGTCGGCGCGGCCGCCGCCGGTACCCCGTGCCATGCCCGCAACTGTAGGTGAGCGCAGGTCGCCGTGCGCCCCCCGGACCGGGTGCCGGTGATCCGTCGGCGGCCGGGCGAGGCTGGGAGCCGGAGAGCCGGGCCACGACCGGGACCTGGGCCCGGCCGGGCGCCGGGCGGCGCCCGTAGGATGAGCACCGTCCCGCGCACGGCCACCCGCCTGGCCCGCCCGGGCCAGCCGCCCGGCCGCCGTCGGGCACCACAAGAGGGAAAGGTTGTCGATGTCGGTCCGTCGTGTCGCCCTGCTCACCGCCGGGGGCTTCGCCCCGTGCCTGTCCTCCGCCGTCGGTGCGCTCATCCAGCGGTACACCGAGATCGCGCCCGAGGTGGAGATCATCGCCTACCAGCACGGCTACCACGGCCTGCTGACCGGGACGAAGACGGTGGTGGACGACGCCGCCCGGCGCCAGGCCCCGGTCCTGCACCGGTTCGGCGGCAGCCCGATCGGGAACTCCCGGGTGAAGCTGACCAACACCAAGAACCTCGTCGAGCGCGGGCTCGTCGCCGAGGGCCAGAACCCGCTGGCGGTCGCCGCCGAGCAGCTGCGCGCCGACGGCGTGGACGTCCTGCACACCATCGGCGGGGACGACACCAACACCACCGCCGCCGACCTGGCCGCCTACCTGGAGGAGAACGGGTACCACCTCACCGTGGTCGGCCTGCCCAAGACCATCGACAACGACATCGTGCCGATCCGGCAGTCGCTCGGGGCGTGGACCGCCGCCGAGGAGGCCAGCGAGTTCGCCCAGAACATCATCGGCGAGCACCGCGTCAGCCCGCGGATGCTGATCGTCCACGAGGTGATGGGGCGGCACTGCGGCTGGCTCACCGCCGCGGCGGCGCAGCGCTACCGCGCCTGGCTGGACACCCAGGAGTGGGCGCCGAGCCTGGGGCTGAGCCGCGAGCGGTGGGACGTCCACGCCGTCTTCCTGCCCGAGATGCGGCTGGACATCGCGGCCGAGGCGGAGCGGCTGCGCGGCGTCATGGACTCCCTGGGCAACGTCAATATCTTCCTCTCCGAGGGCGCCGGCGTCCCGGACATCGTCGCCGAGCTCGAGGCCACCGGGCAGGAGGTCGAGCGCGACCCGTTCGGGCACGTGAAGCTGGACACGATCAACCCCGGGGCCTGGTTCGCCAAGCAGTTCGCCGAGCTCCTCGGCGCCGAGAAGGTCCTGGTCCAGAAGTCCGGGTACTTCTCCCGCTCGGCCCGGGCCAACGCGGAGGATCTCCGGCTCATCCAGGGCATGGCCGACCTCGCGGTGGAGGCCGCGCTGGGCGGGACCTCCGGGGTCATCGGCCACGACGAGGAGGACGGGGATCGGCTCAAGGCCATCCCGTTCCCGCGCATCGCCGGCGGGAAGGCGTTCGACATCACCCAGCAGTGGTTCAGCGAACTCATGGCCGACCTCGGCCAGCAGGTCGAGCCGGTGGCGGTCGGCGCGCACTGACCGCCGCGGCGCCGGCCGGTCCGGGCACCGCACGCCGGCCGGTTCGGCGGCCACCCGTCGCCGGTCCGGCGGCCGCACGCCGCCGGTCCGGCGGCCGGACGCCGGCCGGCCCGGCCACGCCCGGGACTTATCCTCTTCCGGTGAGTATCGAGGCACCCGCCGAGGTCCTGGCCGGGCTGGACCACTGGCGCCAGCTGCCCGCCGCCCAGCAGCCGACCTGGCCCGACCGGTCGGCGCTGGACGCGGTGCTGGCCGAGCTGCGCGAGCGGCCGCCGCTCGTCTTCGCCGGCGAGGCGGACGCGCTCCGGGCGAAGCTCGCGGCCGCGGGCCGCGGGGAGGCGTTCCTGCTCCAGGGCGGGGACTGCGCGGAGACGTTCAAGGAGTCCACCGCCGACCACATCCGGAACAAGATCCGCACCATCCTGCAGATGGCCGCGGTGCTCACCTACGGCGCGAGCCTGCCGGTGATCAAGATGGGCCGGATGGCCGGGCAGTACGCCAAGCCGCGCAGCTCCGACGTCGAGACCCGCGACGGGGTGAGCCTGCCGGCCTACCGCGGGGACGCCGTCAACGGCCACCCGTTCACCGCCGCCGACCGCGCGCCGGACCCGCAGCGGCTCCTCGGCGCGTACACCCGCTCGGCGTCGACCATCAACCTCATCCGGGCCTTCACCAACGGCGGCTACGCCGACCTGCGGCTGGTGCACGACTGGAACCGCGGCTTCACCTCCAACCCCGCCTACGCCCGGTACGAGGTCCTCGCCGCGGAGATCGACCGGGCGATGCGGTTCATGGCGGCGTGCGGGGTGGACTTCGACGCGCTGCGCACCGTGGACTTCTACTCCTCCCACGAGGCGCTGCTGCTGGACTACGAGTCGGCGATGACCCGCATCGACTCCCGCTCCGGCATCCCGTACAACACCTCCGCGCACTTCCTCTGGATCGGCGAGCGCACCCGCCAGCTCGACGGCGCGCACGTGGACCTGCTCTCCCGGGTGCACAACCCCCTCGGCGTCAAGCTCGGCCCGACGACGACCGGGGAGGACGCGGTGCGCCTGATGGACAAGCTCAACCCCGACGGCGAGCCCGGCCGGCTCACCTTCGTCACCCGGATGGGTGCGCGGACGGTGCGGGAGGCGCTGCCGGCCCTGGTCGAGCGGGTCACCAGCGACGGCCGGCCGGTGACCTGGGTGTGCGACCCGATGCACGGCAACACCATCACCTCCCCGTCCGGGTACAAGACGCGGGAGTTCGCCACCGTGCTGGACGAGGTGCACGGCTTCTTCGAGGTGCACCAGGCGCTCGGCACTGTGCCGGGCGGGCTGCACGTGGAGCTCACCGGCGACGACGTCACCGAGGTCCTCGGCGGCAGCGAGAAGGTGGACGAGGCCTCCCTGGCCCGCCGCTACGAGACGCTCGTCGACCCGCGGCTGAACCACCAGCAGTCGTTGGAGATGGCCTTCGACGTCGCGGAGATGCTCCGGGCGCACTGAGCGCAGGGCCCGGCGGCGGACAGGGGGGAGATGGACGGCGACGGCGGTGGGCGTGGTCCCGCCCGCCGGGACGGTCCGGCCGACGGCGACGGCGACCCTGACGCCGACGGCTTCCGCGACGGCGCCGGTGACGGCGGCCGGCTGCCCGTCGGCCGGTTCCTGCCGCCCGGGCAGCGGCTGGTGGACCAGGCGCCGGTCATGCACTACGGCCCCGTCCCGCGGCGCCGCCCCGACCGGTGGCGCTTCACCGTCGGTGGCGCCACCGCGGACGGCGCCGAGCACGAGTTCACGCTCGCCGAGCTGCTCGACCTGCCGCCGCTGGAGGTCGTCGCGGACCTGCACTGCGCGTCCGGCTGGTCCAGCCTGGACGAGCGCTGGTCCGGGGTGGCGGCCCGCGACGTCGTCGAGCTCGCCCCGCCGCGCCGGGACGTCGAGCACGTCCTCGTCTTCGCCGAGTTCGGCTACACCGCGACCGTGCGGCTGGAGGACCTGGTCTCCCCGCGGGCGGTGCTCGCCACGCACCACGACGGCGACCCGCTGACCGACGCGCGGGGGGCGCCGCTGCGCCTGGTCCTGCCGCACCTGTACTCGTGGAAGGGCCCGAAGTGGGTCCGCGGCTGGAACTACCTCACCGAGGTCGAGCGCGGCTTCTGGGAGCAGCGCGGGTACCACCTGCGCGGGGACGCCTGGCGCACCGAGCGGTACGCCTACCAGGAGTGAGGGCGGGTGCGCCGACGGCGACCCCGGGTGCGGGTGGCCGACCGCGATGCCCTCGCAGGCCTCGTGCCGGGCGGCACCACCGGGCGGTCGTGGGCGAGGCGCGACGCCGACGGCCCGGCCCCGTCAAGGGCCGCACCGTCCAGCGCGGCCTCAGCCCGGTTGCCCGCCCTCGTCGCCGGTGAAACGCTCGAGGCCAGGGCAACCAGCCCGGGGGGATACCGCCACCGCGGCGGACACCGCCCGCCGACCCCGCCGGTGACCGGCAGAGGGGCGGGACCGGCCGCGGCGCGTGCGCGGATCCCACCACCGAACCACCTCGGAGGACGTTCTCGTGACCACTATCGGCTTCATCGGTTCCGGACTCATCGGCGCGACCCTGGCGCGGCTCTCGATCGCCGCCGGGTACGACGTGGTGCTGAGCAACAGTCGTGACCCGAAGACGTTGCTCCCGCTCGTGGCCGCCCTCGGCACCGCCCACGCCAGCGCGGCGACGCCGGAGGAGGCAGCGAGAGCGGGCGACCTCGTCGTCGTCACCATCCCACTGAAGAGCTACCGCGACGTGCCGGTGGAGCCGCTGCGCGGCAAGGTCGTCATCGACACGAACAACTACTACCCCCAGCGCGACGGGCAGATCCCCCGTCTCGACGACGAGTCGACCACGAGCGGGCAGCTGCTGCAGGAGCACCTGCCGGAGTCGAAGGTCGTCAAGGCGTTCAACAACATCAACTTCCGACACCTCGGCGAGCTCGCCCGGCCCACCGGCGACCCGCACCGGGCCGTCCTGCCCATCGCCGGCGACGACACCGCGGCGAAGCAGACCGTCACCGAGTACCTGGACGCGATCGGCTACGACACGCTCGACGCCGGCCCGCTCGCCGAGGGATGGCGCTACGAGAACGGGCAGCCGGCCTACGCCCGCCTGTACGTCCCGGCGGGCGCGTCGCCGCAGAGCCTGCTCGACATGGGCCCCGGGCACCCGGCGACCCGCGACGAGGTCGCTGCCGCGCTGAGCGAGGCCCGACGGCGCTCCGACACCTGACGCAGCTGTCCCTTGGCACCCACCCCAACGCCCGCCTCCTCGCCCCCGGCCCGGCCGCGAGTTCGCTGGTTCGTGCCAAGCTCGAGGTCGTGCGCCGGGTTCGCCAGCTCTGACTAGCGAGCTCGGCTCGGACTGGCGAACTCGGCACCGTCCGGCGGCGCGAGCTCGCTGGTCCGAGCCGAGGTCGCTGGTTTGAGCAGGCGCCCCGAGCTGAGGTCACTGGTTTGAGCAGGCGCCCGGGCGCGGGCGCAACTCAGGACCTCGCGCACCGCCACCTTGCGCCCTCGCCCCGGCTCCGGCACCGGCGAGCTCGACGCATCGCGGTTGCTCGAGCTGCGAGACATACATGACCGCCGCGCGGGACCTGTGCCCGCTGCCCGGCGGGCGAACGGGAGATGTGCGGCGAGCTGACCACACGGACGCCCGGACGATGACGGCTTGGCCCGCCCCCGCGGCGGGCCAGGCCGTCGTCGGTCCCGTGACGTCGAGCAACTTCTGTGGCGGCCGGCAGCAGCCCCGCGGTGGTCGCCTACGCCCCACGGTGATTGACCACGCACCAGGGTGGTGAAATGCTCCAGGCATGGCAACCAGTGTGGAGAATTCCTCCACTGCGGACCTGCTGCCCCGGCTGCGCCGGCTCCTGCCGTCCCTGCCCGCCGGGCCGGCCGCCGTCGGCCGGCTGATCCTGGCCGACCCCGCCCGCGCCGCCCGGCTGACCATCCGCGACCTCGCGGCCGAGACCGGCACCTCGGACGCCACCGTCATCCGGCTCGCCCGCGCCCTCGGCCTGGCCGGGTTCCGGGACCTGCGGGTCGCCGTCGCCGGCGCCGCCGGCCGCCTCGCCGCCGGCCCGGACATCCTCGTCACCTCCGACGTCGCCCGCGACGACCCGCCGGCGGACGTCATCGCCAAGCTCGCCGCCGAGGAGCGCCAGGCGATCAGCGACACCGCGGCCGGGCTCGACCCGGCCACCCTCGCCGCCGTCGCCGACGCGATCGCCCGGGCCCGTCGCACCGTCGTCGCCGGCATCGGTGCTTCCGGGCTCGTCGCCCGGGACCTGTCCGCCAAGCTCGAGCGGATCGGCCTGGTCGCCCACGCCGTGACCGAGGGCCACCAGGCGATGACCACCGCCGTCGTGCTGCGCCCGGGGGACGTCCTCGTGGGCATCTCGGTCTCCGGCAGCACCGCCGACGTGCTGGACCCGATGGCCGAGGCGGCCGCGCGCGGGGCCACCACGGTGGCCGTGACCAGCCGGCCCCGCAGCGACATCGCCCGCGCCGACCACGTCCTGCTCGCCGTCGCCGCGCAGGAGTCCACGCTGCGGCCGGCCGCGATGGCCTCGCGCACCGGCCAGCTGTTCGTCATCGACGCCCTGTTCACGCTGGTCGCCCAGCGCCGCTTCGACGAGGCCAAGCGCGCCATCGCCGACTCCTACGCCGCGCTGCGGCCGCGGCACGCCGGCGCCTCCCGCCGGCCCGGACCGACCACCGCCGCCCCGCCCGCCCCGCAGGAGGACCACCCCGTGGGGCCGCAGGAGGACCACCCCGTGGGGCCGCAGGAGGACCAACCCGTGGAACAGCAGGAGGACCACCCGATGGAACCGACCGAGCACCCGACCGCCGGCCCGCGAGGGGAGCAGCCGTGAGCCTGGACCTGGCGAGCATGACCACCGAGGGCGTCGACCCGCGCTTCGCCGCCATCGACACC
Organism: Georgenia sp. TF02-10; assembly: GCF_022759505.1. Lineage (NCBI taxonomy): Bacteria > Bacillati > Actinomycetota > Actinomycetes > Allobogoriellales > Allobogoriellaceae > Georgenia > Georgenia sp. TF02-10. The sequence continues at coordinate 2,304,526 of NZ_CP094289.1, read as the reverse complement.
CTCCCGGCCGCCGAGCTGGTCGCCCTGATGAACCGCGAGGACGCCACCGTCGCCGGCGCCGTGGCCACCCAGACCGCCCAGATCGCGGCCGCCGCCGAGGCGACCGTGGCGCGCCTGCGCCGCGGCGGCCGGCTGGTCTACGCCGGCGCCGGCACCGCCGGGCGGCTGGGGGTGCTGGACGCCGCGGAGTGCCCGCCGACCTTCGCCACCGACCCCGGCCAGGTCCGCGGGCTGATCGCCGGCGGGCCCGCGGCGCTGACCACCGCCGTCGAGGGCGCCGAGGACGACGGCGACCGGGCGGTCGCCGACCTGCAGGCCATCGGCCTCGGCGCCGACGACGTCCTGGTCGGCATCTCCGCCTCCGGGCGCACCCCCTACGCCGTCGCCGCGGTGCGGCACGGCCGGGCGGTCGGAGCCTGCACGGTGGGCCTGGCCTGCAACGCCGGCTCGGCGCTGGCCGCGGCGGCGGACATCGGCATCGAGGTCGTCGTCGGGCCGGAGGTCCTCGCCGGCTCCACCCGGCTCAAGGCCGGGACCGCCCAGAAGATGGTCCTCAACCAGATCTCGACCGCCGCGATGGTCGGCCTGGGCAAGACCTACGGCAACCTGATGGTGGACGTCCGGGCCACCAACCAGAAGCTCCGGGCCCGCGCCCGCCGCATCGTCGCCCTGGCCACCGGCGCCCCGGACGCCGCCGTCGACGCCGCCCTGACGGCCAACGGCGGGGAGGCCAAGCGCGCGATCCTGGCGATCCTCGGCGGGCTGGGCCCGGACGACGTCGTCCGCCGCCTGGCCGCGCACGATGGCTCCCTGCGCCGCGCCCTTGATGGCCTCCCCGACGCCGGCCCCACCGGCCCAGGCCACGGCGGCCCAGCGCCCACCGGCCCACGCCCCGGCGGCCCGGCGCCCACCAGCCCAGGCCCCACCGGCCCCAACGAGACCCGAACCGAAGGAGTGAGTCATGGCTGACCCGAGCAGGACGGCCGCGGAGATCACCGCCGCCCTCGGCGGCGCCGGCAACATCACCGACATCGAGAACTGCATCACCCGGCTGCGGATCGGCGTGGCGGACGTCGCCGCCGTCGACACCGACCGGCTGAAGGCCACCCCGGACGTCCTGGGTGTCGTCGTCGACGACACCATGCAGGTGGTCCTCGGCCCGGGCCTGGTGGACGACGTCGCCCGGCACATGAGCGCCGCCGCCGACGCCCCGCTGACCGCCGGCCCGGCCGGGGCGAGCGCGGAGGACCTCAGCGCCCGCGGCGCCGAGATCAAGGCCCGGCAGAAGGCGCGGAACCAGACGCCGGTGAAGAACTTCCTGCGGCGCATCGCCAACATCTTCCTGCCGCTCATCCCGGCCCTCATCGCCGCGGGCATCATCGCCGGCGTCAACGGCATCCTGACGAACCTGGTCACCAACGGCTCCGCGCCGTGGCTCGCCGGCGTCACCCCCGCCCTCGGCGCGGTCGCCGGCGGGTTCATGAGCCTGATCGCCGTGTTCGTCGGGATGAACGCCGCGAAGGAGTTCGGCGGCACCCCCATCCTCGGCGGCGCGATCGCCGCGATCATCCCCTCGGCCGCCGTCGCGAACGTCACCGTGCTCGGCGAGGCGCTCTCCCCGGGGCAGGGCGGGGTGGTCGGTGCGCTGCTCGCCGCGGTCCTCGGCGCCTACGTCGAGCGCTGGGTCCGCTCGTGGGCCCCGCGCTCGCTCAGCATGCTCATCGTCCCCACGGTCACCGTGCTGGTCACCGGCCTGGTCACGATCTTCCTGCTGATGACCGTCGCCGCCTGGATCTCCACCGGCATCGGGACGGCGGCGAACTGGCTGCTCTCGGTGGGCGGGCCGGTCGCCGGGTTCGTCTTGGGCGGGCTGTTCCTCCCGCTGGTCATGTTCGGCCTGCACCAGGCCCTCATCCCGATCCACACCACGCTCATCGAGCAGGACGGCTACACCATCCTGCTGCCGGTCCTCGCGATGGCGGGCGCCGGCCAGGTGGGCGCGGCGATCGCGGTCTTCATGCGGCTGCGGCGCAACCAGGGCGTGCGCCGGACGATCAAGTCGGCGCTGCCGGCCGGGTTCCTCGGCGTCGGCGAGCCGCTCATCTACGGCGTGACCCTGCCGCTGGGCCGGCCGTTCGTCACCGCCTGCGTCGGCGGCGCCTTCGGCGGGGCGTTCATCGGCACGTTCGTCCAGCTCGGCACGACCGTGGGCTCCACTGCGATCGGCCCGAGCGGCTGGGCGCTCTTCCCGCTGGTCACCGGCTCGGGCGGGATCGGCCCGGCGATCGCCGTCTACGCCGGCGGCCTGCTCGTCGGCTACCTCGCCGGCTGGGCCGCCACCTACTTCTTCGGGTTCACCCGGGAGACGCTGGCCGAGCTGAACGCCGCGGACACCCTGACGACGGCGGAGCCTCAGGAGGCTGGCCCGGCGGACCTCGCCGGGACGCCGGAGCAGGTTGCCGGGCCGACGGCGGCCGGGCCGGCCTCGACGTCGGTGCCGGCGGGCAGCGGCCGGCGGAAGTAGACCCGGGGAGCGCGCCCGGGGCACAGCCGCCGCCCCCGGCCGCGCCCCTACACCACCGTCAGCGTGATGACGCTGCCGCGTGGGACCTGCCCGCCGCCGGCGGGGTCCTGCGCCCGGACGGTGCCGAAGAAGCCGCCGAGGACCTCCTGCACCTCCACCCGGAAGCCGGCGCCCTCCAGCGCCTGCCGGGCGGCCTGCACCTGCTGGCCCACGACGTCGGGCACCGCGACCAGCTCCGGGCCGAGGGAGATCACCAGGTCCACGGCGTCCCCGCGGTAGAGCTGCTCCGACCCGGCGGCCGGGGACTGCCGGACGATCGCGCCCTCGGGCACCGTGTCGGAGTGCTCCTCGGTGAGGTCGCCCACCGCCAGGCCGGCCGCCTCGAGGGCGGCGGCGGCGTCGGCGCGCGGCTCCCCGGTGACGTCGGGCAGGTCCACCGGCTCCCGGCCCTTGGACACCACGAGCGACACCGGGGTGGTGTGCGGGACCACCTCGCCCGGCGCGGGCGTGGCGGCGAGCACCGTGCCGGCCGGCGCGGTGGCGTGGAACTCCTCGGTGACCTCGCCGAGCGGCAGGCCGGTCGCGGCCAGCGCGGCCACGGCGTCCTCACGGGTGCCGTCGACCAGCGCGGGGACCTCCAGCTCGAGGATGCCGAGGGAGACGGACAGCTCCACGGTGCTGCCCTTGGCGGCCTCGCCGTCGGCCGGGTCGGCGGCGATGACGACGCCGGCGGGGACGTCGTCGTGGTGGCTGCGGGTGACGTCGGGCTCCAGACCCGCGGCGCGGACGGCGGCGACGGCGTCGTCCTCCGCCTCCCCGGCCACGGCCGGGACGGCGACCCGGGCGCCGGGGCCGACCTCGAACCACCACAGCGCACCGCCGCCGACCAGGACGACCAGCACGGCCAGCAGCGCGAGCAGCCGGGGCCAGGTGCGGCGCCGGCGCCGGGCCGGCGGGGCCGGGGGCTCGGCGGGGGAGATGGCCCCGATCGGCAGGGCGACGGTGCCGTGGCGGACCTCGACCGCCTCGGTCTCGCCCGCGCCGCCGGCCATCGCCGGGACGGGCTGCAGGTCCCCGGTGCCGGCGGCCGGCGCCGCGTCCGCCCGGCGGGCGAGCGTGGCGGGGTCCAGCGCGGCGGCGCACCGGCGCAGCAGGACGAGGGCGGCGGCGGCGTCGCGCGGGCGCTCGTCCAGCTCCTTGGCGGTCAGCGCCCCGACCAGCTCGTCCACCTCGGCCGGGACCCAGGCCACCGCCGTCGACGGGGCCGGGATGCGGGCGTTGACGTGCTGGAAGGCCACCTGGATCGGCGCCTCGCCGGTGAACGGCTGCCGGCCGGTGATGAGCTCGTAGAGGAGGACGCCGACGGCGTAGACGTCCGCGCGCGGGTCGGCGCGGCCCTGGGTGACGATCTCCGGGGCGAGGTAGGCGACGGTGCCGAGCACGGTGCCGGTGGTGGCCGCGGTCGCCTCGGTGACCGCCCGGGCCAGCCCGAAGTCGGCGACCTTGGGCCGCCCGTCGGCGGTGAGGAGCACGTTCTCCGGCTTCACGTCCCGGTGGACCAGCCCGGCCCGGTGGGCCGCGGCCAGGGCGTCGAGGACCTGCCCGGCGATGCTCAGCGCCTCCCCGAGCGGCAGCGCGCCCCGCTGGCGCAGCACGTCCCGCAGGTTCGGCCCGTCGACGTACTCCATCGCCAGGTAGCTGGCGTCGCCGGTGGTGCCCTGGTCGTGGACGGCGACGACGGCCGGGTGCGTGAGCCGGGCCGCGGCCCGGGCCTCCCGGCGGAACCGGGCCACGAACTCCGCGCTCTCGGCCAGGTGGGGGTGCATGACCTTCACCGCCACCGTGCGCTCCAGGCGCCGGTCGGTGGCGCGGTAGACGGTGGCCATCCCGCCGCGGGCGATGCGGGCGTCGACCTGGTACCGGTCGTCGATGAGACGGCCGATCATCGGGTCGAGGGTGGTGGCGTCCACGGGCGCGAGCCTAGCTGGGCGGGCCGGCCGGGAGCGGTGGGCTCGCCGGGCGGGGCGGGCCGGGATGACGGGGCCCGCCGGGGCGGGCCGGGCCGGGATGAGGGGCCCGGGCGCCGTCGGCCAGGGCAACGAGCGCGTGCTCAGCCGTCCGGCTCACGACCGCGTCCCGCCACCGACGGCAACGGCCCGCGGGTCGTGCCCGCGGGCCGTTCTCGCGAATCCGGAGGGACCGGCTCAGAAGCGGGCCATGTGCCCCCGCACCGTCGCCACGTACCGCTTGGTGTCCTCGTACAGGCCGTTGCGCTGGACCGAGCCGGCGCCCTGGTAGTAGCTCGCGATGGCGGTGTCGAGGTCGGGGGAGGTGCGCACGAGCTGACGGATGATCGCCACCCCGGCCACGACGTTGTCGTGCGGGTCGAGCAGGTTGAGCTTGCGGCCGACCAGCTGGGAGGCCCACTCGCCCGAGGACGGGATGACCTGCATCGTGCCGATGGCGTTGGCCGGGGAGACCGAGGCGTGGTTGAAGCCGGACTCGATGTAGGCGTGGGCCTGGGCGAGCGCGGGGTCGACGCCCATCTGCCGGGCCACCTGGACCACCAGGGCCTGCATCTGCTCGCGCGAGGGCACGCCCACGGCGAGCAGGGTGGCCTTGTTCGCGTTCGCCGCGCCGACGGTGGCCTCGGGGTAGGTGCGGCCGAGGAAGGTGCTGGGCACGAGCTGGTCGGTGGCCGGCTTGGCGGCGGTGCTCGGCGCCGGGGCGCCCGGGATGGTGAGCTGCTGGCCGACGTAGATCAGGGCCGAGGCGCTGAGGTTGTTGGCCGCGACGACGGCGGCCACCGAGGTGCCCCAGGAGCGGGCCAGCGCGGAGACGGTGTCGCCGGGCCGTACGGTGTAGCTGCCCGAGACGGCGGCCGGCGCGGGTGCGGGCGCGGGGGACTGGGCCGGGGCGGCCGTCGGAGCCGGGGCGCCGCCGCCGAGGCGCAGCTGCTGGCCGACGTAGATCCGGTCCGGGGACCCCAGGGAGTTCGCCGCGACGATGGCGGCAACGGTGGTGCCGTGCTGCCGGGCGATCCCCCAGACCGTCTCCCCGGCCTTGACCGTGTGCACGCCGGCCGCCGACGAGGAGGTGGCGGCCGGCGCCGCGGCCGGGCTGGCCGTGGGCGCCGGGGCGGCCGGGGTGCCGCCGCCGGTGAGGCGGAGCTGCTGGCCGACGTAGATCCGGTCCGGGGAGCCCAGGGAGTTGGCCGCGACGATGGCGGCGACGGTGGTGCCGTGCTGCCGGGCGATCCCCCAGACCGTCTCCCCGGCCTTGACGGTGTGCACGCCGGCCGACGGCGCCGGGGCGGCCGGCGCGGCGGTGCTCGCGGTGGCGGGGGAGGGGATCCGCAGCATCTGGCCCACCCGGATGAGCGCCCGGGAGTCCAGCCCGTTCGCCCGGGCGATGGCGGCGACGCTGGACCCGGTGCGGGCGGCGATGTGGGTCACCGTGTCCCCGGCCTGGACCTGGTAGGTCATCGTCGGCGTCATGGCGGGGCGGACGGTCGGCGCCGCGCTCGGCGGGCGGTGGACCACCGCCGGCCCGTTGACCGCCTGGGCGGCGTGCGCCGGCATGACCACGCCGACGGCGGTCGTGGCGGCCAGGGCGAGCCCGACGCCGGCGCGTCCGGGGGTGCGTGCTGCGGTGCGGGAGCGGCGCTTGGCCGTCATCGGTCCTCCATTGTCCTGCCGGCACCCGCCCGACACGTCCCCCGAGCGGATCGGACGTTCCAGCAGCGTGCGGCCGTGGCCTGTGTTAACGAACGTGACAGTAGCGACACATGTGGTGTGCCAACAAGACCGTCCGTGTCCCGATCGTTATGGTTCCCCGGTGAGCAGTCCCTCCGCCGACCCGCCACGTCCCGACGAGCAGCCCGCCCGGTGGCTCTCGGTGCCGGAGGTGGCCGACCTGCTCGGCGTCCGGCAGCGCGACGTCCGGGCGATGCTGCGGGACCACCGCCTCCTCTCCGTGCCGCACGGGCCCGACGGCGCCCCGGCCGTGCCGGTCGAGCTCCTCCAGGGCGGGGACGAGCAGGCGCCCGGCCCGCTCCCGACGCTGCGCGGCACGCTCACGCTCCTCGCCGACAACGGGTTCGACGACGAGGAGAGCTACCGCTGGCTCTACACCGTCGACGAGGAGCTGGGCAGCACGCCCCTGCAGGCGCTGCAGGCCGGCCGCACCCACGCCGTCCGGAGGGTCGCCCAGACGCTCGCGTTCTGACCCCGGCCGGGCTGGCGTTCTGGCTCGGCCCGTTGGGACGGGCCTACGGCCGGTCTACGCGTGCCGCCGGGTGAGGGCGTCGGCGAGCTGGCCGAGGACGGCGACGGCCGCGGGGGGCAGTGCGGACCCGTCCAGGGTCGACAGGGCCTGCTCGCGGTAGGCCTGGATGAGCTCCTCGTGGGCGGCGACCGCGCCGGTGCCGAGGATGAGGTCCTGCAGCTCGGTCATGTCCGTCGGCCCCAGGTGGGGGCTGCCGACCTGGCGCAGCCGGGCCCGCCCCTGGTCGTCGGCCCGCTCGAGGGCCAGCGCGAGGAGCACGGTGCGCTTGCCCTCGCGCAGGTCGTCGCCGGCGGGCTTGCCCGTCAGGCCCGGGTCCCCGAAGACCCCGAGCTCGTCGTCGCGGAGCTGGAACGCCACGCCGAGGGGGCCGCCGACGGCGGCCAGCAGGTCCAGGACCTGCTGGTCCGCGCCGCCCAGCGCGGCGCCGAGCGTGAGCGGGTGCTGGACCGAGTAGCTCGCGGACTTGTGCCGGATGACGGTCAGGGCGTCGTCGATGGGCCGCTCGACCTCGCCCCACGGGATGTCCTGGGCGCGGATGTCGAGGTACTGGCCGAGCGCCACCTGGGAGGTCATGACGTCGTAGATGTCCCGGGCGCGGCGGGCGGCCGCGGCGGGCACCAGGTCCCGGGCGCGCTCGAGCTCCATCGCCGAGGCGCCGAGCAGCAGGTCGCCCAGCACGATCGCGGCGGCCTGCCCGTAGGACTCCGGGCTGCCGAGCCAGGATCGCTCGGCGTGCTGGGCGGCGAAGTGCCGGTGCGCGGCGGGCATTCCCCGGCGGGTGAGCGAGTCGTCGATGACGTCGTCGTGCACGAGGGCGGTGGCCTGGAAGAGCTCGAGCGCGGACCCGGCGAGCACGACCGGCTCGCCGTACTCGGCGGCGTCGGCCGCCAGCCAGCCCGCCGCGCACAGCTGCGCCCGCAGCCGCTTGCCGCCGGAGAGGAGGTCCCGGGCGGGCTGGACGAACTCGGCCAGCGGCCCGTCGACGTCGCCGAACGTCTCGGACAGCTCGGAGAGGGCGGCCTGGACCCGGGCGGCGACCCGGTCGCAGAGGTCGGCGAGCGGGGCGGTCGGCATGGCTCGACCCTAACCCGCAGCACGCGGCGGCCCCCGGCCGACCCTCCGCAGCTCGCTCGGCACGTCCGGCGGCCCCTGCGGGGCACCCGGCCGTTCCGGCAGCTCGCCGGCCGCACGGCGGCCTCTGCAGCTCGCCCGGGCCCCGTCGGCCCTGCGCGGTCGACCAGCCGCCCCGGGCCGACCGTCCACAGCCGCCCGCCGTCCACAGCTCCGGCGGCGCTCCTGCGCGTTGCGTGGTGCCTGTGGGCGGCGCGGGTGGCCCGCGCCGAACCAGCGGTGCCATGAGCCATGGACACCACCGTGCTGCGCGCCTCCGACCCGCGCGACCTCATCGCTCACCTGCCCTACCGGCTGGGGTTCCACCCCGAACGCTCGGTCGTCCTGCTCGCCCTGCGTGGCAAGGGCCGGACCCAGACCGGCGGCATGATCGCCCGGACCGACACCATCGACCTCACCGAGGCTCGGGGCGGACGGGCCTTCGCCGCCAGTCTCGTCCGGCACATGCAGGAGGACGGCGCCGACTCCCTCCTCGCGGTCTTCTATGCCGACGGCACCGTCCCCGCCGCGCGCACGAACCCGACGGTCCGCGCCGCGCTGGCGGCCCTCGAAGAGGCCACCTCGCTGGTTCGACCGTTCACCACCTGGCTCGTCACGCCCGGCGGGTACGCCCACCTCGAGCCGTGCGAATGCTGCCCGTCGGCCGGACGGCCGGCCGCCGAGCTGGAGAGCAGCGCCCTCGCCGCCGACCTGGTCCTGGCCGGGTACACCGCCCTCCCGAGCCGTGCGCACCTGGCGCTCACCCGCACCCGCGACGCGGAGGCCCGGGCCGAGGCAGAGCGCGCGGCGGCGGCCGAGCGTGCCCGGGGCGTGGCGGCGCGGGCCCGGGCCGGTGGCGCGCCGATGGTGCGCGGGGCGGCCTTCGGGGTCCCCGGCGCGCGGCCGGCACGGGACCAGACGCCGCTGCGCGCGTGGCGGGAGGAGGGGGCGCGGCTCTGGGACACCGCCCTGACCGGCCGGCCGAGCGACCGGGACGCCGCGCCGTCCGACCGGCCGCCGGGCGGTCGGCGCGGCGACCGCCGGCCCGGGCACCGGAAGCACCACCGGGGCATGTCCACCGGCCCGGCCACCCCCGACCCGGCCACCCTCGGCCGGCTGCTGGCGTTCCTGGAGGACAAGGTGGTCCGCGACGCCGTCCTCACCAGCGTCGTGGACAGCAACCGCCGCTCGAGCGTGGCACTCCTCGACCCGGAGGCCGCCGACGCGGTGTTCGACGCTGCTCCGGAGCCCGAGCACCGCGGCGCGCTGGACGGCGCCACCACCCTCGTCGCCGCGGTCGCCGCGCATGCGGCGGAGGGGGCGGCCGGCCCGCCGCTCGGGCTGCTGGCCTTCCTCGCCTGGTGGGGGCTGGACGGTACCCGGGCCCAGGTCTACGCCAAGCAGGCCCTCGCCGAGGAGCCGGGGCACATCCTCGCCGAGATCGTCGTCGATGCGCTCAGCCACGCCATCTCCCCGCCCTGGTACCGGCGCTGACCCGGCGGCGGCGGGATGCCGACGGCCCGGTGACCCCGCGGGGACGGGCTCCGGTGACTCCGTGGAGGTCGGAGAGGTAGCTGCGCCCGGAACCGTCGGCCCTGGACGCGGCGCTGACGGCCGCCGACGGGTGGGGCCACGGACGCGCGCGGGTCCCGCGCCCGGATCGGGTACCGTCGCAGCCACCTTACGCGCGGGCCCTGGCCCGGGAACGGAGTGCGGATGTCTGTCGTCGTCGGCTACCTCGGGACCAACGAGGGCGAGGCGGCCCTCGACGCGGCGGTGGAGGAGGCCCGCCGGCGCGGGACGCGGCTGGTGGTCGTGCTCTCCGCCCGGCCCGGGGAGGACGACACGACCCTGGACGCCCAGGCCGACGCCCTGCGGGACCGCCTGGACGCCGCCGACCTCGCCTACGAGGTGCGGCTGCGCCGCGGCAAGGACGTCGCCGAGGAGCTCCTCGGCGTGGTCACCGAGACGTCGGCGGACCTGCTCGTCATCGGGCTGCGCCGCCGGTCCCCGGTCGGCAAGCTGATCCTGGGCTCCAACGCCCAGCGGATCCTGCTCGACGCCGCCTGCCCCGTCCTGGCCGTCAAGCCCGTCCAGTCCTGACGTCGTCCCGCCCCCGGCCGCGCGGGACCCGCGCCGGCCGGCCCGGACCGCCGAGGCCAGGGTGGCGCCCGCGCCGACCGGCCCGCCGAGGCGGGTGGTACCGTGCCGACGGACGCGCCCGCCGAGGCGCGCCGAACCCAACTGCATACCGGCCGCGACGAGCCGCCGCGGGAGAGCGCCGACGCGGCGCACCGAAGGAGCAACCACCCCCGGAATCTCTCAGGTCCCCGGACCGCGACGGCCAGGCCACTCTGGAATGCAGGCCACCGGCCTCGCCCACGGTGCAAGGCCCCGCCGGGCCGAAGCTCTCAGGTGCCAGTGACAGAGGGGGCGAACGGTCCACCGACGCCCGCGTCCCGACCCCGGAGCTCCTGATGGCCCCCGCGACCACCGCCCTGCACGCCGAGCACGTCGCCCTCGGCGCCACCATGACCACCTTCGCCGGCTGGTCGATGCCGCTGCGCTACACCTCCGACCTGGCCGAGCACGCCGCCGTGCGGGAGCGGGCCGGCCTGTTCGACCTCTCGCACATGGGCCAGATCGAGGTCAGCGGCCCGGGCGCCGCGGCCGCCCTGGACCGGGCCCTGGTCACCGTCAGCTCGACCCTGCCGGTCGGCCGGGCCCGGTACTCCCTGCTCACCGACGCCGACGGCGGCATCCTGGACGACCTCATCGTCTACCGCCTCGCCGAGGCGGAGTTCCTCATCGTCGCCAACGCCGCCAACCGGCTCCGGGTGCTCGACGAGGTCACCGGCCGCGCCACCGCCGACGGCGCCCGGGCCGGCGTGCACGTGGCCGACCGGACCGAGGCCCGCGCGCTCATCGCCCTGCAGGGCCCGGCCGCCCCCGGCGTGCTCGCCGCCCTCACCGACGCCGACGTCCCCGCCCTGCGGTACTACCGCGTCACCACCGCCACCGTCGCCGGCACCCCGGTGCTGCTCGCCCGCACCGGCTACACCGGCGAGGTCGGCTACGAGCTGTCCGTGCCGGCGTCCTCCGCCGTCGGGCTGTGGCGGGCGCTGCTCGAGGCCGGCCGCGCCGCCGGGGTGCAGCCCTGCGGGCTGGCCGCCCGGGACACCCTCCGCCTGGAGGCCGGCATGCCGCTGTACGGCCACGAGCTCACCACCGCCACCACCCCCTACGACGTCGGCCTGGGCCGCCTGGTGGACCTCGACCACGACTTCGTCGGCCGGGACGCCCTCGCCCGCCGCGCGGAGGAGCCGGCCCGCACCGCCCTGGTCGGGCTGGCCGGCACCGGCCGGCGGGCCGCCCGCGCCGGCGCCATCCTGCACGACGGCGACGCCCAGGTGGGCACGGTGACCTCCGGCGTCCTTTCGCCCACCCTGGCCCACCCCGTCGCGCTCGCCCACGTCGACCCCGCCGCGGCCGCCGTCGGCACCGTCCTGGCGGCCGACGTGCGCGGCACGCGCCAGCCGATGACCGTCGTCGACCTACCCTTCTACCGCCGCCCCGCCCGACCGCCCGCCCCATCCGACCGGCAGCCCAGCCCCGCCGCCGCCCCGCCCGAGGAGAACCGATGAGCCACCCCACCGACCGCCGCTACACCACCGACCACGAGTGGGTCGCCGTCGAGAACGACGTGGCCACCGTGGGCATCACCAGCTACGCCGCCGAGGCGCTGGGCGACGTGGTCTACGTCGAGCTGCCCGAGGTCGGCCGCACGCTCAGCGCGGGGGAGGCGTGCGGGGAGATCGAGTCCACCAAGTCGGTCTCGGACCTCGTCGCGCCCGCGGACGGGGAGGTCCTCGGGCACAACGAGGCCGCCGTGGCGAGCCCCGAGGGCATCGGCGCCGACCCCTACGGCGCCGGCTGGCTGTACCGGATGCGGCTGGCCGGCGAGCCGGCCGGGCTGCTGGACGCCGCCGGTTACACCGCGCTGGTGGAGGGGCAGGACGCGTGAGGAGCTTCGCCGACCGGCACGTCGGGACCACCGAAGCGGACCAGCGCCAGATGCTGGCCGCCGTCGGCGCGGAGTCCCTGCCCGCGCTGCTCGACGCCGCCCTGCCGGCCAGCATCCGGGAGGACACCGTCCCGGCCGGGCTGCCCGAGCCCGCCGACGAGGCCACCGTGCTGGCCCGGCTGCGGGCCCTGGCCGGCCACAACACCGTGCGCACCTCGATGATCGGGCAGGGCTACTACGACACCCACACCCCGCCGGTGATCCAGCGCAACGTCCTGGAGAACCCCGCCTGGTACACCGCCTACACCCCCTACCAGCCGGAGATCTCCCAGGGCCGGCTGGAGGCGCTGCTGAACTTCCAGACGATGGTCATCGACCTCACCGGGCTGGCGGTGGCCGGGTCCTCCATGCTCGACGAGGCCACCGCGGCCGCCGAGGGGATGCTGCTGGCCCGCCGCGCGGCGCGCGGCGCGGGCAACCGCTTCCTCGTCGACGCCGACACCTTCCGGCAGACCCGCGCGGTGCTGGAGACCCGGGCCGCGCCGGTCGGGATCGAGCTGGAGGTCACCGACCTGCTGGCCGAGCCCGACCTCGACGGCGTCTTCGGGGTGCTGGTCCAGGTCCCGGGCGCGTCCGGCCGGGTGCCGGACCGGGCCGCCCTGGAGCGGCTGACCGCGGCCGCGCACGACGCCGGCGCCCTGGTCGTCGTCGCCGCCGACCTCCTCGCCTGCACCGTGCTAGCCGGGCCGGGGGAGTACGGCGCGGACATCGCCGTGGGCACCACCCAGCGCTTCGGGGTGCCGATGGGCTTCGGCGGCCCGCACGCGGGGTACCTCGCCGTCCGCGAGGGCCTCACCCGCCAGCTGCCCGGCCGGCTCGTCGGGGTCTCCCGGGACGCCGACGGCGAGCGCGCGCTGCGGCTGGCCCTGCAGACCCGGGAGCAGCACATCCGCCGGGAGAAGGCCACCTCCAACATCTGCACCGCCCAGGTGCTGCTCGCCGTGATGGCCGCGATGTACGCGGTCTACCACGGCCCGGACGGGCTCCGCTCGATCGCCGAGCAGGTGCACGGGCGGGCCGTCGCGCTCGCCGACGCGCTGCGGGCCGGCGGGGTCGAGCCGGTGCACGCCACGTTCTTCGACACCCTCGAGCTGGCCGTCCCCGGCCGGGCGGAGGCCGTCGCCGCCGCGGCGCTGGCCCGGGACATCACCGTCTGGGTCGAGGACGCCGACCAGGTGCGGATCTCCACCGACGAGACCACGACGCCGGAGACGGTGGCGACCCTGGCCGCCGCGGTGCTCACGGCCGTGGGCGCGGAGGCGGACGACGGCGACCCGGCGGGCGGGGCCGCCGTCGACGCGGGCGCAACCCGCCCGAGCGATGGAGGCTCGGACGCCGTGGGCCCGGACGCAACCCGCCCCGACGCCGTCGGCCGCACCGACCCGGACGCCGTCGGACCGGATGGCGGCCTCCCGGCGCTGCCCGCGGACCTGCGGCGCACCACCGCCTACCTGACCCACCCGGTCTTCACCAGCCACCGCACCGAGACCGCGATGATGCGCTACCTGCGCCGGCTCGCCGACAAGGACTACGCCCTCGACCGCGGGATGATCCCGCTGGGCTCGTGCACGATGAAGCTCAACGCCGCGGTGGAGATGGCCGCCGTCACCTGGCCCGAGTTCGCCCGCATCCACCCCTTCGCGCCCGCCGCCGACGTGGCCGGCTACCAGGCCCTGGTCGGCGACCTGGCCGGGTGGCTGGCCGCCGCGACCGGCTACGACGCGGTGAGCCTGCAGCCCAACGCGGGCTCCCAGGGCGAGCTGGCCGGGCTGCTCGCGATCCGCGGGTACCACGCCAGCCGCGGGGAGGGCCACCGGGACGTCTGCCTCATCCCCGCCTCGGCGCACGGCACCAACGCCGCCTCTGCGGTGCTCGCCGGGCTGCGGGTCGTCGTCGTCGCCACCGACGAGAACGGCAACGTGGACCTGGCCGACCTGGACCGCCGGGTGGCCGAGCACGCCGCGGACCTGGCGGCGATCATGATCACCTACCCCTCCACCCACGGGGTCTACGAGGAGCACGTCGGGCGGGTGTGCGCGGCGGTGCACGACGCCGGCGGGCAGGTCTACATCGACGGCGCCAACCTCAACGCGCTCCTCGGGCACGCCCGGCCCGGGGCGTTCGGCGGGGACGTCTCGCACCTGAACCTGCACAAGACCTTCTGCATCCCGCACGGCGGCGGCGGGCCGGGCGTCGGGCCGGTCGCGGCCCGCGCCCACCTCGCGCCGTTCCTGCCCGGGCACCCGACGGCGCTGCCCGGCGGGCGGCGGGACGGGGCGGTCGCCGCGGCGGCGTACGGGTCGCCGTCGATCCTGCCGATCAGCTGGGCCTACATCGCCCTGATGGGCGGGACGGGGCTGCGCCGGGCCACCGGCGCGGCGGTGCTCGCGGCGAACTACGTCGCCGCCCGGCTGGACCCGCACTTCCCGGTGCTCTACCGCGGCCCGGGCGGGTACGTGGCCCACGAGTGCGTGCTGGACCTGCGCCCGCTGCGCGCCGCCACCGGGATCACCGTGGACGACGTCGCCAAGCGGCTCATCGACTACGGCTTCCACGCCCCGACCATGAGCTTCCCCGTCGCGGGCACGCTCATGGTCGAGCCGACCGAGAGCGAGGACCTGGCCGAGCTGGACCGGTTCTGCGAGGCGATGGTGGCGATCGCCGCCGAGGCGGCGAAGGTGGGGGCGGGGGAGTGGCCGCGGGAGGACAACCCGCTGGTCGGCGCCCCGCACACGGCCCGGTCGCTCACCGAGGAGTGGGACCACCCGTACACCCGCGCCGAGGCGGTCTACCCGGTGCCCGGGCTGCTGGCGGACAAGTACTGGCCGCCGGTGCGGCGGGTCGACGGCGCCTACGGGGACCGGAACCTGGTCTGCGCGTGCCCGCCGATGGAGGCCTACGAGCCGGTGCGCTGAGGGACGATCGGCGCGGCCGGGCGCGCGGCCGGTCGGCGCGGGCGTCGGTCGTCGGGCGTCGGGCGCGGCCGGTCGGCGTGGGCGTCGGGCGCGGCCGGTCGGCGCGGGGTGAGGGGCAGTCGGCCGGGCGCCACCGGCGCGCCGACGGGCGGCAGCCGGCCGGAAATACCGGCGGAGGCCCTGGCGTTGCAGGGAGTGACGGTCGAGGACCGGGGCGCGCAGCGGTTTTCGCGCGCTCTCAGGTTCGCCCAAGGTTATAATTGTAGGGCTGCCACGCTCCGCCGTCGGCCCCCAGATCCCCCGCCGAAAGGTTCTCTGTGTCCACCTCTGCCCCCAAGACCACCCGTCCGACCGGCACGTCCACCCTGGATGCGCCCGCGGAGGACTCGGTGGACGAGGTCCAGGAGCAGCCGGTGACCGCCGCGACGGCCCCGGCGAAGAAGGCCTCCACCCGTTCCCGCAAGTCCGGCGGCGCCGCCCGGCCGGCAGTCAAGACCAGCGCGGCGAAGAAGGCCACCGCCCTCAAGGCCGTCCCGGACGTGCCGGCCGAGCCGGCCGCCGCCGCGGACGACGCCGTCGAGGAGACCGGCTTCGTCGTCTCCGACACCGACGACGACGACGCCCCGGTCCAGCAGGTCGTCACCGCCGGGGCCACCGCGGACCCGGTCAAGGACTACCTCAAGCAGATCGGCAAGGTCGCGCTGCTGAACGCCGAGCAGGAGGTCGAGCTCGCCAAGCGGATCGAGGCCGGCCTGTTCGCCGAGGAGAAGCTCGCCACCGAGGCGGACGAGCTCTCGCCGAAGATGCGGCGCGAGCTGCAGTGGATCGCCAACGACGGCCACCAGGCGAAGAACCACCTCCTGGAAGCCAACCTGCGGCTGGTCGTCTCCCTGGCCAAGCGGTACACCGGCCGCGGGATGCTGTTCCTGGACCTGATCCAGGAGGGCAACCTCGGCCTGATCCGCGCGGTGGAGAAGTTCGACTACACCAAGGGCTACAAGTTCTCCACGTACGCCACCTGGTGGATCCGCCAGGCGATCACCCGCGCCATGGCCGACCAGGCCCGCACCATCCGCATCCCGGTGCACATGGTGGAGGTCATCAACAAGCTCGCCCGGGTGCAGCGGCAGATGCTCCAGGACCTGGGCCGCGAGCCCACCCCGGAGGAGCTGGCCAAGGAGCTGGACATGACGCCCGAGAAGGTCGTCGAGGTCCAGAAGTACGGCCGCGAGCCGATCTCCCTGCACACCCCGCTGGGCGAGGACGGCGACAGCGAGTTCGGTGACCTCATCGAGGACTCCGAGGCCGTGGTCCCGGCCGACGCGGTCAGCTTCACCCTCCTGCAGGAGCAGCTGCACGCCGTGCTCGACACCCTCTCCGAGCGGGAGGCCGGCGTGGTGTCCATGCGCTTCGGGCTGACCGACGGCCAGCCCAAGACCCTGGACGAGATCGGCAAGGTCTACGGCGTGACCCGCGAGCGGATCCGGCAGATAGAGTCCAAGACGATGTCGAAGCTGCGCCACCCGAGCCGCTCCCAGGTCCTCCGGGACTACCTGGACTGAGCACCGGCTCGACTGAGCACCGGCCGAGCCGAACGACGGCGGTCCCGATCATCGGGGCCGCCGTCGTCGTCGTTGCGGCCCGTCGTCCGGCAGACCCTGAGCGACGGATCCACTGCTCAGAGCGCTGCGCGCAATCCCTCGATGAGGGGTGTCGTGGGGCGCCCGAGCAGCCGCGAGAGGGTGCCATCAGTCTCGGCGAGAGCCCCATCGCGGATGTTCGCGTCAAGCGTGGTCACGAAGCCGATCGTGCCTGCGTCGAGTCCTGCTGCCTCGAGCGCGGTCGCATGCTCCTCGGTGGTGAGGGGCGTGTAGCGCACCTCACGGCCGGTGACCTCTGACGCCGCGGCGGCGAGATCGTCGAAGTTCCAGGCGACGTCTCCACCAAGCTCGTAGACCTGACCGATGTGACCGTCCTGAGTGAGCACGACAGCCGCCGCCTCGGCGAAGTCGCCACGGCTTGCCGATGCAACGCGGCCGTCCCCGGCGCTCGCAGCGATGACGCCCGTCTCCTTCGCGCGTGCGACGTCGGCGGCGTAGTTCTCGGTGTACCAGTTGTTGCGGAGGATTACGGCAGGGATACCCGCGGCCGCGATGGCCTCCTCGGTCGCCTTGTGCTCGGGGGCGAGCACCAGGTCGCTCGTCGTCGCCTTCGTGGCGCTCGTGTAGACGAGCTTCGGGACGCCGACGGCGCGGGCAGCATCGACGACGACCTGGTGCTGCGCGATGCGCTTGCCGACCTCGCTGCTCGAGATGAGCAGGACGGCATCGGCACCGTCGACCGCTGCGGCGACCGTCTCAGGGTTGTTGTAGTCGACGCGCACGACCTGTACGCCGCGCGCCTCGAGATCGGATGCCTTCGCGGCGTCGCGCGCGCCCGCGCGGATGGTCGAGGGGTCGACGCCGCGGGCGATGAGGCTGTCGATGACGAGTCGGCCGAGGTGGCCCGTGGCACCGGTGACGAGGATAGTCATAAGGGTTCCTTTCCTAGAGGGGATCGCCCACCAGAACCCACCTCTCGTCGGGAACCTTCCCGCCGAAGCGTACGCACTTTCGAGTAAGGTACCTACATGGCAGTAAGTTTCGCGCAAATCCGAGCCTCGCAAGACCGCCTCTTCGATGAGGGCTGCGGCACACGCGTCGTCCTCGACCACATCATGAGCAAGTGGGGCGTCCTGGTACTCTCGGCACTGTCCGACGGCACCCTGCGCTGGGGCGAGCTGCGACGCCAGGTCGATGGCATCAGCGAGAAGATGCTCGCGTCGACGCTGCGCACCCTCGCCGCCGACGGACTGGTGTACCGGGAGTCGTTCCCGAGCGTCCCGCCGCACGTCGAGTACAGCCTCACGCCGCTCGGGCACGACCTCATGGAGCGCCTGCTCCCACTCGTCGCTTGGGTCGCCGACCACGCCGAGGGGTTCCTCGCGCGGCGATGATGTGCGGTGCAGCGCCCCGGCTTGGGTCCCGGACGGCGGCGGCGCCCGGCGAACTCACCCTCGGCGGACACGACGCCCTCGCGCTCGAGCCCGACGAGTACCGCATGCGTCCGCTGGCCCCGCGCCCCGACGCGTTCGTCTTCGCCAGCACGCTCCGACTCAACGTGCGCCGAAATGCCGCGGACACTGCCTCTCCGGATGCTCCTCTCGACGAGGTGGTGTGCGGGGGACCGCCCTCGACGATGTGATCGGACACACCGGGTCACCCGACGAGCTCGTCGAGGTGGGCACTTCTACCTGGCCACCCAGCGGGGACCTCACCTGGCCACCCAGCGGGGACCTCACCTGGCCACCAGCGAGGACCTTGCCATGGCCATGGACACGCGACGACGTCTGTCACTCGGCGAGCATGCCGTGTGCCTCCCCACCAATATGGAGGGCACGTCCCGGAGCCTCGCCGGGAGTCGTCCGGCAGGTGCCGAGACGCTGCGCGGTGCCGTCCGGCAGGCGTCGAGACGCCGCGCGGCGTCTGCGGTAGGCGTCGAGATGCTGTGAGCAGAGTCGGGAGGTCCGCCCAGCGCGGCCGCCGGCCGGGCTACGCCGCCCTACGGTCGCGGGATGGAGACAGACGTGCTGGTCGTCGGGGCCGGCCTGGCCGGGCTGCGCACCGCCACCGAGCTCGCCCAGCGCGGCCACGACGTCCTGGTCATCGACCGCCGAACGACGCTGGCCGACACGATCCGCACCACCGGGATCTTCGTGCGCCGCACCCTCGAGGACTTCGCCCTCCCGGCCGGGTGCCTCGGGCCGCCGATCCGACGGGTCGTGCTCTACCCCCCGGGGCTGCGCCGCCCGGTGACCCTGGACAGCGCCCGCGACGAGTTCCGGGTGGGCGACATGCCGGCGCTGTACGCGGCCGCGGCAGGCGCCGCCGTCGACGCCGGCGCCCGCCTCTCGCTGGGCACCCGCTACCTCGGCCGCGGGGCCACCGGCTTCCGCCTGGACGGCCCGGGCGGGCCGACCGAGGTGCGCGCGCGGTACGTCGTCGGCGCGGACGGAGCCCGCTCGCGCGTCGCCCGCGACCTGGGCCTGGACCGCAACCGCCACCTGCTGGTCGGGGCCGAGGACGTTTTCCCGGTCCCGCCCGGCGGGGCGGAGCCCCCGGCGTTCCACTGCGTCATCGACCCGTCGCTCGCCCCGGGCTACCTGGCCTGGGTGGTGAACGACGGGGAGCACGCCCACGTCGGCGTGGCCGGCTACGCCAACCGCTTCCCGGGCGGCCTGCACCGCACCCTGGTCCGGTTCGGCGCCTCGGCGCCCGGGCTGCCCGATACCGGCCGCCCCGCATGGGTCGAGCGGCGGGCCGGCCCGATCCCCGTCGGTGGCCTGCTCCGGCGGATCAGCTGCCCGGACGGGCTGCTCGTCGGCGACGCGGCGGGCGCGGTCTCCCCGCTCACCGCCGGCGGGCTCGATCCCTGCCTGCGGCAGGCTGCGCTGGCCGCCGCCGTCCTCGACGACGCCCTGCGCAGCGGGCAGCCGGCCGCGCTGGCCGGGTACGACGGAGCCGCGCTGCGGGCCCACTTCCGTGGCCGGCTGCTGCTCCGCCGGGCGTTCGCGCAGGTGCGCACGCCCGGCGTCGCCTCGACGGCGTTCGCGCTCCTGCGCACGCCCGCCGGCCAGGCCGCGGCGCGCCGCATCCTCTTCGGGGACGGGTCCTTCCCCACCGTCGAGCACAGCCGACGCACGGCCGCCGACCAGGCGCAGGTTCGCTAGCCGGACTCCATCGGTTCGCCGCGGTTCAGGCCCATCGGTCCGCCGCGGTTCAGCTCCAGGCGGTGGGGTCGCCCAGGTAGAGGCCGGCGGCCGTGTCCAGGGCGGCGTCCTCGGCGGTGCCGGCGCTCTCGCCGGTGCCTCTCATCCTTGTGCCCGGGGCACCCGCGGAGGGGTGAGCCTCGACGGCGCGGCGCGCACCGGAGAGCGGTCCGGCGGCGGACACGGACATCCCGAAGGCCCTTCCGCCTCCGGGGCCCGTCTCCGCCACGCCCGCCGGCCCGGGGCCGCCGCCCTCCGCGCGGCCGAGGGCACGTCGTCGTCCTCCTCCCAGCCCTGGGAGACGCCGGTGGTCTCCGCCCAGGACGTCGCCGCTCTCCTCGATGCCCAGAGACGACCGATGGCCGCCCACCCCGCGGGGTGGGCGGCCATCAGTGCTTGCCGCTGCGCTCGGCGGCGCTGGCGACGCCGACCGTGGCGGGCGGCGGGTCAGGCGTTGTCGTCGGCCAGGAGCCGGTCGGTCTCGTCGTGGACGTGCTTGGCGATCCCCTGCAGGGCGCCGGCGTGCTGCCGGGCGTGGTGGGCGCAGAAGAGCAGCTCGCCGGTCTCCAGCTCTACGCGCACGTAGGCCTGGGCGCCGCACGCGTCGCAACGGTCTTGGGCGGTCAGGGTCGGGTTCGTCGTCGTCGTTGTGCTCACGTCGGCATGTAACCACCCGGCACCCACAGATGATGCCCGGGCCCACGCCGGTTCGCTGCCGGCGTAGGACGACCGTCCAGGCCCGGTCGCCGAGGACCACCCATCCCCAGGCCGCGCCAGGACCAAGACCACCGTCCCCAGGGCGGGTCGGTCCACGGCCGAAGGCCGTCCGTTCCATAGACTCCACTGGTGTCGACCGCCACGATGACCGCCGCAACCAGCTACACCGCCCGCCACCTCTCCGTCCTCGAGGGGCTGGACGCGGTCCGCAAGCGCCCGGGCATGTACATCGGCTCCACCGACTCCCGCGGCCTCATGCACTGCCTCTGGGAGATCATCGACAACGCCGTCGACGAGGCCCTCGAGGGGCACGCCACCAGCATCGAGATCCTCCTGCACGCGGATAGCTCGGTGGAGGTCCGCGACGACGGCCGCGGCATCCCGGTGGACACCGTGCCCTCCGTGGGGCTCTCCGGGGTCGAGGTGGTCTACACCAAGCTGCACGCCGGCGGGAAGTTCGGCGGCGGCTCCTACGCGGCCAGCGGCGGCCTGCACGGGGTGGGCGCCTCGGTGGTCAACGCCCTGTCCGCGCGGCTCGACGTCGAGGTCGACCGCGACGGCAAGACGCACCGGATGACCTTCCACCGCGGCGAGCCGGGGACGTTCGACGACAGCGCCGGCGCCGGTCCGGACGCCCCGTTCCAGCCCTTCACCGAGGCCTCCGAGCTCGCCGTCGTCGGCAAGGTGCCCCGGACCCGGACCGGCACCCGGGTGCGGTACTGGGCCGACCGGCAGATCTTCCCCGCCTCCGCCACGTTCTCCTACGAGGACCTGGTCGACCGCGCCCGGCAGACCTCCTTCCTCGTCCCCGGCCTGACCCTGACGGTGCGGGACGAGCGCCGCCTGCCCGGCACGGCGGGCGCGGACGGGCCGGTGGAGGAGGTGTTCCGGCACGACGGCGGGGTGGTGGACTTCACCGACTTCCTCGCCCCCGACGCCGCCGTCACCGACACCTGGCGCCTGGCCGGGACCGAGACCTTCACCGAGACCGTCCAGCAGCTCGACGGGCACGGGCACCTGCGCCCGGTGGCGGTGGAGCGGACCTGCGCCGTCGAGATCGGGCTGCGGTGGGGGATCGGCTACGACACCACCGTGCGGTCCTTCGTCAACATCATCGCCACCCCCAAGGGCGGCACCCACCTCGCCGGCTTCGAGCAGGGGCTGCTCAAGACCCTGCGCAAGCAGGTCGACGCCAACGCCCGCCGGCTGAAGGTGACCGCCAAGGAGGGCAAGATCGAGAAGGACGACGTGCTGGCCGGCCTGACCGCCGTCGTCACCGTCCGGGTCGCCGAGCCGCAGTTCGAGGGCCAGACCAAGGAGGTGCTCGGCACGGCCCCGGTCCGCGGCATCGTGGCCCGGGTCCTCGAGCGCGAGCTCACCGCGCTGCTCACCTCCTCCCGGCGGGCCGAGAAGACCCAGGCCGCGGCGCTGCTGGAGAAGGTCGTCGGCGAGATGCGGGCCCGGGTCTCGGCCCGGATGCACAAGGAGATCTCCCGGCGCAAGAACGCCCTGGAGACCTCCGCGCTGCCGGCCAAGCTGGTCGACTGCCGCAGCGAGGACATCGACCGCACCGAGCTGTTCATCGTCGAGGGGGACAGCGCGCTGGGCACCGCCCGGATGGCCCGGTCCAGCGAGTTCCAGGCGCTGCTGCCCATCCGCGGGAAGATCCTCAACGTCCAGAAGGCCTCGCCCGGGGACATCCTGAAGAACGCGGAGGTCGCCTCGATCATCCAGGTGGTCGGCGCGGGCTCGGGCCGCACCTTCGACCTGTCGCAGGCCCGGTACGGCAAGGTCGTGCTGATGACCGACGCCGACGTCGACGGCGCCCACATCCGCACCCTGCTGCTCACCCTGTTCTTCCGGTACATGCGCCCGCTGGTGGAGGCCGGCCGGGTCTACGCGGCGGTGCCGCCGCTGCACCGGGTGGAGATCGCCGGGTCCGGCGGGCGCAAGGGCGAGGTGATCTACACCTACGCCGAGGCCGAGCTCAGCAACCTGCTCGCCAAGCTCCAGCGCACCGGGAAGCGGTACAAGGAGCCGATCCAGCGGTACAAGGGCCTGGGAGAGATGGACGCCCACCAGCTCGCCGAGACCACCATGGACCCGACTCGGCGCACGCTGCGCCGGATCTCCATGGCGGACGAGGCGGCGCTGCTGGAGGCCGAGCGGGTCTTCGAGCTCCTCATGGGCAACGAGGTCGCGCCCCGCAAGGACTTCATCGTCACCGGAGCCCAGCAGGTGGACCCGACCCGGATCGACGCCTGAGCCGACGGCGGCCGGTGCCGTTGCCGTCGCCGTCGGACGGCCGGCCGCCCCGGGAGCGGCTGCCAGCCGTTCGCCGTCCGCCTCGCGCTGCGGGCCGCCGTCGGCCGCCGGCCGGGTCCCGCCAGCCGTTCGCCGCCCGCCTCGCGCTGTGCGCCGCCGTCGGCCGCCCGCCGGGTGCCCGCCGGTAGCATCGGCGCCATGCCCGAGCAGTCCCCGTTAGCCGTCCGCCTGCGCGCGCCGGAGGTGGCCGAGCCGCCCGCCGCGCACCTCGGGCTGCGCTGGCGGGCGCTGACCCCGGCCGACGCCCCGGCCGTGCTCGAGCTGGAGGCGCGCTGCGCGGCGGTGGACCACCCGGTCACCCAGCTCAACCCCGCCAAGGTCTCCGCGGTGCTGCGCCCCGGTGCCGCGCTCGTCACCGACTCCCTCGGCGGCTTCTCCAGCGCGGGGACCCTCGAGGCCGTCGCCGTGGTCTACCTGCCGCCGGGGGACACCGAGGTGCTGCGGGCCTTCCTCGTGGCCACCATCGCCCCGGAGTGGCGGGGCCGGGGGATCGGCCGGGCGCTGCTCGACTGGCAGGACGCCCGCGCCCGCCAGCTGCTCGCCGCCGACGGGCGCGACCTGCCCGCCCGGCTCGCGGCCTACGTCGACGAGCACCTGGTCGACCGACGCCGGCTGTACGTGGCCGCGGGCTTCAGCCCCAAGCGGGCCTTCCAGGAGATGCGCCGCCCGGTGGACGCCCCGCTGCCGGCGGCGCCGCCGCCGCCCGGGGTGCAGGTGGTGGACTGGTCGCCCGACCTGGACGAGCAGGTCCGCCGCGTCCACAACGAGGCGTTCGCCGACCACTGGGGGTCCGAGCCGCTGACGGGGGACACCTGGCGGCTCGTCCGCGGCGACCTGGAGCCGCGCTGGTCCAAGGTCGCCGTCCTGCTCGACGCCCCGGCCGACCGGCGCGTGGCCGGCTACGCCCTGACCTCCCGCCACGAGCACGCCTGGGCGGCCCTCGGCTTCTCCGAGGGGTACACCGAGCTGCTCGGGGTCCGGCGCGACCACCGCGGCCAGGGCATCGCCCGCGCCCTGCTCGTGGCGGTCGTCGCGGCCCTCGCGGCGGACGGGATCGACTCCGCCGGCCTGGACGTGGACACCGTCAACCCCTCCGGCGCGCACGGGTTCTACGAGCGGCTGGGGTACGAGCGCGTCGGCGCGCGGATCCTGTACACGGTGGAGATCTGACGGCGCCCGGCAGCGTTCCGACGACGGCGCCCGGCAGCGGCCTGACGACGGCGCCCGGCAGCGGCACGACGGCGGCACCCGGCAGCGGCACGGCGGCGGCGGCGGCGGCCGGCAGGCGGCAGTCGACCGCTCCGCTCGCGGTCCGACCTCCGCAGATGGCGTCCGGGCGCGGGCGCGCCGTAGGGTCACGCCGTGCCTAGCCCCGCCACCTTCCCCGACGACGCCGCTGGCCCGGCCGTCGCCCAGCCCCTCGCCGTGCGCGCGCAGGCCCCCGCCGCGCTGCCGCTGCCGGCGCCGGTCGGCGGGCTGACCTTCGCCACGCTCGACCCCGGCGACCTCACCGACCTGAGCGGGCTCGTCAGCCGCATCGAGGACGCCGACAACCCGCCCTACCGCACCTCCGACGAGGAGCTCGCCGAGTACTTCGGGGACACCCACCACTGGGCGGCTCTCGGCGCCCGGGACGTCGACGGCGTGCTCCGGGCCTTCGGGTTCGTCCGGGTCCGCACCGGGGACACCACCCTGCTGCGGGCGTTCTGCTCCGGCGGGGTGGACCCCGTGGCCCGGGGCCGCGGCGTGGGGTCGGCGCTCCTGGACTGGCAG
Organism: Georgenia sp. TF02-10; assembly: GCF_022759505.1. Taxonomy (NCBI): domain Bacteria; kingdom Bacillati; phylum Actinomycetota; class Actinomycetes; order Allobogoriellales; family Allobogoriellaceae; genus Georgenia; species Georgenia sp. TF02-10. The sequence continues at coordinate 2,279,984 of NZ_CP094289.1, read as the reverse complement.
GTGGCCCGCGGCCGCCAGCTGCTCGTCGCCACCGGCAAGGACGCGCCCGCCCGCGTCGTCGTCCACGTCGACGACGGGATGCCGACCCTGTCGGACCTGGTCACCTCCCGCGGTTTCACCCCCCGCCGCTGGTACACCGAGATGCGCCGAGACCTCTCCCTGCCGCTGCCCGAGGTCCAGCTCGACCGGTTGCTGACCGTCGAGCCGTGGAGCGCCGACCTCGACGACGCCGTGCGCCGCGCACACAACCGGGCCTTCGCCGACCACTGGGGCTCCCAGCCGCACACCCCGGAGAGCTGGCAGGAGAGCCGCACCCACTTCGCCCCGCAGTGGAGCTTCGTGGCGCTGGACCGCAGCTCGGACCGCACCCAGGTCGCCGGCTACCTGATGTCCGCCCGGTACGAGCAGGACTGGCCGGCCCTGGGCTGGACCGAGGGCTACACCGACCTCATCGGCGTCCTGCCGGAGTGGCGGGGCCGACGACTGGCCAGCGCGCTGCTCACGGCGGCCATGGCCGCCTACCGGGCCGACGGCATGGAGTACGCCGGCCTCGACGTGGACAGCGACAACCTCACCGGCGCCGTCGGCCTCTACGCCAAGCTCGGCTACGAGCCCACCCGCACCTCGGCGATGTACTCGATCGAGATCTGACCGGGGCGGCCAGCGGCGCTGGCCGGTCGGGCTCGGGCCGGCAGCCGCCGTCGTCCAGACCGACCCGCCTTAGCCGATCGCGGTGACCGGCGCCGGCAGCGGCTGGCCGGAGCCGTCGCGCCGCTCGTCCACCGCCGGCAGCGGCACCGCCTGCCCGCCCGAGCCCACCGCGCGCGCCGGCTCCGGGCCCACCCAGGCCAGCTGCAGGCAGTCCTCGCCGCGGAGGAACCGGTGCGCCCGCACCCCGCCGGTCGCCCGGCCCTTGGCCGGGTAGCGGTCCAGCGGGGTGACCTTGGCGCTGCCCGGCACGGTGCCGGGCAGGGCGCCGCTGGTCCCGGCGACGGTGATCACGACGCTGGCGGAGACGTGCTCGGCGCCGACGACGCCCAGGTGCACGACGGTGGCGCCGGGGGCGAGCCGCATCCCGGCCACGCCCTGCCCGGCGCGGCCCTGCGGGCGCACCGCGGCGGCGTCGAAGCGGAGCAGCTGGGCGTCGGAGGAGACCAGCACCAGCCGGTCGTCGTCGGCGGCGTGCCCGGCGCCGACGACCCGGTCCCCGGCCCGCAGCGCGATGACCTCCCAGGCGTCCCGGTTCCCGGGGCGGTCCCCGCCGACCCGCTTGACCACCCCCTGGGCGGTGGCCAGCGCCAGGGGAGCGGCGCCGTCGTCCAGCCGGGCCAGGCCGACGACCTCCTCGCCGGGCTCGAGGTCGATCAGCTCGCGCAGCGGGACCCCGCCGGACAGGCTCGGCGCCGCCCCGGTGGGCGGCAGGCCGGGGGCGTCCAGGACGTCCAGGCGGCGCAGCCGGCCGGCGGAGGTCACCACGGCCACCTGCCCGCGGGTGGTGGCCGGCACGACGTGGGTGACGGCGTCGTGCGCGGCCCGCGGGCCGGTGCGCACCGGCTCCTCAGCGGTCCGGGCCAGCAGCCCGGTGCCGGAGAGCAGCACCCAGCACGGCTCGTCGGGCACCTCCAGCGGCACCGCGGAGCGGCGGGCCGGGGCGCCCGCGGCGGCGGGGGCGGCCGGCCCGCCGGCGTGCTCGAGCAGGACGGTGCGCCGGGGCGTGCCGTACTGGGCGGCGACGTCGGCCAGCTCGCCGGAGACCACCTCCCGGAGCCGGTCCTCGGAGTCCAGGATGGCGCGCAGCTCCTCGATCCGGCGGGCCAGCTCGTCCCGCTCGGCCTCCAGCTCCAGCCGGGAGAACTTGGTCAGCCGCCGCAGCCGCAGCGCCAGGATGAAGTCGGCCTGCGGCTCGGACAGGTCGAACACGGCCATCAGCCGGGCCCGGGCGGCCTCGGCGTCGTCGGAGGACCGGATGACGGCGATGACCTCGTCGATGTCGGCGATCGCGACGAGCAGCCCGGCCACCAGGTGGGCCCGCTCGGTGGCCCGGTCCAGCCGGTGCGCGGTGCGCCGGCGGACGACGGCGAGGCGGTGGTCGACGTAGACCTGGAGGAGCTCGCGCAGCCCGAGGGTGCGCGGCTGGCCGTCGACGAGGGCGACGTTGTTGATCCCGAAGGACTCCTCCAGCGGGGTGTGCCGGTAGAGCTGCTCCAGCACCGCCTCGGGGTTGAAGGCGTTCTTGACCTCGATGACCAGGCGCAGCCCGTGGTGGCGGTCGGTGAGGTTCTGGACGTTGCTGATCCCCTGGAGCTTCTTGGCCTGGACCGCCTCGGTGATCTTCTCGATCACCCGCTCCGGGCCGACCATGTACGGCAGCTCGGTGACGACGATGCCCTTCTTGCGGGCGGTGATGCTCTCGATCCGGGCGGTGGCCCGGGTCCGGAAGCTCCCCCGGCCGGTGGCGTAGGCCTCCCGGACGCCGTCGAGCCCGATGATCTTGCCGCCCTCGGGCAGGTCGGGCCCGGGGACGAAGCGGACCAGGTCGGCCAGGGTCGCGTCCGGGTGGGCGATCAGGTGCCGGGCGGCGGCGACCACCTCCACCAGGTTGTGCGGGGGCATGTTCGTCGCCATCCCGACGGCGATGCCGGTGGCGCCGTTGACCAGCAGGTTGGGCAGCGCGGCGGGCAGGACGGCGGGCTGGGTGAGCTGGCTGTCGTAGTTGGGGACGAAGTCGACGACGTCCTCGCCGAGGTCCGCCGTCATCGCCAGCGCGGCGGCCGCCAGCCGTGCCTCGGTGTACCGGGAGGCGGCGGGGCCGTCGTCGAGAGAGCCGAAGTTGCCGTGCCCGTCCACCAGCGGCAGGCGCAGCGCGAAGGGCTGGGCCATGCGGACCATGGCGTCGTAGATCGGGGCGTCCCCGTGCGGGTGCAGCTTGCCCATGACCTCCCCGACGACGCGGGCGGACTTCACGTGCCCGCGGTCCGGGCGCAGGCCCATCGCGTCCATCTGGTAGAGGATCCGGCGCTGGACGGGCTTGAGGCCGTCCCGGGCGTCGGGCAGCGCGCGGGAGTAGATGACCGAGTAGGCGTACTCCAGGAAGGAGCCCTGCATCTCGGTGGAGACGTCGATGTCGACGATGTGCTCCGCGGCGGGCGGCGGCGGTGGGGTGGACGTGCGGGCCATGGTGTCGATTCTCCCCGACGGCGGCCGGAGACCGGTGCAGGGCTGTGGGTGTGGCTGCCGGGTGGCCACTGCTGTGTCCGGTTCTCTGTGTCCCGTCAGCGCCTGCTGGTCGCCTGTCCTCGGTGCGGGTGCCTCGCCGGGGGAGAGGGAGAAACCATGCGGCAGGTGTTGATTCGGCGGCGTGGTCCGGTCTTCACTGGCAGCGCTGGCCGCGCCGAAGGTGGCCGCTGGTGTCCGTGGTGGTCGGCGCGGAGGCCTGGTCAGAAGGGCGGGTCGCCGTACTCGTCGTCGCCGTTGGTGCCGGCGGTGCCGAAAGTGCCGACCGTGCCGGCGCGTGCTCGACCTCGCCAGGTGTTCAAGGGGGTGGTGGTGCCGTCGAGGTTGCGGCGGTAGGCGTGCCCGGTGGGGGTGAGCCACTCGAAGACCCCGGGGGTGGGCTGGGTGGTCTTGAACGTCCCGGCGGACTTCAGGGCGTGGTCGGTGGTGCACTGCGCGCCGAGGCTGGCGGCGGCGGTCTTCCCGCCCTGGGAGAAGGCGCGCGTGTGGTCGATCTGGCAGCGTTCGGCGGGGGTGGTGCAGCCGGGGCGGACGCAGGTGCGGACGCAGGTGCGGTCGCGGGTGCGGACGTGCTCGGCGAGGTCGGCGGGGGGCCGGTAGCGGGTGCGGCCGACGTCCAGGACGGTGCCGGAGAGGGGGTCGGTGATCAGGCGGCGCCAGGTCCCACCGGCGGCCAGCGCGCGGGCCACGTCCGGGCTGATGGGTCCGTACCCGGCGAGCTCGGCCACCTCCCCCGGCTCGGGATCCAGGACCAGATCCCGCCCAGCCGCGGCGGCGTCGGCGGGCACACCACTACCGGTGCCGGTGGTGGCGTCGATCTCGGTGCCGTCGTCGGCTGCCCGGTCGCCATCGTCACCGTCAAGGCCGGCGGTGCCAGCAGTGTCGGCAGCGCCGGTGCCGGCGCTGGTGCCGGTGTCGTCGTCCCCGCCGGCGGTGGTGCCGACGCTCCCGGCGGTGACGCTGGCGGGGTCGTCGCATCCGCCGTTCGTGCCGGTAGAGGTCTCGTCTTGCGGGGGGAGGGCGACGGACAGGGGGATGGTCACGCGGATCTGGGTGCGGTTGGTGCCGGGGTCGCCCAGCGGCATGCCGGAGCGCCAGGACAGCAGCAGGTGCAGGTCGGGGATCCCCCCGGTGCCGGGGCACTCCACCCAGTCACCCGTCCCGGGACGGAGTCTTCCCGGCGGTGCGCCCGGCGGCGGTGCCGGGTCCTCGACGTCGGGAGGCGCTTCGGGCGGCAGGGGGCCAGGGTCGGGAGCGGGCGGGCCGGTCGAGTCGTCTGTGGTGCTGGGCTGTTCAGGATCAGGCGGTTCGCCCGGGGGGCCAGGGTCGGGCGGTGCGCCCGTCGCGGGCGCTGCACGGTCCTCGACGCCGGGTTCGGCTCCCGGGCCGGGCGGGCCCGCGGCCGCACCGTCGTGTACAGCGTCGGTTGCATGCGTCTCGTCGGCCGCGCCCGCGCTGTCGTCGGCCGGGCCGGCGTCGTCACCGCGCATCTGGCTTGCGGAGTCGTCGTCGCTGTCGGGGTGGTTGAGGTTTGGGGGTTGGGTGCCGGGTGGGGGTCCGGCCCAGCCGGTGGTCAGGGCGCCGTGGGCGAGGACGGCGAGGGCGTCGGCGCGGAGCTGGTCGTGGGTGCGGTCGTCCCCGTGCGCGCGGGCGGTGGTGGTCATGGCCTCCAGGGCGAGGTCGACCCGGACGGCGTCCTCGGCGGGGAGCACCGCGTACAGCGAGGCCATCCCGTCCGGCAACGGCGACGGGTGGGTCACTTTCCGGCCGGCGCGGGCCCGGTGGTGGCGCTCGGTGGCCGCGGCGGGGTCGACCTTGACCAGGGCCGCGGCGAGGTCCTTGACGAGCTGGGCGTGGGTGCGGGTGGGGGCGGTGGGCAGCACCTCGGCCTCGGCCAGGACCGCGACCGGGAGGGCGTGCTCGGCCAGGGTGGTGATGATCGTGGCGGCCTTGCGGTAGTCGATCGCCCCGGACCTCAGCGCCTGGGCGGTGTCGGTGAACGCCCCCCGCATGCCCCGGCCGGTGCGGATCAGCCGGTTCGCCTCCGTCACCGAGATTCCCAGGCGCATGGCGACCTCCTGGGCGGAGCCGTCCAGCACCTTCCCGCCCGGACCCTTCACCACCCGGGCGTCGGCGATGTCCCGGCACCGGGTGGCCACCACGTCGGCGATCTCGGCGGACTTCGCGGCGGCCCAGGCCTCCACCCGGCGTATCGCGGCCAGGGCCTCCACCGCGGCGAACCCGTCCAGCTCGGCCAGGTTCACCCCGGACAGGAGGGCGGCGAGCTCGGGCCCGGCCGGGCACCTCGCCAGGGAGTCCGTGTCCACCCCGATGGTAGTGAGCAGGCAGCCGTCCCCGGCCGCCCCGGCCGCCTCCCACCGGGAGTACGGCAGCTCGGTCACCGGCGCCGGGCCGGGCTCGTCCGGGATGACCACGTCGGTCTCGCCGCGGGCCACCGCCAGGAACAGCTCGACCCCCGCCGCCACCTGCTCACCGGTGAGCGTGACGGTCCGGTCCTCCTCGGCCGGAGGCACGGTGCCGGCGGCCATGACTGCTGCGGCGGTGAAGAACTCCTGAACCTGCGCGGTGACCTCCTCCCCGCGGGCCAACATCGCCGCCTCCGCCGCCCGCGCCAGCCGGGCCGCGGTCTCCTCCACCTCACCCGGGCCCAGCGCGACGTCCCCGGTGATCTCCGAGATCCGAGCCACCCCCGCCGCCACCGCCGCCTCGGCGAGGACCTGGTAGGCCACCAGCCACACCCGCACCCGCACCCGGGCGTGAGCGTCGTCCACGGCCGGGCCGGCGCCGTCGTCCACGCCGTCGAGGGCGTCCTCGTCCCACAGCTCCCCCGCGGCCGCCGCCCGCACCGCCGCCACCCGGTCCCGGGCCGCCATCACCGCCGCGAAATGACGCATGTGCCGGCACGGCTCGTTCGACTCCGCATCCTCCGCGCAGCAGAACCCCCGCGCCTGGGCCGCCTCGTCCGCCGGAGACCACACCAACCACCCATCCGGACCCGGACCGTCCCACCCCCACTTGCCGGACGGACCGGCAGCACCGGGACGACCAGCAGCAGCACCAGCCGCCGGCCGCTTCTCCCGCTCACCATCGAACATAGGTACAGAGTAAGCGTGGGGTACGACATCCGACCCCGACCCGTCCCCACCCCGGCTCGGCCCTCCGGCAGCACTTCCGGGGCGACCGGCAGCACCACCGACGGAGTCGGCAGCAGCAGCAGCACCGGCTCCCGGCTCGTCCCGCTCCTCCTCGAACATGTGTCCATGGTGGGACCGACCACCGACATCGCGCCCGGACTTGTCCCCAGCGTTGGGGAACAACCCACTCCCACTACCGCCGGCGGGGCCGGCAGCACCGCGCACGCCGCCACTCCCAGCGCCTGCTTCCGGCTCGTCCCGACCGTCGTCGACCGTTGTTTGCCGTAGGTGTGCGAGCGCCAAGGTCCGCCCTGTCCGGGCCTTCGAATCGCGCCGGCGTGAGGGTTGACGCGTGCCGGCCGAGCACCGTCACCAACCCCTACTCAACCCAAGGCGACGACCGCCGTCGAGCCCGAGGAGACCGCCGGACGTCCCGATAGGCTCGTGGTCCTCCCGATAGGCTCGGGGGCATGGCCCAGGCCCAGCCGGACCCCGACGTCGCGGACGGGTACCCCAGCTCGTGGGTCGCCGACGTCGTGCTGCGGGACGGGTCGACCATGCAGATCCGGCCCATCCGGCCGGAGGACGCCGAAGCCCTCCAGCGCTTCCACACGGCGCAGTCGGCCCAGTCGATCTACTTCCGGTTCTTCGCCCCAATGGACCGGCTGAGCGAGCGGGACCTCTACCGGTTCACCCACGTCGACCACCACGACAGGGTGGCCCTCGTCCTGGTCCAGGGCGAGGAGATCCGGGCGGTCGGCAGGTTCGACGTGATCGACCCGGGCGTGGCCGAGGTGGCGTTCAACGTGGCCGACAGCGAGCACGGCCGCGGGCTCGGCTCGGTGCTGCTGGAGCACCTGGCCGCGGCCGGCCGTGAGCTCGGGGTGCACCGGTTCGTCGCCGACGTCCTGCCCGGCAACGCCAAGATGATCCGGGTCTTCACCGACGCCGGGTACGACGTCGAGCGCCGCCTCGAGGACGGCATCATCTCGGTGTCCTTCAGCATCGAGGAGACCGAGCGGTCCTGGCGGGTGATGGCTGAGCGGGAGCGGCACGCCGAGGCGCTGAGCATGCGGGGCGTGCTGCAGGCCGCGTCCGTCCTCGTCCTGGCTCTCGGGCCCCCCGGCGAGGAGGGCCAGGTCCTAGCGGCCGCGGTCGCCAGGTCCCTGCTGGCTAGCGCCTTCACCGGCCCGGTGCACCTGGTGGGCCTGCCGCCGGCGGGTCCGCCCCCGGCCGGACAGAACGATCCTGGACCGGGCGACGGCGATCCGCTCGGGGAGTACCGGCACGACGGCGGACCCGGAGAGCCTGCACCGCCCCGGGTCGGCGAAGGCCCAGCCGGCGAGCCGGAGCCGCTCGCCGACGTCCGCCTCCACCACGACCTGGCCGAGGTCAGCGGCCCGGCGGACCTCGCCGTCGTCGCCGGCCCACCCGCGGAGGTCGTCGCCGCGGTGCCGGCGCTGGCGTCGCTGGGCGTGCGGGCCCTGGTGGTCCTCTCCCACGGGTTCGGCGAGCGCGGCCAGGCCGGGATGGCGGTCCAGCGCGACCTCCTGCGCGCCACCCGCGCGGCCGGCATCCGGATCGTCGGGCCGGCCTCCTACGGGGTCGTCGGGCACGGCCCGCACGGCCGGTACAACGCCTCGCTCTGGTTCGAGGCAGGCCCGGGCGGCGGCGCCCCCACCCCGCTGCCGGGCGACGGCGACTGGGATGCCCGGTCCTGGGACCGGCACCAGCAGGCTCAGCCCGACGACGGCGACCGGGGCACCCGGCCGCCGGGCCGCGCCCAGCCGTCCTCGCCCGACGGTGACGAAAGAACGCCCGATGGTGACCAACCAACACCCGACGGCGGCGCAGCACCGATCACCGACCAGGCCCGCGGGCTCGGACTCTTCGGCCAGTCGGCCGCCGCCGGGCTGGCGCTGCGCTCGACCGCGTCCCGTCGCCGCCTGCCGGTGGCGAGCTTCCTCTCCGCCGGGCACCGCGTCGACGTCTCCGGCAACGACACCATGCAGCTGTGGTCCACCGACCCGCGCACCGCCGTCGGCGCGCTTTACCTGGAGTCCATCGGCAACCCGCGGAAGTTCTCCCGGATCGCTCGCCACCTGTCCGCCAGCACGCCGCTGGTCGCGGTGGTGTCCGGGCAGACCGGGCAGGCCTCCCCGCCCGGCCACGCGGTGCGCACCTCCAGCCAGCCCCGCCGCGTCCTGACCGAGATGCTGCGCCAGGCGGGCGTGGTTGGGGCCCGGTCGGTGCGGGAGATGCTCGACGTCGCCGGCCTCCTCCTCGCCCAGCCGCTGCCCGCCGGGCCGCGCACCGCGATCCTGTCCTCCTCCGCGGCCCTGGCCGGGCTGGTCGCGGAGGTGCTGCGCTCGCACGGCCTCGACGTCGCCGGCGAGCCGGTGACCCTGCCGCCGCTGGCCGGCGCGGCGGACTACGCCGCGGCGCTGGACCGCCTGACCGTCCGCACCGACTTCGACGCCGTGGTCGTCGCGCACGCCCCGGTCCTCGGCACCACCGACACGGCTGTCGCCGGCGCGATTGCCCAGGTCGCGGCGCGGGACGGGAGGACCTGGGTCGCGACCGCGTACGGCCTGCACGGCCTGACCCCCGAGCTGACCGCAGCCGGGCGCACGGTGCCGTCCATGACCACCGTGGAGGACGCCGTCACCGCCCTGGCCCGCGCGCTCGACCATGCCCGCTGGCGCAGCCGCGCCGCCGACCCACTGGTCGACCCGCCCGGCACGGATCCGGCCGGTGCCCGCGACCTGCTCGCCGCCCCGCTGACCGGGCTGCCCCGCGGCCGGCGCCAGCGCCTCCCCGCCGAGGCCGCCGCGGAGCTGCTCGCCCGGTACGGCATCGAGGTGGTGCCCGCCACGGTCGTCGCCGACGCCGCCGAGGCGGTGGCCGCCGCCGAGCGGATCGGCTGGCCGGTGGCGCTGAAGGTCGCCGACGAGGTGCTGCGCCACCGAACCGACCTCGGCGGGGTCCGGCTGGACCTGGCCGACGCCGACATGCTGACCGAGGCGGTGGAGCAGATGCGGACCCGGGCCGAGCGGGTGCTGGGCCGGCCGGTCCGGTTCGAGGTCCAGGCGATGGCCCCGCCCGGCGTGGCCTGCGTGGTGCGCGGCACGGAGGACGAGCTGTACGGCCCGGTGGTGGCCTTCGGGCTCGCCGGGGACGCCACCGAGCTGCTCGGCGACGTCGCCTACCGCATCCCGCCGCTGACCGCCGCGGACGTCTCGGAGATGGTCCGCTCGGTGGCGGCCGCGCCGCGGCTGCTCGGCTACCGCGGGCTGCCGCGGTCCGACGTCGCGGCCCTGGAGGACCTCCTCGCCCGGCTCTCCCTGCTCACCGACGACCTGCCGGAGGTGGCGGAGGTGACCCTCAACCCCGTCATCGTGGGGGAGGAGGGGCTGCACGTCGCCTCGGCCGCCGTCACCGTGGCCCGGCCGGCCCGCCAGGACGCCGGGCGCCGCGCCCTGCCCGCTCCGCCGGGGAACGGGCCGGGACCGGCAGGGGGCGCCGTCGGCGGGACGGGTCCGGCGAGCAGCACTGGCGGGACGGGTCCGGCGGGCGGCGCCGTCGGCGGGACGGGACCGGCGGGCAGCCCTGGCGGGACGGGTGAAGCGGGCGCCGTCGGGCCGCCCGGGACGCCCCCCGGCACGGGCGCGGCACCCGGACCGGCGCCCGGACCCGGCGCGCCGCCGGCCGTCCCCAGCGGGACCGGCGGGGCCGGGACGGAGGTGGAAGAATGACCGGATGCCCGTGACCAACCTCGCCCAGCAGCTGCGCTCGGACCTCGACCACGCCGGCTACTACCCCGAGCTCGTCGCCGGCGTGATCGACGTCGCCCTGGCCGACGAGCCGGTGCAGTCCTTCCTCGTCCACCCCGAGACGACCTTCGACGACACCGAGGTCCGCCGCCACCTCACCGCCCTGGTGCTCACCCCCACCCGGCTCGTCGTCGCGCACGTCGACGACGGGCCAGGCCCGGACGGGCGGACGAGCGCGGCGGCGACCACCGAGGCGGTGGCGCTGGGCGAGGTGCGCTCGGTCGGCCTGACCCACGGGGTCACGGAGCCGGCCGGCCGCAGCATGCGCACCCAGGAGCTCACCCTGGCGGTGAGCTGGGGCGGGGTGGCCAACGTCGACCTGCAGCCGGCCACCTGCGGGGACCCGGACTGCGAGGCCGACCACGGCTACTCCGGCCTGATCTCGCCCGACGACGTCCTGGTCCGGGTCTCCGCCGCGGCCGAGGGCGGCGACGCCCTGGCCGCCGCCCTGGCGTTCGCCCGCGCGCTGTCCGCCGCCACCGCCGCGGCCGGCCGCGGCGCCGCAGCACCCTCGGTCGGCCGCCGGGCGTGAGCACCTGGCCCGACCCGGACGGGCGCCACGTGCGCGCCGTCATGCCCGCGGCGCTGGACGCCGTCGGGCTGACCACCACCTCCCACGGCCGCCCCGGGTCCGCGGACCGCGCCGTGCTCGGCCTGCCCGCCGCACCGAAGGCCTGCGTGGTCCTCGTCGACGGCCTGGGGATGCAGATGCTCCTGGCCCGCGGCGGGCACGCCCCGTTCCTGCGCAGCCTGCTGCCCGACGCGCTGACCCTGACCTCCACCTTCCCGTCCACGACGGCGGCCGCGGTGACCGCCGTCGGCACCGGCGAGCTGCCCGGCCGCACCGGCATGCTCGGGTACTCGGTGCGGGACCCCGCCGACGGCGGCCTGCTGGGCCTGGTCCAGTGGGACCGCACCTCGGTCAGCCCGCGGGCCTGGCAGCGGCGCGACACCCTCTTCGAGCAGCTCGGCCACCGCCGGGCCGCCGGCGCCGAGCTGCCCGAGGTGGTCGCCGTCGGGCCGGCCCGGTTCGTCGGCTCCGGGCTGACCGAGGCGGCGCTGCGCGGGCTGAGGCACGCCTCCGCCGAGTCCTTGGCCGACCGGGTGGACCTCACCGTCGCCCAGCTGCGCCGGCCCGACGTGGCGGCGGTCTACCTGTACTGGGGCGAGGTGGACCACACCGGGCACGAGCACGGCTGGGGGTCCTGGCAGTGGGGGGCGGCGGTGGAGGAGCTCGACGGCGAGCTCGCCCGGCTGGCCCGGGTGCTGCCGGCGGGCACCCTGCTCCTGGTCACCGCCGACCACGGCATGGTCGACGTCACCGACCGGCTCGACGTCGCCGCCGTCCCGGCGCTGGCCGAGGACGTCGAGCTCGTCGCCGGCGAGCCGCGCGCCTGCCACGTCTACACCGCCCCGGGCCGGGGGGCCGCCGTCGCGCAGCGGTGGCGCGAGGTGCTGGGGGACCGGGCCTGGGTCCCCACCCGGGAGGAGCTGCTCGCCACCGGGCTGCTCGGCGAGGTCGACCCGGCCCTGCTGGCCGCCGTCGGGGACGTCATGGCCGTGCTCACCGGCACCAGCGCCGTGCTCGACTCCCGCACCCAGCCGCCCACCTCCCTCGCCCTGGTGGGCATGCACGGCGCGCTCACCGCCGAGGAGATGGAGGTCCCGCTGCTCAGGACGGTGGTGTAGGTGGCCCGGCCGCCCCGGACGGTGACGCTGGTGGACCGTCTGCTCAGGACGGTGGTGTAGGTGGCCCAGCTCGTCTTCTTCACCGGGACGATGGACTCGGGCAAGTCCACCCTCGCCCTGCAGATGGACCACAACCACGCCGCCCGGGGCCGGGACGGGCTGATCTTCTCCCGCAACGACCGGGCGGGCGCGGCGGTCCTCTCCTCCCGGCTGGGCCTGGCGGTGCCCGCGGTGGAGGTCGACGACGGCACCGACTTCTGGGCCGAAGTGGTCCGCCGCCGCACCCGTGGTAGCCGGGTGGACTACCTCATCTGCGACGAGGTGCAGTTCTACACCGCCGACCAGGTCGAGCAGCTCGCCCGGCTGGTCGACGAGATGGACGTGGACGTCTTCGCGTTCGGGATCACCACCGACTTCCGCACCCGGCTGTTCCCCGGCTCCGCGCGGATGCTGGAGCTGGCCGACCGCACCGAGCGGCTGCAGGTCGAGGCGCTGTGCTGGTGCGGGGCGCGCGCCACCCACAACGCCCGGACCGAGGGCGGGATCATGGTCACCGAGGGGGAGCAGGTGGTCGTCGGCGACACCGCCGAGCCCGGCCGGGGCCCACGTGGGGAGGTCGGGTACGAGGTGCTGTGCCGGCGCCACCACCGCCGCGGCATCACGGCCGCGGTCGCCCGGGCCGCGAGCCTGAGCCCGCCGACGCTGCCGCTCGGGGAGTAGACGCCGGCGCGGCCGGGCCAGCGGGGCGGGGCCGGCGTCGCGCCTGAGGCGGCCGGGCCGACGGGGCGGGCCGGTGGGCCCATGCTGATCGAGCCGAGCCGGCCAACAGCGCGCGGTCGGGCCAACCGGCGACGGCGGCGGGCGCTACTCCGGCTTGGCGCCGAAGACGATCTCGTCCCAGCTGGGCACGCTCCGCCGGGCGTTGCGCCGGCCGGACCGGGCGGCGCCGGCCTCCCGGCGCGGGGCCGCCTGGTCCGCCCCGGGGCGTCCCGACGGGCCCTGCGCCGCAGCCGACGACGGCGGGCCACCGGCCGGCCGCTCATCCGCCCCGGTCGTGGGCCCGGTCGACGCTGCGTCGCTGGGGGCGGGCAGCGCCGGGGTGGTTCCGCGCTCGATCAGGTCGGCCGGGTCGCCCGCGGCCGGCGCGGGACCGCCCGGGAGGGCCGGGGTGGTCCCGGGCTCGGCCGGGCCGGCCGTCGCCCCGGCCTCGCGCGCGGGGAGCGCCGGGGTCGTGCCGGGCTCCGGCTCCGCGCCGGCCCGGGTCGACCCGCGCCGGGGGAGGGCGAGGACGTGGGCGTCCACCGCCTCCTCGGGCCGGGAGGCCGGCGGGTGCGCGCCGGGGATCGACCACGGGTCGCCGTCGTCCTCCTCCGGCTCGGGCGGCACCCGGGTGCCGCGGTGCGCGGCGAGCTCGGCCAGCAGCACGTCCGTGCCGGCGGCGCCGTCGGCCCCCGCGCCGTCGGTGGCGGGCGGCGGGCCGTCGGCCGGGTGGCTGCCGGCGGCCTCGACGTCGAAGGGGGCCCGCCCGGCGCCCACCGTCGACAGGTGCCGCCGCGGCGCGAACCCAGGCCCCACCTCCGTCTCGGAGAGCCAGCGGGCCTCGTCGTCGACGGCGTGCAGCGTGCGGGCGGCGAGGTCCATCTCCCAGCGCGCCTCCCGCTCCCGGTCGGCGGCGACGAAGGTGACCAGGACCTCCCACGGCCCGCCCGGCCGGCGGACCGCGTCCCAGTCCAGGGACTGCACGGCTACGCCGCGGGCGGCGAGCCGGTCCACGACGAGGTCGCCCAGGCGGGGGGCGTCGCCGTCGTGACCGATCCGCTGGGCCTGCGCCTGCTGGACCACCCAGGCCCGTTCGGCCAGCACCGGGCCCTCGTACCGGCGCACGTGCTCCACCGGCAGCCCGGACATCTCGGCCACCTCGGTCACCGACGCCCCGGCCCGGATCAGGGACTGGATGTCCTTGGGCCGCAGCGCCGACTCGCCGGCCGCCTGCAGCGCCTCCAGCCGCGGGCGGTCCCGCCGCACGGCGGCGCGCAGGGTGTCGTCGATCGGGAGCAGGTACCGCCGACCGTCGGGGTCGGTCAGCGAGAGGTGCTCGCCGTCACCGTGGATCCCGAGCAGCTCGAGCTCAACCATCGGTCCTCCTTGGGGGCCTACTGCTCACGAGGGTGCCACCCGCCGGGCCGGGCACCGCGCATTCGCGGCGGTGTGTTTCGGCACCCGCCACCGTAGGCGGCGCGGGCTTCGTCGCGCCCTTGTGGGCCTGGTCGCCCGACGGCGGGGCAGTGGTCGCGCCCGCGGGCCCGGGCGGTGGTGGCCCCGACGGCGGAACCTGGCCGCGCCCGACGACGTGCGCCGAGCGCACCCGAGGTTGTGGACGGGTACGGGCTGTGAGTCTCGCCACTGTCTGGCCACGGCGTGGGCAGCACCGCCGGCGGTGGGGCACAATCCGGTGTCCGCGGGAACACCAGGGCGTCCCAGACGTTGAATCCCACGGGCCGGCACCGCGTGCCACCCAGCCCCGACACGACGAAGAAGAACCGGAGCGTGACGCCGAGATGGCGACCGACTACGACGCACCGCGCAAGACCGAAGAAGACCTGGGCGAGGACTCCATCGAGGAGCTCAAGGCCCGCCGCAACGAGAAGGTCTCGCCCTCGGTGGACGAGGACGAGGCCGACGTCGCCGACAGCTTCGAGCTGCCCGGCGCCGACCTGTCCGGCGAGGAGCTCTCCGTGCGAGTGCTGCCGCGCCAGGCTGACGAGTTCACCTGCGCCAAGTGCTTCCTGGTGCACCACCGCAGCCAGCTTGCCTACGAGGACAACGGCCAGCTCATCTGCTCCGAGTGCGCCGCCTGACCCACCCGACCTCAGCGCCGGTCCAGCGCAGCGAGCAGCTGCGCGGGCCGGCGCGTGCACACTACCCACGACGGCGTCGCGTCCCGCGGGTCCGTCACCGGCAGGCGTACCGCCGAGCGCACCCACGGCCGCTGGCACACCCAGTCCCGGGCGTCGGCCGACACCCCGAGCGCCTGACGCAGCCCCTCGGCGTCGAGGACCTCGCCGGGACCGAGCGCACCGACCGGGATGACCGCCCCGCCGGCCCGCAGCCGGAGCTCCTCCGCCTGCCCGCCGTCGGCCGGGTCCCCGCCGGCGACGACGGCGACCACCGGGGACGACAGGGCCACGATCGCCCCGACGGCCAGCGTGCCGAGCACCCCGACCACCAGCGCCGCGGCGCCGCCGCCGATCGGCAGGGCGAGCACCCCGCAGGCCAGACCGGCGAGCGCCACGACGACCAGGCCACCGGGCCCGGGGAGCAGCCGCTCGGTGTACCGCGTGGTCATGCGCCTACTGTGCCACCCCCGCCCGGGCCCGGACGCGGCGCAGCAGGCCGGGACGCCGACGCGGGCGTCGCGCGGGCTCAGCAGCCCGGACGCCGTCGCGCGGGCCCAGCTGGCCCGGGCGCGGGTACAGTCGGGACGGCCGGGGCGCCGGCCTCCGGCCGCCAGCCGGTGCCCGACCGGCAGCCGGCACCCGGCCACCGGCCGCTGCACCACCACCAGCCACCGCCGGCGACCGGTGGGACCCTGGACCGCCGGGCCGGGGCCGGCCGGTGGCCCACCGTCTGTACCCGCCCCGGAGCCGGGGCCAGCTAGCCACGATGTCCGAGGAGACCACCCGATGAGCCTGTTCTCGCGCCGCCGGCGCGCCGACCGTCCGCAGGACACCGCCGCCGAGGCGGCCGGGTCCGCGCCGGAGACGGGAGCGCCGGCCGAGACGGACGCCGCCGCCGAGGGCGGTGCAGCCGCCGCGGGCGGCGCTGCCGCGGCGAAGACCGACGAGGCCGCCGCGCGCGGCCCCTTCGACGTCGCCGACGTCCCCGACCTCGGCACCCGGCTGGACCTGGGGGCGCTGCGGGTGCCCGCCCGCGCCGGGCTGCAGGTCCGGCTGGAGATGGAGCGCAAGGCCCGCACGATCGTGGCGGTGACCCTGGGCCTGGACGGCTCGGCCATGCAGCTGCAGGTCTTCGCCGCCCCGCGCTCCACGGGCATCTGGGCCGAGCTGCGCGACGAGATCGCCGCCTCGGTCAGCAAGCAGGGCGGCACGGCGGAGGAGGCCGAGGGCCCGTTCGGCACCGAGCTGGTCGCCCGGCTGCCGGTCAAGACCCCGGACGGGCGCAGCGCGCACCGGCCGGCCCGGTTCGTCGGCGTCGACGGGCCGCGCTGGTTCCTCCGCGCCGTGCTGACCGGCAAGGCCGCCGTCGAACCGGACGCCGCGGCGCCGCTGGAGGAGCTGCTCGCCGACGTCGTCGTCGTGCGCGGCCCGGAGGCCCGGGCCCCCCGCGACGTGCTCCTGCTCACCGCCCCCGGCAAGCCCGCGCCCGCCCCCGCCCCGGGCGCGCCGGAGACCCCCTCGTTCGACCCCCTGGCCCGGGGGCCGGAGATCACCGAGGTCCGCTGATGCCCCTGCGCGACGCCCTGCACCGCCTCGCCGCCTCCCGCGAGGAGCTCGAGGCCGCCGACGAGCTGGCGATCTGCCGCGCCCACGGCGCGACGCCGGTCGCCGAGGTCCAGCCCCGTCGGCCGGCCCGGGTCTACGGCGTCGTCTCGGCGCTGACGTACCGGCCCCGCGGTCAGGCCCCGGCGCTGGTCGCCCGGCTCTACGACGGCTCCGGCACGATGGACCTGATCTTCCTCGGCCGCCACGAGGTGCCCGGCATCGAGCCGGGCCGCCGGCTGCTGGCCGAGGGGATGGTCCTCGACGATCGCGGTCGGCTCGCCATCTTCAACCCCGCCTACCGGCTGAGCCCGCCCGGGGGCCAGCAGTGAGCGGCGGCCGCGGCGACGGCGCGGACGCCGGGCCTGAGACCGCCGGGCCCGAGACCGCCGAGCCGCAGGCCGCGGGGCCCTCGGGCGCTGAGGCGCAGGCCGCCGACCCACAGGCTCCCGGCACGCCGGGCGTCACGCTGCCCGGCGGACCCGGCGCGCCGGCCGGGGCGCTCGGCCAGCTCACCGGCCCCCAGTTCTCGCTAGCGGACTCCGTCGGCGGCGTGCGGGGCCTGGTGGAGTCGATGGCCCCCGGGGCCGTCTTCGTCGTCGTCTTCGTCGCCACCCGCGAGCTCGTGCCGCCGCTGGTGGCCTCCCTCGCCGTCGCCGTGGTCTCGATGGCGCTCCGGCTCATCCAGCGCACCCCGCCGACCCAGGCCGTCGGCGGGCTGCTGGGCGTCGCCGTCGGCGTGGTGTGGGCCTGGCAGTCCGGCCGGGCCGAGAACTACTTCGCCATGGGCCTGTGGACCAACGCCGCCTACGCGGCCGGGCTGCTGCTGGCGCTGGCGGCGCGCTGGCCCGCGGTCGGCGTCGTCGTGGCGCTGCTGCGCGGGCAGGACATGTCCTGGCGCACCGACCCGGCCCAGCGCGGCCGGCGGGCCCGGTACACCTGGGCCACCTGGCTGTGGGTGGCGATGTTCGGCGCGCGGCTGCTCGTGCAGGTCCCGCTCTACCTGCACGCCGAGGTCGCCTGGCTGGGCACCGCCCGGCTGGTCATGGGGCTGCCGCTGTGGGGCCTGACGCTGTGGTTGACGTGGGTGCTGGTGCGGGAGCGAGCAGCTCCTGCAGGTCGGTGAGGTCGCCGTCCTGGGCCATCGCCGAGACCACGAAGAGGAGCTCGTCGCCCTCCTCCAGGGTGTCGTCCTGGCTCGGGGCGAACGGCCGGTCCTCCCGGATCACGGCGGCCAGGACCGTCTCCGGCGGCCAGGCCACCTGACCGAGCCGGCGCCCGGCGACCGGGGAGCGGGGCGGCAGGGTGATCTCGTACATGCTCGCGCCGGACTGGTGGAACCGGAAGATCCGCACCAGGTCCCCGACGCTGACCGCCTCCTCCACCAGCGCGGTCATGAACCGCGGGGTGGAGACCTGCACGTCCACCCCCCAGGCCTCGTCGAACATCCACTCGTTCTTGGGGTTGTTCACCCGGGCCACCACCCGCGGCACCCCGAACTCGGTCTTGGCCAGCAGGGACACGACGAGGTTGACCTTGTCGTCCCCGGTCGCCGCGACGACGACGTCGCAGTCGGCCACCTGCGCCTCGACCAGCGCGCTGGGCTCGCAGGCGTCGGCGAGCAGCCACTCGGCCTCGGCGACGCTGGCGACCCGCATCGCGGCGGGGCTGCGGTCGACGAGCACGACCCCGTGGCCGTGGGCGAGGAGCTCGCGGGCGATGGACCGGCCCACCGAGCCGGCCCCGGCGATGACGACGCGCATCAGTCCTCCGTCCTCGGCCTCGCGGCGAGCAGCCGCTGGACCGTGCCGACCCGGTCGGTGGCCACCATCAGGTGGACGAGGTCGTGCTCCTGGACCACGGTGCCGGGCGTCGGGACGAGCCCCTGCCCGAGCCGGGTCAGGTAGGCCACCCGGGCCTGGGTGACGTCCTCGATCCGGGCCAGGTCCTGCCCGACCCAGGCCGGGTGCACGTCCACCCCGACCAGCGAGACCTGGGAGGAGGCGTCCTGGTACTCCGAGACGGCCCCGGCCGGCAGCAGCCGGCGCAGCACCTGATCGGCCGTCCAGCGCACGGTGGCCACCGTGGGGATGCCCAGGCGCTGGTACACCTCGGCCCGGCGGGGGTCGTAGATGCGGGCGACGACGTTGCCCACGCCGAACGTCTCGCGCGCCACCCGCGCGGCGATGACGTTGGAGTTGTCCCCGGAGGAGACGGCCGCGAAGGCGTAGGCGTCCTCGATCCCGGCCTGGGTCAGGGCGTCACGGTCGAAGCCCACGCCGGTGACCCGCCGGCCCTCGAAGTCCTCCGACAGCCGCCGGAAGGCCTCCGGGTTCTGGTCCACGACGGCGACCGAGTGGCCGTTGGCCTCCAGCTGGGCCGCCAGGGTGGCACCCACCCGGCCGCAGCCCATGATGACGAAGTGCACAGGCGGTGACGCTACCCGCCGGGCGGGCCGAGATCGACCGGACCGGGGCGGCCGGCGCCACCGGGGTCGCGCCGGCTCTCCGGCCGCAGCCGACCCCTCCCCCCGGGGTGGCCGGCTCCTCCCCCCGGGGTGGCCGGCTCCTCCCCCCGGGGTGGCCGGCACCACCGCCCGAGCCGGCGCAGGCGCCGCCCGCGCGGCATAGCATGATGCCTCGTGCCACAGATCGCTGGGGCTTTCAAGCGGATGCTCGTCGGCCGCCCGATGCGCAGCGAACGGCTGGGCGGCACCCTGCTGCCCAAGCGGATCGCCCTGCCCGTCTTCGCCTCCGACGCCCTCTCCTCGGTCGCCTACGCCCCCGACGAGGTGCTGCTCACCCTCGCCCTGGCGGGCACCGCGGCGCTGACCGTCTCCCCGTGGGTCGGGCTCGCCGTCGTCGTCGTCATGGTGACGGTGGTGGCCTCCTACCGGCAGACCGTGCACGCCTACCCCTCCGGCGGCGGGGACTACGAGGTGGCCACCGACAACCTCGGGCCCCGGGCCGGGCTGACCGTCGCCGCGGCCCTGCTGGTGGACTACGTGCTGACCGTCGCGGTGTCCGTCTCCTCCGGGGTGCAGTACCTCGCCGCCGCGGTCCCGGCCACCGCCGGCCACGAGGTGGCGATCGCGGTGGGCGTCGTCGTCGTCCTCACCCTGCTCAACCTGCGCGGCGTGCGGGAGGCCGGCACCGGCTTCGCCATCCCGGTCTACCTGTTCATGGGCGCGATCGGGCTGATGGCGGTGGCCGGCTTCATCCAGGCCGCCACCGGCACCCTGCACCCGGCGCCCTCCGCCGGCTTCGAGATCTCCCCGGACGTCTCCCACGAGCAGGGCCTGACCGGCCTGGCCGGGGCGTTCCTGGTGCTGCGGGCGTTCTCCTCCGGCTCCGCGGCGCTCACCGGCGTGGAGGCCATCAGCAACGGGGTGCCGGCCTTCCGCAAGCCGAAGTCGGCCAACGCTGCCACCACGCTGCTGCTCCTGGGCACGATCTCGGCGACCATGCTGCTGTCCATCCTGTTCCTCGCCGGACGCACCGGCGTGCGGTTCGTCCAGGACCCGGCCCGCCAGCTCACCCTCGACGGCGCCCCGGTGACCGGCTACCGGCAGGACCCGGTCATCGGTCAGATCGCCGCCGCCGTCTTCGACGGCGTGCCGGTGCTGTTCTTCCTGGTCACCGCGGTCACCGGCATCATCCTCGTGCTCGCCGCCAACACCGCCTTCAACGGCTTCCCGGTGCTCGGCTCGGTCCTGGCCCGGGACGGCTACCTGCCGCGCCAGCTGCACACCCGCGGGGACCGGCTGGCCTTCTCCAACGGCATCATCGCCCTCGCGGTGGCCGCCGCCCTCCTCATCGTCCTGTTCGACGCCGAGGTCACCCGGCTCATCCAGCTCTACATCGTCGGGGTGTTCATCTCCTTCACGGTCTCCCAGACCGGCATGGTGCGGCACTGGACCCGCCGGCTGCGGGTCGCGACCGACCCGGCCGCCCGGACCCGGATGCGCCGCTCCCGGGCGGTGAACTTCGTGGGCCTGTGCCTGACCGGCGTCGTCCTGGTCATCGTGCTGGCCACCAAGCTCACCCACGGCGCCTGGATCACCCTGGTGCTGATGTCGGTCCTGTTCGTGCTGATGACGACCATCCGGCGGCACTACGACGGCGTGGCCCGCGACCTGCAGGTGCCCGACCTGGCCGCGGCCCGCGCGCTGCCCTCCCGGGTGCACGCCATCGTCCTGGTGTCCCGGCTGCACCTGCCCACCATGCGCGCGCTGGCCTACGCGCGGGCCACCCGACCCTCCACCCTGGAGGCGGTCACCGTCGAGGTCGAGCCGGAGGAGACCGCGGCCCTGCGCGCGGCCTGGGAGGAGGCGGACCTGCCGATACCGCTGACCGTCCTGGACTCCCCGTTCCGGGAGATCACCCGCCCGGTAGTGGACTACGTGCGGTCGGTGCGGCGGGCCTCCCCGCGCGACCTCGTCGTCGTCTTCGTCCCGCAGTACGTGGTCAACCACTGGTGGGAGCAGGTGCTGCACAACCAGAGCGCCCTGCGGCTGCAGGGCCGGCTGCTCTTCACCCCGGGCGTGGTCATGGCGTCGGTGCCCTACCAGCTCCACGCCGTGGAGCCGCTGTTCGAGGACCGGCGCGCATGAGCGTGGTGACCGTCGGCCCGCCGGCGCACGGCGGGCACTGCGTCGCCCGGCTGGAGGGGCGCGTGGTGTTCGTCCGGCACGCCCTGCCCGGGGAGCGGGTCCGCCTCGCCGTGACCGAGCAGTGCTCGCGGTTCTGGCGGGCCGACGCGGTGGAGGTCCTCACCCCCTCGGCGGACCGGGTGCCCACGGTCTGGCCGGACGCCGGCCCGGGCGGGGTCGGCGGCGGGGAGCTCGGCCACGTCGCCCTGCCCGCCCAGCGGGCCTGGAAGGCCCGCGTCCTCGCCGACACCCTCCGGCGCATCGGCGGGGAGCAGGTGGCGGCCGACGTCGCCGCCGCGGTGGGCGCCGACCCGGCCGACGGCGGGCGGCCGGGCGCCGTCGGGACCGGTCCGGGCGCCGTCGTTGTCGAGGCCCTGCCCGGCGACGACGCCGGCGCCGGCCTGGGCACCCGGACCCGGGTCGAGCTCACGATCGACCCCGAGGGCCGGGCCGGCATGCACCGGTTCCGCTCCCACGACGTGGCGCCGCTGACCACGCTGCCGCTCGCCGCGGAGGCGCTGCAGGCCCTGGACCTGCTCGGCCCGGCCTCGCCGTGGCGGCGCGCCTGGCACCCCGGCGCCCGGGTGCAGGCGGTGGCCCCCTCGGCGGGGGAGCCGCTCGTGCTCGTCGACGGCGAGCCAGCGGCCCGCGGCCGGCGCCGGTCCGGCCCGCCGCGCCGCAGCGTCCGCGAGCGGGTGCCCACCCCGGTGGGGGAGCTGACCTACCGGGTCGCCGGCGCCGGGTTCTGGCAGGTGCACCGCCACGCCCCGGCCACCCTCGTCGACGCCGTGCTGGCCGGGGCGGCCCTGGCCCCGGGCGAGCGGGTCCTCGAGCTCTTCGCCGGCGCCGGCCTGCTCACCGCCCCGCTGGCCCGGGCGGTGGGGGAGCGGGGCGCCGTCGTCTCGCTGGAGGGGGCCGCCGGCGCGGTGCGGGACGCCCGGCGCAACCTGCACGACGCCCCGCAGGCGCACCTGCACACCGGCGCCGTCGGGCCGGCGGCGGTGGCCGAGCTCGGCGCGGGCAGCGACGTGGTGGTCCTGGACCCCCCGCGGGCCGGGGCCGGCGCGGCCGTGCTGGCCGCCGTCGCCGACCTGGGGCCGCGGACCGTGGTGCACGTGGCCTGCGACCCGGCCGCGCTCGCCCGGGATCTCAAGGCCGCCCGCGAGCACGGGTACGTGGTCACCGGGCTGCGCGCGTTCGACCTCTTCCCGCACACCCACCACTTCGAGGTGGTCGCCACCCTGCGGCGGGGCTGACCCGGACGTCAGGCCCTACCGTTGCCGCATGACCGAGGACGCAGACAGCCCGGGAGGCCAGCCCCGCGTGCGGCAGCTTCGCCTCGTTGTCGAGGCCGAGGACTTCGACGCAGCCCTGACCTTCTACCGAGACGTGCTCGGCCTGCCGGAACGAGAAGCGTTCGAGGGTGACGGAGATGCCCGGGTCGCGATCCTGGACGCGGGGGCGGCGACCCTGGAGCTCTCCAACCCCGCGCAGGTGAGGCTGATCGACTCCGTCGAGGCCGAGGGGCGGCCCAGCGCCCGCATCCGCATCGCCTTCGAGGTCGACGACAGCGCGGCGACGACGACGCAGCTCGTCCAGGCCGGCGCCGAGCTGATCGCCGCGCCCCGCGAGACGCCCTGGCGGTCGCTCAACTCGCGTCTGCACGCCCCGGCCGACCTCGAGATCACCCTGTTCCAGGAGCTCGGCGCCCCAGACACCTGATGCTCCCGACCCGGGTTCACCGCCCCAGGTCCCAGCGCCGGCGAGCCGCGACACGGCCGCCGCCGTCCCGGTGGACACCGTCCCCCGCGACAAAGTATCTTGATGTCGAGATATCCAGCCGGGCGCAGGCGTCCGTGGCACGATGGCCGGGGAACGCGCGAGGCGGCGCGCGGTGCGCGGCCGCCGTGCCAGCACGAGTCGAGGAGCACATGTGAGCACCGACAGCTTCCAGTCCAAGGGCACGCTCGACGTCGGCGGGAAGAGCTACGAGATCTTCCGGCTGGCCGCCGTCGACGGCCTCCAGCGCCTGCCGTACAGCCTGAAGATCCTGGCCGAGAACCTGCTCCGCACGGAGGACGGCGCCAACGTCACCGCCGACCACGTCCGCGCGCTCGCCCAGTGGGACCCGAGCGCCGAGCCGAGCGTGGAGATCCAGTTCACCCCGGCGCGGGTCGTCATGCAGGACTTCACCGGCGTGCCGTGCGTCGTCGACCTGGCCACCATGCGGGAGGCCGTCGCCGACCTCGGCGGCGACCCGGCCAAGGTCAACCCGCTCGCCCCGGCCGAGCTGGTGATCGACCACTCCGTGGTCATCGACGTCTTCGGCCGGCCGGACGCCTTCGAGCGCAACGTGGAGATGGAGTACCAGCGCAACGGCGAGCGGTACCAGTTCCTGCGCTGGGGCCAGACCGCCTTCGACGACTTCAAGGTCGTCCCGCCCGGCACCGGCATCGTCCACCAGGTCAACCTGGAGTACCTGGCCCGCGGCGTGATGACCCGGGACGCCGACGGCGTCACCCGGGCCTACCCGGACACCTGCGTGGGCACCGACTCGCACACCACGATGGTCAACGGCCTGGGCGTGCTGGGCTGGGGCGTGGGCGGCATCGAGGCCGAGGCGGCGATGCTCGGCCAGCCCGTCTCCATGCTCATCCCGCGGGTGGTCGGCTTCAAGCTCTCCGGCGCCATCCCCTCCGGCGCCACCGCCACCGACGTCGTGCTGACGATCACCGAGATGCTCCGCGAGCACGGCGTGGTGGGCAAGTTCGTGGAGTTCTACGGCGACGGCGTGGCCGAGGTGCCGCTGGCCAACCGCGCCACCATCGGCAACATGAGCCCGGAGTTCGGCTCCACCGCGGCGATCTTCCCCATCGACCAGGTGACGATCGACTACCTGCGGCTGACCGGGCGGCCGCCGGAGCAGGTCGCGCTCGTCGAGGCCTACGCCAAGGAGCAGGGCCTCTGGCACGACCCGGCCCGGGAGCCGGAGTTCTCCGAGTACCTCGAGCTCGACCTGTCCACCGTGGTGCCGTCCATCGCCGGGCCCAAGCGCCCGCAGGACCGCATCGACCTGGCCGCCGCCAAGTCCGCCTTCGCCGACGTCCTGCCGCAGTACGTCGGGGCCGCGGAGCCGGTCAAGGAGAGCTCCTACGACGCCGCGGTGGAGGACACCTTCCCCGCCTCCGACCCCATCGCCTCGGCGGAGAACGGCGACGGCGGGACCCCGCCCGCCCCGCAGGGGCGCGCCGGTGACCGGCCCACCAACCGGGTGCCGGTCACCCTGGCCGACGGGCGGCAGACCGAGCTCGACCACGGCGCCGTCGTCATCTCCTCCATCACCTCCTGCACCAACACCTCCAACCCCTCGGTCATGCTCGCCGCGGGCCTGCTCGCCAAGAACGCCGTCGAGAAGGGCCTGCAGGTCAAGCCGTGGGTGAAGACCTCGATGGCGCCGGGCTCGAAGGTGGTCTCGGACTACTACGACAAGGCCAACCTGTGGCCGTACCTGGAGCAGCTCGGCTACCACCTGGTCGGCTACGGGTGCACCACATGCATCGGCAACTCCGGCCCGCTGCCGGAGGAGATCTCCGCCGCGGTCAACGAGCACGACCTCTCGGTGGTCTCGGTGCTCTCCGGGAACCGGAACTTCGAGGGCCGGATCAACCCGGACGTGAAGATGAACTACCTGGCCTCCCCACCGCTGGTCATCGCCTACGGCCTGGCCGGGACGATGGACTTCGACTTCGACAACGAGCCGCTCGGCACCGACGAGCAGGGCAACGCCGTCTACCTCAAGGACATCTGGCCCTCCCCGGCCGAGGTCGACGCGACCATCACCAGCTCCATCGACCCGGAGATGTTCACCAAGGACTACGCCGACGTCTTCGCCGGGGACGAGCGCTGGCGCTCCCTGGAGACCCCCGCCGGGGACACCTTCGCCTGGCAGGAGGACTCCACCTACGTGCGCAAGCCCCCGTACTTCGAGGGCATGACCGCCGAGCCGGAGCCGGTGCAGGACATCGCCGGCGCGCGGGTGCTGGCCAAGCTCGGGGACTCCGTCACCACCGACCACATCTCCCCGGCCGGCTCGATCAAGCCCGACAGCCCGGCCGGGAAGTACCTCGCCGAGCACGGGGTGGCCCGCCGCGACTTCAACTCCTACGGCTCCCGCCGCGGCAACCACGAGGTGATGATCCGCGGCACGTTCGCCAACATCCGGCTGCGCAACCAGCTCCTCGACGGCGTCGAGGGCGGGTACACGAAGAACTTCCTCACCGGGGAGCAGGACACCATCTTCGACGCCGCCCAGGCCTACGCCGAGCAGGGCATCCCGCTGGTCATCCTCGGCGGCAAGGAGTACGGCTCCGGCTCCTCCCGCGACTGGGCCGCCAAGGGAACCACGCTGCTCGGGGTGCGCGCGGTCATCACCGAGAGCTTCGAGCGGATCCACCGCTCCAACCTCATCGGCATGGGCGTGCTGCCGCTGCAGTACCCGGCCGGGCAGAACGCCGAGTCGCTGGGCCTGGACGGCACGGAGACCTTCGACATCACCGGCATCACCGCCATCAACGAGGGCACGACGCCGCGGACGGTGCACGTGACGGCCACCAAGGCCGACGGCGGCAGGGTGGAGTTCGACGCGGTCGTCCGGATCGACACCCCCGGGGAGGCGGCGTACTTCCGCAACGGTGGCATCCTGCAGTACGTGCTGCGCCAGCTCGCCGGTTCCTGAGCTGTTCGGCTCGAACACGAGACGGTCTGGCAGCTGACACGCCGAGCCAGGTCTAGCTGCAGCGTCTCGCACATGCGCCCCGTCAGGCTTCGGCCTGGCGGGGCATGTGTCTGTGGCTCAGTCGAGATGTCGACGCCAGAACGGATCGCCAGCCCAGTTTTCGGGGATGCCCATGCCGCGCAAGTTCATCGCCGGTCGGGAATCGATCAGCCGATATAGCCGATTCGCCCAGCCGCTGCCCGGGGAGACCGTCTCCAGGACCGTCTGCAGCGACACCAAGACCGGGTAGAGCCGCTTCGTCGACCTGTCAGGCATCACGTCGACGTCTTCGAGCCAGGACACCGTCGGCGAGGTCGGGATCGCCGGGTAGACACCGAGGCCGACGTTCCACAGCCGGCCGTGGTGGGCGCAGATGTTCCGGACGCGGACGCACGTCTGCATCCAGGACTCGAGCACCGGAGCTGTCAGGCCGATGCTCCGGGCGACCATCGTCCGGTCGGCGCGGCGCTTCAGGTTCCGGTACGCGCTGGTGACCTGCCCGATGGTGAGCGTCTCGACCATGAGCCAGGACGGCGGCAGCTCGGGGGAGCCGTAGGTCGTGAGGTAGTGCTCGAGCGCCGAGCGGTGGACCAGCGAGTCCTCGCCGGCGTCGGGCGTGCCGCGGAGCCGCTCGTCGCAGGTGTCCCTGACGATCTTCAGGAGCCCGGCGTGCCTGCCGCGGTCGCGGAAGTGCGACGCGTCCATGTACCAGTGCGGGTCGTCGTAGGCCGTCGACATGTGGTCGGTCAGGGCTGCGCGGACGGCGACCTCGACGCGCTCGAGGGCGTCGATGACGAGCAGGCGCAGCGCGCGGTCGAAGACGTAGAGGTCGAGGACGTCGTCGAAGGACGTCCCCTCGCGCATGAGATGGTCCGGGCGGCCCTGCTGGAACGGGATCGTGTACGGGGAGAGGCGGTAGTAGCCGATGTGGCGCAGGTACCGCAGCGCGCGGTCCCGGTCGGGGATGGCCAGCCCGCGAGCGGAGAGGCGGTCAACGAGCGCGTCCAGCGCCATGGGCGGCTTGTCGTAGTGAAGGGTCCCGCGCGGACGGGGGTCACGGGGCCCGCGGCGCGGCTGGGGCATCGGCGCTCCTCATGGATCGGATGCGGGCAGAGAAAATCCCCCAAGTGCGCATCGTGGAGAGGCGTGGGGGATCTAGTGCAATCAGTTTAGCACGGACTGGTCCGAGCCGTCATCGTTCACACGGACGGGGCGATGACTCTGTGCGATCCCTCGGCGACAGCAGTACCGGCCGGGCCTGACGCTGCTGGCCATCCTCGTCGGCGTGCCCGCGGCCCTCCTCCTCATGCTGCTGGCCTTCCTCGTGCCGTCGCTGAACTCCGGGGCCGAGGACCTTCCCTGGCCGTGGGAGGACCTCCGCAGGCCGTCGAGCAGATCACCGGCGCTGGAGAAGCAGTCACCCGGAGCGTTCGAGACGACGCAGTACGACTCCGCCGCCGAAGCGCGCGAGGCCGTGGCCGACCGCGAGGCGATCGGAGCGGTCTCCGTCGCGGACTCCGGCGTCGAGATCGACTACGCCAGCTGTGCGGGCTCCCCGTACGCCGGGCGGCCGCGGCTGCCGTCACGGTGCTCACCGCCCCCCTCGCCCTGGTGCCGGACGTGCCCGGCGGCACCCTGCGGGTGGCGGCCGAGGCCGGCCGCGGGATGCGGGTGAGCGGGCTGCGGCTGGCCGGCCAGCCGCTGGCCGTGGACACGACCGGACCGGCCACCCGGGTCAGCACGACGGCACCGGTGCGGATCGTCACCTCGTGACCCACGCGCGCGTGGATGGGAGACGCGAGGGTGGACGGGGGACGCACGCGGGGACGGGGGGACGCAGGCGGGGACGGGGGGACGCACGCGTGGACGGGGGACGCACGCGGGGGCGGGAGGACACGCGCGTGGGCGGGGGGACACGCGGGGAACGGGAGGACCCTGGGCCGGGCGGGGCGGGCGGCCGGGGTTCCCCTCGTCGCGCGGCGGGCCGGGCCGTATCCTGGGGCGTCGGTGCACCGCCGTGGCGCACCCCGGAAGGAAGCCGATGACCTACCTGGAGCGCATCCGCCGCCCGGCCGACCTGCGCCGGCTCACCTCTCTCGAGCTGGAGGTCCTGGCCAAGGAGATCCGCGACTTCCTCATCGCCTCGGTCTCCCGGACCGGGGGGCACATGGGGCCCAACCTCGGCGTCGTCGAGCTGACCCTCGCCCTGCACCGGGTCTTCGACTCCCCGGCGGACCGGATCGTCTTCGACACCGGTCACCAGGCCTACGTGCACAAGCTCCTCACCGGCCGCCAGGACTTCTCCGAGCTGCGCCGCCGCGGCGGGCTGTCCGGGTACCCCTCCCGGACCGAGTCCGACCACGACGTCGTGGAGAACTCCCACGCCTCCACCGCGCTGAGCTGGGCGGACGGCATCGCCAAGGCCAACCAGCTGCGCGGCCAGGGCGACCGCAGCGTGGTCGCCGTCATCGGCGACGGCGCCCTCACCGGCGGGATGGCCTGGGAGGCGCTGAACAACATCGCCGACGGGCAGGACCGCTCGCTGATCGTCGTCGTCAACGACAACGGCCGCTCCTACGCCCCGACCATCGGCGGGCTCGCCCACCACCTCGACGCGCTGCGCACCACCAGCAGCTACGAGAAGGTCCTGGACTGGGGCAAGCGGACGCTGCAGCGCTCCGGCCCGCCCGGGCGGCTCGCCTACGACGCCCTGCACGGGATGAAGAAGGGCCTGCAGGACGTCATCGCCCCGCCCGGCATCTTCGAGGGCCTGGGGATCAAGTACATCGGCCCGGTCGACGGGCACGACACCACGGCGATGGAGTTCGCCCTCACCCGTGCCAAGGCCTACGGCGGGCCGGTCATCGTGCACGCCATCACCCAGAAGGGCCGGGGGTACACCCCAGCGGAGTCCGACGTGACCGACCGGCTGCACTCCGTCGGCGTCATCCACCCCGAGACCGGGCTACCGGTGGTGCCGTCCCGGTTCGGGTGGACGTCGGTGTTCGCCGAGGAGATCGTGGAGATCGCCCGCCGCCGCAGCGACGTCGTCGCCGTCACCGCCGCCATGCTCGCCCCGGTGGGCCTGGCGCCCCTCGCCGAGGAATTCCCCGACCGGGTCTTCGACGTCGGCATCGCCGAGCAGCACGCAGTCACCTCCGCCGCCGGGATGGCCTTCGCCGGGTTGCACCCGGTGGTGGCGCTGTACGCCACCTTCCTCAACCGGGCCTACGACCAGGTGCTGATGGACGTCGCGCTGCACCGGGCCGGCGTCACGTTCGTCCTGGACCGGGCCGGGCTGACCGGCGACGACGGCCCCTCGCACAACGGCATGTGGGACCTCGCGCTGCTGCGCACCGTCCCGGGCCTGCGGCTGGCCGCCCCCCGGGACGAGGCGACGCTGCGCGCCGAGCTGCGCGAGGCCGTGGCCGTGCGCGACGCGCCCACCGTCGTCCGCTACCCCAAGGGCGCCCTGCCCGAGGCGCTTTCGGCGCTCGGCCGGCAGGGCCCGGTGGACGTCCTGGCCCGGTACGGCGGGGTGCCGCGGGTGCTCGTCGTCGGCGTCGGGGTGATGGCGCACGCGGCGGTGGAGGTCTCCGCCGCCCTGGACGCCCAGGGCATCGGCTCCACCGTGGTGGACCCCCGCTGGGTACTCCCGGTGGCCCCCGAGCTGCGTGCCCTCGCCGGCCAGCACGACCTCGTCGTCACCATCGAGGACGGGCTCACCGGGGTCGGCTCGGCCCTGCGGGACGCCCTCGCCGACGACGGCGTGGACGTCCCGGTCCGCAGCCACGGGGTCCCGCCGCGGTTCCTCGAGCACGCCTCCCGCGCCCAGCTGGTCGCCGAGCTGCACCTGCGCGGGCAGGACATCGCCCGGGAGACCGCCGCCGCCGTGGCAGGCCTCGGCGAGCGCGGCGCGGCGGGCTCGCTGCCGCCGGTCGCGGCGCCCGAGCGCCGCACCGAGGGCTGAGCCGCCAGTCGCCGTCGGTGGGCAGGTGGGCGGACCGCGGTACCCGACCGGCCGCCGTCGGCCGGTGTGAGCACCGACACCGGCCCGCCCGGGCCAAGGTCCCACGGCCGTCGGCTGCCCGATTCCTACCGTTGTGGGTAAGGCGGCAGGAGGTGCCAGCCGCCGACGAGGAGGCAGGGACATGGCCACCACCACCGTCACCGAACGGACTGAGCAGGCCGGGGCTACCGCGCCGGCGGAGCAGACCAAGCAGAGCGAGCCGGCCGGCGGGACCGACGCCTGGCGCGGGTTCGCCCCGGGCGCATGGACGTCGGCGATCGACGTGCGCGACTTCATCCAGCGCAACTACACCCCGTACACCGGCGACGCCAGCTTCCTCGCCGGCCCCACCGCCCGCACCACCCACGTCTGGGACGTGCTCTCCGGCATGTTCCCGGCTGAGCGGGAGAAGGGCGTCTACGACGTCGACCCGCACACCCCGGCGGGCATCACCGCCCACGGCCCGGGCTACATCGACAAGGACGCCGAGCTCATCGTCGGCCTGCAGACCGACGCCCCGCTCAAGCGGGCGATCATGCCCTTCGGCGGCTGGCGCATGGTGGAGACCGCGCTGAAGACCTACGGCTACGAGGTCGACCCGGTGGTGCGGGACATCTTCACCAAGTACCGCAAGACCCACAACGACGGCGTCTTCGACGTCTACCCGCCCGACGTGCGCAAGGCCCGCAGCGCCCACATCGTCACCGGCCTGCCCGACGCCTACGGCCGCGGCCGGATCATCGGCGACTACCGCCGGGTCGCGCTGTACGGCGTCGACCGCCTGATCGAGGGCAAGCGGGCCGAACGGGCCGTGCTGGACGCCCGCCGCTCGGTGGAGGACGTCATCCGGGACCGCGAGGAGAACAGCGAGCAGATCCGCGCGCTGACCGAGCTCAAGGAGATGGCCGCCAGCTACGGCTACGACATCTCCCGCCCGGCGGCCACCGCCCGGGAGGCCGTGCAGTGGCTCTACTTCGCCTATCTCGGGGCGGTGAAGGAGCAGAACGGCGCGGCCATGTCGCTGGGCCGCACCTCCACCTTCCTGGACGTGTACATCCAGCGCGACCTCGACGCCGGCCTGCTCACCGAGTCCGCCGCGCAGGAGATCATCGACGACTTCGTCATCAAGCTGCGGATCGTGCGGTTCCTGCGCACCCCCGAGTACGACGAGCTCTTCTCCGGTGACCCGACCTGGGTGACCGAGTCGATCGGCGGCACCGGCGCGGACGGCCGGACGCTGGTGACCAAGAACTCCTTCCGGATGCTGCAGACCCTGTACAACCTCGGCCCGGCGCCCGAGCCCAACCTGACGGTGCTGTGGAGCGAGCAGCTCCCGGAGGGCTTCAAGCGGTTCTGCGCCCAGGTCTCCATCGACACCTCGGCCATCCAGTACGAGTCCGACACCGCGATCTCCGGCGCCTGGGGCGACGACGCGGCCATCGCCTGCTGCGTCTCCCCGATGGCGGTGGGCAAGCAGATGCAGTTCTTCGGCGCCCGGGTCAACCTCGCCAAGGCGCTGCTGTACGCGATCAACGGCGGCCGGGACGAGAACACCGGCAAGCAGGTGGCCCCGCCCACCCCGGCGGTGGTCGGGGACGTGCTGGACTACGACGACGTCGTGGCCAAGTACGACGTGCTGCTGGACTGGCTGGCCCAGACCTACGTGGACGCGCTGAACTGCATCCACTACATGCACGACAAGTACGCCTACGAGCGCCTGGAGATGGCCCTGCACGACCAGGACGTGCTGCGCACCATGGCCTGCGGGATCGCCGGGCTGTCGGTGGCCGCGGACTCCCTGTCCGCGATCAAGTACGCCACCGTCCGGCCGGTGCGGAACGACGACGGCCTGGTCGTGGACTACGAGGTGACCGGGGACTTCCCGACCTTCGGCAACGACGACGACCGGGTGGACGCCATCGCCGTGACGCTGGTGGAGAAGTTCATGGCGAAGATCCGGGCGCTGCCCACCTACCGCGGCGCACTGCACACTCAGTCGGTCCTGACGATCACCTCCAACGTGGTCTACGGCAAGCACACCGGCAACACCCCGGACGGGCGCCGGGCGGGGGAGCCGTTCGCCCCGGGCGCGAACCCGATGAACGGGCGGGACACCCACGGCATGCTCGCCTCCGCGCTGTCCGTGGCCAAGCTCCCCTACGACGACGCCCAGGACGGCATCTCGCTGACCAACACCGTCGTGCCGGCCGGGCTCGGCCGGACGCCGGTGGAGCAGGTGACCAACCTGGTCGGGCTGCTGGACGCCTACACCGGCTCCGAGGGCTACCACATGAACGTCAACGTCCTGAACCGGGACACCCTCTACGACGCCATGGAGCACCCGGAGAAGTACCCGCAACTGACGATCCGGGTCTCCGGCTACGCGGTGAACTTCGTCCGGCTCACCCGCGAGCAGCAGCTCGACGTCATCTCCCGGACCTTCCACGGGAGCCTGTAGCCCGTCCCCGGGGCGCCGGCCGGCCGGCGCCCCGGGTCCCCGGCCGCCGTCGGCGGCCACCAGCGACGCCGGCGGAGGAGGCACCATGAGCGTGACCACCGAGCACGGGCCGGTCGCGGCCTGCACGGGGCCCGACGGCGCCTGCGCCGCCGGGCCGGCGGGTGGCACCACCGCCGCGCCTGCCGGGGGTGCCGCGCCTGCCGGGGCTGCCGCACCCACCGGCCCGCTCACCCCGCACGGCATCGTCCCGGCCGACGGCGTCACGGGGGAGTACGAGCCGGTCCCGGAGGACAACGTCCCCCGGCTGCGCCGCTCCGCCGGCACCGCCGGGATCGCCGCCGCACCCGAGATGACGCACGCCGAGCACGTCGCGGCCGTCCGCGCGGGTGACGTCGGCTCGATGCACTCCTGGGAGCTGGTGACCGCGGTGGACGGGCCGGGCACCCGGCTGACCGTCTTCCTCGCCGGCTGCCCGCTGCGCTGCCTGTACTGCCACAACCCCGACACCCTGAAGATGAAGGACGGGGAGCCGGTGGAGGTCACCGAGCTCCTCGCCCGGGTGCGCCGCTACCTGCCGGTCTTCCGGGCCACCGGCGGCGGGCTGACCGTCTCCGGCGGGGAGCCGCTGATGCAGCCCGCCTTCCTCGGCCGGCTGCTGCGCGGGGCCAAGGAGCTCGGCGTGCACACCGCCATCGACACCTCCGGCTTCCTCGGCGCGCACGCCTCGGACCGGCTGCTGGACGACGTCGACCTGGTCCTGCTGGACGTCAAGTCCGGCCTGCCGGACACCTACCAGCGCACCACCGGCCGCCAGCTCCAGCCCACCCTGGACTTCGGGCGGCGGCTCGCGGACCGCGGCAACACCATCTGGATCCGGTTCGTCCTCGTCCCGGGCCTGACCGACGCGCCGGAGAACGTCGACGCCGTCGCCGACTACGTCGCCACCCTCGCCACCGTCGCCCGGGTGGAGGTGCTGCCCTTCCACCAGATGGGCCGGGACAAGTGGGACCGGCTCGGCATGACCTACGAGCTGGCGGACACCCCGGCGCCCACGCCGGAGCTGGTGGACCGGGTGCGCGGCCAGTTCCGGGAGCGCGGCCTCACCGTGTACTGAGCCGAGAGCCAAGGGGTGTCGATGTGCGCGTCGCTAGGGCGAACAAGTGCCGCGGCGGGTGCTAGGGAGCGGAATCCAGGAGCGGAACGACCCACGCCTCCCAGGTGAGCGCCTGCGTCATCGCGGCGGCGGCGAAGACCGCCGGCGGGACGAGCATCCGCACGGCCCGGTGCCGGGCTGCGAAGATCGTCCCCATCAGGACCATGGCGAGGGCTGTGGGGAGCGCGGGCGCTGCGAGCAGTGCCTGCTGTACCCCGGCTGGCCATCAGCCTTCGTACATGCACCCCCGATCTCCGGGGGCAAAGCCTCCCGACCGCATGTCAGCCATCGCGTGGGCAAAGACCGCCGTGACAGCCAGCCAGTATGCGGCGCCGAGCAGCAGGCCCAGGCGGTAGCGGAGCCGACGACCATCAGTGATCGGGGTGCACAGGGCCAGTCCGATGAGCGTGACGACTGCGAGGCGAAGCCACGTCGCCGACGGGTTGAGGCCTGCGACCAGTCCCCCAGTGTCTGGGTCGGCACCGTCGGAGCCACCTTGGGTAGCGGTTGGATACCGAATCCGAGCATCGCTCCCGAGTAGCCCAGGAGTGCAAGGACGAGGACCGTTCGGACAGCGCAGGAGACAGCGAGACTGAAACGAGGCGTCTCGTGCTCGATGAGGAGCGGCTCGCTGTCTCCCGACTGGTCCGACGTCATGCGGCTGGCTCCACACCCCGGCATCGTCTTGGAGGGAGCCTCAGGGTACTAGGCGCTCAGAGTG
Source organism: Georgenia sp. TF02-10 (assembly GCF_022759505.1). NCBI lineage: Bacteria > Bacillati > Actinomycetota > Actinomycetes > Allobogoriellales > Allobogoriellaceae > Georgenia > Georgenia sp. TF02-10. The sequence continues at coordinate 2,245,808 of NZ_CP094289.1, read as the reverse complement.
GCGAGCTTCTCGGCGAAGGTACGTCCGCAGGCCCCCGCCTCCTGGGCGGTTGGCATGGGATCACCCCCGCGCAGGCCTACGGCTTGTCGCAGCGCTATTGCGCGGAGTGGGATGGGGTCGAGAACGCCCTCGCCTGTGACGAGCCGGGAGAAGGCCCGGGATGCGTTGTTGGGCTGCTTTTCGAAGCGGAGCTGGTAGAACTGGTCGATCCTCTCCGCAGGGCGGTCCTGCAGCACTCGTCGGAGCGATTCGGACAGCGCGCTGCTCATGGTGGTGTACCAGTCCCGGGCGACGAGGAACGCGTCGACGTCGGCGACAACCTCCGCACAGCCGAAGCCTTCGCCGTCAGGCCGGCCGATGTTCGCCAGCATCCAGGCGCGCAGGGAATCAGGGCCCCCAGCGCGCTTGTAGTTGCCAAAGGCCTGCAGGGGGTCCAGTACCCATCGATGGGCGGACGGGGACTGGCGCGTGGGGGCTGCGACCGGGCGGGACTCGGCTCTCGACCATCACCCAGAGGCCCTACGCCGGGTGCGGTGCCTTCCCGGGCATCGCGACCCGACCACAGGTAGAGTGCGATCAACACCGGGGGCTTCGACATGCCGGCGAGGGACGAGCGCTGACTCTAGGGCACCCTCGTCCGCCGTCCTGCGAGAGGAATCACCATGGCGGGAAGCAAGAAGCCCGCGGCGACCCTCGCCTCGGTGACGGTGGTCGCCTTCCTCGGGGTCGCCGGAGTCTGGGTCTACGCAAGTGCCGACGCAGACGCCACGCCGCGTGGAGACTCTCCACGGCCGGCCATGTCCACCGGCCCTGACAAGGTCGCGGCCCGCGACGCCCTGACCGAACTCGAGAAGAACCGGGCCGACCTCATCACTCAGCAGCACCGGGAGCGGGACCGCGTCGCAGCCGAGCTCGAGATGCCGCCCGGCGCGGCTTTCGGTCCGCCCGAGTCGTTCGAGCAGCTCGACGCGCAGATCGACACCCACTCTTCGAGCAGTACCTCGGCCCAGAGCGTCGACGCGCCGACGCTCGAGTGGTACGAGGACGGCTTCTTCTCGTCCCTCATGGCAATCGACTGGCAGTGCGCCTGGCTCTCCACCGGCGTGCGTGCGGTCAATGAGGGCGATCCGGACGCCGCTGCGGAGGCAGTGGACATCCTGCACGAGTTCGCTTCGTCGGAGTACGCCACCGCGTTCCCGGACTACGACGATTTCCTGACCGACTTCGCTGACCCACTCCTCGAGGGGGACACCGCTCCCGCGTACCCGTGGCTGGAGCCGAACTGCCTGGCTCCTACACGCGTGGACTGATCTGATGGCACGCAACGAGTGTCGCGCGGCCGGGCTGAGGGACAGGGCCCGTCGCGAGCGGCCACACATGGTCGATCACTGCAAGGTCGTGACCGCCACGTTGGCCCCTCCGCCCAAGAAGTACGGGTCACGCACAGGTCCTCCAGGCTGCTGCCCCGCCAACTGGGCCAGCAACGCCATCATCGCCAGGGCGCGGCGAGAGTACGGCGTCGAGCCCCGGCGGGTGGAGACCGCAAGTTCTCCACCGACCCGGACTGCATGTCTAATCGCCTCAGCGATTCAGCAGGAGAACTGGCACTTCTATCGCATCGTCATCCTGAGGCATAGACGAGCAGGAAAGGCAAGGGCACGATAGCCGCCCCGACCGCGACCCGGATCCAGATGGGCCATCCCGCCTTGCCGCCAGGGGCGAAATTGGCGAGAGCTGCCGGAGTAAGCGCGAACACAAGACCAATGAAGCCGAGGACAGCGAGCCCTGCGGGCGTGTGATGTCATCGAAGACGTCCCCCATCGCCCTGTCGGACAAGACATCAGGGGACACCAGATACAAAGCTCCAAGCGGATGCTGGCTCAACACCGCTGAAACAACGTCGCAGAGGACCACGGCCGCTGCGTACGCATGCCGTGACCAACGCGAGGCTGATTTCCATGAGTGTTCTCCCGACTCGCTCGTGGACACGTCTCCCGTCCTGATAGTGGCTCTTCACAGATGAGGTTGTAGTGCGGTGAGGACCGGACCGGGCGGAGCCGGCGCGTCGCTGCCTGGGTAGAGGTCAAGGTCTCCCGATGATGGGGGTTCCTACACCGACCCACCCAGGAGACCTCGACGTTGTCCGACGCTACCTTCGACCGCCCCGACCTGACCACGTTCGCCGGCCTGGACGACCTCGGCCTCGAAGTCATCGGGCAGCGCCTGGAGGCCGAACGGGCGGTGCTGGCCTGCCGGGTGCTGCCCGCTGAGCACGAGGACGAGGGCTGGTGCAAGCGCTGCGGGTGCGAGGGCACCCCCAGGGACACCGTCGTCCGGCGCCTGTCCCACGAGCCGCTGGGCTGGCGCCCCACCGTGCTGGAGGTCCGGGTGCGCCGCTACCTCTGCTCGGGTGGGTGCGGGCACGTGTGGCGCCAGAACACCAACAGGGCCGCGGAGCCGCGGTCGAAGCTCACCCGCCGGGCGGTGCGCTGGGCGCTGGAGGGGCTTGTCGTCCAGCACCTGACAGTGGCGAGGGTCGCCGCGGCCCTGGACGTGTCCTGGAACACCGCCAACACCGCCGTCCTCGCCGAAGGCAAGCGGTGGCTGATCGACGACCCGCACCGCTTCGACGGCGTCACAGCCATCGGCGTCGACGAACACGTCTGGCGCCACACCAGGCGCGGGGACAAGTACGTCACCGTCATCGTCGACCTCACCCCGGTCCAGGAGGGCACCGGCCCGGCCCGGCTGCTGGACATGGTCGAGGGCCGCTCCAAGCAGGTGCTCAAGGACTGGCTCGACGCCCGCCCCGCCGAGTGGAGAGAGAAGATCGAGGTCGTCGCGATGGACGGGTTCACCGGGTTCAAGACCGCCGCCACCGAGAAGGTCCCTGACGCCGTGCCGGTGATGGACCCCTTCCACGTCGTCCGCCTAGGAGGGGACGCCCTGGACGAGTGCCGCCGCCGGGTCCAGCTCGACACCCGCGGGCACCGCGGCCGCAAGGACGACCCGCTCTACAAGGCCCGCCGGACCCTGCACACCGGCTCCGACCTGCTCACCGAGAAGCAGACCCAACGCCTGACGGACCTGTTCGCGAACCCCGAACACGTCCAGGTCGAGACCACCTGGGAGATCTACCAGCGCATGCGCATCGCCTACCGCCACCCCGACCGGAAGAAGGGCAGGGAGATCATGGCCAAGCTCATCGACACCCTCACCACCGGCGTCCCCGCCGCGCTGGCCGAGGTGCGCAAGCTCGGCCGGACCCTGCACGCCCGCGCCGCCGACATCCTGGCCTACTTCGACCGGCCCGGGACCAGCAACGGCCCCTACCGAGGCGATCAACGGTCGACTGGAGCACCTGCGCGGCTCGGCCCTGGGGTTCCGCAACCTCACCCACTACATCGCCAGATCCCTGCTCGAGGCCGGCGGGTTCCGCCCCGGACTACACCCCCGATTGTGAAGAGCCCTGATAGTGTGCTGGTCGGACCGCTACGAGCGGACGGTGGAATTGTACGACTCGAAGATCACGTAGACCCTTCCACCGCCCTCGCGCGCCGCTGCGCCTCTTGCTCGAACCTCAGGCCCTGATGCTGCCGATGCGGCCGGGTCTGCCCGAGCGCAACCCGGCAAGAGACCGTGCGATGACACGTTGATGATAGGCCCGAGGTCGTCACTTGAACTGTTGCCGCCACCGGCGGGTGATCTCGCCAACAGTCGGGCTCTCGGGTGGCTGGTTTCCCGTCCAGACGAGTTTCCGTTGTTCGTGCTCGATATGTCGAATCAGATCCGCTGACTCGCCGAGCTGACGCACGTAAGAGTCCAGTGCACGGGGTATGAACTCGGCAAGCGGAACCTGCTCCATCAGGTCTACCGGCGCGTTGTGGTGGGCACCAAGCGTCGTGCGAAGCTCAGGGTGGGTGGCCGCTGCGGTTCTCAGCACCTCGGGCGGGGCGTTCTCATTGAAGATCAGTCCCGCCACGACCATCTTCGACGGGTCCTTGGCGAGGTCACGCAGAACCTCTGGCGGGGTCAGTGGCGACGCGGCGAGCTCGGACCGCTGCACCTCCTGCTCATACTCGCTCGCACCGGACGTCCCGCCCGCTGGTTTTGATGCGCGCGGTTGAGGTGGTCTCGCATCCGCCGACCGCGCAGGCCTACCGGCCGGCCGGGACTCCTGTTGAGGAGCGCTCTGAGCTCGTCGGCCAGAGTGCGTTGGTCGGTCTCATTAAGCATGATGTCGAGTGCGCGCGCCTCAAGGAGCCTTTTGACGTCTGGAGTGCCGTTCTCCGCGAGGATCCGCTTGGCGACCTCCGCTGTCGGCTCAGACCGCATATGCCCGAATGTGATAACGACGTCGTCGGTGTCGCGCGCCAAGGCAGGGCGAGATGAATTTTGGCGCCACGCGTTGGTTCGTCCCCGTGAGCGCCAGGACCGGCGCCAGGTTCGCCATGACTGCCGTCGCACCAGATATACCTCCGTCGGCACCTTCGCGGTCTGAGCCTGTAAGTTAACAGTCAGGGCGGCCCTTGTCGACGGCCATGTGCCTGTCCCCGGTTTGAGTGCTCTTCACAGATGGGGGTGTGCTCGGGGCGGGAGGCCGGCGATACTGTGGGCGTGGAGTACGTGTCCAGAGTGCCGCGACCTCCGCTGGACGGGCTGATCGACGACCTCTACTACCTGGAGGGTTCGCCGCCGTACGCCCGACTGACGCTGCCGCCGCCGGCGGCGTTGCTCATCGTCAACCTCGGTGCGCCGTTCCGCATCCGTGCCGGCACCGACGTCGAGACAGCCGAGTACGCCGACGGCTGCGTGGTCACCATGCCCACCTGCGCGTGGGAGTTCGGCTACCCACTCCGGACCCGGTCCGTTGGCGTGCACTTCAAGCCGTGGGGGCTGGCGCCGTTCCTGCCGATGCCAGCGGCTGAGCTGTGTGACCGGCCGGTGACGGTAGAGCAGGTTTGGGGCCGACCCGCCATCGCCGAGCTGCGAGACCGGCTGGCTACGGCCGAGGGACCGCACGAGATGCTGACGCTGCTCGAGGAGGAGCTCATGCGACGGCTGTGCGAGACCGCCGGCCTGGGACTGGTCCGCCATACGAGCAGCGTCATCGCGGCGACCAGCGGGGCGGTGGTGATCGGCGACCTGCGGGTGGCAGCCGGTGTCAGCAGCACTCATCTGGCACAGCGGTTCAAGGAGATCATCGGCGTCACGCCGAAGCGGCTGGCCCGCACCTACCGCTTCGCCGCCACGGTGTTCTCGATCAACCCCGCCGAACCGATCGACTGGGCCGACCTCGCCAGTAGTGCTGGCTACTTCGATCAGGCCCACTTCTGCCGCGAGTTCCGGGCATTCACGGGGCTCACACCGACACGATATGCCGAAGTCAGGCGCCGGTTCCTGCGCGAACATCCCGGCCACGTACTGGACAGCTGGCCGCTGCCGGCCGATTGATTTCGTACAAGAACGACGGCTCACGACACTCTAGCCTGCGGCCATCCCCCAAGCAGAGGAGCACCCATGGGCACAGTAGTCATGTACAGCTCGGTGTCGGTAGACGGCTTCATCGCGGACGAGAACGACCAGCCCGGACCGCTGTTCGACTGGTTGCTCAGCGGTGACGTGCCGTTGGACGAGAGCGGCGTCTTGAAGGTGTCGCAGACGTCCTACGACTACACCCGGCCGTATTGGGACCAGATCGGGGCGACGATCGCCGGCCGGCGCGTCTTCGACCTGACGAATGGCTGGGACGGGACGCCTCCGGGCGGGGTCGACCACGTGGTCGTCGTGACGCACCGCGGCAGACCCGACGGCTGGGACCCCGAGGCGCCGTTCCACTTCGTCGAGGGCGTCGAGGCTGCCGTGACCAGGGCGCAGGAGCTCGTGGGCGACCGCATCATCGAGGTCGCGGCTGGCGACGTCGGCGGCCAGGTGCTTGCCGCAGGCCTGGTCGACGAACTGCGTATGGACGTCGTACCCGTCGTGCTCGGGGCCGGCAAGCGCTTCTTCGGCTCGCTCCGGGCCCAGCACCTGCTGGAGGACCCTGACGTGGTGATTCAAGGCAACCGGGTACTTCACCTGCGCTATCGGGTACGCCGCTGACCGATCCGGGCAGGTACGCGAAGAAGCCCGCGGCGAACGATGACAGATCGGGTCTCCGGCTGCGTTTGCGCATCGCTGTCCCTGGTCGGGCAGCCGACGCCGACCGACCCCAGCACCTCACCTGCGGCAGGTTCAGCTCACGATCACTGGTTGCCGGTCTCGGCCAGGGGAGAATCCACACCCGCTTCACGGTCCCGGACCCAGCGCGAGAGCCGAGCCGATCTCACGCCGGCAGGCTGGCCACCCCCGGGGCGTGGAACCGCTGGCCGGTGACGGCCTCGGCGGCGCCGGTGCGGTCCAGGTACGGGGTGATGCCACCCAGGTGCAGGGGCCACCCGGCTCCGAGGATCATCGCCAGGTCCACGTCCCCGGCGTCCCGGGCCACGCCGTCGCCGAGCAGCAGCGCGGTCTCCTCCGCCAGCGCCCGGCGGACCCGGTCCAGCACGCCGTCGGCGTCCAGCGGCTCCGGCACCGGGCGGGAGCCGAAGTAGCCCGCCAGGTCTGGGGCCACCGGAGAGGTGGCGGTGGGCCGGCCGGTGAAGGTGACGAACGGCGCGCCCTCGGCCACCATCCGCGCCAGCCCTGGGGAGTCGGGGTAGCGCTCGCCCAGCTCGCGGCGCAGGGTGACCAGCACGTGCTCGGCCACCGCGGGCCCGACGAGCTGGAGGAGCTGGAACGGCCCCATCGGCAGGCCCATGGGCCGCAGCGCCCGGTCGGCGTCGGCCACCGTGGTGCCCTCCTCCAGCGACCCGAGGACCTCCCCTAGCAGCCGCACGAGGAGTCGGTTGACGACGAACCCGGGGGCGTCGGCCACCGCCACCGCGGTCTTGCGGCAGGCCTGTGCCACGGCGAAGGCGGTGGTGTAGGTGTCGTCGTCGGTGCGCTCCGCCCGGACCACCTCCACCAGCGGCATCTGGGCCACCGGGTTGAAGAAGTGCAGGCCGACGACGCGCTCGGGGTGGGCCAGCCCGTCCGCCATCGCCGTCACCGACAGCGCGGAGGTGTTGGTGGCCAGCACGGCCTCGGGGCCGACGACGCTCTCGAGCTCGGCGAAGACGCGCCGCTTGACGTCGAGCTCTTCGAACACCGCCTCGATCACCAGGTCCGACCCGGCCAGGTCCGCCAGGTCGGTGGTCACCCGCAGCAAAGGCCGCAGCTGGGCGCCGCTGGCCTCGTCCAGGTGACCGCGGGCCACGAGCTGGTCGATCTGCCCGCGGACGGCCGCCAGGCCCCGCGCGGCGCGCTCGTCGTCCAGGTCCCGCATGGTGACGGGCACCCGCAGGGACCGGGCGAGCAGCAGCGCGAGCTGGCCGGCCATGAGCCCGGCACCGGCGACGCCGACCGCGCGGATCTCCCGGGGCGTGGCCCCGGCGGGGCGTCCCGCGGGGCTCTTCGCCCGCCGGGTGAGCAGGTCGAAGGCGTACAGCCCGGCGCGGAGCTGGTCGGTCATCACCAGGTCCGCCAGGGCCTCGTCCTCCAGCGCGAAGGCCTCGTCCCGCGGCAGGGACCGGGCGGCCGCGACGACCTGCAGAGCACGCTCGGCGGCCGGGGCGCCGCCGGCGCTGCGGGCGGCGGCCAGGCCCTGCCGGGCCTCGACGGCGCCCTGCCACTCCTCGGCGCTGCCACCGCCGGCGCCGCCCGCGCCGTCGGCCGGCCCGTCGGTGCCTGCGCGCCGGCGCACCTCGACCTCCCCGGCCGCCGCCCGGCGCAGCCAGTCCAGCGCCGGGGCGAGCCGGCCGGCCTCGTCGTCGGTGGGCAGCAGGGCGTCGACCAGGCCGACGTCGAGCGCCGCCCGGGCGGTCAGGGTCCGGTTGTTGCGCGCCGGGTTGTCCACGATGACCTGCAGCGCGGCGTCCGGCCCGAGCAGGCGCGGCAGGCTGGTGCACCCGCCCCAGCCCGGGAGGAGCCCCAGGTAGGTCTCGGGCAGGCCGAGCGCGCGCACCTCCGGCGCGGCGGTGCGGTAGTCGCAGGCCAGCGCGAGCTCGAGGCCGCCGCCCAGGGCGGCGCCGTTGAGGTGGGCGAGGGTGGGGACCGGCAGGTCTGCGAGGGCGGCGACGACGCGGTGCCCCGCCGTCGCCAGCCGGAGGACCTGCTCCCGCTCCCGGACGGTGCGGATCAGGTGCAGGTCGGCACCGGCGAGGAAGGTCCGGCCGGTGCCCGTGAGGACGACGGCACCGATCTCCCCGGCGGACGCCCGCTCGGCCGCGGTGCCGAGCGCCGCCTCGAGGTTGGCCAGCCCGGCCGGGCCGAGGGTGCACGGCCGGTCGCTGCCGTCCTCCGGGGCGAGGGTCAGCACGAGGACGTCCCCGAGGTCGGGCACGACGACGTCGCTCGGGTGGACCACGGTGGTGCGCTCGGCGTAGGTGGCGGTGGCGGGGTCGGGGCTCACGGACGCTCCAAAGTAGACGGCACTGTCGGTATCAGGTACCTGGAGCGTACTGAACTCGGCGTGGTCCGGGGAGCTGGTGGGCGGCGCGGCGTGGGCGTGCGGCGAGCGGCGAGCGGCGAGCGGCGAGCGGCCCAGGCTGGCCCAGCGCCGAGGCGGGCTGGCCGGGTCGAGCGCAGTGCCGTGGAAGGTCGGCGGAGCCCAGCACCGCGGCCGGCAGCTCGGGCGGGGACCAGAGCGGCTCAGGCCTCGCGCAGCGCCGCGGCGAGCGCCCCGCTGACCAGGTCCACCTGCCACTGCCGGGCGCCGAGCCCGAGCAGGTGGTCCCCGACCTGCCCGGCGTCCGCGCCCGCGCTGAACTCCCAGGCCAGGCGGCGCTGGACGGCCGGGGCGAGCAGGTTCTCCTGGGGCAGGTCGAGCTCGGTGGCGCGGGCGCGCACCACGGTGCGGACGACGTCCAGCCGGGCGGCCGCCTCGGGGTTCTTCTCCCGCCAGGCGCGCGGGGCGGGCAGGGCGCCGGGCTGGTGCGGGGAGCGGCGCGGGGGCAGGTCGCGCTCGGGCAGGGCCAGCGCCCGGTCCACGGCCTGCTGCCAGTACGCGGCGTGCCGGCGGGTGCCCTTGCCCGAGAACTCCTTGATCCTCGTGAGCTCGGCCTCGCTGCGCGGCTTCGCCAGCGCCGCCGCGACGATCGCCGCCGCCGGCAGCACCCGGCCCGGCGCGCGGTCGCGGCGCCGGGCCAGCTGCTCCCGGGCCCGCCACAGCTCCCGGGCGACGGCCAGCCCGCGCGGGTCGCGCACCGCCTGCAGCCCGGCCGTCTTGCGCCAGGGGTCCGGCTGCGGCGGGGGCGGCGGGGCGGTCCGCACGTGCTCGAACTCGGCCAGCGCCCAGGACAGCTTCCCGGCCGCCTCGAGCTCCTCGGCCAGAGCCGCGCGCAGCGGCACCAGGAGCTCGACGTCGAGGGCGGCGTAGCGCAGCCAGGACTCCGGCAGCGGCCGCGTGGACCAGTCCGCGGCGGAGTGCTCCTTGGCGAGGGCGTAGCCGAAGTAGTCCTCGACGACAGCGGCCAGCCCCACCCGCTGGCGGCCGAGCAGCCGGGCGGCCAGCTCGGTGTCGAACAGCGCCGGGGGGACCAGGCCGAGCTCGCGCAGCGATGGCAGGTCCTGGTCGGCGGCGTGCAGGACCCACTCGGTCTCCCCGAGGACCGCCGGCAGCCCGTCGAGGTCGGTGAGCGGGACCGGGTCGAGGAGCACCGTGCCCGCGCCGTCGCGGCGGAGCTGGACCAGGTAGGCGCGGCTGCCGTACCGGTACCCCGAGGCCCGCTCGGCGTCGACGGCGACCGGCCCGGTGCCGCCGCGGAGCCGCTCGACGGCGGCGGCCAGGGCGGCGGGGGAGTCGGTGACCGGGGGGACGCCGTCGGCGGGCGCGGTGAGCGGGCGGACGCCGTCGGCGGGCGCGGTGAGCGGACGGACGCCGTCGGCCGGCGCGGTCAGCGGGCGGGCGCTATCGGCCGCCTCGGCCAGCGGGGCGGCTTCGGGCTCGGGTGCGGGCAGTGGCACCCGCCTACGGTACGGCGCGTGGACCGGCCGGTCGGTGCGGCACGCTCAGCCGCGGGGGGTGAGCATGGTGACGTTCTCCGGCAGCGGCTCAAGCCCGGCGGCGGCGCAGGTGAGCGCGGCCCAGGCGAGCAGATGGGGGCCGAGGTCGGTGGTGACCGGGGTCCACGAGGCCCGGATCTCGATCTCGACGTCGCCGCCGCGCAGCTCCAGCCCGCCGAACGTCTCGGAGAGCACCCGGGTGACGGTGCCGGAGAGGTGGTGGTAGCCGGCGCCGGCCTCGCGCAGGGAGTCGGTGAGCCAGGCCCAGCCCACCTCGCCCAGCAGCGGGTCCGCGCCCAGCTCGGGCTCGAGCCGGGCCTTGGCCATGACGACGACGCGGAAGGTCCCGTGCCAGGCGTCCTGCCCGGCGGGCTCGTGCAGGACGACGAACCGCCCGTGGCCGAGCAGCGCGTCCGGGTCGCGGCCGCGGACGTCGGTGTTGACCTCGCCGGTCAGCGCCAGGGCGTAGGGCGCGATCCGGGTGGGGGCCGGGACCTCCTCCAGCCGCAGCTCGGGCCGCAGCCGGTGCCCGCGCAGGCTGAGCAGCGCGGTCTCGAAGTCGGGTGGGGCCACCCGGTCGCCGGTCACGGTCCAAGGCTAGGTCGCGGGCGGCGCGCGGGCGGGAGGGCGCGCCGGAGGGATGGGCGGCGGTGGGCGCCGCGGCGGGCGCGCGTGCCGGGCCGGGAGGGCGCCGGTCGCCGTCGCTATGCTCGCCGGGGCTCCCGGCGAGCGGGACGCCGGGAAGGACGTCCATGCCCAGCACCACCGAGACCGGTGTCCGCCCGATCATCCTCGGCGGGGACATCGGCGCCTACGCCACCGCCCGGACGTTCCACGAGCGGTTCGGCGTCCGCTCCGTGGTGCTCGCCGGGGTGGCGACCTGGGCGGTACGCCGCTCGGTCGCCGTCGACCACCGCGTGGTGCCCGGCCTGGACGACCCGGCGACCATGGTGCGCGCGGTGCGGGACGTGCTCGCGGAGGCGCCGGGGCGCCCGCACCTGCTCCTCGGCAGCGCCGACTGGCTCGTCGAGGCGCTCGTCGCCCACCGCGCCGAGCTCGCCGAGCTCGCCGAGCTCGCCGAGGCCATCGTGCCCTACCCCGACGCGGCCACCCTCGACCGCGTCACCGACAAGGGCCGGTTCACCGCGCTGTGCACCGAGCTGGGGCTCCCGGTGCCGCGCACCGTCGTGCTCCAGGCCGGCGACGGCGGCGCCGCCGCGGCCGGGCTGACCTTCCCCGTCGTCGTCAAGGCCGCGTCCACCGCGGACTTCCACGAGGTGGCCTTCCCGGGCAAGCGGAAGGTGGACCGGGCGGAGGACCCGGCCGAGCTGACCGCCGTGCTGGACCGGATCGCCGCCGCCGGGTACAGCGGGGAGCTGGTGGTCCAGGAGTACGTCCCCGGCCCGGACGCGGAGATGGCGGCGGTGAACCTGTTCTTCGGCCCGGACGGGGACTGGCGGTTCGCGCAGTTCGGCCGGGTGCTGCTGGAGGAGCACACGCCCGGCGCACTGGGCAACTCCGTCGCGCAGGTCACCGGGACGAACCCCGACGTCGTGGCCCAGGCGCGCCGGCTGCTGGAGCACGTCGGCTGGCGCGGGTTCGCCAACCTGGACCTCAAGCGCGACCCGCGGGACGGGGTGTACCGCTTCCTCGAGCTCAACCCGCGGGTGGGCCGCAGCGGCTACGCGGTCACCGCCTCCGGCTACGACGTCGGGCAGATGTACGTCGACGCGTTCGTCGACCACCGGGCCGTGGCACCGGTGATCGGCACGGCCGAGCACCTCTTCCACGTGGTGCCGGTGCCGCTGGTGACCCGGTACCTCTCGGCCGCGGACGCCGCCGTCGTCCGGCGCCTGGCCCGCTCCGGCGCGGCCACCAACCCGTTGCTCTACCGGGCGGAGCGCGACCCGCGGCGGTGGCTGGAGATCGCCGCGGCGCAGGCCAACCAGGTCCGCAAGTTCGCCCGGTACCACCCGGGGCCCGTTCGGCGTCGACAGTCCTGATCGCGACGCCGCGGGCAGGTCAGCGTCTTACGTTGGCAGGTTTGCGCGTAGAGAGGTGGCTTCAGGAGCATGTTGCCAAATGGGCTTGATCGGTCGAACAATGCGGCGCCTGGACTCCTCCTAGCCCACATCTTGGGGTGTGCTCATTGAGATAATCTTCAGAAGGACAGGCTCCCATAGTCCCGAAACCAAGTCAGACCCAGAACCTCCGCGCGACCGATCTCGCCCACCTGCTAGGATAGGCGCACCGCTGAAAGGGGTGGATCATGGCACGGGCGACCGCCGCTACTGACCCGACCGAGACCCAGGTCGCGGAGCGCATCGCGTTCGCGGACGCCGCTCTGGCTGCGGCCGGGCACGAGGTCACCGACCCGGCGCTGCGCGGCATTCTGGAGCAGGCGGCCCGGCACGAGCTGACGGGGGATGAGGCGGTCGCAGCGATCCGCCGCCACGTTCAGGGCTGATGCCGCGCCGGCACGTCTTTCGTACCTGGGATGACTACTTCATCCCAGGTACGTCTGTGCTGAGGAACAAGTTCACGACGCCGAGCAAGCCGCACGGTGAGACGGACCCCGACAAGCTGCGCACGATGGAGGAAGCCATCACGGCCCTGCGGATGCGCGAGCTGGCCGAGTCTCCGGTGAAGGGCCAGTTCGACTACGACCACATGAAAGCGATCCACCACTACGTGTTCCAGGACGTCTACGAGTGGGCGGGGCAGGAGCGTGTCGCCCCGGTGGGGCAGTTCATGACGAAGGACGGCCACACCTACTACGGGGCAGGCCCGCACCTGACCGAGGCCGCCGAGCAGCAGTACGCGCGCCTCGCGCAGAAGGACCTGCTGCGCGGCCTGGGGCATCAGGAGTTCGTCGAGGAGCTCGCGGAGAGCTGGGGCGAGCTGAACGTCATCCACAGCTTCCGGGAGGGCAACACCCGCACGCAGTTCGTGTTCTTCTCCCAGCTCGCCGAGCAGGCCGGCTATCGACTCGACACAGCACAGTTCGCACCGGGCTCCACGCTGCGCGACGAGTTCGTCGCGGCGCGCTTCCACAGCCAGGACACCGGCCGCAATGACCGGCTGGCGGATGTGCTCCGGCGAGGTGTCATCCCGTCTTGACCGCAGCCCCCGGACGCGACCCACGGGGCCGGGCAGGGCAGCAAGCTCTGGCACGCCAGCTACACCATCGGCAACACACCTGGCCGGACCCGCCGCCACTGACCGAGCCGGACATCGACACCACGACCCCGATGGGCCGTGCCCTGGTCGGCATCGACGTGGTGATCGCGCAGCTGCGGGTCGACACGATGCGGAGAGCACCATCCGCGGCCTGGCCTAGCCTGGCCCGCGCCCGCGCCCGCGCCCGCGCCCAGGGTCGCGTCGGTGACCGCCCGACGGTGATGACAAGCCGACACGTACGAGGCGGTCGCCGCCCAGCGCCGCGAACGCGACAAACCGGGCGCCACGTGCGGGCCCGGGTCGGCCGCTGAATTACGGTAGGTGACGGTTGCGTATATCTGGGTTAGGCTCCCCTTCGTTAGGTCCTCCTTCCCTACGGATCCACCCCTGGAGCCCATGTGAGCACCCTCGTGCGCCGCGCCGCCGTCGCCGTCGTCCTCGTCTCTGCCCTCGCGGCCTGCTCCGCCGGCGGCAGCGCCGAGGCGGAGCCGCCCGCGGAGGGCGAGAGCGCCGAGCCCAGCACCATCACCGTCGAGCACGCCCAGGGCAGCACCGAGGTGCCGGCCGACCCCGAGCGCGTCGCGGTCTTCGACATGGGCGCCCTGGACACCCTCGACACCCTCGACGTCGACGTCGTCGGGGTCCCCAAGGCCAGCGTGCCCTCCTTCCTGGAGGAGTACACCGGCGAGGAGTACACCGACGTCGGCACGCTGTTCGAGCCGGACTACGAGGCCCTGGCCCGCCTCGACCCCGACCTCGTCGTGGTCGGGTTCCGCTCCGCCGCGGCCTACCCCGAGCTGAGCAAGAGCTACCCGACCGTGGACGTCACCTTCGACTCCACCGACTTCCTCGCCGGCCTGGAGGAGAGCGCCGGCACGCTGGGGGAGATCTTCGGCAAGGAGGACGAGGTCGCCGAGGCCCTCGCCGGCATCGACCAGCGGGTCGAGGAGATCCGCCCGGCCGGGGAGGCGGCCGGCACCGGGATGGTGCTGCAGACCTCCGGCGGCGAGGTCACCATGAACGGGGCCGCGTCCCGCTTCGGCCTCATCTTCACGGTGCTCGGCGTGGCCGAGGCCGCCCCGGACGTCGCCAGCGACCCGCACGGGGAGGTCGTCTCCTTCGAGGTGGTCCGGGACGCCAACCCCGACTGGCTCTTCGTCAACGACCGCGACGCCGCCATCGGCGAGACCGGCGGCCAGGCCGCCGAGCAGATCCTGGACAACGAGCTGGTCGCGGCCACCACCGCCTGGCAGCAGGACCAGGTCGTCTACCTGGACGGGGAGCGCTGGTACATCGTCATGCACGGCCTGTCCAACGTCGAGGCCATGATCGACGAGGTCGGCCAGGCGCTGGGCGCGTGACCGCCACCGCCCACCCCGGCACCGGGCGCGCGGTCGACGGCCCCGCACCCGGTCCGGCCACGCCTGCGCCCGCCGTCGCCGGCGGCCTCGTCCGTCCCGCCGACGGCGACCCGGTGCGTCGATCCGACGGCGGCCGGGTCCGGCTTGCCGACGGCGGCCCGGCGGGGTCGGCCCACGGCAGCTCGACGCGTCCGGCCGACGGCGGCCAGCCGCAGCCCCGGCCCAGCCGGCTGCGGCTCCGCCTGGGCCTGCTCGCCGCCACGGCGGGGGTCGCGGTCCTGGCCGGCGTCAGCCTCTTCGTCGGGGCCACCGAGGTGAGCGTGGGCGACGTCCTCGCCGGCGACCTCACCGCCGCCCAGGCCCAGACCCTGGTGTCCTCCCGGGTGCCGCGCACGCTGTCCATCCTGCTGGCCGGGTCCGCGATCGCGATCGTCGGCCTGGTCATGCAGCTGCTCGTGCGGAACAAGTTCGTCGAGCCCTCCACGGCCGGCACGACGGAGTCCGCCGGGCTGGGCCTGCTCGTGGTCACCCTGGTCGCGCCGGCGCTGCCGCTGGTGGGGAAGATGGCGGTCGCCACCGTCTTCGCCCTGGCCGGCACGATGCTGTTCCTGGCGATCCTGCGCCGGATCCAGCTGCGCTCGGTCGTCGTCGTGCCGCTGGTCGGCATGATGCTCGCCGGCGTCATCGGCTCGGTCTCCACCTTCCTGGCCTACCGCAACGACATGCTGCACACCCTCTCCACCTGGATGACCGGGGACTTCTCCGGGGTCATCCGGGGCCGGTACGAGCTGCTGTGGATCGTCGGCGGGTGCGCCGTCGTCGCCTACCTGGCCGCCAACCGGTTCACCGTCGCCGGCCTGGGGGAGGAGCTGACCACCAACCTGGGCCTGAGCTACCGGGCGGTGATGGCGCTGGGCCTGTCGATCGTCGCCGTGACGAGCGCCGTCGTCGTGGTCGTCGTCGGCGGGCTGCCCTTCCTCGGGCTGGTGGTGCCGAACATCGTCAGCCTGGCGATGGGGGACTACCTGCGCCGCTCCCTGCCCTGGGTGGCGCTCCTCGGCGCCGGGTTCGTGCTCGCCTGCGACATCGTCGGCCGCACCGTCATCCACCCGGCGGAGGTCCCGATCGGGGTGGTCGTCGGCGTGGTCGGGTCCGCCGTCTTCCTCTACCTGCTGCTCCGGAGGCCGAGCGGTGCCCGCTGAGACCGTCCGCACCGGCGCCGCGCCCGCCGCCGACGGCCGCCGCAGCGCCGACGACGCTCCGGCAGGGCCGGCCGCCGGGACCCACCCGGGCCGGGTGGTGGCGGTGCTGGCGGTGGCCGCCGTCGCCGTCCTGATCCTCTTCCTCACCCTCGGCGCGCTGGACGCGCTCGACCTGATCCTGCCGCTGCGGGCCGGGCGGGTGGCGGCCATGGTGGTGGTCGGCGTCGCGATCGCGGTCTCCACCGTGCTGTTCCAGACGGTGACCGAGAACCGCATCCTCACCCCGGCGATCATGGGCTTCGACTCCCTCTACGCCCTGATCCAGACCGCCGCCGTCTTCTTCCTCGGGGCGACGACGGTGAACGGGCTGGCGCCGACCGGCCGGTTCGCGGTGGAGGTGGCGGCCATGCTCGTCTTCTCCACCGCGCTGTTCCGGTGGATCTTCGGCGGGCCCCGGCGCAGCCTGCACCTGGTGGTGCTGGTCGGCATCGTCTTCGGGGTCCTCTTCCGGTCCCTGGCCACGTTCCTGCAGCGGGTCATCGACCCCAACGAGTACCTCACCGTCGCCGACCGGCTCTTCGCCTCCTTCAGCGCCCCGGACCCCACCCTGCTCCTCGTCTGCACCGCCGTGGTGGCCCTGGTCTGCGCCTGGGCGTGGACCCGGCGGCGCGACCTGGACGTCCTCGCGCTGGGCCGCGCGCACGCCGTCGCCCTGGGCGTGGACCACCGGCGGCTGACCATGGCGGTCCTGCTCGTCTCCGCCCTGCTGGTGTCCGTCTCGACGGCGCTGGTCGGCCCGATCACCTTCTTCGGCCTGCTGGTGGCGAACCTGGCCTACCAGGTGGCCGGCACGCACCGGCACGCCTACGTGCTGCCGGTCGCCGCGCTGCTCGCGGTGATCACCCTGGTCGGCGGGCAGGCGGTGCTGGAGCACGTGTTCGGGCTGGACACCGTGCTGTCGGTCGTCATCGAGTTCCTCGGCGGGCTCGTGTTCATCGTCCTGCTCGTTCGTGGAGGTACCCGGTGATCGAGACCCGTTCCCTGACCAAGCGGTACGGGCGGACGGTCGTCGTCGACGACGTCTCCCTCACCCTGCCGGCCGGCGGGGTGACGTCCATCATCGGCGCCAACGGGGCGGGGAAGTCCACCGTGCTGTCGATGATCTCCCGGCTGCTGCAGATGGACGGCGGCACGGTGAGCGTGGACGGCCTGGACGTCTCCAAGACCCCGTCCCGGGAGCTGGCGACCCGGCTGTCCATCCTGCGCCAGGACAACCACCTCGCCGTCCGGCTGACCGTGCAGGACCTGGTGGCGTTCGGGCGCTACCCGCACTCCCGGGGGCGGCTGACGCTGGAGGACCGCCGGCACGTGGCCGCGGCGATGGACTACCTCGAGCTGGGCCCGCTGGCCGGGCGGTACCTCGACGAGCTCTCCGGCGGGCAGCGGCAGCGGGCGTTCGTGGCCATGGTGCTGTGCCAGGACACCGACTACGTCCTGATGGACGAGCCGCTGAACAACCTGGACATGCGGCACGCGGTGACGATGATGAAGCTGCTCCGCCGCACCGCCGACGAGCTGGGCAAGACGGTCGTGCTGGTGGTCCACGACATCAACTTCGCCTCGTGCTACTCCGACCACATCGTGGCGATGAAGGACGGCCGGGTGCTGTGCCAGGGCGGTCCGGAGGAGATCATCGACACCGACCGGCTGCGGGAGGTGTTCGACATGGACGTCGCGGTCCAGGTCGTCGACGGGCGGCGGATCGGGGTGTACTACGGCTGACGGCGCCGGTCACCGCAGCCGCAGCACCGCCACCGCGTGCCGGTCCAGGACGACCTGCCCGTCCCGGACCTCGGCGCCGCCGAAGGCGAGCACGACGTCGGCCCCACCGGGCAGCGGCAGGGTCTGGCCGCCGTCGCCGGTGGGCGCGGCGACCAGGAAGCTCCCCCGGCGCAGCAGCACGCTCTCCTCGCTCACGTCCGCCGCGGTGGCCGAGCGGTCCCCGCTGGCGAGGTCCGGCTCGGCGCGGCGCAGCGCGATGAGGTCCCGGTACCAGCCCAGCAGCCGTTCCCCGCGCGGCTCGGCCGGCTCGGCCCAGTCCAGCCGGGACGCGGCGACCGTGGCCGGGGACTGCGGGTCGGGCACTGTGACGTCCCCGCCGTAGAGCTCGGCCCAGCCGTGCGCGCCGAACTCGGCGGTGCGGCCCTCCCGGACCGCGGCGGCGAGCTCGGGCTCGGCGTGGTCGGTGAAGTACTGGAACGGGGTGCGGGCGCCCCACTCCTCGCCCATGAACAGCATCGGGGTGTATGGGGCGAGCAGGACGAGCGCGGCCGCCGCCGCCAGCTGGCCGTCGTCCAGCACCGCGCTGGGCCGGTCGCCCAGCGCGCGGTTGCCCACCTGGTCGTGGTCCTGGGCGAAGACGACGAACCGGCGCCCGTCCACCTCGGGCGGGACCGGCGCGCCCCAGTCCCGGCCGCGGAAGGTGGAGAAGGTGCCGGCGTGCACGAACACCTCGGTCAACGCCCGGGAAAGGGTCTCCGGCGCGCCGAAGTCTGTGTAGTACCCGTGCCGCTCGCCGGTGAGGTAGGCGTGCAGGGCGTGGTGGACGTCGTCGGCCCACTGCGCCGTCATCCCCAGCCCGCCGACGGCGGTCGGGGCGACCGTGCGGGGGTCGTTGCGGTCGGACTCGGCGATGAGCGACAGCGGCCGGCCCACCGTCTCGGCCAGGTCCGCGACGGCGTCGGCGAGCTCGGCGAGCAGGTGCCGCGGGGAGTCGTCGAGCAGGGCGTGGACGGCGTCCAGCCGCAGGGCATCGACGTGGAAGTCCCGCAGCCAGCGCAGCGCGTTCTCGATGACGAAGGCCCGCACCGGGCCGGCGTCGGGGCCGTCGAGGTTGACCGCGCTGCCCCACGGGGTGTGGTGGCGGTCGGTGAAGTACGGCCCGTACGCGCCGAGGTAGTTCCCGGACGGCCCGAGGTGGTTGTAGACCACGTCCAGGCACACCGTTAGGCCGCGCTGGTGGCAGGCGTCGACGAAGCGCTGCAGCCCGGCCGGCCCGCCGTAGGCCTCGTGCACCGCGTACAGGGCCACCCCGTCGTACCCCCAGCCGTGCGTGCCGGGGAAGGCGGCCACCGGCATCAGCTCGACCATGTCCACGCCGAGGTCGACGAGGTGGTCCAGGTGGGCCAGCGCGCCGTCGAAGGTGCCCGCGGCGGAGAAGGTCCCCACGTGCAGCTCGTAGACCACCGCGCCCAGGCTCGAGCGCCCGGCCCAGCCGGCGTCCCCCCAGGCGTGCGCGGCGGGGTCGAAGGTGCGCGAGGGCCCGTGCACCCCGGCCGGCTGCCAGGGGCTGCGGGGGTCGGGCAGCGCCGGGCCGCCGTCGAGCCGGAAGGCGTAGTCGGTGCCCGGCGGCAGCGGCGCGGCCGCCTGCCACCAGCCGCCGGGCCGGGGGTGCATCGGGTGGTCCCGCCCGCCGGTGACCAGGGCGACGGCGGTCGCGGCCGGCGCCCACACGGTCGGCGGGGCGGCGGGCCCGCGACCGGCAGACCCCGGGCCGGTGGGCGCGGCGCCGCTCATCCGACCCGCTCCAGCAGGGCGACCGGCCGGGCGGCGAGCAGGTCCGCCAGGCGGTGGGCGCCGCCGTCGTAGGTGGCCCCGGTGAGCGCGCCGCGCCACCGTCCCGGCGGCAGGACGACGGTGTGCTCGCCGAACCCGCCGAGGCGGTCCAGCACGTGGGCGAGCCGGGTGGCGACGGCGACCACCTGCGGGCCGTCGCCGTCGGTGCGGGCCAGGGCGACGGCGTGGCCGGAGGTGGTCGGCAGCGGCTCGTACCCGGCGCCCGCGCCGACGAACGCGCCCGGCCGGGCGCGGCGCAGCCGCAGCGCCGCGGCGGTGAGCTGGAGCTTCTCCTCGTCCAGGCCCACCGGGGCGGCGCCGTCGTCCAGCCGGGCCAGCGCCCCGGCCAGGGCGGCGAAGTCCACCGGGCGCCGGTTGTCCGGGTCCACCAGCGAGGTGCGGGTGACCTCGGTGCCCTGGTAGACGTCGGCGACGCCGAGGATCGTGAGCTGGAGCAGCTTGGTGCCGAGCACCGCCGCGCGGACCGCGGGCCCGGTGCTGGCGACCCAGCCGTCGAACGCGGCCCGGACGCCGTCGTCCTGGAGCAGCGCGTCGGCGAAGCCGACCAGCTCGGCCTCCCGGTCCGCCGCCGGCGCGGTCCAGGAGGTCCAGGTCTTCTGCTCCCGCGCCGCCTTGGTCAGGTACGCCCGCAGCCGGTCGGCCTCGATCGGCCCGGCCGGCGTCCAGGTCCCGGCCAGGGTCTGCCAGAGCAGGTTCTCGGTGCGCCCGTCCAGGTCCGCCGGGCGCAGCGGCTCGGTGGCGGTGCGCAGGTCGTGGACCAGCGCCACCCACTCCTCGGCGTGCTGGGACAGCACCCCGATCCGGGCGCGGACGTCCTCCCCGCGCTTGGTGTCGTGGGTGGACCCGGCGGTCATCGTCACCGGCCAGGCGGCGGCGGTCTCCTGGACCCAGGCGTGCAGCTCGTCGGCGCCGAGCCCGAACCGCTCGGCGTCCGCGCCCACCTCGCACAGGCTGACCAGGTGGGTCCAGCGGTAGAAGGCGGTGTCCTCCACCCCCTTGGCCGTCACCGCCCCGCAGACCTGCTGGAAGCGCACGATCGCCTCGCCGCGGCGGGCCTCGTGGCTGCGCCCGGCGCTGCCCACCTCCTTGCCGAGCAGGAGGTCGAGCACGACGTCGAGGGTCTCGTGCCGGTCCGGCTCGAGCCGGGCCCGGGCCCGGTCGGCGGCGTCGCGGAGCACCGCCTCGGCGCCGGCCGGGGCGCTCTCGCCGGGCACGACGTAGGCGCGGTAGCGGTCCATCGCCACGACCAGCTCGGCGACGCACTCGAACAGGGACCGGAAGGTGTGGTCGCGCAGCCGGATGTCGGCGTGGCACAGCTCGTGCAGCTGGGTGGCCAGGCGGTGCACCTCGGCGTAGAGGGAGGTGCTGACGACCTGCCGCTTGGACCGCTCGACCTCCGCCGGCAGGGCGCCGGGGACGTCCCCGGTGAGCTCGGCCAGCAGCCCGCCCAGCGGCAGCGCGCCGGCCGGCTCGACCTGCAGCGCGCCGAGCCGCCAGGCGGCGTCGTAGCCGGTGGTGCCGGCCACCGGCCAGTCCGCCGGGAGCTGCTCGCCGCCCTCGAGGATCTTCTCGGCGGCGACCCACGCCCCGCCGGTGGCCTCGTGGAGGCGGCGGAAGTAGCCGCGGGGGTCCGCCAGGCCGTCCGGGTGGTCGATCCGCAGGGCGTCGATGACGCCGTCGGCGAGCAGCGCGAGCAGCAGGGCGTGGGTGGCGGCGAAGACCTCGGGGTCCTCCACCCGGACCGCGGCGAGGGTGCCGACGTCGAAGAACCGGCGGTAGTTCAGCTCCTCGTCCGCCACCCGCCAGTAGGCCAGCCGGTAGTGCTGGCGCTCGAGGAGCTCGGCGAGCGGGAGCTGCTCGGTGCCGGCCCGGACGGGGAAGACGTGGTAGTAGTAGCGCAGCACCGGCTGCTCGCCGGCGTCGGGCTCGGTGGGCACGACGGCGGTGCCCACGGTGAGCTCCCCGGCCGCCAGCACGGTGCCCACCCGGGCGCCCAGGACGGGCATCAGCACGCCCTCCCCGCCGCCGACGTCGATGTCGAACCAGGTGGCGTAGGGGGAGTCCGGGCCGTGCTTGAGCACCGACCACAGCGCCCGGTTGTGCCAGGCCGGGGTGGGCACGGCCATGTGGTTGGGCACGACGTCGACGACGACGCCCATCCCGCGCGCGTGTGCGGCGGCGGCCAGGGCCTCCAGGCCGGCGCGCCCGCCGAGGACGTCGCTGATCCGGGAGTGGTCCACGACGTCGTAGCCGTGGGTGGAGCCCGGCGCGGCCTGCAGCACGGGGGAGAGGTAGAGGTCGGTGACGCCGAGGGCGTCCAGGTAGGGCAGCGCGGCGGCGGCACCGGCGAAGGTCAGGTCCGGGCCGAGCTGGAGGCGGTAGGTGGACACCGGCTGGCGCCGGCCGGCCGCGGGCCGGTGGGCGTAGTCCGGCCCGGGGTGGGGCTCGGCGCCGTCGACGGCGCTGCCCGGCCGGGCGCCGTCGGCCACGCTGCCCGGCTCGGCGCCGTCGGCCGCGCTGCCCGGCCGGGCGCCGTCGGCCGCGCTCACAGGTCCTCGCCCTGCGGGCACACCAGCAGCACCACGCTGCGCCCGGTCACCGTCAGGGTGGCGCCGGCGGGGTGCTCGGTGGGCTCGGCGTCCGGGGTGGTGGTGTCCACGACGGTGGTCCAGCTGGCCCCGTACCCGGAGCCGGGGAGCTGGAAGTCGATGGCGGCGCCGTCGGCGTTGAGCAGGCAGAGGATGGAGTCGTCCACGATCCGGTTCCCCCGCGCGTCGGGCTCGGGGATGGCGCTGCCGTTGAGGAAGACCATCACCGAGCGGGCGTAGGACACGCCCCAGTCCTCGGCGGCCATGTGCTCGGCGGCCGGGGTGAACCACTCGATGTCCCCGATCTCGGACTCCCCGCCGTGCTCGGGGGCGCCGGCGAAGAACCGGCGCCGGCGCAGCACCGGGTGGTCCCGGCGGAGCTGGACGAGGGACCTGGTGAACTCCAGCAGGTCCCGCTGGTCCTCGCTGAGGTCCCAGTCCACCCAGGACAGCTCGTTGTCCTGGCAGTAGACGTTGTTGTTGCCCTGCTGGGTGCGGCCGATCTCGTCCCCGTGCGCGATCATCGGCACGCCCTGGCTGAACAGCAGGGTGGTGAGGAAGTTGCGCTGCTGGCGCGCGCGCAGCCGGCCGACCTCCGGGTCGTCGGTGGGGCCCTCCACCCCGCAGTTCCAGGACCGGTTGTGCGACTCCCCGTCGGCGTTGCCCTCGCCGTTGGCCTCGTTGTGCTTCTCGTTGTAGGAGACCAGGTCCCGCAGGGTGAACCCGTCGTGGGCGGTGACGAAGTTGATCGAGGAGACCGGCCGGCGGCCGGTGTGCTCGTACAGGTCGGCGGAGCCGGCGAGCCGGCTGGCGAACTCCCCGAGCGTGGCGGGCTCGCCGCGCCAGAAGTCCCGGACGGTGTCCCGGTACTTGCCGTTCCACTCCGACCACAGCGGCGGGAACCCGCCCACCTGGTAGCCGCCCTCGCCCACGTCCCACGGCTCGGCGATGAGCTTGACCTGGGAGATCTCGGGGTCCTGCTGGACGATGTCGAAGAAGGCCGAGAGCCGGTCCACGGCGTGCAGCTCGCGGGCCAGGGTGGAGGCGAGGTCGAAGCGGAACCCGTCCACCCGCATCTCCTCGATCCAGTACCGCAGCGAGTCCATGATCATCTGCAGCGTGTGCGGGGAGCGCATGAGCAGGGAGTTGCCGGTGCCGGTGGTGTCGAAGTAGTGCGCCCGGTCGCCGTCGACCAGCCGGTAGTAGGAGGCGTTGTCGATCCCGCGGAAGGACAGCGTCGGGCCCAGGTGGTTGCCCTCGGCGGTGTGGTTGTAGACGACGTCGAGGATCACCTCGATGTTCGCCTCGTGCATCGCCTTGACCACCGACTTGAACTCCTGGACCTGCTCCCCGCGGGTGCCGTAGGCGGCGTAGCCGTTGTGCGGGGCGAAGAAGCCGATGGTGTTGTAGCCCCAGTAGTTGGTCAGGCCCTTGGCCTGCAGGTGCGGGTCGTTGACGAACTGGTGGACCGGCATGAGCTCCACCGCGGTCACTCCGAGCCCGGCGAGGTGGTCGACGACGGCGGGGTGGGCCATCCCGGCGTAGGTGCCGCGCAGCTCCTCGGGCACGTCGGGGTGGCGCTGGGTCATGCCCTTGACGTGCGCCTCGTAGATGACCGAGTCGTGGTACTCGTGGCCCGGCGGCCGGTCGTAGCCCCAGTCGAAGAACGGGTTGATGACCACCGAGGTCATGGTGTGCCCGAGGGAGTCTGCGGTGTTGCGGGCGGCTGGGTCGGCCATGTCGTAGGAGTACAGCGAGGGGTGGGCGTCGATCTGCCCGTCGATGGCCTTGGCGTACGGGTCGAGCAGGAGCTTGCTCGGGTCGCACCGGTGGCCCTGGTCGGGGTCGTAGGGCCCGTGCACGCGGTAGCCGTACCGCTGCCCGGGCTGGGCACCGGGGAGGTAGGCGTGCCACACGTGCGCGTCGACCTCGGTGAGCTCTAGGCGGGTCTCGCCGCCGTCGTCGTCGAGCAGGCACAGCTCCACCCGCTCGGCGACGGAGGAGAAGAGGGCGAAGTTGGTGCCCGAGCCGTCGTAGGTGGCGCCGAGCGGGTAGGGACGGCCAGGCCAGGTCTGCATGGGGGTAAGGCTGTCATGGGGCCGGTGCCGCCGCCCCCGACGCGCAGGTGAGGGCGCTCACGCCCAGGCGGCGGAGGAGGTTGGGCGGACGGGAGCGACAACCGCGCCGCCGAGGGCCAGAGCGGCCGGCCGGATGGCCACCACGCCCGTCGCCCGTCGACCGGGTCGGTGCCGTTCGCTCCGGGCCCAGCTGCGCGCTGAGCTCGGCCTCGACGCCCGCCGGAAGAACTCCTCACGGGCGGGGTTATCCGCCTGGGGACGGCGGTGTCCGGGAGCAGGCGCAGGAGCTGTCAAGACGGCTCCCACCTGTGGCGGTCGACGCTCACCTCCGCCCAGCGGGGGGTGGCGTATCAGAGCTCGAGGGAACCACGTGGCCGCCGGCGTGCGTGGAGCCGATGCGGTACGGCGTCAGGACAGGCGAGCGATGCGAGAACGAACGCACCGCGTCGGAGCTCCGTTGGGCGAGTGGCCAGGCAAGATCGACGACACCATCCCGTACCTCGTGCGCGAGGCGTACGAGACCGTCGGCCACGGGACCAGACGGCGCGCCATGGCGTGGCTCAGAGCAGGGACGAGACCTGAGTCTCTGTACCGACTGCGCCCAGCAGGAGTGCCGTAGCAGAAGTGCTACCATGGTGTCCATGGACGTGATCCCGCAGAAGGAGCTCCGCAACAATGTCGGGGAGGTACTCCGCAGGGTTGAGGCCGGTGAGAGCCTCATGGTGACCGTCGCCGGTCGACCCGTGGCCGAGCTTCGCCCCGCCCAGCGTCGTCGCTGGGTGAGCGGTCCTGCGCTTGCCCGCGTCTGGCAGGGCCCGGCCCCACGCGAGATGGAAGACGACCTGGATCGACTGGACGCCGAGATCGTCGACCCGTTCGCGTCATGAGAGCTCTGCTCGACACGTCGGTCCTCATCAGTGACGATGCTCCGGTCGACGTCGACGCCGCAATCAGCGTCGTATCACTCACCGAGCTGCACTTCGGTGTGCTCCAGGCCCGCAACTACGCCGAGCGGGCGCGCCGAACCGATCGGCTCGCTGCCGTCGAAGCCAGCTTCGATCCCCTTCCGGTCACGACCGAGGTGGCACGAGCCTGGGGGCGCCTGGCAGCCGCAGTCAGTCAACGAGGAGGGAAACCTCGCCGGCGTCAGATTGATCTAGCCATCGCTGCCACGGCATCTGTCGAGGGCGTGCCGCTGCTCACCCACAACGCTGCTGACTTTCGGATCATCAATGACCTGGTCGACGTCCGTCGCCCCTAGGGTCAACCGGCGAGCGAGTTGTCGGGTCGTCGATCGGTCAGCCGAGCGTCGGAGCGTGCCATCGCCAACGTAACGACCTGACGGATACTCCGCGCCGACTACCGACGATGCTGGAGGCGTTCGCGGAGGCAATCTCAACCCCGCTGGGAACCTGACGGCACACGATCGCTCGCTACGCTGGACCGCTGGACAAGACGAAGGCCCCAGGTCGATGACCTGGGGCCTTGCTCGTGGGCGATACTGGGTTCGAACCAGTGACCTCCTCGGTGTGAACGAGGCGCTCTACCACTGAGCCAATCGCCCGGGCCGGCGGTGGCCGGTACCGCGAGCAGCGATCCTACCGAACGAGCCGATCGATCGCGAAACTGCGGCGGTCGACGGACCGGACGCTCACGGGTCGGGCGTGGCGACGTGGCGTCGGGTGTAGATCTCCGCGGCGCGGGTCGTCAGCGGCCCGGGCTCCAGCGGCCGGCCGTCGACGGCGCTGATCGGCACCACCCCGCGGGTGGAGGAGGTAAGCGCCGCGTGCTCAGCCTCCGTCAGCGCGGTGAGCGGCAGCGTCTCCTCGCGCACGTCCATGCCCTCCTCGCGCGCCCATTCCAGGACGACGGCGCGGGTGACGCCGGCCAGGCAGCCGGACTCCAGCGGCGGGGTGAGCAGCGCGCCGTCGCGCTCGACGAAGACGTTGGTGCCGGTGCCCTCGCACAGCTCGCCCCGGGTGTTGCCGAAGACCGCCTCGCCGGCCCCGCGCTCGTGGGCCCACGCCAGGGCCCGGACGTTCTCGGCGTAGGAGGTCGTCTTCAGCCCGGCGATGGCCGACCGCTCGTTGCGGGTCCAGGGGACGACGGCGACGGGGACGGCGGCGGGTGCCCCCACTGCCGCCGCAGCGACCAGGAGCGTTCCGGGTCCCCAGGCGGCGTCCGAGCCGAGCGGCCCGGGCCCGGCGGTCCACAGGATGCGGATGCGGGCGAGCTCGGTGCCCCACGCCTCGGCGACCTCCGTCACCGCTCGCCGGACGGTGGCCCGGTCGGGCAGCGGGATCCCGAGGCCCGCGGCGGACCGCTCGAGGCGGTCGAGGTGTCGGGTGAGGGCGAAGGGGACGCCGTCGAGCAGCTCGCAGGCCTCGAAGACGCCGTCGCCCACGGTCAGGCCGTGGTCGGTGGCCCGCACCAGCGGCTCGGCCGGGTCGCGCAGGCGGCCGTCGTGCCACAGAACGATTCGGGGCTCGGTGCGGGGCTCGCCAGGCATGGCTGCCACTGTGGCATGGGCGACATCCGGCCACCACCGGTCCGGCTTGGACTTGCCCACGCCGCTGGTCTAGAGTTCTGCAGGCAGCCGCGGGCACACCAGCCGGCGGACAAGCGGATGTGGCTCAGTTGGTAGAGCATCACCTTGCCAAGGTGAGGGTCGCGGGTTCGAGTCCCGTCATCCGCTCGGAGGGCACCACCACCCGGTGGACACCAGCCTCAGGGTGGCGTGGCCGAGAGGCGAGGCAGCGGCCTGCAAAGCCGTATACACGGGTTCGAATCCCGTCGCCACCTCGAAACACCCTCTGGGCGATTGGCGCAGCGGTAGCGCGCTTCCCTGACACGGAAGAGGTCACTGGTTCGATCCCAGTATCGCCCACCAGATTGATGGGGCCCCTGACCAGCGAAAGCGCAGGTCAGGGGCCCTTCCCGTGTCCGCCCCAGATGGACACGAGAGGACCCGAATGCCCCCTGTGGGCCTCCTGGAGGCCCACCAGAGGCCCACGGACTGGTGATCGACAGACACCTAGCCCGTGGGAGGCGAAGCCGATGGCAACAGGAAGCAGGCGAGGGTTCGGCAACACCGAACGCCGCAAGAACGCGAGAACCGGCAAGACGACCGGATGGCGTGCGCGGTACTTCGGTCCCGACGAAGGCCGGTACCACCAGACCTTCACGACCAAGATCGACGCCGAGGCATGGTTGCACTCCGAGGAGGCGCTGATCGCGCGTGGAGAGTGGCTCCCGCCCGACCAGCGGGTGGCGCGCGTCACGGTGACCCTCAACGAATACATCGCGGCCAACCTGAGCCTTCGCGATCTCGCCCCTCGCACCCGCGAGGAGTATGAGAGCTACGTGGAGCGGTTCCTCGCCCACGACGAGCTTGGCAGGAAGTCGCTGAGGGCGATCTCCGCTCGCGACATCACCTCCTGGTACACGAGGCTGCAGGGCCAGACCGGCAAGACGATGACCGCGCGTGTGTACGGGTTTCTGTCCTCGGTCTTCAACGCCGCGGTCCGCGACCGGCTGATCGACCACAACCCGTGCACGATCCGTGGTGCCTCCGAGGCGCCGCGCAGGTCGAAGAAAACCATCGCCACCCCTGAGCAGATCGCCGAGGCGCTGCTTCACCTCGACGAGCGGTACCGGGCCATGATTCTCCTGGCAGCCTGGTCGGGCCTGCGATCCGGAGAGTTTCGCAACCTCCGTCGCCGAAACATCGACCTCGTCGGCCGCAGGGTCGTCGTCGATGAGCAGATCCAGAACCTGCGCGGCCAGGGCAAGGTCGTGCGGGCGGTCAAGACCGAGGCCGGTGCGCGGATCGTTCACCTGCCGGCATCGGTGACGAACGTCCTCGCGACACACATGGCCGCGTTCTCCCAGGCCGGTCCCGACGGGCTGGTCTTCCCTTCCCACGTGGGCACGCCGATCTCTCAGTCAGTGCTTCACCAAGTGTGGAATGAGGCGCGACGGGCGATCGGCCGGCCGGACCTGCGCATCCACGACCTACGTGCGACCGCAGCGACTCAGGCGGCACGCACCGGGGCGACGATCGCGGAGCTGCAGGCGCGACTGGGGCACACCACACCCAACGCGGCCATGAAGTACCAGACGGCCGCCGCGGCGCGCGACGCTCACATCGCCGACGCGCTGGATGACTTCATCCTGGTGCCGATCGACCTGACGGCGCCGAAGAAGAAGTCGCAGGCGTCTCATGGCAGGAAGAACTCCCATCCGAAACGCACCGGTGACAACCAGTCCAAGTGAGCGACACGGGTCGTGTGGAGGCCCACAGTTTCGACAGGCCTAGGCCCACGGCGTCGGACTCCGACTGACAACGGACGGCCGGTGACGCGGCACGTGACCAGGACCGATGCCGCAACCCGATGGTCGTATGGGCCCACGGGCCGGATCCGTAGGCCCACAGAAGTCCCGCAACGACCAGTGTCGCCCACTCTCAGGCAACGGTCCGCGTCGTGGTGATGGTCGTTATCAGGCACCGGGCGACCTCGTCGAGATCGACCCGGACCATCCGGCCAATGCGGTATCCGGTGAGAGTGCCGTCGGCGATCCGCCGGCGCAGCGTCTTCGGGTGGACGCCGATATGTTCGGCGGCGACTGCCAACGAGACGAGGTTGGCCGGAAGCACAGCGTTTCGGACAGTGGTGGTCTTCGAGGACCGCATTGTGCTCATCTCCTATACGGGTGGGGAACCTGATCGGGCGCCGGTGCTCAGCCCGGGGCGTTCGAGGAAGGTCGCACGCAGGACGAAGAGGAGGCTCCCCGCCCGGCGGAACCTTCTCGGGTGTCGTCGACGGTCATCGGTCGAGCCCGGTGCGGCGGTGGATGTGGCGGGGGTGGGGGCGTGGCGGGGTGGCTGCTGCCTGGCTGTCGCGCTGGCGGATCAGGTCGGCGACGGACGGCTCCTGCGGCCCCGGACGGATCGCGTCTGGCGCATAGGCCAGGCCCGTGCGGAGCCCGTGAGCGGTGATGTTGCGGAGGCCTTCGGCGAGGTCACGGTCGAGTCGGTCGGGTGTGCTGGAGACGGTGACGGCGGCGGGTCCCCAGGCGAGAGGGTCGGCGCCGACGGTGCCGAGCACTTGGCCGATGTTGTTCTCGAAGTAGGTGTTGATCTCCACGTCGCGGTCGTCGACGTGGATGGTGGTGGTGTGCTCGAAGTCCTGCGACCGGCTGCTCTGACCGTCGGGCCGGTGCCGAAGGACGAGCAGGTCGGTGGGCAGGTCCAGGCCGGGGAGCCTGCGGTGGGCGCCGGCCGGGAGGCGGACCGCACCGAGCAGGTCGGCGACGAGGTGCAGGTGCCGGCGCGCTTCGGGGAACGGCTGGTCCATCAGGTCGTGGGAGGCGAGGAGGATCGTGTACCCGCCGGGGCGGGTGTGGGCTGAGGGACGTTTTTCGGACCGGTGATCTGTTGGATTTTGGTCAGGCAGTCTCGTTCGACTCGTACCAGGCGTGCTCGACCTCGTTCGGCGTGCGGTAGTCCAGGGCCGAGTGAAGCCGGTTCTGATTGTAGCGTAACTCGATGTACCGAGTCACGTCCCGGACGGCGTGCTCACGGGTCGGGTACGCGGTCCGATGAACCCGCTCGACCTTCAGCGTAGCGTTGAACGATTCCGCCCAGGCATTATCGTAGCAGATACCGGTCCGGCCCACCGACCGGGTGATGCCCAGCCGCTGCGTGTGGTCGGCGAACTCCTGGGAAGTGTATTGCGTGCCGCGGTCGGAGTGGAAGATCGTCACGCCCTTTCGGACGCGGCCGTTGCGGGCGGCCATGTCCAGGGCGGCGGTGACCAGCTCGGTGCGCATATGGGCGGCCATCGCATAGCCGACGACCTTCTTGGAGAAGCAGTCCAGCACGGTGGCCAGGTACACCCAGCCCTGCCAGGTGTCGATGTAGGTGATGTCCCCGACCAGCTTCACGCCCGGCTCGGTGGCGGTGAAGTCCCGCTGCACGAGGTCCGGGGTGGACCCGGCGTCGGAGGCGACGGTCGTGACCGGCCTGCGGCGCCTGGGCTGGCAGGCCACCAGGCCCCGCTCGGCCATGACCGAGCGGACGGTCTGCGGGTCGCACGCGCGGCCCATCCGGGCCAGGGCGGCGTGGACGCGGCGGTGGCCGTAGGTGCGGTCAGACTCCACGAAGATGTGCTCGATGATCTCGCCGAGCTCGGCGCGCCAGCGGGCGGTGGCCGAGGGCTTGCGCTTGCGCCAGGCGCAGTAGCCCGAGCGGGACACGTTCGCCCAGGTGCACATGCTCCGCAGGGGGTAGTTGCCTTCCTCGCCGTTGATGAACGCGTACTTCGCGCTCACCGGTACTCCTTGGCGAAGAAGGCCGCCGCTTTTTTTAGGAACTCCTGCTCCATCTTCAGCTCGCGGTTCTCCTTGCGGAGCCGGGCGAGCTCGGTCCGCTCGTGCTCGCTGAGCGCGGGCTCGTCGCCGGCGTGCTCGCGGCGGTACTTGTTCACCCACTTCCGCAGCGTCTCCGCGCCGATACCGTTTTCTCTCGCCACGTCGGCGATCGTGCGCGAGGACTCGACGACCGCGCGGACGGCCTCGGTCTTGAACTCCTCGCTGAACTTTCTCGGGGCCATTGGTTCCCTTCCCTGTCTCCCTCCGGATTCTATCCGTTGGGGCCATGGTCCGAGATCAATCCCTCACCTCAGTGAGTCTGTGCAGAGTGAGGGCGAGCTGGGCTTGGACGGCGCGCCGCGCGACGACGTGCTGGGGGTCTTGGAGGCGCACGTCGTTGTAGGGCAGGGACACCGGCTGCTGCGGACCGTGCAGCGCTACACCACTGTCAGGGAGGAACAAGCCCGGGACCTCACCCTCGGCTGGCCCCTCCTTCGCCGCTGCGCTCACCGCCTTGGCGACCACCTCACCACCCGCGGCGTCATCGACCAGCGCACCCAGCTGTTCTTCCTCACCCTCGAGGAACTAACCTCCGCACTTGATGGCGACCCCACGCCACGCGCGGAAGCAGCGGACAGTCGCCGAGCCGCGTGGGAGAAGCAGCGCCGCTTGGTCGCTCCACTCACCCTGGGCCAGCCGCCCCGGTTCATCGGCGACCCGATCGCCCGCGCAGTCAACGCAGCCCGCACCCACACGCCCCCGGAGGCAGCCATCATCGGGCAACCCGCCAGCGCAGGACGAGCGACCGGCCCGGTCCGCATCATCACCGGTCCAGAGGACCTCGCCCACTTCACCACCGGGGACGTCCTCGTCGCCCGGAGCACCGCACCGGCCTGGACACCACTGTTCGCCAGAGCCGCCGCAGTGGTCACCGACGGCGGCACCCTCGCCGCTCACGCCTCGCTCGTCGCCCGCGAGTACGGCATCCCCGCCGTCGTCGGCACCGGCGACGCCACCGCCCGGCTGCACGACGGCCAACTCGTCACCGTCGACGGCGGAGCAGGCACCGTCGAATGGGCATGAACCACCACCACCGGACACAGACCCGCGCTACTGACCCCCACCCAACCCCGCAGTGAGCGGTCGCCGGCGCCCCTCCTTGCGGGGTGGGTCGCTCAGTGGCGAGAGAAGCGAAGAGCGACCCAGAGCCCGCACCTGCGGCAGATGTAGGCCGGCTCGCTGCCGAGTGCGTGGAGCGCCTTGCGTGGCCGCAGTCGGCCGCAGCACGAGCACCGCTGCAGGGTGTCATCGGCCATGTCGCGATGGTCCCACGGGCCGCGTGCTCTTCACAGGTAGCGGCAGACGTCCTCGGCGGAGCACGTCGCCGGATCGCCGCCGGCGGCGTCCGCGTGCAGCGCGGTGATTGACCTGTGTCAGCGTCTTTGTCCGCTTTAGGCCGTGGGATCACACCACATCGGGGTCTCCTGGGTTGGGTTGATTCTTCCGGTGTGCTCGGTGGTAGGCAAGGCGCTGGCGGGCAGCGCGGGCCAGCCCCTCGCGCCGGGCCCGACGGATGGCTTCGCCGCGGCCCTCGTGCTCGTCCAGCGGGGTGACGTAGCCGATGCCCGAGTGCAGCCGCGAGCCGTTGTACTCGGAGCGGACGACGTCGAGCTCGGCGCGCAGGACAGCGGGGTCGGTGATTGCCAGCAGGTGGGGCCACTCGGTCTTCACCGTCCCGTTGAGGGACTCGATCCAGGCCTGGTCGGTCGGCGTTGAGGGCCGGCCGAAGTGCTGGGCGATGGCGACCATGGCCATGAACTTGCGGGTGTGCCCGGCGATCATCTGCGAGCCGTTGTCCGAGACCGCCAGCAGGATCGGGGTCAACTCATCCTCCCCGTCCAGCTCCAAGTTCCGACCTCGGTCCTCGGCCCGCTGCACCGCAAGGTCGAGCAAGCCCTCGGCGTCAAGAGCCTGCTCGAAGCCGAGCCGGACCTGGACGTGGGTCTCCTCGGCCGAGACCACGTGCGTGAGCCACTTGCGCGAGACCAGGTCCTCGATGATCAGCACCGCCATCCCGGCCGCGGTGAAGTGGGTCGTGTCGTAGATCCAGATCGAGTTTGGCCGGTAGGAGGCCCAGTCCGGGAACGGACGCCGCTGCCCACGCGTAGGGCGCGGTGGATGACGAAACCGCAGGTCATGATCGGTAAGCACACGTCGCACCGTCGATGGGGAAGCCCAGAACAGGTCCTCATAGGAGCCGCGGTGGGCCAGGCGCCGGTGGGAGAAGTCTCTCTCCCCGAAGGTCTCGAACGCCGCCAGGATCGCCTCGATCTCCACCGGCCTCAGGGCGTTGACCGAAGCCCCGGGACGAGCATCATCCAGACCAGCCTCGCTGTCCGCTCGGCGCCGCCAGCGACGCAGCCGGCGCTCCTGCAGGCCGAGCACCTCACACGCCCGGGCCGCGGGCCAGCCCTCGCCCTCGGCGTGCTCGACCAGGTCCAGCAGCACCTGCTTGGTACCGGCGTCGACCCGGACTGGGACGGGGGCGGTGGGCATCAAACCCGCCCCCCTTTTCCCTCCAGGAGGGTCAGCTTCACTGCCAGTTCCTTGACCGCCTCCGAGAGTCGGGCGATCTCGGCGTTGGCCTCCTCCAGCTCCACATCACGCACCGACTTGCCCGGCGTGCCGGGCTTGGAGGCCGCCAGCGCTGCCAACGCGCCGTCCTTGGCCACCTGCCGCAGCCGGATGATCGTGGAGCGGTCCACCCCGGCCGAGGTCGCCGCCTGACCGATCGTGGCCTCACCCCGCAGCAGCTGCAGCCAGATCTCATACTTCGCTGACGGCGACAGCACCGTCCTGCTCCGCCGCGTCCTCGCGGCACCGTTCGTACTCATCGCGCACCCTCCTACAGGCGTCACGAAGACCGTACCGATGTTGCTTGATTCCCCGGCTCAAACCGGACACGAACGCTGACTCAACACATCAGTGGCTATCCCCGCGGACAGTCGTGATGGTGCGGGAGTAGCGACGCTACGGGCCTCGCCGGGGGCCCGCAGCCGCAGGAGCGGGCGGTGAGGATGAAGGTTTGATGAAGTCTTCGCCGGGGCCGTTATCGAACCGTGATCCTGGGGGTTGGAGTGTGTAGCGTCGCTCCTGCTTCTCGCCCCTTCATCGGGAAGCCCGCGTGCGGACGCCGAGCCCTGCCACCGCACCGTGGTCCTCGATCGTCCGTGGCAGGGACGGGGAACCCGATGTGGGCCTGCGTTGCAGGTCCTTGGGGTGAAGCTCGATGCCTGAGCCGGGTGTGCTCCTACCCGAACCCGACAGCTGACCTCGTAGGCGCCCTGGAGAGGTTTACCCGTGACATCTAGCCACACCCGTGGACGGCACCGCGCCGAGGGTCGTCCCGTCACCGTTTTCTCATCGCTGGGTCCGTGCCTGACGGGTCCGGCCGCGCGCCGGGCCGCCCTTGCGGCGGCCTCCTCCGGCCTGGTGCTGACCATGGCCACCACCACCGCCTCCGCGATGGAGCCGGTCCACCCCGACCCGCCAGTGGTCGACACCCAGGCGGCGGCGACCACGCCGGCGAGCAGCCCCGCGGCCGGCGAGGTCACCCACACCGTGGTGTCGGGGGACACCGTGGGGAAGCTGGCGCAGCGCTACGACAGCACGATCTCGGGGATCATCGCGGCCAACGGCCTGAACGCGCAGGCCCTCATCATTGTCGGTGAGGTGCTGACCATCCCCCAGGGGCAGGCCGCCGTGGCGGCGGCAACGACGGCTACGTCGACGGCGACCGGCATCGAGCGGGAGACCACGTCGGCGTCGCGGTCGGCGGCCCGCAGTGAGGCCCCGCCGGCCAACACGTCGGGCAACGCGGTCCTGGACATCGCCTACCGGTACGTCGGCACCCCTTACGTGTGGGGCGGGTCGACCCCGGCGGGCTTCGACTGCTCGGGCTTCACCCAGTACGTGTACGCCCAGGCGGGCATCTCCATCCCGCGGTCCTCGGCGGCGCAGCGCAACGCGGGCACGCAGGTCTCGGCGTCCCAGGCCCAGCCCGGTGACCTGGTGTGGTGGCCCGGGCACGTGGGGATCTACGTGGGTGATGGGCAGTACATCGCGGCCTTCAGCCCGGGTAACCCGCTGTCGGTGCGTGACATCTACAAGGCGAACCCGACGTTCATCCGGGTGGGCTGAGCCCCCGGGGAGCCGATTGGTGGTGGCCCGTAGCCGTGTGGCTGCGGGCCACCACCCGTTCCGGGGTCAGACGAGGGTCTGGAAGTTGGCGACGAGGCCCTGCAGGTAGCCCGAGACCCAGGTCCACAGCCCGGTGACCATCGCGAGTCCGAGGAGGACGAGCAGCCCGCCGCCGAGGCGCTGGAATGCGCGGCGGTGGCGGCGCAGGAAGCCCAGCGCCCGGGTGGAGCGGGACAGCAGCATCGCCCCGGCGACGAAGGGGATGCCCAGCCCGAGGCTGTAGGCGAAGACGAGGACCCCGCCGCGGGCGGGGTCGGCCTCGCTGAAGGCGAGGCTGAGGACTGCGGCCAGGGTGGGGCCCATGCAGGGGGCCCAGCCCAGCCCGAAGACGACACCGAGCAGCGGGGCGCCCCACAGGCCCTGTCGGGGGGTCAGGTGCAGGCGCCGGTCGCGTTGCATGAATGGGACGTAGCCCATGAAGGCCAGGCCCATGAGCACGACGAGCGCGCCGAGGACGCGGGTGGTGAGGTCCAGCCAGGGGGCGAGCAGGATCCCGAGCCAGGCGAAGATGACGCCGAGCAGGACGAACACGGCGGTGAAGCCGGCGACGAAGAGCAGCACCCCGGCCAGGAGCCGCCCGTCGCGGACCTTGGTCTGGGGTCCGCCGGCCAGGCGGGTGCCGGGGGTGGTGACCCCGGCCATGCCGGAGAGGTAGCCGACGTACCCGGGCAGCAGGGGCAGCACGCACGGGGAGGCGAAGGAGATGAATCCGGCGATCGCGGCGACGGGGAGCGCGGCGAGCATGGGGCCGGTGAGCACGGTGCTGGCGAAGAAGGAGCCGAGCTGGTCCCACATCGCTCAGGCCGTCTCGGTGAGGGTGTCGTCGATAAGGCCGCGCAGCGTGGTGGGGTCGATCTGGCCCATGATGCGGGCAGCGACCCGGCCCTGGCGGTCCAGGACCACGGTGGTGGGCATGGCTTGGAGCGGCACGAGTCCTTGGAAGGCGGCGACGGCGGCGGCTCCTTGGTCGTGGATGGAGGGGTAGGGGACCTCGAAGGTGCGTTCGAAGGCCTGCGCGGTGGCGGCGTCGTCGCGTGGGTTGACGCCGAGCAGCTGTACCCCGCGGGGGGTGTAGTCCTCGTGGATGGCCCGCAGGTCCCCGGCTTCGGCGCGGCACGGTGGGCAGGCGGCGTACCAGAAGTTGACGACCACGACCTCCCCGCGCCACTGGCTGAGGTCGACCTCCTCGCCGTCGTAGGTCTGGCCGACGAGGTCGATGGCGCCGTCACGCTGCTCCGGTTCCCAGGTCGCCAGGGACCCGTCCCCGGCGACGTACCCGGCCCCGGAGTCTTGCTCCGCGCCCGCATCCGCGGTGGCGGCACAGCCGCTCAGGGCCACGACGGTGGCCAGGGCCGCCGCCGTGACCGCTCGCCTGAGGGATGCCCGACGCCTGGGGGGTCTCACGCTTGTCACCTTTTCCAACCGGAACCCCGCCCGGGGGCTCGCTGATCGCTGCACTGGTCCGGCGACCATCGTCGCCGCTCTGGCCGGAAGTTCCCCGTCCCGGGGACGACCGGGGCGGTTCTTAACGGAATCTTCACGGTGCCTGGCGCCGCGCGCGGCGTGCCGGTGGGGGCCACGAAACCGCACGGGTCCGGGGAATATGGGCCTGGCAAGCACCATAACCCAGCAGGTTGTCGGTCCTACCCTGGGGGGGTACAAAGAGAGGGCCGACTTCGGCGCCGAACACATCGATCAGGGAGGTCCCCGTGACTACCAGCACCTTCACCGTTACCGGCATGACCTGTGGGCACTGCGTGAGCTCCGTGGCCGAGGAGGTCGGCAAGCTCACCGGCGTGCAGAACGTCGATGTCGACCTCGTCGCCGGTGGGGCCTCCACGGTCACGGTCACGAGCGTCGGGGAGCTCGCGCTCGATGAGGTCCGTGCTGCGGTGGACGAGGCCGGCTACGAGCTCACCGGGACGCCTGCGTGAGGAGCAGCGCTCAATCCGTCGGGTCTGCGCTGCTCCTGAGGGCGGGTGCTGGGGGGCGTCTGCTGGGCTGCACGGACCCGGGCGACCCGGGCGACCGCGTTGGAGCCACGCGACTTGACCGCGAGTGCGAACTGGCACTGCAGAAGGTGGACGGCTCGGCATGATCGCCGTGCTGTCCTTGGCCTGACGCGGAGTGGTCCTCGCACGTGTGAGCGGTGGCCGGCACGGGGTGGCCGGGCCGGAGCCGTCACGTTGGTGGACTGTCCTGCTCGCCGTCGCCGGTGGCCTGGCGACCGAGACGGCATTTCCGGCCAGGTCCTGGTGGCCGATGGCCTATGTCGGCGTCGCGCTGTTGCTGCTCGCGCTTCGGCGCGACTCCGCCCGGTGGGGATTCGTGGTGGGTCTTGTCTACGGGCTGGCGTTCTTCCTCCCACACGTGTGGTGGGCGAACGAAGCGGTGGGCCAGCCGATCGGGTGGGTGGCGCTGTCGGTGCTTGAGGCGGTGTACCTGGGGGTCTTCGGTGCGGCGTGGGCCTGGGTGCGACGCGGGGCATGGGTGGGGAAGCACGCCTGGGCGCAGGTGGTTGGCGTGGCGGTTGTGTGGGTTGGTGTGGAGCAGGTCCGGGGCCGCTGGCCCTTCGGTGGGTTCCCGTGGGGCACGCTCGCGTTCTCCCAGACCGACGCGCCGCTGCTGCGCCTCGCGCCGGTAGGTGGCGAGGCCCTGGTCAGCGCTGTCGTCGTGGCCCTCGCCGCCCTCCTCGCCATGGCACTGGTGAGCGTGCGCCGACTGCGGGTAGCCCCCGCGGGCGCAGCCCTCCTCGTCGCCGCCGTCGTCCTGTTCCTGCCGGCGATGGCGCCGTTGGAGACCCGTGCCGAGTCGGGCACCCTCCGGGTCGGTGCGGTCCAGGGCAACGTACACGAGCAGGGCGCCGAGGCGATGTCTCAAGCGCGCGCGGTGGCTGCCAACCACGCCACCGGCACTGAGGCGCTGCTGGAGCAGGTCGGACCCGGTGAGCTGGACCTGGTGCTGTGGCCGGAGAGTGCCTCCGACATCGACCCGCGCACCGACCCGGGCGTCGCCACCGTCGTCGACGCCGCGGCGCGTACGGTCGGCGCGCCGATTCTCCTGGGCACCCAGCGGTTTCATCCCGAGCGGCGCTACAACGACTACATCCTGTGGGAACCCGGCATCGGCACGAGCGCCGAGGTGGGGTACACCAAGCAGCGCCCGGTCCCGTTCGGTGAGTACGTCCCCTACCGGGACTTCTTCCGGCGGCTGACCCCGGCGGTGGATCTCGTGACCACCGACATGGCCGCCGGGGACGGGACGGCGATGGTGCCGGTGCCGATCGCGCGGCTCGGCCGCACGGTGCCTGTGACCACGGCGATCTGCTTCGAGGTGGCCTACGACGACCTGGTCCGCGAGGGTGTGCTGGCGGGTGGTGAGCTCATCGTCATCCCCACCAACAACGCCTCCTTCGGGCTGACCCAGGAGTCGACGCAGCAGCTGGCGATGTCCCGGTTCCGGGCCGCTGAGCACGGGCGGGCGGCGGTGCAGATCTCGACGGTGGGCGTCAGCGCCTTGATCGGCCCCGACGGGGATGTGCTCGTGCGGACCGGGCTGTTCACTGCTGAGCAGATGATCGGGGAGCTTCCGCTGCGCACCTCCATCACCCTGACGAACAGGCTGGGGGAGTGGCCCGCGCTGGTGGTGGGGGTGCTCGCCGTCAGCCTCCTGGTCCTCGGCGTCAGCCGCCGCGGGGCGGGCGCGGCCGGTGAGGGGCGCGTGCCGCGGCGCCGCACGGGAGAGCCCCCTGAGTGGGCGCTGGACGATCACCCAACCGAGCGCACCCGGGCGCGGTGCGTGTGTTGAGTCAGCGTTCGTGTCCGGTTTGAGCCGGGGAATCAAGCAACATCGGTACGGTCTTCGTGACGCCTGTAGGAGGGTGCGCGATGAGTACGAACGGTGCCGCGAGGACGCGGCGGAGCAGGACGGTGCTGTCGCCGTCAGCGAAGTATGAGATCTGGCTGCAGCTGCTGCGGGGTGAGGCCACGATCGGTCAGGCGGCGACCTCGGCCGGGGTGGACCGCTCCACGATCATCCGGCTGCGGCAGGTGGCCAAGGACGGCGCGTTGGCAGCGCTGGCGGCCTCCAAGCCCGGCACGCCGGGCAAGTCGGTGCGTGATGTGGAGCTGGAGGAGGCCAACGCCGAGATCGCCCGACTCTCGGAGGCGGTCAAGGAACTGGCAGTGAAGCTGACCCTCCTGGAGGGAAAAGGGGGGCGGGTTTGATGCCCACCGCCCCCGTCCCAGTCCGGGTCGACGCCGGTACCAAGCAGGTGCTGCTGGACCTGGTCGAGCACGCCGAGGGCGAGGGCTGGCCCGCGGCCCGGGCGTGTGAGGTGCTCGGCCTGCAGGAGCGCCGGCTGCGTCGCTGGCGGCGCCGAGCGGACAGCGAGGCTGGTCTGGATGATGCTCGTCCCGGGGCTTCGGTCAACGCCCTGAGGCCGGTGGAGATCGAGGCGATCCTGGCGGCGTTCGAGACCTTCGGGGAGAGAGACTTCTCCCACCGGCGCCTGGCCCACCGCGGCTCCTATGAGGACCTGTTCTGGGCTTCCCCATCGACGGTGCGACGTGTGCTTACCGATCATGACCTGCGGTTTCGTCATCCACCGCGCCCTACGCGTGGGCAGCGGCGTCCGTTCCCGGACTGGGCCTCCTACCGGCCAAACTCGATCTGGATCTACGACACGACCCACTTCACCGCGGCCGGGATGGCGGTGCTGATCATCGAGGACCTGGTCTCGCGCAAGTGGCTCACGCACGTGGTCTCGGCCGAGGAGACCCACGTCCAGGTCCGGCTCGGCTTCGAGCAGGCTCTTGACGCCGAGGGCTTGCTCGACCTTGCGGTGCAGCGGGCCGAGGACCGAGGTCGGAACTTGGAGCTGGACGGGGAGGATGAGTTGACCCCGATCCTGCTGGCGGTCTCGGACAACGGCTCGCAGATGATCGCCGGGCACACCCGCAAGTTCATGGCCATGGTCGCCATCGCCCAGCACTTCGGCCGGCCCTCAACGCCGACCGACCAGGCCTGGATCGAGTCCCTCAACGGGACGGTGAAGACCGAGTGGCCCCACCTGCTGGCAATCACCGACCCCGCTGTCCTGCGCGCCGAGCTCGACGTCGTCCGCTCCGAGTACAACGGCTCGCGGCTGCACTCGGGCATCGGCTACGTCACCCCGCTGGACGAGCACGAGGGCCGCGGCGAAGCCATCCGTCGGGCCCGGCGCGAGGGGCTGGCCCGCGCTGCCCGCCAGCGCCTTGCCTACCACCGAGCACACCGGAAGAATCAACCCAACCCAGGAGACCCCGATGTGGTGTGATCCCACGGCCTAAAGCGGACAAAGACGCTGACACAGGTCAGGCACGCTCGCGTTCTCCCAGACCGACGCGCCGCTGCTGCGCCTCGCGCCGGTAGGTGGCGAGGCCCTGGTCAGCGCTGTCGTCGTGGCCCTCGCCGCCCTCCTCGCCATGGCACTGGTGAGCGTGCGCCGACTGCGGGTAGCCCCCGCGGGCGCAGCCCTCCTCGTCGCCGCCGTCGTCCTGTTCCTGCCGGCGATGGCGCCGTTGGAGACCCGTGCCGAGTCGGGCACCCTCCGGGTCGGTGCGGTCCAGGGCAACGTACACGAGCAGGGCGCCGAGGCGATGTCTCAAGCGCGCGCGGTGGCTGCCAACCACGCCACCGGCACTGAGGCGCTGCTGGAGCAGGTCGGACCCGGTGAGCTGGACCTGGTGCTGTGGCCGGAGAGTGCCTCCGACATCGACCCGCGCACCGACCCGGGCGTCGCCACCGTCGTCGACGCCGCGGCGCGTACGGTCGGCGCGCCGATTCTCCTGGGCACCCAGCGGTTTCATCCCGAGCGGCGCTACAACGACTACATCCTGTGGGAACCCGGCATCGGCACGAGCGCCGAGGTGGGGTACACCAAGCAGCGCCCGGTCCCGTTCGGTGAGTACGTCCCCTACCGGGACTTCTTCCGGCGGCTGACCCCGGCGGTGGATCTCGTGACCACCGACATGGCCGCCGGGGACGGGACGGCGATGGTGCCGGTGCCGATCGCGCGGCTCGGCCGCACGGTGCCTGTGACCACGGCGATCTGCTTCGAGGTGGCCTACGACGACCTGGTCCGCGAGGGTGTGCTGGCGGGTGGTGAGCTCATCGTCATCCCCACCAACAACGCCTCCTTCGGGCTGACCCAGGAGTCGACGCAGCAGCTGGCGATGTCCCGGTTCCGGGCCGCTGAGCACGGGCGGGCGGCGGTGCAGATCTCGACGGTGGGCGTCAGCGCCTTGATCGGCCCCGACGGGGATGTGCTCGTGCGGACCGGGCTGTTCACTGCTGAGCAGATGATCGGGGAGCTTCCGCTGCGCACCTCCATCACCCTGACGAACAGGCTGGGGGAGTGGCCCGCGCTGGTGGTGGGGGTGCTCGCCGTCAGCCTCCTGGTCCTCGGCGTCAGCCGCCGCGGGGCGGGCGCGGCCGGTGAGGGGCGCGTGCCGCGGCGCCGCACGGGAGAGCCCCCTGAGTGGGCGCTGGACGATCACCCAACCGAGCGCACCCGGGCGCGGTGACACGCGGCGCGGCTGGTATCACACCCCTGGGGCGGGCGAGGGTGGAACCTGGCTCGTCCAGCGCCTGCGCCCGGGCGTGGGTGATCTCAACGTCGAGGCTCTCGAGTGGGGGCAGGGCGATCTGGCGGGGTGAGCAGGCCTTGGAGCACGGCCTTGTTGACCAGGGTGCGGTTGTAAGGCGCGATGTCCTCACCGTGCACCAGGGTGATCTTGCCCGGTAGCCCTGCTGGCGCAGTGTGCTGGCCGCCGCGTGCCCGGCCGCGCCGCCACCTACGATCACCACGTTCGACCCACTGTGCCTCATGCCACCTGCTCGTTCTCCACTTGACCGGGAATACCCCGGGTGGGTACCGTCGCTTCACGGTACACGTACCCTGTAGGGGTAGTCGTCGGAAGGAAGACTGAACCATGAGCATCGTCAACCTCGAGTACCAGGTGACCGGCATGACCTGCGGCCACTGCGAGATGTCCGTCCGTGAGGAGGTCAGCCAGATCCCGGGTGTGGAGGGCATCGACGTCAGCGCGAAGACCGGCAAGCTGGTCGTGACCGGCGGTGAGCCGGTTGACGACGCCGCCGTGCTGGCCGCGGTCGACGAAGCCGGCTACTCGGCGGTGCGCGTCTGATGAGGGCGCCCGCACGGATCGGTCTGTACCTGGCCGGCCTTGGTGTGGTCTTCGCGGTCTCCGCCG
Organism: Georgenia sp. TF02-10; assembly: GCF_022759505.1. Lineage (NCBI taxonomy): Bacteria > Bacillati > Actinomycetota > Actinomycetes > Allobogoriellales > Allobogoriellaceae > Georgenia > Georgenia sp. TF02-10. The sequence goes on along the minus strand of NZ_CP094289.1, from coordinate 2,203,792 downwards.
CGACCGCAGACGCGATCGTCCCCGAGGAGACGGTGGCGGCGTGGACGCAGTCGACGCAGGGGCACGGTGAGAAGGCGAACGGTGAGGAGATCCCGGGCGCCGGCTCCACCGACACCGACTCAGGCAGCGACGAGCGCGGCCACTGATTGGCCCTGCGGTGCGGTCCGTACGCACCGGCAGCGGAACGACACGAGAGAAGTTGCGAATGTCTGCATCGTCGGCTCAGCCGCAGGCGCTGGGCACCCTCATTGAGCTCGAGGTCGGTGGGATGACCTGCGCCTCGTGCGCGATGCGCATCGAGAAGAAGCTCAACAAGCTTGACGGCGTCACCGCCACGGTGAACTACGCCACCGAGAAGGCCCAGGTCAGCGCGCCCGCCGGGATCGACGCTGCCGCGCTGATCGCCGAGGTGGAGAAGACCGGCTACACCGCCGCCCTGCCCCGCGCCAAGGACCTGGACCGTGAGCAGGACGGCGACGGCGAACAGCCGGACGCCGAGCTCGTCTCGTTGCGTCAGCGCCTGATCGGCTCGGTGGTGCTGTCGGTGCCGGTCATCGCGATGGCGATGATCCCGGCGCTGCAGTTCACCTACTGGCAGTGGGCCTCCCTGGCGCTGGCCGCACCGGTGATCGTGTGGGCGGCCTGGCCCTTCCACAAGGCGGCGTGGACGAACCTGCGTCACGGCGCGGCCACGATGGACACCCTGATCTCGGTGGGGACCGGCGCGGCGTTCCTGTGGTCGCTATACGCCCTGTTCCTCGGGACGGCCGGCGTGCCGGGGATGACCCACCCCTTCGAGCTGACCGTGGCCCCCAGCGACGGGGCGGCGAACATCTACCTCGAGGTCGCCGCCGGGGTGACGATGTTCATCCTGCTGGGCCGCTACTTCGAGAAGCGCTCCAAGCGCCAGGCCGGTGCGGCACTGCGTGCCCTGCTGGAGATGGGCGCCAAGGACGTGGCCGTGCTGCGCGGCGGGGCGGAGACGCGCATCCCCACCTCCGAGCTCGCCGTGGGCGATGAGTTCGTCGTGCGCCCGGGGGAGAAGATCGCTACCGACGGGGTCATCGTCTCGGGCACCTCCGCGGTGGACGCCTCGATGCTCACCGGTGAGTCGGTGCCCGTCGAGGTCGCCGAGGGCGACCCGGTCACCGGTGCCACCGTCAACGCCGGCGGGCGCCTCGTGGTGCGCGCCACCCGGGTCGGGTCCGACACCCAGCTGGCGCAGATGGCCAAGCTGGTCGAGGACGCCCAGTCCGGCAAAGCCGAGATCCAGCGCCTGGCCGACAGGGTCTCCGGGATCTTCGTGCCCGTCGCGATCGCCATCGCCGTCGCGGCCCTGGGTGCCTGGATCGGCGCGGGCTTCCCGCTCAGCGCGGCGTTCACCGCGGCCGTCGCGGTGCTCATCATCGCCTGCCCGTGCGCCCTGGGCCTGGCCACCCCCACCGCGCTGCTGGTGGGCACCGGGCGCGGCGCTCAGATGGGCATCCTCATCAAGGGCCCCGAGGTGCTGGAGTCCACCCGCAGGGTCGACACCGTGGTGCTGGACAAGACCGGCACCGTGACCACCGGCAAGATGACCCTGGTCGACGTCGTCCCCGCCACCGGCACCGACCGCGCCGAGCTGCTGCGCCTGGCCGGCGCCCTGGAGGACGCCTCGGAGCACCCCATCGCCCAGGCGATCGCCAAGGGCGCCACCCAGGAGGTCGGCATCCTGCCGACGCCGGAGGACTTCGCCAACGTCGAGGGCAAGGGCGTCCAGGGCACCGTCGACGGGCACGGCGTGGTCGTGGGCCGCGAGTCGCTCCTGGCCGACTGGTCCCTGGACCTCCCCGCAGAGCTGGTCGCTGCCAAGGCCCGCGCCGAGGCGCAAGGCAGGACCGCCGTCGTCGTCGGGTGGGACGGTCGGGCCCGGGGCGTGCTGGTGGTGGCCGACACCGTCAAGCCGACCAGCGCCCAGGCGATAGACCAGCTCAAGGCACTGGGCCTGACACCGGTGCTGCTCACCGGGGACAACCGGACCGTCGCCGAGCAGATCGCCGCCGAGGTCGGCATCGAGCAGGTCATCGCCGAGGTCCTGCCCAAGGACAAGGTCGACGTGGTCGCCCGCCTCCAGTCCGAGGGCAAGGTCGTGGCGATGGTCGGCGACGGCGTCAACGACGCCCCGGCCCTTGCGCAGGCCAACCTTGGCCTGGCGATGGGCACCGGGACCGATGTCGCGATGGAGGCGGCCGACATCACCCTGGTCCGCGGGGACCTGCGCAGCGCCGCCGACGCGATCCGGCTCTCCCGCCGGACGCTGGGCACCATCAAGACCAACCTGTTCTGGGCCTTCGCCTACAACACCGCCGCGATCCCGCTGGCCGCCCTCGGGCTGCTCAACCCCATGCTCGCCGGCGCGGCCATGGCCTTCTCCAGCGTCTTCGTCGTCGGCAACAGCCTGCGCCTGCGCTCCTTCACGAGCCAGGCGAAGGATCCTCAGCCGTCTGCGGCCATGCCACGCACCCGCGTGGCGCAGCCGGTCAACGCCTGACCAACCCACAACCCGAAAGGACCACGCATGGCTCACGACCACGACCACGGCCACGGCCACGGCCACCACGACGGCGCCAAGCGTCACAACCTGCTTGGACCGGAGGCGGACGACATCGCTGAGTGCCCCGTCATGAAGGGCAGCATGGTCGTCAAGGCCGAGGCGGAGGCATCCGGTCTGGTCCGCGACCACGCGGGACAGCGGTACTGGCTGTGCTGCGCCGCCTGCGGACCCCTCTTCGACGCCGACCCCGCCCGATACACCACCGTTGCCTGACCCCGCCGTGGCCGGTGCGACACGTCCAGCAAGTAGCACCGCGCCTGGCACCCGGGCAAGTTCTCTGCCCTATCGCTCCACCCTCGAAGGACCACCACCATGACCGACACCCTTGAGCCCACCCCAGACCTGGGGCTGGCGCCCCACACGCACGGCTACATCACCGACAAGAAGCGCTACCTCGACCGGCTCAAGCGTATCGAGGGCCAGGCCCGCGGCATCCACCGCATGGTCGAGGAGGAGCAGTACTGCATTGACATCCTCACCCAGGTCAGCGCCCTGACCAGCGCGCTGCAGGGCGTGGCCCTCGGCCTGCTCGACGACCACCTCAAGCACTGCGTCGTTGACGCCGCCAGGCTCGGCGGTGACACCGCGGACGCCAAGATCAAGGAAGCGTCCGACGCCATCGCCCGCCTCGTGCGTTCCTAGCCGCGGGCCCTGGCCGGCTCGGCCCGCCGCCCAAGTGCCGTGTTCGGGGATCCAACGCCGCGCCACCTGCGGGAACGGCAGGGGAGCGTTTCGCTCGCGGGACGTCTCCCACCGGCAAGGACATGCATGCTGCCCCGGCGGGGCGGTACCGCTTTGGTGGTAAGTCGAGGATTTGTCTCAGTTGCAGTTCCGGAAAGGGGCCTGCCGTGTCGAATTCGTGACGCCGCTTGCCGTGGTTCCTGGGCGTGGACGGCGCCCCTGTCCTGGTCGTCGGGTTGTCTGCGTCTGGCGGGAAGGGGTACCGCGGTGGTCGAGCGAGCCCCCGGTGGGAGGTTCACGACGGCCCGGCCCCATGGCCACGGACAGGGGATCGGCTGTCCATCGGCAGGCAGATCCGTGTCCGCCTACAGGGAGGGTGGCGTCTCCCCGTTAGCTGGGGCCGGGGCACACCGGTTGACGTTGAGTGGTCACCCGTGCCGGCGACACGTCCGCCGCCGGCGGCTTGGACTCCGAGGGGTCGGGTCGCGTCTGGCAGTACTCAGGCCGGGGATGTGTCGGTGGTGCCGCCCGAGCAGGATGCGCCGGGCTCTGGGGTCTGCTCGCCTTGGACATGCTTCGCTAGGAACGCGTCGATGCGGGGGTCCGCCGCGTCATCTACCGAGAGCTGGACACCCCACGCACTGAGCACGATGGCCGATTCCAGATTCTCGTAGGGACTTACCCTCGATCCACCGATCGACTGTGTCCGGTGGGCGGCGTGGGAGAGTGAGAATGCCCTCCTGACCTGGGAAAATGCGACTTGTCTAAGGTCCGCATAACCCGCTCAAGAAGGGCATCTCGTAGATGCAACTGTCTCACACCCCTTCAGTGGTCTCAGCGACGTTTGACGAGCCCAACCTCGTGTCGGCCGCCGGGCTGGTCCCATTGATGGCTCTGGCTCAGGAGGCCGGGCTGCGTCGGCTGGGAGATGAGCACCTGAGCGTGGCGAGGGACAAGGGGGCCAACGCGGGCCTGAAGCTTGCCTCGTTGGTGGCGGGTATGGCCGCCGGGGCGGACAGCATCGATGACATGGCCTTGCTGCGCCACGGGGCGATGGGCAAGATCTTCGACCGTGCCTACGCTCCCTCGACGTTGGGCTCCTTCCTGCGCGCCTTCACCTTCGGACACGTGCGTCAGGCTGACGCGGTGGCTTCACGGTTCGCACTTGCCCTGGCCGAGCGCTCCGAGTTCCTGGGCCGCGAGGGGGACAGCGGCACGGTGATGGTCGACATCGACGACACCATCATCGAGGTCCACGGCCACCACAAGCAGGGAGCATCCTTCGGCTATACCCGAGTGCGTGGCCTGAATGCGCTGCTGGCCACCGTGAGCACCGAGCAGATCGCCCCGGTGATCGCCGCCCAGCGGCTGCGCAAGGGCTCGGCCGGCTCCCCGCGCGGAGCGGTCCGCCTGGCCACTGACACCCTGGCTCTGATCCGGCGCACCTGCCTGGCCGGGCGGCCAGTGCTGGTGCGCGCGGACTCAGCGTTCTACTCCCACGCCCTGGTCACCGCCGTGCTCAAGACCGGGGCGCACGTATCGGTCACCGTGCGGATGGACCCGGCCGTCAAGCGCGCCATCGCCGCCATCAGCGACGATGCTTGGACCACGATCAAGTACACCGACGCGATCTTCGACGAAGACAGCGGCAGGTGGATCTCGCGGGCCGAGGTCGCCGAGATCCCCTTCACCGCCTTCACCTCCAAGAAGACCAGCGAGCAGATCCCCGGCCGCCTGGTGGTGCGCCGAATCCCCGACCTGAACCCGAAGAAGAACCAGGGGCAGGCCACACTGTTCGATACGTGGCGCTTCCACGCGTTCTTCACCACCGCCCCCGCCGCCGAGCGCGACACCGTGGCTGCCGACAAGGTCCACCGGGCACACGCCATCATCGAGAACGTCCACGCCGACCTCAAGGCCTCCGCGCTGGCGCACATGCCCTCGGGAGTTTTCAACGCCAACGCTGCCTGGCTCGTCTGCGCGGTCATGGCCTTCAACCTCACCCGCGCCGCCGCGACACTGACCAACGCCCCGGGGCTGGCTCGGGCGACCACGGCAACGATCCGCCGCAAGCTCATCAACGTCCCGGCACGTATTGCTTCCTCCGCCCGGCGCCTGCACCTGCACCTTCCACAGGGCTGGCCATGGCAAACAGCGTGGTCCGCGCTCTACGACGCCCTCGCCCCGCGCCGAGCGACCGCGCCGATCTGACCCACAGACCCAGTCCCTACAAGCAGGAACCCCAGTGGAAGAGCCGGGCAGACCGGCAACTCCTGCACGCCCTCACTCCAGCCCCGACATCCTGCCGCCGACAGCGACCTCCTCAGCAGCTCATCGGTGGATCGAGGCTTACCAGGGTGTATCCCTGGCCCCGGGTCGCCTTCTCGGTGAGGGCGGTGACCTGATCGGCGGACAGGTCGGGGGAGTACGTGATCCACACGGCTCCGTGTTCGAGGGAGTGGACGGCGTTCTCGTTTGGCACCGGTTCGGTGTACACGTCGCAGTTCTGCCACACCGTGCTGTGATCACCGCCTACTGGCGGTGAGGTCCCGTAGTCCACCGGGTCGGTGACGTGCCCGGCGGAGAGATCCTCGTATTCCTGTACCCCCTCGATGGGGGCGTTGGCCGCTGCCTCAACCTCAGCCTGGCGCCGCGCTTCCCCTGCTAGGGCCACCGCTACAGCGGCGATGAGCCCTAGGCAGACGACGGTGACGGCCCCGAAGAGCAAGAACTTCTGGCGGCGCTCCTTTCGCATCTGCTCCGCCCGCATGGCGGCCACCTTGGCGGCTCGCTCACGCACCTGCTTCTTCCCGTCACCCACTGCGGTCCCTTCTGTGGTGCGCGGCTGCGCCCCGGTGACTGCACCTTAGCCTCGATCCACCGATCGACTGTGTCCGGTGGGCGGCGTGGGAGAGTGAGAATGCCCTCCTGACCTGGGAAAATGCGACTTGTCTAAGGTCCGCATAACCCGCTCAAGAAGGGCATCTCGTAGATGCAACTGTCTCACACCCCTTCAGTGGTCTCAGCGACGTTTGACGAGCCCAACCTCGTGTCGGCCGCCGGGCTGGTCCCATTGATGGCTCTGGCTCAGGAGGCCGGGCTGCGTCGGCTGGGAGATGAGCACCTGAGCGTGGCGAGGGACAAGGGGGCCAACGCGGGCCTGAAGCTTGCCTCGTTGGTGGCGGGTATGGCCGCCGGGGCGGACAGCATCGATGACATGGCCTTGCTGCGCCACGGGGCGATGGGCAAGATCTTCGACCGTGCCTACGCTCCCTCGACGTTGGGCTCCTTCCTGCGCGCCTTCACCTTCGGACACGTGCGTCAGGCTGACGCGGTGGCTTCACGGTTCGCACTTGCCCTGGCCGAGCGCTCCGAGTTCCTGGGCCGCGAGGGGGACAGCGGCACGGTGATGGTCGACATCGACGACACCATCATCGAGGTCCACGGCCACCACAAGCAGGGAGCATCCTTCGGCTATACCCGAGTGCGTGGCCTGAATGCGCTGCTGGCCACCGTGAGCACCGAGCAGATCGCCCCGGTGATCGCCGCCCAGCGGCTGCGCAAGGGCTCGGCCGGCTCCCCGCGCGGAGCGGTCCGCCTGGCCACTGACACCCTGGCTCTGATCCGGCGCACCTGCCTGGCCGGGCGGCCAGTGCTGGTGCGCGCGGACTCAGCGTTCTACTCCCACGCCCTGGTCACCGCCGTGCTCAAGACCGGGGCGCACGTATCGGTCACCGTGCGGATGGACCCGGCCGTCAAGCGCGCCATCGCCGCCATCAGCGACGATGCTTGGACCACGATCAAGTACACCGACGCGATCTTCGACGAAGACAGCGGCAGGTGGATCTCGCGGGCCGAGGTCGCCGAGATCCCCTTCACCGCCTTCACCTCCAAGAAGACCAGCGAGCAGATCCCCGGCCGCCTGGTGGTGCGCCGAATCCCCGACCTGAACCCGAAGAAGAACCAGGGGCAGGCCACACTGTTCGATACGTGGCGCTTCCACGCGTTCTTCACCACCGCCCCCGCCGCCGAGCGCGACACCGTGGCTGCCGACAAGGTCCACCGGGCACACGCCATCATCGAGAACGTCCACGCCGACCTCAAGGCCTCCGCGCTGGCGCACATGCCCTCGGGAGTTTTCAACGCCAACGCTGCCTGGCTCGTCTGCGCGGTCATGGCCTTCAACCTCACCCGCGCCGCCGCGACACTGACCAACGCCCCGGGGCTGGCTCGGGCGACCACGGCAACGATCCGCCGCAAGCTCATCAACGTCCCGGCACGTATTGCTTCCTCCGCCCGGCGCCTGCACCTGCACCTTCCACAGGGCTGGCCATGGCAAACAGCGTGGTCCGCGCTCTACGACGCCCTCGCCCCGCGCCGAGCGACCGCGCCGATCTGACCCACAGACCCAGTCCCTACAAGCAGGAACCCCAGTGGAAGAGCCGGGCAGACCGGCAACTCCTGCACGCCCTCACTCCAGCCCCGACATCCTGCCGCCGACAGCGACCTCCTCAGCAGCTCATCGGTGGATCGAGGCTTAGGACGTGTGGGTGGGCCGAAGATGAAGGGACCATGAAGACTCCGACTCCCGGTGTCCTCCCCGGGAGCTTCTTCCTCGGGTGATTGGCCCTACTGAGGGCCAGGGGCTGGCCGAGGTCCTTAATCGCGTGCCGATGGGACGGGCGTCGCTGCTCTTCGTCGTGCTTGCGGGACTTGGCCTGTCGTTGCTGACCGGACGGGCACGGAACACGGGCCTTCGGCCTCTCTGGGGCACGGTGCTGTGGCGTGCGTCCCTGCTTCTCGTGGGCGGGCTGTCGTTGCAGCTGCTGGATCACGGGGTCAACGTCATGCCCACCTACGCGATGGGGTTGGTCCTCGCTCTGCCGTTGCTGCGTCCACCAGGCCGCTCCCAGCAACTACCGTTTCGCTGCGGGCTTCTCGAGAGGCTGTTGCGCCCACTGTGGACGGGCCGGGCCTGAGGCCGAGGCACTCCGACTGAGCCGGAGTCGTTGCCCGCTGCCCGCCCGGCGTGCGCGGAGAGCGTCGAGCATGGGGAAGTCCGGCAGGTGTTGTCGGCGTCCGTGGTTCTTTGGCGGATCACCTGAAGCCGTGGCACGGTCTGGGAGCCGGTGACCCGGGCCTGGGGGGCCTCAACGGTGCGCTCCCCAGTCCCGCTTCCTTCGCTGGCCGCGAGCAGTGCCAGCGGGTCGCCGCGCGTGCCGCTGGAGGCGAGGCGGTGAGGACGGAGTCGCCCAGCCGTCCTGGTCATAGGGGGTCCCGGCTCGTTGAGGGCAGCACGGACCTGCCGGTGGCGAGGGACGACGCGTCCGTTCGGTTAGGGACCGTAAGCGCCTCCCCGTGTTGAGTGGTTGACGGTAGCGGTGCAGCGTCCGCGCGCGGTGTGCGCGGGTCGCGGTGCCGGCTCGCGCCTCATGAGCGCGGGCGCTGGATCTGCCGTCGCCTGGCACGTGCGTGCCGATCCGGTGAGGCCTCCGTCGGGCGAAGTCCCGAGAGGACTCGCGAAGTATCCTCCCGGCTGCCCAGAACGAGGAGGGCGAGCAGGACGCCGTAGACCGGGAGGTGCCCGAGGAGCTCGGTCGCTCCGAAGAGCGTGAGGGTCACCGTGAATGGGACGGCCGCCACGACGGCGACGACCTGCGGCAAGGCAGCCGAGATGACGAGGAGGCCGAACATCAGCTCAACGGTTCCGGCGAACAGCGCGAACATGTCCGCGCTCACGCCGAAGGGGGCGAGGAGGTTGAGGACCGGCACCTGGTCGAGCATCGTTCTGGCCATCTGCGGGTTGGCGAGCTTCTCCACGACGGCCAGGGAGATCAGCGTCGTTCCGGTGCCAAGCTTGAGTGCGAGGGTCGCGCGCCGGAGCGCGAGAGCGTCCATGTCACGTCGACCGCCGTTCTCCAGGCGCGGCGGGAGGATGAACAGGAATGCCGCGATGCCGACCAGGACGGCCAGGGTGGCTAAGGCCCTGGGGCTGTGGAGCATGACGACGAGGGGTCCGGCGATCACGATGGCTACGGCCGCTGGGCGGACGAGCACGCCGGCCACGAGGAGGGCACCTACGACGGCTTGCGGCACCAGCAGGAGGGTACCTCCAACTCCATCTGGCACGTGGATGCCTGGGTCGAGGACAGCGCGGTCGAAGGCAAGCACGAGGAGGCTGACGCCCAGGTGCGCGGCGAGGAGGCGCGGCACCCACGGGACCAGCGTTGAGAGGTGGCGGGTGATGGTCAGCGCACGCAGTTCGGGAACCGGCAAGCGGGCGGCGAGCCCGCGCCAGATGAGTGTCACGAGCACGACGGCCGTCACGCCGAGGAGGACTCCCGGTCGTAGGAGCGCGGAGAGGTCGACCGGGTATGCGTCCGGGTCGCTCACGAACCACTCCTGGTGGGCGGATGCCGGACTCGGCAGTCCGACGATGACGGCTGTGGCGGCGAGCACGCGGGCGCCGCGGCTGGTGAGGCGGGATTCGATCACGTCGGTCCTGGGCAGTGGTGGGCGGTCACGACTACAGGTAACCGTGAAGGGCGTCGCGCCCGTTGGTGCGCAGAGCGTTTCGCCGTTGGGTCGAGCGGTGTTGGTGGCGCAGCATGCTCAGACGTCATCGGTGTAGTCACCCCACCGTGTTGGTGAAGAGTCCGATGTCGTCTGCGATGGAGGGGAAGACCCAGGTGAACAGCGCCGCCACGGCGACCCCAGCGAGGAGCATCGCCTCCATCGCCTTGAGCCAACGGGGCCCGGGCAGCGCCTTCCATATCGCGTGATACATCAGGGTTCCTCCATGAGCTGGGCGGGTGCGCCACCCGCGCGGGGGTACCACTCGGCGAGCTCTCCGTGGGTGATCCACCGCTGCGCGGCGGAGTAGAGCGGGTGGCAGGTCGTCAGCGTGATGAGGCGTCGTGTCGGTTCCGCCCCGGGCTGTCCTGGTACCGGGGCGACGACGTCAACCCGGTCCGGGGTCACGATGTAGTCCTCGGTCACGCGGTAGACGAACCAGCCATCAGCGGTCTCCACGATTATGGGGTCACCGGGTCGCAGTTCCTCCACGTGGCGGTAGGGGGCACCGAAGCTCTGCCGGTGTGCGGCGGTGGCGAAGTTTCCGACCTGACCCGGCATCGCGGTCCCGGGATAGTGGCCGATGCTGCCTTTGTTGAGGACTGTGGCCACGTCGACGCCCTCGGCGAGAGGAACCGCGTAGTCCTGTCCCCACCTCGGCACGTAGAGGATGCCGAAGACCTCCGTCGGGTCGGGTGACGGCATGGCCGGTGGAGGTTGGTCGCTCGGTGTCGGGTTCGCTGCGACATCGGGAAGGTCAGGTTGCGTCTCACGACCCGGGGTATCGATGCTCGTCCGAAACTCCTCGACCGCCGCCTCCTGCTGCCGTCCGCCGACGACATCTGTCCACCAGAGCTGCCACACGACGAAGAGGGAGGCCAGGACACCGAGCGTGAGCATCACCTCGCCGGCGACACCGACGACACGCACCGCGATGGTCGGTCTGCGCGCCGGGCCGGGTTCGGTCGGCTGTGAGGCGACGGGGACGCCCGGCGCGCCGACGTCGGCGACCTGAGGCTCGCTCGTGACGTCAGGCTGCGGGCGGCTCGTCCTCACGGTTCGTGGTGGACGTCGTGGTCGACGGAGTCGGTGACCTCGGGCGCCGCTGGCTCGAGTGACGCACTGATCTGGGGGCCGATGACGAGCGAGGACAGGGTGAACATGGCTCCGAACAGCGTGAGCGCGATCGCGGGCGCCCACCAGCTAGCGAAACGACGCCTGAGCCTGATGAGCATGGGCACCGATGCCGCCAGCCCGAGCAACCCGAACAGGGCCGTACCGCCGGCACCGGCCACCAGGGCGGTGCCGACCAGTGGTCCGGCATGGTGGAGGAGGTGGGGCGCGAGCCCGACCACCCCGCCGACCGTTGCGGTGATGACCGTCCATACCGTCCTGCGGGGCTTTCCGCGTGACGCGTCGAGCTGCTGCGCGGATGCGGGGGCGGTCGCTGCCGGTCGCGCGATGGTCGTCATGGCGAGAAGCGTCCTCCACTCGGTGGAGGACTGCGGTAGAGGGATGATCAAGAATCGATGAAGGCCTGCGCCGCCCCGCCCGAGCGGCCGCCGCCGGGGGAGGTGGCGATCGGCTTCTGCGGTGGCGGGGCTGCTACCCCGCTGGGGCTCTCTCGAGCTCATGCTGAAGCCGGACGACGGGCTTGGTAGCCGGTCGTGGCGGTCCAGTGCCGCGGCCGCGGCCGCGATGGTCGTCACTGTCGGGTCTGCTTCGAGGTAGTTGATGAAAACTCGATGAAATTCCGCAGACTCCTCCTCCCCGGCTTGGCGCCGGTCAGTTGGGCGTGGTTAGCCTCGAGTAGCCACCACAGGGGGCCGGGCTCGCCGGGACCCCTTGTGTGTGGATCGAACCCAGTAGATGGAGATGCCCGTGACACTCAGGACCCGACTCGCCGCCGTTGCCGGCGGCCTTGCTGTGACTCTCTCCCTTGCCGCATGCGGTAACGGTGAGGAGACGACACCGCAGGAGCCGGCCCAGGGCACCGCCGCGGAGGAGACGACCGACGGCGCGACGGACGCTGAGGACGTGCACAACGACGCGGACACGATGTTCGCTCAGATGATGATCGTCCACCACGAGGGCGCCATCGAGATGGCCGACCTGGCCGTGGAGAAGGCGGACAGTGAGGAGGTGCGCTCCCTCGCGGAGCGGATCTCCGCCGCGCAGGGCCCGGAGATCGAGAAGATGACGTCCTGGCTCGAGGCCTGGGGGGAGGAGACCTCCCCGATGGGCGGCATGGACCACGGCGGCATGGACATGGAGGGCATGAGCCAGGAGGAGGCCATGGCCGAGTTGGAGTCGCTGTCGGGCGCCGAGTTCGACCAGCGGTTCCTCGAGCTGATGATCGCCCATCACCGCGGCGCGGTGGACATGGCGCAGGAGGAGCTCGACGGCGGGGAGAACCCGCAGGCGCTGGAGCTGGCCCAGACGATCATCGATGACCAGCAGGCCGAGATCACGGAGATGGAGCAGCTGTTGGAGACGCTCTGAGAGGGAGGCTCGGGGGGCTGGGAGTTCAGCCCGGGTAAGGCACAACCTCCGGTGCCTGGGACCGACTTCGAGGAGATGGCATGGTTGGCACGAGGGGAATGGGCTGGGGTTGGCTGTTCTTCGTGCTGCTCATGGTCGGTGTGGTCGTGTTGGTGGTGGTGCTGATCCGCCTTCTGTGGGGTGGTGGCCGCGATGAGCAGCGTCGACCGCCGCTGGAGGGGCGCAGCCGCGCGCTGGAGGTCCTCGATGAGCGGTACGCCAGGGGAGAGATTGACGCCGCGGAGTATGACGAGCGGCGCCGGCGCCTCGAGGGTCCAGAGGGCTGAGCGGTGGAGCCGATCACCCGCCGGGAGGCACTGCGGCTTGGGGCGTTGGGGGCGCTGGGTGTGGTCGTCGGCGGGGTGGGGCTGTCCCGCACTGGCCTTCCCTGGGCCGGCCGGCAGGCCGCGCTGCGCCCACCGGAAGGCGGATCAGTGGCGTTGGCTGAGCCTGAGGTGGTGCGCAGCCAGGGTGGGCTCCTGCGCGTGGAGCTGGTCGCTGCCCCACGGGAGACGACCATTGCCGGAAGGCCTGCGCGGGTACTGACCTACAACGGCGCTGTCCCGGGACAGACCTGGCGGGTGCGGCCCGGGGACCGCATCGAGGTGCTTCTGCGCAACAAGCTCGATACGCCGACCAACCTGCACACTCACGGCCTCCTGGTTTCCCCGCGGGACAACGGGGACAACCCCTTCATCAGCGTCGAGCCGGGCCAGACGTTCGAGTACCGCTTCGACCTGCCCGAGGACCACCCGACGGGGGTGTTCTGGTACCACCCCCACCGCCACGGCACGGTGGCTGACCAGATCTTCGGCGGCCTGTACGGCGCCGTGATCGTCGAGGGCGATGAGGTGCCGGCCAGTCGGGAGCGGGTCCTCGTCGTCTCGGACATCACTCTGGACGCCGGCGGTGCGGTCGCGCCGGTATCGGCACCGGAGGTGATGATGGGCCGGGAAGGGGACCTTGTCCTGGTCGATGGTCAGTTCCGGCCGGAGCTCGCCGCCCGGCCGGGAGAACGGGAACGGTGGCGAGTGGTCAACGCGTGCACTTCCCGCTACCTGCGCTTGGCGCTGCCCGGGCAGCGCCTGGCGTTGCTGGGCATCGACGGCGGTCACGAACCCGCCGCCCGGGAGGTCGAGCAGGTCCTGCTGGCTCCGGGGAACCGCGCGGACCTGCTGGTGACCGCCCGCGCCGGCACCAGCGAGCTGCGCTCACTCGGGTACGACCGCGGCGGGATGGGGATGATGATGGGCGGCGGGGACCTGTCCGGGCCTACTAACTTGGCCACCCTGGTCGTCTCCGGAGACGAGGCCGCCGCCCCGGGACCGGTGCCGGAACGACCTGCAGACCCGGACCTGCGCGACCGCCCGCTCAGTGGCCGGCGGGAGATCGCCTTCACGATGACCATGGGCGGGGGGATAATCCGTCCCGGCCAAAGGAGGACCATGATGGACCTGGGCTTCGACGGCCGTGCCTTTGACGCCGACCGGGTCGACCAGCAGGTCGCTGCCGGGTCGGTGGAGGAGTGGACCATCACCAACCCCACGCCGATGGATCACCCCTTCCACCTACACGTCTGGCCCATGCAACTCGTCGAGGACAACGGCGAACCGGTGTCAGCACCGACCTGGCGGGATGTCGTCAATGTTCCCGCTAATGGCCGGGTCCGGGCGCTGGTGGACTTTACCCATCACCCGGGCCGCAGCGTCTACCACTGCCACATCCTCGACCACGAAGACGCCGGGATGATGGCAGTCGTCGACATCCACTAGCTCCCGCGGCGGCCGTCGCGCGGATACCGCGCCATTCCGCGGGTGGGACGGTACGCGCGGGTGAGTGAACGATTGAGGACCGAAGTCCTGAGAAAGGAGAGTGTTTCCCGATGGCAGAGCACGAGCACGTGAGCGAGGACCACGACAGCCACTCGCGCAACATGAACACGAAGATGTACCTGCGGTTCGCCGCGATGCTCCTGACGGCGATGGTCGTCATGTACTGGGTGATGTTCGTCGGCTCGTGGGAGTGGGGCCACGTGCGCTTCAGCCAGAGCCGCGTGTTTATGGCGGTGACCATGGGCGGTGCGATGGGGCTGGTCATGCTCGCGTGGATGCTGAACATGTACAAGAACGCCAAGGCGAACGTCGTCGTCGTGGTAGTCAGCCTCGGGCTGCTGGCGGGTGGGACGGCGCTGGACCGCAGCCAGGCCACGGTGGACGACTCCGCCTTCATGCGCGCGATGATCCCGCACCACTCACTGGCCATCACGCGGTCGGAGCGAGCCGGGATCGAGGACGTCCGGGTCTGTGAGCTCGCCGTGGAGATCAGCGAGGCGCAGCGTCGCGAGATCTTTGAGATGGACTGGCTGATCGAGGACATCGCGGCGAACGGGGTAGCCGCGACGCCGGAGGAAGCTGAGGCGCGCGCGGTGCCGGCCTTCGACGAGCCTGCAGAGCGTCAGTGCGCCACGGACTGAGGCCATGTCCTCAACCACCCCTTGCACACCTTCCGTCGGCGGCGCCACTGTCAGCCCACGCGCGGATACCTCGCTGATGCACAGGTCCGGGTGTCGGCAGTGCGTGGACCGTATCCCGTGGCACAGTCAGCGGAGTCTGGATTCGGCCTCGTCCAGGAGGTCGGCGGGGGCGAACCACATGGAGGGGTAGTCGCCCTGCCAGACCTGGTTGCCGTCGGCGTCGATGAGGACGAAGCCGTGTCCGGGGACTCCGGGGTGCATGCCGGTCCCGAGGGTGCCGTAGGCCTGGGAGACGGTGCCGTCGTCCAGCAGGTAGGGGGTGGTGGCCCCGTAGCGCTGCATGTCGGGGCGGATCTGTTCTGCGGTGTTCATGACGATGGGCAGGACGGTGATGCCGGCCTCGGCGAAGCCCGGTTCTTTCTCGATCTCGGCCATCTGCACGGTGCACGAGGCGCAGCCGGCGCCCTCGTTGAAGTACAGGATGACCGGTTCCCCGCGGAGCTCGGACAGGGTCACGCTGGTCCCGGCCGTGGTGGGCAGGGTGAAGTCCGGGGCGCGGCGAGTTTCCTCGGAGCTGGCCGTTCCGGAGGTGGCCAGGGCGTAGACGGCGGCCGCGACGACCGCGAGGAGCGCGCAGATCCCTAAGATCCGCCGGCGACGGGCCTTGCTCGCGGCTGCTTGGGCTCGGGCCTTCTCCTCGGCGTGCTTGTGCCGGAGCCGGTCCTTGGCGCTGAGGGTCGTGCTGGTCATCTGGGTAGTCCTTCGGTGTCGTGGTTGGCGTGGCAGGCGGGCGTCTCGGCTGCTGGCTCGGGATCGGCGGGGCGCGAGGCTCGGGTGCGCCGGTCGCGCAGGGTGAAGAGCACGAACCCGCCGGCCAGGGCGAGGAGGCCCACGCCCAGGAGGGGCTCGGGCAGGGGGCTGAGCCCCTCCTGCAGGCGGCCCAGCGTGCTGGCGAGCCAGTCACCGATGGCGCTTTGCACCGCGCCACCGCCGGTCATCTCGGTGCTGCCGGCCAGGGTGATGACCCAGATGCCCATGACGGCGAAGGCGATCGCGACGGCGAGGTTGACGGTGTTGGTGACCAGGGTGCGGCCGCCGACGCGGATCTTGATGAGCCGCGCCTGGAAGAGGCGGCGTTCCCCGAGGCGGGCCTTGTCCCAGATCAGGGCCATGACGAAGAGGGGGAAGACCATCCCGAAGACGAACGCCAGGCCCAGGGCCACGCCTCCGGCGGCGGACCCCGACAGCACCGACAGTGTCATCACGCCGGCCAGGACGGGGGCGCAGCAGCTGGAGGCGATCCCGGAGAAGACACCGAGGGCGAAGAAGCTGGCGCCGTCCCCGCGGCTGGTGTCCGGGGCGCGCAGGAAGCGGGGCAGGGACCACATGGTCCCCGACAGGGACAGCCCGGCCAGGGCGATCATCAGCAGGCCACCGGCCCAGTAGAGCTGGGTGTGGTACTGGTTGATGGCCCCGGACAGCATGCTGATGCCGAGTGTGATGGGGACCAGCACGAGCGCCAGGCCTGCGGCGAACACGAAGGTCAGGGGCAGGATTCGCCACCGGCGGTTCTTCACCGCCCCGGCCAGGTAGCTGGGGGCGAGGAAGACGATGCAGCACGGCGCGAACAGGGCCACGCCGCCGGCGAAGAAGGCAGCCAGGACGCTGCCGGTGGTCAGGAGCTCACTTCCCACGGCTCAGGCCCTTCTCACGCCGCGGCCGCGCGCAGCTGGAGAAGCTTCTCCAGCCGGCGCCGGGGGAGGCGTCCGCTGCTGAAGAACTCCTCGTCGACCAGGACCAGCGGGGCCATGGGCGGCCGGTGCCGGCCGATCAGTTCCCGTCCCTCGGCCGAGTCGCGTTCGACCATCCGCACGGTCAACGCGAACCTCACGCTGAGCTCAGCAAGAACCGCAGCGGCGTCCTCACAGTAGTGGCACGCGGGCGCCTGAACCACGGTCACCTTGGTCAGGCTTTCTTGGGCTGTCACGAAGTCCTCTTCTCAATGGGTGTCGGATCACCACCGAAAGCATCGGCCGCCTGACCGGGCCAATCGATCGACCTTTCATGAAGAACCCATGAAGATCACCGGCAAGGGCCCCAGATCAGGAATGGAATGCCACCCGTCCCCCTTGCACCCAGCAGGGATACCCTGTAGGGGTATGGATGAAGGATGTCGACGAGGGGAAGCTATGAGTACGCCAGAGCACCATCACGGGCACGGCGGGGCCAGGTCAGATGGACGCGGTCCCGCCGAGCAGCACACCGCTCACGGCGGGGGACACGGGAGCCAGGCCACCCACGGGCAAGCGATGCCGACGAAGACCGGACAGGTCACCGACCCACTGACCGCCGCAGGGCACCACGGGCATGATGCGTCCCACTCCGGTCACGACAGCCATGGTCCTCACGCCGGACATGACGCTCACGGCGGTCATGGAGACCACGGCGGCCATGGGGGACATGGGGATCATGTGGCGATGTTCCGGCGCCTGTTCTGGATCATGCTCGCCCTGGCGATTCCCACCGTGCTGCTCAACGGCATGTTCGCCGACCTTCTCGGCTACTCCCTGCCCGACATCCCGGGCGTCGGGTGGGTCTCCCCGGTGCTCGGGACCGTGATTTACGTGTGGGGTGGGCGGCCCTTCCTCACCGGCGCCGTCGACGAGCTGCGTGCCCGTAAGCCGGGGATGATGCTGCTGATCGGGATGGCGATCACGGTCGCGTTCGTCGCCTCACTCGGGGCGAGCCTGGGGCTCTTCTCCCACGAGCTGGACTTCTGGTGGGAGCTGGCGCTCCTGGTCGTCATCATGCTGCTGGGGCACTGGCTGGAGATGCGCTCCTTGGCGCAGACCACCTCCGCGCTGGACTCCCTGGCCGCGCTCCTGCCCGATGAGGCCGAGCGGGTGGAGGGTGATGAGATTGTCACGGTGGCCCCGGCAGACCTTCGTCTGGGTGATGTCGTCGTCGTCCGTCCGGGTGGCCGGGTGCCGGCCGACGGTGAGGTCGTCGACGGCGGCGCGGACGTGGATGAGTCGATGATCACCGGTGAGTCCAAGCCGGTGCTGCGCAGCGTGGGGGACCACGTCGTGGCCGGTACGGTGGCCACCGACAACGCGCTACGGGTGCGGGTCTCGGCCGTTGGTGAGGACACCGCGCTGGCCGGTATCCAGCGCCTGGTTGCCGAGGCGCAGGCCTCCACCAGCCGCGCCCAGCTCCTGGCGGACAAGGCCGCCGGCTGGCTGTTCTGGTACGCGGTGATCGCCGCGATCATCACTGCGGTCGTGTGGGTGTGGCTGGGGGTGCCCGAGAGCGCGCTCGTGCGGGCGATCACCGTCTTGGTCATCGCCTGCCCCCACGCCCTGGGCCTGGCGATCCCGCTGGTCGTGTCCATCTCCACTGAGCGCGCCGCCCGTGGTGGGGTGTTGATCAAGGACCGTGCCGCGATGGAGCGCATGCGCGTGGTGGACACCGTGCTGTTCGACAAGACCGGCACGCTGACCAAGGGCGAGCCCGCGCTCACCGACATCACCACCACCGGTGGGTATGAGGCCGGGGACCTGCTGCGCCTGGCGGCGGCCGCGGAGGCCGAGAGTGAGCACCCGCTGGCGCGGGCGATCGTGGCCGCGGCCGAGGACCGAGGACTGCAGGTGCCGCCGGCCGGTAACTTCCGTGCCGCGACCGCCGTGGGGGTGCGTGCCACCGTGGAGGGCCGCGAGGTCCAGGTTGGTGGCCCGGCGCTGCTCGCCCAGCACTCCGCTGAGCCGTTGCGGGCAAGCGCACCGTGGTCGGAGGACGGGGCTACTGTCCTGCACGTCCTGATCGACGGGAAGGTGGCCGGGGCGGTGGCACTGGCCGATGAGATCCGCGAGGAGTCCCGGCAGGCGATCGACGCCCTGCACCAGCTGGGCATCCGGGTCGTGATGATCACCGGTGACGCCGAGCCGGTGGCCCGGACGGTGGCCGCCGACCTGGGCATCGACCAGGTCTTCGCCCAGGTCCGCCCGGAGGACAAGAGCGACAAGGTCCTTGAGCTGCAGCACCAGGGCCGCATCGTGGCCATGGTGGGGGATGGCGTCAACGACGCCCCGGCGTTGGCCCAGGCCGACGTGGGGATCGCCATCGGCGCGGGCACCGACGTGGCCATTGGCTCGGCCGGGGTCATCCTGGTCTCGGACGACCCACGTTCGGTCCTGTCGGTCATCCAGCTCTCGCGCGCCAGCTACCGGAAGATGAAGCAGAACCTGTGGTGGGCAGCGGGCTACAACATCGCCGCCGTCCCGCTGGCCGCAGGGGTGTTGGCGCCGATCGGGTTCATCCTGCCGATGTCGGTGGGGGCCATCCTGATGTCCCTGTCGACCATCGTGGTGGCGCTCAACGCCCAGCTGCTGCGCCGCCTGGACCTCAGCCCCGAGGCCAGCACCGCGGCCGCGCACGGCGCCCCCAAGGTGCCCTCCGCCGGTGGCGTCGAGGCACCTGGGCGACGTGAGGACGTGGTCCCAGCGCACCACCACTGACTCACCGCGCGGGACGTGCGACGCACGCGGCCCGCAGGTACCGCGGTGTTTCACGAGCGCCGACCTCCCGGCTGTTGAGGCACGGGAGGTCGGCGCTCGTCGTCGCGCGCGTGAGTCCTGGCTCGCATCGTCACGGAGCGCCAGGCACATTCCGGTTCACGGCCTGACCTGGCCTGTGGCTGGTGAGGTCGACCCGATCGCGCCGCCACCGGGCTGTGGCGTGCGCGGTTTGCGGGCGGCGAAGCGTAGGACTAGACCGCGCAGCGAGTACTGCACGGTGACGTCCTGGAGGCCGGCGCGCGCCAGGACGGGCTCTAGTGTTCCGCGCTCGATGAGTCGGTGTGGGGAACGGTCGACCAGGTGCACCAGCGATGCGACGCGGGACGCGACCAGGTCGTATCCCAGGAACATTCCCCCGGGTCGCAGGACACGAGACGCCTCGCTCACTGCGCTTTCCCATTCGATCACGTGGTGGAGCATGAGGAAGCTTGTCACCGCGTCGAAGGACCCATCCCCGTACGGCAGTCGTGTGGCGTCGGCCTGGTGGACCACGACGTGCGGTAGATGTGCTAACCGCTGCCGTGCGGCACGGACCATGACGGGGTCCAGGTCGGTCACGGTGAGACGTACCTGCCGGTCGGTGCGGCCGAGCTGCGCGGCGATGGCACCACTCCCGCCGCCGAGCTCGAGCACCTCACCTGCAAGGGAGAACCCTTGAGTACTCCACGGCAGGATCCGCCGCGCCAAGCACCGCCACGGTGCGCTGCGGCAGAGCAAGGCTTCAAAAAAGGACATGGTCGGCATGGTGGCGACCTTCCAGTGAACTCCAGGGTCACGTGATCGGACACAAGGGCGGATGGGCCACAGCGGTCAGAGGCGGCAACTGGGGCACACCAGGACCAAAGTAGGAGGCGAGAAGGGGTCGATGTGGGCGATGGTGAAGTGGACCAGCATGTGCGGGGGAGCTACGACACAGGAGAGTACTGAACCATGACTAGCGCGACTGCTTCCCCGACCACCTGGCGCCGACGCGGCGAGCAGGGCCCGGACGACGCCACGATCGCGCGCATCGACGCCTGGTGGCGCGCCGCGAACTACCTGTCCGTCGGGCAGATCTACCTGCTGGACAATCCGCTGCTGCGCGAGCCGCTGGAGCCCGACCACATCAAGCCGCGGCTGCTGGGCCACTGGGGCACCACCCCGGGGCTGAACTTCATCTCCGCCCACGCCAACCGGGTGATCCGGGAACGCGCCCAGTCCGCGATCTACATCGCCGGCCCGGGTCACGGCGGGCCGGGCCCGGTGGCCAACGGCTACCTCGAGGGCACCTACTCCGAGATCTACTCCGACGTCACCCAGGACACCGAGGGGCTGCGCCGGCTGTTCCGGCAGTTCTCCTTCCCCGGGGGTATCCCCTCCCATGTGGCGCCCGAGGTGCCCGGTTCCATCCACGAGGGCGGTGAGCTGGGCTACGCGCTCTCCCACGCCTACGGCGCGGCGTTCGACAACCCCGACCTGCTTGTCCTGGCCGTCGTCGGCGACGGCGAGGCCGAGACCGGCCCGCTGGCCGCCAGCTGGCACGCCAACAAGTTCGTCAACCCGAAGACCGACGGGGTCGTGCTGCCGATCCTGCACCTCAACGGCTACAAGATCGCCAACCCCACGGTGCTGGCCCGCATCGGCGAGGACGAGCTCACCGAGCTCATGCGCGGCTACGGCCACCGCCCCCACGTCTTCACCGCCGGTTTCGACGACGAGGACGCTGTCTCGGTCCACGCCCGGTTCGCCGCCCTGCTCGACGAGGTGCTCGACGAGATCGCCGACATCAAGGAGCGGGCCGCCGGGCTGGACGCCGAGGAGGTCGAGCGTCCCCGGTGGCCGATGATCGTGCTGCGCACCCCCAAGGGGTGGACCGGCCCGAAGGAGGTCGACGGGCAGCGCACCGAGGGCTCCTGGCGCTCCCACCAGGTGCCGCTGGCCAACGCCCGAGACACCCCCGAGCACCTGCAGGTGCTGGAGGACTGGCTGCGCAGCTACCGCCCGCAGGAGCTGTTCGACGACGCTGGCCGGCTGGTGGAGGACGTGGCCGCCCTGGCGCCCGAGGGGCACCTGCGGCTGAGCGACAACCCGCACGCCAACGGGGGCCTGCTGCTGCGTGATCTGCGGCTGCCGGACGTGCGGGACTTCGCCGTCGACGTCCCGGTCCCCGGCGCCTCGCTCACCGAGGCCACCCGCGAGCTGGGCAAGTGGCTCACCGAGGTGATGCGCCGCAACCCGGACAACTTCCGGCTCTTCGGGCCGGACGAGGTCGCCTCCAACCGGCTTCAGGCGGTGTACGACGTCACCGCCAAGCAGTGGAACGCCGAGCTCCTCGACAGCGACCGCGCCGAGAACCTGACCCGGGCCGGCCAGGTGGTGGAGATCCTGTCCGAGCACCAGTGCCAGGGCTGGCTGGAGGGCTACCTCCTCACCGGTCGCCACGGCCTGTTCACGTCCTACGAGGCCTTCATCCACATCGTCGACTCGATGGTCAACCAGCACCTGAAGTGGTTGAAGGTCACCGGCGAGCTGCCGTGGCGCCGGCCCATCGCCTCGCTGAACTACCTGCTGTCCTCGCACGTGTGGCGCCAGGACCACAACGGCTTCTCCCACCAGGACCCGGGGTTCATCGACCACGTCGTCAACAAGGGCGCCGACGTCGTCCGCGTCTACCTGCCGCCGGACACCAACACGCTGCTGGCGACCTACGACCACGTGCTGCGCACCCGCCAGTACGTCAACGTCGTCGTCGCCGGCAAGCAGCCCGGTCCGGACTTCCTCACGATGGAGGAGGCGTTGGACCACTGCCACCGCGGCCTGGGCATCTGGGAGTGGGCAGGGACCGAGGAGGAGGGCAGCGAACCGGACGTCGTGCTCGTGTGCGCGGGCGACATCCCCACCCTGGAGGTGCTCGCCGCCGCGGACCTGCTGCGTGAGCACCTGCCCGAGCTGCGGGTGCGGGTGGTCAACGTCGTGGACCTCATGCGTCTGCAGGACCCCAAGGAGCACCCGCACGGACTGCCCGACTCGGAGTTCGACGCGATCTTCACCACGAGCAAGAAGGTGATCTTCGCCTACCACGGCTACCCCTGGCTCATCCACCGGCTCACCTACCGGCGCACCAACCACGCCAACCTCCACGTGCGCGGCTACAAGGAGAAGGGCACGACCACGACGCCGTTCGACATGGTCATGCTCAACGACCTGGACCGGTACCACCTGGTCATGGACGTCATCGACCGCGTCCCGGGCCTCGGTGCGCGCTACGCGGGTCTGCGGCAGCGGATGTCCGACGCGCGCCTGGCGGCCCGGCGGTACACCCGGGAGCACGGGGTGGACATCCCCGAGGTCGCCGAGTGGCAGTGGCCCGACGTCGGGGAGACCGGAACCGCCGCCGGCGGCCCGCAGTACGACACCGGCGGCGACAACGAGTAGCGGCTCTGGCCGCGCCCGCCAAGCTGTGTGAGGGTCGGCCCGGTCCGTTCTGAAGGCACACGCACTCCGCTGCCTCCCTCGGCAGAGATCGGCCATCTCGCATACGTCGGTGCGGTTCGAGGACTTCACGCCGCCGGCATAGACACCCAGGGAGACGGGTGTGCCGTGCGACCTCACCGCGCTGTGACGTGCTGTGGGGGCAGTGGCTTCATCAAAGCGTCACAGAACGGAGACCCGGCTTTTAGGTGAGCGGCAGAGAATGGGGGAAACGTATCGGGGTTGTGAGTCGGGGACGCGTCCTCTACCGCTCCGTGCGGCGTTGTTGAGGAGGAGTGACGGTGAACCACAGCGGCAGCGGGCACCTCAAGGGAATGGTCCTGCTCATGGGCGGACTGTTCATAGCCATGCGGGTCTTTGGTGTGTCGACAGGGGACGCGCTCGTGTACGCGGCCGTGCTGGCCTGCCCTCTGATGATGGTCATGATGATGTTCGGTGGCCATGGAGGACATGGCGATCCGCGGACCTCGCAAGAGGCGCCGCCCTTGGACGATGTGCTTCCCCACAGCACCGGTGACCACACCGACCGTGGACACCGGCACTGACGGGCGCAGCTCTGGGGCTGCTTGGCCGCATACGCGCCAGGCCCGGTCGTCGAGGCTTCCGGTGGCCCGGTAAGGCTGCGCGTGGTGTGGGTGTGGCCGTGACGTCGTCCCCGCGGTCACCTGGAGACCCGACACCACCGGCCTTCTCGCGTGTGGCCTGGCCGCTGGTGATGGCCGCTGGCGGTGGGGTGCTGACCAACCTGGCCTTTCCCGACCGTGGATGGTGGCCGTTGGCCTACCTGGGCGTCGCGCTGCTGCTGCTCGCGTTGCGCCGGGCGCGGATGGCGCAGGCCTGGGCGACCGGACTGGTGTGGGGTGTGGCGTTCTTCCTGCCGCACGTGTACTGGGTCATCCACGCGACCGGTTCACTCGTGCCGTGGATTGCGTTGAGCATGATGCAGGCGCTGTACATCGCGGGCTTCGCCGCCGCGTGGACGGTGGTGGCCCGGCGGGCGGCGTGGGTAGGGGCTCGCCCCGTGGTGCAGGCGTGCCTGGCGGCCGTCATCTGGGTTGCCGTCGAGCAGCTTCGCGCCTCGTGGCCGTTTGGTGGCTTCCCGTGGGGGATGCTGGCCTTCTCCCAGACCGACGCGCCGCTGGTGCGGCTGGCTCCTTACGGTGGGGAGGTCCTCGTCTCGGCCGTGGTGGTGTTCATCGGCGCGCTGATGGCGTTGGTGTGGACGCGCCGATCCCACGTTGCAGCTGCCATGGGCGCTGCGGTGGTGGGGCTCATCTTGGCTCTGGGGCCGTGGCTGTTGCCGCTGGATGCTGGAGCGGAGGTGGGGACCCTTCGGGTGGGCGCGGTCCAGGGCAATGTTCCCCAGCTGGGAGCCGAGTGGGCGGTGCAGGCCCGGGAGGTCACGGCGAACCACACCCGGGGCACGCGCAGGCTGGTCGAAAGCGTGGGGGACCGGCTGGACCTGGTGCTGTGGCCGGAGAGTGCCGCGGACATCGACCCGCGTACCGACGCCGCGCAGGCGGCACTGGTGGACGCGGCCGCCAGAGCGGCGGGTGCCCCGGTCCTGCTGGGCACGCAGCGGTTCCCGACCGGCCAGGACATCCGTTACAACGAGCTGGTGTTGTGGCAGGAAGGGGGGACTGTCAGCGGCGCCTACGCCAAGCAGCACCCGGTTCCCTTCGGGGAGTACATGCCCTACCGGGATCTGTTCCGGCGGATCACCCCGCTGGTGGACCGGGTTTCTACCGACATGGCCGCGGGGCGGGGCCCGGGGCTCATGCCCATCCCGGTCCAGCGGCTGTCACGTGAGGTCGAAGCGGCGGTGGGCATCTGTTTCGAGGTCGCCTACGCCGGACTGATCCGTGAGGGCGTGGTGGGGGGTGGGGAGCTCATCATCATCCCGACGAACAACGCCTCCTTCGGGTACTCCCCGGAGTCGACCCAGCAGCTGGTGATGTCACGCTTTCGTGCGGTGGAGCACGGGCGGGCGACGGTCCAGGTCTCCACGGTCGGTGTCAGCGGCATCATCCTGCCCGATGGAGACGTTGTTGAGCGCACGGGACTGTTCACGGCGGAGGAGATGACTGCCACCCTCCCGCTGCGCACGTCCCTCACCCCAGCTGCCCGGCTCGGCACCCTGCCCACCGTCGCCGTCTGGGTCGTGGCTGCTGTGGGGGTGGCTGCCGGCGTCCTGAGCCGTCGGGGCCGCGGCCACAGCGCCGAAGGTCCGGCCAGTCGGCGCACAGCGACCCTCCGCGAGGGCCGCGCGCGAGAAGACCTCACGGCCCCCGTCAGCCTCGTCACCGGACAGTGAGGCCGATCCTGGCGGGCGGTGGCGACGCCCTCCTGCGTGCTTGAGCGTGGCGCGCTATTGGGAGCTCGCTGATGCCCACTGCACCCGTAGGATCTCATTTCCGATATCCACCTTGTTGGCTACGGCTTTGACCGTGCCATAGCGCGGTCTCGTAGTCCTTCTCGCATTCGAGCACCGTCCAAACCGGCGCGCTCCTCGAGTTCCTGCGGGTATCGCTTCGACATGAGTCCGATCCTCCCAAGATCGCGACCCTCCATCGAACCCGGGATGGTTCAATTGCGATTCTTACCGCGCTCAGCGCAGCCAGCTGTTACCGACCTTGCCGGCCCACCAGCGACCCAGCCCCCAGGTATCACCGGCCAGGGTGAGGGCCGAGATGATCACCAGTGCAGCCTCAACCCAGTGAGACGTGGTGATCGGGTTAGTTCCGCCTACCACTGGCGGAAACTGCGAGAGCCACATGAAACCAAGTAGCAGGGTGCCGGTGACGGCGGCGATCTTCAGGCCCACCCCGAGCATGAGGGCGAGACCGAGGCCGGCTAGCCCGACCATGAACAGCCAGTCTCCGAAGGGATTGAGGAACAGCGGCTGGAAGATGCCGGCGAGGGGTTCCTCGATCCCGCCGATGTAGCCTTGAGCGGGGGTGCCCCCGCGGATCCACGCCGCCTCCGGTTGGGTGGAAAACCCCAGTCCGAAGAGTTTGTCGATGAAGGCCCAGAGAAATATCCAACCGATGAGCAGCCGTCCTACGGCGAGGGCCACCCGGGCACCGGCGCGGGTGACGATGTCCTCGGCGAACATCGGCTTGGTCCCCCGGGACACTCGATTGCTTGTCTGCCTCGACATTGCCGTCTCCCTCCACCCTGGAGCGCAAGAAATTGGGGTCCCCACGCTCGAATGAGCTGTGCGTACAAGGTTTCACCAGTGGCACTACAAGACAATGCTCACCGGCCATATTTGACCGAAACTTCACCTTCCCGACTTACCCGGCGGGCGGCCCTTTCTTTGTCCCCCGCGGGTGAGTTGGAACGCGGACCCCACAACGAACCGCATTCTGTGAAACTTCGATGAAGAGTTCCTCTGGCAGGCGCCCATGCGCACCCGCCCCGTACCCCCTGGGGGTAGGATCGGGAATGTCGTCACGGTGACAAACCGCCCACGTGATGGGCGACAGATCGCCGTTCCAGGTAGGGGATGAAGGAGAGGGAGGAACGTGATGGACCACGGTCAGGAGGATCATGGCGGCGGCGGGTGTTGTGGTGGCGGGGGCCACGGGCACGGTCACCACGGCGTCGTCGCCGGCCCGGGTGAGCAGCTGGTCACCTGCGCGGTGAGGGGCACCGCGCAGGTGAAGTCCCAGGCGGAGGCGAGCGGGCTCATGCGGGACTTCGAGGGCGAGCGCTACTACTTCTGCTGCGGGCACTGCGCCGAGCTCTTCGACGCCAACCCGCACGCGTACACCACGGCGGCCTGAGCGGTCCTCGCCGGTATCTGCGACGGAGGTCTACGTTGGGCTCGTCATCACCGCCCGGGAGCGCGACCGTAACCCCACTGTCTGTGGTCGTGGTCCTGTTCGGTGCCACTGGTGACCTGGCCCGCCGCATGGTGATGCCGGCCCTGGTGGAGCTGCACGAGCGCGGATTGCTGCCCCAGCGGTGGCGCTTGATCGGCTGCGCCACAGACCGGTGGGACGACGAGGCCTTCCGGGCCCGGCTGAGGGACTCCCTGCTGAGCAGCGAGCTGGGCCTGCCCGAGGACTGGGACCAGGTGTGCCTGCGGGTCGGCTACGCGGGCGGGGGGTTCACCGATGACGATCCCGGTGCACTGCCTGAGGTTCTGGCCCGCGCGCGGCGTGAGCTAGCGGCCGAGGGCGGTGGTGAGCCGCTGGTCGTGCACTTTCTGGCCGTGCCCCCGGCGGCGTATCCGGTGATTACCCGGGGGCTGGGACGCCATGGCTTGGCGGCGGGCGCCCGGGTGGTGTTCGAGAAACCCTACGGCAGGTCGCTGGCGGACTTTGAGTCGTTGGACGCGCTGGTGAAGACGGTGCTCACCGAGGAGCAGGTCTTCCGCATCGACCATTTCCTCGGCAAGCAGGCGGTGCAGGGGATCTACGCGTTGCGCTTCGCGAACCGGCTGTTCGGTTCGCAATGGGACGCCCACGGGATCGAGCAGGTACAGATCGACGTGCCCGAGGACCTCGACGTCGCCCAGCGGGCTGTGTTCTACGACGCCACCGGCGCGGCGCTGGACATGCTGGTCACCCATCTGTTCCACGTGGCCAGCCAGGTGGCGATGGATCCGCCGGCGGACGTGGCGGAGCCGGAGTCGATTGTGGCCGCCCGGGATGCGGTCATCGGGGCGTTCCGGCCACTGGATCCGGTCAGGGACGTCGTGCTGGGGCAGTTCGAGGGCTATACCGATATCGCCGGGGTGGTGGCTGGTTCCAGGCAGGACACGTTTGTCGCTGCCCGGTTGTGGATCGACACCGATCGGTGGCGGGGCGTCCCGTTCGTGCTGCGCACCGGCAAGCGCATGGCTCGCAAGGCCCAGCGAATCACCTTGATCATGCGTCCGTCCCAGGGTCCTTTGGGCGCGGCGCTCACTGGGCGCAACACGATCGAGATCGACTTCAGTGGCCCTGGGGCCTTTGCTGTGGGTGTCACCGTCAACACCCCGGGACCGGGCCGGGCGTTGAGCTTCGCGCACACCGAGCTCGACTTGGCCGAGGTGCCGGGCGGGGAGCCGATCTCCGCCTACGCCTCCTTGCTCCTCGACGTCCTGGTCGGGGACCGTTCGCTGTTCACCACCTCCCATTGCCTGCGGGCGGCCTTCACCGCCTTCGCGCCGGTGCAGGGTCCCCAGCGCCCGTCCCCGTTGCCTTATCCGGTCGGCTCGTGGGGGCCGCAGGAGGCTGAGCGTCTCACGGCCGGGCACGGGTGGATGCTCGAGCGCCGGGCTCGCTGACCGCTGAGGCGACATGAGCCATCGCGCGTCGGTGGAGGCATCACGCGGCTCGGCCCCGGGGTGGTGTCGATGGCGATCGAGGCCGTCCACGCCCCGGCCAGACAACGCCAGAGCTATTCACATAGGCCGAACAGCCCAGTCACTACGACGCCCGGGTCCGCACAGAAGCGCCGGGTGGTGCCGGCTGGTAGGGCGGCTTCGTGCTCCCCGACTCGCAGGCGGATGTGTGGGTTGGCCGCGCACGGCTCGGCGGTGACGGTGAGGGTGGTCTCGTCGAGGGTGATGTGGAGGCGTTGGCTGCGGTGCTGGACGCGGAAGCGCATGGCGGGCAGCCCGGCCGGTAGTGCGGGGTCCAGGACAACGGTGGGGTCCCGGGTGTGTAGGCCGGCGAAGGACCGAATGAGGATGTCGATGGTGCCGGCCATGGCGCCGAGGTGGATGCCCTCTTGGGTGGTGCCGCCCTGGGTGTCGTCCAGGTCCGCGGCCAGGGCCTCGCGGAAGGTGGCCCAGCCGCGGGCGGGGTCCAGGCGGGCCAGGACCGAGGCGTGCACGACTCGGCTGAGGGTGGAGCCGTGCGCGGTGCGCGCGAGGTAGTAGTCCACGGTCCGGGCCAGCGTCTGGCGGGTGGTGGGGTAGCCGAGGCGCTCGAGCATGTTCAGCAGTCCGTCGGGTCCCAGGAGGTAGATGAGCATGAGGACGTCGGCCTGTTTGGCGAGCTTGTACCGGTTGGTGGCGTCGCCTTCGGCCTCCAGGATGAGGTCCAGGCGCCCGATGTTGGCGTAGGTGCGCCGGTAGTGGTCCCAGTCCAGCTCGGCGAGGTCGTCGTAGCCGGCGAACTGGGCGATGAGGCCCTCGGGGAGGAACGGCACGGTCAGGCGCCGGCTGAGGTGCTCCCAGGTGGTGGGCTCCTCGGGGGCGATGTCGAGGCGGGCGTGCAGGTCGTCGCACTCCTGCCCGGCCACGGCCTGGAGGACGTCCAGTGCCCGCTGGCATACCCATGCGGTCAGGACGTTGGTGTAGGCGTTGTCGACCAGGCCCTGGCCCGGTGCGTCGGGGTAGCCGTCGTGGTACTCATCGGGTCCCATCACGCCGCTGATGTGGAAGCGGTCGGTGCTGGGGTCGTGCGTGGCCAGGGCGGTGAAGAGCCGCGCGACCTCGATGATCAGGTCCGCGCCGCGCCGGGTGAGCCAGCTGAGGTCGCCGGTGGCCTGGTAGTACTCCCAGGCGTTGTAGGCGATGGCGAGGCCGACGTGGCGCTGGCGGTGGGAGTTGTCCGGCATCCACCGTCCGGAGCGGGTGTTGAACAGCATGTCGGGGGTTTCCTCCCGCCCGTCGCTGCCGGACTGCCAGGGGAACATCGCCCCGGGCAGTCCCGCCTGTGCCGCGGCGCGGCGGGCCGCGTCCAGGCGACGCCACCGGTAGTCCAGGAGTCCGCGGCTGACCTGTGGCAGGTGGGTGGTGAGCACCGGCAGGACGAACAGCTCGTCCCAGAACACGTGCCCGCGGTATCCCTCTCCGTGCAGGCCGCGGGCGGGCACGCCGGCGTCCAGCTCGGCGGTGTGGGTGGACAGGGTCTGGAGCAGGTGGAAGACGTGCAGGTTGAGCACCAGCCGGGTCTGGGTGTCGGCTTTCAGTTCTATCCCCAAGCGGTCCCACAGCCGCTCCCACGCCGCCGTGTGCCCGGCGAGGAGGCCGTCGAAGCGTGGTGGGGCGGCGGCCAGCTCGCCCAGGGCCGCCAGCCGGGGCGAGGCGATCGCCGGGTCCTTGGAGGTGTACACGGCAGCGACCTTGTCGATGGTGACCGGTTGACCGTCTGTGACCGGCACGTCGAGCACCAGGGAGTGAAGCTCGTTGTCGGACTCGAAGTCTGCCTCCGGGGTGACTCCGTTGACGGTGGTGCGGGTCGCGGTGGCGATGCGGACCTGGCTCTGGACGGTCTCCACCTCCACCAGCAGCGTGCCCGGCCCGGTGTTCTCGGCGCCCGTGGTGCGCAGGTGACGGTCGGCCAGCGCGGCGTACTCGGCGACATTGGCGTTGACCACCCCGGCGTCGATGCCGGAGCGCACCCGCAGGATCCCGCTCCAGCCGTCGGGGACCACGGTCGTCTCCAGCGCCGCCAGGTGCGGCCGGGTCATGGAGACCAGGCGCCGCTGCCGCAGCCGCAGCCGCCGCCCGGCCGGGTCGGTCAGTATCGCGGTGCGGGTGAGCACACTACGGCGCAGATCCAGCTCACGTCGCTCCCCGGACACGGTGAGGCCGCCGGCGGACCACCACGGCTGCGCGTCCGCGGCGGCGAGGTCCAGGACCAGCCAGTTGGGGGCGTTGACCAGGTGCTCGTCCTCCATCTGGCGGCCATGGACCGTGGAGAGGAGCCGGTTGTAGACACCGGCCAGGTAAGTGCCCGGATAGTGCACCCCGTCGGCGGGACGCTCCGGGGCCGTGCCCCGGGTGCCCAGATAGCCGTTGCCCAGCGTGGTCAGCGCCTCACGGTGGCCCTCGTGGGCGGGGTCGAACCCCGCATAGACCAGCGTCCAGGGGTCGGCGCGCAGCGCACCCAGGTCCAGCTGGGCGACGTCCTCGACCACCAAGTGGGCCCCGGCGGCCTCCAGCTCGACCCGCTGCCCGCCCCGGGCCACGCCCGCGACCAGGCCGAACCCGCCGGCGCGGGCCGCCTGGACACCGGCGACGGCGTCCTCCACCACCGCGACCCGAGCCGGGTCCACGCCCAGCTCGGCGGCTGCCCTCAGGAACATCGCCGGATCGGGCTTCCCGGGCAGGCCCAGCTCGGCGGCACGCTCCCCGTCCACGACCACGTCAAAGGCTTCGGCCAGGCCAGCGGCCCCCAGAAGTTCGCTGGTGTTGCGGCTGGCGGTGACCAACGCGACCGGCACCCCACCGGCCCGCAGCCGGTCAAGCAGGTCCACGGTGCCGGGAAAGGCCTTGATGCCGTCCTCGGTGAGCAGGTCGAGGTAGAGCTCGTTCTTCCGGGTGGCCAGCCCGTGCACCGTCCATGCCCCGGCAGGGTCCTGCGGTGTTCCTGCGGGCAGGTCGATCCCGCGGGCGGTGAGGAAGGCGGCCAGCCCGTCCTGGCGGGAGCGTCCGTCGACGTAGCGGCGGTAGTCGCTCACCTCGTCGAACGGAGCGTGGGCGCCCGGTCCGCCCGCACGTGGGTCGGTGAGCACCTCCGCGAAGAGCTGCCGCCACGCCTGCGCGTGCAGCGTGGCGGTGTCGGTCACCACCCCGTCCAGGTCGAAGATCACCGCCTCCTGCGGGGGGACCGCCCCGGTGGGGGCAGGCGCCGCCGGGGACGGGCTCGGGTGGGTCGTCGCGTGCGTCACGGTTCTCCTTCGGTCGGCAAGACAGGTGCGGTGGCCATCCGGCGGCTGCGGGACGTGCCCGGCCCCGGGTCCTGGGCGGAGCCCTCGTCGGTTGGCCCGGTCGCCGGCGCTGGGGTGGTGGTCCGGCGTGGTGACCGCAAGGTGATCCACATGGCGACCATGACGGCGAGGAGCCCGGCGGCGGTCCACCCGCCCGGGCGCTCACCCAGCAGGACGGCGGCCAGCGCGATGCCCAGGACGGGGGTGAGGAAGGTCCAGGTGGTCAGGGTGTCCAGGCGGCTGCGGCGGGCCTCGGCGAACCACGCCACCGTGGTCGCCGCGGTGCCCACCAGCCCGAGGAACGCCAGCGACACGACGAAGCGGGGGGTCCAGGTGATCACCGGCGCGCCCTCCGCGGCCGCGGCGACGATCACCAGGGCCAGCCCGCCGATGAGCAGGTGCCAGCCGGTGGCCGTGACCAGGTCCAGCCCGGCCAGGCGGCGGGACAGCAGCGTACCGGCGGTCACGGCCACCGCCGAGAGCAGCGACAGGGTCGCGCCGCTGCCCCCGCCACCGGGCACCGCGACCAGGACGAGCCCGGCGAAGCCGACGACCAGGGCGGCAGCGGTCCGGGGGGAGAGCCGCTCGCCGTAGAGCCACCAGGCCGGCAGGAGGATCAGCAGCGGCTGGGCGTTGGCCAGCACCGCGGCGGTGCCCGTCGCGCCGCCGGCGACCCCGGCGAACATGGTGGCGAAGGCGAGGGTGACGTTGACCAGCCCGAGGACCGTGACCAGGCCCCATGCACGTGCGCCGCGGGGGGACGGGCGGTGCTGGATGGCTCCCAGCGCCAGCAGGGCGACGCCGGCCACCAGGGCACGCAGCGCGGCGTACCACAGCAGCGGGGCGTCGCGCAGGCCCCACTGGATTACGACGAAGCACGCCCCCCAGGCCGCGGTGATCCACAGCATCCGCAACGGCTTGGGCCGCCGGGGCACCGCTCCGGCCGCCGAAGCGGCCGCAGCGGTGGTGCCGGCAGGGACGTCCACGCCAACCCCGTCAGCGGGTCCCGGCCGGGACCGGTGTGGTCGGCTCCGGGACCGCGCGCTGGGGCGCGCCCGGGGTTTGCTGGGCGGGCAGCCGGAGCCGCTTGAGCAGCAGGGCGTTGAGCGTGACGATGACCGTGGAACCTGACATTGTCAGGGCCGCGATCTCCGGGCGCAGCATCAGACCGAAGGCGGGGTAGAACACCCCCGCCGCGATGGGCAGTGCGATGGCGTTGTAGCCGATCGCCCAGGCCAGGTTCTGGCGCTCCTTGCGCACCGTGCCCCTGCCGATGCGCAGCGCGACGGAGACGTCCAACGGGTCGGAGCGCATCAGGACGATGTCCGCGGTCTCGATCGCCACGTCCGTCCCGGCCCCGATCGCGATGCCGATGTCTGCCTTGGCGAGGGCCGGGGCGTCGTTGACGCCGTCCCCGACCATCGCCACCGTCTTGCCGGCCTGCTGCAGCTCGGTGATCTTCTGGGCCTTGTCCCCGGGCAGGACCTCGGCGATGACCGTGTCGATGCCGAGCTGTTCGGCGATGCGCCGGGCGGTGGCCTCGTTGTCGCCGGTGAGCATGGCGACCTCGATCCCGGACTCGTGCAGGGCCGCGACGGCCGCGGCGGCCGTGTCCCGGGCCGCGTCGGCCAGCGCGATGACACCCACCGCGCGGCCGTCCACGGCGACCAGCACCGCGGTGCGCCCGGAGGCGGCCAGCTCGTCGCGCCGTTGGGCCAGGTCGCCGAGGTCGATGTTCTCCCTGGTCATGAGGCGTAGGTTGCCCGCCAGGACCCGGCGACCGTCCACCGTGGCCGTGGCGCCGTGCCCTGGAACGTTGAGGAACTCGCTCACGCTGAGCACCGGCACGCCGCGCGCAGCGGCATGGCTGTCGATGGCCCGGGCTAGTGGATGCTCAGACTCACGCTCGACGGCGGCGACCAGGGCCAGCATCTCCTCCTCGCTCATGCCGGCCGTGATGACGTCGGTGACCTCCGGTTCGCCCTTGGTCAGCGTGCCGGTCTTGTCCATCACCACCGTGTCGATCTTCGCCGTGCCCTCCAGGGCAGTGGCGTTCTTGAACAGCACGCCCCGCTGGGCGCCCAGCCCGGTGCCGACCATGATCGCCATCGGAGTTGCCAATCCCAGGGCGTCGGGGCAGGTGACGACCACCACGGTGATCGCGAACAGCATCGCCGTCGGCACCCCGGCGCCGGCGAGCATCCACACGGTGAACGTCAGGGTGCCGCCGATGAGGGCGACGAACACCAGCCAGAACGCAGCCCGGTCGGCCAGGCGCTGACCGGGGGCCTTGGAGTTCTGGGCCTCTTGGACCATCTTGACGATCTGCGCCAGCGCGGTGTCCGCCCCGACTTTCGTCGCCCGGGCCCGCAAGGTTCCGGTGGTGTTGATCGACGCGCCGATCACCTCCGCGCCGGGGGCCTTGGCCACCGGCATGGACTCCCCGGTGACCATCGACTCATCGACCTCGGACTCACCCTCCTCCACCACCGCGTCGGTCGGGATCTTCGACCCGGGCCGCACCAGCAGCAGGTCACCGACGACGACCTCGGCCGTCGGCACCTCCACCGGCTGGCCGTCGCGGATCACGACGGCTTGGGAGGGGGCCAGCTGCAGCAACGTGCGGACCGCGTCGTTCGCCCCACCTCGGGCCCGCATCTCCAGCCAGTGCCCCAGGAGCACGAAGGTGGTCAGCACGGTGACCGCCTCGTAGAAGACCTCCCCGCCGCCGGTGAGGGTGACGACCAGGCTGTAG
Organism: Georgenia sp. TF02-10; assembly: GCF_022759505.1. Classification (NCBI taxonomy): domain Bacteria; kingdom Bacillati; phylum Actinomycetota; class Actinomycetes; order Allobogoriellales; family Allobogoriellaceae; genus Georgenia; species Georgenia sp. TF02-10. The sequence goes on along the minus strand of NZ_CP094289.1, from coordinate 2,169,476 downwards.
AGCCACCCCGCGCCCACGGCGACCGCCACCAGGACCATCATGTCCAGCGTCTTGGCCCGCAGTGCCCGGTAGGCGCCGTCAAAGAAGATCCACGCCGAGTAGAAGACCACCGGCAGCGACAGGATCAGGGTGAAGACGTCGTCGCGCAGCCCGAACGCCAGCGGCGGGTCCAGCCCCAGGACATCACGTCCGAGCGGGGACCAGATCGTGATGGGGATGGCCAGGACCAGGGCGACCAGGAACCGGTTGCGCATGTCGCGGGCCATGTCCTCCATCGATCCGCCGCCGTGGTGCCCGCCGTGGCCCATCACCGCCTGCGCGGAGCGGTCCACCTCCTCATCGTCCCCGTGGCCCGCGTGCCCGGCGTGCGCCTCGTGCCCGACGTGGCTGCTGTGCTCGCCATGGCCCTCGTGGGCGTCGTGCCTGGCGTGCGCGTCGTGGGTGTCGGCGGGGGCCGCTTCGGCCATCGGGTGGCACACGTGGTCGGGCACGGACTGCCCGGTGCAGTGGTAGCCGCAGTCGTTGACCCAGCTCACCAGCTGGGCCACCGACGTCGTGTCCGGGTCGTAGGTGACGGTCGCGCTCTGGGAGGCGGCGCTGGCCTGGACGGCGAGCACCCCGGGGCGGCCCAGCAGCGTCTTCTCGATGACGGGCTCGGAGGTGGCCCAGTGCAGGCCACCGACCTCCAGGACCGTGGTGTGCGAGTTGGTCATGATCGCCTCTTTCCCGGCCGCACGGCCGTGTTGGGATGTGCTGGGTGGAGCCCGGCGCCGGCTGGTGTCAGTCGGCGGGGACGGGGACGGGGTGGGGGAGGAACTCGCGGCGCATCCCCAGGACCTCGTCGGTCAGCGCGATCGACGTGGCACCGTCGGCTGCGGTCTGTGTCAGTGCCCGGATCGCGTCGATGGTCTCGGGGATGACGATGGCCTCGTTGTTGACCTGGTAGGTCAGGTAGGCCTCGTCCCCCTCAACGGTCAGGACGTCTTCCCACACGGCGATGTGTTGAGTCAGCGTTCGTGTCCGGTTTGAGCCGGGGAATCAAGCAACATCGGTACGGTCTTCGTGACGCCTGTAGGAGGGTGCGCGATGAGTACGAACGGTGCCGCGAGGACGCGGCGGAGCAGGACGGTGCTGTCGCCGTCAGCGAAGTATGAGATCTGGCTGCAGCTGCTGCGGGGTGAGGCCACGATCGGTCAGGCGGCGACCTCGGCCGGGGTGGACCGCTCCACGATCATCCGGCTGCGGCAGGTGGCCAAGGACGGCGCGTTGGCAGCGCTGGCGGCCTCCAAGCCCGGCACGCCGGGCAAGTCGGTGCGTGATGTGGAGCTGGAGGAGGCCAACGCCGAGATCGCCCGACTCTCGGAGGCGGTCAAGGAACTGGCAGTGAAGCTGACCCTCCTGGAGGGAAAAGGGGGGCGGGTTTGATGCCCACCGCCCCCGTCCCAGTCCGGGTCGACGCCGGTACCAAGCAGGTGCTGCTGGACCTGGTCGAGCACGCCGAGGGCGAGGGCTGGCCCGCGGCCCGGGCGTGTGAGGTGCTCGGCCTGCAGGAGCGCCGGCTGCGTCGCTGGCGGCGCCGAGCGGACAGCGAGGCTGGTCTGGATGATGCTCGTCCCGGGGCTTCGGTCAACGCCCTGAGGCCGGTGGAGATCGAGGCGATCCTGGCGGCGTTCGAGACCTTCGGGGAGAGAGACTTCTCCCACCGGCGCCTGGCCCACCGCGGCTCCTATGAGGACCTGTTCTGGGCTTCCCCATCGACGGTGCGACGTGTGCTTACCGATCATGACCTGCGGTTTCGTCATCCACCGCGCCCTACGCGTGGGCAGCGGCGTCCGTTCCCGGACTGGGCCTCCTACCGGCCAAACTCGATCTGGATCTACGACACGACCCACTTCACCGCGGCCGGGATGGCGGTGCTGATCATCGAGGACCTGGTCTCGCGCAAGTGGCTCACGCACGTGGTCTCGGCCGAGGAGACCCACGTCCAGGTCCGGCTCGGCTTCGAGCAGGCTCTTGACGCCGAGGGCTTGCTCGACCTTGCGGTGCAGCGGGCCGAGGACCGAGGTCGGAACTTGGAGCTGGACGGGGAGGATGAGTTGACCCCGATCCTGCTGGCGGTCTCGGACAACGGCTCGCAGATGATCGCCGGGCACACCCGCAAGTTCATGGCCATGGTCGCCATCGCCCAGCACTTCGGCCGGCCCTCAACGCCGACCGACCAGGCCTGGATCGAGTCCCTCAACGGGACGGTGAAGACCGAGTGGCCCCACCTGCTGGCAATCACCGACCCCGCTGTCCTGCGCGCCGAGCTCGACGTCGTCCGCTCCGAGTACAACGGCTCGCGGCTGCACTCGGGCATCGGCTACGTCACCCCGCTGGACGAGCACGAGGGCCGCGGCGAAGCCATCCGTCGGGCCCGGCGCGAGGGGCTGGCCCGCGCTGCCCGCCAGCGCCTTGCCTACCACCGAGCACACCGGAAGAATCAACCCAACCCAGGAGACCCCGATGTGGTGTGATCCCACGGCCTAAAGCGGACAAAGACGCTGACACAGGTCAGCGACCTCCCACATGTCACCGCGGGGCCGGCCCAGGTCGCCCATGAGCTCGACGGTGGTGTTCAACGCGGTCAGGCCGTCGGCCATGCGGATGAACGCGATCCGGGGTGCGGCCCGCAGGGCGTCCAGGACCTCTTCCCGGCTGGCCGGGCGGGTCAGCTGCAGCGTCCAGAAGTGGTTGTGGGTGGGTCTGGGTGTGGGCGGCCTTGGCGGCCATGGTGACCACGTCCAGCTCCGGGCGCACGGTGCGGGCGTCGGGGCCCTGGTGGGAGGGGATGGAGCCCTCGGGGACCACGGTGTTCATGATCCCGCGCTGGTGGGACTGGGCCGGGTCGGTGGCCCGCCTGATCAGCACCCCACGCGCGCGGGCGAGCAGGCCGGCATCGTGCAGGGCGCCGAGCACGCGCACGATGCTGGTGGTGTTGCAGGAGACCACCCGGGTGGTGTCCCGGCCGAGCGCGGTGGCGTAGTTTGCCTGGGCGACGAAGGAGTGCCCGGTGGTGGCGTGGGACTCCCCGCCTTGGAACACGGCCTTGACCCCGGCCGCGCGGTAGACCTCCAGATTGGTGGCGGCGACCTTCTTGGGGGTGGTGTCCACCACGACATCGGCCTGGGCCAGCAGCTCAGCCAGGGTGCCGGCCACCGGCACGCCGGCCTGGACCATGGCGGCACCGGCCTCATCGGTGGCGGCAAAGACGGCGATGCCCCGCTCGGTCGCGGTACGCACGCGCCAGTCGGTGGTCACGTCCGCCACCCCCACCAGGTCCATGTCGGGCATGGCCCGCACCGCGTCGGCCACTCGTTTACCGATCACGCCATATCCGTTGATGGCTACCTGAACGTTCATCTCAGTTCTCCTTCGTGTCGTTGTTGTCATCAGTGCCCGCGATGGCCCCGTGGTCAGGACGCGCACTCGCTGCACACCGGCTGGCAGGCGTCGTGGTAGGCCAGCTGGCTGTGGTGGTGGACGAGGAAGCACCGGGCGCAGAGGAACTCGTCCTGCTGTCGTGGCACTACCGCCACGGTCAGCTCCTCACCGGACAGGTCCGCGCCGGGCAGCTCATACTGCTCGGCCAGCTCGGCCTCGTCGGTCTCCTCCGGGGGCGCCGGTGCTGCCGCGACTAGCGCGGCCAGCGGCGTCGTGTCGGGCGCCTCCTCCTCGCGGGGGCGTGGGGCGTCGTAGTCGATGGCCACGGGGTTTCCTCCTCCTTCAGCTGCGGACCAGGCGGGCGATGGCGTCGGAGGCTTCCTTGAGCTTGGCCTCCTGCTGGAGCTCGCCGGCTTGTGCGGCGTGGAGCAGGCAGTGGGCCATGTGCTCCTCGAGCAGCGCCAGGGCCACGCTCTGCAGTGCCCGGGAGGCGGCCGAGACCTGGGTGAGGATGTCGATGCAGTACTTGTCCTCCTCGACCATGCGGGCGATGCCGCGGACCTGGCCCTCGATGCGGCGCAGCCGGATGAGCAGGGCCCGTGTGTGCTGGTCGGTGGTCATCCTGATCGCCTCCGGGATCTCCGTGGGCACCAGCGTGGTGCCGGTGCCCACGGGGTGTGTGGGTTAGGGAGCCACCGAGGTGGCGTATCGGGCCGGGTCTGCGCGGAAGGTCTGCGCGCAGTGGGTGGAGCAGAAGTGGTAGGTCTGGCCCTCGTGCTCGGCGCTGTCGGCGGCCGATGCCGGGTCGATGCTCATCTGGCACACGGGGTCGGTGACCTTCTGAGACTGGGACATGGTGTTCTCCGTTCCTTGTTCGTCGTCGTGCCCGACCTCCACCACCGGGTCGGTGGCGGGGGCGTTGGTGACCTCGGGGATGGGCCGAGGGGTGAAGGCGCGCAGCCGGTTGGCGTTGGCGACCACGGACAGGGAGGACAGGGCCATCGCGGCCGCGGCGATCATCGGGCTGAGCATCAGGCCGAGCGCGGGGTAGAGCACCCCGGCGGCGATCGGGATCCCGATCGCGTTGTACATGAACGCGAAGACCAGGTTCTGCCGGATGTTGCGCATCGTGGCCCGGGACAGGTCCACCGCGGTGACCAGCCCGGACAGTGCCCCGGAGATCAAGGTGATGTCGGAGGACTCGATCGCCACGTCGGTGCCGGTGCCGATCGCCGAGCCGACGTCGGCTTGGGCCAGGGCCGGGGCGTCGTTGATGCCGTCACCGACCATGCCCACCACGCGGCCCTCGCCCTGCAGGCGCTTGACCTCCGCGGCCTTGTGCTCGGGCATGACCTCGGCCACCACCCGGGTGATGCCGACCTGGCGGGCGATGGCCGCGGCGGTGGCGCGGTTGTCCCCGGTCATCATCACCACGTCGATGCCACGCTTCTGCAAGGCGGCGATGGCGGCCACCGACCCGTCCTTGAGTGTGTCGGCCACGCCGATCACCCCGGCGAAGCGCCCGTCGACGACGGCGAACATCGGGGTCTTGCCGTCCGCTGCCAGCCGGTCCGCGGCGTCGGTCTGCGGCTGCACCCCGACACTGCCCAGCAGGCGCCGGTTACCGACGAGGACCTCCCGGCCCTCGACCAGGGCACGCACGCCCTGCCCGGTGACCGAGTCGAACGCGGTCACTTCGGGAAGTTGCAGGCCGCGGTCCTCGGCGCCGGCGACGATGGCGCTGGCCAGCGGGTGCTCGGAGGAGCGCTCCACGGCCGCGACGAGGCTGAGCAGCTCGATGTCGGTGAAGCCCTCGGCGGGCAGCACGTCGGTCAGGGCCGGGGCCCCCTTGGTGATCGTGCCGGTCTTGTCCAGCACCACCGTGTCGAGCTTGTGCGCGGTCTCCAGTGCCTCGGCCGACCGGATGAGGATGCCGGCGGTAGCTCCCTTGCCGGTGCCCACGGTGATGGACAGCGGTGTGGCCAGCCCCAGCGCGCAGGGGCAGGCGATGATGAGCACGGAGACAGCGGCGACCAGCGCGAAGATGAGTGCCGGTGGGGGACCCACGAGGGCCCAGACCACGAACGCCCAGATCGCGATGACGATCACCGCGGGCACGAAGTAGCTGGAGACCTTGTCCACCATGCGCTGGATCGGGGCCTTGGACCCCTGCGCCTGGCGCACGAGGGTGATGATCTGGGCCAGCATCGTGTCCGCACCGACCTTGGTGGCGGTGTACCGGAAGGAACCGGTCTGGTTGATGGTGGCGCCGATGACCTCATCGCCGGGGGACTTCGTCACCGGGATCGGCTCCCCGGTGACCATCGACTCATCCACCGTGGAGGTGCCCTCCACCACCTGCCCGTCCACCGGCAGCTTCTCCCCGGGACGGACCACGACCACGTCACCGGCGCCGACCTCGTCGATGGGGATCTCCAGCTCCTGCCCGGCGCGCACCACCCGGGCGGTGCGCGGCTGCAGACCGATCAAGGTCCGGATCGCTTCACCGGTGCCGGCCTTGGCCTTGGTCTCCAACAGCCGGCCCAGCAGGATGAGGGTGATGATGACCCCGACGGCCTCGTAGTAGACCTGCCGGGTCTCCACGGGGAGCAGCCCGGGGGCGAACGTGACGACCAGGCTGTAGCCGTAGGCGGCGATCGTGCCGAGGGTGATCAGGGAGTTCATGTCCGCGGTGCGGTGGGACAGGGCCAGCCACCCGGTCTTGTGGATGGGCCAGCCGGTGTAGAACATCACCGGGGTGATCAGTGCCAGCTGCACCCAGGGGTTCATCAGGAAGTCCGGGACCCACGCAGCGGAGAAGAACTCCACCGCCATCACCGCCAGCACCACCGGCAGGCTCAACGCGGCCCCCAGCAGCACCCGCCGGCGCAGGTTGGTGATCTCTGCGGCCCGCTCCCGCTCCTCGGCGTCCTCCTCCGGTGCCACCGGCGGTGAAACCGTCACCGGTGGCGGGGAGTCCTGACCGGTGGAACCGGTGTGCGTGCCCGTGTCGGTGCCGGGCGGGTCACCGACCTCGAGGGCGCCGTGCAGCATCCCCATCCCGCAGGTGAACTCATACCGTCCTTCGGGAAGGGCCGCAACGTCCAGGACAGTGCTGCCGAAGGCCGGCACGGCCACGTCCACGTCGAGGGCCGGGATGGTGAATCGCTCAGAGCACGCCCCGTTCTCCTGCCGGACCAGGACCAGCTGTGCCGGTACACCGGGGGCAGCCGCAGGACCTGGGGATGGTAGCCGCCGCGGATCCTCACCTCGGCGACCTGCACACCGTCCACCAGCTCCCCGTGCCCGAGCTCGCTTGCCGGCGCACCGTGGTGGTCATGGGCGGCGGGCCGCTCGGCCACGGCAACCGCCGTGCCTACGCCGGCGGCTTCAGTCCCCGGCTCACCGACGACCCGCACCCTGCCCTGGAGCATGTTCATCGCGCACGCGAAGCCGTACTCCCCGGCGGAGGTGGGGGTGAACTCCACCGCGGTGACGGTGTTGGCCGGCAGGCTCTGGTTGATCTTGAAGTCGGGGAACATCACCCGGGAGGAGCAGTCCCCGCTTTCTTGCCGGTCGAACAGCAACCGCACCGGCATCCCGGCTTGGACCTCGATGAGGTCGGGGCTGTAGCCGCCCCTGACGGTGACCGTCACTTCCTGCACGCCGTCGGCGACGTCGGCGCGGCGGGACTTCTTCGGGCCGAAGAAGTACCACATCAAGAACGCGGTCAGCACGACACCGCCGGCTATCACTGACCAGTCAAGCACACTCATGACTCACACCTCCGTAGATGCTGCTGACTCGGCAGCCGGGGCGGACAGGGAGAACCCGGCGTCCTCGACCGCGGCACGGACGACCTGCGGCGGGAGGGCGGGGCTGGCGGTGAGCGCCAGACGCGACTCGCCATCCCTGACCAGATCGAGCGCGACGGTCCGCAAACCGGCCAGGTGGCGCACCCGCTCCAGCAGCCGAGCCAGGCACACCTCGCAGGTCAGCCCCCACACCCGATACACCTTTGTCTTCACAGTCCGCTCCTTCTATACCCCTGCTGGGTATGGGTACTACCCAACCACCGGGTTGTGTCCGTTCCACCGGAGGGATGATGAAGAATCCATGAAGACCGTGGTGCGCGGCTGGGGACGTGGGGGAACGGTGCACCAGGCCACGGCCAGATCCCCCTGTTGAGGTCTCTCCCAGCGAAGGGCTTCTGGGCGACTCCTGCTATCGGACGCGTGCGGTCACTGCCTTAAGCAAACCTTCATCCAACGGCGCACGCCTTCTTCGTGAACTTTGGTCATCGTGGTGTGAAAGACGCCGCCGGCTGACCTGGCGATGCGTCCCGCGAGGATTGGGGAGAGCGTGCGTCCGGTGTTGTTCACGATCCTGGGGATCGATGTTCAAAGTTACGGAGTGAGCAAGGCGGCCGCTGCCCTGGTTGCTGCGTGGCTGCTGGGTCGTGCCTTCGAACGGCGGGGCCTGAAGAAGGACTCCGCCCACGCGCTGGTGCTGTGGGCCACGGTCTGGGGGTTCGTCGGCGCGAAGGTCTACTACCTGCTCGAGCAGTACCCCGCCATCACCATGCACGACCTGGGCGGGATGGGCTTCACCTGGTACGGAGGCCTGGTGGGGGGCGTCATTGCGGCCCTGGTCGTCATCCGGCGCCACCAGCTGCCGGTCGACGTCGTCGCTGGGGCAGTCGCCGTACCCCTGACGGTGGCCTACGGCATCGGCCGCCTGGGCTGCTTCGTCAGTGGTGATGGAACCTACGGGCGTCCCACCGACCTGCCGTGGGGGATGGCCTTCCCCTCGGGCGTGGTCGCCACCGATGTGCCCGTCCATCCCACCCCGCTGTATGAAGCGATCCTCGCAGCGGTTATCGCCGCAGTCCTGGTGGTACTTGTCCGGCGGTGGGCGCCATTGGCCGTCTTCGGGGCGTATCTGGGCCTGTCAGGCCTGTCGCGTTTCCTGGTGGAGTTCCTGCGGATCAACGATCCGGTGGTCCTTGGCCTGACCCAACCCCAGCTGTGGGCGCTGCTCAGCATCGCCGTCGGCGTCGTCCTGATCGTTCGCAGCGGCACTCAACAACGCTCTGCAGATCACGTGGCCCTCGAGCCGGGCGTGCCTGAACCCGTCAGGTGATCGCCTCGGGAAAGGGAGGACTCGTCATGGACATCGACGTTTGGATACTGCTTCTCACGATCTGCCTAGTCTTCATTACCCTTGGCGTGTGGGCCATCAGGGCTCTCTTCCCCGGCGTCGAGGCACGGGACGAGACTCGATCGGCCCACGAGCTGGTAGAGCAGACAGCTGCCAAGGAAGACCACGCCGTCAGGCTGAGCGGGGCTGCGGCCGGTGCCCCGCGTCGACGGGCAGCTCGACGGTGAAGACAGCGCCGTGGCCTGGGCCGGCGCTGGCCACGGTCACAGTGCCGCCGTGGGCGAGGACGATGGAGTGGACGATGGCGAGCCCGATCCCTGACCCGCCATGGGCGCGGTCCCGGGCCGCGTCGGCGCGGTAGAAGCGCTCGAAGAGGTGCGGCAGGTGCTCGGCAGCGATCCCGCTGCCGCTGTCGCGCACCGACAGGCGCAGCGTGGACCCGGTGCGCTGTGCGCCGAGCTGCACCCGGCCGCCGTGGGGGGTGTGTCGCACGGCGTTGTCCAGCAGGTTGGTCAGCACCTGCCCGAGCCGGTCGGGGTCGGCCGTGAGCACCGTCTGGCGGGCCTCCTCGGTGGCCTCGACCCTCAGCTCGACGCCCTCGTCGGTGAACATGGCGGCGGCCTGCGCGGCGGCGTCCTCGATCAGCGCACCGACCTTGAGGGGCTGCCAGTGCATGCTCAGGCGTCCTTCTCCGGCGGCGGTGACCAGGGTGATGTCCTGGGCGAGGCGGGCCAGGCGCGCGGCCTGCTCGCGGAGCATCCCCAGGGTTGGTTCGTCGGCCGCTACGACACCGTCGAGGATGCCCTCGAGGTAGCCGTCGAGCGTGGCGACCGGGGTGCGCATCTCGTGGGCGAGGTCGCCGAGCATCCGGGTGCGGGTCTGTTCGATCTCACCGAGGTCGGCGGCCATGGTGTTGAACGCGCCGGCGAGGTCGTCGAACTCGGTGCCCATGTGGATCTCGGGGACGCGGGCGGCGTAGTCACCGCTGGCGACCTGGGCGGCGGCCTGCCGCACCCGCTCGAGTGACCTGGCGATGCGCCGAGTGAGGAAGACGCTCACGACGACCGAGGTGAGGAGGGCGGCGAGCAGCGCCAGGGACAGCGAGAGTGTCCAGGCCGTGGTGAAGGCCTCCTCGGCGTGGGTGATGACCGAGGAGTCGGAGGGCTGGGCCATGAGCATGTGGTCGTGGAAGATCTCCGGGCCGATGGCCGAGGCGACCGCCCACGCGGTGCCAGCCGCGACGAGGATGACGGCGACGATCGCCGCGAGAAGCCGGGCGCCGAGGCCCCACCGGCGGCGCGGTGCGGGACTCACTGCCCGGCGCCCATCCGATACCCCACGCCGCGCACTGTCCTGACGAACTTGGGCGCGGAGGCGTCGTCACCGAGTTTGCGCCGCAGGTGCGCGATGTGGACGTCGACGAGGTGCTCATCACCCACCCAGCCCGGTCCCCACACCGTCTCGATGAGCTGACGGCGGGAGAAGGCCATGTTGGGGCGGGACGCCAGGGCCGCGAGGACGTCGAACTCGGTGCGGGTCAGCGCCACGGGCTCCCCGTCGACGAACGCCTCGCGGCCCAAGAGGTCGATGCTCAAGGGCCCGAACGACGCGCCGGCGCCGTGCGGCCCGGTGTCCTGGCGTGGGCGGCGCAGCATGGCCCGCACCCGGGCGACGAGCTCGCGTGGGCTGAAGGGCTTGGTGACGTAGTCATCGGCGCCGACCGAGAGCCCGATGAGCTTGTCGACCTCCTCCACGCGGGCGGTGAGCATGATGATGTAGCAGTCGGAGAACGTGCGCACGGTGCGGCAGACCTCGATGCCGTCGGCGCCGGGGAGCCCGAGGTCGAGGACGATCACGCCCGGGTGCCACTGCCGGGCCCGGGCGATCGCGTCGCTGCCGTCCCCGGTGACCTGAACCTCGAAGCCGTGCCGTTCCAGGTAGCCGGCGACCAGTCGGGCCAGTGGGGCTTCGTCATCGACGACGAGCACGCGGGGCAGGTTCACATCAGTAGGGGCCGAAGTCATGTCCCTCATTCTCACAGCCGGCGTGGCCATCGGTACCAGGCTCGCGGCACAAGCGCCTGCCAGGGCAGCTACTCGACGCGCGAGTTGCCCTGGACACCAGACGCGACAGGGCGTGAGCATCACGGCTGCTCTCGCGCCCGGGTGCATGTCCCAGCGTCAGGAGGGTTGGAACGCCCAGTGCCAGGGCTCGCGCGGGGTGTCCTCGACGAACCCGAACCGTGCGGCGTTTGTGCGCATCCATGCCTGCGCTGATGCGTCCAGGTCCAGGTCCACGGCCATTCCCCAGCCGTGCTGGCTAGTGCCCGGCTTGGCGCCCAGGCCGCCCTGCGAGTACAGGCCCTTGCGCCGCACGACGTCGACCTGCACGTCGTAGGAGCGGTAGGAGTCGGTGACGCCGATGGCTACGCCCTCGGCCGCAGCTGCCGACAGGAGCCTCTCGAACGACTGGGCGGCGGGCGCCCAGAGTCGGTGGCCGGTGGCGCCCACCGGTTCGAGAGCCTCACGGGGGATGCGGCCGTTGCCGTAGGCCGCGAGATCGACCGGCACGCCGTCAGCGTTGACCTGGAACCGAGACCCTCCAAGGTTGGAGGTGCCGGCAGCCGAAGTCGGGGCAGTGTCGGCGACGGCGCTGGCAAGGACCTCGGAGAATGCCGTGCCAGAGCCTGCGCCTGGCCGTACGCGCGGGACCGAGATCAGGCTGAGGGTCGCCTCGATCTGTGCCATGCGCTGAGAGATGGCGAGGATCCCGTCCATCGATGCTCCGTTCGTCGCCTACTGCTTCTATCGACGTCAATCACGTTTTCATTAGCGAAAGCCAGCCTCCAATCGCACTGCCCGGGGGCAGGTAACGCCGCTATTACGCCGTTACCGTGGTGGATGACCTGGTGATGGGAGCCGGATACCGCTCCGAGAGCAAGGCAGCCGGCGCGCTGGGGTTATGCAGCGTTGAGCTGCGCGCCGAAGGCGGCCATCGCGTGGTCCAGCGCGGGGTCGTGGCCGGGTCGAGCGCGAAGAGGTGCCCACCGAGCCGCTGAAAACCGAGGGACTACCACGCGGGAGCCAGGGCCTGCGCGGCTGCCTCCCAGAAGTCGTCCGCACGTCCCCATCCCCGAACTGCTACCGCAGCTCGAACGGCGAGAGGCGTGGAGCGCGACGAGCGCCACACTCCCGCCGAGCTGACGCCCACGGGTGTTCGCGGCCGTTGGCTACGGCCTGATCGCGGACCGCGGTGATGTAGTCCTCCACGCTCATGCCGATGGCGTCAGCGTCGGGCCTGCAGGGCGACTCGGGCGGCCCGGAAGTCCTAGAGAAACGCGGTGGTGGCCCGCTCGGCGAAATAGACGGTGCGCCCGATGGTGTCGAAGCGCGGCCGCGCCGGTCGGGCAGCTCCGCAGGGAGCGGTCCGACGTGCTCGTTGACGCGCACGGCCAGGATCTCGCCCGAGCGGGTGTAACGCTCCTGGGCGACGCGACACCCGTCCTGTCCGGCGTGCGGAACGAGATAGAGCCCCGGTGCGGGGACAAACCCGGGCACGTGGAGCGGTGCTCACGCCGCCGGGGAGCCGTCGATGAAGGCCAAGGCGGCGCCGATGACCTCGGCGCTCTTGAGGTCGCGCACCGCGGAAACGGGGGTCGTCTCCCCGAGGCGCGGGTTGGCGCCTACCAGCCAGGTCAGGGCGACGTCAGGCCCTTCCGCCTGCGCCATAAGGTGCCAGACGCGGTAGCCCAGTCGCAGCTGGTTGACGGTCTTCAGACGCGGCTCGGGGCCGTCGGGGCGGGCCACCTGGCGGGCTGGCCCCGGTCTTTGGTGCCGGTCATCGCCTGCACGACCGAGGTGCCCACGTTCTCGTTGAGTATCCGCACCAGGTCGTGGATGTCGAGCCTGGTGGCGTCGGCGTGCGTGGCAACCACATTGGATTTCATGCCGAAACTACGCGCGAAGCGACCTAAAAACCACTGCGAATCTGTCCACAAACCCGGGAAAGTCGCAAGCCTGATGGCTGCTCATCCCGCGCTTCAAGGGCCAGCCAGGCGGTCCCGACGAGCCATCGGTGGGTTACAGCTGGCGACCGCCGCGGCTGGGGGCACCGCGGGTGGGCGGGTGGTCCCGCCGACGTTAACGGCCCTGCTGCTGTCGCCGGGGAGAGCCTCTCGCGAGCTTGGGCGAGGCGCTCCGCAGAAGCGAGCTCGGGTTCATGCTTATGCTCCGACGCCGTGACGAGGACTCGCCCGTCACGTGTGGCGGCCCGCATCGTGGTTAGCGCCGCGCCTGCGGCGCTGTAATCGTCCCCCTGAGACCTTCCTCCACCTGTGGCCCAAGAGGGTCGGTGGTGGTGATGGACCAGCGGTCCCGGTAGCGGGCGACGACTCGCGCATCCAGCGCCCGCCACCGTGTGTGACGCTCGTTTTCGGTTCCTGTCGCGTGGCTCCTTCGTCTCGGTGGCGAGAATCAGTTGCGGTGTCACCAGGTTTGCGGCGTGGGCGGACTACGACACCGAAGTGAAGGTTCAATGAAGAGATCGGGAGGTTGTCACTTCGGGCGCTGAACCGAACGTAACGTGGTGCTCAGACTGAACCGCCCGTGAGATCTTGCCCGGCCTTCTGCGGCCGTGCTGTGTCCGCAGAAGGAGCTTCTTGAGCGTGCCTCACATGCCAGCGCAGGGACTGCGTCCTACTCGTCGTGAGTTGCGCCAGGCGAGCCAGCAGGTGACTGGAGGGGCGGCAGGCGCCGCAGTGGCGGTCGAGCATCCGCGCAGGCGGGACCTGCACCGCGGTTCCGACACGAGTCGTGCGCAGGCCGTGAGGTCCGAGCCGCCACAGCGAGTACGCAGGAAGGACCTGCGTACTCGTCGCCGGCCCGTTCGGCGGCGCGGTGCGCTGACGTCACTTGCCTCGGCTTTGGGTGCTGTGGCATTCGTGGCTGCTCCAGTGAGCGTGTCATCCCCCCAGGCCGAGGTGGTCATCCCCGATGCCGTCGTTGTGCCTGCGGAGATAAGTGCCCTGGATGCTCTTCACGGTGCAGCGGACCGTTTCGCGCTGGAGTCGGCCAGTGCTACTTCGGCAATACTCGATCGGCCCGCCGAGCGAGAGATGGCGGCGGCGGTCCGAGCCTCGCGCGCCGCAGAGCGGTCACTCCTAGCGGCAGACGGCAGCCCCACCGCCAATGGCATGGCCGCGGCGCTAGTGCCTGCACGCCAACGGGTTGTCATGCCGTTGGCCGAAGGCAATTACCGGATCACCTCGAGGTATGGCGCGCGGCAGAACCCGTTCGGCGGGGGCGCGCAGTTCCATTACGGCGTCGACCTGGCAGCGCCCCTGGGTACCCCTATCCACGCCGTCGCCGACGGCGTCGTGACCTATGTCGGGCAGGGACGCGCGGGCCGGTCGAGCATGCTCATCATCATCGAGCACGAGATCGAGGATCAGATGGTGTACACCTGGTACAACCACATGTACGCCTCTGGCCTCTACGTCGAGCCCGGGCAAGCCGTCGAAGCGGGCCAGGTGATCGCGGGGGTGGGTAACAACGGGAACTCCACCGGCCCGCACCTGCATCTTGAGGTCCACACCGACGACCAGCTCTCCACGGTGAACCCCCTCACCTGGCTCCAGGAACAGGGAGCCGTCGACGTCGGCCAGCTGTAACAGGTAAGCCGTCTGCCCCGCGATCTATCCGGACCTGCCGCGGTGACGTGGACGCTCACCGACACAGTGGTCTACGCGTTGTCCGTCGCTATGGCGTTAACCTTGGTACGGGGCCGACGGTGATTGACCCACGCGGCGATGTTGGTCCTCATGTTCGGTGCGATCATTGGCATCGGTGCTGTGCAGGTCTCGACCGGTTCTGTCGTTTGGTACTGACGCGATGGCGAACGGATTCTTCAGACCGTTCCAGATGCCGACGCTGTGCCCCGGTCGAGGATCGTCTACCGGAGCCGTTGGCGAAGATCAACGAGCGGAATCCGTGCGACCAGCGTCCCGGCGACCTCGCCCGCAACTCGATGCTGTCGCGCTTCCACTCGACCCGGGCAGTGACCGCGATAGGCACGCCACGGGCACTTGGACGCGGCTACGCGGGATCTCGAACCAAGGACCCGCTGCCAGTGGCCACGGTCCGCGTCCCAGGCGAGCGCCTCCGGTGTCAGCAGGCAGCCTGCGCCTCGGCGGTGACAACGAGGGGCGGCCTCCAGGACCTCCAAGTGGGAGGTGGTGGGCCAGGTGGGTCTTGCCGGTACCCGGCGGGCCGAGCAGGATCACGTTCTCCTTGGCTAGGACGAAGTCCAGGGCGCCCAGGTGGGCGATGGTCTCGCGTTTGAGGCCGCGGGCGTGGTCGTAGTCGAAGTCCTCCAGGGACTTGCGGGCCGGGAAGCGGGCGGCGCGGATGCGTCCCTCCCCGGTGCTGGGGGCGGTGCCCATCAGCCGGCCTCCTCATCGACCAGGCCCAGGGCGCCGTCGTAGTCGCTCAGTGCTCGGATCTCGACGACCTCACCGGTGGCCGCGTCGGGGAGTAGGGCCAGCAGGTCGGCCCGTCCGCGGCGGCAGCCGCTTCGCGGCCACGAGGTGCTTGTAGTCGGTGGTTGTCTGGTGGCGGGCCCAGAGGCGTTCGTGGTCGGCCACGATCGCTCCCTCGCAGGTGGCCCAGATGCGGTCCAGGTTGGCGTGGATGTAGGTCCGTCGCCCGATCGCCGAGGGGTGCACCGAGTAGTCGTTGGCGTCCAGACGGATGTAGTGATCGCGCGGCAGCCGCGTCGAGTGATGCCATCCGACCTGCGGAGGAACCGGTGGCAGCGGGAGCATCGCGGCCAGGTCGGCGGCCAGCCGGTCGGCCGGGGCGCTGCTTAGCACCCGCATCTGCCGTCGGTTGGCCCGGGCGAAGAACCCGGTCAGCTGGGCTTTGAAGTCCGCCGGGGAGCTGAACCTGCGCCCGGGCAGGAAGGGCCGCTCGAGGTAGTCGTGCAGGCGCTCGACTATGTCCTTGCCTCCGGGTCGGCCGGTTTGCAGATCACCACCTTGGCGCCCAGTACCCCGCGGAAGGCCTGATAGTCGGCAGTGAGTTCGGGTTGGCGCGGTGCGCCAGCGTCCCACCGCGCCCTCTCCGTCTCAGACCAGCGCGCGTGGGACCGCTCCCAGCTGCTGCAGCAGGAGGTCCTGGGCGTCGGGCGAGGGGATCAGCATCCCGGCTGCCCAGCGGGAGTAGCCGCAGACCATGGTCATGACCGGCAGCCGCTTGGCCTCGCGATGCTGGCCATAGCCGACCGGGATGGTCACCGGCGGGAACCAGAAGTCGAACTGTGCCAGCTCCGCGGCCGCATAGGCCGTGCGCGAGGCCGGGTCGGGCGGCAGGTGGGCCGGGCGCAGCTCGCGCACCCGGTCGCTGAAAACCGTCATGCCCCGCTGCCAGCCCACCCGCTCGGCGATCGCCGTCGCCGGCATCCGCGGATAGGCCCGCAACAGATCCCGGATCGCCGGCTCGAACAGGTCGACCGCCGAGCCGGTCGGTCTTCGTTCGTACTTCGGTGTGCGGTCGACGACAGCGCCGAGCGCACGGTGTTCCTTGAGATCCCCAGCATCCTGGCGATCGCCATGATCGGTATCCCCTCTGCCCGGTGCAGCCGACGGATCTCAGCCCAGTCCTCCACTGACTACACCCCGCATCCCCCTGTCTCGAGACGGACTGGCTCAACTCGAGCATCACGGATCTCGCCGATCTCCGAGAGCTGGTCGCCGCTATCCCCGAGCCGCACCTGGGTGCCACCCCCGGTCGGCAAAGCGGTCGGGAACGTTCGCAACAACGGCCCGCAGCTCATCGAACCGATCGACGACTAGAGCTGAGCTCCCCGCGCGTGAGCGCTTCTGCTCTCCGGTCTTCTCCCTTCTCCGATAGCCGCCCCCCTTCGCGTGCCACCGCCCCTTGCCGGGGGTGCGGCGTAGGCGCATCACACAGTGACGCGAAACACCCTTGACTGGGGGCGGCGGGACGAGACCCTCAGCCGTCGGGGGAAGGGAACGCTGTATCTTTCGACGCTTCAGACCCTCTGGTCGGCGGTCGTCGGCTCGGCGTCGCCGGTCCTTGGTCTGTTGCTCTCAGTGGTCGGCTGAGAGGTGGTGCCATTCGTCTTGCCCGTTGTGCTGGCGCGGCGACGTGCGCGTGCGGCGCGCTTCAGTAGCGCCCCGAGCGAAGCTGCGACCTGTCCGCCGTGCGAACGAGTGGTTCCACGCGAAATTCCACGCGAGCGCCGATTCCGCGAGTGTTCCACGGGCCTCTGGCCCACCGTTGACGACGAGTGCGAACTGGCGGCGACCGCCCGGGCGGAGCTCCGGACGAGGTCAAGATTGTTGATATGCTGCGGTTCGGCAGGTCAGCCACGCAGGAATCGGCTGACGGACCAGAGGATTCCGCGGAGCGCCAAGTACTGCGAACCCCTCCGAGAAGGTCGGGGGTTGGAAAACCGGCGGGAGTCAGGTGAGGAGAGCTGCGAGCTCCCTGCCGCGCCGCACCGTCTTTCGAAGGGCTCGGTAAACCCGCAGGTCGGCTGACAGTGCGGCTTGAGCGGTGACGGGGGAGCGGTGTGCGGGGGTCTACCGCCCCGAGGGCGGCCGGGCGAAGCCTGCTCGGTGGAAGGCATGACCTACCGCTTAGCCATCGCAATCAACCGTTAGCGACCCCCGCCAACCAACTACACTCAGAGTGAGTGAACCGTCCGGTTCCCTGTGATCACAAGGGAATCCGCAAGTTCCCGAGACACGTGGTGGCGACTCGGATCCGTCCGAATCCGCCAGGGGTCGTAGGATCAATTCTGACCGGTCCGAGTCTCCGCGGTAGACTGGGAACAGTTCTAGCGCACACTGTGCGTGGGAACACCAGTCCGGCGACTTCGCGCTCGGTAACGATCCGAGACGTAGGCCCACCAGGGGCCCACGGAGGTTCCAGAGGCAGCAAAGATGCAGGTGAGCGGGCTACAGGTATCAGGTTCGATCCCAGTATCGCCCACCAAGGATGGCATCCTCGAACCCCGGCATTCCGGTATCTAGAGCTCCGGCCATCGTTGGTCTCGTTCGCACTCGATGACGAAGGTGTCGTACTCGCGCGACGCTCACCTGAGCCGATCACCGGTGCTCTACTCGGCGCTGAGGCCTTCCAGCAGGGTGGCGTACCGTCTCGTGTCGCATCGTACTGATTCGCTCACCAAGATCAGGGCGGGACCCGGAACAGCGATGTACTCGCCGGCGAGCGGCAACAACCCGATCGTCCTGCCCGCGACAATCGCCGCCGATGCTTCGACTGCCAGCGCTGCCCTCCCACCCGGCCCGATCACGCGCGTTCGGTAGCGGCTGAGGTGGTCTCGATGATCCAGGTCTGCAGCGCCTCCTGCTCAAGACCCGGCGAGGAGGCGGGCGTGGACCTCGCCCTCATGTGGGTCGTGGACCCCACGGGTCCCCAGCCGTCGGACTTCACCTCGCCACAGGGGGATCCACTCGGTAGCAGTGATGGGACGAGGCGCGACGACGTCGACGTCTTGGCTGAGACCTGGAAGGTCACCGAGGCGCAGGAACTCGCCCTCGTCCAGACCGCTCGCCGACCGGAGGTAGAGCAGCTCGATGAGGGTGCGAGGAATCTCGTGGGTCAGCGTTGTCTGCCGCATCACGTGCGCTCGCCTTCGAGCAGGTCGTCTCCGAGACGAGCACACTCGTTCACGCACCGCACCCCCAATGTCGCTGGGCAGGTGCTGAGCCGGCGGATGATCGGCACGACTGACCTCCGGTCGCGGAGGCTTGAATTCTACGCAGCCATGCCTGTCGGCGCGGGGCGCCGGAGCGGCTCGCTGTGCCCGAGTGCATCCCGCGACGTCGGCGGTGCCCGCGCGGCTCGTCACTGCCGGCTGTCCCCGACCGACCCGGCCCGGCGTCGGCGCTGCCGGCAGGTCGCCGTCGGTAGGATCGCTAGGTCCTGTTCCGCACCAGCCCGGGAGCCACCGTGCCAGCCCAGTACCACCTGATCATCGACGGCGTCGAGCAGCAGGTCACCGGGTCCACGGGCGCCGACATCTTCCCCGGCCGGCCCGACGTCGTCGCCCTCCGGGTGGACGGGGAGCTGCGGGACCTGAGCACCGAGCTGGCCACGCTGCCGGACCGGGCCGCCGTCGAGCCGGTCACCCTGGGCAGCCCGGACGGGCTGGCCATCCTGCGACACTCCGCCGCCCACGTCCTGGCCCAGGCGGTGCAGCAGGTCAACCCGGACGCCAAGCTCGGCATCGGCCCGCCGATCACCGACGGCTTCTACTACGACTTCGACGTCGCCACCCCCTTCACCCCCGAGGACCTCCGGGCGCTGGAGAAGGTGATGGCCCGGATCGCCAAGGAGGGCCAGACCTTCCGACGGCGGGTGGTCACCGAGGACGAGGCCCGCGCCGAGCTCGCGGCCGAGCCCTACAAGCTCGAGCTCATCGGGCTGAAGGGGCCCGGCGGGTCCGCCGACGGCGAGGTCGCCGAGGGCGCCGAGGTGGAGGTCGGCGGCGGGGAGCTGACCATCTACGACAACGTCCGGCGCGGCGGGGAGGTGGCCTGGAAGGACCTGTGCCGCGGGCCGCACCTGCCCTCCACCAAGCTCCTCGGCAACGGCTTCGCGCTCATGCGCTCCGCGGCCGCCTACTGGCGGGGCAGCGAGAAGAACCCCCAGCTCCAGCGGATCTACGGCACTGCCTGGCCGAGCAAGGACGAGCTCAGGGCCTACACCGAGCGCCTCGCCGAGGCCGAGCGGCGCGACCACCGGCGCCTGGGCGCCGAGCTGGACCTGTTCTCCTTCCCCGACGAGATCGGCTCCGGCCTGGCGGTGTTCCACCCCAAGGGCGGGATCATCCGGATGGAGATGGAGAACTACTCCCGCCGCCGGCACCTGGAGGAGGGGTACTCCTTCGTCAGCACCCCGCACATCACCAAGGGCCAGCTCTTCGAGACCTCCGGGCACCTGGACTGGTACCGGGACGCGATGTTCCCGCCCATGCAGCTCGACGCCGTCGTCGACGCGGACGGCACCGTGCGCAAGCCCGGCCAGGACTACTACCTCAAGCCGATGAACTGCCCGATGCACAACCTGGTCTACCGCTCCCGCGGGCGGTCCTACCGGGACCTGCCGCTGCGGCTGTTCGAGTTCGGCACCGTCTACCGCAACGAGAAGTCCGGTGTCGTGCACGGGCTGACCCGGGCCCGCGGCTTCACCCAGGACGACGCCCACATCTACTGCACCCGCGAGCAGATGGCCGGCGAGCTCGCCACCACGCTGCGGTTCGTCCTGGGCCTGCTGAAGGACTACGGGCTGGAGGACTTCTACCTCGAGCTCTCCACCAAGGACCCGGAGAAGTTCGTCGGCTCGGACGAGGCGTGGGCGGAGGCCACCGCGACCCTGGCCGAGGTCGGCGCGGCCACCGGCCTGGAGCTCGTCGCCGACCCGGGCGGGGCGGCGTTCTACGGCCCGAAGATCTCGGTGCAGGCCAGGGACGCGATCGGCCGCACCTGGCAGATGTCCACCATCCAGCTGGACTTCAACTTCCCCGAGCTCTTCGACCTGGAGTACACCGCCGCCGACGGCTCCCGGCAGCGCCCGGTGATGATCCACCGGGCCCTGTTCGGCTCCATTGAGCGGTTCTTCGCCGTCCTCACCGAGCACTACGCCGGCGCGTTCCCGGCCTGGCTCGCGCCGGTGCAGGTGGTCGGGGTGCCGGTGGCGGACGTCTTCGACGACTACCTGCGCGGGGTCCTGGACCAGCTGCGGGCCCGCGGGGTGCGCTGCGAGCTGGACACCTCCGACGACCGGTTCGGCAAGAAGATCCGCAACGCCGCCAAGGAGAAGGTGCCGTTCGTGCTCATCGCGGGCGGGGAGGACGTCGAGGCCGGCGCGGTGTCCTTCCGCTACCGGGACGGCTCCCAGCGGAACAAGGTGCCGGTCGGGGACGCGGTGGAGGAGATCGTGGCGCGGATCGCGGCGCGGGAGCAGGTGTGACGGGCCCGGGGGACCCCGCCGGTCGGGCGGCGGACCAGCCGGGCGCCGTCGAGGACGCGGCCGGCCACCCCCGGGTCCCGGACGCGCTGCAGCGGCTGTGGACCCCGCACCGGATGGTGTACGTCGGCGGGCAGGACAAGCCCGTCGACGACGGGGCGGAGGCCTGCCCGTTCTGCTCCGCCCCGCGCCGCGACGACGCCGACGCCCTGGTCGTCCACCGCGGCCGCACGGCGTACGTGGTGCTCAACCTTTACCCGTACAACCCCGGCCACCTGCTGGTCTGCCCGTACCGGCACGTGCCGGACTACACCGACCTTTCCGCCGAGGAGCGGGCCGAGATCGGCGAGACCACCGCGACCGCGATGCGCGTGGCCCGCGCCGTCTCGGCCCCGCACGGGTTCAACCTGGGCATGAACCAGGGCGCGGTGGCCGGCGCGGGGATCGCCGCGCACCTGCACCAGCACGTCGTGCCGCGGTGGGGCGGGGACGCGAACTTCCTGCCCATCATCGCCCGCACCAAGGCCCTGCCCCAGGTGCTGGGCGAGACCCGCGAGCTGCTGGCCGCGGCGTGGCCGGACGAGGGCCCGGGTGGCGGCACCGCTGTGGACGAGGCCCCGGCGGACGGCGAGGCGAATGCCCCGGCGGAGGCGGCGCCGGCGGACGAGGCCCCGGCGGAGGCGGCGCCGTGGTCCTGAGCCGCCGCGGCCGGGGCTTCGCCCGGGCGGTCTTCGGGCCCGCGGCCCGTGCGCTGGTCCGGCTGGGCGTCAGCCCCGACGCCGTCACCGTCGCCGGCACCGTGGCCACCACGGTGGCGGCGCTGACGCTGCTGCCCACTGGGCACCTCACGGCCGGGGCCCTGGTGCTCGGGGCAGTGGTGCTCGGGGACAACCTGGACGGGCAGATGGCCCGGCTGACCGGACGGACCTCCCGGTGGGGCGCCTTCCTCGACTCCACCCTGGACCGCATCTCCGACGCCGCCATCTTCTCCGGGCTGCTGCTGTGGTCCGTGCACCACCTCACCGGCACCGTCGGGGCGGTGACGACCGCCCTGGCGCTGGCCTGCCTGGTGCTGGGCTCGGTGGTGCCGTACGCCAAGGCCCGCGCCGAGGGGCTGGGGATGCGCGCCGACGTCGGGCTGGCCGAGCGGGCGGACCGGATCTTGGTCGTCCTGGTCGCCACCCTCCTGGTGGGGCTCGGGCTGCCGGTCGCCGTCCTGACCGTGGCCCTGGCCCTGCTCGCCGTCGCCAGCGCCGTCACCATCGGCCAGCGGATGGTCACCGTGCACCGGCAGGCCCACGCCGGCGCTGACGGTCCCGACGCTCCCCTGGGGCCGGGCGGTGCCGGCAGCCCGGCGGGGCCCGGGCGGACCGACCCGGCGGGCCGGGGGCTGGCCACCCGCGGTCGCACCGACCGGGCCGGCCGTGGGCGGACCGACCGGGCCGGCCGTGGGCGGACCGACCGGGCCGGCCGTGTCCCCGGCGGGCCGGGCCGCGGCTCCGGGGGGCGGGGCCGGTGAGGCTCGACGTCGTCCGGCTCTTCGGCCTCGCGAACGGCGCCGTCGCCCACCTGCCCGAGCCCCTCGGCCAGGCCCTGTTCGCCGCCGCTGCGGACGTGGCCTGGGCGGCCCACGGCGACGGCGTGCGCCAGCTCGAGCGCAACCTCGCCCGGCTGCGGCCCGGGCTGGGCCGGCGCGCGCTGCGCCGCCTCTCCCGGGCCGGCATGCGGTCCTACCTGCGCTACTACTACGAGGTCTTCCGCCTGCCGCGGCTGACCCCAGACCAGATCCGCGCCCGGGTCCGCACCGTCGGCGCCGACCCGGTGCGGGCGGACCTGGCCGAGGGGTCGGTCGTCTGCGCGCTCGGCCACGCCGGGAACTGGGACCTGGCCGGGGCGTGGGCCAGCTACGAGCTCGGCGAGGTGCTCACCGTCGCCGAGCACCTGGAGCCGGAGGAGCTCTTCCGCGGGTTCCTCGACTTCCGGCAGGGCCTGGGCATGACGATCGTGCCGCTGGAGAAGGGCGGGTCCACCTTCCGCACCCTGCTGCGCCGCGCCCGCGGCCAGACCTTCATCACCCCGCTGCTGGCCGACCGGGACCTGTCCCGCACCGGCGTCGACGTCGACCTCGCGGGGCACCGGGCCCGGGTGGCGGCCGGCCCGGCCGCCCTAGCGCTGGCGATCGCGCGCCCGCTGTACGCCGTCGGCATCCGGCACGAGCGGCTCACCGGTGCCCGCCAGCGGGCGGCGGGCAGCCGCTGGGGCATCGTCGTCGAATTCTCCGCGCCGTTGCTCGCCGACGGCGAGCGGCCCGCGGTCGGCGACCTCACCCAGCGGTGGGTCGACTTCCTCGGCGCCTTTGTCCGCGCTCACCCCACCGACTGGCACATGCTGCAGAAGGTCTTCCTCGCCGACCTGGACCCCGCGCGCCTGGCCCCGGCGGCCGCGTCCGCCGGCAGCGGTGACCGGGCGGGCGGGCCGGCCCCGGGCGGCGGCAGCGGCGACCCGGCCACACCACCGGCCCCGGGCGGCGTCGTCGGCGACCCGGCCACCCCACCGGCACCGGGCGCCGTCGTCGGCGACCCGGCCACCCCACCGGCACCGGGCGCCGTCGGCCGCACCGCCGATCCCGCACGCGGGGACGGGACGGCCTGATGCGCGTCGGGATCGTCTGCCCCTTCTCCTTCGACGTGCCCGGCGGGGTGCAGTTCCACGTCCGCGACCTCGCCGAGGAGCTCCGCCGCCGGGGGCACCGCGTCTCCGTCCTGGCCCCCGCCGAGGAGGGCACCGACCTGCCCGACTACGTGGTCCCCGCCGGCCGGGCCCTGGCGATCCCGTACAACGGCTCGGTCGCCCGGCTCAGCTTCGGCCCGGTCGTCGGCGCCCGGGTCCGGCGGTGGGTGGACGAGGGCGCCTTCGACGTCCTGCACCTGCACGAGCCGTACAACCCCTCGCTGAGCATGCGGGCGCTGTGGGCGGCGCAGGGGCCGGTGGTGGCCACCTTCCACTCCGCGATGGAACGCTCCCGGGCCCTGCAGGCGATCTCCCCGGTCGTGGTGCCGATGTTCGAGAAGATCGCCGCCCGGATCGCCGTGTCCGAGGAGGCCCGCCGCACGGTGGTGCAGCACGTGGGCGGGGACGCCGTCGTCATCCCCAACGGGGTGTACGTGGACACCTTCGCCGCCGCCCGGCCCGACCCGCGCTGGGTCGGCACGCCCGAGCGGCCCACCGTCGCCTTCCTCGGCCGGCTGGACGAGCCGCGCAAGGGGCTGCCCGTGCTGGCCGCCGCCGTCGGCCCGGTCCTGGCCGAGGTCCCCGGCGCCCGGTTCCTCATCGCCGGCCGGGGGGAGGCGGCGGAGGAACGGGCGCTGCTCGCCCGGTACGGCGACGCGGTGGAGTTCCTCGGCGGGATCACCGACGCGGAGAAGGCCAGCCTGTTCGCCTCGGTCGACGCCTACGTCGCCCCGCAGACCGGGGGGGAGAGCTTCGGCATCGTGCTCGTCGAGGCGCTCAGCGCCGGCACCCTCGTCGTCGCCGCCGACCTGCCGGCCTTCCAGGCGGTTCTCGACGGCGGCCGGTATGGCCGGCTGTTCGGCCGGGGGGACCCGGCCAGCCTGGCCGCCACCCTGGTCGCGGCGCTGACCGACCCTGCGGGCAGCGACGCCGTGCGGCAGGCCGGCGCCCGGGCGGCCCGCAGCTACGACTGGTCGGTGGTGACCGGCCAGGTGCTCGCGGTGTACGAGACGGTCCTGGCCACCGCCGCCGCCCCGGTGCGGGAGGACCCGCGGACCCGGACCGCGATGGGGCTGCTGCGGGCCGCCACCGGGTCGGGGGAGGCGTAGGTGGGGGACACCGCGTGGGTGCTGCTCGGCGTCGTGGTGGTGCTCGTCGTCGTCGCCGCCCTGCTGCTGCAGCAGGCGTCCCGGGTGGACCGGCTGCACAAGACCGTGCTCCGCTCCCGGGCCACGCTCGAGACCCAGCTCTTCCGCCGCGCGGCCGCCGCGCAGGAGCTGGCCGCGTCCGGCGCGCTGGAGCCCGCCGAGGCCCTGGTGGTCGCCGACGCCGCGCTGCGGGCGATCGACGCCGCGTCCGCCCCGCTGGTGGGGGACCACCTCGAGGGACCCGCCGTCGCCGACCTCGACGAGGACCGGCCCGGGCCGGACCGCCGGCTGGTGGAGAGCGAGCTGAGCCGCACCCTGCGGGAGGTGCTCGGGGACAGCGCCGAGCGGGCCGCGCTGGCCGCCGACCCGCGCTCCGCGCAGCCCCTGGCCGACCTGGAGCGCGCCTGCTACCGCCTCCAGCTCGCCCGCCGCTTCCACAACACCCACGTGGGGGAGGCCCGGCGGGTGCGCGCGAACCCGGTCGTGCGGCTGTTCCACCTCGCCGGCCGCGCCCCGCTGCCCGAGCCGGTGGACCTGGACGACGCGGTGGCGTGACCGGGCGGCGCCGTGACTGGGTGGGTGGCGCCAGGTCTGACCGGGCGGCGCCGCGACCTGGCTTGGCTGAATCCGTTCGTGTCGGTGCCCGTGGCCGGCCCTGGCCGGTGCTCGCCTCCGGAGTGGATCTCGGTCACCAGGATCGACTCCGGAGTCGATTCTCGTCATGTAGCACGCATTTTCAGCTCCGGAGTGGATCCGGGTAACTGCGATCGGCTCCGGAGCGGATTCTGGTGACCAAAATCCACTCCGGAGTGGATGTCAGCCGTATATGGCACATTTTCCACTCCGGAGTGGATCCTGGTCAGGGGGTGCCGGCGCCGGCCCGCGCGGAGCACGTCGCCCGACAGTCCTCCGCCCGGAGGCGCGGTAGCGGATCGAGCGGCGCACGACGGGCACGTGGCCCCCGGGCCTCGACGGAGCCGGCAGCGGTCTCATGCCGGAGAGCCGGCAGCGGTCTCATGCCGGAGAGCCGGCAGCGGTCTCATGCCGGAGAGCCGGCAGCGGTCTCATGCCGGAGAGCCGGCAGCGGCCTCATGCCGGAGAGCCGGCAGCGGCACCGACCCATAGGGTGTGCGCCATGGCGAACCCCGGTCACCCCGCCCCGGCGACGGGCGCCGGGTGGCACGCGGCCGCGGCTGCCCCCGTGCCGGCCGCTCCCGAGCGCGGCCCCATGCTGGCCGGGGGACCCGGCTGGCGGCCGGTCCCCCGGCGTCGCACCCCCGTCCTCGTCCTCGAGGTCTTCGGCATCGCCCTCGGCCTGGCCGGCCTGGTCTGGGTGCTCTCCCTGGTCCTGGCCGAGGGCGGCGCGAGCGCCACTGCCGTCGCCGGCGGCCTCGCCTTCATCCCCCTGCTCGTGGTGCTGCTGGTCGTGCGCTGGGTGGACCGGTGGGAGCCAGAACCTCGCTGGGTGCTGCTCACGGCACTGGTCTGGGGGGTGGGAGTCTCCACCGCCGTCGCCCTGATCTTCAACGAGCTGATCACCGCCTCGGTGTACGTGAGCACCGGGGACGCGACGGTCGCCTCGGTGGTGAGCAGCGTCGTCGGCGCACCGCTCGTGGAGGAGAGCGCCAAGGGCCTGGGGGTGCTGCTGATCTTCCTGCTGCACCGCCGCTCCTTCGACGGCCCGGTGGACGGCATCGTCTACGCCGGCGTGGTGGCCGCCGGCTTCGCCTTCACCGAGAACATCCTCTACTTCGTCCAGTACCAGGAGACCCTGCCGCAGGTCTTCCTCTCCCGGGCGATCATCGGGCCGTTCGCCCACGTCACCTTCACCGCCTGCATCGGGATCGCGCTGGGCTACGCCTCGCGCGCCGGCCGGTGGTCCTGGCTGTACCTCGCCCCGCTCGGCTGGTTCGGCGCGGTCATCCTGCATGCGGTCTGGAACGCCTCCGCCGCGCTGTCCCTCTACGGCGTCCTGTACTGGGTCTTCGAGATCCCGCTCTTCGCCGCCGGGATCGTCCTCGTGCTCTGGCTGCGCAACGACGAACGGGCCACCATCGGCCACCGCCTCACCGAGTACGCCCAGGCCGGTTGGTTCGCCCCCTACGAGGTCACCATGCTCACCTCCTTGGCCGGGCGCCGCGCAGCCCGTCGCTGGGCAGACGCCGGGGGACCGGACGCCGCCGCAGCGATGCGCGAGTTCCAGTCGGCGGCGAGCGCGCTGGCCTACGCGCGCCAGCGGTCCCTGTCCGGGCGCGACCCGCGGGCCCGGCAGGACGAGGCCGAGCTGCTGGAGCGGGTGGCCCGGGCGCGGGAGGAGTTCACCTCCCGGGTCGGCCGCTCGCACTGAGCGGGAGCCCGTCCGCGTGGTCTGGGCGTTGACCGTCGACGTGGCCGTGCTCGCACGAGAGGGTGCGGCCTGGACCGTGCTGCTGGTCCGGAGCGCGGATCCGCCGCAGGAGGGTCGCTGGGCACTGCCTGGCGGCACCGTCGACCCTGACGAGCCGACGCTCGACGCCGCGTGCCGGGAGCTCGCCGAGGAGACGGGCGTCGTGCTCGGGCCGGAGGACCTCGTGCTGCTCGGGTGCTACACAGACCCGGGGCGTGACCCGCGCGGTCGGTACGCGAGCCTCCTCCACCTGGCGGTCCTGCCCGAGCCAGCGCAGGTGCGTGCGGCGAGCAACGGGGCTGAGGCGCGGTGGTGGCCCTTGCGGGCCGGGGACGGCGGCGTGGCCAACGACGCACTCGCCGTCGACCACGCGGTGCTGCTCCGCGACGTGCGCCGGGTCGCCCCGCATACGTCGACGCCCAGGGTGCGCCGAGTCGTCGAGCGCGACGTGCCGGAGGTGATCCGCCTGCACCACGCCGCGCTGTGGGCAGCTGGTGCGCACGCCGGCCCGGGCGGGTGGGACGACGACCTGGAGGACGTCGAGGCCGCGTACGTGCAGGCCGGCGGCGAGTTCCTCGTCGCGACGCTCGGACCCGTCGTCGTCGGGATGGGCGCACTGCGCCCGGTGGACGTCGTCACAGCCGAGGTGAAGCGCATGCGCGTGCTCCCGCGCTGGCAGGGTCGTGGTGTCGGCCGCGCGGTCGCGCGTGCGCTCGAGGACCGCGCGGTGGATCTCGGCTTCCGTCGCCTCGTCCTTGACACGACGGAGCAGCAGCGGGCAGCCGTGGCGCTGTACGCCTCGCTCGGGTTCGTGCGCACTGGGTCCACGGTCGTCGCCGGGATGCCGGCGGTGCTGTTCGAGAAGGACCTCGCCCCCGGGCCGTGACCCACCTACCCGTCGGCCGGCGACGGCGGGACCCAGCCTGGCGGTCCGCGGCCTCGGGCGGCGGAGCCTGGCCGGCCGGCGTCGGGAGCTGACCGTCCGATGGCGGGGGCGCAGCGGGCCGCGAGTCGGCGCAGACGGCGGAACCTGGCCGGTCGCCGTCGGCCGCCGAGGACCTCTCCACCCCAGCCCGACACCCGCCGGACGCGACTAGAATGGTTGCGTCCAGAGCTCCCGCCACCCCCATCACGACCCCGAGGATCCACGTGTCTGAGAACGAGTTCGCCAACGGCGCCCCCAAGCAGGGCACGGCCCGGGTCAAGCGCGGGATGGCGGAGATGCTCAAGGGCGGCGTCATCATGGACGTCGTCACCCCCGAGCAGGCGAAGATCGCCGAGGATGCGGGCGCCGTCGCCGTCATGGCCCTCGAGCGCGTCCCGGCCGACATCCGCGCCCAGGGCGGGGTCTCCCGGATGAGCGACCCGGACATGATCGACGGCATCATCTCCGCCGTCTCCATCCCGGTCATGGCCAAGGCCCGGATCGGCCACTTCGTCGAGGCGCAGGTGCTCCAGGCCCTCGGCGTGGACTACGTCGACGAGTCCGAGGTGCTGACCCCCGCCGACTACGCCAACCACATCGACAAGTGGCGCTTCACGGTCCCCTTCGTCTGCGGTGCCACCAACCTGGGCGAGGCGCTGCGGCGCATCACCGAGGGCGCGGCGATGATCCGCTCCAAGGGCGAGGCCGGCACCGGCGACGTCTCCAACGCGACCACCCACATGCGCGCCATCCGCCAGGAGATCCGCCGCCTGCAGTCCCTGCCCGAGGACGAGCTCTACGTCGCCGCCAAGGAGCTCCAGGCGCCGTACGAGCTCGTCAAGGAGGTCGCCGAGGCGGGCAAGCTCCCGGTGGTCCTGTTCACCGCCGGCGGGATCGCCACCCCGGCCGACGCCGCGATGATGATGCAGCTCGGCGCCGAGGGCGTCTTCGTCGGCTCGGGCATCTTCAAGTCCGGCAACCCCGCCCAGCGCGCCGCCGCGATCGTGCGCGCCACCACCTTCTACGACGACCCGGCGGTCATCGCCGACGTCTCCCGCGGCCTGGGCGAGGCCATGGTCGGCATCAACGTCGACGACATCCCGGTCCCGCACCGCCTGGCCGAGCGTGGCTGGTGATCGCGCCGCACGTCGTTCCCGGCGCGTCGTCGGCGTCCACGCTGTTCGCCCGCACCAGGTCGGCGTCGCACTTCGCTCGACGCCAGGCCCATGCAGAATGCGTGTACTGTTAGTGCATGCCGTACCTGCAGATCCGCGATGTGCCTGACGACGTTCGTGCCGTGCTCGCCGAGCGCGCGCGAGAGCGCGGGCAGTCGCTGAATATGTACCTTCGCGAGGTGGTCGTCCGCGAGGCGTCGTTCGCTGGAAACCGGGCGCTGATCGATGAGGTCGTCGCCCGGCGTGGCCGGTCGGGCTTCACGGCCGAAGACGTCCTCGAGGCCCGTGCCGCCGGGCGCGATGGGGCGTGATCGTTCCCGACGCATCTGTTGCGGTCCTGCTGTTCGGTGACCCGGATGTTGACTCCCGTGTCATCGGGGCGACCCGAGCGATGCGACGCGATCCGGATTGGTTGGTCCCGGA
This sequence comes from Georgenia sp. TF02-10, assembly GCF_022759505.1. Lineage (NCBI taxonomy): Bacteria > Bacillati > Actinomycetota > Actinomycetes > Allobogoriellales > Allobogoriellaceae > Georgenia > Georgenia sp. TF02-10. The sequence goes on along the minus strand of NZ_CP094289.1, from coordinate 2,140,089 downwards.
GCACTGGAGGATCGAGTTCCTCAGCACCGTCCGCGCATTGGCTCTTGGCGGCAAGATCGATCCGGCCGACGCCGATGCGGCAGTGGAGTGGCTCAGGGCGGTGACGGTCGCGGTCGCCCCCACCGGCCCGCACGTGTCCCGAGTGTGGGAACTGCGCGCAAACCTCTCGGCCTACGACGCCGGATACGTCGCCGTCGCCGAGTCGCACGACCTGACGTTTGTCACCGCAGATGCTCGGATTGCGAAAGCCGGTGTTGCCCGGTGTCCCGTCCGCGTGATCGCCTGACAGCAATCTTGGACCATGGCATCAACGTGGCCGACCTGCCCGCCCCTCACACACTCGCCGAGCGGGATGTACTGCTCGGACTCTCGGAGCGGGTAGAGATAGCCGGTGAGGCGGTAGCACCCGACCGCCTTCAGGAGCGCCGCTGCATGGTCACCGTCGCCGACGTCGCCCCCGCGACTCGCCAGCCGCTGGACCTGCTGCTCACCGAGAGCCAGGGCTTCGTGTACTCCACATGGAGCTCCTTGAACAGAAATCAGCCCGCACCTTCCGGCGACGGGCTGATGATGATGGGACGACCTTAGCGCGGGTGGACACCGCCTGCTCGAGCGACCCTCAGGAGTTCACGCCTGGTCAACGCGACAGTCTCGGCAACATGCCCTGAGTACTCTGATGACCGTGCTCAGTCTTTCGACGATCCCTCGCGCGACCTCCAGAGGACGGGCGTCAACCGCGGACCACGGCATCAACGTCGACGACGTCCCGGTCCCGCACCGCCTGGCGGAGCGCGGCTGGGTGAGCCGCCGACGGCGAGCACGCCGTGCCTGACCCGCTCACCTACGGCCTCGGCCCGGAGTGGCAGGCCGGCGCGGACGGGCTGCCCTTCCGGCGGGCCGCCCGGGTGATCCTCCTGGACGAGGATGACCGCATCATGCTGGTCCGCGGCCACGACGTCGGCGACCCGACCCGGTCGTGGTGGTTCACCGTTGGCGGCGGGATTGACCCGGGGGAGGACACCCGCGCCGGTGCCGTCCGGGAGGTGCTGGAGGAGACCGGGTTCGTCGTCGCACCGGCCGAGCTGGTCGGCCCGGTGCTGACCCGCAGCGCGGTGTTCGACTTCGCGCGGGTGACCTGCCGTCAGGACGAGGAGTTCTTCCTCGCCCGGGTCTCCGCCGGCCGTGACCTCTCCACCGACGGCTGGACGGACCTCGAGCGGGACGTCCTGGACGAGATGCGCTGGTGGGACCTGGACGACCTGGAGGCCGCGCTGGCCGGTGGTGCCGTGGTCTACCCGACCCAGCTGCCGGGCCTCGTCCGCCGGCTCCTGGCCGGGTGGGACGGGACGACACCACACCTGGCGGAGTCCTCGGTCTAACACCTGCCCGCACCTGTGCAGCCCCTCGGCACGAGACCTGCAGGCACCTGGCAGCCCCTCGGTGTGGCACGTCACCGGTGAACCGTGGACCGGGGGCAGTGGCCGTGGGCGTGGCCGTGGATCAGGGGGACCGCCCAGGGCTCACCCGGCAGCGGGTTCTCCCGCCGGCAGGATCGCCGCCGGGTCGACCTGGATCCACACCGCCTCGGCCCGGGCGAGCAGGCGACCGTCCCCGGTGTACAGGGCGGTCCCGCTGAAGTGCTTGCGGCCCGACCCGCCGCGCCGCCAGCCGAGCACCACGTGCTCGGCGCCGGGGACGGGCAGCGCCAGCACCTGCGCCGTCATGGTGCCGAGCACCATGGGCCGGCCGCCGACGTCGAGCGCCCAGGCACCCGGGCAGTCCAGCGCCGCCCAGACCAGCTCGGTCGACGTCTCCGTCGGCACCCAGGCCGCCGCGTGCAGAACCCCGTCGCCCCCGTCGCGACCTCTTCCGTCGTCGACCCCGCCGCCGCCCGCCGCGTCCGCGCCACCGCCGGGCACCGGCCCGGGACGCAGGGCGAGAGCATCGCCCGGCACCCGGTCCGTGCCGCACACGAAGCAGGTGGGAAAGGGATGGTCGACCAGGCCCGGGAAGGAGTCCCCGGCCGCGACGGCGGCCGCGAAGCTGATCGGGCCCGGGACGCCGCCGGTGAGGGCCGGCGCGGGGCGGGCCTGGAGGACCGGCCGGTCCCCGGCCAGGACCTCCACGTTGTCCCCGTCCCGCCGGACCTGCATCGGCCGGTCCAGGGGCGGCGGGCTGAGCAGGCGGACGGTCACGGCCGGCCGGTCGGCGCCGGTCGCTAGCAGCGCCGCCGCATGACCGCTGACCCAGCCGCCGTTGGCCGAGCGCGGCGGGCCGCAGAACCGGGCGGGGACGACGAAGCTGGCGCTCACCCTGGGCACCGTAGCCCAGCCGCGGGCCGCCCGGACGTAGGATCGGCAGCCGTGACCGCCTCCCCGCCGCCGCCCCGCGTGGGCGTGCTCGCCCTGCAGGGCGACGTCCGCGAGCACCTCGCGGCGCTCACCGCGGCGGGGGCGCAGGCCGTCCCGGTGCGCCGGCCCGCCGAGCTGGCCGCCGTCGACGGCCTGGTCCTGCCCGGCGGGGAGTCGACGACCATCGAGAAGCTGCTGCGCGCCTTCGACCTCTTCGCGCCGCTGCGGGAGCGGATCACCGGCGGGCTGCCCGTCTTCGGCTCCTGCGCCGGGATGATCCTGCTGGCCGACCGGGTCCGGGACGCCACCGCCGACCAGCAGACGCTGGGCGGGATCGACATGACCGTGCGGCGCAACGCCTTCGGCCGGCAGGTGGACTCCTTCGAGGAGGACCTGCGCGCGCCGGCCGTCACCGGCGAGGGCCCGGACCTGCACGCGGTGTTCATCCGGGCGCCGTGGGTGGAGGAGGTCGGGGCGGACGTGGAGGTCCTGGCTCGCACGGGCGCCGGGAGCGTCGTTGCCGACGGCGGTCGGCGCACCGGCGAGTCCGGGGCCACCGCCGACGACGCCGCGGCGGCCACGGACGACACGCCGAGCACGCCCGGCGAGGCGACGGCCGCCGTCGACGAGGGCGCCGCCGACCGTGGCGGCAGCGCCGACGGTAAGATCGTGGCAGTTCGGCACGGCAGGCTGCTCGCCACCGCCTTCCACCCCGAGATCGGGGGCGACGCGCGGGTCCACCGGTACTTCGTGGAGATGATCCTCGGCGCGACGACGCCGGGCGGCCGCCAGCAGCGCTAGCACCAGGGAGCACACATGTCCGGTCACTCCAAGTGGGCCACCACCAAGCACAAGAAGGCGGCCATCGACGCCAAGCGCGGCAAGCTCTTCGCGCGGCTGATCAAGAACATCGAGGTCGCCGCCCGCACCGGTGGCGGCGACCCGGCCGGCAACCCCACCCTGTTCGATGCCATCCAGAAGGCCAAGCGGTCCTCAGTCCCGGCGGACAACATCGACCGGGCGGTCAAGCGCGGCTCCGGCGCCGAGGCCGGCGGCGCGGACTACGAGACGATCATGTACGAGGGCTACGCGCCAGGCGGCGTCGCGGTCCTGGTGGAGTGCCTCACCGACAACCGCAACCGCGCCGCCTCCGACGTCCGGGTCGCCTTCACCCGCAACGGCGGCAACCTCGCCGACCCCGGCTCGGTGTCCTACCTGTTCAACCGGCGCGGCGTCGTCGTGGTGCCCAAGACCGACGGGCTCACCGAGGACGACGTGCTGGCCGCGGTGCTGGACGCCGGCGCCGAGGAGGTCAACGACCTCGGTGACGCGTTCGAGGTGATCTCCGAGCCCGCCGACGTCGTCGCGGTCCGCACCGCGCTGGTCGAGGCCGGGCTGGACTACGACTCCGCCGAGGCGCAGTTCGTGCCGTCGATGGAGGTCGAGGTGGACGCCGACGGCGCGCGGAAGGTGCTGCGCCTGATCGACGCCCTGGAGGACAGCGACGACGTGCAGAACGTCTACGCCAACTTCGACGCCTCCGACGAGGTCATGGCGGCGGTCGGCGCGGACGCCTGAGCCCGGCCCGCCGACGGCGACCGCGCCGGTGCGGGGCCGCCGCACACGCCGCGATACCGGCCCGGGGGCCGGCTCACCGCGCTTGATTCGCGACGGCGGGCCGGTGCGCGGGGAGCCCGGCCCGCCGACGGAGACCGGGGCCGGGTGGCCCAACCTCACCGCCGGGGTGTCGCTACCCGGCCGTGTCCCACCTCGGTGCGAGGGTAGGGACGTGCGGATCCTCGGCGTGGACCCGGGCCTGACCCGGTGCGGCCTGGGCGTGGTCGACGCCGCGGCCGGCCGGCGGGTCACCCTCGTCCGGGTCGGCGTGGTGCGCACCCCCGCCGACCTGGCCCCCCAGCTGCGGCTGCTCGCCGTCGCCGAGCAGCTCCAGGCCTGGCTCACCGAGCTGCGCCCGGACGTCGTCGCCGTCGAGCGCGTCTTCGCCCAGGCCAACGTGCGCAGCGTCACCGGCACCTCCCAGGTGGCCGGCGTCGCCATGCTCGCCGCGGCGCGGGCGCACCTGCCCCTCGCGCTGCACACCCCCAGCGAGGTCAAGGCGGCGGTGACCGGCAACGGCCGGGCCGAGAAGAAGCAGGTCCAGGAGATGGTCCGGCGCATCCTCACCCTGCCCGCCCACCCCAGCCCGGCCGACGCCGCCGACGCCCTCGCCCTGGCCATCTGCCACGCCTGGCGCGGCGGCGGGCAGGGCAGCGGGGTGCGGGCCCAGTACGGTGGCGCCGACACCCTGCCCCGGGCCAGCGGCACCGGCCTCACCCCGGCGCAGCGGGCCTGGGCCGCCGCCGAGCGCTCGGCGCGCCGGGCCGGCGCTGTCACCCCCAGGGGCTAACCTGGCCGTACGCATGTTCGCTGGTCTGCGCCGGCGAGGGCTGCCGCTGCCCCGCGTCGCCGGGACGGCAGGCCCGACGGCGGCCGTGCGGCCGGCGCCGGCGCGGGCACGGGCACCGACGGACGGACGGGCACGAACGGAAAGGGGAGGGCGTGATCGCCTCAGTGACCGGCACCGTGGAGGCGGTGGGCCTGGACCACGCGGTCCTCGGCGTCGGCGGCATCGGCGTCGCCGTGCACGCCACCCCCACCACCCTGGCCGGCCTGGTCGTGGGCCGGCAGGCGCGGCTGGCCACCTCCCTCGTGGTCCGCGAGGACTCCCTCACCCTCTTCGGCTTCGCCGACGACGACGAGCGCGCCGTCTTCACCACCCTGCAGACCGTCTCCGGCGTGGGCCCGCGGCTCGCGCTGGCCGTCCTCGCCGTGCACACCCCGGACAGCCTGCGCCGGGCGGTGACCGGTGAGGACCTGGCCGCCCTGCAACGGGTCCCCGGCATCGGTCGCAAGGGGGCCCAGCGGATCGTCCTGGAGGTCGGCGACAAGCTCGGCGCCCCGGCCCCGGGACCCGACGCACCCGCCGCCGTCCCGCCGCCCGGGACGGACGGCATGCCCGACGTCGTCGCCGCGCTGGTCCAGCTCGGCTGGACCGAGAAGGTCGCCGACGGCGCGGTGCACGCCGTGCTCGCGGCCGAGGACGCGCCGCGCGAGGTGCCCGCGGTGCTGCGCGCCGCCCTCCAGCACCTGGGGGGCCAGCATGGCTGACCCGGTCCTCGACGCCGGCGCGGACGACGTCGAGCGCGCCGCGGAGGCCGCCCTGCGGCCCCGGCGGCTGGCCGAGTTCGTCGGCCAGGAGGTCGTCCGCGACCAGCTCTCCCTGGTCCTGGACGCCGCCCGGGCCCGGCAGGCCCCGCCGGACCACGTGCTGCTCGCCGGCCCGCCCGGGCTGGGCAAGACCACCCTGGCGATGATCATCGCCGCCGAGGTCGGCGGCGCGCTGCGGCTGACCTCCGGGCCGGCGATCCAGCACGCGGGGGACCTGGCGGCGATCCTGTCCTCGCTGCAGGACCGCGACATCCTCTTCATCGACGAGATCCACCGCCTCGCCCGCCCCGCCGAGGAGATGCTCTACCTGGCGATGGAGGACTACCGGGTGGACGTCGTCGTCGGCAAGGGGCCCGGGGCGACGTCGATCCCGCTGACCCTGCCGCCCTTCACCGTGGTCGGCGCGACCACCCGCGCCGGGCTGCTGCCCGCCCCGCTGCGGGACCGGTTCGGCTTCACCGGGCACCTGGAGTACTACCAGCCGGCCGAGCTGGAGCAGGTCCTCCGCCGCTCCGCCGGCCTGCTCGGGGTCCGGCTGGACGACGACGCCGCCGCCGAGCTCGCCAGCCGCTCCCGCGGCACCCCGCGCATCGCCAACCGGCTGCTGCGCCGGGTCCAGGACTTCGCCGAGGTCCGCGGCACCGGGGCCCTGGACCTGGCCGCCGCGCACGGCGCGCTCGACGTCTTCGAGGTGGACCGCCTCGGGCTGGACCGGCTCGACCGGGCGGTGCTCCGCGCGCTGTGCACCCGGTTCGGCGGCGGCCCGGTGGGCCTGACCACGCTGGCGGTGACGGTGGGGGAGGAGCCCGAGACGGTGGAGACGGTGGCCGAGCCGTTCCTGGTCCGGGAGGGGCTGATCGTGCGCAGCCCCCGGGGCCGGGTGGCCACCCCGGCGGCCTACGACCACCTCGGGCTCGCCCGGCCCGAGGCCGGCACGCTGTTCGGCTGACCGGCACCGGCGCGGCTGATCGGCGCCGGCGCGGCTGACCGGCCGGGGGAGGCCGCCCGGGGGTCGACCTTCCGGCCCGTCGAATCTCACCCAGCACGGACAGGGTGTTAGGCGCCGGGCCCGGACTCACCTAGACTCAGGTGGCCATTGCCCCCAGCCCGACGGAGCACTCCTGATGGAATTCCTCATCCTTATCGTCCTCATGGTGGGGGCGATGTGGCTCATGACCAGCCGTGGGAAGAAGCAGCAGGCCGCCGCCCGCCAGCGCGTCGAGGATGCCCTCGTGCCGGGCACCTGGGTGATGACGATCGGTGGCTTCTTCGGCCGCGTCGTCGAGGCCGACGGCGACGTCGTCACCCTGGAGAGCCCCTCCGGGGTGGAGACGATCTGGTTCAAGGGTGCGATCAAGGAGCCCAAGGAGCCGCCGTTCGCCGCCGTGGAGGAGGACGAGGACGCCCCCGCAGACGTCGTCGTCCCGGACGACGCCGCCTCCCTGATGCCGCCGGCCGGCAGCAGCCCGGTGGTCCGCGACGCCGACCCGATCGGCGAGAACCGGCCCGAGGACGGCCCGGCCGACGAGGACCAGCGCCGGCCCCGCGCCTGACCCCGGCCCCACGCCCCGCGCCCGACCCCGGCTTCGGCCGGCCGGGCGCCTGACGCCGGCTCCGGCCGGCACGCCCTGGCGGGGTCCACCCGCCCTGCACGAGAGAAGACACCGGTGGCGCAACGACCGAAGAAGCCCCGTCCGGGCCGCACCCTCGGCCTGCTGGCGGTGCTCGTCATCGCCCTGCTCGGCACCCTGGTGGCGGGGGTCCGGCTCACCGCCGACGACGAGAACCCCGCCTCGTTCGCGCCCAAGCTTGCCCTCGACCTCGAGGGCGGCACCCAGCTCATCCTCACCCCGACCACCACCGACGGCTCGGAGGTGACCCAGGAGGACGTCGACCAGGCCATCGAGATCATCCGCCAGCGGGTGGACGCCTCCGGCGTCGCCGAGGCGGAGATCACCAGCCAGGGCGGGCAGAACATCGTCGTCTCCCTCCCCGGCCGCCCCTCCGAGGAGACCCTGGACCTGGTCCGGCAGTCCGCCCAGCTGCGGTTCCGGCCGGTGCTCACGACGGCGCCGCCCGGGCCGATCGACCCGGCGGCGGCCGCCGAGGGCGAGGGTGAGGCGGCCGAGGACCCGGCCGACGCGGCGGCGGAGGCACCGGAGGCGGTGACCGAGGGCGAGGCGCCGGCCGAGGGCGAGACCGCCACCGACGCCCCGGCCGAGGGCGAGACCGCCACCGAGGCCCCCGCCGAGGGCGAGACCGCCACCGAGGCGCCGGCCGAGGGCGAGAGCGCCACCCCGACCGAGGAGCCCACCACCCCGCCGACCCGGGAGGAGATCGAGGCGGCGGCCCGGCAGGCGGCCGACAGCAACGGCGACGGCCAGCTCAGCACCGAGCCCGCGGCCGAGCCCGCTGACAGCTCGGACCTCAACTGGGTCACCGAGCAGCTCCTCTACGACTTCTACATGCTCGACTGCACCGACCAGGCCAACCTCAGCGGCGGGGTCCAGGACGACCCGGCCGCGCCCCTGGTCTCGTGCTCCTCGGACGGCACGGCGAAGTTCGTCCTCGGCCCCACCGCCCTGGAGGGGACCCACGTCACCTCCGCCTCCTCGGGCATCGGCACCAACGCCCAGGGCATGAGCACCGGCCAGTGGGTGGTGTCGCTGGAGATGGACGGGGAGGGCACGGACACCTTCGCCGAGCTCAGCCAGCGGCTGCTCGACATGCAGCCGCCGCAGAACCAGTTCGCCATCGTCCTCGACGGGCTGGTCATCTCCGCCCCGGAGATGCAGGCCGCCATCCTGGACGGGCGGGCCCAGATCTCCGGCAGCTTCGACCGGGAGAGCGCGGCGACCCTGGCCAACCAGCTCAACTTCGGCTCCCTGCCGCTGGACTTCGCGGTGCAGTCCCAGGACGAGATCTCCGCGACGCTCGGCTCCGAGCAGCTCTCCCGCGGCATCCTCGCCGGCCTGCTCGGCGCCGTCCTGGTCGTGCTCTACATGCTCTGGCAGTACCGCGGCCTGGGCCTGGTCTCGGTGGCCAGCCTGCTCATCGCTGCGGCGCTGACCTACCTCACCATCACCCTGCTCTCCTGGCTCGTCGGGTACCGCCTGTCGCTGCCGGGCGTCGTCGGCATGATCGTGGCGGTCGGCATCACCGCGGACTCCTTCATCGTCTACTTCGAGCGCATCCGCGACGAGGTCCGCGAGGGCCGGCTCCTGGTGGACGCCGTCGAGCACGGCTGGTCCCGGGCCCGCCGCACGATCATCGCCTCGGACACGGTCAACTTCCTCGCCGCCGTCGTCCTGTACTTCCTCGCCGTCGGCGGCGTGCGCGGGTTCGCCTTCACCCTGGGGCTGACCACGCTCATCGACCTGCTCGTCGTCGCGATGTTCACCCACCCGCTCATGCGGCTGCTCATCCGGACGAAGTTCTTCGGCCAGGGGCACCGGCTCTCCGGGCTGGACCCGGCGCGGCTGGGCGCGAGCTCGGCCACCTACCGCGGCCGGGGCCGGTTCGGGCCGCCGCGGCGACCAGCGACGGCGGCTGAGGAGCCCCAGCCGGAGCCGGACCGTGCGCTCGTGGGCGTGGGTGCCTCGGCCGGCCCGGCGGACGGCGCCGCCGCCGCCGGCCGGTCGGCCCGGGGCTCGGCCATGACCGGAAGGTCGGCCGGTGGCTCGGCCGGCACGAGCACGCCCTCCGGTGGCGCCACCGCCGCCGGTGCCGCCAGCGCCTCGCGGGCCGCCGCCCCCGGAACCGCAGCGGGCCCCGCTGCCGCCAGTGAGCCGGGTGGCGACGGCGTCCCCGGTACCGGCTCGGCGCCGGAGTCGGCGCGATCGGGCACCAGCCGCGCCGGGGGCTCTGGCCGCGGTGACGCGCGGCCCGCCGCCGCGACGCCGACCGGGCCGCGGTACGCCGAGGACGGCCGACGTCTCACCATCGCCGAGCGGCGCGCTGCCGAGCGGGCGCGGCTGGCCGCCGCCGCACCGCCCGAGCACGCGCCGCAGGAAGCCGACGACGGCCCGCCGGGCACCGGCGACGAGCCCGCCGGGCACCGGCGCCGCGCGGCCCGCCGGCCCCGCCGCCGACGACCGCCGGCCCGGCGCCACCCCGACGACCCCCGACGACGCCCCCACGGCAGGAGGTGAGCGCTGATGCCCAGCCTCGCCACCCTCGGCAACGACCTCTACGCCGGCCGGCGCCAGCTCGACGTCATCGGCCGCCGGCGCACCTGGTTCACGGTCGCCGTCGTCCTCATGGTCGCCTCCGTGCTGCTCGTCGCCGTGCGCGGGATCAACCTCGGCATCGAGTTCCGCGGCGGCTCCCAGTTCACCGTCTCCGGGGCGACCACCCAGGACCAGCAGCTCGCCGAGGACGTCATCGCCGAGCTCGGCGAGGGCGAGCCGCCGCGGGTCTCCGCCGTCGGGTCCGGCGCGCTGCGGGTGCAGACGGCCGAGCTGACCGACGAGGAGACCCAGCAGGTCCAGCAGGGCCTCGCCGACGCCTACGGCGTCCCGGTGACCGACGTCGCCGCGACCTACGTCGGCCCCAGCTGGGGGCAGAGCGTCACCGCCAAGGCGCTGCAGGGCCTGGTGATCTTCCTCGTCCTGGTCTCCGTGGTGATGACGCTGTACTTCCGCACCTGGACGATGGCGGTGGGCGCCCTCGGCGCGCTGGTGCACGACCTGGTGGTCACCGTCGGCGTCTACGCCGCCGTCGGGTTCGAGGTCACGCCCGCCTCGGTGATCGGGCTGCTGACCATCCTGGGCTACTCCCTCTACGACACCGTCGTCGTCTTCGACAAGGTCCGGGAGAACAACGCCGACCTGTTCACCCAGCACCGGCGCACCTACGCCGAGGGCGCCAACCTCGCGGTCAACCAGACCCTGGTGCGCTCGATCAACACCTCGGTGACCGGGCTGCTGCCGGTGGCCTCCATCCTGTTCGTCGGCGCGTTCCTGCTCGGCGCCGGGACCCTGCGGGACATCGCCCTCGCCCTGTTCGTCGGGATGCTGCTGTCCACCTACTCCTCGGTCTTCCTCGCCACCCCGCTGGAGGTGGCGCTGCGCGAGCGGTCGGAGAAGGTCCGCCGGCACACCCGGCAGGTTCTCGACCGGCGGGCACGACGGCGCGCGGCGGCCGAGGCGGAGCAGGATGGCCCCGTGGACCTGGCCGCCCGGACCGACGACCTGGGCGTCGCCGTCGTGGCGGGCCAGCACCTGGGCGTGACCGCCCAGCCGAAGCGACGCAAGAAGGGCCGACGATGACAGCTCCCGCCCCTGGCTCCCGGGCCACCGCCGCCCGGGCCGCGGCCCCGGCCTTCCCGGCCGAGCTGACCGACCTGGTCCGCACGCACGTGCGCGAGGTGCCGGACTTCCCGGCCCCCGGCGTGCTGTTCCGGGACATCACCCCGCTGCTCGCCGCCGGGCCCGCCTTCGGCGCGGTGATCGGCGGCCTGGCCGACCGCTACCGCGGCGAGGTGGACGCCGTCGCCGGGCTGGAGTCGCGCGGGTTCATCCTGGCCGCCCCGCTGGCGACCGCGCTGGGCGTCGGGATGATCACCGTCCGCAAGGCCGGCCGGCTGCCCGGCCCGGTGCTCGGCGTCGACTACGCCCTGGAGTACGGCACCGCCCGGATGGAGGTGCGCCCGGACACCATCCAGGTCGGCCAGCGCGTCCTGATCCTCGACGACGTCCTGGCCACCGGCGGCACCGGCGCCGCCGCGGTGGAGCTCATCGAGCGCAGCGGCGGGCAGGTGGTCGCGCTGGCGATGCTCCTGGAGCTGGCCGAGATGGGCGGGCGGAGCAAGCTCGAGGGGTACCCGGTCGAGTCCGTGCTGGTGTACTGACAGCCCGTCCGGGGTCGGTCCCGCCGCCCCACGCCGTCGCTCCCGCCACCGGGTAACCGGCCCTCGACCGTCGGTCCCGCGCCGTCACACGTCCCGCCGTCGGCCGCTCCACGCCGCGGGTTCGCCGGCCGCGGAGCCGCCTCGCCCGCCCGCCGGGGTGCCGTAAAATCGTGAGATGGCCGGTGAGCGAGTACCCGACGGCAGCACCGAGACGGTGGTGCCGGGCTCGCGGGTGCGCTCCCGGCTGGTCTGGCTCGGCTCCCGCGGGCACACTAGCCCGCCCGCGATCGAGCCGCTGCTGCGGGCCGTGCGGGCCCACCACCCGCGGGCCGACACGCACCTGATCCAGCGGGCCTACGAGGTCGCCGAGCGGGCGCACCGCGGGCAGACCCGCAAGAGCGGGGACCCCTACATCACCCACCCGGTCGCCGTCGCGACCATCCTGGCCGAGCTCGGGATGACGCCGTCGACCCTGGCCGCGGCGCTGCTGCACGACACGGTGGAGGACACCGGCTACCCCCTCGACCAGCTCCGGGCCGAGTTCGGCGACGAGATCGCCCTGCTCGTCGACGGCGTGACCAAGCTGGACAAGGTCAGCTACGGCGAGGCCGCCCAGGCCGAGACCGTCCGCAAGATGGTCGTGGCGATGGCCAAGGACATCCGGGTGCTGGTCATCAAGCTCGCCGACCGGCTGCACAACGCCCGCACCTGGCGGTACGTGCCGGCCGCCTCGGCCCAGCGCAAGGCCCGCGAGACCCTGGAGATCTACGCCCCGCTCGCCCACCGGCTGGGCATGAACACCATCAAGTGGGAGCTGGAGGACCTGTCCTTCCAGACGCTGTACCCCAAGGTCTACGAGGAGATCGAGCACCTGGTCGCCGAGCGGGCGCCGGCCCGGGACGAGTACCTGGCCCAGGTCCGCCAGCAGATCGAGGCAGACCTGCGCACCGCGAAGATCCGCGGCGTGGTCACCGGCCGGCCCAAGCACTACTACTCGATCTACCAGAAGATGATCGTCCGCGGCCGGGACTTCGACGACATCTTCGACCTGGTCGGGGTCCGGGTGCTGGTGGACAGCGTCCGGGACTGCTACGCCACGCTCGGCTCGATGCACGCCCGCTGGACCCCCCTGCCCGGGCGGTTCAAGGACTACATCGCGATGCCGAAGTTCAACCTCTACCAGTCGCTGCACACCACGGTGGTCGGCCCCGGCGGGAAGCCGGTGGAGATCCAGATCCGCACCCACGACATGCACCGCCGCGCCGAGTACGGCGTCGCCGCGCACTGGAAGTACAAGGAGAACCCGGCGAGCAAGGGGGAGCAGGCCGGCCGGCTCGGGCCGGGGACGGAGGAGATGGGCTGGCTGCGCCAGCTCGTCGACTGGCAGCGGGAGACCGCCGACCCGGGGGAGTTCCTGGACTCCCTGCGCTACGAGATGTCCGGCTCCCAGGTCTACGTCTTCACCCCCAAGGGCGACGTCGTCTCGCTGCCGGCCGGGGCCACCCCGGTGGACTTCGCCTACGCCGTGCACACCGAGGTCGGGCACCGCACCGTCGGCGCCCGGGTGAACGGGCGGCTGGTCCCGCTGGAGTCGACGCTGGAGAACGGCGACAGCGTGGAGGTCTTCACCTCCAAGGCCGAGGGCGCCGGGCCCAGCCGGGACTGGCTGTCCTTCGTGCAGAGCCCGCGGGCCCGGAACAAGATCAAGGCCTGGTTCACCAAGGAGCGCCGCGAGGAGGCCATCGAGGCCGGCAAGCAGCAGCTCGGCAAGGCGATGCGCAAGCAGAACCTGCCCATCCAGCGGCTGATGAACCACGACTCCCTCCGGGCGCTGGCCACCGAGATGCGCTACGCCGACGTCTCGGCCCTGTACGCCGCGATCGGGGAGAACCACATCTCGGCCACGAACGTCGTCCAGCGGCTCGTGCAGTCCATGGGCGGGGAGTCCGGCGCCGAGGAGACCCTCGCCGAGGCGACGCTGCCGGGGGAGCACCGCAGCCGCCCCCGGGCCGGGGACGCGGGGGTCGTCGTCGCCGGGATGGACGACGGCGACGTGTGGGCCAAGCTGGCCCGGTGCTGCACGCCGGTGCCCGGGGACCCGATCGTCGGGTTCGTCACCCGGGGGGCCGGGGTGTCGGTGCACCGGGCGGACTGCGCCAACCTCGACGGGCTGCGCAACCAGCCCGAGCGGATGATCGAGGTCAGCTGGGCCGAGCGGGCCCAGAGCACCTTCCTGGTCCAGATCCAGATCGAGGCGCTGGACCGCAACGCGCTGCTGTCTGACGTCACCCGGGTGCTGTCGGAGAACCACGTCAACATCCTGTCGGCGACCGTCTCCACCTCGCGGGACCGGGTGGCGCTGAGCAGGTTCGTCTTCGAGATGGCCGAGCCCTCGCACCTGGGCCACATCCTGAACGCCGTGCGCCGGATCGACGGCGTCTTCGACGTGTACCGGATCACCGGCTCCCGGTCCGCCGCGCCCGCCGCGCCGGCCCAGCGCTGACCCGGCCGGGGGAGGCCCGAGGCCTCGGGGCCCGCCGTTCCCGGCTCGGGCCGCCGCCTGCCGGTCCCGGGCCAGTCACCGCTCGTCCCTGCGGGTCCGGTTCGGCCGCTGCGCGGCCCTGCCGTCCCGGGCCAGCCGTACCCGGCCGTGAGGACGACGATGCGGTCGCCCGCGGCGGCCGCTGCCTCAGGGGGATGCTGGTCTGACGTCGATCCCGATCCAGGTGTACCCGTCCTGATAGGGCGTGGGCTCGTAGGTCACGTGCACCCGCATCCCCGGGCGCATGTCCTCGGCGCGCAGCCCGCGGAGCATGGTGTAGTTGATCCAGACGTCGTGACCGGCTCCCTGCGTCGTGACCGCACCGAGGGAGTCGGCGGCGTCCCAGATCGTGACCGTGGCGTGATCGTCCATGAGGTGTGTGCAGCACAAATTTCCAGTAGAAGTGCGGCGCAGCGAGAACCGGCAACCGGCCGTCGGCTAGGACCACCAGGGGAGCCGCGACGACGAGGCCGCCCTCGCTGGGCGCCTGATCGAACCGTACCGGCAGCAGGCGATGGACGGTCGCGATCGGCGATCCGTCGGTCGTGAGTCAGGCGGGCACCGAGCGTCTGATGGGTATCGTCATGTCATGGATCTCGTGGTCAGAGGCCTGCCGGCCGAGGTGCACGCCGAACTGCCCCGTCGTGCCGCCGCCGAGGACAAGAGTCTGGGCGCTTACCTGCGCGAGGTGCTCACCGCGCATGTGGCAGTCTCCTCCATGGGCCAGTGGCTCGGGCGCCTGCACGAGCTCGGCCCGAACCACGCGGGCGGGCCGACCGGGGCAGAACTTGTCGCCGACGCGCGCACCGAGGACGACGAGCCGATCCACCGCTGAGCAGGTCGTCGTCGATGCCACCGCAGTCGTCGATGCCGCCGCGGCCGTCGGCATGATCCGCGACGCGCGTGGCCCGCGCGTTTGCGTGACACTTCGCCGTCGTGCCCGTGCGCCCGGGCCGGCCGGTCTCTGCGGCCGGCCCGGGCGGACCGTCGTCGGCCTCGCGGCACTGGACCGCGGCGCCGGCCTCGGTCAGGCCCCGCTGGCTGCCATCTGCCGGGCGCCGCGCAGGCCGAAGACGGAGGCGGGACCGATGGTCGAGCCGGGACCGGGGTAGGTGCGGCCCATGACCGAGGCGGAGCTGTTGCCGGCCGCGTACAGCCCCTCGATCACGGTGCCGTCCTCGCGCAGGGCCCGGCCGTGCTCGTCGGTCACGACGCCACCCTTGGTGCCCAGGTCGCCGATGACGACCCGGTAGGCGGTGAACGGGCCCTTCTCGATCGGGCCGAGGTTCGGGTTGGGCCGCACGAGCGGGTCGCCGTAGTAGCGGTCGTAGGCGGAGTTGCCGCGGCCGAAGTCGGCGTCCACGCCGGAGCGGGCGAACCCGTTGAACCGCTCGATGGTGGCGCGGAAGGTGCCCTGGTCCACGCCGATCTTCGCGGCCAGGTCGCGCAGGGTCGAGGCCTTGACGGAGATCCCCTCCCGGCGCATCTTCCGGGTGGCCCGCGGGTCCAGCGCGAAGGTGCGCAGGTACCGCCGCATGGCGCGCGCGTCGAGGACGAGCCAGTACGCGCCGTCCTTGTCGTGCTCGAGCATGTGGTGGCCCAGGTCCACGTAGGACTCGGACTCGTTGGCGAAGCGCTGGCCCTTCGCGTCGACCATGAGGGAGTACGGCATCGACCGCTCGGACAGGATGAAGGTGGCGGTGCCGCCGGTCGGGGGTGCGATCGACGCACCCCACCACGCGTCGTCGAGCAGCTCCAGCGCCGCGCCGGCACGGGCGGCAACCTCGATCGGGTGGCCGACGTTGCCGGGGTTGCCCGACGGGTTGCCGTCGATGCCCTGGTACCTGCGGCGCAACTCGGGGTTGGACTCGAACCCGCCGCCGGCGAGCATGACGCCGCGGTTGGCGCGGACCGAGACGGACCTGCCCTCGCGGGTCACCCGCACCCCGGCGACGCGGCCGTCCTGGACGATCAGGTCGTCCAGCGGGGAGCTCAGCCACAGCGGCACGCCGCGGTCGACGACGACCGCCTTGCAGAAGGCGGTCACCAGCCCGTTCCCGAGCCCGACCAGCTGCTTCCCGCTGACCAGCCCGCCGAGCGCCCGGAACACCAGCTCGGCGCCACGGACGAAGCCGCCCGGAGTGGACCAGGCGCGGGCGAGGAGCCACACGTCGTCGGTCTTGACCGGCAGCGGGAGGCCGGGTCGGATGGTCTCGCGCCACGGGCCGAGCGCCTTGGCGTCGAGCGGCTCGACCTCGATGGCGCGGCCGATCTTGCCGCCGGGCAGCTCGGGGTAGTAGTCCGGGTAGTCGGTGGACCGGACGAAGTGCAGCCCGAACTTCTCCGCGGTCGTCACGAAGTCCGCGATGCCGTCGACGAACGCCTCCTTGCGGGCGCGGCTGGTGGCCCGGCCGACGTCGCCGACGGTCGTCTCCAGGTAGGTGAGGGCGTCCTCCCGCGAGTCGCCGATCCGCTCCCGGCGCATCAGCGGGTTGTTCGGCATCCACAGCCCGCCGCCGGACATCGCCGTGCTCCCGCCCCACTTGTCCGTGCTCTCGACCATGAGCACGCTCAGGCCCTCGTCCACCGCGCCCATCGCGGTCGCGAACCCGGCCGCGCCGGAGCCGACCACGACGACGTCGTAGGTGTTGTCAAAGGACTGGTCGCTGACTGCCACGTTGCACTCCCTCCCTACCGGACAGGACTGTCCGGATCGCTGGCGCCAGCATGCCCCCGGCCCCGGGCGCCGTCAACCGGGCGAGCGCGGGGCCGTGGCCGCCGGCGCCGGGGTTCTGGCGCGGCTCCCGCCGCGGTCAGCGGCGACCTTCCCCCGCCGGCTACGACCAGGTCCCCCCGATGGCTACGCTGCCGGGGTGCCCCTACGCGCCAGCCGAGTCAACCGCGGCCCGGCGGCGGCCGCGGAGAACCGACGCGCGATCCTCGCCGCGGCCCGCCGCCTGTTCGCCGCCCGGGGCTACCGGGTGCCGCTGCAGGCCATCGCGAAGGAGGCGGGCGTCGGCCAGGGGGTGCTCTACCGGCACTTCCCGCGACGGCTGGACCTGGCGCTGGAGGTCTTCGAGATCCACTTCGCCGAGCTCGAGGAGATCGCGGCCGACCCCGCACCCGACGCCTTCCTGCGGCTCTGGTCCAGGCTGCTCGCCCTCGTCGTGGAGGAGTCCACGTTCGTCGAGATGTTCGTGGAGGCCCGGCAATCGACGCGGGACTACGACGGCGTCGGGCGGCTGCGGGCCCTGATCGAGTCCACGCTGCCCCGGGCGCGGCAGGCCGGCCTGCTCCCCAGGGCGCTCACGACCGAGGACGTCCTGCTCGGCGTGCGGATGGCCTACGGGGTCGCCGCGACGGCGGTCGACGGCGAGGACGTGGCGGCGCTGGTGCGGCGCGTGCTGCCGGTCGACGGCGGCTCACCGCGCTGACCACCGGGCGGCGCCGTGCCCGGGCGGGAGCCGGCCGGGCGTTCCTGCCGGGCGGCCCGGGCGTTCCCGCCGGGCCCGGTCGGCCCCGCCGAGCCCGAGCGGACTTCGCGGCCCCCGCCCCCGGCCGGCCGCCGTCGGCCGGTCAGCCCTGCGCGGTGCGCTGGACCTGGTCCAGCCAGGCCCGCCGGGCGTCCAGGGCGGCCTGGGCGTCGGCGACGGCCTGGGCGTCCCCGCTGCGCCGGGCCTCGGCGAGGTCGGCCTCCAGCTGGTCGATGGCCGCGGTGAGCTGGGCGGCCGCGCCCTCCGCGCGGGCGCGGGTCTCCGGGTTGGACCGCTTCCACGCCGCCTGCTCGGCGTCCCGGACGGCCTGCTCGACGGCGCGGAGCCGGCCCTCCACCCGCTGCACCTGGGCGCGGGGGACCTTCCCGGCGGCATCCCACCGGTCCTGGATCCCGCGCAGCGCCGCCCGGGCGGCCCTGGGCTCCCGCACCGGCAGCAGCGCCTCCGCCTCCTGCAGGAGCGCGAGCTTGGTCTTCAGGTTCTCCTCGAACTCGGCGTCGGTGGCGGAGCTGGCCGCGTTGCGGGCGTCGAAGAACCGCTGCTGGGCAGCCCGGAACCGGGCCCACAGCGCGTCGTGGTCCTTCCGCGAGGCCCGGCCGGCGGCCTTCCACTCCGTCATCAGGTCGCGGTAGGCGGCGGTCGTGCGGCCCCAGTCGGTGGACGTGGCGAGCTCCTCGGCGCGGGCGATGAGCTGCTCCTTGGCCGCCTTGACCTGGGACTGGGCGGCGTCGAGCTCGGAGAAGTACTGCCGGCGGTGCCGGTCGAACGCCGTGCGGGCCCGGGAGAACCGCTTCCACAGCTTGTCCTCGGTGGACCGGTCCAGCCGCGGGCCGCTCCGCTGGGCGGTCTTCCACTCGTCCAGCAGCGTGCGCAGCCGCTCCCCGGACTGCTTCCACTGGGTGCGGGCCGGGTCCTGCTCGGCGATCTGCTCGGCCTGCTCCACGATCGCGGTGCGCTCGGCGACGGCCCGGGCCCGGGCGGCCTCCCGCTCCGCCGCGGCCTCCTCCCGGCGACGGGCGGCGGCCTCGCGCAGGGCGTCCAGCCGGGCGCGGAGGGCGTCGAGGTCGCCGACGGCGGCTGGCTCGGTGAGGGCCTCGGCGAGGGTGGTGAGGTTCTGGTCGATCTCCTTGGGCGTGAGCTGGCCGAGGCGTGCCTCGAACAGGGCGACCTGCGCCTGCAGGTCCAGGAACCGTCGGACGTAGAAGCCCAGCGCCTCCTCGGTGTCGGCGCCGGTGTACTGCCCGACGACCCGCTCGCCGGCGGCCTCGCGTACCCAGACGGTGCCGTCGTCGTCGACCCGGCCCCAGGCGGCTGCCTCGGCCGCCTCGCGCGGGTCGACCAGCGGGGTGACCGGGGTGGTGACCGGGGCGGGGTTGGCGACGGGCCGGGGGACCGGCGCCGGGCGGGGCCGGGGCGCCGGCGCCGGCGCGGCCGCTGGCGCAGGCGCGGCCCCCGGCGCAGCCGAGGGCTCGGCGCTGGCCTGCGGACGTGGCGCGCGCGGGACGGCACCGGGCGACGGGGTGGGCCGCGGGCCGGGCGCCGGCCGCGGGGTCGGGGCCGGGCGCGGGGTAGGCGCCGGCTGCGCGGTCGGTGCGGGTCGCGGTCCCGGCGCGGGGTCCGGCTCGGGCTCTAGCTCGGGTGCCGCACCTGGGGTAGGTGCCGGGTGCGGGGTGGCCGCTTGCTGCGGGCCGGGTGCCGGCTGCGGACCCGGTGCCGGCTGCTCGCCGGGACCGGCTGCCGATCCCACCGCGCCGGTGCTGAGTGCAGGGGTCGCCTCCGTGCTCGGCCGCGGCTGTGCACCGGCGGCGGACGGAGATTCCCCGGGGGGAGCCGGGGGACCGTCGGGCGCCGCCACCGGAGCGCCCGACGGCTGCTGCTCAGCCGCGCCGAACGCGCCGCGCTCCGTCGGCGGCTCCACCACCGCCGGGCCGGTCGGCGTCACGTCCTGCTCGGGCTCCGCGCCGCCGCCCTCGATCGCCATCGGCCCGCCCGCGGCCGGGCTGGGCCCAGTCACTCCAGCCTCGGCCTCCTGGCCGACGGGCTCGGCCGGTGCCGGCTGGCCGGCTCCCGCCTCGGGCGCGGCCGGTTCCATCGCCTCCTCGGTCGCCAACGGTTCCGTGGCCTCCTCGGTCACGGAGGGCCCAGCGCCCTCCTCGGCGGCGGCTGGCTCGGTAGCCGGCACGTTGACGGCGGGCACGTCGGCGGCGGGCTCAGTGGCCGGCACGTCGGCGGCGGGCTCGGAGGCCGGAACCTCGGTGCGCAGCTCGCCGGTCGCATCCGCAGCCGGCCCGGCGGTCGGCACGTCGTCGGCCTGCTCATCGGTTGGCGCCTCCGCGGCCGGCGGTTCCGCCGTCGCCCCGTCGGCGGGGCTCGGCGCGGCGTCGTCGGTCCCGTTACCGGCACCATCGGGAGCCTGGCTCGGAACGGATGAGGCGCCGTCGTCCGGCACTGTGGCTGGTGCCTCGGGCGCGGTGGCCGGGGTCCTCGTGGGCCCGTCCGGCTCGGCCACCGGCTCGCCCGACAGCGGAGCGGCCGTCGTGCCCGTCGTGGCGTCCGGGTCGAGGCCGGTGGGCCGCTGCGCGCCAGCGGGCTGCGGCTCCGGGCGTCCAGCCTCATCCTGCGGTGCGTCGGTGCTCTCGTGGTCGCGGGGGTTCGGCTGCTCGGTCACGCGCTGGTCACTCCTTCTTGACGGGGTAGGCAGGTGCCACACCGTTCTCGTCTCGTCCGCACGGCACCGCCGGACCTGGCCGACGTCCAGCGGCACGGTCGTCCGTTACCACAGGCCGCGAGACCGCCAGTCTAGGAGCCGCCCCCACGCTCGCGCGCCCCGTTTGCCGTCGGGGCGTAGCCCGGTGGTCCAGGGGGCAGCCCGGAGGGTCCGGAAGCGGGACGCCCGCCCGGGGGCACGGAGCAACGCATGCTCGCGGGCGGAACGCCCGCTCGTGGCCCGCTCGTGGGCAGAACGCATGCTCGTGGGCAGCATAGTGGTCGCCGGCAGAACGCGTGCCCGGGCAGGAGGGAACAGCGGCAGTGATTGGACCACTGGCTCCAGGGCCGGCCGGACCTCTCGCCGCCCGGGCGATGATGATCTCCTTCGCCCGTCCGGCGGCACCGCCCCTTCATCCTGGCCTCGCGCCCGCCGCCCGTAGCCTGGTCCGATGCTGCTGCTGCACGTCCCGGACACCGTCCTGGAGACCAACTGCTACGTCCTGGCCGAGGCGCCGGGCGCGGCGGCGCTCGTGGTCGACCCCGGGGCCGGGGCCGCCCAGGCCCTCGGCGAGCACCTCGCCGCCCACGACCTGCGGGTCGGCGCCGTCGCCCTGACGCACGGCCACGCGGACCACGTCTGGGACGCGGCCGCCGTCGCCGGGGAGGCGCCGGTGTACGTCGGCCCGGGGGACCGGTACCGCCTGGCGGACCCGGCGGGTGCGCTGGGCGCCGAGCTCGGCGCCTACTTCGCCCGCGCCGCCGGCAGCCCCTGGCAAGTACCCGCCCAGGTCTCCGCCTACCCGGCGGGCTGCCTCACCGGCGGCGGTGCGCCGCTCGTCCCGGGCGTCGTCGTGCGGGCCGTCCCCGCCCCCGGTCACACCGAGGGCTCCACCGTGCTCCTCGTCCGCGGCGCCCTCGCCACGCCCGAGCTCCTGCCCGCCGGCGCGCCGACGGGCCCGGACGGCACGTCCCTGCTGGGCCTGTGCGGGGACGTGCTCTTCGCCGGGTCGATGGGCCGCACGGACCTGCCGGGCGGGGACGAGGCGGAGATGACCGCCACCCTCACCACCCTGGCCCGGGCGCTGCCGCCGGAGACGGTGCTGCTGCCCGGGCACGGCCCGGCCACCACCCTGGCCGCCGAGCTGGCCACGAACCCGTACCTGCGGCGGGCCGCGTCGCGCCGCTGACGCGCGCCCGCGCCCGCTGACCCGCGCCGGTGCCCCCGGACGCACGCGTGTCACCCGACCCGCCGCTGACCTGCCTGCCCCCCGACCCCGACGCCACCGTCGCCCGTCCACCCGTCGTGCCGAATCGCCCGCGGCCGCGCCGGGATGGAAGGATCGACGCCATGGCACGTGCGTCCTCCCTGTCCGGCTTCCCCGAGTGGCTGCCCGGCGGCCGCGTCGTGGAGAACCACGTGCTGGACTCCCTGCGCCGGACCTTCGAACTGCACGGGTTCGCCAGCATCGAGACCCGTGCGGTCGAGCCGCTCTCGGAATTGCTCCGCAAGGGCGAGACGTCCAAGGAGGTCTACGTCCTGCGCCGGCTGCAGGAGGAGGACGAGGACGACCGGACCGACCCGGACAAGCAGCTCGGGCTGCACTTCGACCTCACGGTGCCCCTCGCCCGCTACGTCCTGGAGCACGCCGGCCAGCTGTCCTTCCCGTTCAAGCGCTACCAGATCCAGAAGGTCTGGCGCGGCGAGCGGCCCCAGGACGGCCGGTTCCGGGAGTTCACCCAGGCCGACATCGACGTCGTCGGCGCCGACACCCTGCCCTTCCACTTCGAGGTCGAGCTGCCGCTGGTGATGGCCGAGGCCCTCGCCGCGCTGCCCATCCCCCCGGTCCGGGTCAGCGTCAACAACCGCAAGGTCGCCCAGGGCTTCTACGAGGCGATCGGCCTGACCGACATCGCCGCGGCCCTGCGGGTCATCGACAAGCTGGACAAGATCGGCCCGGCCGCCGTCGCCCGGGCCCTGCAGGACGAGGCCGGGGCCACCGCCGAGCAGGCCGAGCGGGCGCTGGCCCTGGCCGGGATCAGCGGGACCGACGCCGCCGTCGCCGACCAGGTCCTGGCCCTCGGGGCCCGCTCGGCCCTGCTGGAGGAGGGCCTGGGCGAGCTGGTCGCCCTGCTGGAGGCGGCCGCCGAGCGCAGCCCCGGCACCGTCGTCGCGGACCTGCGGATCGCCCGCGGTCTGGACTACTACACCGGCAGCGTCTACGAGACGACCCTGGTCGGGCACGAGAACCTGGGGTCGATCTGCTCCGGCGGCCGGTACGACTCCCTGGCCACCGACGGCCGCCGCACCTACCCCGGGGTCGGGCTGTCCATCGGGGTCTCCCGCCTCCTCGCCCGCGTGCTGGGCGACGGCCTGGCCACCCCAACCCGGACGGTGCCCACCGCCGTCCTGGTCGCCGTCACCGACGAGGAGCACCGTGGCGCCAGCGACCGGGTCGCGGCCGCGCTGCGCGCCCGCGGGATCCCGGCCGACGTCGCCCCCACCGCCGCCAAGCTCGGCCGGCAGATCCGCCACGCCGACCGGCGCGGCATCCCCTTCGTCTGGTTCCCGGGGGCCGGCGCGGCGGCCGGCGGTGGCGCCGGCGGTGGTGACGTCGGTGACGACGGCGGCGCGGGCGTTGACGCCGCGGGCGACGGCGGCCACGGCGGGGACGAGGTCAAGGACATCCGGTCCGGGGAGCAGGTCCCGGCCGACGCCGCCACCTGGGAGCCGCCGTCGGCGGACCGGTGGCCCCGGGTGCTGCCCGGCCTGGCCCCGGAGGCGTGATGACCGTGTCGGTCCCGGCGGGCACGGGCGACGGCGCCCGCGCCGTCCTGGGCGCGCTCACTGAGCTGCGGGCCGTGCTGGCGGAGGTCCGTCTGCCGCTGGACGTCGAGGGCGCGGCCGCCGCGCGCGGCGACCGCGCCGAGGTGCTGGACCAGCTCACCGACTACGTCATCCCCCGCTACGAGCAGCTCGAGGCGCCCCTGCTCGCCGTCGTCGGCGGCTCGACCGGGGCGGGGAAGTCCACCCTCGTCAACTCCCTCCTGCGTGAGCACGTCGCCACCGCCTCGGCGATCCGGCCCACCACCCGCCGCCCGCTGCTGGTGCACCATCCCGAGGACGCCGCCTGGTTCACCGACGACCGGATCCTGCCCGGCCTGGCCCGGGTGCGGCCGGCGCCGGGGAGCGCGCCGACGACGCCGACCGCGCGGGCCGGTGCCGGTGCGCCGGCCGGAACGGCGCCAGCCCTCGCCGGCACCGCGCCCGCCCCCGCCGGGACTGCGTCCGCTCCCGCCGGAACCGCGTCCGCGCCCGCCGGCACCGCGCCCGCCCCCGCCGGAACCGCGCCCGCCGACCCCGCGCCGTCCCCCACCGGCGAGCTGGAGCTGCGCGCCTCGGCCGCCCTGCCCCGGGGCCTGGCCCTGCTCGACGCCCCAGACATCGACTCCGTGGTGGCCGAGAACCGCCAGCTCGCCACCCAGCTCCTCGCCGCCGCCGACCTGTGGGTCTTCGTCACCACTGCCGCCCGCTACGGCGACGCCGTCCCGTGGGCGCTGCTGACTGAGGCCGCGGACCGGCGGGTCGTCGTCGCCGTCGTGCTGGACCGGGTGCCGCCGGGGGTGAGCGCCGAGGTCCGCCAGGACCTGGCCGCCCGGCTGGAGGACGAGGGCCTGGGCCGGGCGCCGCTGTTCGTCGTGGGGGAGACCGAGCTGGGCCCGGACGGGTTCCTGCCGGCCGCCGACGTCGCCGCCCTGCAGGGCTGGCTGCGCGGCATCTCGGCCGACGCCGGCTCGCGCGCCTCGGTGGCGCGCCAGACCCTCGGCGGGGCGGTCGACGCGGTGCTCGGCCGCGCCCTGCTGGTCGCCGAGGGCACCCAGGCGCAGACCGCGGCGCTCGTCGCCCTGGCCGGGCGCGTGGACGAGGCGTACGCCCAGGCCCACCAGCGGATCATGGCCGCCACCGCCGACGGCGCGATGCTGCGCGGGGAGGTCCTCGCCCGCTGGCAGGAGTTCGTCGGCACCGGGGAGTTCTTCCGCAGCGTGGAGGCGCAGGTGGGCCGGGTGCGGGACCGGGTGGGGAGCTTCCTGCGCGGCCGGCCCGCGCCGACCGAGCAGGTGGAGGAGGCGATCGGCAGCGGGCTGCAGACGCTGCTGGTGGCCGAGGCCGAGCGGGCCGCCGCCGACGTCGACCACGTCTGGCGGCTGGAGCCCGGCGCGCGGGCCTTGCTCGCCCAGGCGACGGCGGCCCTGGCCACCGAGGAGGAGCTGCACGCCGCCGCCGCCACCCAGGTGCGGCAGTGGCAGGGCGACCTGCTCGCCATGGTCCGCAACGAGGGCGCCGACAAGCGCTTCACCGCCCGGATGCTGTCCTTCGGCGTCAACGGCCTGGGCATCGCGCTCATGGTGGTCATGTTCGCCTCGACCGCCGGGCTGACCGGCGCCGAGATCGCCATCGCCGGCGGCACCGCCGTCGTCGCCCAGAAGATCCTCGAGGCGGTGTTCGGCGACGACGCGGTGCGCCGGATGGCCCGCCGGGCCCGGGAGGACCTGCACGCCCGCGCCGGCAGCTACCTCGCCGCGCAGGCCGAGGCCTACCGGCAGGCGCTGGCCGGCCTGGCGATCGACGCAGCCGCCACCGACCGGATCGACGCCACCGTCACCGCCGTCCGGGCCGCCCGCCGGGCGGAGGCCGGGCTGTGAGGCGCCAGCGCCGCCACGCCGACGCCGCCGCCGCCCTGCCCGCGGACCTGGCCGCCCTGCGCGAGGCCGTCGACCTCGGCGCGGCCCACCTGCCCGCCGGCCCGGTGGAGGCCACCGAGGCGCTGCTGGCCCGCGCCGAGCGGCGCCAGAACCTCGCCGCCGGCCGCACCGTCGTCGCGCTCCTGGGCGCCACCGGCTCGGGCAAGTCCTCCCTGTTCAACGCCCTCGTGGGGCGCGACGTCGCCCGGGTCGCGGCCCGCCGGCCGACCACCTCCCGGCCGCTTGCGGCGGTGTGGGGCGCCGACGACGCCGCGGACCTGCTGGACTGGCTCGGCGTCGCCGAGCGCACCCAGGTCCCGGCCGGGTCGGGCCCGCCGGCGGACGGCCGCGCGGGCGGGGGCCGCGCCGGCGGGAATGACCGCGCGGGCGGGAACGGTCGCCCGGGCCGGGCCGGCGACGGCGCGAACGGCCGGGGCGGCGGGGCGGGTGCGGGCGGGACCGGCGCGGCCGACCCGGCCGGGCTGGTGCTGCTGGACCTGCCGGACATCGACTCCACCGCCGTCGACCACCGCCGCACCGCCGCCCGGCTGGCCGGCGCCGTCGACGTGCTGGTCTGGGTGCTCGACCCGCAGAAGTACGCCGACGCCATCGTCCACCGCGACTACCTCGCACCGATGGCCGCGCACGCCGAGGTGACCCTGGTCGTGCTCAACCAGGTCGACACCCTGGACCGCGCGGACCTGGACCGGGTGCTCGCGGACCTGGCCGGGCTGCTCGCCCGGGACGGGCTGGCCGGGGTGGACGTGCTGCCCGTCTCCGCCCGGGAGGGCACCGGGGTGGACGCGCTGCGCGCCCAGATCACCGCCGTCGTCGCCACCACCCGGGCCGCTCAGCAGCGCCTGGCCGCGGACGTGCGCACCGCCGCCGCCCAGCTGGCCCGGGTGGCCGAGGTCGACGGCGACCCGCCGCCGGAGACCGTCGGCGAGCGACCGGTCGCCCGGCTGGTAGACGCCGCCGCCCAGGCGGCCGGGGTGGACGCGGTGCACGACGCCGCCCGCGGCAGCTACCTGCGGGCCGCCCGGCGGCACGTGGGCTGGCCGCCGGTGCGCTGGCTCGGCCGGCTGCGGCCGGACCCGCTGCGCCGGCTGCACCTGGGCGACCGGGCGGCGGACGCCGGCCTGGCCCGCACCTCGCTGCCCGGGCCCACCCCGGTGCAGGAGGCTGCCGTCCGGGCGGCCGCGCACGCCCTGGCCGCGACCGCCACCACCCGGCTGCCGGAGTCCTGGCGGGCGGACGTGCTCCAGGACGTCGAGGCCCGGGTCCCGCCGCTGGTGGACGCCCTGGACCAGCAGATCGCCGGCACCGAGCTGGAGCAGGACCGCCGGCCGGCGTGGTGGCGCTTCCTCGGGGTCCTGCAGTGGCTCTTCCTCGCCGCCGCCGTGGTGGGCGGCGGGTGGTTGCTCGCCCTGGCCGGGCTGGACTACCTGCGGCTGCCGCCGCCGCGGACCCCGGAGCTCGGCCCGCTGCCGTGGCCGACCGTGCTGCTCGGCGGCGGCGTCGCCGGGGGCCTGCTGCTGGCGCTGGTCGGCGGGCTGGCGGCCCGGGTGGGCGCGCGCCGCCGGGCCCGGCGGGTCGCGCGCCGGCTCCGGGAGGTGGTCGCCGCCACGGTGCAGGCCCAGGTCGTGGATCCGCTGCAGGCCCAGCTGGCGGAGTACGCCCGGTTCGTCCGGGCGCTGCGGGCGCTGTCGGGCTGACCGCAGGCTCCGTCCGCGCTGCGAGGCCCTCCGGCTGACCGTAGACCGTTGCCACACCCGAGCTGCGCCGGAGTCCGGAGGAGCCGGGCCTGCCGCGCCGCCGGTCGGGGCCGCTCGCCGGGACACTTCCCGCCCGTGGACGGACTCCCGCGTCCGCCCCCAGGATGACGGGCGCCGTCGGTAATCCCGACCAGGGCCCGACGACGGCGGTGCGACCGCGCGGCGAGGCTTGGGCACATGAGCTACCAGCCGCTTGACCCGACCCAGCCGCCTGCCGCCGCCCCACCGCCGAGCCCGCCCCAGCCGCCTGCTGGGACCCGACCGCCGAGTTCGATTCAGCCGCCTGCCGCCGGCCGCCCACCGAGCCCGACCCAGCCCGCTGCCGCGGCCCGGCCGCCGAGCCCGGCCCGGCCGCCCGCACCCGAGGTCGTGCTGACCGCGCACGCGCTGGTCAAGACCTACGGCCCGACCACCGCTCTTGCCGGGGTCGACGTCGTCATCCGGGCCGGGGAGGCCGTGGCCGTCATGGGCGCCTCCGGCTCCGGCAAGACCACGCTGCTGCACTGCCTGGCCGGGATCATCACGCCGGACTCCGGCGCGGTGCACCTGCACCTGCCCGGTGAGCGCGTCCCGGTCAACGAGCTGGGGGAGGGCCAGCGGTCCCGGCTGCGGCGCGAGCAGTTCGGCTTCGTCTTCCAGGACGGGCTGCTCCTGCCCGAGCTCTCCGCCGTGGAGAACGTCGCGATCGCGCTCATGCTCACCGGCGTCCCGCGCCAGGCGGCCGAGCAGGCCGCCGCCGGGTGGCTGCACGCCCTCGGCCTGGCAGGGCTGGAGGACCGGCGGATCGGCCAGCTCTCCGGCGGCCAGGCCCAACGCGTCGCGATCGCCCGCGCGCAGGTCACCGGCGCCCGGGTAGTCTTCGCCGACGAGCCCACCGGCGCCCTGGACTCCCGCACCTCCGCCGAGGTCCTCGACGTCCTCCTCGCCTCGACCGCGCAGGCCGGCCGCGCGCTCGTCGTCGTCACCCACGACCCGCAGGTCGCGGCGCGTTGCGACCGGACGGTCTACCTCAGCGACGGCCGGGTGGTGCCCGACGGCGGCACGCCGGGGACCGAGCAGGTCGGGGTTTCGGCCGGGCAGGTCCCGGCCGGACAGGCCGGGGCGCCGACGGGGTACCGCTCATGACCGCCACCGCCCCGACCTTGACGACGCCGACCGCCCCGGCCGGCCCCGCGCCGAACCCCGGCCTGGCGACCACGCTGCGGCTGTCCTGGCTGCTGGCCCGACGCGCCGGCGGGGAGCGGGCGACCATCGTGCTGCCCGTCGTCGCCTTCGGCGCGACCACCACGCTGCTGCTCACCGTGCTGGCCGGCGCCTGGTCCTTCCGCCGCTGGGACGACGAGCTCGCGGCGATGTACCAGATCCTGGCCGGCATCGCCGTCGTGCTGCTGGTCATCCCGCTGCTGAGCCTGGGCGGGTCCGCGGCCCGGCTCTCCGCCCGCCGCCGCGACGACCGGCTCGCCACCCTGCGCCTGCTCGGGGCCACCCCGAGCGCCGTTGTCGGCATGACCGTGCTGGAGTCCACCGCCCTCGCCCTGCTCGGCGCGCTCGCCGGGGTGGTGGGCTACCTGGTCCTGGGCCCGGCCGTGGCGCAGATCCACTTCCGCGGCGAGGCGATCGGCAGCGCGTACTGGCTGCCGCCGCTCGCCGTCGCCGCCGTCGTGGTCGCCGTGGCGCTGCTGGCCGCGGCCAGCGCCGCCACCGGGCTGCGCCGGGTGGTCATCTCCCCGCTCGGGGTGCGCACCCGCCGGGACGCCCCCCGGATGCACCCCGCCCGGGTCGTGCTGGGGGTGGTCCTGATCGGGGCCGCGGTGCTCGCCGTCAGCGGGTCCTACACCAGCATCGTGGTGGCCGTGCTCGTGGTGCTCGGCGCCTTCGCCGTCGGGCTCGGCGTGCTGAACCTGGTCGGGCCCTGGGTGATCGGCGTGCTCGCCCGGCGCCGGCACCGCCGGGCCCGTACGGTGGCCGACCTGATCGCGGCCCGCAGCATCGCCGAGGCGCCGAAGGCCATCTGGCGGCAGGTCGGCGGCGTCGCGACGACCTGCTTCGTCGCCGTCGTGGCTGGCACCGGGGTGGCGATGATGGCCGACGCCGGCGAGATGACCGGCCCGGAGCGGTTCCTCCCTGGCGACATCCGCACCGGCGTGCTGCTGACCGTGGTCGCCTCGTTCCTCCTCGTCGCCTGCTCCACCGGCGTGACGCAGGCCGCCGAGGTGCTCGACCGCCGCGAGCTCTACACCCGGCTGGACCACCTGGGCGTCCCGCCCGCCGTGATGCAGGAGTCGCGCACCAAGACGGTGATGGTCCCGCTGGTCACTGTCGCGGCCGGCGGTGCGCTGCTCGGCGCGCTGCTGATGCTGCCGCTGGTCGGGATCGCGCTGGTGATGGCGCCGCTGTCGGTGGTGGTCATCGTGGGCTGCCTGCTGCTCGGGCTGGCGCTGGTCCGGGTCTCGCTCCTGGCCACCCGGCCGTTGCTGCCGGAGTAAGGACCGGTGGCCGACGGCCGGGGACAGGTCCGGGGAAACATCGAGAATGGCAAAGTGGTCGTGATTCACAACCACTTTGCCATTCTCGGCGTTGCGCACGGGCGCAGCTCGCGGCGGTCGAGGGATGCAACTGCGACTGGCGGCGGGTCGACGAGTCGCCCTGTGTGCCGAGACGGCAGAGAGACAACAGGCCCGCCGTCACAGTGACGACGGGCCTGTCTGTTCGCGGTCAGCGACCGCGCGCCTGCGGTCAGCGGCCGCGGTGCGGCGAGCGTGACGGCTGCGGCCGCTGGGTCCGCTGCGTGGTCGGCCGGGCGGGCCGGTACCCGCGCCGCTCCTCCCGCGGCGCCCGCGCCCCGCGCGGTCCCTCGTCGGGCCGGATCCGCAGGGCCCGCCCGGCGACGCGCGCGGCGCCGATCTGCCGGGTGGCCTGGGGGGAGAGGTCGGCGGCGATCTCCACCAGGGAGAATGAGGGGTAGATGTCGATCTTGCCGAGGTCGGCGCCGTCGAGGCCGCCCTCCCCGGTCAGCGCGCCGACGATCGCGCCGGGCTGGACGCCGTCGCGGTGCCCGACCTCGACCCGGTAGCGGGTGCCGGCCACCCGGGGCCGGCGTCCGCCGCGGTCGGCGGGTCCGCGGCCGGCCGGGCCGCGGGAGGGCCGGGCCCGGAAGCCTTCGTCGAAGTGGGCGGCGACGAACGTGCCCTCCTCGTCCACGACCTCCTCGCGGCGGGTGCGGCCGCCGCGGTCCTGACCCTGGCGGGCGCCGTCGTGCCGGCCGTCGCCCGCGCCGTCGGACCCGCGGGCGGCGTCGTGCTGCCCGGCGTCGTCCGTCCGGTGCGGGCCGTCGTCGCCGACGGCGAGGGCCACCAGCGCGGCCGCCAGCTCGACCAGGTCGGTGCCGGTCTCGGCCACGTGCGCGGTGACGGCGTCGCGGTACATCTGCAGGCGGCCGGCGGACGAGCGGTCGGCGACCCGGGCGAACAGCGCCCTGGCGCGGTGCGCGGAGACGTCCGCCGGGGTGGGGATGGCGACCTCGGTCATCGCCGTGCCGGTGGCCCTCTCGATCTGGGTCAGGCGGGCGCGCTCGCGAGGGGTGAGGAAGGTCAGCGCGGTGCCGGTGCGGCCGGCCCGGCCGGTGCGCCCGATCCGGTGGACGTAGGTGTCGGTCTCCCGTGGCACGTCGAAGTTGACGACCAGCCCGATCCGCTCGACGTCCAGCCCGCGGGCGGCGACGTCGGTGGCCACCAGGACGTCCAGGGCGCCGTGCCGGAGCCGGTCGACGAGCTTCTCCCGCTCCTTCTGCGGCACGTCGCCGGAGAGCGTGGCGGCGGGGATGCCGCGGCCGGTGAGCTCGACGGCCACCTCCTCGGCGGTGCCCTTGGTGCGGACGAACACGAGGGCGGCGTCGGCGTCGGTGGTCGCCAGCACCCGGGCCAGCGCGCCGTTCTTGTGCCGGAACGGCACGACGGCGTAGGTCTGCTGGACGGTGGCGACGGTGGAGGCGGACCGGGTCACGGCCACCCGCACCGGGTCGGTGAGGTGGGTGGCGGCGACCTTCTTGATCGCCGTCGGCATGGTGGCGGAAAAGAGGGCGGTGCGCCGCTCGGCCGGGACGTGCGCGGCGATCGTCTCGACGTCTTCGGCGAAGCCCATCCGGAGCATCTCGTCGGCCTCGTCCAGGACGAAGAACCGCACCCGGTTCAGGCGCAGGTCGCCCCGCTCGATCAGGTCCATCACCCGGCCCGGCGTGCCGACGACGACCTGGGCGCCGCGGCTCAGGGCCCGCAGCTGGGGCACGTAGCTGGAGCCGCCGTAGACGGGCAGCACGGTCAGGCCCCGGGTGCGGTGGGCGAAGGTGCCGATCGCGTCGGCGACCTGCATGGCGAGCTCGCGGGTGGGCGTGAGCACCAGGGCCTGCACCGCGCGCTCGGCCGGGTCGACGGCGGCCAGGAGGGGGAGCCCGAACGCGGCGGTCTTGCCGGTGCCGGTCTGGGCGATGCCGACGACGTCGCGGCCGGCCAGCAGCACCGGGACGGCCTCGGCCTGGATCGCGGTGGGCGTGGTGAAGCCGAGGTCGTCGACGGCGGCGAGCAGGTCGGCGGGCAGGCCGAGGTCGGCGAAGGCCGGCGCGACGGGGGCGTCGGGAGTCTCGGCGCCATCGCCGGCGGGGGTGGCGGAGTTGCTGGTGGTGGCGGCGCCGTGGGCGTCGTCGGTCACCGCGGGTGCGGCGTCGGTGCGGGCGGTGTCGCCGGTGCTGGTGGTGTCGGAGGCATGGTCGAGCACGGTGCTGGTCACGGGAACCCATCGTCGAACGGAGTGTGGGCGTGGCGGCCGGGACGGCCGTACGCCATCCGCACGACGGCCCCTCCGCTGGCGCGACTTCCGCCGGGGGACCTGGGCGGGCAGTGCACTCCCGGAGAACCCGAGTCTACCGTCGCGGCGCCAGGGCCGCCCAGGACGGGCGCCGGTGACCTCGGGCACAGGCCAGCGCGGTCCCGGCGCCCGACGGCGCGCGTCCACGGTCACCGCGACGACGTTCGACCCGGTCGGAGCCGCTTCGCGCTACATATAGCACCCGAAGAGATCGTGCCGGCGAAGGTTCGCTCCGATCCGGAGATATGGAAGACAGTGCCCGCCAGTTCGACCTGGTCGCGCATGGGAATCTTGATAGGTTCGTAAACACTTGACATGCAGCTCACCTTTGTGCTTTGTCTGTTGTCGCTTGCCAGGGTGATGGGACCACCTCGTTGCCACGAGCATGGGACCACCTCGTTGCCACGAGCATGGTACCACCTCGTTGCCACGAGCATGGGACCGCCTGGAGGTGTCACTGAGCTCACCAGATCGCGGCGAGCTCCTCGGCCGCGCGACGGGCCTGGTCAAGCCCCGCGTCCGCCGCGGAGGCGCGCGCGGCGGGGTCGAGCGGGTTGGATCCCGTCGCCGACTTCGAGGCGGCATCTGGACTGATCACCCGCCCAGGAACGCCCAGAGCGGCGAGTTCGCGGTATGGGGCCGTGGATGCCTTGAGCCCGCGCGCGAGCGGTGCGATCACGACCACCCGGTCGGTCTCCCCGGCGACATCGACGTTCGCCGGCGAGAGCACCCCGCCGTCCATGTAGCGGTTTCCGCCGATTTCCACGACCGGCCAGACGCCGGGGACCGCGCAGCTGGCCTCGACTGCATCGATGAGGCTCGCGGAGCCTCCTGACTCGAACACCGTGCGCATCTCGCTGTCGACATCGACCGCGACGATCCGAAGATCGCGACCCGTGTCCCATTCAGCGCCCCCGAGCCGCTGTTCGATCACGGCCCGACGCTCCACGGCGCGTTCCCGGCTCACGCTCCGGGCGAGTCGGCCGACCGCGCGAAGGGCCCTCGATCCGTCTCGGTGGAAGACGACGGGGAGTGCCATCCGAAGCAGCCCCGAGGGGCCGAGCGCTCCGGGAATCTCCTGCACGGCCCCGCGCACCTGGAGGTCGTACAACTCCTCGAGTCCGCGGTCGCCGGTGAGTTGGCCCGCCACCGCGGCACCTGCCGAGGTACCGACCAGACGATCCATGCCGCGCACGTCGAAGCCCGCGCCTTCGAGGCCGAAAAGCATCCCGGTGGCCCACGCGATCCCCGTCACGCCGCCACCGCCAATGACCAGCGTGGAGTGTGGTGTGCTCATGACCACCAGTCATGCTGCGAACAGCCGTCGTGGCAACCGGCTCCCCGGGGACGGTTGCTGCTGACAACCGCTTTGCCATTCTCGACGTCGGCCTCGTCTACCGAAGTGAAGTGGCCCCCCACCGGAAGAGGCCGCGTCGGCGCGGTGACAAATGTCCCGCCCAGCTCAGTACGCCCGAGCCTGCCGGTCCTCGAGCCTGCTCTCTAGCGTCGAAGCCGACACGAAAGGAGAAACCATGACCAAGACAACCGACACATCCGTCTCGAGCTCGCCGGGGCACGGCGTCCGGCGCCGGCGCGTGACCGCGGCTGCCACCATCCTCGCTGCCGCCGCAGCCGGCCTTCTCGCCTGGGCGGTCGCCGCTCCGCTCGCAGGCGTACCGCTCGTCGTCCCCGGCGCCGGCCAGGCCGTCGGCTCGCCCTCCGTCGTGGTCGCCGCGCTGGTCGGGGGTGCCGCGGCGTGGCTGCTGCTCGTGGTGCTCCGCCGGTTCCGCCGCGGGCTCACGGCGTGGACGGTGATCGCTGGCTCCGTGCTCGCGGTCTCGCTCGCCGGCCCGCCGCTGTCCGGCGTCACCGGCGCCGCGCTCCTGGTGCTCGAGGTCATGCACGTCGTCGTCGGCGGCATCCTGATCGGCGGTCTGCGGCTGAGCGAGCACGCCGTCGCCGGGCCGTCGCGTACGGTGGGAGCGGAGGAATGATGAACGCGCCGAGCCGTTGCGGCGGTCCGTTCCTGACCTGGTTCGCGCGGCACCCCGGACCGTGGTTCGCGCTCGCCTGGCTGCCCGTGCTGCTGCTCGC
The DNA here is from genome assembly GCF_022759505.1 of Georgenia sp. TF02-10. NCBI lineage: Bacteria > Bacillati > Actinomycetota > Actinomycetes > Allobogoriellales > Allobogoriellaceae > Georgenia > Georgenia sp. TF02-10. Next base: position 2,106,445 of record NZ_CP094289.1, on the reverse strand, counting down.
ACCGCTCGTCACCGCCGTCGGCCGCGGCGACCTGGGGAACGTGATGGCCCTTGCCGGGGTCGCGGCCCTGTTCGTCGCGACCGCCGTGCTCCGTTATCGCGGCGCGCCGTGGGGGCGCACCGAGCTGCTCGTCGCCGCGCTGACGCTCGCCGTGGCCGCCTACCTCGTCGGGTGGACCGACGACCAGGCGTTCCTGTACCCCCTCCTCGCGATCGCGATGGCCACCGGCATCCGGCGCTGGCGGGCGTTGAGCTTCGTCGCCGCGCTGTCGATCAGCGGCGCGATCACGACCGGGTTCACCGCGGGCTCGCTCGACGACGCGCTGGTCTTCGGGTTCGCCGCGTTCATGGCGGGAGCGAGCACCTACCTCATCGGCTACCTCGTCGAGACGACCGCCGAGCTCGACGCGACCCGCGGGCGTCTCGCCTCGGTCGCCGTCGCCGAGGAGCGGCGTCGGTTCTCCCGGGACCTGCACGACCTGCTCGGTCACACCCTGTCGGTCATCGTGGTCAAGGCCGAGGCGGTGCGGCGCTTCGCCCGCACCGACCCGGACGCCGTCGCCGAGCACGCCCGGGGCATCGAGGACATCGGCCGCACCGCCCTGGCCGAGGTGCGGCAGACCGTCGCCGGGCACCGCAACATCGGGCTCGAGGACGAGCTGGCGAACGCCGAGCACGCCCTCGCCGGTGCCGGCATCCGTGTGCGTGCACCCGAGCCGCCCGCGCTGCCCCGCGACGTCGACAGGTTGTTCGCGTGGGTCGTGCGCGAGGGGACGACGAACGTCCTGCGGCACGCCGGGGCGGCGTCCTGCGAGATCACGGTCGCCGTGGAGGCGGACGAGGCGACGATCGAGGTCGTCGACGACGGGCGCGGGGGTCGGTCGGGCAGGACCGGTACCGGCCTGGCGGGGCTGCGCGAGCGGGCGCAGCGCCTCGGCGGCGTGCTCGTCGCCGAGGGCACCGGGCGGGGCTTCCGGCTGGGCGTGACCGTGCCGACGGGAGGAGCACGATGACGACGATCCTGATCGCCGAGGACCAGACGATGATGCGCTCCGCCCTGTCGAGCCTGCTCGGCCTGGAGGCGGACATGACGGTGGTCGGCGGCGTGGGCCGGGGCGACCGGGTCGCCGAGGCGGCGGCCGACGCCCGCCCGGACGTGCTCCTGCTCGACATCGAGATGCCCGGCCGGTCCGGCCTGGACGTCATCGGCGAGGTGCGCCGCGTCTCGCCCGGGACCGCGGTGATCATCGTCACGACGTTCGGGCGGGCCGGCTACCTGCGGCGGGCGATGGACGCCGGTGCACGCGGGTTCCTCGTGAAGGACGACCCGGTCGAGCGGCTCGCTGCCGCGATCCGCCGCGTCCTCGCGGGCGAGACCGTCGTCGACCCGCTGCTCGCGGCCCAGGCGCTGAGCGCCGGGGAGAACCCGCTGTCCGAGCGCGAGAGCCAGGTGCTCACGGCTTCCGACGGGGGAGCCCCGATCGCCGAGATCGCCGGCGCCCTGTACCTGGCCCCGAGCACGGTGCGCAACTACCTGTCGAGCGCGATCGGCAAGACTGGGGCCCGCAACCGCTCGGAGGCCCTGCGGGAGGCGCGCCAGCGCGGCTGGGTGTGACCAGCGCGCCGACGCCCGCGTCCGCGCGGTCCTCAGCCCCGGCTCGGGGTCTCCACCACCGCCGGGGCGGCGCTCGCCCGCGACCCGGCTACCGCGGCCAGCACCGCCAGGCCGGCGGCCACCAGCAGCCCGGCCAGGTAGGCCACTGTGCCGCCGCGGTCGACCAGCCCGATGACCAGCGCCCCGGCCGCGGCCAGGCCGAGGGCGGCACCGAGGGCGTCGGAGATCTGCAGCGCCGAGCTGACCTGCCCGTGCCGCTCCGGCGCCGTGCCCTGGAGCACCAGCACGGACAGGGCCGGGAAGACCAGGCCGATGCCCGCCCCGGCGACCGTCCAGCCCAGCACCACCACCGTGGGCGGCACGCCGGGGGCGGTCGCGGCCGCCGTCGCCGTCGTCCCCAGCGCGAGCAGCGACGGCCCGAGCCAGGTCAGCCGGGAGCGCCAGCGCGGGTCCCGCACCCGGCCCTGGACCGCCGAGCCGCCCGCCCAGGTGAGGGAGCTCACGGTGAGGACGACGCCGGCCAGCGCCACGCTCCAGCCGTGCACGCGCACGAGCAGCAGCGGCAGGAACGTCTCGGCCGCGACGAAGCTGGCGTTGAGCAGCCCGCGGCAGGCGATGGCGGCCGGGACCCCGGCGCGCAGGGTCAGCGTGCCGGCCGGCACCAGGACGGGCACGCTCAGGACGAGCAGGACCAGCCCGCCGCCGGCCAGCGCGAGCGCGGTCGGCCCGGGGTCGGAGCCGGCGACCTGCAGCGCGGCGGCGGCCAGGCCCGCGCCGACGGCGGCCAGCACCAGGCGGCGGGTCGCCCCGCCGCCGCCGGTCCGGGCGGGCACGGCGAGCACGGTGCGCAGCCGGGGCAGGAACACGACGGCGACCAGGACCGTCAGCACCGGGACGACCAGCAGCACCAGCCGCCAGGTCAGGTGCTCGGCCACCAGGCCGGCGACCGCCGGCCCGACGAGGCCGGGGACGACCCACGCCGCGGCGAACGCGGCGAAGAACCTCGGCTGCTGCGCGGCCGGGACCACCGCGCCGACCAGCACGTACAGCGGCACCATCAGCAGGCCGGCGCCGAGCCCCTGCACGCCGCGGCCGACGGCGAGGACGGCCATGGTGGGGGCCAGGCCGGCGAGGACCAGCCCGCCGCAGAACAGCACGATGCCGGTGACCAGGGAGCCGACCGGGCCACGAGAGTCGGACCAGGCGCCGGCGACCGCGGTCCCGATGAGCTGGGCGGCCAGCGGCGCCCCGGCCGCGACGGCGTACAGGCTCAGGCCGCCGAGGTCCTCGGCGACGCGGGGCATGACGGTGGCCACCGCGAGGCTCTCGAAGGCGGCCAGGGTGATGAGGGCGACGGAAGCGACGAGGAGGAGGTGGACGGGCTCCTGGCGCTGGGTCCCGTCGGCAGTCACCGCGGCATCATGGCCGAGCGCCGGGCGGCGGTCCAGCCGGTTTCCGGCGACGGCGAGCGGCCGGGCTGGCGGCGGCCCGCGCCGGCCCGGCCACTAGGATCGTCCCTCAGCGCCCGCCCGTCTCGCGGTGCGCCAGCGAACGAGGAAGGTCACCCGTGTTCCGTACCCACACCGCCGGCTCCCTGCGCGCCGGCGACATCGGCACCACCGTCACCCTGGCCGGCTGGGTCGACCGCCGCCGCGACCACGGCGGCGTCGCCTTCATCGACCTGCGCGACGCCAGCGGCATCGCCCAGGTCGTGGTCCGGGACGAGGAGGTGGCCCACGAGCTGCGCGCGGAGTTCGTCCTGCAGGTGACCGGGGAGGTGGCGCAGCGCCCGGAGGGCAACGCCAACCCCAACCTGCCGACCGGGGAGATCGAGGTGATCGCCGCCGCGGTGGAGGTGCTCAACCCCGCCGCGCCGCTGCCGTTCCAGGTCTCCGCGCACGCCGAGGACGCCGGGCAGGTCGGCGAGGAGGCCCGGCTGAAGTACCGCTACCTCGACCTGCGCCGGCCGGGCCCGGCCGCCGCCCTGCGGCTGCGCGCCCAGGTCAACGCCGCCGCCCGCCGGGTCCTGGACGGCCGCGGCTTCGTCGAGGTCGAGACCCCCACGCTCACCCGCTCCACGCCCGAGGGGGCCCGGGACTTCCTCGTCCCGGCGCGCCTGTCGCCGGGCTCCTGGTACGCCCTGCCGCAGTCCCCGCAGCTGTTCAAGCAGCTGCTGATGGTGGCCGGGATGGAGCGGTACTACCAGATCGCCCGGTGCTACCGGGACGAGGACTTCCGCGCCGACCGGCAGCCGGAGTTCACCCAGCTCGACGTCGAGATGAGCTTCGTGGACCAGGACGACGTGATCGCCGTCGCCGAGGAGGTACTTGCCGCGCTGTGGGGCCTGGTCGGCCACGAGATCACCCGCCCGATCCCGCGGATGACGTTCGCCGAGGCGATGGCCCGGTACGGCACCGACAAGCCGGACCTGCGGTTCGGCCTGGAGCTGACCGACCTCACCGAGTACTTCGCGAGCACCCCGTTCCGGGTGTTCCAGAACCCCTACGTGGGCGCCGTCGTCATGCCCGGCGGGGCGAGCCAGCCGCGCCGCACCTTCGACGCCTGGCAGGACTGGGCCCGCCAGCGCGGGGCCAAGGGCCTGGCGTACGTCACGGTCGGGGAGGACGGCGAGCTGGGCGGGCCGGTGGCCAAGAACATCTCCGACGCCGAGCGGGCCGGGCTCGCCGCCGCCGTCGGCGCCCGGCCCGGGGACTGCGTCTTCTTCGCCGCCGGCACCCCGACGGAGGCCCGGGCGCTGCTCGGCGCCGCCCGGCTGGAGGTCGGCCGGCGGACCGGGCTGATCGACGAGGACGCCTGGTCCTTCGTCTGGGTCGTCGACGCCCCGCTGTTCAAGCCCACCGGGCAGGACGACGACGTGGCGCTGGGCCACAGCGCGTGGACCGCCGTGCACCACGCCTTCACCTCCCCGACCCCGGAGTGGGTCGACCGGTTCGAGGAGGCGCCCGGGGAGGCCCTGGCGTACGCCTACGACATCGTCTGCAACGGCAACGAGATCGGCGGCGGGTCCATCCGTATCCACCGCCGGGACGTCCAGGAGCGGGTCTTCGCGGTCATGGGGATCGGTCCGGAGGAGGCGCAGGAGAAGTTCGGGTTCCTGCTCGACGCGTTCAAGTTCGGCGCGCCGCCGCACGGCGGGATCGCCTTCGGCTGGGACCGGATCGTCGCGCTGCTGACCGGCTCGGAGTCCATCCGCGAGGTCATCGCCTTCCCCAAGACCGGCAACGGCTACGACCCGCTGACCCAGGCCCCGGCGCCCATCACGCCCCAGCAGCGCAAGGAGGCGGGGGTGGACGCCAAGCCGCGGGTGCCGGAGCGGGCCGGGCAGGAGCAGGAGCGGGCCGGCCAGGAGCAGCCCCAGCGGGCCTAGGACGACGAGGGGCACGGATGGCTCAGACAGCACACGCGGGCGCGCAGCCGGCTGCCGACGGCGGCCTCGGTCCCGCCGCCCGGTGGCCGTTCCTGCGGGCCAATGGGCACCGGTGGGTCCCGGAGCGCACCTGGGACACCGGTGATGCCACCGCGGTCCTGGTGCCCCGCGGCGCCGGGCGGATGCTCGTCGGGGTCGGGTCGCCGCCCGCCCTCGCCGCGCTGCTCGCCGACGTCGACCGGCCGGCCGGGGCGGACCACGTCATGCTCACCCGGGGGACCTGGGACCACGTCGCCCCGGCCGAGCGTTCCCGGCTCGGCCTCGAGCCGGGCCGGCCCTGGGACTGGCTGGCCGCCACGGCCCCGCCGGCGCCGCGGGCGGGGGAGGACCGCGTGGTCCCGCTCACCGGGCCGGACCGGCTGCGCGCCGTCTACGGGTGCCTGGACGCCGGGTACCCGGAGCGGGGCCGGCGGGCGCACGACGCCGAGCTGTCCTGGTGGGGGTACCGGGCCGACGACGGCGCCCTGGCCGGCGTCGTCGGCGCGGACGTCCCGCCGCCGGCCGCGCTGGCGGCGGGCGCCGGGGTGCACCTGGAGGCGGTCGCCGTCGTGCCGGCCTGGCGGCGGCGGGGCGTGGCGGCCGCCATGACCGCCGCCCTCACCCGGTTCGCGCTGGGCCTGGGCGAGGTGGCGCACCTGGGCATCTGGGCCGACAACGACGCCGCGCGCCGGGTCTACGCCCGGCTCGGCTACACCACCGGCCAGCAGGTGGAGAACCTGCACCCGGCCGGCTGACCGACCCGTCGGCACGTTCTCGGTCGAGGGGCGTCCCGGCGGAGCGTGCGGTGCAGGGCTGCTGCGGCGGCCTTGACGTTGCCGTAGCGTCAATGTCTAGCGTCGCATGCCATGACGGTTTCAGTGCTTGACACGGCGTCCGCGATGACGGCGATCCTCGACGCCGCAGAGGATCAGCGCGCCGACCTGGTGCGCGAGATGTGGGCACCGATGGCTGGCATGTTCCGCTTCGTCCCGGGCGGGGCGGACCTGGCCCAGGTGCATCGTCAGAACTTCGGGTTCGCGTGGGACGCGCGGGCGCAGGACGTGCGCGAAGCGGTAGACGCGCTCGTCCAGGCCGATGCCTGGAACCGGCTCGAGACCGGCCTGCAGCGAGGGGCTGCAGCGCTGCAGGAGAGCGTCCCCGGCGTGGCGGTCCCCGACGTGACGGTGCTGCTCGTCGTCGGTGACCCTGACAGCTCGCACTTCGTCGACGAGGTCCAGGGGCTGTCGGGCTTCGGCGGGATCAGCGGGTACATCACGGTCACGGTGTGGCCGACCCCGACGGTCCTCGACCGGCTCGAGGCGATCGTCGTCCACGAGCTTCACCACAACGTGCGCTACGCACCCGGTGGGATCGTCTGGAACCCGGCGACAGTCACGGTCGGTGAGCAGGTCGTCTCCGAGGGCCTCGCGGACGTCTTCGCCGCCGAGCTCTACGGCGATGCTGGGTACACCCACTTCGTCTCGGAGCAGACCCGGACGGACGATGCGGTGCTGGCCAAGGTCGTAACCGGTCTCGGTGTGACCGGCATGCAGAACTTCAGCGCCTGGGTCCATGGCGACGCAAGCGCACGCTTGTTCGGCGCCGAGCCCGTCGGCTTGCCGACCGGCGCGGGGTATGCCGCCGGCGTCCGGCTGGCGCGCGCCTATCTCGAGGCGACCGGCAGCACCGCGGCGCAGAACGTCCGCACGCCCGCCGTGGACATCCTTCGCGTCGCCACGGAGCGACTCGGCCTGAACGATCAGCGTCGGCCCGAGCCGCACGACGGTTGATGACGCTGGAGCTTGGGATCGAGAGGTGGGAGCACGGGTGGAGTGGACGGTCCACGAGCTGGCCGAACGGGCCGGGATCAGTGGCCGGGCGCTGCGGCACTACCACCGCATCGGGCTGCTCGAACCGGACCGTGTCGGGTCCAACGGGTATCGCTACTACGGACCCGACGCGGTGGCCCGCCTGCAGCGGATCCTGCTGCTGCGGGCGACCGGCATGCCCCTCGCCGAGATCGCCGCCGTGCTCGACGCGCCCGTGGACGAGGATGCAGAGATCGAAGCGCTCGAGGTGCATCTCGATCAGCTCGGCCGAGAACGTGAGGGCCTCGAACGGCGCATCCAGGCCGTCGAGCACACTCTCGCGATGCGCCGCCAGGGACGGCAGCCCCGCATGGACGTCATGCTTGACGGTTTCAACGACCGGTACGAGGACGAGGTCGTCGAACGTTGGGGTCGGGAGGCGTTCGAGGCCGCGAACCGGTGGTGGCACGGCAAGAGCGTCGACCAGCAGAAGGCATGGAAACGTGACGCGGAGGATCTACTGGCGCGGTGGCGTGAGATTCACGACGCCGGCCATGCGCCGGACTCCGCACCCGCGCAGGAGCACGCAGCGCGTCACCTGATGTGGTTCGCCGAGATCCCCGGCACTCCTACCCATGCCGGGGACACGGAACGGTCTGCCGCGATGGTCCGCGGGATGGCTGAGATGTACGAGTCGAACCCCGACTTCCACCAGTCGTTCGGCAGCAGGGGTGCCGCACACTACGCCGCCGCGGCGCTGCGCCTGCATGTCGGAGAACGCCGCTGAGTCAGTCGATGCGCACGCGCCGCCGCCGCTGGCAACCACGTCGGGCGTACCGAACGACCAGATCGCGTTGTACGCAGGCGTGCTCGAAGAACGAGGACGCAAGCAGCCGTGCCGGCCGCGAGCGAACCAGCAAGCGAGCCAACGAGCCAACGTGAAAGTCGAGCATTTCGCGCCCCGTACGGCGGACGGTGGGAGGCCACCGCGACTGCCGCCTGGCAAAGTCGGAGAGCCGGAGCGCCGAGCGTCCGAGCCAAGCACGCCCGGGCAGCGGGCGGCATGGCGACCCCGGCACGCCCCGGCCACACTGGCCCCATGGCCCGCTACCTCGACGTGCACCCCCAGGACCCCCAGCCGAGACTGCTCGCCCAGACCGTCGAGATGCTGCGCGGCGGCGCGCTCATCGCCTACCCGACCGACTCCGGCTACGCGCTCGGCGCGGCGCTGGGCAACAAGAGCGCGATCGACCGGATCCGGGCGATCCGCCAGCTCGACGCGAAGCACCACTTCACCCTGGTCTGCCACGACTTCGCCCAGCTCGGCCGGTTCGTGATCGTGGACAACGCGGTCTTCCGGCTGGTCAAGGCGGTGACGCCGGGGCCGTACACCTTCATCCTGCGCGCCACCAAGGAGGTGCCGCGGATGATGCTGCACCCCAAGAAGCTCACCGTCGGGGCGCGCATCCCGGACCACCGCCTCGCCCAGGCGCTGCTCGCCGAGCTCGGCGCGCCGCTGCTGTCGACCACGCTGATCCTGCCCGGCCAGGAGCAGCCGATGACCGAGGGCTGGCTGGTCAAGGATGAGCTGGACCACGCCGTCGACGTCGTCATCGAGGGGGAGGCTGGGACGGCCGGGCCGACGACGGTGGTGGACCTGACCACCGGGGCGCCGGAGGTGGTGCGGGTGGGCGCCGGGGCCCCCGACCGGTTCCGCTGACCATCGCTCGCCGATGCTCCGGTGCTCCGGTGGGGGCCGCGGACGCGACGGCCGTCAGGGGGGAGCGGCACGACGGCCGTCACGCGAGAGCGGCACGACAGCCATCACGGAGAACGGAACGACGGCCGACACGGGGAGCGGCACGACGGCCGACACGGTCAGCAGCAAGCAGGCCCCGGCAGAGTCAGGTGGACGAGTCGCGCGCGTACGTGAGGATCACGACGCCGCTCGGGCTGACGACGCTGTCGGTCAGCGCGAACCGGGCGAGGTGGCCGCGATCGTCGAACATGCGCTTGCCGGCGCCGAGGACGACCGGGAAGAGGAGCAGGCGGTACTCGTCGACGAGATCGTGCTCGGCCAGCCCGCGGACCAGGGCACCGGCACCGAAGACGACGAGGTCGCCGTCGGTGCGGTCCTTCAGGGCCGTGACGGCGGAGGCTAGCTCGCCCGTGACCGGGTGGGAGTTCTGCCACGGGAGGTCGTCGGCCGAGGACGAGACGACGTACTTCGGCATGCGGTTCATGGCCGCGATCGCTGGCTCGGAGTCGTCGGCGTCGGACCAGGCCTCGGTGAGGATCTCGTAGGAGCGGCGACCGAGCAGCAAGCCGGCGGCGCCGACGGTCGCGTCCGCCATGAACGCGTCGACGACGTCGTCGCTGTACGGCACGACCCATCCGCCGTGCGCGAAGCCGCCGTCACGATCCTCGTCCGGCGAGAGCGGGGACTGGATGACCCCGTCGATGCTGATGAAGTTCACCACGGCGAGCCGACCCACGGTCAACCTCCTCAGGCTTGGTCTCCTCAGGCTTGGTCTCCTCAGGCTGCGTGCCGCCGCCAGCCTCGCACCCGGCCGACGGACCATTCCAGGCAAAATGCCCAAGCGCCCGCGCCGTCAGTGCAGGACCCCCAGCCGCGCGTGCAGCCGCCGCAGCGGCGCCGGCGCCCACCAGTTCCACCTGCCGAGCAGCGTCATGGTCGCCGGCACCAGCAGCATCCGCACCAGCGTGGCGTCGATGAGCACCGTGACCGCCAGCGCCACCCCGACCTGCTTGATGACGAGCAGGTCCCCGGCGACGAACCCGGCGAAGACCGCCACGATGATCGCCGCGGCCGAGGTGATGATGCGGCCGGAGTGCTGCAGCCCGCGCTCGACCGCGGCGTCGTTGTCCAGGCCGGCGTCCCAGAACTCCTTGATCCGGGAGAGCAGGAACACCTCGTAGTCCATCGCCAGGCCGAAGCCGAAGGCCACGACGATGGCGACGACGTAGGACTCCAGCCCGGCGACCGGGGTGATCCCGAGCAGGTCGGCGCCGTGCCCGCCCTGGAAGACCCACACGGTCACCCCGAGGGAGGCGGCCAGGGAGAGGACGTTGACGAGGATCGCCTTGACCGGCACCAGGACCGAGCCGGTCATCAGGAAGAGCAGCACGAAGACGGCGACCGCGATGACCCCGCCGGCCAGCGGCAGGCCGTCGGCGAGCGCGGCGTTGAAGTCGACCTGGCTGGCGGCCTGGCCCACCACCCAGGTCCGGAACGGCGGGTCGAGGTCGCGGACGTCGTGCACGACGGCGCTCGCCTCGGCCCCGCCGGCGTCCTCGGCGTCGAGGAAGACCTCGACCGCGGTGTAGCCGTCCAGCTCGGCCGGGCCGCGGACCTCCGCCACGCCGTCGACGGCGGCCAGCTCCTCGGTCCAGGCGCCCGCCTCCGCGGCGGTGCCGTCGGTGACCACCCGCAGGTCCGCCGCCTCGGCGGCCGGGTAGTCCGTGGCGACCGCCGCGATGTAGTCCCGCTGGGCGGAGCCGGAGGGCAGCAGCTCGGTGGTCGAGCTGCGCATCTGCATCCCGGTGACCGGCGAGGCGAGCAGCGCCAGGACGGCGAGGGAGCCGAGCAGGACGAGCCAGGGGCGGGCGTGGACGCCGCGGGCCAGCCGGGAGAAGAACCCGTCGTCCGGGGCGTCGTCGCCCAGCCCGGCCACCACCCGCCGCAGCCCGGGCACCCGCGACAGCACGGTCCGGCGCAGCATCCGGTCCCCGAGGAGGACCAGGAGCGCGGGGACCAGCGCGACGGCGGTGGCCACGGCCAGGATGACGACGGCGACCCCGGCGGCCGCGATCGACCGCAGCACCTCCGGGGTCAGGAGCAGCAGCCCGGCGACGGCGACGGCGATCGTCACGGCCGAGAACAGCACGGTGCGCCCGGCGGTGGCGACCGTGGTGCGCACGGCGGCGAGGACGAGCGGGTTGCGCCGGCGGCGGCTGCGGCTGCGCCGGCCGGCGGCCGTAGCGCCGCCGGTGGCGGTCTCCCCGGTGAGCCGGTGCACCTCCTCGCGGTAGCGGGAGACGATGAGCAGGCCGTAGTCCACCGACAGGCCGAGCCCGACGACCGTGACGACGTTGATCACGAAAGAGTCGACGTCCATCAGGTAGGAGAGCCCGAGCAGGACGCCCAGCCCGCCGGCGATGGAGGCCAGCGCGCCGACCAGGGGCAGCCCGGCGGCGAGGAACCCGCCGAAGACCAGGACCATGATCAGCAGGGCGACGGGCAGGGCGACGACCTCGCCGGTGACGAGGTCGGTCTTGACCTGGTCGACGATGTCCTCGGCCATCAGGATGCCGGAGCTGGTGATGCCGTTCGCGCCGGGGCTCACCGCGGCGAGCTCGCCGGGCACCTGGTCGAGCCGGTCGACGACGGCGTCGTGCGCGGCGGCCTCGGCGTCCTCGGTCAGGCCGCGGGCGAGGGTGACGGCGAGGAGGAAGCCGTCCCGGTCCTGGGCGACCAGGCCGGCGGCGGCGGGGTTGCTCGGCCCGTCGGGCAGGACGAACGGGTCGACCACCTGGTCCACCCCGGCGAGGCCGGCGAGCCCCTCGTGGGCGGGCGTGAGCGCCTCGGTGACCTCCGCGACGACGGCGGGGTCGGTCAGGTCCACGTCCTGAACCAGCAGGGTCACCTGCTCGGCGGTGCCGGCGTGGGCGTCGAGGATGTCCATGCCCTCTTGGCTCTCCGAGCCGGCCACCGCCGGCTGCCCGGTGCGCAGCCGGTCGAACAGGCCGTCCCCGCCCAGCCCGGTCAGCGCCAGCAGCAGGCACCCGGCCGACACCAGCGCCCACACCGCGACGATCGTGCGGGGGAACCGGGTGACGAGACGGCCGAGGCGGTCGAACACGCGGCACAGTGTCTCACCGCGGTCACGCGCCGCCAGGCGGGGCCAGCCGGCTGTCAGATCGCCGTCACGCGGGCCCAGCCAGAGCCGCTGACGCCCGCGCCCCGCCAGCGCGATCCGGTGACGAGCCTCCCGGCCCCGCCAGTCCGAGCCGGTGACGAGCCGACCGGCCCCACCCGCGCCGCCCGTAGGCTCGGTGCGTGGATCTCTTCGAGGCCGCCGGGGCCGACGACGCTGGGCTGCCCGCCCCCCGGCCCGACGCCCCGCTGGCGGTGCGGATGCGCCCGGCGACCCTGGCCGAGGTCCTCGGCCAGGACCACCTCCTCGAGCCCGGCGCACCGCTGCGCCGGCTGATCGAGCCCGGCGAGGGCCGGGCCGCGCCGTCGTCGGTGATCCTGTGGGGGCCGCCCGGCACCGGCAAGACCACCCTCGCCTACCTCGTCGCACGCGGCTCGGGCCGCCGGTTCGTCGAGCTCTCCGCGGTCACCGCCGGCGTGAAGGACGTGCGCGCCGTCGTCGACGACGCCCGCCGCCGCCTGGTGACCTCCGGGGCGGAGACGGTCCTCTTCATCGACGAGGTGCACCGCTTCTCCAAGACCCAGCAGGACGCGCTGCTGCCCAGCGTGGAGAACCGCTGGGTGACGCTCATGGCGGCGACGACGGAGAACCCCAGCTTCTCGGTGGTCGCCCCGCTGCTGTCCCGGTCGCTGCTGCTCACGCTGCGGCCGCTGACCGCCGAGCACGTCCGCACGCTGGTCCGCCGCGCGCTCACCGACGACCGGGGCCTGCCCGGGCGCCGGCTGGCCGACGACGCCGCGGACCACCTCGTCCGGCTCGCCGGCGCGGACGCCCGCAAGGCGCTGACCATCCTCGAGGCCGCCGCCGGCGCGGCCGAGGCGGCGGGCCAGAGCGAGATCGGCCTGGACGCCGTCGAGCGGGCGGTGGACGTGGCGGCGGTGCAGTACGACCGCGCCGGGGACCAGCACTACGACGTCACCAGCGCGTTCATCAAGTCCATGCGCGGCTCCGACGTCGACGCCGCCCTGCACTACCTCGCCCGGATGGTGGTCGCGGGGGAGGACCCGCGGTTCATCGCCCGGCGCATCATCATCGCCGCCGCCGAGGACGTCGGCATGGCCGACCCCACCGCGCTGCAGACGGCGGTGGCGGCCGCGCAGGCGGTGGCGCTCATCGGGATGCCGGAGGCGCGGATCATCCTCGCCCAAGCCGTCGTGCACGTGGCGACGGCACCGAAGTCCAACGCCGCCTACGCCGCCCTCGACGCGGCGATCGCCGACGTGCGCGCCGGGAAGGCCGGCGCGGTGCCCGCGCACCTGCGCGACGCCCACTACGCCGGCGCCGAGCAGCACGGCCACGGCACGGGCTACCGGTACGCGCACGACGACGCCCGCGGGGTCGTCGGGCAGCAGTACGCCCCGGCGGAGCTCGCCGGCGTCCGGTACTACGCCCCGACCAGCCACGGGCTGGAGCGGGACATCGGCGCACGGCTGGAGCGCATCCGGCAGATCCTGCACGAGCGGTGAGGTGTGCCGGGCCGGCGTGGTGACGTCCACGGCAGCGGCGGGCACCGGTCACTGCCCTGGGCGGCGTTCAGGCACCTTCCCTGGGACGGGCGGCTGGCGCTGCCCTCGGCCGGACGCCGGGCCATGCGCCGGGCGGGTATAGTTGAGCGGTCGTCCTGCGCGTCCGCGCGCCAGGCGGCCCCTGGGGTCTTGGCCACGAGGTCGATCCCGCCCCGCGCGAGCAGCCCACGCCCGCCGCGGTGACGTCACCACGACAGGAAGAGAAACTCAGCATGGCAGTGTCCCGCACGCGCCGTCAGGTGCGCCTCTCGCGCTCCCTCGGCCTCGCGCTGACTCCCAAGGCGGTCAAGTACTTCGAGAAGCGGCCGTACGGCCCGGGCGAGCACGGCCGCGCCCGCCGGCGGACCGAGTCCGACTACGCCGTCCGGCTCAAGGAGAAGCAGCGGCTGCGCGCCCAGTACGGCCTGCGCGAGGCCCAGATCCAGCGGGTGTTCGAGGAGGCCCGCCGGGAGCAGTTCCTCACCGGTGAGTCCCTCATCGAGCTGCTGGAGATGCGCCTGGACGCCCTCGTCCTGCGCTCCGGCTTCGCCCGCACGACCGCCCAGGCCCGCCAGGCCGTGGTGCACCGGCACATCCTGGTCGACGGCCAGCTCGTGGACCGCCCGTCCTTCCGGGTCAAGCCCGGCCAGGTCATCCAGGTCAAGCCGCGCAGCCAGACCATGGTGCCCTTCCAGGTCGCCGCGGCCGGCGCGCACCGCGACGTGCTGCCCAACGTCCCGCCCTACCTCGACGTCCAGCTCGAGCGGCTGCGGGCCGAGCTCACCCGCCGGCCCCGGCGCGCCGAGGTGCCCGTGACCTGCAACGAGCAGCTCGTCGTCGAGTACTACTCGCGCTGACCGCTCCGGGACGCCCCGGGCCACCTGCCAGCCGCAGGGGTCCGGGGCGTCGCCGTCCCCGGGCAGCATCCGTGCCCCGATCGCCGTCGCGCCGTCGCCGCCCGCCCGTGCCGCCCGCCCGCCCAGCCGCCCGGCCCTGGCCCCCACCGGTAGTGTTGCCCGCGGCCCGCGCCCTGCCGGGCCCCCCGCCCACGAAGGAGCCCCCGCCATGTCGGTCGCTGACATCGCCGGCCTCGTCGCCGCGCTGGCGTTCGTCGCGCTCGTCGTCTTCCTCGCCGTGCCGCTGCTGAAGCTCGGCAGCGTGCTGGAGGAGGCCCGCGCCGCGGTCCGTCGCCTGACCGACCACACCCTGCCCGCCATCGACGAGGCCGTGGAGACGGTGCGGGCGGCGAACGGCCAGCTCGCCAAGGTCGACACCGTGACCACCTCCGCCGCGCGGGCCAGCGAGGACCTCTCCGCCCTCACCACGCTGCTCACGGCCACCGTCGGCGGCCCGCTCATCAAGGTCTCGGCCGCCTCCTACGCGGCCCGGCAGGCCGTGGCCCGGCTGCGGGGGCGCTGAGGTGGCCGGCCGCCGCGCGGTCGCGGTCGCCGCCGTCGTCCTCGGAGCGACCGCGGTCCTCGCCGTCGCGCGCCCCGCCGGCCGGCAGCGGCTGCGCGGCCTGCCGGCCGCCGTCGTCGCCGCCTACCGGCAGCGGGAGGGCGAGCTGCGGGCCGCGCTGCTGCCCTCGCCGATCGAGGTGGACGAGGCCCGCGCCCACCGCCGCGCGGCCGTCGACTCAGCCGGCGCCGGTGCGGCCGTCGACTCAGCCGGCGCCGCCGGCCCAACCGGCACCGCCGATCTTGCCGCACCGGCCGCCGTCGGCCCCCGCACGGAAGACGACGACCTGGCCGAGACGTTCTCCTGACCGCGGGCCTCGCGCCCGCCACCCACCACCGATCCTGAGGAACCATGCGCACCGCCGAGATCCGCTCCCGCTGGCTGGACTACTTCGCCCGCCACGACCACGCCGTGGTGCCGAGCGCCTCGCTCGTGTCCCCCGACCCCTCCATCCTGTTCACCATCGCCGGCATGGTGCCGTTCATCCCCTACATCGTCGGCACCGCCCAGCCGCCCTGGCCGCGGGCGACCAGCGTGCAGAAGTGCATCCGCACCAACGACATCGACAACGTCGGCCGGACCACCCGGCACGGGACGTTCTTCCAGATGTGCGGCAACTTCTCCTTCGGCGACTACTTCAAGGAGGGCGCCGTCCAGTTCGCCTGGGACCTGCTCACCACCGCCCAGGACGACGGCGGCTACGGCCTGGACGGGGACCGGCTCTGGGTCACCGTCTGGGACCAGGACGCCGAGGCGATCGACGCCCTGACCAAGGTGGGCGTCCCGGCCGCGCACGTCGTGCGCCTGCCCCGGGAGGAGAACTTCTGGGACACCGGCCAGCCCGGCCCGGCCGGCCCGTGCGCGGAGTTCCACTACGACCGCGGCCCGGCCTACGGCCCGGACGCCGTCGGCGGCACCGTGGACCCGGGCGGGGACCGGTACCTGGAGGTGTGGAACCTCGTCTTCGACCAGTTCGTCCGCGGGGAGGGGCCGGGCAAGGACTACCCGCTGCTCGGCGAGCTCGAGCACAAGTCCATCGACACCGGGGCCGGGCTGGAGCGGCTGGCGTTCCTGCTCCAGGGCAAGGAAAACCTGTACGAGATCGACGAGGTCTTCCCGGTGATCGCGGCCGCCGAGGAGATGTCCGGCCGGCGCTACACCATGGGCACCGACCAGCAGGTCCCCGACGACGTCCGGCTGCGGGTGGTCGCCGACCACGTCCGGTCCGCCCTGATGCTCATCGGCGACGGCGTCCGGCCCGCCAACGACGGGCGCGGCTACGTCCTGCGCCGCCTGATCCGCCGCGCGGTGCGGTCCATGCGCCTGCTCGGGGTGGACGACCCCACCCTGCCGGTGCTGCTGCCGGTGGCCAAGGACGCGATGCGCGCCTCCTACCCCAGCCTGGAGGAGGACTTCGCCGGCATCTCCCAGGTGGCCTACGAGGAGGAGGAGGCCTTCCGGCGCACCCTCGCCTCGGGCACCACCATCCTGGACACCGCGGTGGCCAGGGCCAAGCAGGCCGCCCCCGCCGCCCCGGTGCTCGGCGGCACCGAGGCCTTCACCCTGCACGACACCTACGGCTTCCCGATCGACCTGACCCTGGAGATGGCCGCCGAGCAGGGGGTCAGCGTCGACGAGGCCGGCTTCCGGTCCCTGATGGCCGAGCAGCGCCAGCGCGCCCGCGCCGACGCCCTGGCCAAGAAGACCGGGCACGTCGACACCTCGCTGTACAACGAGATCAAGGACCGCCTGGGCGCGCCGGTGCAGTTCCTCGGCTACACCGACGACGTCGCCGAGGTGCGCCTGGTCGGCCTGCTCGCCGACGGCGTCCCGGTGCCCGCCGCCACCGCCCCGGCCGACGTCGAGGTGGTGCTGGACCGCACCCCGTTCTACGCCGAGGCCGGCGGCCAGCTCGCCGACCAGGGCACCATCTCCTTCGCCGGCGGCGGGATCGTCGACGTCGCCGACGTCCAGTCCCCGGTGCCGGGGCTGTCGGTGCACCGCGGCCGGCTGACCGAGGGCACCCTCACCCTGGACGAGACCGGGGTGGCCGCCATCGACACCCACCGGCGCGGCGCGATCGCCCGCGCGCACACCGCCACGCACATGGTGCACAAGGCGCTGCACGAGTTCCTCGGCGACCAGGCCACCCAGGCCGGCTCGGAGAACGCCCCGTCCCGGCTGCGGTTCGACTTCCGGCACGGCTCGGCGGTCCCGCCGTCGGTGCTGTCCGACATCGAGGGCCGGGTCAACGAGCGGCTCGCCGAGAACCTCGACGTCACCGCTCAGACGATGGACATCGACGACGCCCTCGCCGCCGGCGCGATCGCGCTGTTCGGGCAGAAGTACGGCCGCCGGGTCCGGGTGGTCTCCATCGGCGGGGACTGGTCGAAGGAGCTGTGCGGCGGCACCCACGTGCCGGCCACCGGCAACATCGGCCTGGTCACCATGCTGGGGGAGACCTCGGTCGGCTCCGGGGTGCGGCGGGTGGACGCCCTCGTCGGGGCCGGCGCGTACGGCTTCCAGGCCAAGGAGCACGCCCTGGTCGGCCAGCTCACCTCCCTGATGGGCGGGCGGGCCGAGGAGCTCCCCGAGCGGGTGGACGCCCTGCTCGGCCGGCTCAAGGCGGCGGAGAAGCAGGTCGCCCGGCTGCGGCAGGACCAGCTCCGCGGCGCCGCGGCGAGCGTGGCCGGCGGCGCCGAGCGGGTGGGCACCGGCCGGGTCGCCCTGCACGACGCCGGCGAGGTGGACGCCGCCGACGAGCTGCGCAGCCTCGCCCTGGACGTGCGCCAGCGGCTGGGCGAGGCCGAGCCCGCCGTGGTGGCCGTGGGCGGGGTGGCCAAGGGCCGGCCCAGCATCGTGGTCGCCACCAACGCCGCCGCCCGCGGCGCCGGGCTGCGGGCCGGCGCCCTGGTGCGGGTGGCCGCCGGGGTGCTCGGCGGCGGCGGGGGCGGCAAGGACGACGTCGCCCAGGGCGGGGGCACCGACCCCGCCCGGCTCGGCGACGCGCTGGCCGGCGTGCGGGCCGAGGCCGCCGGCCCGCTCGGGTCATGAGCGGCGGCGGCGCCGGCGCCGCCGGCGACGGCGGCCCGTCCCTGCGCCGCGGGGTGCGGGTCGGGGTGGACGTCGGCTCCGTCCGGGTCGGGGTGGCCCGGTGCGACCCCGACGGCATCCTGGCCACCCCGGTGCGCACCGTCGCCCGCCGGCCCGACGGCGGCGACGTCGCCGAGATCGCCGCGCTGGTGGCCGAGCTCGGCGCGCTGGAGGTGCTCGTCGGGCTGCCCCGGAGCCTGTCCGGCCAGGAGGGCAGGTCCGCCGCCGCCGCGCGCGCGTACGCTGTCCGGGTCGCGGCCGCCGTCGGCCCCACGCCGGTGCGGCTCGTCGACGAGCGCCTGACGACCGTCAGCGCCCACCAGGCCCTGCACCGGGCGGGCCGGCCCGGCCGGCGGCACCGCGCCGTCGTGGACCAGGTGGCGGCGGTGATGATCGTCGAGCAGGCCCTCGAGGTCGAGCGGCGTACCGGCGCCGCGGCGGGCGAGCTGGTCGTCCCGGCCGAGGGGGAGCCGGCGGCCCAGAACGAGCCGTCCGCGCCGGCGACGGCCACGGGGGACACACCGGCGCACGCACCGCCGGCCCGCCCGGCCCCGCCACCCACGACGAGGGGAACCGAGTGAACGACCTGTTCGAAGAGACCCCCGGCACCCCGGCGGCCCCGCCCGCCGACGACCCGCGGCGCCAGCGGCGCGCCCAGCAGGTGCGCCAGCAGCGCCGGCGGCGCCGCACCACCGTGATCATCCTGGTGACCGTCGCCGTCGTCGCCCTCCTCGCCGTGTGGGCGGTGCCGCAGGTCCGCGGGCTGTTCGACCTGCGCCCGGCCGGGGCCGAGGACTACCCGGGCCCGGGCAGCGGGTCGGTGGAGGTGGTGGTGCCGGCCGGGGCGTCCGGCACCGAGATCGGCACGGTCCTGCACGACGACGGCGTGGTGGCCTCGGTGCGGGCGTTCACCGACGCCTTCGCGGAGAACGTCAACGCCGCCCGGATCCAGCCCGGCACCTACACGCTCAAGCGGGAGATGGCCGCCCGGGACGCCGTCACCGCCCTGCTCGACCCGGCGAACAAGTCCGAGGTGACCATCACCGTGCCGGAGGGCTTCCACGCCCGCCAGGTGTACGAGCGCATCGAGAACGTCGCCCAGATCCCGCTGGCGGAGGTCCAGGCCGCCGCCGCGGACCCGGCCGCCATCGGCCTGCCCGCCGAGGCCGGCGGCAACCCGGAGGGCTGGCTCGCCGCCGCGACCTACCGGTTCGAGCCCGACGACGACGCCGCCACGATCCTCGCCGCGATGGTCGCCCAGACCGTCGCCCGGCTGGACGCCCTGCAGGTGCCCGCCGACCAGCGCCAGGAGGTGCTCACCAAGGCGTCCATCGTCGAGCGCGAGGTGGGGCCGGAGTACTACGGGCAGACCGCCCGGGTGATCGAGAACCGGCTGGCCGGCAAGGGCGACACCGGCGGCAGGCTGCAGATGGACTCCACCGTGCTGTACGGGCTGGACAAGGTCGGCGGCGTGCCGACCAGCGAGGAGCTGGACAAGGACACCCCGTACAACACCTACCTGCACCCGGGGCTGCCGCCCACGCCCATCGGGGCGCCGGGGGAGGCCGCCGTCGCGGCGGTGCTCGCCCCGCCGGAAGGGGACTGGCTGTACTTCACCACGGTCAACCTCGACACCGGTGAGACGAAGTTCACCGCCGACTACGCCCAGCAGCAGGAGTTCGTCGCCGAGCTGCGGGCCTGGGTGCAGGAGAACGAGGAGACGGGCTGAGCCGGGGGCGGGCCGCTCTGCCCGGTGCCCGGGGCGACGGCCGCGACTCGCTCGTCGAGCGGTCACCGGCGGCGGGGCCGCGCGCGTCGGACCCGGCCACCGCGGGCGGGCCTCGGGCGCCGGGCGGCGCAGCTGTGGACAGCCGTGCCGCCGCCCGGGCCGGCGGTGGTAGACCGAGCCACCGGTGGTAGACCGAGTCGACGGTGGTAGACCGAGAGCCAACGACGTGGGTACCGGGACGTCACCGTCTGTGGGAAACCGGACGCCGCCGTCCGTCGGGAGAGGAGTGCCATGAGCCGCACCGGTGAGCCGGCGCCCGCCGGCGTCGCCGCGACCGGGGAGGACCTCACCGCCCCGGGCATCACGCACCGGGCGGCCGTCCTGGGGCACCCCGTCGCGCACTCCCTGTCCCCGGCGCTGCACCGGGCCGCCTACGACGCCCTCGGCCTGACCGGCTGGGGCTACGGCCTCCAGGACGTCACGGCGGCCGAGCTGCCCGCGGTGCTCGCCCAGCTCGATGCCAGCTGGGCCGGGCTCTCCCTGACCATGCCGCTCAAGCAGGCGGTGCTGCCCCACCTCGACGTCCTCGACCCGCTCGCCGAGGTCACCGGCGTCGTCAACACCGTGGTGGTCCAGCCCGGCCGGGCCGGCGCGGCGGGACCGCTGGTCGGGTTCAACACCGACATCCACGGCATCGTCGCCGCGCTGCGGGAGGGCGCTGGGCCGGGCTGGACGCCCCGGCGCGCCGCGGTGCTGGGGGCGCGGGCGACGGCGACCTCCGCCCTCGCTGCACTGACCGAGCTCGGCGCCGCCAGCACGGACCTGGTGGCGCGGTCGGTGGCCGGGCCGGGCTCGGCGGCCGCTGCCGCGCACCGGATGGGGGTCGCCGTCAGGCACGTGCCGTGGGCCAGCGCGCAGACCGCGGCCGCCGCGCTGGCCGGCGCGGACGTCGTCGTCTCCACCGTCCCGGCCGGCGTGGCGGACGACGTCGCCGCGGCGCTGACGGAGGCCCTGGCCGGCGGTGAGGCAGCCGCCGCCGACCGCGCTGGACCGTTGACCGGGCGGGTGCTGCTCGACGTCGTCTACGACCCCTGGCCCACCCCGCTGGCCACCGCCTGGCAGGCAGCCGGCGGGACCGTCGTGCCCGGCTGGGCGATGCTCGTCCACCAGGCCGAGGCGCAAGTGCGGCTGATGACCGGCCGGAGCCCGGACGTCGCCGCGATGCGCGCCGCGCTGCTGGCCGAGCGCGCCCGGCGCGCCGCCGGGGGAGCGGTGCCGCCCGCGCCACCGCCCTTCCCGGCCGTCCGGCAGGGCTGATGACGACGGCGGCCCCGGTCCCGGTCCCGGCGAGCGCCTGGGCCGCGGGGGCGTCGCTGGCCCTGCTGGCGGCGGTCGGGCTCGCCGTCGCCGGCTCCCCGCTCGTCCTGGCCGGTGCCTGGCTCACCGCCGTCGCCACCGTCCTCGCGATCGTCGACGCCCGCAGCCACCGGCTCCCGGACCGCCTGCTCGGCCCCGGCGCGGCGGGCCTGGTGCTGCTGCTCGCGGCGACCGCCGCGGCCACCAACTCCTGGGCGGCGCTCGGCCGGGCCGTCACCGCCGCGGCGGTGTGCGCGACCGGCTACCTCCTCCTCGCCCTCGTCCGGGCCGGCGGGCTGGGGCTGGGCGACGTCAAGCTCGCCGGCCTGCTCGGACTCTGGCTCGGCTGGTGGGACTGGTCGGCGGTTGCCGCGGGCGTCCTTGCCGGGTTCGTCCTGGGCGGGGCCTGGGCGTTGCTGCTGCTGGTGACCCGGCGCGCACGCCGGGACACCGCCGTCGCCTTCGGCCCCTGGATGATCCTCGGCGCCGCCCTGGCGACGGCGGCCGCGGCCGGCTCGACCGCATGATGTGCGCATTTCGTGGCCGCGACGTCGCCGTACGGTCACTGACTACGACGATCGGCTCTGTTGTTGGGCTCGGCGTAAGGCGCCTGCGGCTCACCCCCGACCTGCCCTCTGAACCCGGAGGAAGAAACCCATGGACGCGCCTACTCTCGTAGTCGGGGGTCAGCGAGACCGTGTGCTGTGACGTAATTACCCATAGGGAGGTAGTTACCCATAGGGTCCGGACCGCTCAGGCGCTCGCCATCCTCTAGTTGCATGCATGTTGGCTCCTGCCCGAAGACCACCCCAAGAACGTCGAAGTCTCTGGCTCCCATGACCCGATGTGCGCTAAGCTCAAGTCTGTCAGGCACGCGTGGCCAGAGTTCCGTCATTAGGCCGTCCGCGACTAGTGGGTGGACCACGTCGACGAGCGGATGGAACGCAAGGTGGAACACAACTTCCTTGCCGTTCGGAACATTGAAGGCCACTACTGCCGACCCGGGCGACCCCCCAGCGCCATCGCTGCGGAATGTGATGGGAAGCTCCACTCTCTGGATAGGTGGAGCAACGTTCGGCGCTCGACGGTCGAGTACGCCTACCCACAACGTAAGGTCCCCTGGGAGCGCCCCATTGAGAAGAGGAGTAAGCGCGCCTCGGTGTAGGTCTAGACTTTGACCCCTTTTTGCGTGACCCTGGAGGCTGGAGTAGGTGCTGGAGGGATGGGCGTGGAGGAGCAGAGACTTTGCCGCCCACTTGGCGAATGCCATCACCTCAGGGCCCTCGACAACTTCGAACCTGTCGAGCGCCTTCCGTACAGGCTCCTTCGCGGCCTGCTCGAACGCACTGTTGAGCTTCCCATTGCAGTCCGACCTGTTGTCGCCGCATACCGGCAGCATCACCCGTGAGATGTGGTCGAACTCCTGCAGCGGCAGTCCGTTTAGTACCATACGGTAGAACCGATCCGAATTCGGCCACCGCTTCAAGAACCACGAGGGCCAAACATGCTCGCCCTGCCCTGTTACTTCCGCTCCACAGAAGACGCACGGACCCTTTGGCATCCGATGAGACTACGGGCAACACCCGGGCCCGGCATCTTCGGGCCCTCTCCCCAGTCCAGCTGCAGCCACAGCCCCGGCTCGGTGATCCACGGCCGGTAGGTCCGCCGGTGCCCAGCCCGCCACGCCGCCTTCACTGCGCCACCGCCCGCCGGGTGGTCCGCTCCGTCCCGGCGAACCCCAGCGCCACCAGCCGGGCGTGGATCACGTCGGCGCGGACCTTCCCGCTGCCCCGCTCGACCCACTCCTCGATCTTGGGCATGTACCCGTCGATCATCCGCGCGCGCCGGGCCGGCCCGGTGACCGGCCGGCCCGCGTCACGGGCGGCGACGTAGCGCCGCACCGTCTTGGGGTCCACCCCGGCCAGCTCGGCGGCCGAGTGCGCACTCTCCGTGGCGTCGAACGCCTCCAGAATCTCCATGATCTCCCTGTCAGACTTCTGCATGCGTCCCTCCGGCGGAACCTGCTCGTAGGTGGTCAGACCTCGAGCAAACCCCCGGAGGGACGCCCGTCGGGACCGACACGACCGGCCCCACGGCCACGGGCAGGGAGATCAGGTGTCCGTCAGCAGGGAAGTACGTGTCCGCCTACAGGGAGGTTGGCATGTCCGCTAGCGATCTTCGGAGGACATATTGGCCGTGCCGCCGTACAGGACCGGTCCGCCCAAAGTCCGCAAGACGTCCGTCCGAACTAAAGACCAACGCGGCTGCCACCACGGTGGCGTAGGCCAAACGGCCTGACCTTCGGACTGGAGAAAGTGGTGCCGACGACGGGCGCGCGAGGGCCGGAGATTGCTGCCGTCAATCGCCCAGCCCGTGGAGCAGCTCGAGCACGGCGCGCACCTCCGCCAGCGGCGCCTGGCCTGGGGCGGACGCGACACCGACGGTGGCGAACGTGGCCGCCGAGCCGAAGACGCCACCGGCGAGCCGGGAGACCAGACCCACCCGGTCCATCGCGATCGCGATGAGGGGTCGGTCCGCGTACCTGCTGCGCATGGTCCACGCGGCCTGCAGCAGGGTCAGCACGTCGCCCGGGCCGTGCGGCATGACGGCGACCTTGGTGACGTCGGCGCCCTGGTCCTGCATGTCGCGCAGCCGGCCGACGATCTCGTCCTCCGCCAGTGTCGCCCGGAAGTCATGGTGGGACATCACGACGGCGGCCCCGGCGTCGCGGGCGGCGGCGAGCAGCAGGCGCCGGACCGCCGCGTCCCGCTCGGCCTCGACGTCGACCAGGTCGGCGGCGCCGGTCGCCAGCAGCACCTGGAGCAGATCCCCGTACGCGCCGTCGTCCACCGCGAGCCGCCCGCCCTGCCCGGCGGTGCGCACCGAGACCAGCAGCGGGCGCCCGCCCACCGCGGCCCGCACGGACCCGGCAGCGCGAGCCACCGCGGCGGTGTCCGCGGCGCCGTCGAGCAGGTCCACCCGCCACTCCACGACGTCGACCGGCTGCTCGGCCAGGGCACGTGCCTGGGCGAGGAGCTCCTCCTCGGTCGCCCCGGTGAGCGGGACGATCACCTTCGGGCGGCCCTGCCCGAGGACGACGTCCTTGACCGTGACGTGACGCATGCGGGCTCCTTGGTCGGGGAGAGCTCATTGTCGCGTGCTTCCGGACGCTCCCGGGCCGCCGCGGGCCCCCGTGGCAGGATGACCGGCATGCTCAGATGGGTCACCGCGGGGGAGTCGCACGGCCCGGCCCTGGTCGGGATCCTGGAGGGCCTGCCGGCCGGGGTCGAGATCACCACCGCCGACGTGCGCACCGCCCTGGCGCGGCGCCGGCTGGGCCACGGCCGCGGCTCGCGGATGAAGTTCGAGCAGGACGAGGTGCGCATCCTCGGCGGCGTGCGGCACGGCACGACGATGGGCGGGCCGGTCGCCGTCGAGATCGGCAACACCGAGTGGCCCAAGTGGCAGACCGTCATGGCCGCCGACCCGGTGCCGCGCGAGGCGCTGCTGGTCGACGCCGGCACCGGCGACGAGCGGGAGGTCGCTCGCAACCGCCCGCTCACCCGGCCCCGGCCCGGGCACGCCGACCTGGTCGGCATGCAGAAGTACCACCTCGACGACGCCCGGCCGGTCCTGGAGCGGGCCAGCGCCCGCGAGACCGCCGCCCGGGTCGCGCTCGGCACCCTCGCCGCGGCGCTGCTGCGGCAGGTCGCCGGGGCGGAGCTGGTCTCCCACGTCGTCGCGATCGGTCCCGTGGCGGTTCCCGACGACGCCCCGGCCCCGGGACCCGGCGACGTCGCCGCGCTGGATGCGGACCCGGTCCGGTGCTTCCACGGCCCGACGGCCGCGGCGATGGTCGCCGAGATCGACGACTGCCAGCAGGCCGGGGACACCGTCGGCGGCGTCGTGGAGGTGCTCGCCTACGGCCTGCCGCCCGGGCTGGGCTCCCACGTCTCGGGGGACCGGCGCCTCGACGGCCGGCTGGCCGGGGCGGTGATGGGCATCCAGGCGGTCAAGGGCGTGGAGGTCGGGGACGGCTTCCGCACCGCCGCCCGGCGCGGCTCGGCGGCGCACGACGAGATCGTCCCCGGGCCGGACGGGCGCCTGCGCCGGGCAACCAACCGGGCCGGCGGCACCGAGGGCGGGATAAGCACCGGGGAAGTGCTCCGGGTGCGCGCCGCGATGAAGCCCATCTCCACCGTCCCGCGGGCGCTGGCCACCGTCGACGTCGCCACCGGCGAGCCCGCCCGCGCCATCCACCAGCGCTCGGACGTGTGCGCGGTGCCGCCGGCGGCGGTGGTGGCCGAGGCGATGGTCTCCCTCGTCCTGGCCCAGGCCCTGCTGGAGAAGGTGGGTGGGGACTCGGTCGCGGAGTGCCGGCGCAACCTGGCCGGGTACCTCGAGGCGATCCCCGAGCACCTGCGCTGAGCCGCGCGCCGTGAACCGGGCGCGACGAGGCAGCCGGCGCCCAATCGGCGACGACGGGCGGTGAGGTTCGCCGGCGGGCGGTGAGGTTCGCCGGCGGGCGGTGAGGTTCGTCGGCGGGCGGGCGGGATCGAGGTCGAGACGTCGTGACCCGCCAGGCGGCTGGCCGTCGTGGTTCAGCATCGTCCCGCGGCACGACCAGGCGGAGTAGCCGCCGGCGGCCGCGCGCGAGGGTGCGCGAGTCGTCGGGACGGCCGACCCCGTAGGGGTCGAGGTCTGGTTCGTGCAATGACAGTCCAGGCTGTCCGCTCCGGGGCCGAGGGGCCGGGGCGGCGACCAAGGTCGACTGCGTCCCTCTCGCCTGTCCGACCAGCAGGGGCAGGCGCGTTACGTCGGCGAGGAACCGAGCGTGGGCGCTCCTGAGCGCGGGGGCGACGAGCGCGATGCACCTGGCTTGGTCCGGGTTCGAGCACCTGGGCGGGCCGGGGTTCGTCGCGCTGTCCGGTGAGCTTCCTATGGCCAAAGTCACCGAGGATGTCGTATGGTGCCTGGCAGACCGGTCAGTCCGGTCAGACCAGTAGGTGTGAAGGAGCATCGAATGCGCCAGTCACGAAAGGCGTCCCTCCGATGAGACCCTCGCGCAGCCACATGGCCAACCCCGACGCAGGCGAGCCCGGCAAGCCGGAGACCCGCCTCTACTCCGAGGGCGCGTTCCTCGGCAAGCGCGGCCCTGTTCTCGTCCCCGCTGGCTCAGCAGCCAGGCGCGTCGAGGGCACGGCGTTCCTCGACCCCCGCTCGGCGGAGATCCCCGGCGCTCACCAACCCTCGCCCGCCGAGATCGACGCCTTTCGCGAGCGGCTCGCTGCGGCCGACCTCCACGCCGGCCGGTGGGCAGAGATGGCCAGGACGGCGCTCCTCGACCTCTACGCGCTCAGACGCGAGAACGGCGCGGTGCTCGGCGCCGGCAGCCCGTACTGGGCCTTCGTCTGGCCGCGCGACAACGCCTTCGTCGTCGTCGCGCTCAGCCTCCTCGGTCTGCACGAGGACGCCTGGGCGGCGCTCGACTTCATCTACTCCGTCCAGGAAGAGGACGGCCAGTGGGAGGCCCGCTACCTCCCCGACGGCTCCGGCGAGGTACCGGACGAGCGCGGTCGCCAGGACGACGGCATCGGCTACACCCTCTGGGCCACCTGGGTGGCATCCCGGCTGAGCCCGGCAGCCGTCGCCGAGCGGCGGCTCGCAGCCGTTCGCCCGCGGGTGCTGCTCGCCCTGCAGGCGGCAGGAGACGTCCTCGACCCGGAGACCCGCCTCCCGCGCCCCGGGCAGGACTTCTGGGAGCGGGACGAGGCCGAACCGCCGCTGGGCGTGGCCGGACCGCTGCTGGTAGGGCTGCGTGCCGGCGTGGAGCTGGCTGACCGGCTCGGCGATCCGGACGCCGCCCGCCGGGGCCAGGAGCACGCCGCGGCCCTCGAGGCGGCCGTCATGAGTGCCTACGGCGCCAACGGGTTCCAGCGCTTCCCGTCGGGCGGCCGGCGGGACGCGTCCGTCGCGTTCCTCCTGCCGCCGTTCGTGCCCCCTGGAACGGCCGCTGCAGAGGCGAAGGCGGCCTGGCAGGCCTCGGTCGAGGGCATGCGCGTGGCCGCCGGTGGGCTGCGTCCAGGCGAAGGCTGGCCGGACACCACGACGGCATGGACGCCCCAGACCTCCCTCTACGCGATCGTCGCCGCCGCTCTCGACGAGCGAGAGCTCGCCACCGAGCTCCTCGACTGGCTGGACGCCCACCGCACCCGCCTCGGCAGCCTGCCCGAGAAGGTGACCCGGGACGGCCGCCCCGCCGCCGTCGCTCCTATCTCCACGGTCGCCGCCGCCGTGCTCATCGCACTGGCCCTGCTGGACAACCACGAGCTCCCCGCCCCCACCGGACGGGAGGCGGCTGCGGCTCGTCCGCCGTCGCACGAACCGACCCCCGAGAAGGAAGGAGGCCTCGCATGAGTACCACGAGGCCGTCGCGCAGACCTGCATGGATCGCGCTCACCGCAGCCGTGACGGCCACCGGGCTGGCGGCGTGCTCCGGCGGAGATGGGAGCAACCCCGGCGCCGAGGAGACCGGCGGCGGAGACGCCCAGTCCATCACCGTCTGGACGCCGCACAACACGCCCCAGCGCCTCGAGATCCAGCAGCAGGTCGCAACCGACTTCGAGGCCGAGACCGGCATCGCGGTCGAAGTCGTCGGGATGGACCCCGCCGACATGAACACCTCGATCGTGGCAGGCGCCGCCTCCGGCGAGGTGCCGGACGTCGCGGTCGTCGGCCCGGACCAGGTGGCCAGCTGGGCCTCCCAAGGGCTGGTGGACCACGAGGCCGCCGGCGCCGTCATCGAGAACCTCGACGAGTCGACCTTCAGCGAGCAAGCCCTCGACCTCGTCACCATGCCCGACGGGCCGGGCGCCGTACCCTCCGACGGCTGGGGCGAGCTCCTCTACTACCGCACCGATGTCTTCGAGCAGCTCGGCCTGGACGCCCCGGAGACGGTCCAGGACGTGGTGGAGGCCGCGCAGGCGGTCGCCGATTCCGACCTCGGCATGGCGGGCATCGTGCTGGGCACCAGGCCGGCCGACGCCATGGCCCGGGAGAACACCGAGCACCTCAGCCTGGCGAACGGGTGCCAGATGTTCGAGGGGACCGAGGTGACGCTCGACTCCGAGGCGTGCGTCGACGCCTTCGCCAAGTACCAGGCGCTCGCCGGCGCCTCCGTCCAGGGCGACCAGGACGTGGAGAGCACGCGGGCTGCCTACCTGGCGGGCCAGACGGCCATGGCCATGTGGTCCCCGCACCTTCTCGACGAGATCGGCAACCTCGACGCCAACTTCCCCGTGACCGCCCCGGAGACCGGCGAGAACCCCGACTTCCTCGCCCAGAACACCGGTGTCGTCGGTGCCCTGTCCGGGGAGTTCAACGACGAGCCCACCGGCTTCGGGCTCACGATGAACTACGCCATCCTCAACGGCAGCGCCAGCGAGGCTGCCCAGCAGTACGTCGAGTACGTGCTCTCCGACGGCTACGTCGACACCCTCGCCATGACGCCGGAGGGCCGCACCCCGGTGCGTACCGGCACCCCCGAGGAGCCCACCCGCTACGCGGATGAGTGGGCCACGCTGCCGCTCGGTGCGGACCCGAACAACCAGCGGCCGATGGACGAGGTCTACGCGCCCGAGGTGGTCGAGCAGATCGTCGCCGCTGCGAACAGCTTCTCCCGGTGGGGCTTCGGCACCGAGAACTGGGCCACGGCTGGCGCCGCGGTCACCCAGAACACCGTGGTGACCGACCTCGGCATGCTGCTGCCCGACGGCGACCCGCAGGCCTACGCCGAGCACGTGGACGAGGCGGTCACCAGTCTGCAGGCGGAGAACCAGTGACGACCGCCCCCCACGGCGCCCTGGCCCGGGGTCGCTCCCGGGCCAGGGGGTCCTCCCTCGCGCGCGCCGAGGACCGCACCGGCAAGGCGATGGTCTCCCCGACCGTGCTGGTGGTCATCGGGGTGGTGATCCTGCCCTTCCTGATCAGCGTCGTCTACGCCTTCCAGGAGTTCCGGCTCATCGACATCGGACCGCTGGGCACGGGGGAGACCACCTGGACGCTGGACAACTTCCGGCAGGTCCTGGCGAACGAGCGCTACCGCGACTCGCTCGTCACCACGATCGTCTTCGCCACCGCGACGACGGTCGGGAGCATCACTGTCGGCACGGCGGTGGCGATGTCGCTGCGCAGGCAGTTCCCCGGACGTGGCCTGGTACGGGCGCTGGTGCTCGTGCCCTACGTGCTGCCGGTCGTCGCCGCGGCGATGATCTGGGAGCAGATGCTCAACCCGCAGTACGGCGTCGCCAACGCCGTCGGGCAGCAGTACCTCGACTGGGCGCGCCCGATCTCTTTCCTCACCACCGAGTCGATGGAGGTGTGGGGGCTGCCGGTGCCGGTGGCGCTCTCGGTGGTGGTCCTCTTCGACGTCTGGAAGACGGCCCCGCTCGCCTACCTCTTCGTCACGGCCCGGATGCAGGCCGTACCGAAGGAGCTCGAGGAGGCCGCCCTCATCGACGGCGTGACCCCGAGCCAGAACTTCCGGCACGTGATCCTGCCCCAGCTCTACGGCGTGCTGGCGATCCTCACCGTCCTGCGGTTCATCTGGTCGTTCCAGAGCTTCAACGAGATCTACCTGCTCACCGGTGGTGCCGGCGGCACCGAGGTGCTCGCGGTGGAGGTCTACAACGAGCTCAACCAGCAGGGCGACATCGGCACCGCGTCCGCCCTCGGCCTCGTGATGATGGCGTTCCTCGGCGTGCTCACCCTCGTCTACCTACGGATGTCACGGAAGGAGCTCGCCCCGTGAGCACCGACGTCGCCGAACGCACCACCGCGCCGGCAACCGCCGGCTCGCCGCCACGTGGATCCACCCGGCTCAAGGCCGAGCGGATCACCTGGTCCGTCCTGAAATGGGTGACGATCGCCGTCACCATCCTCGCCTCGGCCGGCCCCCTCGTCTACGGCCTGACCATGTCCGTACGCAGCCAGCCGGACATCTTCGGCAACCCGCTCAACATCTTCCCGTCCTTCGCCGAGATGGACTTCAGCTCCTACCCGACCGCGCTGCGCAGCGAGGCGGAGGGCGGCTTCGGCCTCGGCCGCTTCATGCTCAACTCGCTGTGGGTCTCGCTGGGCGCCGTGCTCGGCTCGGTCGCGTTCAGCGTGCTGGGCGCCTACGCGGCCGTGCGCCTGCGGTTCAAGGGCCGGAACGTCGTCAACGCGATGTTCCTCATGGTCTACCTCTTCCCCGGAATCGTGCTGGCGGTGCCGCTGTTCGTGCTGTTCTCCCGGGTGGGGCTGCGCGGCGAGCTCGTGGGCCTGATGATCATCTACCTCGCCCAGACGGTGCCGGTGGCGATCTACATGCTCAGGAACTACTTCCTCGCGGTGCCCGAGGGCATCGAGGAGGCGGCCATGCTCGACGGCTGCACCCGCATGCAGATCGTCCGGAAGATCGTGCTGCCGCTCGCCCTGCCCGGCCTCGTCTCCACGGCCCTCTACGTGTTCATGATCGCCTGGAACGAGTACCTGTACGCCCTGCTGTTCCTGGTCGACCGGCGCGACAGCTGGACCGTCTCCCTCGGCATCGCCCAGCTCTCCGACTTCGCGGTGCCCGCCACGGTCCTCATGGCCGGTTCCATGGCGATGACGATCCCGATCGTCGTCGTGTTCGTGCTGGCCCAGCGGTCGCTGCTCTCGGGCCTGACCGCGGGGGCGGAGAAGGGATGAGCACACAGACGGAGCCGGCCGCGCGGGTCACGGGGGCCGGGTCGACCTGGTCCGACGCCATCGTCTACGAGGTCTACCTCCGCAGCTTCGCCGACGGCGACGGCGACGGCGTCGGAGACCTCCCCGGGCTCGCCGCCCACCTGAGCCACCTCCGGGCGCTCGGGGTGGACGCCGTGTGGCTCACCCCGTTCTTCCCCTCGCCCGGCCACGACCACGGCTACGACGTCAGTGACTACACCGACGTCGACACCACCTTCGGTGGTCTGGCGGCGTTCGAGGAGCTCGTGGCAGCCGCCCACGCCCAGGGCCTGCGCGTACTCGTCGACGTCGTGCCCAACCACACCTCGCACCGCCACCGCTGGTTCCGGGCCGCGCTCGCCGAGGGCCGCAGCGGCGGGCGATACCGCGACTACTACCTGTGGCGCGACCCCGCCGCGGACGGCGGCCCGCCGAACAACTGGCTCGCCAACTTCGGCGGTCCCGCGTGGACGCTGGACCCAGCGTCGGGCCAGTACTACTACCACGCCTACCTGCCCGAGCAGCCGGACCTGAACTGGCGCAACCCCGAGGTCCTCGCCGAATGGGTCCGGATCCTCGAGCTGTGGCTGGCGCGGGGGGCGGACGGCTTCCGCATCGACGTCGCGCACAACCTCCTTAAGCACGCGGCCTATCCGGACAACCCGGAGCTCGACGTCCCGACCGACGGGCGCACGCCCGTCGGTCGCGTCAGCGCCGCCCGCCGCCTCGTGCGTGCCCACGACGTCGACCAGGACGGCGCCGCGGACATCTTCGCGGCGCTCCGCGCCGCCCTGCCGCTGACGAACGCCGGCGAGCCGCCGTTCCTTCTCGGGGAGACCGTGCTCGACGACCCGGACCGGGTGGCCCGATACGTCGCGCCCGGGCGGCTCCACGCGGCGATGTGGTTCGGCGCGCAGAACGTCGCCTTCAACGCCGCCGACATCGCCGCGGCCCTCGAACCGGGGGCCCGGCCCCTCGACCCCGGCGCGGGCCGGTACGCCTGGTTCCTCTCCAACCACGACCGCGCCCGGCCGGCGTCCCGCCTCGCCGAGGACGGTGCTGACCGCCTTGCCGAGGACGGTGCTGCCCGCCTGGGCGCCGACCGAGCGCTCGCCGTCGCCGCGGTGCTCATGGTGATGCCCGGGCCCTACGTGCTGTACCAGGGCGAGGAGCTGGGGGCCGTCGACGCCGACGTCCCGGTGGACCTCGCCCGTGACCCCATCGCCGTGCGCGCCGGCGAGGCGGCGATGGCGCGTGACCGCGCCCGCACCCCGATGCCCTGGACCGCCGAGGACGGGCGCGGGTTCTCCGCGGCCACGCCCTGGCTGCCGCACGGGCAGCTGCCGCCGGCCGGGTCCGTCGCTGACCAGAGCGGTGTGCCGGACAGCCACCTCGAACGCTGGCGCAGCATGGTCGCGGCCTGGCGCGCCCACCGCGGGACGCTGCCCACGGCCGTGGAGGTCTTAATGGACCTCGGGCTGGTACGCGTGCGGCGCGGCCCGCTGACGGCGGTGCTCAGCACGGGTCCCGAGGCACCGCTGCCCGCCGGCACTACCCTGTGGCGGTCCCTCCCGGGTGACGACGA
Organism: Georgenia sp. TF02-10; assembly: GCF_022759505.1. Classification (NCBI taxonomy): domain Bacteria; kingdom Bacillati; phylum Actinomycetota; class Actinomycetes; order Allobogoriellales; family Allobogoriellaceae; genus Georgenia; species Georgenia sp. TF02-10. The sequence continues at coordinate 2,074,162 of NZ_CP094289.1, read as the reverse complement.
TGTGGTGCGCCCTGGCGAGACCGTCTGGCGCTTGACCGAAGGACGAAGCAGATGAGCACGGCATGGACATCCCCGGCGGCGCGCAGCGACGCCGGGACCCGGCTCAAGCACGAGCTGGAGCGCCGGATCGCCAGCCAGGAGTGGCCGGTGGGCTACCGCCTGCCGGGGGAGCGAAGCCTGGCCACGGAGTTCGCCGTCTCCCGCCCGGTCGTCCGTGAGGTCCTCCAGCGCCTGGCCGCCCAGGGCCTCCTCGAGATCAGCCCGGCCCGCGGTGCCTTCGTCACCCGACCGGACGGCTCTGCACTGTCCAGCGCGCTGGAGCAGATGATGAGTTCGCACGGCGCCACCGTCCGCGACGTCTTCCAGGCCCGCGTCCTGCTGGAGACCGAGGTCGCCGCGCGCGCGGCCGAGCGACGAGGCGGGCAGGTCCTGGACCGGCTCGCCGAGCTGGCCGTCGCCGTCGACCGCGGGGAGGACCGCCTGGCCCAGGCCATCGCCGACCTCGAGTTCCACTCCCTGCTCTGCGTCGCCGCCGACAACCCGGTTCTCACCGCGATGCACCGGGCGATCGCCTCCTACGTGCTGCTGATGATGCTGCGGGGCGAGCGGAAGGCTGAGGCGGGTGGGGCGCTGCACACCCAGATCGTCGACGCGATCCGGGACGGCGACGCCGAGGAGGTCCGGCAGCTGATGGCGGCGCACCTGGACTCCACGAAGGTGTTCTTCCGGTCGGACTTCGACCGTCCCGTCGATGACGTGGCCGCCGAGAACCTCGCCCGCATCTCGGGCGGGTTCTGGACCCTCGAGGACGTCGCCCGCCGTGCGTTCAACGAGCTCGACGCCCTCATGACCGAGACCGAGAGGAAGTAGCTGCTGATGCCGGTAAGGATCGCGATCTTCGGCACGGGTGGCCGCGGGGCCGAGGCGTACGGGGGGTGGATACTCCGCCACCCCGACCGGGCCCAGGTCGTCGCGGTCGCCGAGCCGCTCCACGGGCGGCGGGACCGGTTCGCCGACCGGGCGGACGTCCCGGCCGAGAACCGCTTCCCCACCTGGCGCGCCCTCATGGCGGAGGTCAACCGGCTGGACCTGGACGCCGTCGTCGTCGCCACCCCGGACACCGACCACCTCGAGCCGGCCGCCGCCGCCGCCGAGCGCGGCCTGGCGGTTCTGCTGGAGAAGCCGCTCGCCAGGGACGAGGCCACCCTGCGCGAGCTCGAGCAGCGGCTCCTGCCCATGCAGCCGCGTGTGGCGGTGTGCCACGTGCTGCGCGAGACCCCGTTCTGGCGCTCCGTCCACGCCGTCGTCGCCTCCGGGACGCTCGGGGCGCTCGTCACCATCCGGCACGAGGAGAACATCGGCTTCTGGCACTTCGCGCACTCCTACGTCCGCGGGAACTGGCGCAACGTCGCCACCTCCAGCCCCATGGCGCTGGCGAAGACCTCCCACGACATGGACCTGCTGCGGTGGCTCGCCGGCGCGGCGCCCGAGACCGTTTCCTCCGTCGGCAGCCTCATGCACTTCCGCAAGGAGAACGCCCCCGCCGGCGCGCCGAGCCACTGCGTGCACGGCTGCCCGGTGGCGGACTCCTGCCCGTTCTACGCACCGCGCTACTACGTCGAGCGCCTGGCGAACGTGGACGGCTGGCCCGTCGCCCTCCTCGGTGACGACGTCAGCCGGGAGGGTCGCCTCCGCGCCCTGGCGGAGGGGCCCTACGGGCGGTGCGTCTACCGCTGCGACAACGACGTGGCCGACCACCAGCAGACGATCTTCGGCTTTCCCGGCGGGCTCACCGCCTCGCTGAGCGTCTCCGCGTTCACCGGGCAGAACACCCGCACGTTCCAGGTCACCGGCACGCGCGGCGAGCTCGCGGGACGGATGGACACCGGCCAGCTCCGCCTCCAGCTCTTCGCCCCCGGCCAGCACGAGCTGCCCGACCTCGGCACGGAGCTCATGCCCTCCACCACCGGCCCGATGGACCACGACGTCCTGGAGTGGGTGGCCGCGCCGCCGCGCTGGGACGAGGCCGACCACCGTGGGCACGCCGGCGGCGACGACGCGCTGACCGAACGGTTCGTCACCGCCGTCGAGTCCGGTGACTTCGACGCCCACGTCACCACCACTCTCGCCGCATCCCTCGACAGCCACTGGATGGCCTTCGCCGCCGAGCGTGCACGCCGCCACGGCGAGGTGGTCCGGCTCGCCGACGTCCGGCCGCTCGATGTCAGCGCCTGAGGTGCTCGGCCCGCACCGCCTCGTCGGCCCCCACCGGGACCTGCTGCGCCGTGACGGAGTGTCGGTCCTGCTGGAGACCGCCGGCGAGAGCCTGCCCCGCGTTCTGCACTGGGGCGCCGACCTGGGCCGGCTGTCCGAGCAGGCGCTGGCTGCCGCGGCGGCGGTCACCCTGCCGGCGGTACCGCGCAACGCGCTCGACACGCCCTGGCCGCTCTCGCTGCTGCCCGGGCAGGCGGACGGCTGGCTCGGCCGGCCCGGGTTGGCCGCCCACCGCGGCGGGACCGTGCTCTACCCCCGCTGGGTGACCCGCTCGATCGACGTCGGCGCGCACCACGTCACCGTGGACGCCGACGACACCGAGCTGGGCATCGCGCTCACCACCGAGCTGGAGCTGCGGCCCGGCGGGCTGCTCAGAGCGCGCCACACCCTCGGCAACACCGGTGGTACCGGCCTGGCGGTGGAGCGGCTGGAGGTGCTGCTCCCGCTGCCGGACCTGGCCGGCGAGGTGCTGGACCTCACCGGCCGCTGGGCCAAGGAGCGCGTCCCGCAGCGCGCGGCGCTGCAGTTCGGGGCCAGGGTGCGCGAGTCCCGCCGGGGCCGCACCGGCCACGACGCCGCGCTCGTGCTCTACGCCGGCACGCCCTCCTTCACCGACGGCGCCGGGCGGCTCTGGGGTGTGCACGTGGCCACCAGCGGCAACCACGTCCACGCCGTCGAGCGGCTGCCCGAGGGCGCCGGCGGCTCGGCGGCCGTCCTCGGCGGTGGCGAGCTCCTCGAGGCCGGCGAGGTGCTGCTGGGCGCGGACGAGACGTACACCTCGCCCTGGGTGTACTTCGCCTACTCCGACGCCGGTCTCGACGGTGCCGCCGCCCGCTTCCACGACCACCTCCGCAGCCGGCCCACGCACCCGACCGCGCCGCGCCCGCTCGTGCTCAACACCTGGGAGGCCGTCTACCTGAACCACGACGAGGCGAAGCTGCTCGACCTCGCCGACCGGGCGGCGGCGATCGGCGTCGAGCGGTTCGTGCTCGACGACGGATGGTTCCACGGCCGACGCACCGAGCGCAGCGGCCTGGGGGACTGGTGGGTGGACGGGGCGGTGTGGCCCCGGGGGCTCGGCCGGCTGGCGGACCGCGTCCGCGACCTCGGCATGGAGCTCGGGCTGTGGGTGGAGCCGGAGATGGCCAACCCGGACTCCGAGCTGCTCCGCCGCCACCCCGACTGGGCGCTCGCGGCTCCCGGCCGCTGGCCGCGGACCGCGCGCCACCAGGTCGTCCTGAACCTGGCCCGCCCGGAGGTGTCGAGCTACCTCTTCGAGGCGATCGCCACGCTCGTGCGCGATTACGGCATCGCCTACCTCAAGTGGGACCACAACCGTGACGTCCACGAGCCCGTCCACGAAGGGCGAGGCGGGGTGCACCGGCAGACCCTCGCCCTCTACGCGCTGCTGGACCGGCTCCGCGCGACCTTCCCAGGGCTCGAGATCGAGTCCTGCGCCTCCGGCGGCGCCCGCATCGACCTCGGGATCCTCGAGCACACCGACCGGGTGTGGACCTCCGACAACAACGACCCGCTGGAACGCCAGCGCATCCAGCGCTGGACCAGCCAGCTCATCCCGCTCGAGCTGCAGGGGGCCCACGTCGGGCCGCCCCAGGCGCACACCACCGGCCGGCGCACCTCGCTGCAGTTCCGGGCGCTCACCGCGCTGCTCGGCCATGCGGGCATCGAGTGGGACATCACCGGGTGCACGAACGAGGAGCTCGGCGTCCTGCGCGCCTGGGCCGGGCTGTACCGAGAGCTGCGCCCGCTGCTGCACACCGGCCGCCTCGTCCGCCCGGACCACGCGGACGAGGACGCCGTGCTCACCGGCGTCGTCGGCGCCGACCAGCGGCGTGCGGTCTTCCTCTACGCCCGCCTCGACACCGCCGTGGCCGCCGGCGGGGAGCGCATCCGGCTGACTGGCCTCCGGGAGGACGCGCTCTACGAGGTGCGCGTGCGCCGGGACCTCGGCGAGGTGCCGACGATGGACCGCGTCCCGCCACCCTGGATGGCCGAGCCCCTGCTCGTGCCCGGGCGGGTGCTGGCCGAGCTCGGCCTCGCCGCGCCGCAGCTGCTGCCGCAGGAGGCCATGCTGCTGGACCTCTCGGCCGTGAGGGTGTGATCCGCCGGCGCGGAGGGTCATCACCGACCGCCGATGCCCGCAGCCGTTCACGGGCATCGGCCCGGCCGCTACCGAGAAGGTGCTCCGCCTGCCGGGAACCAGCTCGGCGGCCGCTGAGACCGGCCGCCGTCGGCCACGGTCCGGGCGGTAGCGTGCCGGCGTGCGCAGACCCCGCATCGTGCTCGTCGGACCGCCCGGGGCGGGCAAGTCCACCGTCGGCCGGCTCCTCGCCGAGCGCCTCGCGCTGCCGTTCCTCGACGCCGACACCGAGGTCGAGCGCATCACCGGGCGCTCCATCCCGGAGATCTTCGCCGCCGCCGGCGAGCCGGCCTTCCGCGACCTCGAGCACGCCACCATCACCCGGCTGCTCACCGAGCACGACGGCGTCCTCGCGCTCGGCGGCGGCGCCCCGGTCCACCCCGCCACCCGGGCGGCGCTGGTCGACCACGCCGTCGTCTTCCTCGACGTCGACGCCGCCGAGGGCGCCCGCCGGGTGCAGGCCTCCGAGGTCCGCCCGCTGCTGGCCGGGGACGTCGAGGGACGGTTGCGGACCCTGGTGGCGCAGCGGCGCGACGCGTACACCGAGGCGGCCACCATCGTGGTGAGCACGGCCGGCCAGACCGCCGAGGAGGTGGCCGAGGAGGTGCTCCACCGCCTCCCGGGCACCACCGCCCTCGCCGACGCGACCGCCCCCGAGGGCGCCGCGGCCGCCGTCGGGGTCGCTTCCGTCCCGCCCAGGGTCACCGTCGCCGCCCCGGTATCGCCGAGCACCACCACCACCGTCCCGGTCCCGCCGAGCACCGCCGCCGGCGGCCACGAAGCAGCGACCGGCCCCACCCGCATCCCGGTGGCCGGCGCCGCCCCCTACGACGTCTTCGTCGGCCGCGGCCTCGACGGTGCCGTCGCCGAGCTCGTCGGGGACGCCGCCCGGCGGGTGCTGCTCGCCCACCCGGCCGCGCTGGCCGGGCGTGCCGCCACCCTCGCCCAGCACCTGGAGCAGGGCGGGCGCACGGTGCTGCGCCAGGTCCTGCCGGACGCCGAGGCGGCCAAGACGGCCGCCGTCGTGCAGGGGTGCTGGGACCTGCTCGGCGAGCACCGCTTCGGCCGGGAGGACGTCGTCGTCGCCCTCGGCGGCGGCGCCACCACCGACGTGGCCGGGTTCGTCGCCGCCACCTGGCTGCGCGGGGTCCGGCTGGTGAACGTGCCCACGACCCTGCTCGGCATGGTCGACGCCGCGGTCGGCGGCAAGACCGGCATCAACACCGCCCACGGCAAGAACCTCGTCGGCGCCTTCCACCCGCCGGCCGGGGTGGTCTGCGACCTCGACGCCCTCACCACCCTGCCCGCGCCGGACCTGCGGGCGGGCCTGGCCGAGGTGGTCAAGTGCGGGTTCATCGCCGACCCGCAGATCCTCCGGCTCGTCGAGGCCGACGGCGGCGCGGCCGCCCAGGACCCGGGCTCGCCGGTGCTGCGCGAGCTCGTCGAGCGGGCGGTGGCCGTCAAGGCGCGGGTGGTCGGGGAGGACCTGCGCGAGGCCGGGCTGCGGGAGATCCTCAACTACGGCCACACCTTCGGCCACGCGGTGGAGCGGGTGGAGGGCTACCGGTGGCGCCATGGCGACGCGGTCGCCGTCGGGATGGTCTTCGTCGCCGAGCTGGCCCGCGCCGCCGGGCTGCTGGGCGAGGACCTCGTGGCCCGCCACCGCGCGGTCCTGACGATGCTCGGCCTGCCCACCGCCTACCCGGGTGGGGACCGGGCCCGGCTGCTCGAGGCGATGCGGCACGACAAGAAGGTTCGCGGCGACGCGCTGCGGTTCGTCGTGCTCACCGACGTCGGCGCCCCGCAGGTCTTCCGCGACCCCACCCCCGACCAGCTCGCCGCCGCCTTCGCCGCCGTCGGAGCCTGACGCCCGACGGCGCGGCGTACGGTGCGGGGGTGAGCGCACCCACCGTCATCCTGATCGGCCCGCCGGGGGCGGGGAAGTCCGTCGTCGCCGGCGAGATCGGCCGGCGCCTGGGCCTGCCGGTGGTCGACACCGACGAGGCCCTCGCCGAGCGCGCGGGCACCACCGTCGGGGACCTCTTCCTCGACCTCGGCGAGGAGGTCTTCCGGGAGCGGGAGCGGGCGGTGGTCGCCGACGCCATGGCCCGGCCGGGCGTCCTGGCGCTGGGCAGCGGCGCCGTCGCCGCCGCCACCGACGAGCTGGACCGGTACCGGGCCGACGGCGGGACGGTGGTCTTTCTCGACGTCGCCCTGTCCGCGGCCGTGCCGCGGCTCGGGCTCAACGCCCCGCGTGCGGTCGTCGTGGGCAGCCCGCGGGCGACGTTCGCGGCGCTGGCCGAGGCCCGCCGCCCGGTCTACGCCGCGGCCGCCTCGAGAGTGGTGGACACCACTAACCTGGGTGTGGCCGAGGTCGCCGACGCCGTTGTCGTGCACCTCGGCGCCACCCGGGCAGAGCCGGGTGCGCTGCCCCGGGACCTTGATCCGCAGCTATCAAGTCCGCAGACTTGATACCCATGACTCAAGGTCATAGCCTTGCGGCATGTGGGTGCTGACCGCCGACCAGCACGCGAGCACCCGGCGCGGTGACCGCGTCGAGGACCTGCTCGCCGGCCTCGCGCCGTGGCAGGAGGAGCATGCCGACGCCGTCGTCCGCCCGCTCGAGCGGACCGTGGGGGACGAGGTGCAGGTGCTGCTCGACGACCCCGGCGCCGCCGTCGACCTCGCCCTGGAGCTCATGCGCCGCCGGGACTGGGCGGTCGGGATCGGCGCCGGGCCCGTCACCGAGCTCGGACCCTCCGCCCGGGCCAGCTCGGGCCCGGCCTTCGTCCACGCCCGGGCCGCCGTCGAGCGGGCCCGCGGCCGCGCGGTGCCGGCGCCGGTCGTCGTCGCCGGCACCGACGAGGCGGCCGCCGCGGACGCGACCGCCCTGCTCCAGCTGCTGGCCGCCGTCGTCCGCCGCCGCAGCGCCGCCGGCTGGGAGGTGGCCGAGCTCCTCGCCCCGGGGGCCCGGCAGAAGGACGTCGCCGCCCGGCTGGGCATCTCCGAGCAGGCGGTCAGCCAGCGGGCCCGGTCGGCGCTGCTGGCCGAGGAGCGCGGGGCCCGGCCGCTCGCCGCCCGCCTGCTCGCGGCCGCGGGGGGCGGCCCGGCGACCCGCGGGGCAGCGGGAGCGGCCCGGTGACCGGCGAGGCGGCCATCCAGGCCGGCGTGGTCGTCGTCGTGCTGGTCGTGTCCGTGCTCGTCGGCCGGGTGGTCGTCGGCACCCTGCTGCGCCGGGTCGAACCCGGTCCGGCGCACACCGGCGTGCTGCGCGGCGGGACGTGGATCGGGATGCTCGAGCGGCTCGCCATCACCGGGGCGGTCCTGGCCGGCTACCCCGAGGCGACCGCCGTCGTCCTGGCCGTCAAGGGCCTGGGCCGCTACCCCGAGCTGCGCGAGGCGCACCCGGACAAGCGCAGCCCGGCGGCCGAGCGGTTCATCATCGGCACCCTGGCCAGCTACGTGTGGGCCGGCGGCAGCGCCGTCCTCGGCGCCCTGGTCCTGCGCGCGGTATCCTGACCGGCGCTGCCCGGGCCGACCGCCCACCCGCGGGGCCGGGCTCCGACACCGACGCAGAGGAACGAGAGGCCACGTGGCGACGACCAACGACCTGAAGAACGGTCTGGTGCTCAACATCGACGGACAGCTGTGGCAGGTCGTGGGGTTCCAGCACGTCAAGCCCGGCAAGGGGCCGGCGTTCGTGCGCACCAAGATCAAGAACGTCCTCTCCGGCAAGACCGTGGACCGGACGTTCAACGCGGGCGTGAAGGTGGACACCGCGACCGTGGACCGGCGCGACATGCAGTACCTGTACCGGGACGGCGACGACTTCGTCTTCATGGACTCCAGCACCTACGAGCAGATCCCGATCCCGGCCGAGACCGTCGGGGACGCGGCGCACTTCCTGCTGGAGAACCAGGACGCGGTGGTCGCCACGCACGAGGGCAGCGTGCTGTTCGTCGAGCTCCCGGCCTCGGTGGTGCTGGAGGTCACCTACACCGAGCCCGGCCTGCAGGGCGACCGGTCCTCCGCCGGGACCAAGCCTGCCACCCTGGCGACCGGGTATGAGATCCAGGTCCCGCTGTTCGTCGAGACCGGCAACAAGGTCAAGGTCGACACCCGCTCCGGGGACTACCTGAGCCGCGTCAGCTGACGTGGCCGCCCGCACCAAGGCCCGCCGCCGCGCCCTCGACGTCCTCTTCGAGGCCGACCAGAAGGGCCGCAGCACCCCCGCCGGCCTGCTCGCGCTGCTCGCCGAGCGCCGGGAGGTCACCGTCGCGCAGGGACCCTTCCCGCCGTACGCCGCGGAGATCGTCACCGGCGTGGCCGAGCACCTGCCGGAGATCGACGAGCTGCTGAGCACCTACTCCCAGGGGTGGGCGCTGGACCGGATGCCGGTGGTCGACCGGTGCATCCTGCGGCTGGGCACCTGGGAGCTGCTGTACAACGACGACGTCCCGGACGCCGTCGCCGTGGACGAGGCGGTCGGCTTGGCCACCGAGCTGTCCACCGAGGAGTCCCCGGGGTTTGTCAACGGACTGCTCGGCCGGCTGCTGGAGCTCAAGCCCACGCTCTGAGGATCTCTCGGCCGACGGCGCCCGGTCGGGGGAGTCGTCGGCGACGGCGCGGGGCCGGGGACGTCGTCGGTCCGCGGGCGTCGGTCCCTGCGGGCGACGGCGAGCGCCGGGTGCCGTGCCTCTCACCACAGCCCTCCGGACGTGCAGCAGCCGGAACCGGGCGGCAGGATGCTTGGGTGACCCAGACCGTCCTGGACGGCGCCCAGCCGCTCCTCGCCCGCATCGCAGAGCACGTCGACGGATCCGGCCGCACGGTCGCCGTCGCCGAGTCCCTGACCGCCGGCCTCATCGCCACCCAGCTCGGGGCGGCGGAGGCGTCCTCCACCTGGTTCGCCGGCGGGGTGGTGGCCTACACCTCGGAGACGAAGTACGAGGTCCTGGGGGTCGAGCGGGGCCCGGTCGTCACGGCCGCGTGCGCGGAGCAAATGGCGGCGGGCGTCGCCCGGCTGCTCCGGGCCGACGTCGCGGTCGCGGTCACCGGGGTGGGCGGGCCCACCGAGGAGGAGGGGAAGCCCGCGGGCACCGTGTTCGTCGGCGGCTGCCGCGGCGGCCGGACCGTCAGCGAGGAGCACCACCTCGACGGCGGGCCCCCGGAGGTCCTGCAGGCCACCACCCTGCGCGCCCTGGACCTCCTCGGCCGGCTGCTGGCGGAGGAGTCGGCGCACTGACGCCAGTCTCCGGGACCACCGATGCGCAAAAGGCACAGATCGGTCGTCGGGGCACAGACCAGCGGACTGAAAGGCATGCTGGTGCCTATGAAGCGGACCGCCCTCATGCTCCCGGACGCGCTCCACGCCCGGCTGCGCCAGGAAGCCCAGCGCCGCGGAACGACCGTCGGCGCCATCATCCGTGCGGCGCTCGAGGCCTACCTCGGCCCGGGGCTCGAGCCGCCGCCGGCTCGGCGCGGCAGCAGCCGGGTGCAGCGGCCGCGGCGACGTCTCCGAGCGCATCGAGGAGTTGCTCGCAGCCGAGACGGGGCGATAGCGGAATCGCCGGCGACGCTGGCGTCCTCGGCACCGAGGTAGACGGCGACGGTCCGCGCCGGCCCCTGCGCGCCCACGTCGCGGACGCACCCCCGCCGCCGGAGCTTCTCGACACCCGCGGCGCTGTGGTCGATGACGGCGACGGTGCCGACCGAGCGGGTGTGCCCGTGCGGCTGCGCGGCACCGACCCCAGCGGGTGTGCATGTGCGGCTGCGCGGCACCGACCCGAGCGCGGGCATCGTGGCGCCGCCCACACCACGTCTTGCCCAGCGGGACGTCCCGCGGCCCCGCCGCCGCGCGGCGGTAGCATCACGGCGTCCGACATCCTTTAACGCCCGTCCCGTGAGGCGGGGAAGGAGGTCCAGCGTGGCCAGCATGCCCGCGAGCCCCGGCCCGGAACGCCAGGTGCTCGCCGCCCCCGACATCTCCCGGTCCCTGACCCGGATCGCCCACGAGATCCTCGAGCGCAACCGCGGCGCCGACGACGTCGTCCTGCTCGGCATCCCCACCCGCGGCGTCCCGCTCGCGCACCGGGTCGCCGCGCGGATCGCCGCCACCGAGGGCGGCCGCCCGGTACCCACCGGCGCCCTCGACATCACCATGTACCGCGACGACCTGCGCGACCACCCCACCCGCACCCTGGGCCGCACCGTCCTGCCGGCCGACGGGGTGGACGACAAGGTCGTCGTCCTCGTCGACGACGTCCTGTACTCCGGGCGCACCGTCCGCGCCGCGCTGGACGCCCTGCAGGACCTGGGCCGGCCCCGCGCCGTCCAGCTCGCCGTGCTGGTGGACCGCGGCCACCGCGAGCTGCCGATCCGGGCCGACTTTGTCGGCAAGAACCTGCCCACCGCCCGCCGCGAGCGGGTCCGGGTCCAGCTCGCCGAGACCGACGACGGCGCCCCCGACGCGGTGACCATCGCCGCCGGCCCCGCACCGGCCGGCTCACCCGCCGGCCCGGCACCCGCCGGCCCCGCACCGGCCACCCAGGCACCAGCCGGCGCCGCCCGGGGGGAGGCCCGATGAGGCACCTGCTCGCCGCCGCCGACCTCTCCCACGCCGGCGCCGTGGAGGTCCTGGACACCGCCGAGGCGATGGCCGCGACCCAGGGCCGGGTGATCCGCAAGCTGCCCACCCTGCGCGGGCGCACCGTGATCAACCTCTTCTTCGAGGACTCCACCCGGACCCGGATCTCCTTCGAGGCCGCCGCCAAGCGGCTGAGCGCGGACGTGATCAACTTCGCCGCCAAGGGCTCCAGCGTCGCCAAGGGCGAGTCGCTGAAGGACACCGCCCAGACCCTGCAGGCGATGGGCGCGGACGGCGTCGTCATCCGCCACCACGCCTCCGGCGCCCCGCACCGGCTGGCGCACGCCGGCTGGATCGACGTCCCGGTCCTCAACGCCGGCGACGGCACCCACCAGCACCCCACCCAGGCGCTGCTGGACGCCTTCACGCTGCGCCGCCACCTCCACCACGGGCCGACCACTACGGCGCCCGCGCCGCAGGGCAGCGACCTCGCCGGCGCGCGGGTGGTGATCGTCGGGGACGTGCTCCACTCTCGGGTGGCCCGCTCGGACGTGGAGCTGCTCACCACCCTCGGCGCCCAGGTCACCCTCGTCGCCCCGCCGACGCTGCTGCCGGTGGGCACCGCCGGCTGGCCGGCCACCGTGCGCTACGACCTGGACGAGGCCATCGCCGCCGACGCCCCGGACGCGGTGATGATGCTCCGGGTCCAGCATGAGCGGATGTCCGCCGCCGGCGGGGGGTTCTTCCCCTCCCCGCTGGAGTACCACCGCCGGTACGGCCTCGACGGCGCCCGGCTGCGGGCCCTGCCCGACCACGCCGTCGTCATGCACCCGGGACCGATGAACCGGGGCCTGGAGATCAGCGCCGAGGCGGCCGACTCCCCGCGGTCGGTGATCACCGAGCAGGTCGCAAACGGGGTCAGCGTCCGGATGGCGGTGCTCTACCTGCTGCTCGCGGGGGAGGGCGTCGACGGCGACCCGCCCGGGAGTCCTGCCGCCGACGGCGGCACCCCCACGCCCGCCGTCGGCGCGGGCACCGCCACCCCCACCGCGGGCACCGCCGCCCCCGCCGTCGGCGCGGGCACCACCACCCCCGACCCCACCACCCCCGCCCCCACCGGAGGACCAGCCCTGTGACCGCCTACCTCATCCGCGGGGCCCGGCCGCTCGGCGGCGCCCCGGCGGACCTGCTCCTCGCCGGCGGCGTCATCGAGGCCGTCGGCGCCGACGCCGCCCGCGCGGCCCAGTCCGCCACCGACGTCGTCACTCTCGAGGCGGACGGCCTGGTCGCCCTGCCCGGCCTGGTCGACCTGCACACCCACCTGCGCGAGCCCGGCCGGGAGGACGCCGAGACCGTCGCCACCGGCACCCGCGCCGCCGCCCTCGGCGGGTTCACCGCCGTGCACGCGATGGCCAACACCGCCCCGGTCGCGGACACCGCCGGCGTGGTGGAGCAGGTGTGGAACCTGGGCCGGCAGGCCGGCTGGGTGGACGTGCGCCCGGTCGGGGCGGTGTCGGTCGGGCTGGCCGGGGAGGTCCTCGCCGAGCTCGGCGCGATGGCCGCGTCCGCGGCCCGGGTCCGGGTCTTCTCCGACGATGGCCGGTGCGTGGCCGACCCGGTCCTGATGCGCCGGGCGCTGGAGTACGTCAAGAGCGTCGACGGCGTGATCGCCCAGCACGCCCAGGAGCCCCGGCTGACCGAGGGCGCCCAGATGCACGAGGGGGCGGTCTCCGCCGAGCTCGGCCTGACCGGCTGGCCGGCGGTGGCCGAGGAGTCGATCATCGCCCGGGACGTCCTGCTCGCCGAGCACGTCGGCTCCCGGCTGCACGTGTGCCACCTGTCCACCGCCGGCAGCGTGGACATCGTCCGCTGGGCCAAGGCCCGCGGCATCGCGGTCACCGCCGAGGTCACCCCGCACCACCTGCTGCTCACCGACGAGCTCGCCCGCTCCTACGACCCCCGGTTCAAGGTCAACCCGCCGCTGCGCACCGCCGAGGACGTCGAGGCGGTGCGGGCCGGCCTGGCCGACGGCACGATCGACGTCGTCGCCACCGACCACGCCCCGCACCCGGCCGAGGACAAGGACTGCGAGTGGGCCGCCGGCGCGTTCGGGATGACCGGGCTGGAGACCGCCCTGCCGGTGGTCCAGGAGGTCATGGTCGACGCCGGCCGGCTGGGCTGGGCCGACGTCGCCCGGGTGCTCTCGACCGCCCCGGCCCGGATCGGCCGGGTCGCCGACCAGGGCCGGCCCCTCGCCGTCGGCGAGCCGGCCAACGTGACGCTGGTGGACCCGGCCGCACGGCGGGTGGTCGCCCCCGCCGCCCAGGCCAGCCGCAGCCGCAACACCCCGTTCGCCGGCCGGGAGCTGCCCGGCCGGGTGGTGGCCACGTTCCTGCACGGCCGGGCCACCGTGCTCGACGGCGCGCCCGTGCCGCGGGAGACCGCCGCGGGCACGCCCGACGGCGGCGCGGGGACCCGGGACGCCGGTGCACCGAGCCGCGGCACCGGCGCGGCGAGGCCGGCCGCCGCCCCGCACGACGCCGCCCCCGGTACGCCGGCCGGCGTCCCCCCGGCCCACGACGACGGCGCCCCCCGGGCGCGAGAGGAGGTCCGCGGATGACCGCGACCCTGTCCGAGGTCACCGGCACCGCCCCCCGCGGGGCCCGGCGCGAGCCGGCCCTGATCGTCCTGGAGGACGGGCTGGTGCTGCGCGGCAACGCCTACGCGGCCACCGGCCGCACGGTGGGCGAGATCGTCTTCGCCACCGGCATGACCGGCTACCAGGAGACGCTGACCGACCCCTCCTACCACCGGCAGATCGTCGTGATGACCGCCCCGCACATCGGCAACACCGGGGTCAACGACGAGGACACCGAGTCCACGCGGGTCTGGGTGGCCGGGTTCGTCGTGCGGGACGCGGCCCGCCGGGCCTCCAGCTGGCGGGCCCAGCGCGAGCTCGAGGACGAGCTGGCCGACCAGGGCGTCGTCGGCATCTGCGACGTCGACACCCGGGCGCTGACCCGGCACCTGCGCGACCGGGGCGTCATGCGGGCCGGGATCTTCTCCGGCGCGGCGCTGCCGGCCGGCGCGGCGCACCTGAGCGAGCAGGCCCGCGAGGTGCTGCTGGACGTGGTCCGGGAGTCCCCGCCGATGCGCGGGGCGGACCTGGCCGGGGAGGTCACCACCCCGGCGGCCTACGTGGTGGAGCCGGCCGGCGCGCACGCCGGGCGGGAGCCGGTGGCCACCGTCGTCGCGGTGGACCTGGGGATCAAGGCCCGCACCCCCCAGCAGATGGCCGAGCGGGGCCTGCGAATGCACGTCGTCCCGCAGCAGGTCACCCTCGCCGAGGTGCTCGCGCTGGAGCCGGACGGGGTGTTCTTCTCGAACGGGCCGGGCGACCCGGAGGCGGCCACCCACGAGGTGGACCTGCTGCGCGGGGTGCTGGACGCCGGCGTGCCGTTCTTCGGGATCTGCTTTGGCAACCAGCTGCTCGGCCGGGCGCTGGGCTACGGCACCTTCAAGCTCGAGTACGGCCACCGCGGCGTCAACCAGCCGGTGCTGGACAAGACCACCGGCAAGGTGGAGATCACCGCCCACAACCACGGCTTCGCCGTCGACGCCCCGGTGGGGGAGCCGTCGGTGGCGCCCTACGACGGCGGCCGGTACGGCCGGGTGGAGGTCTCCCACGTCGCGCTGAACGACAACGTCGTGGAGGGCCTGCGCGCCCTGGACGTCCCGGCCTTCTCGGTGCAGTACCACCCGGAGGCGGCCGCCGGCCCGCACGACGCCGAGCACCTCTTCGACCGGTTCGTCCGGCTGATCCGCGAGCGCCGCGGCGACGGCGGCGGCACCAGCGGCTCCGGCACCAGCGGCGACGGCGCCGGCACCAGCGGCGCCGCCGGCAGCGGCGCCGCTGGCAGCGGTGCCCTCGGCACGACCGAGGGCACCGGCCCCGCTGAGTCCGCGACCACCCCCGACCCCACCACCGAGAGCGAGGCCCGCTGATGCCCCGGCGCACCGACATCGCCAGCGTCCTGGTCATCGGCTCCGGCCCGATCGTCATCGGGCAGGCCGCCGAGTTCGACTACTCCGGCACCCAGGCGGTCCGGGTGCTGCGCGAGGAGGGGCTGCGGGTCATCCTGGTCAACTCCAACCCGGCCACGATCATGACCGACCCCGAGCTGGCCGACGCCACCTACGTCGAGCCGATCACCCCCGAGGTGGTCGCCACGATCATCGCCAAGGAGCGCCCGGACGCGCTGCTGCCCACCCTGGGCGGGCAGACCGCGCTGAACACCGCCCTGGCCCTGCACGAGGCCGGGGTGCTCGCCGAGTACGGCGTCGAGCTCATCGGCGCCTCGATCGACGCGATCAACGCCGCCGAGGACCGCGAGCGGTTCAAGGAGGTCGTCGCCCGGTGCGGGGCGGAGAGCGCCCGCTCGGCCATCGCCCGCAGCCTGCCGGAGTGCCACGCCGTCGCCGCCGAGCTCGGCTACCCGCTGGTGGTCCGGCCCTCCTTCACCATGGGCGGCCTGGGCTCGGGGATCGCCCGCACCCCTGAGGACCTGGACCGGATCGCCGGGGCCGGGCTGCACTACTCGCCGACCACCGAGGTCCTGCTCGAGGAGTCGATCCTGGGGTGGAAGGAGTTCGAGCTGGAGCTCATGCGCGACCGGGCGGACAACGTCGTCGTGGTGTGCTCCATCGAGAACGTGGACCCGGTCGGCGTGCACACCGGGGACTCCATCACCGTCGCGCCCGCGCTGACCCTGACCGACCGGGAGTACCAGCGGCTGCGCGACGTCGGCATCGCGATCATCCGGGAGGTCGGGGTGGACACGGGCGGCTGCAACGTGCAGTTCGCCGTCGAGCCCACCACCGGGCGCGTCGTCGTCATCGAGATGAACCCGCGGGTCTCCCGGTCCTCCGCGCTGGCGTCCAAGGCCACCGGCTTCCCGATCGCCAAGATCGCCGCCCGGCTGGCGGTGGGCTACACCCTGGACGAGATCCCCAACGACATCACCGGCTCCACCCCGGCGAGCTTCGAGCCGACCCTGGACTACGTCGTCGTAAAGGTCCCGCGGTTCGCGTTCGAGAAGTTCCCGGCCGCCGACCCGACCCTGACCACCACGATGAAGTCGGTGGGCGAGGCGATGGCGCTCGGCCGGAACTTCACCGAGGCGCTGCAGAAGGCGCAGCGCTCGATCGACAAGGCGGGGCTGACGTTCCACTGGGGCGGCCCGGCGCCGGACCCGGACCAGACCGCCGCCCTGCTGGAGTCGGTGCGCACGCCCACCGAGCACCGCCTGGTCGACGTCCAGCAGGCCATCCGCGGCGGGGCGAGCGTGGCCGACCTCTACGCCGCCACCGGCATCGACCCGTGGTTCCTCGACCAGCTCGTCCTGCTGCAGGAGGTCGCCGAGCAGGTCGCCGGCGCCCCGGCGCTGACCGAGCAGGTCTTGCGCCTGGCCAAGCGGCACGGCTTCGCCGACGCCCAGGTCGGCCGGCTGCGCGGGCTCGGCGCGGCGGCGGTGCGGGAGGTCCGCCACGCCTACGGGCTGCGGCCGGTGTACAAGACGGTGGACACCTGCGCCGCCGAGTTCGCCGCCCGCACCCCCTACCACTACTCCGCCTACGACACCGAGACCGAGGTGGCCCCGCGGACCCGGCCGGCGGTGATCATCCTCGGCTCCGGCCCGAACCGGATCGGCCAGGGCATCGAGTTCGACTACTCCTGCGTGCACGCCACCCTGGCGCTGGCCGAGCGGTACGAGACCGTCATGGTCAACTGCAACCCGGAGACGGTCTCCACCGACTACGACATCTCCGACCGGCTCTACTTCGAGCCGCTGACCTTCGAGGACGTCCTGGAGGTCTACCACGCCGAGGCCGCCGCCGGCCCGGTGGCCGGGGTGGTGGTCCAGCTCGGCGGGCAGACCCCGCTGTCCCTGGCCCAGGACCTGGCCGACGCCGGCGTGCCGATCCTGGGCACCTCCCCGGCCGCCATCGACCTGGCCGAGGACCGCGGCGCCTTCGGCGCGGTGCTGGCCGCGGCCGGGCTGCCCGCGCCGGCGTTCGGGACGGCCACCTCGGCGGAGCAGGCGCTGGCGGTGGCCGCCAGCATCGGCTACCCGGTCCTGGTCCGGCCCAGCTACGTCCTGGGCGGGCGGGGCATGGAGATCGTCTACGACGAGCCGGGGCTGCGGGACTACCTCGCCCGGTCCGCGGGCGCCCCGGGTGCCGCCGACGGCGGCCACGGGACCGCCGTCGTCGGCGCCACCCTGCCCGCCGACGGCGGCGCCGGCCGGACCGCCGGCGACGGCGGCCGCCGCGCCGCCCCGCTGCTCATCGACAGGTTCCTCGACGACGCCATCGAGATCGACGTCGACGCCCTCTACGACGGCACCGACCTCTTCCTCGGCGGGGTGATGGAGCACATCGAGGAGGCCGGCATCCACTCCGGGGACTCCGCCTGCGTGCTGCCGCCGGTGACCCTCTCGGCCGCCGAGCTGGACCGGATCCGCCGCTCCACCGCCGCGATCGCCGAAGGGGTGGGCGTGCGCGGGCTGATCAACATCCAGTTCGCGCTGGTCTCCGACGTGCTCTACGTCATCGAGGCCAACCCGCGCGCCTCGCGCACCGTGCCGTTCGTCGCCAAGGCCACCGGCGTGCCGCTGGCCAAGGCGGCGGCCCTGGTGATGGCCGGGGACAGCATCGCCGACCTGCGCCGGCGCGGCCTGCTGCCCGCGGGCGACGGCGGCGCCGTCGACCTGGCCGAGCCGGTGGCGGTGAAGGAGGCGGTGCTGCCGTTCAAGCGCTTCGCCACCGCCGCCGGGTCGGTCGTGGACACCCTGCTCGGCCCGGAGATGCGCTCGACCGGGGAGGTGATGGGGTTCGACGCGGACTTCCCGACGGCGTTCGCGAAGTCCCAGTCGGCGGCGTACGGCGGGCTGCCCATCGCGGGGCGGGTGTTCGTCTCGGTGGCGGACCGGGACAAGCGGTCCATCGTCTTCCCGGTCACCCGGCTGGTCGAGCTCGGCTTCGAGATCCTGGCCACCGCCGGCACCGCCGCCGTGCTGCACCGCTACGGCGTGCACGCCACGGTGGTGCGCAAGGCGTCCGAGGGCCGCGGGCCGGGCGGGGAGCCGACCATCATCGACCTCATCGAGACCGGCAACGTCGACATGGTGATCAACACCCCCGGCGGGCAGGGGGCCCGCGCCGACGGCTACTCGATCCGGGCCGCGACGACGGCGGCCGACCGGCCCATCATCACCACCGCGCAGGAGTTCGGCGCCGCGGTGCAGGGCATCGAGGCCGCCCTCACCGGGCCCTTCGGGGTGCGGAGCCTGCAGGACCACGACGCCGCCCGCGTCGCCCGGCGGGCGGGCGCCGCGGGGGACGGGCGCCCGGCTGCTGCCGGTCCGCCCGCGCAGGCCATGTCCGCGCAGGCCAGCTCTCCGCCGGCCACGGGCACGCAGGGCACCTCCGCGCAGGCCCCGGCTGGCGTGGCGGCCGGGCCGGGGGAGCGGCCGTGACGGCGAGCGCACCGTCTCGGCGAGCGGCCGTGCCGCCCGGACCCGCCGGTCCGGCAACCGGCCAGGACGAGCAGCGCGCCGTTCCGACGCCTGGCCACGACCTTCCTGCGCACGTTCCGGCGCCCGCCGACGGCGCACCGCGCAACGATCGGAGACTGCCCATGACGCCCCCTGCACCGTTCGGCGACCGGCTCGCCGACGCGATGGACGCCCACGGCCCGGTCTGCGTGGGCATCGACCCGCACCCCGGCCTGCTGGCCGACTGGGGGCTGCCCGACGACGCCGCCGGGCTGCGCACCTTCGCCCTGACCGTGGTCGACGCCCTCGGCGGGCACGTCGCAGCGCTCAAGCCGCAGGCTGCGTTCTTCGAGCGGCACGGCGCCGACGGTGTCCGGGTGCTGGAGGAGGTGCTCGCCGCCGCCCGCGCCGCGGGCACCCTCACCATCCTCGACGTCAAGCGCGGGGACGTCGGCTCCACCATGGCCGGCTACGCCGACGCCTACCTCCGCCCCGGCGCCCCGCTCGCGGCCGACGCCATCACGGTCTCGCCCTACCTCGGCTTCGGGTCCCTGCGCCCGGCGCTGGACCTCGCCCGGGCGGAGGGCCGTGGCGTCTTCGTCCTCGCCCTGACCTCCAACCCGGAGGGCGCGACGGTGCAGCACGCCACCGGCCCGGCGGGCCCGGTGGCCCGGCAGATGGTCGACGGCGTCCGCGCCGCCAACGCCGCGGCGCCGGGGGAGCGGCTGGGGTCCGTCGGGCTTGTGGTCGGCGCCACCGTCGGCTCGACCGTCGCCGACCTCGGCCTGGACCTCGCCGGAGCAGGCGGGCCGCTGCTCGCGCCGGGCGTGGGCGCGCAGGGCGCCGGTGCCGACGAGCTCGCGCGCGTGTTTGGCCCGGCCCGCCGGCAGGTGCTCGCCCACGTGTCCCGAAGCGTACTGGGGGCCGGTCCCACCGGCCTGCGCGCGGCGGTGGACCGAGGCGTCGCCGAGGCCCGGGCGGCTCTCGACCGCTGACCCGCCTGCCGCACGGTGTACCCAGCCGTCCCGCGCCGGGGAACCGAACCGGCCCACGGGGACCCAGCCGTCCAGCGGGCGGCGACCTACGAAGTGGCGGAAAAGTAATACAAATGTGCGACCGTGCCGGCGATGTCGCCGGAAGAGCGATGGCACACCGGTCACCGCGCACCTTTGCGCTAATTCTCCGACAGTCACGCCTTCCTATTGCCGGCGCCGGCCCTCCTGGCTGCCCAGATGCGAACCACACCTGCATCAGCAGCACCAGTGGCCCCCCTCGCCGGGCAGCAGCGGCAGGCACCTGGCGGTCACATCGCCGTCCCGCTGCCGCCGGCGGCACCACCTCCGCCGTCCCCACCGGCCCAGTCGGACGGTAAGACCGCAGGTCCGAGCGCCGCTGCCCCGGCCGGCGCTGGGCACTGTCCAACGCTGCGGCACCGACCGGCACCGAGGAGCGCCTGACGGACCCGTCCGGGCCGGCGCCTACGGGCCCGTCCGGGCCGGCGCCTGGGAGCCCGTCCCGTCGCCCCTGGCCACGCTGGCCCGAGGGGCCGGAGGCCCGTTGCCGGTGACCGGTTGAATCGCTACCGTCGTGCCACCATGCGGTTTCCCTTCCACACGCCGAGGTGACTTCCGTGCCCCTGCCACCGTTGACCCCCGAGCAGCGTTCCCAAGCCCTGGCGAAAGCAGCGGCTGCCCGCGCCACCCGCGCCGAAGTGAAGAACAAGCTCAAGTACAACCAGGTCAGCCTCTCCGAGGTCCTGCAGTCGGCCAAGGACGACGACGCCCTGGGCAAGCTGAAGGTGGTCTCCCTCCTGGAGTCCCTGCCCGGAGTCGGCAAGGCGAAGGCACGCAACCTCATGGCGGAGTTCGGCATCTCCGAGGCGCGCCGGGTCCGTGGCCTGGGGCCGCACCAGACGGCCGCCCTGGTGGAGCGGTTCGGCTGACCGCCCCCCTCTCCGAGGCCCTGCACCGGGAACGGGGGCGCGGACGGGCCCGTCTCGGAGGCCCCGCACCAGAGCAACGAGTCCGCCGGCGAGGCTGCCTGCGGAGGCCCGCATCGGGACCGAGTCCCGCCGGCGAACCACGGACGCCGCCGGCGGCCGCCGTCGCCGTCGCTTCACCGACCTCGCCGTCGCCGTCGCTTCACCGACCTCGCCGTCGCCGTCGCTGTCACTCGCCGTCGGTAGCCGACCTCGTCGGTCGCCGTCAGTCGTCGTCCGTCGCCGTCAGTCGTCGCCGTCGCCGTCGGCGTCAGTCATCAGCGCCGTTGGTCGCGGTCGCCGTCGCCGTCAGTCATCACCGCCGTCGGCCGCCGTCGCCGTCGGCCGGCCTGGACGCCGTCGGCGTCCAGCCGCCGGGGGACCACGGTGACCGGCCCTGGCAGGATGGCGGCATGACGGACCCCGCCCCCGACACCATGGCAGCGGTCTCCGCCTCGCCCGCGCGCCTGACCGTCCTGTCCGGCCCCACCGCCGTCGGCAAGGGCACGATCATGGCCGAGATGCGGCGGCGGCGGCCCGACCTGTGGATCTCCGTCTCCGCCACCACCCGGCCCCGGCGGCCCGGCGAGGTCGACGGGCTGCACTACCACTTCCTCACCGACGCCCAGTTCGACGAGGCCGTCGCCAAGGGCTGCATGCTGGAGTGGGCGGTCGTGCACGGCCGGCACCGGTACGGCACCCCCCGGCAGCCGCTGGAGCGCGAGCTCGCCGCCGGCCGGCCCGTCTTCCTCGAGCTCGACCTCCAGGGGGCCCGCCAGGTCCGGGCCGCGATGCCCGACGCCCAGTTCGTCTTCCTCGCCCCGCCGAGCTTCGCCGAGCTCGAGCGCCGGCTCGTCCACCGCGGCACCGAGGGGCCGGAGGAACGGGCCCGCCGGCTGCTCACCGCCCGCGAGGAGCTCGCCGCGGTCACCGAGTTCGACCACGTCGTCGTCAACGACGACGTCGCCCGGGCCACCGACGAGGTGCTGGCGCTGATGGGCCTGCCCGCGCGCTGAGCGGATCGCCGACGGCGCGTCGTCGTCCGAACCTACGAGGCCGCCGACGACGGACCCGCCGCCCGGGCACGCCTGGCCCGCCGAGGCATCGCAGCGCGCTCCGCATGGCCCGCCCGGCCCGCCCGGGCACGGCCAGCCGGTCCACGCCGCAGCAGGGTACGATGGCATGTCGCACGCGCCCGCACGCCGGCCCCTCGTCCGGCCCGGCACCGGCCGCCCCGCCGCACCCGTCCAGAAGAAGGTCACATGTACGGAACCGTCGCCGCCCCCGAGGGCATCACCGACCCGCCGATCGACGAGCTGCTCGAGAAGGTGGACAACAAGTACGCGCTGGTGATCTACGCCGCCAAGCGCGCGCGGCAGATCAACACCTACAACGCCCAGCTCCAGGAGGGCCTGCTGGAGTTCGTCGGGCCGCTCGTGCCCGCCGCCCAGGAGGACAAGCCGCTGTCCATCGCCATGCGCGAGATCAACGAGGGCATGCTCACCCTCACCCGCACCGAGGACTGACCGACGCGGGCATGACCGGCACCACCACGCGCGCCGCCGAGACCCCGGGGTCCGGCGGCGCGCTGCGCATCGTCCTCGGCGTCACCGGCGGCATCGCGGCCTACAAGGCCGCCTACCTGCTGCGGCTGTTCCGCGAGGCCGGGCACCGCGTCCGGGTCGTGCCCACCGAGGCGGCCCTGGCGATGGTCGGCCGGCCGACCTGGGAGGCGCTGTCCGGCGAGCCGGTCCGCACCGGCGTCTTCGACGACGCCGAGCACGTGGACCACGTGGCGCTGGGCCGCTCCGCCGACCTCGTGGTGGTCGCCCCGGCCACCGCGCACCTGCTCGCGCGGGCCGCGGCCGGCCTCGCCGACGACCTGCTCACCGCCACCCTGCTCACCGCCACCTGCCCGGTCCTCCTCGCCCCCGCGATGCACACCGAGATGTGGCGCCACCCGGCCACCGTCGCCAACGTCGCCACCCTGCGCGGCCGGGGCGTGCACGTCCTGGACCCGGCCACCGGCCGGCTCACCGGCGCCGACACCGGGGCCGGCCGGCTGCCCGAGCCCGCCGAGATCGCCGCCGCCGCGCTCGCCCTGGTCCGCGACCGCGACCTGGCCGGCCGGCGCGTGGTCGTCTCCGCCGGCGGGACCCGGGAGCCCCTGGACCCGGTCCGGTTCCTCGGCAACCGCTCCACCGGCCGGCAGGGCGCCGCCATCGCCGCCGCGGCCGCCGCCCGCGGCGCCGCCGTGACGCTCGTCGCCGCCAACGTCGACGCCGTCGTCCTTCCCGGCGGCGGCGTCACCGTGGTGCCGGTGGAGACCACCGCCGAGCTGCGCGCGGCGGTGCGCGCCGCGGCCGCCGCCGCGGACGCCGTCGTCATGGCGGCCGCCGTCGCCGACTTCCGGCCCGCCGCGGCCAGCGAGCACAAGATCAAGAAGACCGCCGGCGCCGGGCCGGCCCCCATCGCGCTGGTGGAGAACCCGGACATCCTCGCCGAGCTCGCCGCCGCGCCGCTGGCGGCGGGGCAGGTCGTCGTCGGGTTCGCCGCGGAGACCGGCGACGACGCCGGGGACGTGCTCGCGCACGGGCGGGAGAAGGCCCGGCGCAAGGGGGCGGACCTGCTCGTCGTCAACGAGGTCGGCACCGCCGTCGGCTTCGGCGACGTGCCGAACGCGGTGACCGTCCTGGACCGGGCCGGGGACGTCGTCGCCCGCGCCGCCGGGACGAAGGCCGAGGTCGCGGACGCGGTGTGGGACGCGGTGCTCGGGGTGTGGGACCGGGCGACTACGATCTCTGGGTGACCCGCCCCGCCCGCCTGCGCCAGTTCACGTCCGAGTCGGTGACGGAGGGGCACCCGGACAAGGTCTGCGACCGCATCTCCGACGCCATCCTCGACGCCATCCTGGAGCAGGACCCCGAGGCCCGGGTGGCGGTGGAGACGATGGTGACCACCGGCCTCGTGCACGTGGTGGGGGAGGTGTCCACCTCCGCCTACGTGGAGATCCCGCAGATCGTCCGGGACGAGGTCACCCGGATCGGGTACACCTCCTCGGCCATCGGGTTCGACGGACGCTCGTGCGGGGTGTCGACGTCGATCGGGCAGCAGTCCCCGGACATCGACGCCGGGGTGAGCAAGTCCCTGGAGAACCGCGACGACGCCGGCGCGCACGACGACCTCGACAGGCTCGGCGCGGGGGACCAGGGCCTGATGTTCGGGTTCGCCTGCGAGGAGACGCCGGCGCTGATGCCGCTGCCGATCCACCTCGCCCACCGGCTCGCCGAGCGGCTCACCGCGGTGCGGAAGCAGGGGGTGGTGCCGGGCCTGCGGCCGGACGGCAAGACGCAGGTGACCATCGGCTACGACGGCGACCGGGCGGTGAGCCTGGACGCGGTGGTGGTCTCCGCCCAGCACGACGACGCGGTGGACCTGCGCTGGCTGCACCGGGCGGTGGCCGCGGAGGTGGTGCGACCGGTGCTCGCCGAGGCCGGCGTGGACCTGCGCACCGCCGACACCGAGCTGCTGGTCAACCCGGCCGGGCGGTTCGTCGTCGGCGGGCCGATGGGTGACGCCGGCCTGACCGGGCGGAAGATCATCGTGGACACCTACGGCGGGATGGCCCGGCACGGCGGCGGCGCGTTCTCCGGGAAGGACCCCTCGAAGGTGGACCGGTCGGCCTCGTACGCGATGCGCTGGGTTGCCAAGAACGTCGTCGCCGCCGGGCTCGCGCGCCGGTGCGAGGTGCAGGTGGCCTACGCCATCGGCAAGGCGAACCCGGTGGGCCTGTTCGTCGAGACGTTCGGCACCGAGACGGTGCCGGTGGAGCGGATCCTGGCCGCCATCCGGGAGGTCTTCGACCTGCGCCCGGCCGCGATCATTCAGGACCTGGACCTGCTGCGGCCGATCTACCGGCACACCTCCGCCTACGGCCACTTCGGCCGGCAGCTGCCCGAGTTCACCTGGGAGCGCACCGACCGCGCCGACGCCCTCGCCGCGGCGGCCGGGGCCGTCGGCTGAGCTCTCGGCCTCGCAGACGTTGCCCACCGAGAGGGAGCCCGCCGAGGGCGGCCGCTGACGGCGGGGGCATCGCCGTCGCCCGCCCGCGCGCCCGCTCGAGACGTCACGATGTCGACTGCTCAGCAGGGCCGGCGACCGGTCAGGTGACGGCGGGGTCGTCCCAGAGCATGGGTTCGGCGCTGGTGCTCGCCTGGTGAGGCCGAGCGGAGTCGGTGGCGCGCGGGTCTGGGCCGGCCCGCCCGCCGGGTCCGGGGCTGGTGGGCAGGGCTGTCCCCTGAGCATCGGGTTGACCTCTGGAGCCGTCCGGTAACCCGCCCGGTCCGCCCGGCGCGAGGCCCGGTCTGCCGTCAACGCGGGTAGGCGGGTCGGGCGCACGGCCCCGGGGGTTGTTCAGGGGGTCGGTGAGGTGCTGGCGGGTGCCGGTCAGGTCCGGGGTGTACCCGTCGGCGACCGGTGCCCGTCGGGTCGAGCGCGGCCCCCTTGGGGGGTGCGGGCTGGTGCCGATCAGGTGCCCGTCGCGGTGGTAGAAGGCGAACCCCTCCCCGCCGGGGACCACCAGCACGTGCTGGGCGTGCAGCACGTGGTGGTGGAAGGAGCACAGGGTCATCCCGTTGGCCACCGACGTCGCCCCGCCGTGGGACCACCACCGCACGTGGTGCACCTCGCACCACGACGCCCGGACGGTGCACCCGGGCCACCGGCAGCGCCGGTCCCGGGTCGTCACCGCCCGCCGCAGCTCACCGGTGTAGGTCCGCTGGCTCTGCCCCACGTCCAGCACCACCGAGGCGGCGTCCAGCACCACCCGGGTGGCCTCGCAGTCGCACAGCAGCCGGCCCAGCTCCCCCAGCGGGACCACCGTGCCGTCCTCCAGCTCACCCGGGGCCACGTCCGGCAACCCCACCACCGCCGGCAGCGCGGGCCGCACCCTCACACACCCGGTGTCGTCGTCTTCGTGGTGGGGGGTGGTCAGGCCGAACGCGGCGCCCTGGTCGGCGGCCTCCTGCGCCCGCCGGTGCGCGGTGGTGGCGGCCCAGGTCTCCTCCTGGACCACCACCGCCAGGTGCGGACGGACCTGGGCACCGTTGAGGTCCGCCCCGACCTGCAGCACCCGGGAGGCCATCGTCACCAACGCATCAGCCAGCCGCTGCTCCCTCGTGCGGGTGTCCTCCTTGCCCGGCACCCCGACGATGGCGTCCAGCGCGGTCGCCACCACCGCCCCGGACACCGGGTCCAGCACCCACTGCCCCGTCGCCGCCCCGCCGCTGCGCCGGGTCGTCACCGACCTCCGCTGCCACACCGCCTCGAAGTCCGCCTGCGCCGCCGCCGCGTCGATCTGGGCGGCGACCCTGCGCGCCTCCCGCGCCAGGTCCGGGGCGGACAGGCCCTTGCCCTTCTCCACCAGCTCGGCCCCCACGTCCCCCGACAGCGCCTCCTTCACCGGGCCGGAGGCGCCCTGGCGGACCCGGGCCAGCGCCTTCGCGTGCTCCAGCCCCAGCTCACCCCGAGCGACCGCGTCCTGCAGGGCCGGGATCTCCGCCATCCCCTCCGCGACCACGAGCTCCCCGGTCGCCGCGCCCCGCCCACCACCGGTGGTCCGCGAGCGCCAGTCCGCAAAGTCCCGGTCCTGCCCCGTCCCCCAACCCCCGTCCTCCCGGTGCGCCAGCAGCACCTGCCCCCGGTACACCGTCAGGTCCCTGATCACCGCGTCCAGCCCGCCGATCACCCCCACCCGCACCGCCTGCCCCCACCCGCCGGCGCCCGAGGCCGGCGCCCCCGATGACAGGGCGGCCACCGCCTCAGCGACCAGTCCCACCAGCACATCCGGAGCCGGCACAGCGGGCGAGGGCGCTGCAGCCGGCGAGGCGGCAGCGGGGGCGGCGGGCGAGGGCACACCCGACGGGGCCGGCGGCACCGACGTCATCGTCGTCGTCATCGCCACCACCCCTCCCCGCACCCGTGCCGTCGAGCCTCTCATCGAACGCTTGTACCGAGGCTAGCGCGAGGCTCCGACACGACCGCCCGCCCTCCACAGACCCACCCAGCCCGCAGCTTGAGGAGAAGTTCTGTGCACGAGCAGGCAGGGCGCCACTACCGGCCACCGACGTCGCCGCTGCGCCCGCCAGGGCCGCCAACCCCTTGGCGGGCGGCAACGCGGAAGCCACACTCGGCGGCGAGGTCACCAGCGACAGCGGCACGGACGTCGTCGCCGTCGTCATCACCACCACCCCTCCCCAGCACCCGTGCCGTCGAGCTTCTCATCGAACGCCTGTGCTAGAGTTAGCGCCCGGGACCGACACGGCGGCCCGTCTTCCACAGCCCCACCCAGCTCGTCCCTCACGGAGAACCGCTGTGCACGAACAGGTCAGAGCGCACCACGGTGGACAGCGCGGATTGGGCACCAGCACCGCCGAGACGGGCACGACCGCCACCAGGACGGCCGGGCCACGACCGTCACCACCGGCCGCGGAAGGACATCACGCGCACGCCATGCCCAGCGCCAACCCGGTCGGCGGCCGCTACGCCGCCGGGGGTCAGCGATCGCGGCGGCGGTCCCGGTAGGTCGCCATCTTGGTGCGCGCCCCGCAGATGCCCATGGCGCACCAGGTGCTGCCCCGGTTGCGTGAGGAGTCGTAGAACACCCAGCGGCACACGTCGCGCCGGCACGCCTTCAGCCGCGTCAGCTGGGCCGGGTCCGCCCGGACGAGGACGACGGCAATCTCGGTGAGCGCGGCCCGGACCGGGGAGTCCGACGACGGCGCGGTTCCCACGACGCCTCCGGTGACCGTCATGCGTACCGGCAGCTGCGCCAAGGCCCGCTCCAGCCGACGTTCATTCTTGACGTCGTCCGGGTCGGTGGGGCCGGCGTCCGGCCCGTCGTTGTGGCTGAGGAAGAGGCCCCGCAGCCCCTCCCGCAGATCCAGCGCGAGGGCGATGTCGTCCGGCCCGGCGGGTGCCCGCGCGTCCAGCAGGTCGTAGCTGGCCAGCCACTGCACGAGGTCGCCGGGACTCTGCAGGGCGTCCGCACCGGCCTCGCGGTCGGCGGTGTTGACGAAGACCTGAGCCAGGCGCAGCGGAGGCGGAGCCGGGGCTCGCCCTCCGGGCTCGGGATAGCCGCTGTCCGCCGGCACGCGTCCGTTACCGGTCATTTGAAATCATCGGTAACGTCTCGGCCGAGGGGGCCGATGACCACGAGGAGGGGCCGTGCGCCTACCCCACGAAGCACCCACCGATGCCGCGACGGCAGCGGGCACCCGGGGAGGCCAGGGCACGGACGGCGTCGCCTTCCAGGCACCCGCCCCACTCGCCTCGACTCCGCTCGGTACGCTCACCCCTCCAGTCTGGCCCAGTGCGGCCCCGCTCGGCCCCGGCGGGACGCCATGAGCCGCCAGGGGAGCGGGCGGGTGGGCAGCCGGGCAAGCGGCCAGCGGAACAGCCCGGCAAGCGACCAACGAAGCAACCACGCAAGCGAGCAGCGGGGCGGCCGGCTGCGCGACCCGAGCTGGACCCTCCTCCGCGGCGACCGCAGCTTCCGTCACTACTGGCTGGGCCAGTCCGCGGCGAGCGCCGGCGCGCAGTTCACCACGGTCGCCATCCCGCTGGTCACGGCCATCGCCCTAGACGCCGGACCCGCGGCGGTCAGCCTCGTCGCCACCGCCGGCACCCTGCCCTACCTGCTCTTCGCCCTGCTGGCCGGGCACCTGCTGCACGGGCGTGACCAGAAGCGCTCGATGATCGCCACCGACCTGCTCCAGGCGCTCCTGCTGGCCCAGATCCCCCTGGCCTGGGTCGGTGGCTGGCTCACCGTGCCGCTGCTGGCCGCCATCACCTTCGCCAGCGGCTGCTGCGCCCTGGTCTTCGGCCTGTCCGCCTTCGCCTTCGTCCCCGCCCTGGTCCGAGACGTCCACCTGGCCGCCGCCAACCGCGCCGTGCAGGGCAGCCGAACCGTCACCGAGATCAGCGGCCCCGGCCTGGCCGGTCTGCTCATCTCCGCCGCCGGCGCCCCCGCAGCAGTGATCGTCACCGCCGTCGGCCACCTCGCCTCCGCGCTCGGCGTCGCCACCAGCCACCCCCGCGAACGCCTCGCGGTCTCCACCGACGCCGCGCCCGGCGCCCACAGCCGCGGCTCGAGCACCAGCGGGCGGCTACCGATCCTGACCGGGCTGCGGATCCTGTTCACCCAGCCTCACCTGCGCGCGTTGACCATCCACGCCGCGACCTACAACGCCACCGAACAGGTCCTGGTCCTGAACCTGATCCTGTGGGCCGTGCGCCAGCAGGACGTCGACCCCGGCGCCTACGGCCTCGCGCTGGCCGCGGCCGGGGTCGGTGGGCTGGTGGGCACCCTGACGGCGCTGCGCCTGGCCGACCGGTGCGGCCTTGGTCGCGCCTTCGCGCTCTCGCTGCTGGCCTCGTGCCTGGTCCCGGTGCTACTGCCCGCCTGGCCGCTCACCGGCTGGGCCCTGGCCGCCGTCGTCGCCGCGGTCATGCTGGTGCGCGGGGTCGGGGAGGGCAACGCGAACGTCTACTCCGTCACCATGCGCCAGCAGCTCATCCCGCGCGAGGAGCTCACCCGCTCCGCCGGCGCCTACACCCAGGTCATGTACGGCTCGATCCCGCTGGGCGCCGCGCTGGCCGGGGTGGTGGGGGAGTCCCTCGGGGCCCGCACCGGCGTCCTGCTCGGCGCGATCGGTCTGGTCGTCTCCGCCGTCCCGATGCTGACCCCGACGTTCCTGCGGCTGCGGAGCACCACGACCGCCGCGGCCGCCGGGAGCGCCGCGGGCGCCGCGGGGACCGCGTGAGGACCCCGGGGACCGCCGGAAGCACGCCGGGGACCGCCCGGGTAGCCGACCACCGGCCGCGGCCGCACCCGCGGCACCCGCGCAGAGCCGTGTCGGTGGTCCGTGGTGGGATGAGCCCATGGCACCAGGCGAGCAGGGCACCCTCCTCGCGCGCCCCGCACCGGCCCCGGTCCGGGTGGACGGGCAGGGCGTGCCGGACCCGGTCGCCCGGGTCGCCGTCGACGTGCCGCTGGCCCACCTGGACCACCCCTTCGACTACCTCGTCCCCGCGGACATGGCCGCCACCGCGCTGCCCGGGACCCGGGTCCAGGTCCGTTTCGCCGGCAAGGACCGGCCCGGCTACGTGCTGGAGCGCCGGGCGGACACCGACCACGGCACCTCGCTGACGCCGCTGCGCCGCGCGGTCTCCGCCGTCCCGGTGCTCACCCCGGCGGTGCTCACCGGGGCCCGCGCCGTCGCCGACCGCTACGCCGGCACGCTCATGGACGTCCTGCGCCTCGCCGTCCCGCCCCGCCACGCCGCCACCGAGCGCGCGGTCCTGGCCAGGCCCGCGCCCGTGCCGGCGGACCCGACCGCCCCGGACGGGGAGGCCTGGCGGCCGTACACCGGCGGCCCGGCCTTCCTCCGGCACCTGGCCGACGGCGGCCGCCCGCGGGCCGTCTGGACGGTGCTGCCCGGGCAGGGGCCCCCGGCGTGGGCGGTGCCGGTGGCGCAGGCCGCCCGGGCCGCGCGGGCGGGCGGGCGTGGGGTGCTCGTCGTCGTGCCCACCGGGCGCCAGGTCGCGGCGGTCGCCGCCGCCCTCGCCGCCGAGCTCCCCGGCGAGCCGGTGGCCCAGCTCCTCGCCGGGGACGGCCCGGCCCGGCGCTACCGCAGCTTCCTGCGGGTGCTCACCGGCGCGGTGCGGGTGGTGGTCGGCACGCGCGGCGCCGCGTTCGCCCCCGTGCAGGACCTCGGGCTCGTGGTCTGCTTCGACGACGGCGACGACCGGCTCGCCGAGCCCCGGGCCCCCTACCCGCACGCCCGCCAGGTGCTCGCCCTGCGCGCCGACGTCGAGGGCACGGCCCTGCTGCTGGGCGGGTACGCCCGCACGGTGGAGGCCCAACTGCTGGTCGAGCGCGGCTGGGCCCACCCGGTCCAGGCCCCCCGCCCGGCCGTGCGCCGGGCCGCACCGCTCGTCCAGGCCCCCACCGAGACCGACCTGGCCCGCGAGGGGCCGGCCGGTGCGGCCCGCATCCCCACCCCGGCCTGGCGCCTGGTGAAGGACGCGCTGGCGCGCGGGCCGGTGCTGGTGCAGGTCGCCCGCGGCGGGTACGTCCCGGTGGTCGCCTGCGCCCGCTGCCACGAGCCGGCCCGCTGCCCCGCCTGCCACGGCCCGCTCAACCTCGCCGGGGCGCGGTCGGTGCCCAGCTGCGGCTGGTGCGGGCGGCACGCCCTCACCTGGTCCTGCGCGCAGTGCGAGCACACCGGGCTGCGCGCGACCAGGGTCGGCTCGGGCCGCACCGCCGAGGAGCTCGGCCGCGCGTTCCCCTCCGTGCCGGTGGTGGTCTCCGGGACGAGCGCCGGGCACGGGGTGGTGGAGACCGTGGACGGGCGGGCCCGGCTGGTCGTGGCCACGCCCGGGGCCGAGCCGGTGGCCGAGGGCGGGTACGCCGCCGCGCTGCTGCTCGACGCCGCGGCGCTGACCTCTCGCCCCGAACTGTGGGCGGGGGCCGAGGCGCTGCGCCGGTGGCTCGGTGCCGCGGCCCTGGTCCGGGGGGCGGCCGACGGCGGCCGGGTGCTGCTGCTCGGGCAGCCCGCCCCGGTCCCGGCCCAGGCCCTCGTGCGGTGGGACCCCGCCGGGTTCGCCGCGCGCGAGCTGGCCGAGCGCGAGGAGCTGGCGTTCCCGCCCGCGGTGCGGCTCGCCGCCGTGCAGGGCGACGCCGGTGCGGTCCGGTCGTTCCTGGCGCACCTCGAGCCGGTGCCCGGGATGGTCGTGCTCGGCCCGGTCGAGGTGGGGGAGGGGGTCCGGGCGCTGGTCCGGACCGACCGGCGCCACGGCGCCCAGCTCGCCCGCCACCTGGCCCGCGCCG
Organism: Georgenia sp. TF02-10; assembly: GCF_022759505.1. Classification (NCBI taxonomy): domain Bacteria; kingdom Bacillati; phylum Actinomycetota; class Actinomycetes; order Allobogoriellales; family Allobogoriellaceae; genus Georgenia; species Georgenia sp. TF02-10. The sequence continues at coordinate 2,042,716 of NZ_CP094289.1, read as the reverse complement.
CCGCCGCGCGCACCGCCCGGAAGGAGGACGGGTCGGTCCGCGTCCAGGTGGACCCGCCGGACCTCTGGTAGGGGCCGGGACGACGGCGGGCGGCCGGACCGCTGCCCGCGGACCACCGCCGGGCCGCGGCGGCCGACCCCCGGCCGAATATGGTGCGATAGTCCCGTGCCAGCCTCGCCGTATCCCACCGTCGTCCTCGACCTCGGCCAGGTGGTGATCGGGTGGGACCCGTACCTGGCCCTCGCCGACCGGATGTCCCGCAGCGAGTGGGAGGCCTTCTCGGCGGCGATCGACTTCCCGGCGGTCAACCGGGACATGGACGCCGGCCTCACCCACGCCGCCGCCCAGGCCCGGGTCGCCCGGGACCATCCCGCACACGCGGACACCTTCACCAGGTACTGCACCAACTTCGCCGCCAGCCTCAGCGGCCCCGTCCCCGGCACCGCCGCCGTGGTCGAGGAGCTGCACGCCGCCGGCGTCCGGCTGCTCGGCCTGACCAACTGGTCCGCCGAGACGTTCCACCACGCCGAGCCGGTGGCACCGGCGATCGGCCTGCTCGACGGGGTCGTGGTCTCCGGGCAGGAGGGCGTGATCAAGCCCGACCCGGCCATCTTCCGGGTCCTGCTCGAGCGCTACGGCCTGGATCCGGCCAGCACCGTCTTCGTGGACGACTCCCCGGCGAACGTGGCGACCGCGGCGGCGCTCGGCCTGCACGCCCGGGTCTTCACCACGGCCGCGACGCTGCGCGCGGACCTCCGGGCCCTCGGCCTGCCGCTGGCGCCCGCCGCCTAGACTCCTCGACCATGCGTCTGCTCTTCGCCGGCACCCCGGAGGCCGCCCTGCCGGCCCTGCGGGCGCTGCTCGGCTCCGACCACGAGGTCGTCGCGGTGCTCACCCGGCCGGACGCCCCGCGCGGGCGCGGCCGGGCGCTGGCGCCCAGCCCGGTCGCCGCGGCCGCCCGCGCCGCCGGCGTGCCCGTGCTGACCCCGCGCACCCTCAGGGACGCCGCGGCGGCGGAGCAGATCCGGGCGCTGGCCGTCGACGCCGCCCCGGTCGTCGCCTACGGCAACCTCATCCCCGCCGACCTCCTCGACGTCCCGGCGCACGGCTGGGTGAACCTGCACTTCTCCCTGCTGCCGGCCTGGCGCGGCGCGGCCCCGGTCCAGCACGCCGTGATCGCCGGGGACGAGATCACCGGCGCGAGCACCTTCCGGATCGAGGCCGGCCTGGACACCGGCCCGGTCTACGGCACCCTCACCGAGCCGGTGCGGCCCCAGGACACTGCCGGGGACCTCCTGGGCCGGCTCGCCGAGGCCGGCGCGGGCCTGCTCCTCGCCACCCTGGACGCCATCGCGGCTGGCACCGCCCGCCCGCAGCCGCAGCCCGCCGACGGCGTCAGCCTCGCCCCGAAGATCACCGTCGACGACGCCCGGGTGCGCTGGGCGGACCCCGCCCTCGCCGTCGACCGCCGCGTCCGGGGCTGCACCCCGGCGCCCGGCGCGTGGACGACGCTGCCCGCCGGTGGCCGGCTGAAGCTGGGCCCGGTGCGCCCGCGCCCGGACGTCACCGACCTGCCGCCCGGACAGGTCCGGGCCGGCAAGCACGAGGTCCTCGTCGGCACCGGCGCGGGCGCCGTCGCCCTGGGCCAGGTCGCCCCAGCCGGGAAGGGCTGGATGCCCGCCGACGCCTGGGCCCGCGGCGCCGGCCCCGACGGGCAGGTGCTGGGCGCGTGAGCCCTGATCGCGCGGGTCGTGGTGAGGGCCCCCACGGCGCGGGTCCCCGCGGCGCGGGTCCCCGCCGCGCCGGTCCCGGGCAGGCGAGCCCCGGCCGGTCCCAGCCGCCGCGGCGCCGCCGGACGGACCCGGCCCGCCGCGCCGCGCTGGACGTCCTGCGTGCGGTCGCCACCTCCGACGCCTACGCCAACCTGGTCCTGCCCGGCCTGCTGCGCGAGCGCGGCGTGACCGGGCGCGACGCCGCCTTCGCCACCGAGCTGGCCTACGGCACCCTGCGGCTGCGGGGCCGCTACGACGCCATCCTGTCCCGCTGCACCCGGGGCCGGGCGCTGGACACCCTGGACCCGGCGGTCCTCGACGTCCTCCGGCTCGGCGCCCACCAGCTCCTCGGCATGCGCGTCCCGGCGCACGCCGCCGTCGCCGAGACCGTCGCGCTGACCCGGGAGGCGGTCGGGCCGGCGCCGACCGGCCTGGTCAACGCCGTGCTGCGCGCGGTCGCCGCCCGCAGCACCGAGGAGTGGCTCGCCGTCGTCGCGGACGAGGTCGACCCGGCCGGCGAGGACGACGTCGCCCGGCTCTCGGCCACCGAGTCCCACCCGCCGTGGGTGACCCGGGCGCTGCGCCAGGCCCTGCTCGCGGACGGCCGCGACGCCGGGGAGCTGGCGGACCTGCTCCGGGCCGACAATGACCCGCCCGGGGTCACCCTGGTGGCGCGTCCCGGGCTGGTCGGCCCGGCGGACCTGGCGGCGAAGGTGGCGGCGCAGACGGGGGAGCGCCCGGCCCCCGGCCGCTGGTCCCCGCGCGCGGTGCTGCTCGGCGGCGGGGACCCGGGCCGGCTGCCGGCGGTGCGGGCGGCGGCCGCCGGGGTGCAGGACGAGGGCTCCCAGCTCGTCGCCCTCGCCCTCGCCGCCGCGCCCGTCCCGGAGCGGGACACCGCCTGGCTGGACCTGTGCGCGGGGCCCGGCGGCAAGGCGGCCCTGCTCGGTGCCCTCGCCGCGCGGCGGGGCGTGACCCTGCTGGCGAACGAGGTGGCTCCGCACCGGGCCGACCTCGTCCGGGCCGCGGTCGCGGCCCTGCCGGCCGGCACCGTCACGGTCCAGGTCGGCGACGGGCGGGCGGTCGGCCCGGCGCACCCGGGCGCCTTCGACCGGGTGCTGGTGGATGCCCCGTGCACCGGCCTGGGCGCGCTGCGCCGCCGCCCCGAGGCACGCTGGCGGCGCACCCCGGCGGACCTGGCGGGGCTCGGCGCGCTCCAGCGCGAGCTGCTCGGCGCCGCCCTGGACGCCACCCGGCCGGGCGGCGTGGTGGCCTACGCCACCTGCTCTCCGCACCTGGCCGAGACCCGCACCGTGGTGACGGACGTGACCGGCCGCCGCGGCGACGTCGAGGTCCTCGACGCGGCCGCCGTCGTCCAGGAGGTCGGCCGGCGGCCGTTGCCGGGGCTGGCCGGGCCGTTCGTCCAGCTCTGGCCGCACCTGCACGGCACGGACGCGATGTTCCTGGCGCTGCTCCGGCGGCGCTCAGCACCGTGACCGGACCGCCCTGACCCCCTCGGAGTGAGAGTTCAGCTCCGCAGACGTGCTCGCGCCACCGGTGCCGGTGCGGGCCCGGACCGTTGATCCGTTCGTCCCAACCTTCCGGCCGGTCGCCGAAGTAGTCGCGGCCCGCTCCCGCGGTGGTCAGTCTCCGTAGTGGTAGCGGCAGGCGGCGATGCGGATCTCATCGCCCTCGAACTTGTACACCAATCGGTGCTCATCCGTGATGCGCCGAGACCAATAGCCACGGTAGCCGTGCTTGAGCGGCTCCGGCTTTCCTATACCTTCATGGACATTCTGTTCGACGTCCTTGATGAGGACGTTGATCCACTTGAGCACTCTGCGGTCCTCGGCCTGCCATCGGACATAGTCCGCCCCAAGCGGTCTCGGCCCACGCGCTCCTCATTCCAGGAGGTCTCGGGCGACCCCGGACCCCGCCTCCAGCTCCTCGATAGAACGAAGGAACGAAGCAGGCGGCGAGCGTTCGCCGGGCTGCGCAGAAGGTAGGCGCTCTCCTTCAGGGACTCATAGTCCTCGAGGGGAACGATGACCACGGGTTCGCGACCGGCACGGGTGATCACTACCTCCTCGCGGTCGTCAACGACAGCGTTGAGGATCTCCGCGTAGCGAGCACGGGACTCCGAGTACGACATGGTGCGGCTTACCCCCTTCCGCTTGACGTATAGCCCGGATAGATCAAAAGCTCACTCCAGGCGGTAGGGGAACTTGTTGCCGCGGATGAAGCCTTCGAACGCGGTCCTGGTCTGGTCGAAGGTGGCGCGCTGGATGTTGCTTATGCTGGTTTTTGCTTCGCCCCAGACGTGCTCGATCGGGTTGTGGTCGGGTGCGTAGGGCGGCATGTGGATCAGGTGGATGCGTTCGAGGAGATTGCCTGGTCCGAGGTGGGCCCGCAGGGCTTTGGAGCGGTGCCAGGCGGCGTTGTCCCACACGATCACGATCTTCTTCTTCGGGTGGGCGGCCGTGAACGCGGTGAGGGCCTCGATGATGGTGTCGCTGTTCTGCCAGTCCAGGCGCCGCAGGTCCACCTTCCCGTCGTCCTGGTGGAGGAACCCGATGTAGCTCTGGGCCTGGCGCTGGCGGTCGACCTCGATGCGGGTGGTGGTTCCGGCCATCTGCCAGGCCCGGCGCAGGATGGCCTCGTGCTCGATGCGGACCTCGTCCGCGGCCACCACGATGGTGTCCGGGTCGGCCAGGTGCGGGGCGATCTCCTGGTGGATCTCGGCCATCCGCTTGGCGATGGTGGCCTCGTCGCCGCGTCGCTTGTCCACCGCTTCGGGCTTGTGGAAGGTCATCCCGGCCATGTGCAGGAGGAAGTGGTAGGAGCTGTCGGACTCGTAGACCACCTCGAAGTGGTTGTGCAGCCAGGACGCCAGGTTCGGTACGTCCCAGAACTGCGCGGGCAGTCCCTGCTCCGAGGGTGGGGAGGCCAGGATCTGGGCTACCTGGGCGCGCTGGTCGGCGGTGAGCTTGGAGGCGTTCAGGTTCTCGGCGTGACCGGTGTGCACCGACGCCAGACGCATCTTCTGCCAGTCCCTCACCCAGGCCCGTACCGTCGAAGGCCTGCGGTCGACAAACCTGGCGACCGTGCCGATGTCGACGTTCTCGTGCAGCAGCATCAGCGCTTCTGCCTTGAGCCGCATCAGCTTGTACGGCGCTTGCTCCTTGTACTTCATCAGGATGGACCACTCGGTACCGTCCAGCTCGATCAACGTCATGCACCAATAGTAGTAATCAGGCGCCCAATCCTGGGGAAGCGCGCCGCGACACGCCCACAACCTTTCGCAGATCTCGCATGGGGCGACACGCCTCAGCCGTTCGTAGCTCTCGCCCCGGGTCAGGAATCAGTTCTTGTCTTATGGCCGCTATACGTGAAACTGTACGTTGCGGGCCGTTGACTGGCGAGGAGGCCCGCGCAACCTTCCGCTGCGACATCCTGAGCGCAACCCTGCGGGGTGACTCCCTCAGCACGGCCCTCCGCGGTGACTCCCTGAGTCAGCACGGCCCTCCGCAGCGACTCCCTCGGCACTGGAGGCCTTCCGGCAACAGCAAGCCCCCTGCCGCCGCTCGGCCCCCGGCCTGGGACAGAGCCCGAAGGGGACCGCATGCTCACAGCAGGCGCACCAACGTGACCACATAGTGCTACCGTGTGACCACGAACGAGGAGGCCGGGATGACGGTGGTCGGTATCCGGACCCTGAAGGCACAGCTGAGCTCGTATGTCGACCGCGCACGCTCCGGCGAGGTCGTGGTCGTCACCGACCGAGGGCGTCCGGTCGCTCAGCTCGCGCCGCTCACGGGCGAGAGCCTCGTCGAGCGTCTCGTCGCGGAGGGCGTCGCTAGCCGCCCGTCCGGCCCGACAACCCTTCCTCCGCTCATCAGGGCGGCGGGTACGGTCAGTGACCTGGTCGTCGACCAACGGCGCTGACGAGCGCGCATGCTCCTCTACCTCGACACGTCTGCCTTCGTGCCGCTCATCGTCGAGGAGCCATCATCGGCGAGATGCCGGCAGCTCTGGCAGGAGGCCGACATCCGTTGCTCATCGCTGCTCGTGCACGTGGAGGCGGCCGCCGCCCTCGGTCAGGCGAACCGGATCGGGCGCCTCACGGCACACCAGCTCGGCACCGGTCTGCAGGCTACGGACACCTTGCTCAGCGCCATGGTCCTGATCTCGGTCACCCCCGAGACCACCACGACGGCGGCCGCGCTCGCCGTCGAGCAGGGGCTGCGTGGCTACGACGCCGTGCATGCTGCAACGGCACTGTCCGTGGCGTCGGCGGACACTGCGGCCGTCTCCGGCGACAGGACGCTGCTGGCGGCCTGGTCGCGGCTTGGTCTGACGACCATCGCCACGAGCTGAACCCGGACCTGACAGTCCTCCGCGGAGCAACACGACGGCGAGTGGTTCCCGAACCTGCGCCAGCAGAGCCCGCAGCGCGTCCCGGCCCCGCCCACCGGCCTCGCTACGCTGCCCCGGTGAGCATCCTGATCGCGCCGAGCATCCTCAACTCCGACTTCGCGGACCTGCGCGGGGAGCTGGCGAAGATCGCCGGCGCGGACTACGCCCACGTGGACGTCATGGACAACCACTTCGTGCCCAACCTCACCCTCGGCCTGCCGGTGGTCGAGTCGATCCTGCGGACCAGCCCCGTCCCGGTGGACGCCCACCTGATGATCGAGGACCCCGACCGGTGGGCGCCGGCCTACGCCGAGGCGGGCTGCGCCTCGGTCACCTTCCACGCCGAGGCCGCCGTCGCCCCGGTGCGGCTGGCCCGCGAGCTGCGCAACCAGGGCGCCCGCGCCGGGCTGGCGCTGCGGCCGGCGACGCCGGTCGAGCCGTACCTAGACCTCCTGCCGGAGCTCGACATGCTGCTCGTCATGACTGTCGAGCCCGGGTTCGGCGGCCAGCCCTTCCTGGACGCCATGCTGCCCAAGATCACCCGCGCCCGCCGGGCCATCAGCGCCGCCGGGCTGGACGTGTGGGTCCAGGTCGACGGCGGCGTGTCCCGCGCCACCATCGAGCGGGCCGCCGACGCGGGTGCAAACGTGTTCGTGGCCGGCTCGGCGGTGTACAAGGCCGACGACGCTGCCGCCGAGGTGGACGCGCTGCGCGAGCTCGCCGCCCAGGCCCACCGGCACTGACCCGGCGGGGGCCGGACCCGGCCCACCCTTGGTTGGCCCACCCGTCCTGCGTGATCAGTCCTGCCCACCCGTCCTGCCCGGTCAGTCCTGCCCACCCGTCCTGCCCGGTCAGTCCTGCCCTCGGCCGGTCCGCCGACCAGGGAACATGTCCTGACCGCGCAGCGGCAGGTAGCCTCGGCCGCCATCCGTCCCGAGGAGGACCACCATGAGCGACCAGGCATTCCAGGCCGTGGCGATGATCGTCTACTTCGGCGGCATGCTCCTGATCGGCTGGTACGCCTACCGGCGCACCAAGGACCTGGGCGACTACATGCTCGGGGGCCGGGACCTGGGCCCCGCCGTCGCCGCACTGAGCGCCGGCGCGTCGGACATGTCGGGCTGGCTGCTCATGGGCCTGCCCGGCGCGATCTACGCCGCCGGCCTGGTGGAGGGCTGGATCGCCGTCGGGCTGACCGTGGGCGCGTGGCTGAACTGGCGCTTCGTCGCCCCACGGCTGCGCGGCTACACCCAGGTCTCGAACAACTCCATCACCATCCCCAGCTTCCTGGAGAACCGGCTCAAGGACCGCTCCCGGCTGCTGCGCGTCGCCTCCGGCCTGATCATCCTGACGTTCTTCACCTTCTACGTCTCCTCCGGCATGGTCGCCGGCGGGGTCTTCTTCGAGAGCTCCTTCGGTATGGAGTACCGCCACGGGATGCTCCTCGTGGCCGCCGTGACCGTCGCCTACACCCTCTTCGGCGGGTTCCTCGCGGTCTCCTACACCGACTTCGTGCAGGGCCTGATGATGTTCCTGGCCCTCATCGCCGTCCCGCTCGTCGGGCTGTCCGCCACCGGCGGGCCCGGCGGCGTGATCGCCTCGGTCCGCGAGGTGGACCCCGCGCTGCTCAGCGCCACCAGCACCGCGACCGTCATGGGCGTGGTCTCCGCCCTCGCCTGGGGCCTGGGCTACTTCGGCCAGCCGCACATCATCGTCCGGTTCATGGCCATCCGGTCGGTGCGCGAGGCCACCTCTGCCCGCCGCATCGGGATCGGCTGGATGGCCCTGTCCGTCCTCGGCGCCATCGCGACGGCGCTCGTCGGGGTGGCGTACTTCCAGCAGCAGGGCCTCACCCTGGACGACCCGGAGACGGTCTTCATCGCCCTCGGGCAGATCCTCTTCCACCCGCTGCTCGCCGGGTTCATGCTCGCCGCGGTGCTCGCCGCGATCATGTCCACCGTCTCCTCCCAGCTGCTGGTCACCTCCTCGGCGCTGGTGGAGGACCTCTACCGGATGGTGGTGCGCTCCAACGCCAGCGACCGGTTCCTCGTGCTGCTCGGCCGCGGCGCGGTGCTGCTGGTCTCCCTCGTCGCCGCGGCCATGGCGTGGACCCAGAACGACACCATCCTCGGGCTGGTGGCCTTCGCCTGGGCCGGCTTCGGCGCCGCGTTCGGCCCGACCATCCTGCTGTCGCTGTACTGGCGCCGCCTCACCGTCGCCGGCGCCCTGGCCGGCATGGTGGTCGGCGCCGTCGCCGTCGGGATCTGGGGGAACGTCGACGGCGGGATCTTCGACCTGTACGAGATCGTGCCCGGCTTCGTCCTCAACCTCCTGGTCGCCGTGGTCGTCTCGGTGCTGACGCACCGGCGCAACCCGGCGATCGAGGCGGAGTTCGACGCCGCGCTGGCGATGCTGGAGAAGCAGGAGAAGGAGGAGGAGGAGGCGCTGGAGGCCTGACCGCGGCCGCCGGGACCGCGACCCCCGCCCGCGCGTTACGATGGCGCCGAAGCAACGTGCTCCGGGGTCGGTGAGAGTCCGAACCGGCGGTGACAGTCCGCGAGCCGCGCACCCGCAGGGGTGCCGGTTGACCTGGTGGAACTCCAGGACCGACGGTGAAAGTCCGGATGGGAGGCAGCACGCGGCACGCCGCTGGCGTGCCGGCTCGGTCGCGCACCCGCGCCGCCCGGGCGACCCCGGTCCACGTCGGAGACGGACCGGGAGGACCTGGTGGGCAACCAGCACCTGTCGACGACGCCGCCCGCGTCGGGCCCGGGCGCGCACCCCGGTCGTGACGACTACCCGCGGACCGCGGCCGGCGGTGACCGGCTGGCTGCAGGCCAGCGGCACGCGCCGACCGTCCACCGCGCCCACGACGGCGACAACCCCGCCCAGTCCAGCAGCCCCACCACGGACGGCGAACCTGCGCAACTTGGCCACCCCGCGCGGCCCGACCCCTCGCGGGCCGGCGACCGCCCCGCCGACGGCGGCCGCTCACGGGCCGGCGACCGTTCCGACGGCGGCCGCGTGCCGGAGCCCCACCGCCGCCCGCCCGCCGCGGGCACCCGCGCCGGCCGGGGCGCCCGGTCCCGCCGGGCCGCCGGAACCCGGCGGGGCTCCCGTCCCGGCGGCCGGCTCGGCGCCGCCCTCACCCTCGCCGTCGTCCTCGTCCTGGCCTGGGAGGCGCTGGCCCGCTCCGGGCTGGTGCCGGCCTACGCCCTGCCGGCGCCGAGCGACGTCGCGGTGCGCCTGGTCGAGGACGTCACCACCGGCGGGCTCGGGCGCTACGTCCTGCCCACCCTCACCGAGGCGGCGCTCGGCTGCCTGGCCGGGGCCGCCGTCGCCCTGCCGCTGGCCTACCTCATCTTCCGCAGCCGGTGGGCGTCGGCCGCCCTGGAGCCGCTGGTCGCCGCCTCCCAGGCCATCCCGACGGTCGCGCTGGCCCCGCTGCTGGTGATCTGGCTCGACTACGGCCTGGCGCCCACCGTGTTCCTCTGCGCGCTGCTGGTCTTCTTCCCCATCCTCCTGTCCACCGTCCACGGCCTGCGCACCCTGGACCCCGACGTCGTGGCCGCCGCCCGGCTCGACGGCGCTGGGGAGTGGGACCTGCTCCGCGCGATCGAGCTCCCGCTCGCCCTGCCCAGCGTGCTCACCGGCCTGCGCAACGGCTTCACCCTGTCGGTGACCGGCGCCGTCGTCGGGGAGTTCGTCATGGGCGGCCAGGGCCTGGGCATGCTGCTCGCCACCCGCGGCAACAGCCTGGACACCACCGGACTGTTCGCCGCCCTCGTCGTGCTGTGCGCGCTGGCGATGGCCATCTACGGGGTGCTGACCGCGATCGAGCGCCGCGTCGCCGACCGCTGACGACGACGGCGCCCACCGTCCGCCCGCCGCCACCGACCAGCCCCGCCAGCCGACCGACCACTCCGCCTCCCGCCCGCCACCGCCCCACCACCCGACCACCCACCGCCGACCCAGGAGTACCCCGTGCCCCAGCACCGCCGGACCGCCCGCACGGCCGCCGTCGCCGCGGCCCTCGCCGTCGCCGCGGCGCTGACCGCCTGCACCGGCGCCGGCCGCCCCGGCGCCGGCGCCGGCGAGACCAGCGCCAGCCCCACCACCGAGCCGCCCGCGGACGCCGAGGCGCTGACGATCGGCCTCACCTACGTCCCGGACATCCAGTTCGCGCCGTTCTACGTCGCCGCCGAGCGCGGCTACTACGCCGACGCCGGCCTGGAGGTGACCCTGCGCCACCACGGCCAGAGCGAGGGCCTGTTCACCGCCGTCGCCCAGGGCGAGGAGGACCTCGTCGTCGCCGGCGGGGACGAGATGCTCCAGGCCCGGTCCCAGGGCGTGCCGCTGGTCGACGTCGCGACCCTCTACCAGGACTACCCGGTGGTCCTGATCGTGCCGGCGGACTCGCCCATCACCGCCCCGGCCGACCTCGCCGGCCGCAGCGTCGGCATCCCCGGCCCGTACGGGGAGACCTACTTCGGCCTGCTCGCCCTGCTCGCCGGCGCCGGCCTGACCGAGGAGGACGTCGACGTCGAGCACATCGGCTACACCCAGCAGACGGCGCTGGCCACCGGGCACGTCGACGCGGTCATGGGGTTCGTCAACAACGACGCCGTCCGGTTCGCCCAGGCCGGCACCGAGGTGCGCACCGTCCCGCTCGGCGACGTCCCGCTCGTCGGCGTGGGCCTGGGCGTGCTGGACAGCACGGCGGAGGAGCGCCCGGACGCCGTGGCCGCCGCCGTGGCGGCCACCCTGCGGGGGGTGGCCGACGTCGCCGCGGACCCGGCGGCCGCCGTCGACGACGCCGCCGCGCACGTGCCCGACCTCGCCCGGCCCGAGCAGCGCGAGACCGCGCTGGCCGCGCTGGAGGCCACCGCGCCGCTGTACGGGGCCGAGCCCGGCGCCCAGGACGGGGAGCTGTGGACCCGGATGGCCGGCTTCATGGCCGAGCACGATCTGCTGGCCGGCGACGTCGACCCCGCAGCCGCCTGGACGGCGCGGTTCCTGCCCGCGGCCAGCAACTAGGCTGCCCGGGTGAAGTCCTTCGAGTCCCTCTTCGCCGAGCTGACCCACAAGGCCCAGACCCGGCCGGCCGGGTCGGGGACGGTGGCCGAGCTCGACGGCGGGATCCACGCCATCGGCAAGAAGGTCGTGGAGGAGGCCGCGGAGGTGTGGATGGCCGCCGAGCACGAGAGCGCCGAGGCCGCCGCGGCGGAGATCAGCCAGCTGCTCTACCACCTGCAGGTGATGATGATCGCCCGCGGCCTGACCCTGGAGGACGTCTACCGGCACCTGTGACGCCGACGGCGGCCCGGGCGCCGTCGGCCTCCGTCGCCGGCCGCTGTCGGCCCCGTCCCCCCGGCCTGCCGTACGGCTGCCGGACGACGGCCGGACCGCCCACCACCCGCCCGCCACAAGCGCCGCCAACCCCAACCCCACCCACCGAGCAAGAGAGAGACCAAGTGCTGCGTGTCGCCGTGCCCAACAAGGGGTCGCTCGCCGAGCCGGCCACCGAGATGCTCCGCGAGGCCGGCTACCGCCAGCGCCGGGACGGGCGCGAGCTCGTCCTGGCCGACCCGGACAACGACGTGGAGTTCTTCTTCCTCCGCCCCCGCGACATCGCCGTCTACGTGGGCTCTGGCACCGTCGACGCCGGCATCACCGGCCGGGACCTGCTGCTGGACTCCAAGGTCCGGGCGGTGGAGCACCGCCCGCTCGGCTTCGCCACCTCCACCTTCCGCTTCGCCGCGCCGGCCGGGGAGATCACCGACCTGGACCAGGTCCGCGGCAAGCGCGTGGCCACCAGCTACGACGTCCTCGTCGGCGCCTACCTGGCCGACCACGGGGTCGACGCCACCGTCGTCCACCTCGACGGCGCCGTGGAGTCCTCCGTCCAGCTCGGCGTGGCCGACCTCGTCGCCGACGTGGTGGAGACCGGGACCACCCTGCGGGCCGCCGGGCTGGAGACCTTCGGCGAGCCGATCCTGCGCTCGGAGGCGGTCCTGGTCCGCCGGCCCGGCCCGGCGGACCTGCCCGCCGGGCTGGCCGTGCTGGACCGGCGCCTGCAGGGGGTGCTGGTGGCCCGCCAGTACGTGCTGATGGACTACGACGTGCCGGTCGAGCACGTCGAGGCCGCCGTCGCGATCACCCCGGGCCTGGAGTCCCCGACCGTCTCCCCGCTGCACGACGGCGGCTGGGTGGCGGTGCGGGCCATGGTCCGGCGCACCGAGACCAACCGGGTGATGGACGACCTGTACGACGTCGGCGCCCGGGCCATCCTGGTCACCTCCATCCACGCCTGCCGGATCTGATGACGGCGGACCTGCACGCCCCGTTCCGCGCCCGGGCGGCCCGCACCGTCACCTGGGTGCTCGGCGTGCTCACCGTGCTCGGCGCGGTGGCGGTCATCGTGCTGCTGCCGCTGTCCGGGGCGGTGTTCGGGCTGGGCGACCAGGCCGGCACCGCGGCCCTGGCCGCGCTCATCTGCTGGTTCCTCTGGCGCCAGGGCAGCGTGCGCGCCGACCCCGGCCCCACCGGGCTGCGGGTGCGCAACCTCGTCCACACCCGGCAGGTGGACTGGGCCGAGATCGTCGCGGTCACCTTCGGGGAGGGGAACCCGTGGGTGCTGCTGGACCTGTCCGACGGCGACACCCTGGCGGTCATGGCGATCCAGCGGGCCGACGGCGACCGGGCGCGCGCCGAGGCCCGCCGGCTCGCGACGCTGGTCGCGCTGCACGAGCCGCGGGACTGACCCGGCTGGTCTGGTCCGGCGTCGCGGCTCAGCCGGCGGCCACCCGGGCGGCGTGCACGCCGGCGACGGCGGCCGCCAGGAACGCCGCCGGGTCGGCCGCCAGCCCGCGACCCATGGTCGACAGCCGCACCGGGCTCGCCGCCAGCGCCTCGGCCAGCCCGGCGGTGGAGACCTCCACCAGCCGGTGCTTGCCGGTGGGGGCGCCGAGGGGCGCCGCCTGCTCCCGGACCAGGCCGGGCAGGTCCGCCGGCAGCGCGGCCTCCAGCCCGCCGCCGCCGTCGAAGCGCGGCACGACGACGTCGGCGGGCGCCAGCGCCACCCGGCCGTAGGCGGTGAGGGAGTGGTGGGACACCCCCCGGTGCCGCTCCCGCGGGTCCGCCCCGGACACCCGCAGGGACGCCACCGGCGTGCCGCCCAGGGTGGCGACGGCGTTGACGGCGTCCCCGCACACGGTGCCGGAGAACCCCCACCGGGTGCCGGTGCCCAGGTTGCCCGGGCCCTGCGCGACGACGACGACGTCGGCGCCGAGGACGAGGCGGGCGGTGAGCAGCCCGGAGTGCAGGCTGACCGCCTCGTGGTCCCCGCCGAAGGCCTGCCCCACGGTCACCGAACCGCAGAGCCACCCGGCGGCGCGCAGCCCGGCCAGGGAGCGGGAGAACCAGGCGGGCAGCGCCCCGCCGTCGGTCATCACGTAGGCGACCCGCGGCTCGCCGGCGGGCCAGGCGGCGCGGACCCCGGCGACGATCGCCGGGACGGCGGAGTGCAGGTCGGCGACGACGACGGGCAGCCCGGCGAGGTCGTCCGCGTCGCGGAGGAGGTCGTGGTGGGGCGACTCCTGCTCGTCCGCGCCGAGCACCATGGCCTGCTGCGGGGTGTACCGGGCCTTGACCAGGTGGCCGGGGCCGGGCGGCGGGTCTGCCGGCAGGCGGTCCGGCAGGGCCACGACCATCGCGTACCCGCCGGTGCCCAGGCCGCGGGCCAGGGCGGCGGCGGAGAGCAGCACCCGGTCTCCGGGCGCGGGCGTCCCGACGAGGGCGGGGTAGGCCAGGGCGCGGACGAGGGTGCCGGGCGGGAGCGGGTCTGGTGCGGGGCCGAGCGACGCCGGGTCGGCTGCCACTGGGCCGGCCGGCGCCGGGTCTGCGGCTGGCGGCCCGACCGGCGCCTGGTCGGCGGGTGCGGGGCCGTCCAGCGCCTGGTCGGCGGCCGCCGGGCCGACCGGCAGCGGGTCGGCAGCCGCACTGCTCGGCGTCTGGTCACCGTGCCGCGCGGCGAGCTCGACCTCGAGCTCCTTCGCCCCCTCCCACGCGGCGCCCAGCCCCCGCACCACGCCCTCGCGCCAGACCATCGTTGCCGTCGTCTTCGAGGACGCCGGGCGCCGTCGAGCGCCCGCCGCCCGGTCGTCATGGTCCACGTGGACCTTCTACCACAGCGGCGGTCGGCGGCTGCTGTCCTGGGCAGGACCTGCGGCTGGCACGAGGCGCCCGCACGGCACGGGCGCCGTGCGCAAGACCGACCAGCGGGCCGGGGAGTGCCGCTCGTCAGTCGCCCCGCGGGCATGGCCGGCCTGCTCGAGCATCCAGGAGCCATCCCGCTCGACTCCGGCACGGTAGTTTCGCGCCATGGCAGCGTCGCGCAGTCCCGCGCTCGAGATCGACGTCGGCGGCCGCACCGTGCGGGTGACCAACCCGGACAAGGTGTACTTCGCCGAGGTCGGCATCACCAAGCGCGAACTGGTGGAGTACTACCTCGCCGTCGGGGACGGCATCCTCCGCGCCCTGCGCGAGCGGCCGGTCACCCTCGAGCGCTGGCCGGACGGCGTCCACGAGAACGTCAAGCGGGCCACCCGGGCCGACCCGCACGGCGACGCCTTCTTCCAGAAGCGCCTGCCGACCAAGGGCGTGCCGGACTGGGTGGAGTCCGCCCGCATCGCCTTCCCCAGCGGCCGCACCGCCGACGAGCTCTGCCCCACCGAGCTCGCCGCCGTCGCCTGGGCCGCCAACCTGGGCACCATCACCTTCCACCCCTGGCCGGTGCGCCGGGCGGACGTGGACCACCCCGACGAGCTGCGCATCGACCTCGACCCCCAGCCCGGGACCGCGTTCGCCGAGGCGGTCGCCGTCGCCGCTGTCGCCCGCGAGGTGCTCGCCGAGCTCGGCTGGACCGCATACCCCAAGACCTCCGGCAACCGCGGCATCCACCTGTACGTGCGGATCGCGCCGCGGTGGACCTTCACCGACGTGCGGCACGCGGCGATCGCCTTCGGCCGCGAGCTCGAGCGCCGGCTGCCGGGGAAGGTGACCACCAAGTGGTGGAAGGAGGAGCGCGGGGAGGCGATCTTCGTGGACTACAACCAGAACGCCCGCGACCGGACCATCGCCAGCGCCTACAGCGTCCGGCCGCTGCCGCACGCCCCCGTCTCGGCGCCGGTCACCTGGGACGAGCTGCCCGCGGTGGATCCCCGCGACCTCACGGTGCGGACCATGCCGGCCCGGTTCGCCGAGCTGGGAGACCTGCACGCCGGCATCGACGACGTCGCCCACGACCTCACCCCGGTGCTCGAGTGGTACGAGCGGGACGAGCGCGAGCACGCCCTGGGGGACATGCCGTACCCGCCTGAGTACCCGAAAATGCCGGGGGAGCCGCTGCGGGTGCAGCCGTCGCGGAAGCGGCGCGACCCCGGGGAATAGCGGATTCGACCGAGCCGGGTGGGGCAGGACTGGCCGGGCAACTCGCCGCCGTCGACGGGGAAGCTACCAGGCCGGGCCAGTGCGGCAACCCGGTCGGTAGGCAGGCGACCCGGTCGGTTGGCGGGCGACCCGGTCGGTTCGCGGGCGACCCGGTCGGCCTACCCGGCCGCCGTCGGCCCGGAACGAGCCTCTCCCGGGACGTGCACGCACGGACAGGGCAGGATCGGTGCCATGGACCTCCCCGTCATGCCGCCGGTCGCGCCGATGCTGGCCAAGTCCGTCCCCGAGATCCCCGACCTCGGGCACACCGAGCCCAAGTGGGACGGCTTCCGCACGATCATCTTCCGCGACGGCGACGAGGTCGTCCTCGGCAGCCGCAACGAGCGGCCGATGACCCGCTACTTCCCCGAGCTCGTCGAGGCCGTCCGGGCCAACACCCCGGCCCGCTGCGTCGTCGACGGGGAGATCGTCGTCGTCGCCGGCGACCGGCTCGACTTCGACGCCCTCCAGCAGCGGATCCATCCGGCGGCCAGCCGCGTCAACCTGCTCGCCGAGCAGACCCCGGCCTCCTTCGTCGGCTTCGACCTGCTCGCCCTGGACGACGCCGACCTGATGGGCCAGCCGTTCCGGGAGCGTCGCTCCCGGCTCGTCGAGGCCCTCGCCGACGCCGCCGACCCGGTCTTCACCACGCCGGCGACGGCGGACCTGGGCCAGGCCCACGAGTGGTTCCGCAGCTTCGAGGGCGCCGGGCTCGACGGCGTCGTCGCCAAGCCGCTCGACGGCACCTACCAGCCGAACAAGCGGACCATGTTCAAGGTCAAGCACGAGCGCACCGCGGACTGCGTCGTCGCGGGGTTCCGGTGGCACAAGAGCGGGGATGTGGTCGGCTCGCTCCTGCTGGGCATCTACGCCGACGACGGCCGGCTCCAGCACGTGGGCGTCTGCGCCTCCTTCCCGATGGCCCGGCGCCGGAGCCTGCTGGACGAGCTGGCCCCCTACCGGGACGTCGACCTCGCCGAGCACCCGTGGGGCTCCTGGGCTGACCAGGAGGCGCACCAGCACGGGCGGCTGCCGGGAAGCGTGAGCCGCTGGAACGCCAACAAGGACCTGTCCTTCGTGCCGCTGCGCCCCGAGCTGGTCGCGGAGGTGGCCTACGACCACATGGAGGGCAACCGGTTCCGCCACACCACCCAGTTCCGCCGCTGGCGCCCGGACCGGGACCCGGCCTCCTGCACCTACGACCAGCTCGAGGAGCCGGTGCGGTTCAACCTGTCAGACATCCTCGCCGGCGGGTAGTGAACGTGGGCGATGCCCTGGGTCCAGCCGCCGCGGGACAACGAGAAGCCCGTGGGCTCAGTTGAGCGCGGGGCAGGTGGAGCGGTAGTGGCCGGGCTGGCGGCAGTGGCCGCAGCGGCGCACCGCTCGCGGCTTCGCCGGCGCCGTATGCGCGTCGATGGTGGCTGTGGAGGCGCCCGGTGCCGTCACGGTGCTCGCGCCGTCGCCGCCTGCGGGCTCGCTCGCGAGCGGGACGCCAGCGCCCCGCGGCGCTTCGATCAGTGGCCTCGTCGCCTCCGCAGCGGACAGGCTCGTCGGGGTGAGGTCGTCGAAGTAGTCCGGCACCCCGAGCAGCGTCGAGGCCTTGGTGAGCTGCCGCAGCTCGGCGGCGGTGAGCACGTCGTCAGCGAGGGCGACGTCCCTCATGGTCTCGAGGAAGCGCTCGTTGAGAGCGGCGACCTGCGCGGCACCCATGCCGGCGCTCCCGGCGGCACGTGCGAGCAGCTTCGCCTCCTCGCCGACGAGCTTGCCGTCGGCGAGCACCTCGGCGAGGGCCTCGAGGTAAACCTCCGCGGCAGCGTCGTCGACCTCTCCGGTGCTCATCGGCAGGCGCGCCAGCAGCGACGCCATCCAGCCGTCGGTCCCCTTCCGGAGCTCCACCGCCCGGGTCACCGGCGTGGCTCCGCGGCGATGGGCAGCTGCCATGCCATTGCCGGGCCGGCAGCCGTAGACCAGCGGCGCACCGTGCCGGTCGAGCATCATCGGCAGCAGGCGCCCGACGGCGCGGACGTCACCCAGCGCGGCGTGGGCGTCGACGAGCGGGATGCCGGCCTCCCGCGCGAGCGTCGCGAGCTTGTGGTTCGGCGTGTCGAACGTCTGCTGCCCGAGCCAGAGCGAGCACAGCGCCGGCAGCGAGGCGACCGAGATGCCCGCCCGGCTCAGCTCCGCGGCGAGGAAGCGCTCCTCGAACACCGCGTTGTGCGCGACGACGACCGCCCCTTCCAGCCGGGCGAGGACGTCCCCCGCTACGTCCGCGAAGAGCGGTGCGTTGCGGACAGCACCGTTGCTGATGCCGTGCACGAAGACGGGCCCGGTGTCACGGCCCTCGGGGTTGATGAGGGTGGCGTACTCGTCCTCGATTCGGCCGCTCGCGTCGACCCGCGCGACGGCGATCTCGATGACCCGGTCGCCCTTCGCGGGGGAGAACCCGGTGGTCTCCACGTCGATGACGGCGAAGGGTCCATCGTGCTGATAGCCGCTCCGACCTGGTCCGCCGTAGGTGAACAGCGGGCCGCTCCTGCCCGGTCTCGCGAAGGGCATCCGGTCGGCGGGCCCAGCGGGTTCGCGTGCCGTCTCGCCGCGCGGATGGGTGTACGTCGGTTGCCGCCGGCTCGTCGGCTGGCCGGAGGCGGTCGGTCGGCCGGAAACGGGCGGGTGTGCGGAGCTACGTGCCTTGTCCGCGGCGGACGGACGGTGCGTCGGCGCACCTCGCCGCTTCCGCCGGCGGAGCAGCCACCAGACGATCCCGGCGGCGATGAGCAATGCGATGACGGCGTCCATGGGGTCCCTGCGATCGTGTGGTCCTGACTAGCGCTCGAACGCTAGCGGCACCCACGGACATCGGACGCAACGCCCGGCCCGCAACGGGGACAAGATGGCAGGAACCCGACATCCAGGCCCCGCCTACCTGCGGCCTGGGCCCAGCCACCAGCTCCTGCCGAGCTCGACCTACCGCGACCCGCCGCTGTCGGCGTACGCCGCCTCGGCCGTGGCCCACTCCGCAGCCCGGAGCGTCGCCAACCGCAGCTCCTCCACCTCGTCGAGGACGTACCACTCCGTGCTCGGCCGGTCCGGCAGCACTCCGCGGAGGTACTCGCCGAGGTAGTGCAACGGCCCCTCCCAGCCGATCACGGGGCTGAACCTCGCGCCGGAGAGGTCCGTGTGGAAGACGTCTGCGACCGAGGCGTGCTCCAGCTCCAGCCAGGTCGCGTCGTCCCCGTCGGCGGTCAGGCGGACCTCGACCTGGTCGGCCTCGCCACGGTCGGGCGGGACCCACTCCAGGCGCAGCAGGTTCGGGGCGACGCAGGCGAGGATCCGGCCGCTGGCCTGGCCCTCGAACGCGTACCGGCCGCCGTCGCGGAGATCCCCGCTGAGCGGGAGGAAGTAGCGGTCGACGCGGTTTGGGGTAGTGACGGCCGCCCAGACGTCCTGGATCGGCGCTTCGAGACGGCGTCGGAGCACGGCCGCCGTCGCCGGGCCGTGGTCGGTCTGCGTGCTCGTCAGGCGGCGCTGCACGGCCCGCAGGCTGGCGTCCTGGTTGGCGATGTCATTCACTGCCGTGATCCCTGCTGGGGATGGTCGGGGCACCGGCCGGCTCGTACTGGTGGATCTGGATCAGGTTGCCGCAGGTGTCGTCGAACACCGCGGTGGTCGTCTGACCCATGGCCGTTGGCACCTGGGTGAAGTGCACACCGAGGCCGCGGAGCCGCTGGTACTCGGCGTCGACGTCGTCGACGGCGAACGAGGTGAACGGGATGCCGTCGGTGACCAGCGCGGTCCGGAACGGCGCCACCGCCGGGTGGCTGCTGGGTTCGAGCACCAGCTCCGTACCGTCCGGATCCTCCGGGGAGACCACGGTCAGCCACCGGTCCGTACCGATCGGCACGTCGTGCTTGGCCTCGAAGCCCAGCACCTCGGTGTAGAACCGCAGCGCCTTCTCCTGGTCGTCGACGAACACGCTGGCCCAGGCGATCTTCATTCCAGTCCTCTTATCCTTGGATGTCTCGGTGCCGCGGCCGCTGCTGCGGCCGTCGGCCTGGCCGCCGAGCCAACGCCCGACGATCGGCTCCAGCGGTGCGGTGTCGAGGTGATGGAACTTGTACCGGCCCCTGCGCTCGGTCTTGACCAGACCCGCCGCTTCGAGCACGTCGAGGTGCTGGGAGACCGCCTGCCGCGACGACGTCGACCCGTGGTTCGTCATCAGCCGGCCGCACAGCTCGAACAGCGTCTGCCCGTCCCGCGCGTGCAGCTCGTCGAGGATCGCCCGCCTGGTCGGGTCGGACAGTGCCTTGAAGACGTCGGCCACACCCGCACGTTAGGCAAGTAGCCACTTGCCTGTCAAGATCCTGCCGATTCTGCTGGGGTGCGGGCCCGTGTCAGCAGCAGAGCCGTCGGCCGGTACCGTGGGGACGTGGCCCAGCGTGTGGAGGCGGCCGAGCGGCTGCTCGACCTCGTTATCGCGCTGACGCACACTCCCCGGTGGATGACCAAGCAGCAGATCCGCAGCCAGGTCAACGGCTACGCCGACGCCGCCTCCGCGGAGGCCTTCGAGCGGATGTTCGAGCGCGACAAGGACCTGCTCCGCGAGCTGGGCGTGCCGCTCGTCCTCGTCCGGGACCCGGCCCACGACGACGACCTGGGCTACCGGGTGGACACCGAGGGCTACACCCTGCCGCCGGTATCGTTCACCCCGGCCGAGGTCGGCGTGCTCTCGCTCGCCGCCGAGGTTTGGCAGGACGCCGCTCTGCACGCCTCGGCCCGCCGCGCGATGACCAAGCTCCGCGCCGTCGGGCCCGCCCCGGACCCCGGCGCGCACACCGGCCTCGCCCTGCGCGTGCGCGGGCCGGAACCGGCCTTCGGCCCGCTGCTGGCGGCCATCGACGCGCGGCAGGCGGTCACCTTCACCTACCGCGCCGCGAGCACCGGGCAGGTCACCACCCGGACGGTCGAGCCGTGGCGGATCCTCAGCCGGGACCGCGGCTGGTACCTCCTCGGCCGGGACACCGACCGGCAGGCGCCGCGCGCGTTCCGCCTCTCCCGCATCCAGGGCCGGGTCCGGCCGACCGGTCCGGCCGGGGCGTTCACCGTGCCGGCCGACGTCGACGTCACCGCCCTGCTGCCCGCCCGGAGCCCGGCCGGCCTCGCCCGGCTCGCGGTGCTGCCCGACCGTGCCGCCGCGCTGCGGGCCCGCGCCGTGCCCGACGGCGCCGCTCCCGGCCGCGCCGTCGTCGGTCCGGACCGGCGCGGAGCCGACGAGACCCCGGCGCCCGCCGGGGAGGGCCCGCTCACCGACCGGGACCTGCTCACCGTGCCCTTCTCCGACCTGGAGATCGCCGCCGAGGAGATCGCCACCTACGCCGACGGCGTCCTCGTCCTCGACCCGCCCGAGCTGCGCGCCGCCGTCGTGCGCCGGCTCCGGGCGGTCACCGCCCTGGACGACGGCGATGCCTGAGCCCACCGCCGACCGGCTCACCCGGCTCCTCGCCCTGGTGGCCTACCTGCGCGACCACCCCGGCGTCCCGGTGCCCGACGTCGCCCGGCACTTCGGCGTCAGCGAGGCGCAGGTCCTCGCCGACGTCAACCTCCTGTGGGTCTCCGGCACCCCCGGCTACCTCCCGGACGACCTGCTCGACTTCTCCGCCGACGCCCTCGACCACGGCGTGCTCACCCTCACCCAGGCCCGCGGCATGGACCGCCCGCTGCGGCTCAGCCCGTCCGAGGCGATGTCCCTGCTCGTCGCGCTCCGCTCGCTCGCCGCGCTGGCCGACGGCGACCCCGCGCTAGACGCAGACGCCCTCCGCTCCGCCACCGCAAAGCTGCAGGACGCCGCCGGGCAGGCCGCCACCCAGGCCACCGCCGTGCACGTGGACGCCCCCGCCGCGGCCCCGGCCGCGCTGCCCACCCTCCGCCACGCCCTGGCCGAGGGCCGCCAGGTGCACCTGCGCTACGTCTCGGCCGCCGACGTCGTCACCGAGCGGGACGTGGACCCGGTCGAGCTCCGCGCGGACGGGGAGCGGTGGACGCTGCGGGCGTGGTGCCACCGCGCCCAGGACGCCCGCACCTTCCGGGTGGACCGGGTGCTCGCCGCGCAGGTCCTGCCAACCCCGGCCGCGGCGCACCCCGAGGTCGCCGACGCCGAGCCGGACTGGGCCGAGGGGCAGCCGGTGACCCTGCGGCTGGCCTCGCGGGCCCGGTGGGTCGCCGAGCACACGCCGGTGGAGTCCGTGACCGACCTGCCCGACGGCTCCCTCGAGGTGCGGCTGCGCGTCGCCGACCCGGCCTGGGTGACCAACCTGGTCCTGTCGCTGGGGGAGGCGGTCCTCGCCGTCCGGCCGGCCGGGCTGGCCCGGGCCGCCGCCGCCCGGGCGCGCCAGGCGCTGGCCGCCTACGACCACCTAGCCTGACCCTCATGTGGTGGCTGGTGTGGACCGTCCTCGTCCTCGCGGCGCTGGCCGTCGTCGGGCTGCTCGGGTGGCGGCTGTGGCAGCAGGTCCGGGCGCTCGGCCGGGAGGCGTCCCGGGCGGGGGAGGCCCTGGGCCGGCTCGACCAGGCGGACGACGGCGCCGCCCCGGCTCCGTACGTGCCGGCGCTGGCCGCCGGGCTTCCCGGCACGGACCGCGCCCATGCCGTCCGGGACCGGGTCCGGGCCGAGCGGGCCGGGCAGCGGCGCGCCCGGCTGGCGCGGGCGACGGCGCGGTGGCGCGCCGGGCGTCTCGCCTGACCTGCGAGGACTCGTCACGGCGGGCTGACGCCCGCCCCCACCGACGCAGACCGCACGATCCCCGGGCAGGCCTACCCGCGACTCAAGCAGGACCGGCGGCCGCCCGGCGGACGCGGTCGGGGTAGTCACTGATCACCCCGTCCACGCCGGCCGCGACGACGAGCGCCAGGTCGGCGGGGTCGTTGACCGTCCACGGCAGCACCGCCAGCCCGGCCGCGTGGGCGCGCTCGACGAAGGCCCGGTCGCAGACGAGGCTGGCAGAGCCTGCGCTCACCGTCCCGCCCTCCGGCGTCGGCGCCCCGCCGTCCGGCGCAACCTCGCCGGCTCCCGGCCCTGCCGCACCGCCGTCGGGCCCAGCCGCACCGACTCCCGGCCCGGCCGCACCCGCCGGGCCGGCATAGCCGGGGGCCACGGCGTCGACACCGAGGCTGACCGCGGCCGCGACCAGGTCGCCGTCGTGCGCGGCGTACTGGACCGGCCCGAGGAACGGGCTGCCCGGTGCCCACGTCTCCCCGACGGCGGCGAGCGCGGCGCGGGGGAGGCGCGGCGCCTGGGCGGCGACCAGGGGCAGGACCCGCCAGTCGAAGGACTCCAGGACCACCCGGTCGGCCGCGCCGGCCCGGTCGATCTCGGCCAGCACGGCGGGGACGAGCGCGTCGGGCGCGGCCGTCGTGCCGGCTCCGGGGTCGCACTTGAGCTCGACCAGGAACCACAGCCCTGGGGCGGCGTCCCGGGCGGCGGTGAGCACCTCCGCCAGCCGGGCGATGCGCGTCCCCGGCCGGGTGGCCTGCCCGGGGAAGCCCGGCTGGGCGCGGCTGCCCACGTCCAGGGTGGCGAGCTGGTCGTAGCTGAGGTCCGCGACCCGGCGCCCGACGTAGGGGAAGGCGGGGTCGCCGGGGGCGGCCGGGCGCGTGTCCCGGACCTTGGCGGGCAGCAGGACCGGGTCGTGCCAGACCACCACCTGACCGTCGGCGGTGAGCTGGACGTCGATCTCGACGGCGGTCGCGCCCAGCTGGGCGGCCCGGAACACGCTGGGCACGGTGTTCTCCACCAGGTGCCCGCGCGCGCCGCGGTGCCCGATGACCTCCAGCCGCCCGGGCTGCCAGGGGACTGCTCGGGTGCTGGCCGACATGGTCCCTTCCCTCCGGCGCCAGGCGCCGCGCCGCCCGGGCCCCGCCCGGACCGCGCCCGCGCCCCGTCCCAGCACGAACCAGCGCCAATCTCGGCAGACGGAACCGTTATCCTGACCTGGCCCCCAACCCGAAGGTGGTCCCATGCGCGGCGCGCTCCAACCCTGGCACATCATCGTCGTAGTGCTGGTGATCCTGCTGGTCTTCGGCGCATCCAAGCTGCCCGACATCGCCAGCAGCATCGGCAAGTCGCTCAAGGTGTTCAAGAAGGAGGTCAAGGAGCTGCGCGAGGACGACGACGCCCCCGCGTCCTCCTACTCGGCGACCGGCGGGCAGCCGCCGGCAGGCCCGACCGGGTACCCGGGCCGTCCGGGCACCGCCCCGCCGGGCGGCCAGGCCTACGCGCCCCCGGCCCAGCAGCCCTACCCACCGCCGGGCCACCAGCCCGACCCGGCCCAGGGCAACCAGCCGTACCCGCCGCCGGGCCGGCAGCCCGGACAGGGCGACCAGCCCTACCCCCAGGACGAGCCGGGTCCCCGGCCTCCCCAGCAGCCCTGAGGCGTGGCGGCACCGGGTCGCGCGCGCTCCCGCCGGCGCGACCCGGAGGGGCGCATGCCTCTCCGGGAGCACCTGCGTGAGCTGCGCCGACGCATCCTGTGGGCGGCGCTCGGTCTGCTGGTCGGCGCCGTCGTCGGCTGGGTGGTGTACGACCCGATCGTCGTCGCCATGCAGGCGCCGCTGGAGGTCATCGCCAGCCGCGGCCGGCTGGCCCAGCTCAACTTCGGCACCGTCGGCTCGGCCTTCGACCTGAAGATCCAGGTGGCGCTGTTCCTCGGCGTGTTCCTGTCCAGCCCGTGGTGGATCGGCCAGCTGTGGATGTTCGTCGTCCCGGGGCTGACCCGCAAGGAGCGGCTGTACTCGCTGTCCTTCATCCTCGCCGGCGCCGTGCTGTTCGTCGCCGGCGGCGCGCTCGCCTGGTGGGTCCTGCCCCACGCGGTGCAGATGCTGACCGCCTTCACCCCGGACCTGGCGGTCAACCTCCTCGACGCCCGCACCTACTACACCTTCTTCATGCGGGTCATCCTGGCCTTCGGGCTGGGCTTCCTGCTGCCGCTGGTCATGGTCGGCCTGAACTTCCTCGGGGTCGTCGCCGGGCGCACCTACCTCAAGGCCTGGCGGTGGGCGGTGATCGGCTGCTTCGTCTTCACCGCCGTCGTCAACCCCCTGCCCGACGCCTGGTCGATGATCGCCATGGGCGTGCCGCTGTGCGGGATGTACTTCGCGGCGGTGGGCATCTCCCTGCTCCGCGACCGCCGGGTGGCCAGGCGGCGCCGGGCGGCCGAGGCGACGGCGTGAGCCGCGCCGCCGCCGGAGCGGCGTGCCACCGCCCCACGACCGGGGCGACCACGTGACCCCCCGGCGGCCGGCCCGGACCGGGCGGGTCGGCGTCGTCGTCAACCCCACCGCCGGCCGCGGCCGCGGGGCCCGCGTCGCGGCGGACGTGCGGGCCGGGCTCGCCGCCGCCGGGCTGCAGCCGCTGGACCTGTCCGGGACCGACGTCGGCGACGCCCTGGCCCGCGCCCGGCAGGGCCTGGCGCAGGGCCTGGACGCGCTCGTCCTGGTCGGCGGCGACGGCGTGGTGCACCTGGGCGCGAACGCGGTGGCCGGCACCGGGGTGCCGCTCGGCCTGGTCGCCGTCGGCACC
Organism: Georgenia sp. TF02-10; assembly: GCF_022759505.1. Lineage (NCBI taxonomy): Bacteria > Bacillati > Actinomycetota > Actinomycetes > Allobogoriellales > Allobogoriellaceae > Georgenia > Georgenia sp. TF02-10. The sequence continues at coordinate 2,017,471 of NZ_CP094289.1, read as the reverse complement.
GGCAACGACATCGCCCGCGACCTGGGCCTGCCGGTGCGCGACGTCGGCGCCTCCCTCGACGTGCTGCGCTCGGCGCTGGCCCCCGGCCTGGTCCGGTCCCGCGAGCTCGACGCCGTCGCCGTCTCCCGGCCCGGCGGCCTGGTCACCCACTGGTACCTGGCCGTGCTGTCCTGCGGGATCGACGCCGCGGTCAACGCGCGCGCGAACCGGCTCCGCTGGCCGGCCGGCGGCGGGCGGTACGTCCGCGCGCTGACCGCCGAGCTCGGCGCGTTCCGGCCCTTCGGGTACCGGGTGACGATGGACGGGGAGGTGTGGGAGGGGGACGGGACGCTGGTCGCCGTCGCCAACACCAGCTGCTTCGGCGGCGGGATGCGCATCGCCCCGGACGCCGAGCCGGACGACGGGCTGCTCGACGTCGTCCTCGCCGACGGCCTGCCGCGGGCCACCCTGCTGCGGGTCTTCCCCCGGCTCTACCGGGGCAGCCACGTCCGGCACCCGGCCGTGCAGGTGCGCCGGGCCCGCAGCGTGCGCATCGAGCCGCTGCCCGAGCGGGGCGCGGTGCCGCCGCCGGCGATGGCCGACGGCGAGACGCTGGACGCCCTGCCGCTGCAGTGCGACCTGCACCCGCGGGCGGTGAGCGTGCTCACCGGCTGAGCCCTCCGTACCGACGTACGCTCGGCTCATGACCTCACCGGCCGAGCGGTACGCCGCCTTCCGCCGTCGTCAGCAGGCCGAGGCCTCCGAGCTGGCCCGCTTCCGCACCCGGCTCGGCTTCGAGCTCGACGACTTCCAGGTCCAGGCCTGCGAGGCGGTGGAGGCCGGCCACGGCGTCCTGGTCGCCGCCCCGACCGGGGCCGGGAAGACGGTGGTCGGGGAGTTCGCCGTCCACCTCTCCCTGGTCACCGGCCGCAAGGCGTTCTACACCACCCCGATCAAGGCGCTGAGCAACCAGAAGTACCTCGACCTGGCCGCCGTGCACGGCCGGGAGAACGTGGGCCTGCTCACCGGGGACACCTCGATCAACGGCTCCGCGCCGATCGTGGTGATGACCACCGAGGTGCTGCGGAACATGCTCTACGCCGCCTCGCCCACCCTGGCCGGGCTGGGGTACGTGGTGATGGACGAGGTGCACTACCTCGCCGACCGGTTCCGCGGCCCGGTGTGGGAGGAGGTGATCATCCACCTCGACCCGGCCGTGCAGGTGGTCTCGCTGTCCGCGACGGTGTCCAACGCGGAGGAGTTCGGCGACTGGCTCACCACCGTGCGCGGCAACACCGCCGTCGTCGTCTCCGAGCACCGGCCCGTCCCGCTGTGGCAGCACATGATGGTCGGCTCCCGGCTGCTCGACCTCTACGCCGCGCACGTGGACCCCACCGCGGTGCGCGGGGACCCGCCGCTGAGCCCGGAGCTGGTCGAGGCCGTCCGCCGCGCCCAGCGCACCGGCAGCGCCCGCGGCGCCGCCGGGCGGGGCGGCCGCGGGTCGGCCGGGCGGGACCGGCACGGGCAGGGCGGCCGCGGGCAGGGCCGGCGCGGCCCGGACCGGCACGCCCGGGACCGCCGGGACCGCCCAGGCGACGGCGCCCGGTTCGGTCCGCGGGTGCGCCCGGCGCCCCGGCCGGTCGTCGTCGACCGCCTCGACCGGGCCGGCCTGCTGCCGGCGATCGTGTTCATCTTCTCCCGGGCCGGGTGCGAGGCCGCGGTGCACCAGACCGTCGCCGCCGGCGTCCGGCTGACCACCGCCGCCGAGGCGGCCACCATCCGGGAGGTGGTCGAGCAGGCCACCGCCGCGGTGCCGCCGGAGGACCTGGCGGTGGTGGGCTACGACGCCTGGGCGCTGGCCCTGGAGCGCGGGGTCGCGGCGCACCACGCCGGGCTCCTGCCGGTGTTCAAGGAGACGGTCGAGCAGCTCTTCACCGCCGGGCTGATCAAGGTGGTCTACGCCACCGAGACCCTGGCGCTGGGCATCAACATGCCGGCCCGGTCGGTGGTGCTGGAGTCGCTGACCAAGTGGAACGGCAGCGCCCACGTCCAGCTCACGCCCGGGGAGTACACCCAGCTGACCGGGCGGGCCGGCCGGCGCGGCATCGACGTCGAGGGCCACGCGGTGGTGCTGTACAGCGACGAGATCGACCCGGTGGCGGTGGCCGGCCTGGCCTCCCGGCGCACCTACCCGCTGCGCTCGGCGTTCCACCCCACCTACAACATGGCCGTCAACCTGCTCGCCACCATGCCCGCGGCCCGGGCCCGGGAGGTGCTGGAGACCTCCTTCGCCCAGTTCCAGGCCGACCGCGGGGTGGTCGGGCTGGCCCGGCAGGCGGCCCGGCTGGCCGAGACGGTCGCCGAGTACGAGCGGGCGATGACCTGCCACCTGGGCGACTTCACCGAGTACGCCGAGCTGCGCCGGCAGATCAAGGCCCGCGAGGCGGACCTGTCCCGGGAGCGCTCGCACGCCCAGCGGGCCACCGCCCGGCGCTCGATGGAGGGACTGCGCCGGGGGGACGTGGTGAGCTTCGCCCGCGGGCGGCGCAGCGCGCACGCCGTCGTGCTGGAGGCCGAGGCCGGCGGGTTCGACGGCCCCCAGCTGCGGCTGCTCACCGACGAGCGGCAGGTCCGCACGCTGACCGCCGTCGAGGCGCCGGGCGGGGTCCGGGTGGTCGGCAAGGTCCGGGTGCCCAAGGGCTTCAACCCCCGCAACCCGGCCCAGCGGCGGGACCTGGCCTCCTCGCTGCGGAACGCCCTGGCGGAGGGCCGGCTGGACGCCGGCGGGCCGGGCCGGGGCGGGCGGGAGCCGTCGACGGCGACGTCGGACGAGGAGCTGGCGCGGCTGCGCGAGCGGCTGCGGAACCACCCCTGCCACGGCTGCGCCGACCGGGAGGAGCACGCCCGCTGGGCGCAGCGCTGGGAGCGGGCCAAGGAGGAGCAGGAGGCGCTGCTCGCCCGGATCCAGCGCCGCACCGGAACCATCGCCGACGACTTCGACAAGGTGTGCGCGGTGCTCCTGGACCTGGGGTACCTGGCGGCCGACGACGGCGGGCCGGGGGCCGGGGCTGGTGCCGACGGCGCCCGGGGGAGCGGGGGCGGGGCCGGCCGGGGGAGCGGCGACGGCGCCCGGGGGAGCACCGGGGCCCGTGGCATCCCCGGCGATGGCGCCCGCGCGGGTGCGCTCCGCGTGACCGAGGACGGCCGCTGGCTGGCACGGCTCTACGCCGAGAAGGACCTCCTGCTCGCCCAGTGCCTGCGCCGCGGCGCCTGGGACACCCTGTCCCCGGCCGAGCTGGCCGCCGTGGTGTCCACCACCGTCTACTCCGCCCGCACCGAGACCCCCAGCGGCGCCGGGCCGCTGCCCGGCGGGCCGCACGGCCGGCTCGGGCAGGCGCTGGACGCCACGGTGGCCCTGGCCACCGAGCTGACCGAGCTCGAGCGCCAGCACCGGGTGACGCCGATGGAGCCCGTCGACCTCGGCCTCGTCGCCGCGGTGCACACCTGGGCCCAGGGCGCCCCGCTGGCCGACGCCCTGCTGGTCGCGGACCTCGGGGCCGGGGACTTCGTCCGCTGGTGCAAGCAGGTGCTGGACGTGCTGGACCAGGTCTCGGTGGCCGCCCCGCAGGCGCGGCTGGCCCAGCGGGCCCGGGAGGCGATGGGCCTGGTCCGGCGCGGGGTGGTGGCCTGGTCCACGGTGTGACCTGGCCGCGGCCGGGCACCGGAGCGACCGGGCACCGGAGCGGCCGGGCGCGCCGAGGACGGGCACGACCTGGAGCACCGCGACCGCGAGCGCGACGCCGGCCACGAGCGCCACGCCGGCCACGAGCGGCGCGGCGACCGCGAGGACGGGCCAGCGGTGTTCGTGAACGACCACAATGTGCCCGGACAGGGCCTTCTCGGCGCACGCCGACCTGCAGCTTTACCGCCGCGCCGCGGACGCGGAGGGGACTTTGTGGTCGTTCACGAGCACCCCTGCTCCCGCCGAGGGTCGGGAGGAGGGTCGGCGGGGCCGAGCCGGCCCGGCTCGGAGTGTCCGTCAAGCACGACCCGCCTGACGTTAACGACCACCGCGTCGCCCGGTGCCCCGGGCCCTGTCCGACGCCCCGCCCGCCGCCCGGATGCACGTCCGACCCGGACTCCGGGCCGTCACCGTCCGTTGGTCCCGGCGTTACCACACCGACCCGACCCAGACACCGACGACACGCCGGGGCCGACACGCCGAATGTCCTTCTCGATGTCCCCAGGCGCACGACCCTCGGACCTGCTCGCTCGCCTCTGACCTGCAGTAATGGTCGCTTGTTCCGGGCGACGCGGGAGCGCTACGTTCGGAACCTGTCCCCCGGGGAGCTGGCCCTGCGCAGCGGACCTGCTGCGTGCGGCTGCCCCCGGTAACAGTGACCAGGCCCGCGTGCCCAGTAGAAAACGGATGGTCCTTCGGCCAGCCGGTCCGAAGGGCACGCGGGTCTGTTGTCTCTGCAGCGGGTGCGAGGTCGGCCGCTCCGACGGGCACGCAGGTCTGCTGTCTCTGTCGCAGCTGCTGCGCCGGCGGCCCAGCGGTCACTCCCGTCAGCTCTCTCAGCGGTCGGGCGAGCCCCTCCCGCCGGCGAACCGGGCCCCGGCCCCACCGGCTCCGACCGCCGCCCCAACCTAGACTGACGAGGTGCCCCGCCCCGTCCCCTCCCGCCTCGGGTCGCTGCTGCTCGCCGCGGCCGGCGGGGTGGCGCTCTGGGCGGCGTTCCCCCGGCTGTCCTGGTGGCCGCTGGCCTACCTCGGCGTGGCGCTGCTGCTGCTGGCGCTGCGCCGAGACAGCGCCTGGTGGGGGTGGCTGGTCGGGTTCGTGGCCGGCCTGGCGTTCTTCCTGCCGCTGCTGCGGTGGGCGGACGAGGCGGTGGGGGAGCCGATCGGGTGGGTGGCGCTGTCGGTCGCCGAGGCGGCCGCCGTCGGTGTCTTCGGCGCGGCCTGGGTGATCGCCCGGCGCGTGCCGTGGGTCGCCCGCCGGCCGTGGCTGCAGGCGGTCCTGGCCGCCGTGGTCTGGGTGGCCGTGGAGCAGCTCCGCGGGCGCTGGCCGTTCGGCGGGTTCCCGTGGGGGCTGCTGGCCTTCTCCCAGGCCGACGCCCCGGTGGTGCGGCTGGCTGCCTGGGGCGGGACGCCCCTGGTCAGCGGCGTCGTCGTCCTCGTCGGGGCCCTGCTGGCCGCCGCGCTGGTCAGCCTCCGGCGCGCCCGGGTGGGCGCCGGCGCCGGCGCGCTCGTCGTGGCGGGCGCGCTGGCGGTCGGGCCGGCGCTGGTGCCGCTGGGCACCCGGGCGGAGGCCGGGACGCTGCGCCTCGGCGCGGTGCAGGGCAACGTCCCGACCCAGGGCGCGGAGGCGATGTCGCAGGCCCGCGCGGTGGCCGCGAACCACGCCGCGGGCACGGTGGCGCTGGCCGAGCGCGCCGGGCGCGGGGCGCTGGACCTGGTGGTGTGGCCGGAGAGCGCCTCGGACATCGACCCGCGCACCGACCCGGACGTCGCCGCCGTCGTCGACCGTGCCGCGGCCGCGGTGGACGCCCCGCTGCTGCTCGGCACCCAGCGCTTCTTCACGGACACCCGCTACAACGACTACCTGCTCTGGCAGCCCGGCGTCGGCGCCGGCCCGGCCTACACCAAGCAGCACCCCGTGCCGTTCGGGGAGTACATCCCCTACCGGGACTTCTTCCGCACCTTCACCTCGGCGGTGGACCTGGTGAGCCTGGACATGGCGGCCGGCACCGGACCGGGCGTCCTGGCCGTGCCGGTGGCGCGGCTGGGCCGGGACGTGCCGGTCGCCGTCGGGATCTGCTTCGAGGTGGCCTACGACGACCTCATCGCCGACGGCGTGCGCCGCGGCGGGGAGCTGATCGTGGTCCCGACGAACAACGCCTCCTTCGGCCGCTCGGCCGAGGCGGAGCAGCAGCTGGCCATCTCCCGGTTCCGGGCGGTCGAGCACGGCCGCACGGTGGTGCAGGTCTCCACGGTCGGGGTCAGCGGGATCGTCGGTCCGGACGGGACGCCGGTGGCCAGCACCGGCCTGTTCACCGCCGAGGAGATGACCGCCGCCGTGCCGCTGCGGACCTCCCTGACCTGGGCCGCCCGGCTGGGTGGCTGGCCGGCGGCCGTCGTCCAGCTCGTGGCGGCCGCGGCCGTGCTGGCCGGTCTGGTCGCGGGTCGGGGCCGGCGGGGCCGGGGTCCAGCGGCTGGGTTCGACGACGGCGAGACGCGCGGCGACGGCGGGACGCACGGGGCTCCCGACGGCGGCGGCACGCCGGGCACGCGCGGTGCCCGCGACGGACGGCCGGCGCCGGCCAGGAGCGGCCGATGAGGACGCTCGTCATCATCCCCACCTACGACGAGCGCGACACCCTGCCCGGCACGCTCGCGCGCACCCGGGCCGCGGTGCCGGGCGCCGACGTGCTGGTCGTCGACGACGCCAGCCCGGACGGGACGGGCGCGGTCGCCGACGCCGCGGCGTCCGCCGACCCGGCCGTGCACGTGCTGCACCGGGCCGGGAAGGAGGGCCTGGGCCGGGCCTACGTCGCCGGGTTCGGCTGGGCGCTGGCCCGCGGCTACGACCTCGTCGTCGAGATGGACGCCGACGGCTCGCACCGGCCCGAGCAGCTCCCCGCCCTGCTGGCCCGGGCCGCCGCGTCGGACGCCCCCGACCTCGTGCTCGGCTCGCGGTGGGTGCCCGGGGGAGAGGTGGTCAACTGGCCGCGCCGCCGGCTGCTGCTCTCCCGGGCCGGGAACCTGTGGGTCCAGCTGGCGCTGGGGGTGCCGGTGCGCGACGCCACCGGCGGCTTCCGGGTCTACCGGGCCACGACGCTGCGGGCGCTGCCGCTGGCGGAGATCCAGTCCCAGGGCTACTGCTTCCAGGTGGACATGACCTGGCGGGTGCACCGCGCCGGGGGGCGGGTCGTGGAGGTCCCGATCAGCTTCGTCGAGCGGGCCGAGGGGCGCTCGAAGATGACCCGCGCGATCGTCCTGGAGGCGTTGTGGCGCACGACGGCGTGGGGCGTGGCGCACCGCGCGCGGCAGCTGCGGCGCTGGCTCGGACGGGTGTCGCGGCGGGGGTCCGCGCGGCAGCGGCCGTGGATGGCACCGCGGTCTGAGCGGCGCTGACGAGCGCCAGGCTCGCCCTTGGCTTCAACCCATGCCGGCGGCTGGCCGGCTACGGCCGGACGGGCCGCCGTCGACGGGCGGGCCGCCGTCGACGGGCGGGCCGCCGTCGACGACCGCACCGGCCGCCGTCGACCGCCGGACGGGCAGCCGACGACGACCGCACCGGCCGCCGTCGTCCGCGTCCGACGGCGACCGCGGACCGCCCCCTGGACGTGCAGCGGCCCGCCCGGTTGGGGGATACCGGGCGGGCCGCAGATGGGTGGGCGCGTGCCTCAGGCGCTGCGCCGGCGCAGCTCACCGCTGCGCAGGAGCTGCAGGCGCTCCTCCAGGAGCACCTCGAGCTCGTCGATGGAGCGCCGCTCCAGGAGCATGTCCCAGTGCGTGCGCGGCGGCTTCACCGGCTTCTTCGGCTCGGGCTTGGTGGCGTCGCGCAGCAGGGCCTCCTTGCCGCACCGGCACTCCCACACCGGCGGCAGCTCGGCCTCGACCGAGAACGGCAGGGTGAAGGTGTGCCCGTCCGGGCAGGTGTACTCGGCCGTGATGCGCGGCGCGAAGTCCACGCCCTCCTCGGACTCGAGGCTGTTCGCGCCGATCTTCATGCCACGTAGTGAGCGCTCTGCCATGTGCATCTCCCTCGCTCGTATCCGCTTGCCGGCGCGTGATCCGCTGGCCGGTCTGCAGGCGGGCACGTCGGCCCACCGCCCTCATCGATCCACCCGGTCCAACGCCGGTACCCGTCCAGGTGTTCCATCCGCCGGGGACGTCGGGTGTGAGCCGGGACAAGTCCTGGGCGGCCGCGTCGCCCGGCGCCGGGGTGCGGCATGCTTGGGCCCGACCCTACCGACCCCAGTGAGCCACCGTGCCGGTTCGCCACCGCGCACCCGCCGACCCTGCCGAGGAGCCGCCCATGTCCGCCGTCGCCGCCCCGGTCCTCGCCGACGTCCTGCCCCGCACCCGGCTGCGCGACGCCGCCCTGGTGCTCGGCGGCACCGCCTTCGTCGCGGTCGTAGGGCAGGCGGAGGTGCCGCTGCCGTTCACGCCCGTCCCGCTCACCCTCGGGACGTTCGGCGTCCTGCTGGTCGGGGCGGCGCTCGGGCCGGTGCGGGCCGGGCTGAGCCTGACGCTGCTGGTGCTCCTCGGCGTCGCCGGCGTCCCGGTCTTCGCCGGCGGCGGCAGCGGGTGGGCGCTGGCGTCCTTCGGGTACGCCGTCGGGTACGTGCCGGCCGGGGTGCTGCTCGGCTGGCTGGCCCGCCGCGGCGCCGACCGCTCGGTGTGGCGGACCGCGCTGGGCGCGGTGGCGAGCACCGCCGTCGTCTACCTGGTCGGGGTGCCCTGGCTGATGGGGTTCCTCGGCGTGGGGCTCGGCCAGGCGCTCGCGCTCGGCGTGGTGCCCTTCCTCGTCGGCGACGTGGTCAAGGCGGTGGCCGCCGCCGCGCTGCTGCCCGGCACCTGGCGGCTGCTCGGCCGCGCGGGGCGTGCCCCGGGCGGCGCCGGCGCGTACCGTGCCGGCGCGGGCGGTGCCCGCGCGGACCACGCCCCGGCGCCCGGCCGGGAGGCTGACCGGTGGCGCTGATCCGCTGCGACTTCTTCTCCGACGTGCTCGGGATCAGCACGTCGATGCAGGTGATCCTGCCGCAGCCGACGACGGCCCAGATCGGCATGGCCGGCGCGGCCGTGGCGGGGGAGCCCCCGGTGCTGTACCTGCTGCACGGCCTGTCCGACGACGCGACCACCTGGGTGCGGCGGACCTCGGTGGAGCGCTACGTCGCCGACCGCGGTCTGGCGGTGGTCATGCCGCAGGTGGACCGCAGCTTCTACGTCGACGAGCACCACGGCAACCGCTACGGCACCTTCCTCACCGAGGAGCTGCCCGTGCTCGTCCACCGGTTCTTCCGGGTCTCCGACCGGCCGGCGGACACCTTCGTCGCCGGGCTCTCCATGGGCGGGTACGGGGCGATGCGGTGGGCGCTGACCGCCCCGGAGCGGTTCGCGGCCGCGGCGAGCCTGTCCGGGGTGCTCGACGTCGCCGGCCGGGGTGACCGCGGCCGGCCGGACCTGTCCCGCCGGGTGTTCGGGCCGGCGCCGCTGCGGGGCAGCGAGCACGACCTGCTGGCGCTGCTGGACCGGGCCGACCCGGCGGCGCTGCCGGCGCTGTACGCCTGCTGCGGGACCGAGGACGAGCTCCTGGCCGACAACGAGGTGTTCGCAGCCGCCGCGGCCGCGGCCGGCGTGCCACTGCGCTACGTCACCGGCCCGGGCCGGCACGACTGGGCGTACTGGGACGCCCAGATCCAGGACGTGCTGGACTGGCTGCCGCTCGGCCAGGCCGGCACCGGCGACGACGGCACCGGCGGTGGCGCCGCGAGAGAGCAGCCCCTCCGCGCTCGGTGATGGCGGCAGGCGCTGCGGCGCCACGGCTCGTCAGGGCCGACTCAGCGCGGCCAGACGCCGGAGCTGCCGCGCCGGTGGCTGCCGAGCAGGTGCGTGTCCACGACGCCGATCGCCTCCATGAGGGCGAACATCGTCGTCGGCCCGACGAAGGTGAACCCCTTCCGGCGCAGCTCCTTCGCCAGGGCTGTCGACTCGGGGGAGCGGGTGGGCACGTCCGCGGCGGTGGCCGGCTCGGGCGTGCGCTCGGGCCGGAAGGACCAGACCAGCTCCGCCAGGCCGCCCTCGGCCCGCAGCGCGCGGGTGGCCCGGGCGTTGGTGATGGTGGCCCGGATCTTCGCGACATTGCGGACGATGCCGGGATCGGCCAGCAGCCGGTCGACGTCGTCCTCGCCGTAGGTTGCGACGACGTCGGGGGCGAAGTTCGCGAACGCCGCCCGGAAGGCGTCCCGCTTGCGCAGGATCGTCGCCCAGGACAGGCCGGACTGGAAGGCCTCCAGGCTGAGGCGCTCGTACACCCCGCGCTCGTCGGTGACCGGCATGCCCCACTCGGTGTCGTAGTAGTGGCGCAGCAGCGGGTCCACCGCGGCCCAGGCGGGCCGGGCGAGGCCGTCCTCGCCGACGACGACGCCGGCCGACGGTGCCGCGCCGGCCGCTGGCGTCGTGGCGCCGGGTGCGGGGGAGGCGGCATCCGACGCCGTTCCGGGACGGGCATCGGTGCGTCGCTGGGCGGACGGGGTCATCGACGGGTCTCCGTGGTGAGGTCTCGGTGGTTGCTCGTGGGGGCTGGCGGGGGAGCGGCGGGTCACGCCGACGACGTCGCCGCCGACGGCGACCCGACGCCGGCACCGGAGAACGACCGGATCGCCGGCCCCGGCCGGTCGTGCAGCGCCGCCTCGACCTGCCGCAGCAGGGCCCGCAACGGAGCCGGCGCGGACGCGAGCGGGGCGGCCGACGCCAGCGCGGCCGCCAGGACGGCCTTGCGCCCGGACGCCACCCCCGGGAAGCGCCGCAGCTGCGCCTCCAGCGGCCGCTCCCGCCAGTACGGCTGCTGCCGGAACTGGGCGAAGCACTCCGCCAGCCCGAGGTCGTCCAGGACCGCCAGCACCCGGTCGGTTCCGAGGGCGCGGATCAGCTCGTCCTCCAGGTCGTTGCGGCAGACGTGGAACCCGTAGGCCGCCATCCCCGCGCCGGTGATCCCCGGGCAGTACGGCGCCAGCGCTCGTAGGAAGTAGCCCGTCTCGCGGGCGTCGCACAGCCCGAGCACCCGGTGCGCCCGCCCGAGCCGCACCAGCGCGTCGACGTGCCGGCGCACGTTGGCCGCCCCGCCCATGCCCACGAGGTCGACGGCGCCCGCGCGGTCGGCCAGCGGGCTCGCCGCGATCAGCGCGGTCAGCGCCGCGACGTCGCTCTGCCCCTCGAGCAGCACCACGACCGGGCGCGATGGTCCGTGCACCGGGCAAGCGTCGCACTCCGGGTGACGTCCGCGCACCGGTAAAGCAGTCCGGCGGGCCCAACCACGGTTCACCCGCTCGGCGGTCGCCGTCGTCCCGCCGCAGCGGCATCCCGTACCGGTGGCCGATGGCAACCTCCCAGGAGGGACCGACAGCGGCATCCCGAACCGGTGGCCGATGGCGACCTCCCAGGAGTGACCGACAGCGACCTCGCGGCAGTGGCCGACGGCGACCTCCCGGGACCGCGCGACGCTCCGGACCGACCACGTCCGACTAGACAGAACTACGTACTGCCGTAGTACCGTTCCGGGATGAGCCAGGACGAACCAGACCCCGACCTCGGCGCCCGCGTCGAGGCCCTGACCGCCCGGGTCGCCGCGCTCGAGGAGCGCCTCGCGACGCCGCCGCAGCACCCGGTGCCCGCGACGGACGGGGACGCCTTCTGGGCGCTCGACGAGCTCCGGGCCCGGCTCGCCGACCACCCCTCGACCACCGACGGCGCCGTCATGCTCGTCGGCGCCGTCACGCTGCCGACCGGGGAGCCCGTCTCCTGGCAGCAGGGCGCAGGGACCGCGGGCCTGTTCGAGGTCGAGTGGGACGGCCGGGCCCAGGCCCTCGCCGCGCTCGGCCACCCGGTGCGGCTGGAGCTGCTGCGCCAGGTCCTCGGCGGCGTCCGCACCACCGGCGACCTCGCCGCGCTGGAGTCCCTCGGCACCACCGGCCAGCTGCACCACCACCTGCGCCAGCTCCTCGCCGCCGGGTGGCTGCGGCAGAGCGCCCGCGGCAGCTACGAGGTCCCGGTGGGCCGCGTCGTGCCGCTGCTGGCCTGCGTCGTGGCGGCGGAGCGATGACCGCCCTGACCCGGGCGGTGCGGCGCCTGTACCGGGTCCGCACGCCCGTGCTCGCCGTCGCCGTCCTGCTGGTCCTGCTGCCGACGGCGGCCCGGGCCGTGCTCCCCGACGGCCCGGTCCACTCCGCGCTCGCCCCGGCCCCTCTGGTCGGGGCCGCCCTGCTCGCGCTCGTGCTGCTGCTCGGCGTCGTCGGCCGGCCCGCCCCGCCCGAGGGGGCCACCACCGTCACCACCCCGGTGCGCGGCCGCTGGCTCGCGCTGAACAGCCCCGCCACCCGGGTGCCCAGCCACGGCGTGCGGGCCTACGGCCAGGCGTACGCGATCGACCTCGTGCACGAGCCGGCCGACGGCGCCCGGCCGGCGTTCGGCGCCGGGCGGGCGATGCCGGCCGCCCGGGACTACCCGGCGTTCGGGCAGCCGGTCCTGGCGATGACCGACGGCGTCGTGGTCGCGGCCTCGGACCGGCAGCGGGACCACCGCGCCCGCGCCTCCTGGCCGAGCCTGCTGTACATGATGGCCGAGGGGGCGGTGCGCGAGCTCGGCGGCCCGCGGTTCGTCGTCGGCAACCACGTCGTGGTCCGCTCCGCCGACGGGACCTACGCGCTGCTCGCGCACCTGCGGCGCGGCTCGCTCCGGGTCCGACCCGGCCAGCAGGTCCGAGCCGGCCAGGAGCTTGCCGAGTGCGGAAACTCGGGCAACACCAGCGAGCCGCACGTGCACGCCCAGCTGATGGACCGGGCCTCGCTGTGGACCGCGCAGGGGCTGCCCCTCGCCTTCCGCGACGTCCTGATCGACGGCGACGACCGGCCCCGCGACGGCGTGCCGGCCAACGGCGAGCACCTGGTCGCCGTCGGGCCGGCGGACCCCGCATCGCCCGAGCCAGGACCACCCGTTCCCGGAGCGCCGGTCCAAGGACCATCTGCGCTCGGGAGACCGGGCCGGGATCACGGGGGCGAGCAGCTGTGACCGAGTGGGTGCTGGGCATCCTGGCCGCCGTCGCCGACCTGCTCCCGTTCGGAGGCGACCGCCGCCGCCGCGGCAGCCGCCCGGACGACGACCGCCGCGACGACGACGACCGGGCCCGGGACCGGGACGGGTAGGCGAGGCCGGGGCGCCATGGCACGATCTCACCCGTGGCCAGCAGAGAAGTCGCGGCGCAGCGGCTGCAGGACCTCGTGCGGCTGCGCCGCGTCCGGGACCGGATCGACCGCGAGTACGCCTTGCCGCTCGACGTCGAGGCGCTCGCCCGCGGCGTGCACATGTCCGCCGGGCACCTCAGCCGCGAGTTCCGGCGCGCCTACGGCGAGTCGCCCTACTCCTACCTGATGACCCGGCGCATCGAGCGGGCGATGGCGCTGCTGCGCCGCGGCGACCTCAGCGTCACCGAGGTCTGCTTCGCCGTCGGCTACGGCTCGCTGGGCACCTTCAGCACCCGCTTCACCGAGCTGGTCGGGGTCTCGCCCAGCACCTACCGGCGCCAGGCGGCCGGCGCGGCGGCGGCGGTCGCGGCGGCGGGTGTCGCGGCGGGAATCGCGACCGCGGGGATCTCGCCGTGCCTCGCGAAGCGGGTCACCAGACCGGTCAGGAATCGAGAAGCCCCGGCATCACGACCGTCGCTAGCGTGACCGGCATGGACATCAACATTCACGCCAGCTTCCTTCCGCACACCGACCCCGAGGCCTCGCTGGGCTTCTACCGCGACGCCCTCGGATTCGAAGTCCGCAAGGACGTCGGGTACGGGGACATGCGCTGGATCACTGTCGGCCCGCCCGGCCGAGCGGACACGAACCTCGTCCTCTACCCGCCGACCGCCGACCCGGGCATCACCGAGGAGGAGGGGCGGGTCATCACCGAGATGATGGCCAAGGGCACCTTCGCCAGCATGATGCTCGCCACCCCCGACGTCGACGCCGCCTTCGAGGCGATCCAGGCCACCGGCGCCGAGGTGATGCAGGAGCCGACCGACCAGGACTGGGGCATGCGCGACTGCGCCTTCCGCGACCCGGCGGGCAACACCGTCCGGATCCAGCAGATGCCGTGAGCCCCGCGGAGCTCACGGCCGACAGGTGAGCCGGCACGCGGCGGGGCGACTGGACGACAGGAAGAGAACAGGCACCAATGGCTACGAACACCGAGGCGGCGCCCGCGACGGGGCACGTCGCCGACGGCCACGACCGCATCCGGGTGCAGGGCGCCCGCGAGAACAACCTCAAGGACGTCAGCGTCGAGCTGCCGAAGCGCCGGCTGACGGTGTTCACCGGCGTCTCCGGCTCGGGCAAGAGCTCGCTGGTGTTCGCCACCATCGCCGCGGAGTCCCGGCGGATGATCAACGAGACCTACAGCGCGTTCGTGCAGGGCTTCATGCCCACCATGGCCCGACCCGACGTCGACGTGCTCGACGGGCTGACCACGGCGATCATCGTCGACCAGGAGCGGATGGGTGCGAACCCGCGCTCCACCGTCGGCACCGCCACGGACGCCAACGCGCTCCTGCGCATCCTGTTCAGCCGGCTCGGGCAGCCGCACATCGGCTCGCCCCAGGCCTTCTCCTTCAACGTCGCCTCGATCAGCGGGGCCGGCGCGGTCACCTTCGACAAGGGCGGGCGGACCGTCAAGGAGCGCCGCGACTTCTCCATCACCGGCGGCATGTGCCCGCGCTGCGAGGGCCTGGGCCGGGTGACCGACTTCGACCTGGCCGAGCTCTACGACGACAGCAAGTCCCTCAACGAGGGGCCGTTCACCGTCCCGGGCTACAGCGCCGACGGCTGGTACGGCCGCATCTACGCCGGATCCGGCTTCTTCGACCCGGACAAGCCGATCCGGGAGTTCACCCGCCGCGAGCTGGACGACCTGCTCTACAAGGAGCCGACCAAGATCAAGGTCGACGGCATCAACCTGACCTACGAGGGCCTGATCCCCAAGCTGCAGAAGTCGATGCTGGCCAAGGACCGCGAGGCGATGCAGCCGCACGTCCGGGCGTTCGTGGACCGGGCGGTCACCTTCACCACCTGCCCGGAGTGCGAGGGCACCCGGCTGACCGAGGCGGCCCGGTCCGCCAAGATCAAGGGGATCAGCATCGCCGACGCCTGCGCGATGCAGATCAACGACCTGGCCGCCTGGGTCCGGGAGCTCGACGAGCCGTCGGTGGCGCCGCTGGTGAGCACCCTGGGGGAGACCCTCGACTCCTTCGTCGAGATCGGCCTCGGCTACCTCAGCCTGGACCGGCCAGCCGGGACGCTGTCCGGGGGAGAGGCCCAGCGCACCAAGATGGTCCGCCACCTGGGGTCCGCCCTCACCGACGTCACCTACGTCTTCGACGAGCCGACCATCGGCCTGCACCCGCACGACATCCAGCGGATGAACGACCTGCTGCTGCGGCTGCGGGACAAGGGCAACACAGTCCTCGTCGTCGAGCACAAGCCGGAGACGATCGCGATCGCCGACCACGTCGTCGACCTCGGCCCCGGCGCGGGCACGGCCGGCGGGACGGTGTGCTTCGAGGGCACGGTGGACGGGCTGCGGGGGAGCGCCACCCTCACCGGCCGCCACCTGGGCGACCGGGTGCGCCTGAAGGAGTCGGTCCGCCGGCCCACCGGCGCGCTGGAGATCCGCGGGGCGCGGCAGAACAACCTGCGCGACGTCGACGTCGACGTCCCGACCGGGGTGCTCACCGTCGTCACCGGGGTGGCCGGCTCGGGCAAGAGCTCGCTGATCCACGGCAACCTCGCCCGGCGGGACGGGGTGGTCGTCGTCGACCAGAGCGCCATCAAGGGCTCCCGCCGGTCCAACCCGGCCACCTACACCGGCCTGCTCGACCCGATCCGCAAGGCCTTCGCCAAGGCTAACGGGGTCAAGCCGGCCCTGTTCAGCGCCAACTCCGAGGGCGCCTGCCCCACCTGCAACGGCACCGGGGTGGTCTACACCGAGCTCGGCGTGATGGAGACCGTCGCGACCACCTGCGAGCTGTGCGAGGGGCGGCGGTTCCAGGCCGCGGTGCTGGAGTACACCCTCGGCGGGCGCGACATCAGCGAGGTGCTCGCGATGTCGGTGGCCGAGGCCGAGGAGTTCTTCGGCGCCGGCGCCGCGCGCACGCCGGCCGCGCACACGGTCCTCGCCCGGCTCGCCGACGTCGGGCTGGGCTACCTCGCCCTCGGCCAGCCGCTCACCACCCTCTCCGGCGGGGAGCGGCAGCGGCTGAAGCTGGCCACCCACATGGGCGGCAAGGGCGGGGTCTACATCCTGGACGAGCCGACCACCGGGCTGCACCTGGCCGACGTCGAGCAGCTGCTCGGGCTGCTCGACCGGCTCGTCGACGCCGGCCGGTCGGTGATCGTCGTCGAGCACCACCAGGCGGTCATGGCGCACGCCGACTGGCTCATCGACCTCGGTCCCGGTGCCGGTCACGACGGCGGCCGGGTCGTCTTCGCCGGCACCCCCGCCGACCTCGTCGCCACCCGCGCCACCCTCACCGGCCAGCACCTGGCCGACTACGTCCGGGCCTGACCGCGGCACACTGACACGACTCGCTATAGACTGCCCTATAGGAGGTCGCCATGTCGGGCATCGATTCCCCTAGCGTCGAGCAGGTGCGTCGGCTGCGTCACCGTCAGGCGGTCGATCGGCTCGACGAGCTGCGCCACCTGCGGCAGCTCTCGGCGACGATGACCCAGACCGCGCTGGCCAAGGCGCTGGCCATCAGCCAGCCGTCGATCAACAGCGCGCTCAAGCGCGCTGCGACGGTGCCCGACGTGCCGGCCGGCTTCTCCGGCGCCAGCCCGTACGAGATCGCCGAGCGCTACGCCGCCGGCCTTATCGACCGTGATCAACTGATCGACGAGCTGGGCCGCTTCCCGTACGCCCGCACGCCGACCACCGACGGGTACGACTGGCTCACCGATGAGGTTCCGAACACGACCGGTGACATCGGGGATGCTCTCGACGACGGACTGATCGACGAGGACACGTACGTGGCCATCCAGCACCGGATCAGCGAGCACCGGCAGTCTGCTTCTTCGTGACCGAGGATGATGCAGACCCGCGAGGACGATGTAGCCCCGACGGCCGCCCACCGCGAGACCGTCCGGACATTCTCGCGGGCAGGTGGCCCGCTCGACCCGACTGGCCCTAATGCAACAACAGCAAACCCGCAGTGGTTCTTCGACAGCGACGTCCGTCGGCGTACGCCAGAGCGGCGGTCGCTCCACCGCCGTCTGCTGGACGAGACGCGCGCTGAGCATCCGGCCGCGCGCCGCGAACGGCGTGCCGTCGTTCTCGCCGGCCCGCCCGGGGCGGGAAAGTCGGTGGTGCTGCGCGATGTCCTCGGGGTTGATGCGTCCGGGTGGATCGCCATAGATGCCGATGAGTTCAAGAAGAAGCTCTTGCGCGAGGCTCTGGCGGACGGGTCGTACGACGCCTTCCTGAAGCCCGAGGCGATCAAGAACCGTGAAGCGGCGGGCGAGCCGTTCTACCCGCTCGAGCTTGCCTCTCTCGTGCACGAGGAGTCGTCCTACCTTGCCAAGCAGATGCAGCGCGAGATGTTGGCCGAAGGCGTCAACGTGGTAATCGACTCCGTGCTGTCGAAGCCAGACCGCGCCGTCGAGCTCGGGCAGCGCCTGGAGGCCGCCGGTTACACCATCGAGGTGGTCGACGTCGAGGTTCCTTTCGAGCTTTCCGCCCAGCGCATCGTCCAGCGTTGGCGCGAGTCGTACGAGAACGCTGTCGCCACCGGCGAAGGTCTCGGTGGGCGTTGGGTGCCGAGCGTCTACGTGCGCGAGGTCTTCAACCCGGAGACCGGCCGGGCATGCTCACAGGAGTCGGCGCAGCGCCTGGCCCAGCAGTGCGACGCCGTGATCCGATACCGCCGTTTCTGGACCTCTCATGCCGAGGCTGTGCGAATCGTCGAGGCCGATCTCGCGCGCGCCGTCCAGGGCGGCCCGCTCGTCGTGAACCGGGACCCGCTGTGATGACCGGAGCCACTCCTAGCACCATCCGATAATGCACATTATGTCATTCCACGAGGTGCGTCCGCCGCCGATGTCCCCGCGGCGACGTCCCCCGCCGCGGCGCACAACCTCCGTGTGGGAACCTCGGCGTCATGATCGTCCTCTACCTGCACGCACGGGTACTTCCCGGCCGGCGCGAGGACCTCGAGCGCTTCCTGGAGGAGGCTCGACCGGTGTACGAGGAGCCGGCGGGTGTCGCGCTGCGGTTGCAGTGGTCGCTCGCCGACCCAGACGTGTTCGCGGAGATCATGGAGTACCGCGACCTCGAGGTCTACGAGCGGGACCAGGAACGCGTAGAGACCGACCCGCGCATGCGGGCGCTGCTCGAGCGCTGGCACGGGCTGCTCGCAGCGGGCCCCCGGGTCGAGGTGTTCGAAGACGTGGCCGAGGGGCTCTCGTCTCTCGCTCCGGCCATGACCGCGGCCGAGACCTCCGTATCACCGCAGCTGGCGCGCGCCGCGCAGGCCACGGAGAACGCCTGGCGGGAGATCGAGCACGAGTTCGGGCTGCTCACCAGCAGCGAGGCGGCCGAGCGCATGGGTTACAGCGGCAACCGCACCTGGGCCTCGGCACAGCGACGGGCCGGCAGGCTTCTCGGCGTCCGCCGCGGCGGTGCGTACCGCTACCCCGGCTTCCAGCTCGACCCGGAGGTCGCCCCGTTCGTGTCCGAGCTCGTCGCGGTGGCTCGGGAGCACGACTGGAGCGACGAGTCCGTCGTGCTCTGGCTCTGCTCCCCCTCGGCACGGATGCCCGGGGACCGCCGGCCGGTGGATCTCCTCCGCGACGACCCGCGACTCGTGCTCGACGCCGCTGTCTCCGCGATGTCGCCGCAGTGGTGAGCCCGGTCCCCACGTCGGCGGCCGGGTTCGAGGTGACGGTCCCGGCGCCGCCGGAGCCGTTCGACCCCGTCGTCGAGGTGCTGCCCGCCGGGTCACGCCTGTACCGGACGTTCAGCACCGCCCCTGGTCGGCACGTCACTACGTTCAATCCCGGGTTCGGCGGGCCGCAGCGGTTCTCGTTCTTCCGCAATCCGCCCGTGCCGGTGCTCTACGCCGCCCAGTCCGAGGTAGCTGCAGTGTGCGAATCGTTGCTGCACGACGTCCCGCTCACCGGCGGCCGACTGCTCCCCGAGGACTACGAGCGCTCCGTCGCCGGGGCGCTGGAGACCGTCCACGAGCTGCGTCTGGCGGCCTTCCATAGTCTCGGCCTGCGCCGCCTCGGCGTGGACGCCCCGCAGCTGACCGCCTCCCCCGCACGCACCTACCGCGAGACGGTGCGGTGGGGCGCGGCCGCGCACGCCGCCGGGCTGGACGGGGCGGTGTGGATGTCTGCCCGGTGCAACACCGACCGGGCCTACATCCTGTTCGGCGACCGGGTCCCCAGCGGCGACCTGCGCGTGGTGACGGACTACGGCCGCGTCTTCGCCATCGGTCCCGACCGGGACTGGCTCGTGGACCTGTGCGCGTTCGTCAATGTCGACATGCTGACCCGCACACCGTGACCGGGAGCTCTCACAGATGTGCCCCACGATGCGGTCGCTGTCATCTCGGCCGCGGCGCCGACGCTATGGTGGTGCGGTGCACTCGCTACTTCGACTTGCTGAGCGCCGCTGGCTGGACCTGGGACGGGTCCACACCGGGTGCTGTTTGCCCTGAGGCGCAGCCCCCAGCGGCTCACTCGTCAACGCAAGAGCACCTAATTTCTGGGCTCAGTGTCGCGCACCTGGCGGCAATCCACTGGTTCCGCTGATGTCGAGCTGCTCAATCGCCTGTGCGTCCGCCACCGGATTCGAGTCCCTCGGCTGACGTCTGGATGGCCTTTTATCACCGCCATGTTCAGAAGGGCACTCAGCGATCCCAGCCGCGCGGGACAGGCCCGACGCCTAACCGTTCATCACCTACTCGCAGCCGACATCGGCGCGCAACAACTTCACGGAAGGTTCACATCTATGGCATCGCGCACCACGCCGTTAGCGGCGGCCAGGACTCGGCTGGGCTTCCCGCACGTCTACGTCATCATCACCGCCCTTACTAAGGAGAACGTAAGTAAGTCGACTCCGGTCCGTTATGCGGTGATGTAGCGGAGATCTGGATCGGCGAAGAACCCGCGTACCAGGTGCGGTAGTTTCTGGAGGCGGTGGAGCGCGGCGATGACGTTGCTCTTGAACTCCTCGGCGGTGCGTGGGGCGGTGCGCCCGACGCGGTCGTGCTTGACGTTCTTCCAGACCCACTCGTCGGGGTTGAGCTGTGGTGAGTAGGCGGGCAGGATGAACACCTTCAGCCGGCCGTCGGTGGAGGCGATGAACTCCTTGACCTTCTTGGCCTTGTGGGTGGAGTGACCGTCGACGACCAGGTACACCCCGCCGCCGCCGTCGCGGCCGGTGTCGGCGAGCAGCTTCTTGCAGAAGCTGATGAACTGGTCGGCGGTGAAGGAGCCGGTGTAGGTGGCGAACCGCAGCTTTCCGGCGGGGGTGAGCGCGGAGATCATGTTCAGGGAGTGCCGGGCCCCGGTGGCCTTGACCACCGGGGTGCGCCCGACCGGGGCCCAGGTGGTCCCGGCGTGGTAGTCCGAGCGGATGCCGGCCTCGTCCGCGAAGTACACCGTCGCGCCCTCGGCCTTGGCCGCCGCCCGGATCGCGGGGAACTCCTCCGCCTTCCACCGCTCCACCGCCTCGGGGTCGGCCTGCCAGGCCCGCCACAGCGGGCGCTGGGGCGACAGGCCGAGCTTCCTGAGCAACCGGCCCACGGACACCTCCGACAGGTGCACCCCGAACTCGCGCCGGATCACCTCACGCACCATCGCCCGGGTCCACAGCTCGAAGTCGAACTGGAGCTGGCGCGGGTT
The DNA here is from genome assembly GCF_022759505.1 of Georgenia sp. TF02-10. Taxonomy (NCBI): domain Bacteria; kingdom Bacillati; phylum Actinomycetota; class Actinomycetes; order Allobogoriellales; family Allobogoriellaceae; genus Georgenia; species Georgenia sp. TF02-10. The sequence continues at coordinate 1,996,817 of NZ_CP094289.1, read as the reverse complement.
GGTCCCGACGATCAGTGTGTAAAGCCGGCGCAGCTGGCTTCCGTCCAGCTTTGGTGGCCGACCCGGGACCGGTTTGGCCTTCAACGCATCCCGGCCACCCTCACGCGCTCTGGCCAACCACCCGTACACCGTTTTCGCGTGCATCCCCAGCATCTTCGCGACATCTTCCGGGTGGGCCCCGGCCTCTACCGCGTCCACCGCGCGGAACCGCATCTGCTCCAAGGTGGCGTGGTCCAGCTTCCGGCCGTCGTTGTCGCGCATAGAACCATTATGGCAGAAAAGGCCGCCGGAGTCGACCTACTTACGACCGCCTTAGTATCGGCGTTGCGGCCTTGCTGACCTACGCGGTCCCCGGCGGGCGCTACGAGCGTGTTGCGGGCCCGGGCGGCCGTGAGCTGGTCGACCCCGACAGCTTCCAGTCCGTGGCCTCAACGCCCACGACGCTGCTCCAGCTCGTCACCGCCATCCCGCGCGGGGTGATCGACGCCAGCCAGATCGTCTTCTTCGTCCTGGTCGTCGGGGGGATGTTCGCCGTCATCCGGCGCACCGGCGTGGTCGACCTAGCCCTGGGAGCCGCTGCCCGGCGCTTCGCCGACCGGGGCATCCTCGTCATCCCCGCCCTCATGCTGCTCTTCTCCCTGATCGCGAGCCTGATCGGGGTGCCTGAGCTGTCGCTGGTCTACATCCCCGCGATCATGCCGCTCATCCTGGCGCTGGGCTTCGACCGCGTCACCGCCGTCGCCACTGCCTTGGTCGGCACGGGCGCCGGCTTCGCCGCGGGGTTCCTCAATCCGATCAACACTGGCCTGGGTCAGCAGATTGCCGGCCTGCCGCCCTTCTCCGGTCTCAGCTTCCGCGTAGTGGTCTACCTTGCCCTGATCTCCGCCGGTATCGCGTGGACGATGGCCTACGCCGCCCGGGTGCGCAGCGATCCTGCCCGTTCTTTCGTTGCGGACGTCCCGGTCGAGGACCCCGAGCTTGCGCCTGTGACGGGCCACGGCGAGCGGATGAGCCACCGTCAGCGGCTCGCGGCCCTGGCGATGCTGCCGTTCGTCGGCGTGCTGGTGTGGGGTCTGACCACGCAGGGGTGGCTCTTTGTGGAGATGGCCGGGTTGTTCCTTGTCATGGCGGTCGTCGTCGGTCTTGTCGCCGGGCTGAGCACACGGCAGATCGCCGAGGGCTTCGACGCCGGTGCCCGTGACGTGCTGGGCGGTGCGCTGATCGTCGGCTTCGCCCGTGCGGTAGCCCTCGTCCTGGAGGACGGGCAGATCCTGGACACGATCGTCAACGGTCTGGGCACCGCGGTCGACGCGGTCCCACCGGTGCTGACCGCGATCGCGATGCTCATCCTGCAGGCGCTGTTCAACCTCATCGTCCCCTCCGGGTCGGGTCAGGCAGTCGTCACGCTGCCGATCCTCGCCCCGCTGTCCGACCTGGTCGGTGTCACGCGTCAGACGACGGTGCTGGCCTACCAGCTCGGCGACGGCATGACGAACCTGATCTACCCCACCTCGGGCTACTTCATGGCGGCGATCGCCGTTGGTCGTGTTCCCTGGCAGCGGTGGGTTCGCTTCTACCTGCCGCTGCTGGGCATCTGGCTCACCATCTCCATCGTCGCGCTGATCATCGCCCAGGCCATCGGCTGGAACTGACCAATCGCCCGGGAACGGTCCTTTCCCATAGGCCTCATCGCGGTGGAGCGGTGGACCCGGCTGGCGACGTCGTCCCACCCGCAAACCGAGCGCCCCGCACGACCATGCCCGTCGACGTATAGGTTCGCCGGCATGGTGAGGTGACCGTGCCGGCAGGGCCCTCCCGACCGGCAGCCCGGTCGTTCCGGGCCGGCAACGTGACCGCAGACACGTGCACGGGCCACTCCCCCATCGTCATCTTCCACCCCGACGCTCCAAGGAGTTTCATGCTCTCGACCGCGCGTGCCGTCATCGACCTCGATGTCCCCGGACCCACGATCAGCCGGCACCTGTACGGCCACTTCGCCGAGCACCTGGGCCGGTGCATCTACGGCGGGTTCTGGGTCGGTGAGGACTCCGACATCCCGAACGAGGGCGGCATCCGCCTCGACGTCGTCGAGGCCCTCCGGGCCCTGGACGTCCCGAACCTGCGCTGGCCCGGCGGCTGCTTCGCGGATGAGTACCACTGGCGCGACGGCGTCGGCCCGCGGCAGGACCGGCCGCGGATGGTCAACACCCACTGGGGCGACGTGGTGGAGGACAACGCCTTCGGCACGCACGAGTTCATGCACCTGTGCGAGCTGCTCGGTGCCGAGCCGTACGTCAACGGCAACGTCGGCTCGGGCACCGTGCGCGAGATGAGCGAGTGGGTGGAGTACCTCACCCGGGACGGTGACTCCCCGATGGCCGCGCTGCGCCGGGAGAACGGCCGCGCCGAGCCCTGGAAGGTGAAGTTCTGGGGCATCGGCAACGAGGCGTGGGGCTGCGGGGGCAACATGCGCGCCGAGGCCTACGCCGACCTCGCCCGCCAGTACGCCACGTTCTGCCGCGACCACGGCGAGAACAGGCTCTACCGCATCGCGGCCGGCGCCTCCGACGATGACTACGCCTGGACCGAGACCCTGATGAAGGCGATCAGCTGCCTGGGCTGGACCCGCGAACCGCGGGGGTTCTTCCAGGGCATCTCCTTCCACTACTACACCGTCCCCGGCCCCTGGCACGACAAGGGCAGCGCCCTGGACTTCGGCACCGAGGACTACTACGCCACCATGGTCCAGGCCCGCCGCGTGGAGGAGATCATCCGCGGGCACGCCGCCGTCATGGACGTCTACGACCCCGGCCGGACGGTCGGGCTCGTCCTGGACGAGTGGGGCACCTGGTGGAACGTCGAGCCGGGCACCAACCCCGGGTTCCTGTACCAGCAGAACACCCTGCGCGACGCCCTCGTCGCCGCCGTGCACTTCGACGCCTTCCACCGCCACGCCGACCGCCTGGTCATGGCGAACATCGCCCAGACCGTCAACGTGCTCCAGGCCATGATCCTCACCGACCCCGGCACCGGCGCCCTCGTGCTCACCCCGACCTACCACGTCTTCGCGATGAACACCGGCCACCACGACGCCGCGGCCCTGGACGTCCACCTCACCGCCACCCCCACCAAGGCGGTGGGCGAGGGCGAGCTCGAGCGGGTCTCGGCGTCCGCCTCGGTCAAGGGCGACACCGCGCTGGTCTCCCTGACCAACCTGGACGCCGACGGCCCCGCGACCGTCGTGCTGGACCTGCGGGGCCGGGCGGTGACCGGCACCCGCGGGCGGATCCTCACCGCCGACACCCTGCAGGCGGCCAACACCCCCCAGGCGAGCGCCGCCGTCGCCGTCCACGACTTCCACGGGGTGAGGACGACCGACCAGGCCTTCGGGCACGGCCTCCAGGTCGACATCCCGGCCCACTCCTACGTCACCCTCGAGCTCAACCTCGCCTGACAGCGACTCGGCAGCCCGCCTGACGGTGCCTCGGCAGTCGTCGCCACCGTCAGGACGACGTGGGCGCAGGCGGCGGCGCGGCGCCGCGGGGAGTCGCTGCAATCCTCGCCCAGCTGGTCGCCTCCGTAGGTCTCGCACGTAGTCCAGCATCGTGTGACCGGCATTACAGACGCTCTGGTACGCTCCGCCCGTGCTCGCGACAGTGGTGCTCCTGGTGGGGCGGATCCACGTCGACCTGCTGCACGTCTGCAGCGCGGCCTGTCCGGCCCGCTGACTCCCCGCCCCTGACCGCGCACCACCTCCGCTTCACCCCTCCCCTCTCGGCAGCCCCCGCCCGGCAGCCTCCCGTTCGGCAGCCCCCTGCCGCTCGGTACCCCTCCCTGCCCGGGCAGCCCCTGCCGGTGCGCCCGTGGCCCCGAGACTCGGAGTCACACCCATGAAGACCCTCGTCCTGCTCGCCCTCGTCGGCCTGGCCGCTCAGCTCGTTGACGGCAGCCTCGGCATGGCCTACGGCGTCACGTCGACCACCCTGCTGCTCGCCATCGGCACCAACCCGGCGGCCGCGTCCGCGACCGTCCACCTCGCGGAGATCGGGACGACGCTCGCGTCCGGTCTCTCGCACTGGAAGTTCGGCAACGTCGACTGGTGGGTGGTCGCGAAGATCGGCCTGCCCGGCGCCGTCGGCGCCTTCGCCGGCGCGACGTTCCTCGCCAGCCTGTCCACCGAGGTCGCCGCCCCGGTGATGTCGCTGATCCTGGTGACCCTCGGCGCCTACATCCTCGTGCGCTTCACCCTCCGCGGCGTCGACCGGCGCCACCTGGGCAAGCGGGTGCGCGCACGCTTCCTCGGCCCGCTGGGGCTGGTCGCGGGCTTCGTCGACGCGACCGGCGGCGGCGGCTGGGGTCCGGTGGGCACGCCCGCCATCCTGGCCAGCGGCCGGATGGAGCCGCGCAAGGTGATCGGCTCGATCGACACCTCCGAGTTCGTCGTGGCGCTGGCCGCCAGCCTCGGGTTCCTGGTCGCGCTCGGGTCCCAGGGCGTGAACTTCGCCTGGGTCGCCGTCCTGCTGGTCGGCGGCCTGATCGCGGCGCCCATCGCGGCCTGGCTCGTCCGGCACATCCCGCCGCGGATGCTCGGCTCGTTGGTCGGCGGCATCATCGTCCTGACCAACACCCGAACGCTGCTCAGGAGCGACTGGGTCGACGCCCCCGACGGGACCCGCTTCACGGTCTACGCGGTCATTTACGCGCTCTGGGCCGCCGCGGTCGTGTGGTCCTTCCTCGAGTTCCGCAAGGACCGGGCGCTCGAGTCGGCCGACGCCATCGCCGCCGAGGCCCGGCGCACGGTGGCCGTGGAGCAGAGCGTCGCGCAGGACGCCACACCGGACCAGCACCGCCGCGAGGGTCGACCGAGCGAGCCGCGCGACTCGTAGACACCACCTGCTCCCATCGCTCGCAGGCTCGCGGCGGGGCCGGCAAACGCCGGATCGAGATCCCGGCGCACTCGTACGTGACGCCCGAGCTGGGCCCCGTACGTGACGCTCGAGCTCGACCTCGCCCGACGGCGCCCGCCCGGCCTGAGCTGCTCACCGACCGCCCCGCCGGCCCAACCGGCGGGGCGGTGGTACGGGTCGACAGTACTTCCGTACCTCCGAGGCGATCTCGGCATGAGCGCAACCCTGCATGCCGAGATGGTCGACCCTCCGTACATCAGCATCGAGGTCGACCCTCCGTACATCAGCATCGAGGTCGACCCTCCGTACATCAGCATCGAGGTCGACCCTCCGTACATCAGCATCGAGGTCGACCCTCCGTACATCAGCATCGAGGTCGACCCTCCGTACGTCAGCATCGAGGTGGACGATCCGGTCGACCGTGTCGACTTCTGGTCCACGACCTGGCCTGACTCCTGGCCCAGGTATAGTGTCCCCGATGATGCGCATGGGCTCTTTACAGAGGAGTGGCGTGCGCGTTCACCCGTATCCCGAGAACGACGAACCCAGCCGCAATGACGCTCACCGCCACCTATGCTCTCCCTCTCGGCACGAGACCCGCAGGTTCTGACAGGGCGGCGGTTCATGCAACGTGGGCCATCCGGAACATCTCGGGCTGAGGTAACGCCGTTGAGTTCGCAGCAAGGAAATGACGTCACGATAGCCTCCGTGCGGGTGAAGACGCACTGGTTCAACGGCTGGTTTCTTCGGCTCTTCTCCCGACCGTACCTGGTCATCGATGGAGAGGAGCTTGCGACGCGCTGGGGAAAGACGCTGGACGTTCCGTTGTCCGACGGTCCGGTGCGCATCTGCGCCGGTGTCCGGTACTTCCGCAGGGATCCGCTCCTGGGGTGTAGGCCCGAGACACTCAACGTCGACGAGCTCTCCAGCGCCGCCGACCATGACAGCGGGTCATCGCACCGCCCGCAGATAGTCTTCCGCAACGGCTTCTGGAACCACAGCCCGTTCCGCGTCGTGCGATAGGAGTGTGTTTCACAGATCGAAACCCACGGGTCCCTCGATCGTCCACGGACGGGTGCGCCTAGGCCGTCCGTCTCGCTGCCGGTCAGCCGCGCGTTCGCTCCGGCGCGACCTACCTCGCCTCCCGAATGGTGAGTACGTGACGCACTCATGCCGGCACCCGGCACGAACGTTCAAGACCGCGCGTGCCGGCGGCGGGTACAACCGAGGGCGGCAGCCGAGCGGGATCACGGAGAGGGTGACGTAGGTGGAACTGTCCCGCGTGGGATTCATCGGGCTCGGCGTCATGGGCCGGCCGATGGCGCTGCGCCTCGTCCGGGCGGGCGCCCCGGTGACGGTGTGGAACCGGACCGCCGCGAAGTGCGACGAGCTCGTCGCCGCCGGCGCCCGGGCCGCCGCCGACCCCGCCGGGGTGTTCGCCGCGTCGGACGCCGTCGTGCTCATGCTGGCCGACGAGAGGGCGGTGGACGAGGTGCTCGCCCGCGGCACCGCCGACTTCCCACGGCTGGTGGCCGGGCGGTCGGTGGTGCAGATGGGCACGGTCGCACCCGGCTACTCCCAGGCGCTCGAGGCCGACGTGACCGCGGCGGGCGGACGCTACGTCGAGGCCCCGGTCTCGGGCTCGCGCGGGCCGGCCGAGTCGGGCGACCTGGTCGCGATGGTCGCCGGGGCCGACGTCAACCCGGTGCTACCGCTGCTGGCGCCCATGTCCCGGGAGGTCTTCGACTGCGGCGCGGTCCCCCAGGCGCTGCTGACCAAGCTGGCGGTCAACCACTTCCTCATCACCATGGTGACCGGGCTGGCCGAGGCGTTCGCCTTCGCCGAGCGGTACGGCCTGGACGCCGCCCTGCTCGCACGGATCCTCGACGCCGGCCCGATGGCCTCGCGCGTCTCCCGGGCCAAGGCCAGCAAGATCGTCGCGGCGGACTTCACGGTGGAGGCGTCCGTCGCGGACGTCGCCAAGAACGCCAGGCTGGTCGTGCGGGCGGCCCGGGACCGTGGCGCCGACTTTCCGCTGGTCAGCACCTGCCTGCGGCTGTACGAGGACGCGCTGCGGCGCGGTCGCGGCGGCCTGGACATGGCCGCCGTCGTCGACGCGGTCCGCGGACCTCGCTGACGTGGTGAGCGCCATGGACCTCACCGCCGTCCAGCCGTACCTGTCGCTGACCGCGGTCGCGCTCGTCGTCATGGGCAGTCCCGGGCCGGCCACGCTCGCCGTGATGGCCAGCGGCATCGCGTTCGGCGTCCGCCCGTCGCTGCCCTACCTCGTCGGCAGCACGGTGGGCACCATCGCGGTCCTCGCCGTGGTCGGGGCCGGCCTGGCCACCGTGGTCCTGGCCCAACCCGTCCTCGCGCCGGTCTTCCTCGTCGTCGCCGTCGGCTACCTCCTCTACCTCGCCGTGAAGGTCGCGACCGCCGCCCCGGGCGCCGCCGGCAGCGGGCCCGTCCGGCCGCCCAGCTGGGCCAGCGGGGTCGGCCTAGCCGTCACGAACCCCAAGGCGTACGCCGGCCTGGGGACCGTGCTGGCCAGCTCCGAGCTCCCGCTGCCGGACCCGGCCCTCGAGGCCGCCGTCCAGGTCGGCGTCCTGTCGGTCTTGGTCGTCGTGATCCACGTCGTCTGGCTGCTCGGCGCCGCCGCCTTCGGCACGCTGCTGCGCCGGCCGCGGACCGCGCGCGTGGTCAACGTGGTCATGGCCCTCGCGCTGGTGGCCTCCACGCTCCCGGCGATCCTCTCCCTGCTCCGATGACCCGGCCCCTGCTCTCATGACCCGGCCCGACCCCGACCAGCCGGTCCGCGGCGCCCCTGGCGAGTTGGGCCGCCCGGCCGACCCCGGCGACATGGGCCGTCCCGTCGCCGACCACCCCGGCCGTGCCGGCTTTCCCGGCCCGCCCGGCCCTCCCGGCCGCGCCGCCCGGAGGCAACCGCCCACATGCCCTGCCGGCGCCGCTGTACCGTCCGGGACCATGACCAGCCCGCGCGGGCAGCTCCCCGCGCCCGAACCTCCGCCCGGGCGTCCGTGGCAGGCCCGGCTGCGCTACGGGAGCGGCGCGGGCGGCGTCGAGCGGCTCGAGGCCGAGCTCGTGGGCAGCGCCTTCGCCCCGCACAGCCACGACACCTATGCCATCGGCGTCACCCTCGCCGGCGTCCAGACGTTCTCCTACCGCAACGACCAGCGGGTGTGCCTGCCCGGCGAGGCGCACATCCTGCACCCCGACGTGCCGCACGACGGGCGGCCCGGGACCGACGCCGGGTTCCGGTACCGGATCATCTACCTCTCCCCCGTGCTCGTCCAGGAGGCGCTCGGCGGCCAGCCGCTGCCGTTTGTCGCCGACCCCGTCGTCACCGCTGCTCGGCTCCCGGTGTCCCTGGTCCAGTGGGTCCGCCGGATGGACGAACCGCTGTCGGAGATCGAGGTCGTCGAGCTCACGGTCACGGCCACCGACCTCCTGCGGGCCCTTGCGGGACCACGGACGGTCCGTCGGCAGCCCATTCCGCTGGCCCGGCTCCTCAGGGTCCGCGACCTCATCGCCGACGACCCGACGGTGCACCATTCCGCCGCGACGCTCGAGGCAGTCGCCGGGCTGGACCGGTGGTCCGTCGCCCGGTACTTCAGGGCGGCGTTCGGCACCAGCCCGACCCGGTTCCGCACGATGCGCCAGCTCGACCTGGCCCGGGCGGCGATCACCGCCGGGGCCACCCTGGCCGAGGCGGCCGCCCGCGCCGGCTTCGCCGACCAGAGCCACTTCACCCGGATGTTCGCCCGGACCTACGGGCTCCCCCCGGGACGGTGGGCGGCGGCAACACGCCGACACCACTGATGGTGTTGCTATGACACCATTGGTGGTGTCATGATGACGCCATGGATCTCACCCGGTACGTCGACGACCTCCAGAACCGCCTGGCCACGGCGGCGGGCGCCGGGGGCGAGGAGGCCCGACAGCTCGCCGAGCGGCTGACGGCGCCGCTGGACGCCGCGGTCCGGCTGGTCCTGCTCGAGGCGCTCTCCGACGCGGCCGGCGAGATCTCCGCCGAGCTCGCCCCCGGCTCGGTCGACGTGCGCCTGCGCGGCGGCGACCCAGAGCTCGTCGTCACGCCACCCGCCGCCGTCGCCGGACCAGCGGAGCCCGCCGCGTCCACACCGCCGGCCGGGACCGGGCCCGCCGCCCACACCGGTACCGCCGGGCACACCGGTCCCGCCCCGCTGCCCGGCCTGCCCGGGCCGGACGCCGACGCCGGCGCCACCTCCCGCACCACCCTGCGCCTGCCCGACCACCTCAAGGCTCAGGTCGAGCTGGCGGCGGCCCGGGACGGCATCTCGGTCAACTCCTGGCTCGTCCGCGCGGTCGCCGCCGCGCTCGAGCGGTCCGCCGGCCCGGCCGCGGCCCGCCGGGCCGACCCGCAGGCCGGGGGCACCACCCGGCTCACCGGCTGGGTGCGCTGACCGGCGCACCCCGTTCGCGGCAGCCGCGAGACCTGCCGCCCGCACGACTCCCGCACCGACCCCGCACCACCGCTCACCCGATCCCTGGAGACCTCATGCCCACCTTCCCGGCCCCCGCCCCCGTCCCGGTCCTCGTGGACGTGCCCTTCGGCAACCTGCACGTCGTCGCCGGAGAACGTGACGACGTCGTCGTCACCGTCCTGCCCGCCGACCCGGCGAAGTCGGGCTCCGTCCGCGCCGCCGAGGAGACGCGCGTCGGCCGCGACGGCGACGCCGTGACCATCACCTACCCCTCCTCCTGGAAGCAGTACGTCCTGCCCTTCGCCGCCGGCGGGGCGATCGTCACCATCGAGCTGCCCGCTGGCTCCGACCTCAGCGGCAAGGCCGGCTCGCTGCTCGCCGAGGGCCGGCTGGGCGCCGTCGACCTCACCCTCAACGGCGGCGAGGCCCGCATCGACGACGCCGACCGCCTCGACCTCACCGTCTCGGCCGGATCCGTCGTCGTCGGCCGCGCCACCGGACCGACGAAGATCAAGGCGAGCGCCGGCTCCGTGCGCATCACCACCTTGGCCGGCGACGGCACGGTCCGCGCCGCGAACGGGACCACCACCGTCGGGGCCGTCACCGGGTCCCTGGACGTGTCCGGCGCCCACGCGGACGTCGTCGTGGGCCGGCTGCGCGGCACCCTCACCGCCAAGGCCGCCTCGGGCAGCATCCGCGTGGAGCGCATCGAGTCCGGCACGGCCGCGCTCACCACCTCCTACGGCTGGATCGAGGTCGGCGTGCCCGAGGGCACCGCCGCCTGGCTCGACGTCAGCTCCCAGCACGGCAGCGTCCGCAACCAGCTCACCCCCACCGAGGGGCCGGTCGAGGACGAGGCCACCGCCGAGATCCGCGCCAGCACCGGCTACGGCGACGTCGTCGTCCGCCGCCCCTGACCGACGCAGCGGCCGGGGCCGCTGACCGGGCCCGGCGGAGCAAGGCACCAACGACCCGGCCGTGATCCGGCCGGGTGGAACCACAACCCCCGCCCGGGCCGTGACCGGGCCCGGCGGAACCACACACCACCGATCGGGCCGCGATGCCGTGCGCCCGGAGGAACGGAGAACCAGAGATGTCAGATGACCAGGCCCGCGCGCCGGAGATCCGGGTGCGGGGCATCGAGAAGTCCTTCAACGACCTACCGGTGCTGCGGGGGGTCGACCTCGACGTGGCGCCGGGCAGCATCATCGCGCTGCTCGGCTCGAACGGTGCGGGCAAGACCACCCTCGTGCGGAGCCTGTCCACCCTGCTGAAGGCCGACGCCGGCACCGCCACGGTCCACGGCCTCGACGTCGCCGCGCAGCCCGGCGCGGTGCGCGAGGTGATCAGCCTGACCGGCCAGTTCGCCGCCGTCGACGGCGTCCTCACCGGCCGGGAGAACCTCGTCCTCGTCGCCCGGCTCCGGCACCAGGACGACCCCGAGGCGGTCGCCGAGGAGCTGCTCGCCCGCTTCTCGCTCACCGAGGCGGGGAACCGGAAGGCGTCGACGTACTCGGGCGGCATGCGACGCCGGCTCGACATCGCGATGAGCCTGATCGGCGACCCGCCGGTCATCTTCCTCGACGAACCCACCACCGGGCTGGACCCGCAGGCCCGGATCGAGGTGTGGCAGACGGTCAAGGAGCTCGCCCGGGGCGGCACGACCGTGCTGCTGACGACGCAGTACCTCGACGAGGCCGAGCAGCTCGCCGACCGCATCGCCATCCTGCACCAGGGCACGATCATCCAGGACGGCACCCTCGCCGAGCTCAAGCAGCTCCTCCCACCCGCCACCGTCGAGTACGTCGAAAAGCAGCCGTCGCTCGAGGACGTCTTCCTCGCCCTCGTCGGTGACCGGGGCGAGACCGGCGCCGGCGACGGCGAGACCACCGCTGCCGGCACCGCCCAGACCGGCACCGCCCGGACCCCCGCCGACGGCGGGACCACCGGCACCCGCCCAGCAGGAAAGGACCCCCGATGACCAGCCACGTCCTCGGCGACACCGGTGTCCTCACCGGTCGCTCGCTGCGCCACATCCTCCGCAGCCCGGACACGATCATCACCACCGCGGTCACCCCGGTCGCGCTGATGCTGCTGTTCGTGTACGTGCTCGGCGGCGCGATCCACACCGGGACGGGGGAGCCGTACGTCAGCTACCTGCTCCCCGGCATCCTGCTCATCACGATCGCGTCCGGCATCGCCTACACCGCCTACCGGCTGTTCCTTGACATGCAGGGCGGCATCTTCGAGCGCTTCCAGTCCATGCCGATCGCCCGGTCGAGCGTGCTCTGGGCGCACGTGCTCACCTCCCTGGTGGCGAACCTCGCCTCGATCACGATCGTCGTCGGCGTCGCGCTGGTCATGGGGTTCCGCACCGGCGCGTCCGTGGCCGCCTGGCTCGCGGTCGCCGCCATCCTGGTCCTGTTCACCCTCGCACTGACCTGGATCGCCGTGGTCGCCGGGCTCTCGGCGAAGACCGTCGACGGCGCGAGCGCGTTCAGCTACCCGCTGATCTTCCTGCCGTTCGTCAGCTCGGCGTTCGTGCCCACCGGCACGATGCCCGGCCCGGTCGCCTGGTTCGCGGAGCACCAGCCGGTGACGTCGGTCGTGAACACCGTCCGGGCCCTGTTCGCCGAGCAGCCCGTGGGCAGCGAGATCTGGGCCGCGCTCGGCTGGCTCGTCGGCATCCTCGTCGTCGCCTACGCCGTCTCGGTCGCGATCTACCGGCGCAGGATCAGCTGACCGCCGGCCGCCCGCGAGATCGGCCCGGCCCGAGCTCGACGAGGGCCAGGCCGCCGCCTGATGCCGTCCGCTCGCCGTCCGGGCGTGCGGGCGGCATCGCCGTCCCGCCCGTGCCAGGGGCTGGCTCACCCGCCGAGGACCCACTCCACGATCGCCGCATGGCTGGGCGGCAGGTTGCGCTTGGCCGCCAGCGGCACGCACCGGGGGTCGGCGAACGCCCCGGCAGACACCTCGTCCCCGCGGCGCACCGGCATGGCGTGCATGAGCAGGCTCCGCGGGCCGGCTCGGTCCAGCACCTCGGTGGTGATGCGGAAGGGGACGAACGCCTCCCGGTCCGCACCGGGCGTCTGGGCCGCCTTCGGCCAGACGTCGGTGTAGAGGACGTCGGCGCCGGCGACGTCGGCGAGGTCGTGGCTGACCTCGACCCGGCCGGCCGCTCCCCCACCCGCCAGCTCGTCGCGCACCTGCGCCGGCAGCTCGCGGCCCGGCGGGCACACCTGCCGCACGGTCAGCCCGAACGGCACGGTGAGCTCGCACCACGAGCGCAGCGTGTTCGTGTCCGCGCCGACGAAGACGACCACCAGGTCGTCCAGCGGCCCGCGGCGCTGCAGCACGCTGAACGCCTCGGAGAAGATCTCCACCGGGTGGCCGGCGTCGGTCATCGCGTTGACCACCGGCACCGCGCAGGCATCGGCGAGCTCGAGCAGGGTGGCGTGCGCGGGGACGCGCACGACGACGGCGTCCACGGCCCCGGAGAGCACCGCGGCGGTGTCCGCCACCGGCTCGCGCGCCCCGAGCGTCAGCGGCAGGTCCACCCGGTGCGCGCCGACGGCGTCGATGGCGGCGTCGAAGGCGAGCCTGGTGCGCATCGCAGGGCCCTCGAAGATGGTCGCCACCCGTCGGTCCGCGAACCGCGCCCGGCGGCGGGTGCGCTGCTCCTGCCAGCCTGCCGCCGCGATCCAGAGCCGCTCCAGGTCGTCGCGGCCGAGCTGGCGGAGCGAGAGCAGGCTGCGGGCGTGCGGCACCCCGTCAACGTATCGCAGGAGGTCCGGCCGTCCGCGGCCCGCCAGGGTGGGGCCGGCCGCAGTGGCTGGCGGTCAGCCGGCGCCGCCGGTGCGCAGGTGCCAGCACGTTCGACCGGCGTCCGGCCGCCGCCGGGGACGGCGCCAGACTCGGCCGGGTCAGCCGGCGCTGCGGGCGGCGCGGCGCCGGGCGAGCTCGTCCTCCACGGCGGGGGCGTCGTCGTCGTGCGCGCGCTCGGTGGGCAGCTCGGCGAGGGAGCCCTCGACCTCGCGCCAGACCCGGCCGACGGCGATGCCGAACACGCCCTGGCCGCCCTGGACGAGGTCGACGACCTCGTCGGCGGAGGTGCACTCGTAGACCGAGGCGCCGTCGCTCATCAGGGTGATCTGGGCCAGGTCCTCCACCCCCCGCTCCTTCAGGTGGGTGATGGCGGTGCGGATCTGCTGCAGGGAGACCCCGGTGTCGAGCAGCCGCTTGACGACCTTCAGGACGAGGATGTCGCGGAAGCTGTACAGCCGCTGGCTCCCCGAGCCCTTGGCGCCGCGGATGCTGGGCTCGACCAGCCCGGTGCGGGCCCAGTAGTCGAGCTGGCGGTAGGTGATCCCGGCGGCGCGGCAGGCGGTGGGGCCGCGGTAGCCAGTATCCTGGTCCAGGTCCGGCAGGGTGTCGCCGAAGAGCATGCCCTGGGCGCGCTGGGGGACGCCGGGGACGGCACCGGCCGTCGCATCAGTGCCGCTCACAGGCTTCTCCTTCGTCCGTGGACCCCCGCCTTGCAGGATACCGCTGCGGTGGTTCCGATGAGCCAAACGCTAGGACCGGGCCGGGGGCGGGTCAACGAGGCTCGCCGGGGAGCTCCGTCGGCGTGTCGCGGCCGCGTGTCTGACCCTGGACCTCCGGTCGAGCCCCGGCCCAGGTCCTCCCGACCCGACGGTCAGCGCCCGCGCGGCCCGCTCTCCCCCGGCCGGCCGCCCGGCCCCTCGGGCCCGCCGCCCTCCCCCGGGTCGGCGAAGTCCTCCGGCTCCACGCGGGCGAGGAACTCCCGGAACTCCTCCATCTCCCGGCTGTTCTCCGGCCCCTCCTCGGTGACCTCCAGGCCCGCGTCGCGGACCGGGACGCCGGCGACGGCGAGCAGGTCCTCCGCGCACAGCACCGGGCAGCCGGCGCGCAGCGCCAGGGCGATGGCGTCGGAGGGGCGCGAGTCGACGACGACCCCGCCGGAGAGGACCAGCTCGGCGTAGAAGACCCCGTCCTCCACCTTGGTCACCCGCACCTGGGTCACCGAGGCCCCGAGCCGCTTGACGACGTTCATGAGGAGGTCGTGGGTGAGGGGCCGCGGCGGGACGAGCCCGGCCTGCGCCGAGGCGATCGCCGCGCCCTCGCGCGGCCCGATGACGATGGGCAGCACCACGTCACCGCCGGGCACGCCCAGCACGACGACCACCTCGTTGCCCGGCACAGACACACGGACGCCGAGGACGACCATCTCACGCATACGGCAACGGTACGTCGCCGCGCGGGGCGACGCGCAGGGAACCGGCGGGCGCCCGGGCGGTCAGCCCAGCTGCTCGACGGCGCCGCGGAGCAGCTCGGCGTGCAGGCGGGTGTACAGCTCGGCGAGCTCGGCGGCCCGGGCGGCGCCGCGCTCGCGGGCCGCGCCGGAGCGCTGGGCGCGCAGCGGGGCGACGACCTGGTCGATGACGTCGGCCTGCCGCTCGGCGCTGGTGCGCACCGTCCGCAGGTGCCGGGCGCTGATCCCGTGCCGGCCCAGCGCCAGGGCGGCCTGGACGACCTGGACGGCCCGGCCGGGGAACCGGCCGCGGCTGTCGGCGGTGATCAGCCCGGCCAGGGCCAGCTCGTCGAGCTCGGCCTCGGTGGCGCCGGTCAGCTCGCTGATCTCGGCGGCGCTGACCCGGGCGCCCGACGGCGGCGCGACGAGCTCACCGTCCCGGGTGACCACCCGGGCCCGGGACGGCGGGGTCACGGCGTGCCCGGCGTCGAGGTCGGCCAGCTGCTCGCGGATCACCCGCAGCGGCAGGTAAGCGTCGCGCTGCGCGGTCAGGGCGTAGCGGATCCGCTCGACGTCGGCGCGGGAGTACTTCCGGTACCCGGAGCCGGTCCGGCGCGGGCTCACCAGGCCCTGCTCCTCCAGGAAGCGGAGCTTGGAGATGGTGACCGCGGGGAACTCGGGCTTGAGCACCCCGAGCACCGCGCCGATGCTCATCGACGGCTCGTGCGAGACGTCCGGCGGCCAGGGGGTCGGGCCGATGTCCCGGGCGGGGCCGCCGTCGGCCCGGGAGACGCCGTCGGCACGCACCACGCCGTCGGGCCGGGCGAGGCCGTCGGTACGGGCGGGGGCGCCGTCGGCCCGGGCGGGCGCCCCGTCCTGGCGGCCGGCCGTCCCCGGCTCCCGGCGCCGCTCGGGGGCCGGGCTCACCGCTGGTCCGCGCCGCCCGCCGCGGCCTCGCCGCGCTGGGGGCTGGGGTGGTACGTGAGGCGGTACTTGCCGATCTGGACCTCGTCGCCGGCCCGCAGGGTGGCGGTGTCGATCCGCTCGCGGTTGACGTAGGTGCCGTTGAGGCTGCCGACGTCGCGGACGACGAACCCGCTCTCCACCCCGAGGAACTCGGCGTGCCGGCGGGAGACGGTGACGTCGTCGAGGAAGATGTCCGAGCTCGGGTGCCGCCCGGCCGTGGTCCGCTCGGAGTCCAGCAGGAAGCGGGCGCCGGCGTTGGGCCCGCGCTGGACGATGAGGAGGGCGGAGGAGGGCGGGAGGGCCTCGACGGCGGCGGCGTCGTCCGGGCTGAGGCCGCGGGCGACCAGGTCGGTGTCCGGCTCGTGGCCGACGGCGCCGTACCGGGCGGTCGTGGTGGCGTCGGGCCGCTCGTCCGGCCCCGTGCGGCGCTGGCCGGGCTGCTCCGTGGGCGTCATGTAGTTGCCTCCTGCTGCTCGGGGGGCGGGCACCGTGCTGGGCACCACTGTAGAGGTCCCGCCGGTGGGCGCGGCACGCCGGCGGCCGCCCGCGCGGCTCAGCCCGCGTCGTCGGCCGGGACCACCGTGGCGTGCTCGGGCGGGGTGAGCGTGCGGACCGCGGTGATCTCCAGCTCCTCCCGCTCGCTGACCGTGGCGGTCGCGCCGGCGCTGCGGACGGTGGCGAGCGCGCCGCCGGGGATGTCCAGGGCGACGGCGAGCGTGCGGGGGTCCCCGACCGCCGTCCACCGGTAGGGCGGGGCGAGCGTGACGCCGTCGACGACGACACCGCCCGAGCCGTCGACGATCCAGCTGCTGGCGGTCAGCCGCTGCCCGGACAGCTCCACGGACTCCGCGCCGGCGTTGCGCAGCTCCTCCAGGATGGTCACCAGCTGCTGGGCGGAGACCGCCCCGTCGGGGTCGGCGACGGTGAGCACGACGCCGGGGCCGCGCACCGGCAGGGTGCCGGCGAGCACCCCCTGGACGCGTTCCTGCTCCGCGGCCGCCTGCCGGGCGGCCTCCTGGGAGCTGGACGCCGAGCGCAGCTCGGCGAGGTCGGCCTCGAGCGCCTCCTGCTCGGCGGCGAGCTCGTCGTTGCGGGTGCCGAGCTCGTCCAGGAGGCGGACCAGGTCGTCCTGGCGCATCCCGGACAGGGCGTCCCCGTGCACCTGGCGGACCTGGGCGACGACGCCGAAGCCCAGCACCGCGCACAGCACCGCGACGAGGACCTGGGTCCGGGTCAGGCGGGGGACGAGCAGGCTCCGCCAGCCGCCGGTGGCGCGGCGGGGCGCGCCGTCGGGCTTGCGGCCGGGGGCGGGCGGGCCGCCGGCGTCGGGGGCGGGCGCGCCGTCGGGCGTGCGGGGCGCAGTCATGCCTTGAAGATGTGCCGGCGGATGGCGGCGGCGTTGGAGAAGATGCGGATCCCGAGCACGACGACGACGGCGGTGCTCAGCTGCGAGCCCACGCCCAGCTGGTCGCCGAGGAAGACGATGAGGGCGGCGACGAGGACGTTGAAGATGAAGGAGACGACGAAGACGCGGTCGTCGAAGACGCCGTCGAGCCGGGCCCGGACCGCGCCGAAGAGCGCGTCGAGGGCGGCGACGAGGGCGATGGGCAGGTAGGGCTGCACCGCCTGGGGCACCGTCGGCTCGAGGGCCACCCCGGCGACGACCCCGATCAGCAGACCGATGACTGCGAGCACCTACCCCATCCTTCCTGATCCGGCCGGGACGGCGTGGCGGAGTGACTGCGCCGGGGCGCCGTCGAGCTCGAGGTCCTCCGCCGGGGCGACCTCCACGGTGATGCCGTAGGTGGTGCGCAGGACGCCGAGGTGGGTGGCGGCGGCGGTGCGCGCCAGCCCGGTCTGCAGGTCGGCGGGGTCCCCCACCACCGTCACCTGGTAGGGCGAGACCACCGGCACGAGGTTGACCAGGACCGTCTGGCCGGCCGCCCGGATCGCGCTCATCGGCCCCAGCCGCTCGCCGTTGACGGCTATCGCCTCCGCCCCGGCCGACCACAGGGCGTTGACCAGCACCTGCAGGTCCACGTCCTTCACCCGCTGCTCCTCCGCGCCGGGCGCGCCGGAGGTGGCGTTGCGGGAGTCGGTCAGGGTGATGGTGATGCCCGGGCCGCGGACCCGGGCGGAGCCGGCGGCCACGCCGAGGTGGCGCAGGCGCTCCAGCCGGTCCGGGGCCAGCCCGGCCAGGCCCGCGTCGCGCAGCCGCTCGATCTCGGCCTGGCGGTTGGCGTTGGCCTCGCCCAGGTCCCGGCCGTGCGCGGTGCGGTCCTCGATCTGCTCGAGCAGGACCGCCCGCGCCGTCGTCGCGGCCTGCGCCGGGCGCAGCGCCTTGGCGGACCACACCGCACCGGCCCCGATGACGGCGCAGGCGAGCACGATCAGCACCTTGCGCCACGCCGGTGCCGGCGCCCGGGCGCGGTCGCCCCGCTCGACCAGGTACCCCGCGTCCAGGGGGTTGTCCAGCAGGTCGCGGAGCAGCGACATCGACTCGTCCGGCCGCCGCCCGGGACGGGCGGCCGCGCCGTCGCCCGCGCCACCGGCGGCACCCCCGGCGCCGGCGGCCGGGCCCGGTCCGGCGGCGGCGCCGGAGCCCGCCGGGGGCGGGGCCTGGCCCGGCTGCGGGGGCCCGGTCACGTGCCCGCGCGGTGAGACCGGACGATCCGTACCACCTGCTCCGCGTACAGCAGGGCGGCGAACCAGTACAGCCCCACGCCCCACAGCGCGCTGGCCCAGCCGACGGTCCAGGCGACGTGCCCGAGCACGCCGGGTGCGCCGGCGAGCAGGAGCAGGGGGAAGGCGTAGAGGAGCGCGAAGGTCCCGGCCTTGCCGGCGAGGTGGACCGGGAGCGGCCCGTAGCCGTACCGGGTCAGCACCGGCAGCAGCGCGAGCAGCAGCAGGTCCCGGGCGGCGATGACGACGACGAGCCACCACGGGATGATGTCGCGCCAGCCCAGGCCGACGATGGTGACGAAGATGAAGAGGCGGTCGGCGGCGGGGTCGAGGAGCTGGCCCAGCCGGCTGACCTGGTCGAAGCGGCGGGCGATGACGCCGTCGACCCAGTCGCTGGCGCCGGCCACGACCAGCACGACCAGGGCGGCGAGGTCCCGCTCGGTGAAGATGAGGACGGCGAAGACGGGGACGAGCACCAGCCGGGCCGCGGAGATGGCGTTCGGGACGGTCCAGACGCGCTCGGCCCGGGCGGGCGCGGCGCGTCCCGCGGGCTGCGTGCTCACGGCTCCCAGGGTACGCAGCACCGGGTGGCCGACCGGCCGTTGAGACCGGTCCGTGACCTGCCGACGGCGGACCGAGACCGCGCGGTGACCTACCGACCGCGCACCGACCGCCGAGACCGGTCCATGGGCGTGGCCGGCTCCGACCGGCCGGTGCCCCACGGGCGTGGCTAGGGTGAGCTTCTCCGCGGCCGGACCTGCGGCCGCGGCTGGACATTGGAGAAACGCATGCGCTTTGGCCTCTTCCTGCCCCAGGGCTGGCGGTTCGACCTGGCCGGGATCGACGACTCCCAGCACTGGCCGGTGATGTCCGGCCTCGCCCGCCGGGTCGACGGCGGCGACCTGTGGGAGTCCCTGTGGGTCTACGACCACTTCCACACCAGCCCGGTGCCGAGCGAGGAGGCGACCCACGAGGCCTGGTCGCTCATGGCGGCGCTCGGGGCCGTCACCGACCGGGTGCGGCTGGGACAGATGTGCACCTGCATGGGCTACCGGAACCCGATGTACCTGGCCAAGGTGGCCGCCACCGTCGACCACGTCAGCGGCGGGCGGCTGGAGATGGGGATCGGCGCCGGCTGGTACGAGCACGAGTGGCGGGCCTACGGGTACGGCTTCCCCCGCGCCGGGCAGCGCCTGGCGATGCTGGCCGAGGGCGTGCAGATCTTCGAGCAGGCCTGGCGCGAGGGCGTGGTCACCTTCCACGGCGAGCACTACGACGTCGACGGCGCCCTGTGCCGCCCGCTGCCCCTGCAGCCGGGCGGGATCCCGCTGTGGGTCGCCGGCGGCGGGGAGAAGGTGACCCTGCGGATCGCCGCCCGGCACGCCCGCTACACCAACTTCGACGGCACACCCGAGGTGTTCGCCCGCAAGAGCGCGGTCCTGCGCGAGCACTGCGCGGCCGAGGGCACCGACTTCGACCAGATCACCCGCTCGGCGAACTTCAACGTCACCATCGGCCGGGACGAGGCGGAGGTCCGGGGCAAGCTCGCCCAGCTCGAGGCCCGGCTCAGCGCCCACATGGACGCCGACGCCGTCGCCCGCGAGCTCCGCGGGTTCCGCGACCTGCCCGCCTACGGCACCCCTGAGCAGATCGTGGAGAAGCTCGGCGCGCTGCGCGAGCAGGGCCTGGCCTACGGGATCTTCTACTTCCCCGACGCGGCCTACACCACCGAGTCGATCGAGCTCTTCGAGCGCGAGGTCATGCCGGCGCTGCGCTGATCGCGGTCCAGCTGCTGTCGGTGCGCCTGCCCTCGATCGAGGCCACCACCGACCTCGGCATCTTCCTCGCCGCGCTAGTGATCGCGACGGTCATCCCGGTCATCCTCTTCGCCCTCTTCCAGCGGCTGTTCCTGCAGAGCGCGGGCCTGGGCGGGGCAGCCAAGGGGTGACCCGCGGCGCCAAGGGTGGATCGGCGGCGCCATCACGGGCCGACCGGCGGCGCCAAGAGGTGTCCCTGACGGGTGACCACGGCGACGGCGGCTTGGCCGGTGACCGGGACGACGGCGACGACGGCGGTCAGCCGCAGGCGCCGATGGTGCGGCCAGGCCGGCACGCCGATCGCCGCGACGCAGCCGATCCTGAAGGCCGACGGTGCGCATCTGCGGGTGCGCGAGGTGATGATGCCCGGGCGGCTTCCCCGGTCCTGCTCACCGGAGTTCGCACGCGTCAGCCCAACGCGCGCGGTAGCGCGTCCACCGCGCTATGTTCTCGACGCTGAACCAACGACGCAGAGGAGACGCCCGTGTCCGAGAACATCGACCTGAGCTACCAGACCCGCTACTTCGGCGGGTCAACCGGTGGTCACGACGTGGAGCTCGAGTTCGACAAGAAGCTAATGGTGCTCAACCGGCCGCGGCTACGGGTCGACGGCGAACTCGCGGACTCCTCCCGGGTGTTCTACGGCGACAAGGACCTTCGCGCCAGCCTGCCGGACGGCACCGAGATCACGGTCCGTATCCACTCCGGTATGTACGGCGAGCTCAGCCGCCCCCAGCTCAGGCAGCCGGACGGGTCCTGGGTCGACCTGCAGGAGCGCCAGCGGCAGGAGTGAAGGGTGGCGCCCTGCGGCGCATGACTGCAGGGCAATAACGACAACAGTCAACTGCCCTCATTTGGCTCGCGACAGTGCGGGTGCGCGTCGTGGCGGCGCGCACCTGCTCAGCGCTTGCGAAATGCCTACAACCCGCGCAGGTGCGCTCGTGTAACCCGCGCAGGTGGGCTCGTGGCTGGTTGTCCCCATGCCGTGCCAGCCGGTGGGTCAGTGGTCGGGAAGACTGCCGTCGGTGAGGCTGACAGTGACGGTGCGCACGTCGAACGGCGCGGAGACGGCGGTAGTCACTGCGGTGCCCTGGACCGGCTGCCAGACCCCCGAGCCGTTCACCTCGAACTGCCCGCTCCAGCGGACGGTCAGTCCCACGCTGACCGCCTCTGCTGCCCGGGTGTAGGTGTGGGCCACCGTGTGGTTCGGGTACGGCGCCCCGGGCACGGTGGTGGTCACCGGGGCGGAGCCGTCGCCGAAGTCCCAGGTGTAGTCCACCGGGCTGACCCCGACCCGGACCGGGGTGCCCAGCACGACCGTGTCCAGCACCTGCGGGGTGGCATCGGTGAAGACGATGGTGTCGATGTTGACCAGCACCCACCCACGGTCCGGCTGGACCGAGACCGTGCCCGGGGCGATCGGCAGCCGCTGGAGGTCCTGCGCGGTGACCACGACCGGCGGCGGCGCCGGCGGGGCCGGGGCCGCCGGCGCGCCTGGCGGGGCGGGGGCCGTCACCGACGCTCGGGCGGCGCCGGCGCCGTCGGGCTGATCACCGTCCGTTGCCCCGCCTGATCACCGCCGCACCGGGAGAAATCCACCCGCTTGTCCCCCGAGGGCAGCGGGACGTACTCGTAGCAGTCCCCACCACCACCGCCTGTTCCGCCGGCGCCCGCGCCACCGGTACCGGAATCGACGCCGCCGCCCGAACCAGGGCCGTTGCTCGGCACGTGTACGTTCCCGACCCGGGTCGCGGCCCCGTCAGGCCGCCCTCGGGGCCCTACCGGCACCTGTACGGGAGGACGGTGCGACCGTGAAAACCCATCAACATTTATACCATCATCATTCGCGCGTGACCTGTATTGCATTTGCGTCTCAGGCTGTGGCGGGGGGACCTCCATGGCAGTCGCTGCGAACGATGACGGACCAGCCAGGAATGAAACAGCGATGAGCGTGGAAACAGCATGGTGACGCCCGCGACCGGTGGCGTGGCGCTCACTCATCTGGGTCCTCCGTGTCTACTCCATAGATGACCCAAGAGTTGTTTACGCGGCTGACGGCAACGAAGAACGTCAGCCTGCCTTCCTCGAACTCCTCCAACACTGCACCGTCCCCACCTACGTTGACCGACGGCATGACGGTTCCTTCAATCAGAATCTCGAAGTACTCTCGGCCGCCAGACGGGGGACGCCCGTCGACGTACTCGACGACGATGTCGGAGCCGGTCGAGTACCCGCCGTCCCGGTGGAGGTTGGTGACATCTTCGGTCACGCTCGCGCAGAACTTGCAGCCTTCCCGCGACATCGCGTTCCAGTCGGCGAGATCCCCCGTGATGTAGGCGTACGGGAGCAGTCGCAGGGCGTACAGGGCGGCGGCCTTCGCGCCCTCGACGTCGTCGCGCTCCATAGCCCCTGGCCGCTCCGGCTTCTCCACCTCTGGCCGAGTAACGGTGGGCTCGGGGCTCGGGGAGTCCGTGCCCGCCGACGTCTGCGAACTGCTCGTTTCGGTCGGCGCCGGGGCAGCGGCAGGCTCCCGGGAGCAACCGAGCAAGGCTCCCAGGACCAGCGCGGTGCACGCTGCCGCAACGGTGCCCCGTTGCCTGCCGCCCACGGCCATGCGGCGACGGTAGTAGCCGACCATGCTCAACACCAGAGGTTCGGCGACACTTGTGGACAAGCATCTGAGCCGACGAGTCCGCTGACCGGCGGCCCAGCCGTTCGTCAGACAGTTCGGTCAAGCCGAGTCAGGCCATGGGTCACGCCGAGGGCAGGTCCCCGCCCCAAGAACGGCGGCGCATTCTCGCCGTCAGCCGCGCACGGCGTCGGCCACTGCGGCCGCCTTCGCTGCCGCGACCGCGAGCGCGTCGGCGCGCTCGTTGTGCACGTCGCCGGCGTGCCCGCGCACCCACTCGAAGTCCGTCCGGCCGGTGCGGGCGTCGAGCAGGGCGAGGATGTCCTGGATCAGCTGGAGGTTCTCGGGCACCTTGCCGTCGGCCTTGCGCCAGCCGCGGCGCTGCCACCCGCGCGCCCACTTCGTCACGGTGTTGATGACGTACTGCGAGTCTGCTCGGACGAGCAGATCGCCGTCCGGGCCGGCGTGCTGCAGGGCGCGCAGCAGCGCGAGGAGCTCGCCGACGTTGTTGGTGCCGTGCGCCAGCCCGCCGGACTCGCTCTCCCCCGTTGTCTGGTCCACCCAGGCCCAACCAGTCGGCCCCGGGTTGCCCAGCGCGGACCCGTCGGTGGCGATGACCTTGTCGTACCGGGCGTCCGGGACCGTGGCCGCGCCGTCGCGGCCGGTCCCGCGCGTCACACCGCGAGTGGCCGCGGTGGCTGCGGCCGTTCCGCCTGCGCCGGCCGGCCTACCGGCGGTCGCCGACAACCCGGGCCCGCCCGCCGCCGTCGGGCCTCCGCTGCCCGCCTGAGGGGTCAGCCCACGCTCCTCCAGCAGGCTGGTGACGGCGTCAGTGCGCCAGACGTGGAACGGGGTGCCGTCGCGCAGCGTGCGCGCGCTCGCCAGGCCCTCCGCGAGGGCCCGGTCGGTGGCGCGCGAGCCGTCCTTGAGGCCGAGCGCGGTCAGGTGGGTGCCGATCTCCCGGGCGGTGAGCCCGAACGTGGCGCCGAGCTCGGTCTGGGTCGACCAGGTCCTGGACGGCAAACGAGACTCCTCGAGTGGGGCCGGTGCGGCGGGAGCTGCCCGCCAACCCTACCGGTGGGCCCGGCCGTCCCCGTCCGGCTCCGCGTCCGCCTCCGGCTCAGCGTCCGGGTCGGGGTAGCGCCCGCCCGCCGGCACCCGTCCGTCCTCCGGCACCACCGCCCCGGCGCCGAGCAGCGTCACCTCGGCGTCGTCGTCGTCCTCCCCGACCTGCGCCCGGCCACCGACCCGGGCGCGCTCGTCCACGACCGCCCGGTGCACGCGGGCACCGCTCTCCACCCGCACCCCGTCCAGGAGGACGCTCTCGCTGACGACCGCGCCGGGCGCGACGTACGCCCCGGGGGACACCACGCTGCGGCGCACCGTGCCCTCCACCACGGCGCCGGGGGCGAGCAGGGAGTCCACGACCTCCGCCTCGGCGTGCACCCGGGCGGCGGCGCTGTGCAGCCCGCGGGTGGCGATGGGCCAGGCCGGGTCGTCCAGGTCGAACGGCGGGTCGCGGAGCCAGTCCAGGTGGGCCTGCCAGTAGGCCGGCACGGTGCCGACGTCCCGCCAGTACCCGTCGTGCCGGAACTCCACCGCGTCGCCGTCGGCCACCAGCGCGGGCAGGACGTGGTCCCCCAGGTCGCCCAGTCCGCTCGGCCCGGCGCCGTGCGCCCGGTGGACCTCCTCCAGGGTGGTGAGCAGGGCGTCGGGCCGGAACGCGAAGACCTCGGTGGTCACCAGGTCGCTCGCCGGCCGTTCCGGCTTGTAGGCGTAGTCGGTGATGCGGCCGTCGGACACCTGGACCACGCCGTAGCGCGAGACGTCCCCGCCCAGCCGCGTGGTCACCATCGTCACCGCCGCCCCGGACGCCAGGTGGTGGGCGACGACGTCCGCGTAGTCCATCCGGTAGACGGCGTCGGCCGAGGCGACCAGCACAACCTCCGGGTCGTCCGCGCGGACCGCCTCCGCCTTGCGCCACAGCGCGTCGGCCGTCCCGGCGTGCCAGCCCTCCCGCTCGTCGCCCTGGTGCGGGCCGAGGAGCTGCAGGCCGCCCCGGGTCCGGTCCAGGTCCCAGGGCCGGCCGCCGGCGAGGTGGACGTTGATCGACTCGGGGAAGAACTGCTCCACCACCCAGGCGTCGGCGATGCCCGAGTTCGCCGCGTGCGCCAGCGGGAAGTCCACCAGGCGGTGGCTGCCGGCGAACCGCAGCGCGGGCTTGGCGCGGTGGTCGGTGAGCGTCTCCAGCCGGCCGCCGGCACCGCCGGCGAGGACGACGAGCAACGTGCGGGTCGGGGCCATGGTGCTCCTGCAGCTCGGGAACGGGATGTCCGGCCCCCCACGATGACCCGGCCGGGGCCGGCGCACCACCGGAGCCGGGCGCCGGCCGGAGCCTCGTGGTCACGTGCGGGGGTGGCCCGGCTCGGAGCGGCCGGGCCGGGTGGCGACCGGTCGGGGTGACGCGGCGCCGTAGTGCGCCGGCCGGTGCGGGGTGGCGCGGCGCCGTCATGCGCCGGCCAGACGCTGGCGGGACGAACAGCCCACGCCGGAGCCTCCCGGCATGGGAACCTGTCGGTGACTGCCCGCCGCGCGAGGGAGCCGTGGTGGGCTCGCGCGAGGTGAGGAGAGTCGCCATGGCGTCCACCGATGCAGAGACGGGCAAGGTCGTCGTCGGGACCGACGGCTCGGCGGGGGCGGCCACCGCCGCGGACTGGGCGGTCGGGGAGGCCCGCCGGCGCCAGACTGGCGTGCACCTGCTCGCCGCCATCCCATGGCCGGCGTACGTGCGCGCCTACGACGTGACCGCGCCCGAGGGCCTGCTCAGCGCGGGCGAGCGGCTCGCCGAGGAAGCCGCCGAGCGGCTGCGCCGGGACCACCCCGACATCCCGGTCACCGCCGCCGCGGTCCTCGGCGATCCCGCCGCCGAGCTCGTCCGCGCCTCTTCCCAGGCGGCGCTCGTCGTCGTCGGCGCCCGCGGGCTGGGCCGGCTCACCGCCACCCTGGTCGGGTCCGTGTCCCAGAAGGCCGCCGCGCTCGCCGCCGGGCCGGTCGTCGTCGTCCGCGGTGGGCCGGGGGCGCCGGACGGGCCGGTCGCCGTCGGCGTGGACCCCGCCGACGGCGCCGCGGAGGTCATGCGGTACGCGGCGGACGACGCGCGCCGGCGGGGCACGAGCGTCCGCCTGGTCCACGCCACCCGGCGCGGCGAGGCGACCGCCCTGATCAGCGACGCCGGACGGGAGCTGCTGGGCGAGGCGGACCGGCGCGCCGACGAGGGCGCCCAGGAACTCCTGCGGGAGTGGCGGCAGCGCTACCCCGACGTCCCGGTCGAGCTGCACCAGCCGGCGGAGCCACCCGTCGAGGCGCTGGTGCGGGCGGCCGCGGACGCCTCCCTGCTCGTGATGGGCAGCCGCGGGCACGCCGGGCTGGCCGGCCTCCTGCTGGGCTCGGTCAGCCAGGGCGTGCTGCACCGTGCGCCGGTCGTGGCGGTGGTGCCCGTGCGGGCCTCGGGCGCACCCGGCGGGGCCGACGACGCCACGGCGGAGGCAGCCGCCGGGGCGTGAACCGGACCCGGCACCGTGCCGGGGCCACATGCCGAACCACGGGGGAAGTCAGGCGCCGTGGAGTCCCGCGATGTCGCGCCGGTAGCTGCTCGGGGTGACGGCGGCGACGGCGGCGACGGCGCAGACGTCCCGCGCGAGGTGTGAGTGGTCGGTGTAACCGAGATCCGCGGCGATGCCGGCGAGGTCACGGTGCGGTCGGGCGGCGAGCGGTCCGCCAGGCGTGCCCGGACCACCTCGTCGTCGGCACGGGCGGCGCGGTCGGGCTGGTCGCCGGCTCACCACCTGGCGTCGCCGAGCCCGGCCCGCCCGCTGTGCCTGGCTGCCACATGCGGGCCGCTGCGCTCGTCCTTACCGTGTTGCGAGGGTGAAGGGAGGAACCGGATGAACGTTCTCATCGGCCGGACCACCGAACCGGCTGCGCACCCCGTGGCTCGACTCCTGCAGCGTGCCGGCCACGAAGTGGTCGCTGTCGTCGGCGGTAGCGCGACAGGGGCACCGCGACCATGAGGATCCCGCCCGCAGCGCACACGGAGCAGCCGTGGCGGATCCACGAGATCGCGCCGGACTTCCGGATCGAGGACGTCTGGTCCTTCCGCACCCCCGGTGCCGGACCTGATGACTTCCCGACGATGCTCGCCGCGCTGATGGCGTCCAACAAGCCTGGGCGCGTCGACGTGCTGACCCGATTCCTGTTCGCCGTGCGCTGGAAGCTCGGCGCCCTGTTCGGCTGGGAGGATGCCGGACAGGCCATCGGCGCCCGCGTCCGGTCGCTGCGCGAGCGGCTGCCGGCGGACCTTCGCGATGCCCCGACCGGCCCGAAGGACCCCAACATCCCGTTCACGCCCGTCTACCTCCTGCAGAACGAATGCGTCCAGGAACTGGCCAACAAGACGGTCCATGACCTCCTGCACCTCGGCTGGGTGGCGACCGGCAACGGCGAGTTCGAGCTACGAATGGCGGCTCTGGTCAAGCCCAACGGTCGGTTCGGCCGGGCGTACATGGCCGCGATCAAGCCGATTCGATACCTGATCGTATACCCGTTGATGACGCGCCGATGGGAGCGCGCCTGGCGGGACCGGGCGACTCTCGTCCCGGGCGTCGAGGGGTAGCGCACGCCGGGCAAGGCCCTCGAGCCCGGAACGATCGAGACGCCGGTGCGGTGATCGCCTCCCACGGTCTCAACCCGGGAGGGTGACCGCACGTCTCCGTGCAGCCGGAGCCTCAGCGGCTCACCAGCTTGAAGAAGGTGCTGTCCTCGCCGCTGGCCTTGTGCTGCTGGTACAGGAACGCGAGGTTGCGCTCGTCGAAGGTCTCGAACCACTCGTCCCAGCCGATGTGCTCGAGCTGGTCCTGCCCGGCACCGCCGGGGAAGTCGATCCGCAGCACGCCGGCGGACCCGCCGTCCTCCGTGCCGCGCACCCGGGCGGGCCGCCCCTGGTGCTGCTCCACCCAGGTGCGGATCTCGTCGTGGTCGGTGGTGGTGCTCGTCTCGGACGCCATGTCGCTCCTTCCATGGACGGGCCGGCCGCGGTGCGGCGCGGCCGTTGGCCTCTAGGGTGGGCCGGCGGCCGCGCCGGCGCATCCCGGCGGCGGAGAGGAGCAACCGCCGACCCGCGACGGGCAACGGCCGGCGGTGTGACTTCCGATCCCGGACGGCGGCGTTCTTCCGACGCTGGATTTACGGCTCGGGGTCATGTGACGTCGACGACACGGGGGTTCTGGACGGGCTTCGACGAGGTCCTCGCGCAGGATCTGCGCGCCGGTGCAAGCACCGTTCCGGCTGCCGGCCACGCGTTCAGCGCTGCTGTCGCCTGCTCGTGCTCGTGCCGCGCCTCGTCGTTGCCGCAAGAAGTACGTTCGTGCCGAGAACAGCGCGGTCAGCGACCGGCGTCGCCATACATCTCCTCCCGGCCCCAGGTGGACGTAGTCGCAGCTCGCACCGTGGTGAGGCGGACTGGGCCGGGAACCTCGTGAGATGCTGGCTCGGACACGGCTGCCTCCAGGATCTGCCTGATCTCCTGCTGAACCGACTGGCCGTTCCTGGCGGCTCGCTGCCGCAGAGCGGTCACCACTGACTCCGGCAGGTTCCGCACGTGAAGCGCCGCCATGCAGCGACGGTAGCGGTACCGGTAGCACACTGCCGGCCGGGGACCGGCTTACGAAACACTTGCCTCGCAGGGCTCCGTCCGCTGCTATCCCGGGAGCGGAGGCCGCCCAAAGGCACCGGAAGAACCGCATCATTCACCGGACAAGGTCACACCTGCCGACGACGGGCGGCGCCGGCTGCCCTCCAGCTGGCCGAGCAGGCCCGGCCCGCCGAGCTGCCGCCGCCCCGGTCAGGCGGGCCGGTCGGCGGCGAGCGCCTGCTCGCAGGCCAGCAGCAGCACCCCCACGCTCCAGGCGTGCGAGAGGGTCAGCAGCATGCCCTTCGGCTGGAAGCAGGTGGTGTGGTAGTACCGCTCGGTCACCATGCCGCGGTAGGCGTTGAAGTCCCCGTCCTGCCGGGCGACGAACTGGCGGAAGCAGGCCAGCGTCTCCATCGCCCGCTCGGCGTAGTGCGGGTCGCCGAGCGCCACGGACAGCTCCACGAGCTCGCTCGTGCACACCAGGCCGTACGCGCCCAGGTGCTGGTTGGACACCGAGGCCTGGTCCGCCCCCCGGGTGGCGAAGCCGTAGGCGCCGAGCAGGGTGCGCGGGTCGAACCGCACGTCGTAGGTGTAGCGGAAGGTGAGCATCCAGTCGGCCGCCCGGCGGGCCAGGTCCAGCCACCGCGGCGCGCCGGTGCGCCGGTGCAGCGCCACGTACGCCATCACCGCGGCGTACCCATCCTCGGCGGTCGGCGCCAGGTCGACGTCCTCCGGCGCGCCGTTGATGAACTCGGCCTCGACGAAGGACGCGTAGTACTCCCCCGCCCGGACCGCGGCCGCCAGGCAGGCGCCGTCGTCGTCCAGACCGCCCGCCTCCGCGAGCGCGGCGACCCAGGTGAGCCCGGACGCCCCGCGCCAGGAGAGCACCTCCCCGGTCCGGGCATGCACGACCGAGCCGAGGTTGCCGTCGGCGCGCTGGTGGCGCACGGCGGCCCGCAGGTTGGCACGGGCGGCGGCCGTCCACGACGGCGCCGCCCGGCCCGGGCCCTCCAGGTCCAGGGCCCGCAGGAGGAACAGGGTGGCCTCGGCCAGGGTCCGCTGGTGCAGGCCGTCCGGGATCGGGCTCCAGCTCGCCCGCCACCCGAGGGCGCGGTCCCACCGGCCCCAGAAGGTCCCCGCCGGGGCCAGGTTCGCGCAGACGTGGTCGATGACGGACCGGGCGGCCTCGACCTCCGCGGCCCGGCCGGTGCGCCGGCCGTGGGCGAGCAGGGCGTAGGCCCACGGGATCCCGCTGATCCAGGCCACGTGCATCGCCTGGCGGTCCACCGGCCGGCCGTCCCGGCCGGTGACCTCCCGGTCGAACCCGACGGTCTCCAGCAGCACCCCCGGGTCCGGGTCGTAGTGCCAGGTGAGCAGGCCGTGGGCGGTGAGGTCGGCCGCCTCCGGGATGCTCACCCACGGCTGCACGCCCGCCTCGTGCCGCTGCCGGGCGTGCTCCGCCCGCAGGATCGGGGCGTAGGCGTGCCGGTCGCCGCCTAGGGAGTACGCGCGCGCCTCGAGGCGGACCCGCTCCCCCGGCCGCCACCGGTGCCCGGCCACCTGGGCGGGCAGCGGCTGCGCGGAGCCGTAGTACGTCACCGGGGTCTCCCGATAGGGGAAGAGCAGGCTGACGCTGGCGCTGCCGGTCTGCTCCTCGTGAGCGAGCCCGAGCCCGGAGGTACCCAGCGGGCTGGTCTCGGCGGTGAGCAGGGCCACGCCGCCGCCGCCGCCCCAGGCGAAGACCGCCGGGGTGGCGGCGCGGTCGGCCCGGAACTCCCAGCGGCAGCTCACCATCCCTGCCGGGTCGTCGGCGCCGACGGCGAAGCGGGGAAAGATCCGGTCGCACCCCTCGGGCCGGTTCTCGCCGTAGAACAGGCCGGGGATGAGCCACCACGGGTCCCGGGCGGGGGTCTCGGCCCGCAGCCGCACGGTGGCCTCGGTGACCTCCTCGCCCTCGTAGTGCACGTCAAGCTCGAGGGTGCGCCCGTCGGCGCCGGCGGGGGGCCCGAGGGCGGCGCCCACGGTGAAGCCCGCCGCGGTGCCGTGGAACCGGCCCGGCGGGGCGCCGACGTCGAGCGCACCCGGGCCGGCGACGTCGAGCGCACCCGGGCCGGCGACGTCGAGCGCAGCCGGGCCGGCGGGGTCGAGCGCACCCGCGCCGGCGACGTCGAGCGCAGCCGGGCCGGCGGGGTCGAGCGCACCCGCGCCAGCAGGGTCGAGCGCACCCGCGCCGGCAGGGTCGAGCGCACCGGTGGCCGCGGCTTCGTCATCCTGGTCGACGGCGCGGCCCCCATCGGCGGTCTCGCCGCCTTCCGAGCCGCACCGGCGGAGCGGGACGGGGACGCTCGCCCGGGACGGGCGGACGATCTCCACGACCAGCCGGGCGGGCGCCCCGGGCTCAGCCATCGCCGACCTGGTCGGGCTCGACCTGGTCGGGCTGGCCGGGGGCCAGGCGCTCGGCCGGCTCGGTGACGTCGGAGGCGGCGCGGTCCGCCGGCTGCCCGGGCCGGTCCCGGGCCGGACGGCGCCGGACGTCGTCGGCCGGCTCGACGTGCACCGGGGCGCCGGGCTCGGCCAGTGGCCACTCGAGAAGGTCGACCTCCTCCACCGGCAGGTCCGGGCGGGCCGGGACGCGGAAGGTGCGGATCTGGCTGGGCCCGAACCGGGTGGTCAGGGTGCGGCCCACCAGGGGCAGCGCGATCCGGGCGTCGGCGGGCCGGCCGGTGGTCTCCACGGCGCGGACGACGAGGTCCGCTCCGTCCGCGCCGTCGTCCTCGCTGCCCTTGACGGCGGTGACCATCACCTGGCCGCCGTCGTCGGCGGCGAAGGACGTCGCCGCCGGCAGCGCGCCGTCGTGGAAGCTCTCCAGCATGGCCCGCACCGGGGCGCCGAGCTCGGCGGAGCGGCGCATCAGGTCCGCGGCCCGCCAGTCCCCGCCGTGCGGGACCAGTTGGTAGCGGAAGCGCTGCACGCCCTGGTCCTGGTAGGAGTAGAAGCCGTCCGGGTCGAGCTCACGGGGGTCGTGCCAGGAGTAGACCGGGCTGCGCACGGCGGTGATGCCGATGCTCGGGCCGTCCCCGGGCGAGCCGTCGCCCGGGCCGTCCCCGGGCGAGACGTCGAAGCCGTGCTTGGTGTCGTTGACCACGGCCAGCCCCGCGGGCACCGGGCGCCCGTCCCGGCTGGCGGTGCCGGTCACGTCGACCCAGGTCTGCGCGGGCTGCTCCGCCCCGTCCACCGGCCGCTCCAGCGACCCGAAGGGGATCTCGTAGGTGGCGGTGGGGTCGGTCAGGGCGGTGGGGACCCGGAGCTTCAGCAGGTGTGCCTTCTCCCGCCAGTCGAGCGTCACCCGCACCTCCACCGCCCGACTGTCGTGCCCGAGGATGAGCTCCTCGACCAGCGTGGACCGTCCCCACGCGCGCTCCACCCGGATGCGCCCGCGCAGCGGCCCGGCCTCCTGGCGCACCACCCGGACGGTCCGCATCGCCTCGCCGGGCCAGGCGTAGGACACCACCCGGTGGCCCCAGGTGTCGGTGGGGTCGGCGCAGACCTGGGTGTGCTCGCCGGTCGCGCCGGCGAGGAGGTCCACCCCGGTGCGCTTGTCCAGCAGCGAGCTCAGCCACCCGGTGGCCGGGTCGAGGGTGACGCGGAGGTGGTCGTTCTCCAGCAGCGTCTCGGTGACCCGCAGCCGGCCCGGCGCGGCGCCGCTCCACCCCCCGACCGGCGCCGTGCCCGGCCGCATCCGGTAGAGCCGGTAGCCCAGCGGCGGCACCTCGGCCTGGAAGACGATCGCCCCGCGGCCCTTGTCGTCGGTGGTGGCGGTGGACTGGATCCGCTGGGAGACGGCGCGGGCGCCGTCGGCGTCGACCACGTGCACCCCGGTCGGCTGCACCGCGTACTGCATCTCGACGGCGGCCCGCACCGGCCAGGGGTGCGGGTTGAGCACCAGGACGGGCTGGGTCCCGGGCTCGACGGGGATCCGGACCTGCCGGGCGATGGTGTTGTGCACCAGGGTGGTGGTGCGCTTGGCGACGGCGACCGCCTCGCCGAGCTGGTCGCGGGCGTCGTCGTAGGCCGGCTCGATCGCCGAGCCGGGCAGGATGTCGTGGAACTGGTTGAACAGCACCTGCTTCCAGGCCCGCTCCAGCTCCTGCCGCGGGTAGGGCAGCCCGTGCGCCAGGGCGCCGACCGCGGCCCACCGCTCGGCGGCGAGGACGGCGGCCTGGGCGCGCCGCTGCCAGGCCTTGATGCCCGAGTGGGCCGAGTAGCAGCCGGGCGCGTGGTGCTGGAGGTCCGACCGCCACACCGGCAGGTCGGCGACGGCGGCCCCGCCGTCGCGGGCGAGGAGGTCGTCGAAGTAGCGGCGCGGGGAGGACATCGTCATCCGGCCGAAGGTGCCCATCCGGTCGTAGCGGTAGATCGACTCGATGTTGGCCCGGGTCGGCCCGCCCCCGTGGTTGCCGACGCCGTAGAAGACCATCAGGTCCCCCAGCCGGTGGTCGACGGCGGCCATCGCCTTGTCCACCTGGCCGGAGACGTCCCGGGGCGGGCTGCCGTACTCGTGCGGGATGCGGTAGCCCAGCACCCGGGAGCCGTCCGGGGACTCCCACCAGAATGCCGTGTCGGTCAGCGCGAGCTCGTGCGGGGCGGGGCGCAGGAAGCAGTAGGAGTCCATGCCCTGGCCGCGCAGGATCTGCGGGAGCATCGCGTTGTGCCCGAACGGGTCGGCGTTCATGCCGACGGTGGCCGTGACCCCGAACCGGTCCCGCAGGTACCGCTGGCCGTACAGGCCCTGCCGGACGAAGGACTCCCCGGCCGGCATGTTGCAGTCCGGCTCCACCCACCAGCCGCCGACCACCTGCCAGCGGCCCTCCGCCACGCGCTGCCGGATGCGCTCGAACAGCTCGGGGTCGGACTCCTCCACCCAGGACAGCAGGACGACCTGGTCGGAGGTGAAGACGAAGTCGGGGTACTCCTCCATCCGGTGGATCGCCGACCAGAAGGTCGCCCGCGCCTCCTGGTAGCCCTCCTGCCAGGGCCACAGCCACACCGGGTCCAGGTGGGCGTGGCCGACCATGTGCACGGTCCGGTCCGGGGTGGCGGCCGGCCGCTGGTCGCGGGCCAGGTCGCGGGCCGACGCGCCGGTCGGGGCGTTGGCGGTGGGCGCCCGGCGGGCGGGCTCCAGGGCGGTCACGGCTGGCTCTCCTCCGCGGCGGCCCACCGGCCTGCCGGGTCGCTGGTCGGGTGCGGCATCGGGGTGTGCGTCTCGGGGTTGCGGCGCGGGTGCGGGGGGCGCGCGGCGGGGCGGCGGCAGGCAGCGGGCCGGCCCGCTGGGCGGGGTGCCCGGCACGTCGGCGCGCCGGTTCTGGCATCGTTCCCACACCGAGCATAGGGAGCGGTTCTCGGGCGGGTCAACGGTGCGGGCCTCACGGTCGGCCTGCCGACGGCGGCCGGTCCGGTGCAGTGGTGGGCTCCCCGTCGGCCGGGCCGACCCGGGGCTCCCCCGACGCCGGCGGGCTGGCATCCGGTTCTTGGGCCGCCAGACCGGCGGCCGGCTCCCCGGTCCGCGACTGGGCCAGTGGTTCTGCGCCCGCCCGGCCAGCGGGCGACTGCCCGGCGCGCGCGGGGACCGGCCGCAGCCGCAGCGTCACCACCTGGAAGGGCCCCAGGTCCAGGGTCACGGCGCGGGCCGAGGCCGTTGTCAGCGGCGCCAGCGCGGCGACCTCCTCGTCCCGGCGCTCGAGGAGGTCGCAGACCCAGGCGGACGCGAGGTCGAAGGACGTCGCCACCTCCGCCCGCCCGCGGGCGCCGAGCGGCTCGTACAGCCGCACGACGACGTCGCCGGAGCGGTCGTCGGCGAGCTTGACCGCCTCGACGACCGCCGTCGGGCTCACCCGGACCAGCGGCTCCACCGGTCCCGCCCCCCGGCGACGGCGCAGCGGCAGGTTGGCCCGGTACCCCTCCCGGACGGCGTCGGCGACCTCGGCCCCGCAGACCAGGGCGTAGCCGAAGCGATGCCGGCCCTGGTCGGTCTCCGGGTCGGGGTAGCGCGGCGCCCGCAGCAGGGACAGCCGCACGGTGGTGGGCCCGGCGCCGCGCGCCTCCCCCGGCCCGGGGGCGGTGATGTCGTGGCCGTAGACGGAGTCGTTGACCACCGCGACGCCGTACCCGGGCTCGGCCACGTGCACCCAGCGGTGCGCGCAGATCTCGAACCGGGCCGCGTCCCAGGAGGTGTTGGTGTGGGTGGGCCGCAGCACGTGCCCGAACTGGGTCTCGGCGGCGGCCCGGTCGGCGTGCACGGCCAGCGGGAAGGCGACCTTGACCAGGGTCTCGCGCTCGCGCCAGTCGATGTCGGCGGTGAGGTCCACCCGGCGCCGGCCGGCGGCCAGGGCGACGGTCTGCCGGTACCGCGAGCCGCCGTCGGACCGGTCCACCTGCACGACCGGCCGGGCCGGGTCGGTGCCGTCCACGGTCATGGCGTTTACCGCGGTGAGGTCCCGGCGGCGGTGCCGGTAGGACGCGTCCAGGTCCCAGGCGTCGAAGCGGTTGGGGGTGTCCGGGTGCAGCTGCAGGACGTTGCCGGCGGCGCCGGGGGCGAGGACCTCCCGGTCGGCGACCAGGTCGCGGACCGAGGTCAGCGTGCCGTCCGGGCCGACGCGCACCCGGAGCAGCCCGTTGTCCAGGACGGTCCCGGCGCCGTCGGTGGTGACCCGGACCGGGTCCTCCCCGCCCGGCGGCGCGGCGGGCGCGGCGGCCAGGGCGGGCACGCCGTCGCGGACGTGCGGGGCGGCGTTGAAGGCCAGCTCGACGTCCCCGGCGCCGGCGAGCGCGGCCTGCGCGGCGTCGACCAGCCGGTCCAGGTCCGCGGCCAGCCGGGCGTAGGTCTGCCGGGCCTGGCGGTGCACCCAGGCGATGGAGCTGCCCGGCAGGACGTCGTGGAACTGCAGCAGCAGGGTCTCCTGCCAGAGGCGGTCCAGCTCCTCGTAGGGGTACGGGTGCAGCCCGGCCACGGCCGCGGCGGCGGACCACAGCTCGGCCTCGCGGAGCAGGTGCTCGCTGCGCCGGTTGCCGCGCTTCATCTCCCGCTGGCTGGTGTACGTGCCGCGGTGGGCCTCGAGGTACATCTCCCCCGACCACACCGGGGCGCGGGGGTACTCCGCCTGGGCCGCGGCGAAGAACTCCGCCGGGGAGCCCAGCGTCACCCGCGGGGACCCCTCGAGGTCCCGCACCCGGTGGGCGATCTCCAGCATCTCCCGGGTCGGCCCGCCGCCGCCGTCGCCGTGCCCGAACGGCAGCAGCGACCGGCTCGCCCGGCCGTGCTCGGCGAAGGTGCGCACGCCGCGGGCGAGCTCCTCGGCGGAGAGCTCGGCGCTGTAGGTGTCCGCGGGCGGGAAGTGGGTGAAGACCCGGGTGCCGTCGATGCCCTCCCACCAGAAGGTGTGGTGCGGGAAGGGGTTGGTCTCGTTCCAGGACATCTTCTGGGACAGGAACCACCGGAAGCCGGCCAGCCGGGCGAGCTGGGGCAGCGCCCCGGAGTAGCCGAAGGAGTCGGGCAGCCAGACCTCTTCCGGCTCCACGCCGAGCTCGTCGCGGAAGTACCGCTTGCCCTGGGTGAACTGCCGGACCAGGGCCTCCCCGCCGGGCATGTTGGTGTCCGACTCCACCCACATCCCGCCCACCGGCAGGAACCGTCCGGCTTCGACCTGCTCCCGCATCCGCCGGTAGACCTGCGGGTGGTGCTCGCGCATCCAGGCGTACTGCTGGGCCGAGGAGGCGGCGAAGACCAGGTCGGGGTAGTCCTCGGCCAGCGCAGTGACGTTGGCGAAGGTGCGGGCGCACTTCCGGATCGTCTCCCGCACCGGCCACAGCCAGGCCGAGTCGATGTGGGCGTGCCCGACGGCGGTGACCCGGTGCGCGCTGGGCACGGCCGGGGCGGCGAGCACCCCGGCCAGCCGGGCCCGCGCCGCCGGGGCGGCGCCGACGACGTCGCCGAGGTCGAGCTCGTCGAGCATGTCCTCCAGGGCGCGGTGGATCTGGTGCCGGCGCGGGTCGGTCTCGGCGAGCGTGGCGGCGAGGCCGCTGAGCACGTGGACGTCCAGGACCAGGCCGTAGACCTCCTCCTCCAGCACCGCGAGCTCGGCCTGGTCCAGCCGGTACAGCGGGGCGGCGCTGGCGGTCCGCGGGTCCCCCTCGGCCGAGACGGCGCCGGTGAACCGGGGGTTGGCGGCCGCCTCGACGTAGACCTCGACGGCCTCCCCGCCGCGGGCGCGGCGGGTGACCGGGACGTAGGGGGTCCGCGGTTCCACGCCCTTGATCGGCACGGCGTCGGCGGTGTAGGCCAGGCCCTCGGACCGGAACCCGGGACCGGACCCCTCGAAGCCGAGGTCGACCAGCAGCTCTACCCGCCGGCCGCGCATGGCTTCCGGGACGCGCCCGGTCAGCCGGAACCAGGTGGTGCTCCACGGCGGTCCCCACCGCTCGCCGACGGCGAAGGGGGTGTAGGCCATGGCGATCGCCTCGGCCGCCGGCACCGGCTCGCCCGGGAGGTGGACGGCCGCGACCTCGACCGGGACCGCGCCGCTGTAGACCGCCGGGACCAGCCGCTCGAGCAGCGTCCGCTCGATGCGTCCCTCGAGGCTGGACAACCGGTGCACGGGTGAACCTCCATGGTTCGTCGCGGGACTTATGGGAACGTACCCAGCGCTTCTCGGAGAGGTCAACCAAAGCGGCGCGGCGGAGGGCGGGTAGAAGTGGAGAAAGGCGGCCGGGACGACGGCGGGGCGGACGAGGAGAAGTGGGGCGCGGAGAAGTGGGGGTGGCGCGCGGAGAAGTGCGGGGGGTGGAGGAGAAGTGCGCGAAGAAGTGGGGGTGTCGGAGAAGTGCGGGCGGAGAAGAAGGAGAAGTGGGAGGAGAGAGAGAAGAAGGAGAGAACGGAGAAGGAGGAGGAAGACCGAGAAGGAGAAGAAGGGGTGAGACGAGAAGGAGAAGCGGGTCGGGGGCGTGGCCGGGGGCGGCACGCACGGCGACCCGGCCGCCGGGCCCCGGCTCACCCGCCGCGGCTCGTCCCATCCGCCCGGGCTCGCCCTGCGCGGCTCACCCCGCATGGCTCACCCGCGCACTCACCCGCGCGCACTCACCCGGCGGGCGGCGCGGTGGAGCCGCGGAGCACGACCTCGGCCGGGACCACCACGGTGCGGGCCGGCGCGTCCGGCTGCGCGAGCCGGTCCAGGAGCACGTCCACGGCCGTCTCCCCCAGGGTGCGCACGTCCTGCGCGACGGCGGTGATGCCGGGGCTGACCATCGACATCCAGGGCGCGTCGTCGAAGGAGACGAGGCTAAGGTCGGCCGGGACGGCGAGGCCCAGGTCCGCCGCCGCCCGCCAGACGCCCTCGGCGAGGACGTTGTTCGCGGCGAACACGGCGGTCGGCCGGCGCGGGTCGGCGAGCAGCCGCACGGCCGCCGCCCGGGCGGCGCGCACGTCCCAGCCGGAGGTGACCACCAGGGACGGGTCCAGCCCGACGTCGGCGGTCGCAAGCGCGTCGGCGTAGCCCTGGTAGCGGTCGCGCCCGGTGGTCCAGCGGGTCTCGTCGATGAACAGCGCGATGCGCCGGTGCCCGATCTCCACCAACTGCCTGGTCACCCGGGAGGCGCCGGCGGTGTTGTCCACCACGACGGCGTCGGCCACGCCCTCGGCGAACTGGCGGTCGACCTCGACGGTCGGCACGTGCTGGCCGCGCAGGTAGGCGCCCGCCTCGGCCGAGACCGGGGTGGTGATGACCCCGGCGACCCGCAGGCCGACGAAGGCCCGGGCGGACTCGACCTCGTCCGCGGCGAGCCCGGCGGTGTCGCTGAGGACCATCGTGTAGGAGCGCCGTCGGGCCTGCTGGCTGGCCCCGGCGGCCAGCTCGGCGTAGAAGCAGTTCGTCAGGTCCGAGAGCACCACGCCGATGGAGTCGCTCACCCGGCGGCGCAGGTGGCGGGCGGTCGCGTCGGGCACGTACCCCAGGGTCTGGGCCGCCTCCTCCACCCGCAGCCGCGCGGCCTGGGCGACGTACCCCTGGCCGCTCAGCGCGCGGGAGGCGGTGGACCGCGAGACCCGGGCGGCCGCGGCGATGTCCCGGATCGTCGGGCGGCGGGCCGGCGCGGCGGAGGTGGGCCGGTCAGCCACGCGGCTCCTCCTTCGCTACCCGTACACGTCAGCCGAGAGACTATAGGCCTCGGCCGGCACGGCCCCCTCGCCGGCGGCGCCGCGCTCGCCGGCCGGGGTGACGACGTCGACGAGCGCCTCCGCCGCCTGGCCCAGCCGGAGGTCGCCGACGCAGACGTCGGCCGCGAACCGGGCCCGGCGCGCCGGCCGGCCGCCGGTGGTCACCCGGAAGGTCACCGCCCGCTCCGTCCCGGGCTCGATCGGCCGGTGCACCTCCGGCGGCTCGGCCGTCCAGCCCGGGGGCAGGACGGGCCGGACGGACATCTCCGCCGGCCGGGTAGAGGGGCTGCGCACCGTGACGGTCAGGTCCACCGGGGTGCCGACGGCGGCCGTCGAGAGGTAGGGGCTGACCCGGGCCAGCACGCCGTCGGCGGCCAGGTCGTGCTCGGCCAGCGGGAGCAGCTCGCGGTGGAGGTCGACCAGCTCCTCGCCCTCCCGGGCGAGCATGTCCAGGTAGGCGTCGTCCACCCAGCGCGGCTCCCAGTGCGAACCGAGCATGAGCGCCGGCCGCACCCGCCGGTACAGGGCCGCGCTCGCCCGGTAGTCCGCCAGGTCGAGCCGGTTGCGGTACTGGTAGTTCAGGATCTCCCGGCGGTGCCCGGGCACGCCGCGCCCGTCCTGCTGGTCCCCGGTGAGGAGGACCCGCACCCCGTCCACCTCGAGCTCGTAAGCAGCGGCGTACCGGGTGTGCCCGGGCAGCTCGTGGACGGTGATCTCGTACTCGTGCCACCGGACGGTCTCCCCCAGCGCCAGCTCCCGGTCGGCCGGGACCGGCTCGAACCACTGGCACGGCAGGTCCTGGTGCAGCGGGTCGCGCAGAACCGGGGCGACGTTGGCCGGGACCCACACCTGCGTACCCTCGACGTCGCGGAGCAGGTTCAGGCCGGCGACGTGGTCGTCGTGGTAGTGCGTGGGCATCGCCACCGCCACGTGGCTGACCCCGTACCCCCGGCGCAGGGCCGGCAGCGACGCCAACCAGGGCCGCCGGGCGGCGCGGTCGGCGCCGGCGGGCAGCCCGGTGGTCATGTCGTAGCCGTAGTCGACGAGCAGCGCCTCGCCGGTGCGGGAGAGCAGGACGTAGCCGTAGGCGGTGCTGCTCCGGTTGAGCAGCAGGTGCTCGGTCAGCCGCACGAAGGGCTCGTCCAGGCGGGCCCGCAGGTCCCACGGGTGCGGCCGGCGGGAGTCGACGTAGCGCTGCATCCGGGCCGCGAGCAGGTCCAGCGCGGCGGCCGGGTCGGTCATCGGCTCGCCGTGGGAGGGCAGCAGCAGGTCCGGGCGCTCGCGCCGGAGCTGGTAGCAGGACAGGACCGTCATCGCCGGTCCCTCGTTCTCGGTGTAGCTCCACTGGGTCGCGGCGAGGGAGCAGACCTTGCCGGGCGCGTAGATGAGGTCGCCGGAGAACGCCAGGCGGGCGCCGTCGCGGTCCAGCAGGTAGGTCACCGAGCCGGTGGTGTGGCCGGGGGTGGGGCGCACGGCCAGCCGCACCCCGCCCCAGGTCCCGGTGCGGTACTCCGGCACGACGCCGGCCACCGGGACGGGCTCGAGGAGGGAGAAGCGGTCCTCGCGCAGGTTGTAGTCCAGGTAGACCGGCCGCGCCGACCACATCTCGTCCACCCGGTCGAAGAGATCGCGCTCGGTCGGCGGGACGTGGACGTTGATGCCGGCGGCGACGGCCCGCGGCAGCCCCTGCCCCTGGTCCCGGTGGTGGTGCGTCATCAGCACGTCGGTGAGCGCGTCAATGCCCATCTCGGCGAGGTGGTCCAGCACCAGCCCCGACCCGAAGTCGATGGCCACGCCGGTGCGCTCCCCGGCCGCCCGCACCACGTAGACGTTGCACGTGTCCCGGACGCGGAACACGCCCGGCGCCAGCTCCTGCACCGGTCCGCTCACCCGGGAATGGTATCGATCCCATAGAGCCGCTACAAGATTCTGGGTAACGTTCCCGCATGGCACGAAAGCCGTCGTCGGCCGTCCATTCCTCCTCCTTCTCGGCGCGGTCGCCCACCGAATTGACGCCGCTCCCCCGCGAGCTCCGGTTCACCGGTGCCGAGCTGGCCTTTGCCGGCGCCGAGGTGCGGTGGGACGCGCGCACCGAGACGGCCGGCCGGCTGCTGGCCCAGGGCCTCGGCGCCGACGACGGCGGGGCCGCCGGAGCGGCGAGCGCCGGAACCGGCCCGTCGGCCGCGCGACCCGCAGCGGCCCCGGCCCCGCCCGCCCTGGTGGTGGACGTCGAGTGCGGGGCGGCCGGCCTCCCGCCGGAGGGGTACACCCTGCGGGTCGCGCAGAGCAGGGGCCGCCCGACGGCGGTGGTCCGGGGGGCGGACCCGGCCGGGGCGTTCTACGGCGCGCAGACGTTGCTCGCGCTGCTCCGGCAGGCCCCCGCCGGCCATGACGTCCCCGCCCGCGGTGGGCTCGCCGTCAACGAGGCCCCTGCCGGCGCTGGGTTCCCCGTCAGCGAGGCACCCGGGGATGGTGAGTCCGCTTTCGGTCTCGTCCCGGACGGAGAGGTGCGGGACTGGCCCCAGCTCGGCTGGCGCGGCACGGTCGAGGGCTTCTACGGCCCGCCGTGGTCGCACGAGGACCGCCTGGAGCACCTGCGCTTCGCCGGGCGGCACAAGCTCAACCACTACGTCTACGCCCCCAAGGACGACCCCTTCCACCGCGACCGGTGGCGCGAGCCGTACCCGCCCGGGCACCTCGCGCGCCTGGCCGAGCTGGTGGCCGCCGCCCGGGCCCAACACGTACGGTTCGTCTGGGCGGTGTCCCCCGGGCTGACGATGCGCTACGCCGACCCGGCCGAGCACGAGCAGCTGCGCGCCAAGGCCGCCCAGCTGTGGGAGATCGGTGTGCGGGACTTCGCGCTGCTCTTCGACGACATCCCCCTCGAGCTCACCCAGGCGGCGGACCGCGACGCGTTCGGCGAGGGCCCCGGTGCGGCCGGCGCCGCCCACGGCCATGCCTGCGCGGAGTTCGTCCGCGGCTTCCTCGCGCCGCGCGGCGTGACGGACCCGCTGCTGATGGTGCCGACGGACTACGCGGGGACGGCGCCGTCGCCCTACCGCGAGTACCTGGCCGCCACCCTGCCCGCCGAGGTGCTGGTGTGGTGGACCGGGGCGGACATCGTGACCCGGGAGGTGACCGACGAGGACGTGGCGGCCGCGGCCGCCACCTACCGCCACCGGCTGCTGCTGTGGGACAACTTCCCGGTCAACGACTTCGACCCGACCCGCCTCTTCCTCGGCCCGCTCACCGGCCGGCCCGCGGCGACGGCGGGGACGGCGCTCTCGGGCATCAGCGCCAACCCCATGGTCGCGGCCGCCCCGTCCCAGCTGCCGCTGGCCACCGTTGCCGAGTACGCCTGGAACCCCGCCGGCTACGACCCGGCGGCCGCGGCCGCCCGGGCGCTGCACGCCGTCGCCGGGCCCGACGCCGCCGCGCTCGCCCCGCTCGTCCAGGCCTGCACCGCCTGGCCCCCCTCGGCCCTGCAGAGCGCGCACCTGCGCGGGCTGGTCGAGGCAGCCGAGAGCCCTGACAGGCCACGCGCGACCGCCGCGCTGCACCAGCTCGACGACGACCTCGCCGCACTCGAGGCCGGGCCGCGGTCGGTGGTCGGCGCCGGCGCCCTGGTGCGCCAGCTCGGTCCGTGGCTCGCCGCGGGGGCGGACATGGCGCGCGCCGGCCGGCTCGCGGCCAGGCTGCGGCTGGCCCAGCTGGGTGGCG
Organism: Georgenia sp. TF02-10; assembly: GCF_022759505.1. NCBI lineage: Bacteria > Bacillati > Actinomycetota > Actinomycetes > Allobogoriellales > Allobogoriellaceae > Georgenia > Georgenia sp. TF02-10. Next base: position 1,954,447 of record NZ_CP094289.1, on the reverse strand, counting down.
ACGACGAGCGCCGGGACGCCCTGGTCCCCGAGGTCGAGGCGGCCCTCCGGGCCGCGGAGGAGCACTACCCGGACGTGCTCCGCGGCATCGTGCCGCCCTTCGTGCGGGCGGTGCTGCTGGGGATCAGGCCCGCCGCCGCGGCGGGCCCGGCGGGTGGGCGCGGCCTGCCTCCCGACGGCACAGCGCAGGCCCGGGCGGGCGGCGCCCCTGCAGAGGCGGGCGGTTCGGCGATGGACGCCCGGCTGGGCGGCAACGCCGCGGCGGCTCCGGCCGCCGATGGCGGGGCGGAGGCCCCGGGCGACGACCCGGCGGAGGCCCTGGGCAACGACCCGGTGTCGGCCCTGGGCAACGACGCGGCGGCGGCCCCGGCGGGTGACAGCGACGGTGCGGACCAGCCGGCGTCCGGGGCGCCCGCCCCGTGGGCGCTCGTGGTGACCGCCGACCAGCCGCGGGCCGGGGAGAAGCACCTCGCGGACCTGCTCCGCGGGCGCGGCCTGGTGGTGCGGTTCGGCACCACCGTCGAGGTCGGCGTCGACGACCCCGCTCCGCCGAGCCTCCTCGTCGTCACGCACACCGCCTCCCCGGCCGCTGCCCAGGCCGCGGCCGGCGCGGCCGTGCCGATGCTGGCGTGCGGGCACCTGGTCGACCTCGGCCTGGCCACGACGTCGGGGGACCTCCTGGGCCAGGACCTGCTGGACGTCGTCGCGCCCGAGGACCCGCTGGCGGCCGGCCGGTCGGGCCACCTGGCGGTCTACCGCGGCCCGGCCACGGTGGCCTGGGGCGCGCCGACGGCCGCGGCCACGGTGGTGGCCCGCACCCTGCCGGGCGCCCACCCGGCGCTGTTCCGGTACCCGGCCGGCGCCGCGCTCGCCGACGGCTCGCCGGCCCCGGCGCCGCGGGTCGCGGTCTTCCTCGGCCCCGCGGCGCTGGCCCCCGGGCTGCTCACCGAGGACGGCCGGGCGATGGTGGCGGCCGCCGTCGACGAGGTCACCGCCCACCTGCCGGCGCCGCTCGCCGGCGCGGGTGCCGCGCGACCGGACTGAAGAACCGGAGCCGGACGACCGGGATCCCGGACCGGGGCCGGCCGACCGGCGTGCCCGACCGGGGCGGCGACCGCCGGACCGACAGTGCCGGCCACCCTCCGGTCAGACCCGCAGCACCTGCCCCTCGGCGGTGAGCTGCTCCTGCAGCGCGGCGACGTCGACGGCCTGGACGTCCCGGCCGGTGCGGACGGCGGCGGCGGCGGCCAGCCCGGCGGCGTGCCCGAGCATCTGGTACTGCGGCTCCATCCGGACCGAGGAGAACGCGACGTGGGAGGCGGACAGGCACACCGGCACCACCAGGTTGGGGCAGTCCTCGTGCCGCGGGACCAGCGCCCGGTACGGGATCCCGTAGACCGGCACGGGGACCGAGAGGTACCCCTCGGTGAAGACCATGCCGACCGGCCGCGGGTGCTCGGGCACCCACCGCCACGTCCGCTGCACCTCCCGGACGTCCAGGTGGTAGGAGCCCAGCGCCACGGTGTCCCAGGGGTGGCGGCCGGCGACCAGGTCGTGCTCGGTGAGCACCAGCTCCCCGCGCATCCGCCGGGCCTCCCGCACGTACAGCTGGTGCGGAAGGTGGCCGGTGTCGGCGAACTCGTCCGGCGGCAGGCCCCACCGGCGCATCTCGGTACGCACGGCGGCGGGGACGGCCGGGTCGTGGGTGAGGAACCACAGGAAGTCCTGGGCGTGGTGCAGGTGGTGCAGGCGCAGCTCCTCGCGGCGGGCGGCATCGGCGTCGGGGTACTCCCAGGCCGCCCCGTCCAGGACGCTGAGCGAGAACGGGCCGAGGGAGTTGCCGTCGCACTTGCCGCCGGGCAGGTTCGGCTCCAGGCCGACGAGCCGGCCGGCCGGGACGTCGGTGCCGGTGCGGCGCCAGTGGTCGAACAGCCGCCGGCCGAGCTCCCAGCGGCTCTCGTCGTACCCGTCCCGGCGGGGGACGGGGATGCGGTCCGGGGCGGTGGTCAGGCAGACCCGGTAGCCGTAGGACATCACCCCGCCGTCGCCGGCGCCGACCGGGGCGAGCGGCCCGGGCCGGACCTGGGCGAGCAGGGGGCCCGCGTGCTCCCCGCTCGGGTCGTCGGCGAACGGGGAGATCCACGGCGGCATGGCGTGCCGGCCGGGGAGGAGCTCCTGGCGGCCGGCGTGCGGCTCGCCGTAGCGCGACCGGTCCTCCCGCCCCACCGCGTAGGGCACCCCGGCGGCGGCCAGGAGGTCGCCCTCGTAGCTGGCGTCGACGAAGGCTCCCGCGGTGAACCGCCGCCCGCCAGCCGTGACCGCGACGATCCGCCCGTCGGCGGTGCGCTCGACGGCGGTGAGCCGGTGGTCTAGCAGCACCTCCACCCCGGCCGCGGCCAGCCAGCGGTGGAGGATCGCCTCGGCCACGTGCGGCTCGGGGCCCGCGTAGCGGCCGGGCGGGACGCCGTAGTGGTCGGCGACCGCCCGGTGGAACCGGGCGGCTATCCCGCCGACCGCCCGGACGTCGCCGAGGTCGGTGTAGCCCAGGCCCCCGCTGGTCATCCCGCCCACGTGCCGGCCCGGCTCCAGGAGCAGCACCTGCGCGCCGTGCTCGGCGGCCGCGACGGCCGCGCACACCCCGGCCGCGGTGGCGGCGTAGACCAGGACCTCCGCGGCGCCGCCCGACGGCGGCCGGCCCGAGGCCGCCGGTTCGGCAGCCGGCGGCCGGTCCCGATCCGCCGGTCCGGCAGTCGGCGGCCGGCCCCGATCCGCCGGTCCGGCAGTCGGCGGCCGGTCCGGGGCCACTGGCTCCGCCGAGCACGGCCGGTCCGGCGGCATCGCCTCGGCGGTCATCGGGCAGCCCCGGTGGTTGTGGCGGCCCGCCGGTCGCGGTAGGCGCGCCAGGTCTCGGCGACCAGCCGCAGGTCCGCCGGGCGGAGCGTCTCGCCGGAGCGGTCGAGCGCCTCGGCGTAGTACAGCGCCGGCACGCCCAGGGCCGGCTGGGCGCGGGTGTAGGCGCGCCACTGCTCCCGGTCCGGCATCGGCCACTGGTCGGTGTCGACCAGGTGGTGCGGCAGGGCCGCGGTGACGACCGCGTGCCGGGACCACACCTGGTCGGTCACCGGGACGACCGCCGTCGCCGGGTCCCGCTCGAGGACGTCGTTGAGGCGGACCATGTCGCAGACGTCGGCGAAGGCCGGGTGCGGGGTGTGCGTGATCATCAGCGCGTCCGGCTTGGCGGCCTTCAGCGCCGCGTACATGGTGCCGAGCAGGGTGTGCAGGGCGCTGATGCCCCAAGCGCCCGGCTCCCCCTCGGGCGCGTGCCCGCGCAGCGACCGGCCGGCCGGGGCCCGCTGGGTGAAGTCGACCTTGACGCCGTCGGCGTCCAGGCCGGCGGGACCGACCATCGCCGTCACCATGGCCCGCAGCCGGGCCAGGTACGCCGGGTTGCCCGGGTCCACCGCCACCGGCCGCCCCCAGGGGTCGCGCACGCACTCCGCCGCCGGGACGCCGCCGGGGTCCCAGGCCTTCCACCACAGCAGCACCCGCTGGCCGGCCGCGTGCCGCCGCGCGATCCAGCCCGGCAGGTCCGGCCAGCGGTCGGGGTCCGGGTCGGCGGTGCCGTACGCGGCCTGCCACCGGTCGTCCAGAACGATCGTGCCCGGCACGACGTCGTGCGCGGCGAGGCCGGCCAGCAGCTCGTCGTAGACGTCCTGGCGGGCGAGGTCGGCGGCCACCGGCACCCCGGCGGGGAGCTGCGGCGGGGCGAGGTCGGCGAGGTAGTACGGGTGGCTGGCCGGGGTGCCGGGCAGCGGGGCGCGGGCGCACTGCGCGCCCCAGCCGCAGAAGATCGGCTCGGTCCACCACGGCGCGGGCTCGTGCGCGGGTCCGGCCGGGGCCAGGCCGTGCGCGACCAGGTCCGCCCGGTGCTCGGCGACGGCGGTGAGCGGGTCGGCGGTGGGCGCCAGGACCAGCGTGGGGCTGGTGAACTCCCCGGCGACCACGGTGTGCCCGTCGTAGTCCAGGACGAGGTGGAAGCCGCCGTCGACGGGCTCGTAGCGCACCTCGGTGAAGCGCATCTGCGCGGCGCCGGCGCGCACGGCCAGGGACAGCCAGCCGCCGGCCGGGACGTCGGTGGCATGCGCGGGCTCCCGCCGGCCCAGCGCCAGGCACAGCGGGGGCGGGGAGAACAGCGCGTGCAGCCGCCCGGCGTGGGCGTCCCCGACGACGCCCAGGACGGTGGCGGTGTGCGCCGGGCGGACCACCTGGACCGGCTCGGTGGGGCCGGGGCTGAACACGGTCCGGAAGTCGATGGAGGAGCGGAAGGCGCCCGCGGCGCCGCTGGCCCGCACCGCCCGGCCGCCGAGCAGGGTCACGTCGGTGAGGGTCCCGCGGCCGCGGACGCGGACGCCGATCTCGACGGCGGTGGGCCGGCAGAGCAGCCGGACCTCCTTGTGCTCCCACCGGCTGGAGCGGGCGGCGGCCGTGACCACGATGCCGTCGCCGTCGGCGGTCGGGGTCACGACCGGCGGGCCGGCCGGGAAGGACTCGTCGGCGCCGTCGGTGCAGTCCGCCGAGGCCAGCAGGCTCAGGTGGGACCAGATGCGGCCGTCCGGGTCGGCGAGCACCGCCTTGGGCGGGTCTGCGCGTACCTCCAGCCGGTAGGTCTCGGCGGTGATCGTCCAGGCTCCGGGGCGGGTCTGCAGCTGCACGGTTCTCCGGTTCGGGTGGTCGGGCGGGTGGTGGTCGGTCGGCGGGCAGTTGGCGGGCAGTGGGTCGGTCGGCGGTCGGTCGGTCGGTCGGTCGGTCAGTCGGCGAGGATTCTCGGTTGGGTCGCTGGTCGCGCGGTGGTCGTTGGCTCCTCGGCGCCGGTCAGCCGAACGGGGCGACGGCGGGGGGCTCGGGCAGGTCCCCGGTCCGGACGAGCTCGGCGTAGTAGCGCCCGGAGTCCTTGATGGTCCGGCGGCCGGTGGGGTAGTCCACGTAGGTCAGGCCGTAGCGGGGGCGGTACCCCATGGCCCACTCCAGGTTGTCCAGCAGGGACCAGTACAGGTACCCCTGGACGTCGGCGCCGGCCGCGACGGCGGCGGCCATCGCCGCCACGTGGCTGCGGATCTGGTCGATGCGGCGGGTGTCGTGCACCCGGCCGTCGTGGGTCGGGGTCTCCCCGAAGGCGCCGCCGTTCTCGGTCACCAGCAACGGGGTGCCCGGGTAGTCCCGGGCCAGCCGGACCAGCAGGTCGCCGAACGCGCCGGGGTGCACCTCGGTGCCGTCGTCGGTGCGGGTCAGGTCCCCGGCCGGCCCGACCACCCGCCACGGGAACGGGCGGCCGGGGCCGGGCTCGGCGGCGGCCACCACCCGGCGGGTGTAGTAGTTCACGCCCAGGAAGTCGGTGCACCCGGCGATCGCCGCCTCGTCGCCGTCGTGGACGACGTCGAGGTCCCCGACCGCCCGCTCCCAGTGCGCCCGCATGTCGGCCGGGTAGCCGCCCCGGAGGAGCGGGTCGAGGTACCAGCGGTTGCAGTAGCCGTCCGAGCCCCGGGCCGCGGCCGCATCCGCCGGGCTGTCGGTGGCCGGGACGCAGGGCAGCAGGTTCAGCGCGGCGCCGACCCGCGTCCGGGGGAAGCCGTGCAGGACCTGGGCGCCGGCGGCGTGCGCGAGGAGCAGGTGGTGCCCCGCGGCCAGCGAGGCCCGCAGGTCCGCCACCCCCGGGGCGTGCAGCCCGAGCTGGTAGCCGAGGAGCGCGACCACCCACGGCTCGTTCTGGGTGATCCACCACTCCACCCGGTCCGCCAGCCGGTCGGCCACCGCCCGGGTGTACTCGGCGAAGGCGGCGACGCTGCCCCGCCCGGCCCAGCCGCCGTCGGCCATCAGGGCCTGCGGCATGTCCCAGTGGTTCAGGGTGAGCACCGGGACGATCCCGCGGGCGAGCAGCGCGTCGACGACCCGCTCGTAGTGGTCCAGGCCCCGGGGCTCGACCCGGCCGGTTCCCGCCGGCATCACCCGGGACCAGGCGACGGAGAACCGGTAGGCGCCCAGCCCGAGCTCGGTCAGCAGCGCCAGGTCCTCGGGCCACCGCCGGTAGGACCCGCATGCGACGGACCCGTCGGCGCCGCCCTCGATGGCGCCCGGCCGGCGGGCGAAGACGTCCCAGACCGACTCCCCGCGCCCGTCCACGGCCAGGCTGCCCTCGGTCTGGAAGGCCGAGGTGGCCGCGCCCCACAGGAAGCCGGGCGGGAGGGGCAGGGTCATCGCGGGTGCTTCGTCATCACTGGTGCTTCTCGTGCCGGTCGCGCCGCCGGCCGGGGGGCGGCCGCCGACGGCGGCGGGTGGGTCAGCCCTTGACGCCCGTGGTCGCGATGCCCTCGACGAAGTGCCGCTGGGCCAGGAAGAACAGGATGATCATCGGGATGGTGGTGATGACGCTCGCGGTGACGACGATCTCCCAGTTCCAGTTCCCGCCGAAGCCGAACTGGTCGAGCATCGCCTTCAGGCCGCGGGGCACGGTGAAGGTGTCCGAGTCCCGCAGGTAGATCAGCGGTGCCATGAGGTTGGTCCAGGACGCCTGGAACTCGAAGATCAGGGTGACGATGAGCGCCGGCCGGCACAGCGGGACCGCGATCCTGCTGAACATCCGCCAGTTGCTCGCCCCGTCCACCCGGGCGGCCTCGAAGATGTCGCGCGGCAGCCCGAGGAAGAACTGCCGGAGCAGGAAGATGTAGAAGGCGCTGCCGAAGATGTTCTGCGCCCACAGGGGCGTCAGCGTGCCCACCTGGCCCAGCTGGTTCCAGATCAGGAAGACCGGGACCATGGTGACCGCCCCGGGCAGCATCATGGTGGCCAGCACCACCCCGAAGAGCGGGCCGCGGCCCTTGAACCGGAAGTACGCGAAGCCCCAGGCCACCATGGCGCTGGAGATCGTCACCGCGGTGGCCGCCAGCACGGTCACCAGGACCGTGTTGAAGATCCACAGCGCGAGCGGGGCCTCCTGCCACACCCGCACGTAGTTCTCGAGGGTGAAGGTGTCCGGGATGATCTTGTTGTCGAAGACCTCCCCGCGTGGCTTGAAGGAGGCGCTGATCAGCCAGATGAACGGATAGATGAACAGGGCGGTGAAGGCGACCAGCAGCACCCCGACGATGATCTTCACCGGCAGCGGCCGCTTGGACCGGTCGCGCCGGTAGTGCGGGCGGGGCTCGTTCGTCACCGCGCGCTCGGCCACCTCCAGCCGGGCGCCCGCCTCGGTCGAGGTCATCGCTGCTCCCCCTCGTAGTAGACGAGCCGCCGGCTGAAGATGAACTGCACGCCGGTGATGATCATGATGATGAGGAACAGCAGCCAGGCCAGCGCCGAGGCGTACCCCATGTGCAGGAACTCGAACGCCTGCTGGAAGAGGTAGATCGCGTAGAACAGGGCCGCGTCGTTGGAGTAGTTCGACCCGAAGAAGGCCGTGTACGCCTCGGTGAACGTCTGGAAGCTGGCGATCGTGTTGACGATGACCAGGAAGAAGATCGTCCCGCTGATCATCGGGATGGTGATCTTGGTGGTGCGCTGCCAGAAGTTCGCGCCGTCCACCTTCGCCGAGTCGTACATCTCGGCCGGCACGTTCCGCAGCGCGGCCAGCAGGATGATCACCGTGGACCCGACCGACCACAGCGCCATCAGGACCAGCGCGGGCTTGACCCAGTTGGGGTCGGTGGTCCAGTTCGGGCCGTTGACGCCCAGCCACCCGAGCGCCTTGTTGATCAGGCCGCGCTCCCCGTTGAAGAGGAGCAGCAGCAGGATCCCGACGGCGACCGGCGGGGTCATGTTCGGCAGGTAGAAGGTGGTGCGGAAGAACCCGGAGGCCCGGCCCGCCTCGTTGAGCAGCATCGCCAGGAACAACGAGAAGATGATCTGCAGCGGCACGACGAGGACCGTGTAGAAGGTGGTGTTCCACAGGGCGTCGGCGACCTTCGGGTCGTTGACGAGCTGGCGGTAGTTGTCCAGCCCGATGAAGGTCGGCGCGTTGATGACGTCGTAGTCGGTCAGCGACAGGTAGCCGCTGTAGAGGATCGGCCAGACCGTGAAGATCAGCGCGCCGACGATCCACGGGCTGATGAAGAGCAGGGCGGCGAGGGTGTTGCGGCGGCGCTGCTTCCGCAGCCCCGGGCGCGCCCGCCCGCTGGCGGGCGCGCCCGGCCGGCGCGCGGCCGGGACGGTGGCGGTGGCCACCGGTCAGCCCTCGTCCACGGCGGCCCAGGCCTTGTCCAGGGCCGCCTGCGCTTCCTCCTGGGCCTGGTCCAGCGCCGCCTTCGGCTCCTGCTGCCCGTTCAGGACCCGGTTGATCGCGTCCTCCCAGGCGGTCTTGACCTCGGCGTCGGCGGGGCTCGCCGGCGCGCTGACGGCGTTGTCGTTGGCCTGGTACATCGCGTCGATGGCGGTGTTCCAGGGCTCGCCGGCGTCGGGCACCATCTCCCGGATCATCTCGTCGGCCCGCTCGTTGCCGGTGAGCAGCCCGGTGAAGATGCCGCCCTCCTGCTCCCGCAGCGCGATCCGGTTCTCGGCGGCGGCGATCCAGGTGTCCACCTCGGTCATCACCCGCGCGTACCGGCAGGCCGCCTCGGGGTTGGCGGCGTCGGCGGTGATGGCCCACGCGCTGCCGCCGGCGTAGCTCAGCGGCTCGCCGTCGAGACCGTAGAAGGCGTCGAAGGCCACCGGCGCGTCCGGGGAGACGTCGTTGAGGATGTTGATGTACCACTGCTCCATCGGCATGGCACCGAGGGTGTTGCTGGCGTACTGGTTGCCCTCGCCGAAGAAGTCCGCGGAGTCGCGGAAGGCCTTGACGTTGCCGAACCCGCCCTGGGCCTGGTAGATGCCGAAGGCGAACTCCAGCGCCTCCAGCGCGGCCGGGTCGTTGATGTGCGCGGTCCGGGCGTCCTCGGACAGGATGTCCACGCCGTTGGCCTTGGCCCAGAGCGGGAAGAACTCGGGCAGCTTGGAGTCGTAGCCGATGACGCTCAGCTTTCCGCCGGAGGTCTTCATGAGCGCCTGGTTGGCCGCGGTGATGGCGTCCCAGTCCTTGCCGTTGACGTCCTCGATGGTCAGCCCGGCGGCGCCCAGCAGGTCCTGGTTCGCCATGGTGATCTGCACCGTGTTGAACTCGGGGATGCCGTAGACCTCGTCGTTGAAGGTCACCTGCTCGATCGTGTTGTCCCGGTAGTCGTCGATCTCGATGCCCTCGCCCTCGATGCACTGGGTCAGCGGCATGATCGCGCCGCGCGAGGCGAAGGAGCCGATCTGGTCGCGGGCGGCGTAGATGACGTCCGGCGGGTTGCCCGAGGCCACCGAGGTCAGGAACTGCTGGATGTCCAGCGCGCCCTCGACGTGGTTGATGGTGACGTCGCCGAGCGCCTCCTCGGCGCGCTCGAAGCGGGACTCCGCGACGTCGTCGCCGAGGGCGAAGCCCATGATCTCCATCTCCCCGGACAGCTCGGACCCGGAGTCGAACGCGAGGTCCTCGGCGGCCTCACCGCCGCCGCCGGGGTCGGAGGTGCCCTGGGCGCAGGCGGCAAGGGCGAGGCCGGCCGCGACCGTGACCGCGACGCCTCGTGCGGTTCGTACTCTCATCGCTTCTCCCTCGAGCTAGGGGTGCCGTTGCGGGGCACCACATCCACCGCCCGGGGCTCGGCGGGCGTCAGCACTGCTGGTTCTACCAGTGCGGCGGACCGGCGTGCACTTCGGGCGCCTCCCTGCGCCCGTCGACGGCGGTGGTCCCTCGTCGACCGTCACCTGGTCGTGAGAACGTACCCACGCCCGAGAAGAAGTGTCAACGCTCCTGCTGGTTACGATCCGGGCACAGTTCTCCCGTTTGTGGTAAAGGGGTCATTCCGGGCGGGTGGGCGGGCACCGCGGCCCCGGCGGTGACGGCCTGGTGTCCGGGCCGGCACGCCGACGGCGGTAGACACGCTGGCGTCACCGGGCCGGCACGCCGACGGCGGCGAGCACCGCCCGCAGCCCGCTGACCGGGGAGCTGAGCACCCGGCCGCCGTACCCGTCGCCCGAGCCGCCAGTCACCAGCCCACCTGCCCCGCCGGAGGCGAGCGCGTCGGCCATCGACGCCTGGGCCAGGACCAGGACGTCGGCGTCGGCGACGGCCCGCTCGACCGCCGCCCGGACCCGCGCGTCGTGGCCGGCCTGGTCGCCCCGGGCGCGCGCCTCCGCCGCGTCCGGGACGACGTTCGCCGCCACGTCGACCACGGCACCCGCGCGGGCAGCCTCGGCCTGGAGGAGGCGGCGGGTGGGGCCCAGGGTGGCCGCCACGGTCGCCAGCACGGCGACGCGGCCGCGCGCACCGGGGGCCGCGGCGCGAGCGACGGCCTGCGCCGCCATCGGCCGGTCCACCCGGAGCACGGGTACCTTGCTGCCGTCGTCGGCCAGGTCCGCGCACTCCCCGATCGAGGAGCAGGTCACCAGCACCGCGCCGACGCCCTGCCCGGCCAGGTACCGGGCGTGGGCCACGGCCCGGTCCCGCACGGTCGCCGTGACCTCCCCGTCCCTGACCACCTGGGCGAGCAGCGCGGGGTCGACGACGTGCAGCACCTCCACCGGCCCGCCGAGCCGGGCGGCCAGGCGCTCGAAGCGCTCCGCCAGGGCAGGGACGGTGTGCACCATGCCCAGGCGCGCGGTCATGACTGCCCCCAGGGGCGGGCGTAGGTGTCGACGACCTCGACGAGACGGTCCAGGCGCGGAACCGCGACCTCCCGGAGCCGGGCGGGGACGTCGTCGGCGCCGACGACGTCGCGCCACAGGGCTCGGCCGGCGAGGAAGCCGCTCGCCCCGGCCTGGCAGGCGGCGGTGACCGCGCCGAGGTAGTCGCCGGGGTCCACGCCCTGGGAGAGCACCACCCAGGGCCCGGTGATCCGCGCGTCGAGCCGGGCGCAGGCTGCGCGCAGCTCCGCCGGCGGCCCCTGGCCGGCGCGGGGCACCTGGACCTTGTACAGGCTCTGGCCCAGGCCGGAGAGCTCCTCGGCGGCCTCGCCGATGGCGGCGTCGGCGTCCCAGGTGCCGGCCGCCAGCTCCTCGGGGGTGGCCCGGACCACCGGCTCCAGGACGGAGAGCACGCCCAGCCGCCGCGCGGCCCGGACGAACTGGTCGGCCATCTCCGCCCGCTGCGCGCGCCGGCGGTCGCGCCGCCAGACCACCAGCAGCTTCACCGCGACCACACCGGTGAGGTCCAGCTCGGGGGCCAGGACGACGTCGTCCAGGTCGGTCTCCTCCACCGGCCCGCCCGGCTCCTGGGTCAGGGCGTCGGCGGCCAGGACGAGCCCGGTGGTCGGCGGGAGCAGGCCGGTCGCCCGGACCTGGTCGAAGCCGTAGTGCCGGTCGATGAGGAAGCCGGAGGCCCGTGAGCCGAGGAGCGCGGCGACGGCGAGCTTGAACTCGACCAGGCGGGCGTCGGGCACCCTCCCCACACCGGCCTCGGCGAACATGGTCCGCAGGCTCTCCCGCTGGTCCATCGCCACCATGGCCAGGCCGCCCGCCGACCTGGCGAGCGCTCCAAGAGTGGGCCGGGCGCCGTCGTCGGCGGCGGGGGTGGGGATCATGGCTCTCCTCGGGTCGCGGCTCGGCGGAACCGGCGGAAGTGCTCGTCGTAGGCCGGCTCCGGCACCCGGCCGGTGGCGCTGGTCGCCAGCGGGGCCGGCTCGGCGGTCAGGCCGCTGCGGTGGGCGGCGAGCAGCGCGGCGCCGGCGGCCACCGGCTCGGGGTCGGCCACGCTCCGCAGCCGGGTCGGGCCGACGGCGGCCTTGACCTGCAGCAGCGGGGAGCCCGGGGCGGCGGCCGACCCGAGCACGACGACGTCGTCCGTGGCCGGGTCCGCCCCGGCGAGGCGGGCCTGCTCAGTGTGCATCCACCGGGCGTGCAGGCTCAGGCCCTCCAGCAGCGCGCCGGCGAGGTCGACGAGGTCGTGGTGGGGGCGGCGCCCGAGCACCCGCGCCCGGGCGCCGGGGTCGGGCGCGGGGGTCTGCCGCCCGCGCAGGTAGGGCAGCACGAACAGGCCGGTCCGGGGCCCGGGGCGGGCGGCGGCGCGGGCGAGGAGCTCGGGGACGGGCTGGCCGTCGGCGTAGCGCTCGGCGAACCACCGCACCATCTCCCCGGCGCTGGGCGACCCGGCGACCAGGGCGTCGTGGCAGCCGGTGACGGTGCGGACCAGGCTCATCCCGGCGGCCGCCACCGCCGCCGGCTCTGGCCGGGCGCCGAGCACCCGGACCACCGCCTCGGCGGTGCCGAGGGAGTCGGCCACGTCCCCGGGCGTCCGGACCCCGGCGGCCCAGGCGCCGACGGCATGGTCGTGCCCGGCGACGACCACCGGGGTGCCGGCCCGCAGCCCGGTGGCCGCGGCGGCCTCGGGGCGGACCCGGCCGGCGGTCTCGGTCGGCACGGCGACGGCGGGCAGCTGGTCGGGGCGCAGGCCGACCTCGGCGAGGAGGTCGGGGTCGAAGCCGGGCGGGAACGGGTCGCCCGGGCCGGGCAGGCGGTAGGCCATGGTGCGCCCGGCCAGGGTGTGGTCGGTGGCCAGCCGGCCGGTCAGGGCCAGGACGAGGAGGTCGGCCGCGCCGGCCCAGCGGTGCATCGCCGACCAGCGCCCCGGGTCGTGGGCGCGCAGGTGGGCCCAGGTCGCCAGCGGCACCTTCCCGCTCGGCCGGACGCCGGTGGCGGTGAACAGCTCGGCCGCGCCGAGCCGGCCGGCCAGCGCGGCAGCCTCGGCGCTGGCGCGGTGGGGGTCCCACCGGACCAGGTCGCCGAGCGGCCGGTCCGCGCCGTCCAGCGGCACCCCGGTCTCGGCCATCCCCGCGACGCCGACGCACGCCGGCGGGACGTCGGAGCGGGCGAGCACGTCCCGGACGAGGCCGACGGCGGCGGCGACCAACGCCGCGCCCGCGCCGGGGGTGGGCACCGCCGCGGAGGCGACGGTGACGGGACGGGCCGGCCCGGGCTCCGCGGGCCCAGGCTCTACCGGTCCGGTCCCGGCCGATCCGTTTCCGGCCGGCGCGGGGGCGGCTGGACCGGGGTGGACCGGCGTGGCATCGACGTCGACGAGCACCGCTTTGAGGTTGGTGCTGCCCACGTCCAGGCCCAAGCTCCGCACCCCACCAGTCTGTTCGCCGAAGAACCACACGGGCAAGGAAACGGCTCGTGGATTCACAGGTGGGTGCCCAGCCGGTTCTCCCCCCCACTCGCTGGAGACAGGCCCCCGGGGAACGGCCTGGAGCCCTTCCGCCCTTCCGAAGCCTGGGCGCGAAAGGTGGCGCCCCCTCCACCAAGCCCCCGCCGCGCAGCTCCGGGCATAACCGTGCAGCCGGGGCCGTCACCGACGCTCCGCTCGTGCTGCTGCGGACGCGGCCCAACCTCTGGCGACGTCGACATGGTCACCACCACCGTGGCTCGGGCAGCATGGCCGCCGCCCCGGCACGCGGTTCGCCCGGGGCGTGCCGCAGAGGTCGATCCGCTGACCTACGCTCGGCATCCTCGGCGCTTTCACCGGCATTGCGTCTCCCGGCGCGCCAGGAGTGTCAGGTCAGTACGCTCCGCATATGAGTGACCCGCAGGGGCAGCGCGAGATGACCTGGGCTATCGGCGGAGCTGTCGTCGGGCTTCTCCTCGGCGTGATCATCGGCCTGGTCACCGATATCGGTGTGGCACTCGGGATCGGCATCGGAATCGCTATCGGCGCCGGGCTCGCCACCGCCGGATGGCTGTACGTGCGAAGCACGGCCGGACGCGACAGGCGAGAGTGATCTCGCCCCGTCCCGGGGCCGTAGGGCTGGCTGGAAAGGCTGCGCCGTAGGGCTGACTGGACAAGGCTGACGGCGACCAGCCGGGATCAGCGGCTTAGGGCCCAGCCTCCCCCGGTCGTGACGGGCCCCTTCCCGGTCCGGCGGCGCCGGCGGTGACGGCTCGCCCGGCGCGCCCCAGGCCGCGGCATGGAGGGTGGGGCCGCCGCCGGGCCCGCCGGAGCCGCCGTCGGCCCAGCCGGAACTACCGGAGCCGCCGTCGGCCCAGCCGGAACTACCGGAGCCGCCGTCGGCCCAGCCGGAACTACCGGAGCCGCCGGCCGCCGAGCCGGGAACGGGCGGAGCCGACGACCGGTCAGGCGCCGGCGGCCGGGGTCAGCTCGCCCTCCGGAGCGGCGGGCAGCACCACGCGGCCGCCGTGCTCGCGGCACTCGTGCACGAGGGTGTCCAGCGTGCACCGGCCGGCGTCGTCGACGGTCTCCACGCGGACCAGGTCCAGCGTGACCGCGCCGCCGACGACGTCACGGATGCCCTGGAGCAGGAGGCGGAACTCGGTGGCGGCCGCGACGTCGAGCCGGCCGCTGGCCACCGCCGTGCGTGCTCGGCCGTCCTCGCCGAACCTCATCACGAGCTGCACCGCGCCACCTCCCCGGACGGCCTGCCTGGACGCTTGCCGGTGACCGACACCTCCGCTGGATCGAGAAGCGCTTCTGACGATAGGCCGCTTCTCCCGTCTCGGCCACCCACTCCTCCCACGCCCGTCCCGGGCCGCGGGCGGGCGCGGCGGTGCCTATCCTCGGGCTACCCGCCGGCGCCCCCGGTCGGTCCCGACCCGCCGGGACCCGGGCACCCGGCACGAGCGAGGAGGTCACGTGAGCCGCGCCACGTCCGCCGACCGCGGACCGGTCCTGCACAACGGCCGCCACGAGACCGCCGACGAGCGCGCGGACCGCAACTGGAGCGAGCTGCTCCAGGAGCTGCGGGTGACCCAGACCGGCGCCCAGATCCTCACCGGGTTCCTCCTCACGCTGCCGTTCCAGCCGGCCTTCGACGACCTGCTGCCCGAGCAGGTCGGCCTCTACCTCGTCCTCGTCGTGCTCTCGGCGCTGACGACCGTGCTCGTCGTGACGCCGGTGAGCGCGCACCGCCTGCTCTTCCAGCGCCGGCTCAAGGGCGCGCTCGTCCAGGCCGGGCACCGGGCCGCGCTGGGCGGGCTCACCAGCCTGGGCCTGGTGGTGGTCGGGACGGTCGTGCTCATCTTCGACGTCGTCCTGGGCCGGACGCCGGCGGTCGTCGCCGGCGGCGCCATGCTGCTGCTGCTCGCGGTCGGCTGGGCCGCGCTCCCGCTGCTCTTCCGGCGACGGCGGTAGTGGAGGCGCTCCTGCTGGCGGGCCAGGCCGCCGCCCTGGCCGGGCTCGCCTGGCCCGGCCGGCCCCGGTGGGCGCTGCCCGCCGCGGTGCGGGCGGCCGCCGCCGGGTCCGCCGCGGCGGGCGCGGCGCTGGCCGTGGCCGGGGCCGCCGCCCAGGGCCGCCGGCTCACCCCGCGGGTCCGGCCACCGGCCGGCGCGGCGCTGCAGACCACCGGCCCCTACCGGCTACACCCGGCACCCGATCTATACCGGCCTGGGCGCCGCGGCGTGGGGGGTGGCGGTGCTCCGCCGCCGCCCCGGCCCGCTGCTCGCCGCCCTCGCCCTCACCGCGGTGCTCACCGCCAAGAGCCGCGCCGAGGAGGCCGCGCTCGCTGCCCGGTTCGGGGACGCCTACCGGTCCTACGCCGCCCGCACCCCGCGGCTGCTGCCCCGTCGCGCTGCCGGTCAGGCCGGCCAGCCCAGCACCAGCTGACCCACGGCCAGCACCGCGAACCACACCGCGGCCGCCGCGAACGGCAGCGCGAGCACCCGGTGGGGGCGGCGGCGGAACCAGAAGGCCGCGCACCCGGCCAGCACGAGCCAGACCACCAGCAGCAGCGCCACCGCCCAGCCCGGGGCGAGCCGCCCGGACGTGAGGTAGGCCGGCAGCACCGCCAGGAGCAGCACCAGGCCCGCCGCGGCGACCCCGGTCCCCTCGCCGGCCACCGGAGCCTCCCGCCGACGGCCGCCCGCCGGCTCGTCCCGCGCCCGCCCGCCCGACGCCTGGTCCCGCGCGCCCGACACCTCGTCCCGCCCGTGCCCGGGCTCGCCCGACGGCGCCCCGTCCCGCCCCCGCCGTCCCTCGCCTCGGGCCTGGCCCGGGTCCCGCCCGCCACGCACCCCACCGGACATGACCGGAGCGTACGGCGGCGCCATCGTCGGGCCCGTCCCGGACCCGCTCCGCGGCCGCCTCCCCGCTACCGGTTCCGCATCCGGCCCCCATCAGGCACGATCAGGACATGGAATCGGTGGCCGCGCCCGGCCTCGCGCTCGACGTCGAGCTGGCGCACCTGCACGCCGTCGTCGGCGAGGTGCACCAGGCGATGCGCCAGGTGGTGGAGGGCAACGACGCCGCCGTCAGCACCGCGCTGACCGTCCTGCTCGCCGGCGGCCACCTGCTCATCGAGGACGTGCCGGGCGTGGGCAAGACGCTGCTCGCCAAGACCCTGGCCGCCGCGGTCGACTGCACGGTCCGCCGCATCCAGTTCACCCCCGACCTGCTGCCCAGCGACATCACCGGGGTGAGCGTGTTCAACCAGGACACCCGGGCCTTCACCTTCCGGCCGGGGGCGGTCTTCGCCAACGTCGTCGTCGGCGACGAGATCAACCGGGCCTCGCCGAAGACCCAGTCGGCGCTGCTGGAGGCGATGGAGGAGCGGCAGGTCACCGTGGACGGCCAGACCTACTCCCTGCCCCGGCCGTTCATCGTGATGGCCACCCAGAACCCGCTGGAGATGGAGGGCACCTACCCCCTCCCAGAGGCGCAGCGCGACCGATTCATGGCCCGCATCTCCATGGGCTACCCCTCCCCCGCCGCCGAGCTGGCCATGCTCGACACCCACGGCGGCGGCGACCCGCTCGCGGCGCTACGCCCGGTCACCGACGCCAGCACCGTGGCCGCCCTGATGGCAGCGGTCCAGCGCCTGCACGCCGGCCCCGCGGTGCGCCAGTACGTCGTCGACCTGGTGGCCGCCACCCGCGGGCACCGGCACCTGCGGCTGGGCGCCTCCCCCCGCGCCGGGCTGCAGCTGCTGCGCGCGGCCCGCGCGCACGCCGCCATCGAGGGCCGGGACCACGTCCTGCCCGACGACGTCCAGGCCCTCGCCGTCGCCGTCCTCGCCCACCGGGTGCTGCTCTCCGGCGAGGCGGAGATCGCCCGCCTCGACGCCCGCGAGGTGCTCGCCGCGGTGCTCGACGAGGTGCCCGTCCCCCGGGCGCCCCGGTGACCACCGTGGCCCCGCGGCTCACCCCGCGGCTGACCCGCCGGGGGCAGGCCTTCGTCGGCACCGGGCTCGGCCTGGGCGGTGCCAGCGCCCTCCTCGGCTTCCCCGACCTGACCCGGGTCGGGGTCCTGCTGCTGCTGCTGCCGGTGCTGGCCTACCTGACGTCCTGGCGGCGGGCGCCCCGCCTGGCCGTCACCCGCACCGTCAGCCCCGCGGCGCTGCGCCCGGACGAGCCCGGCCAGGTCCGCACCGAGGTCCGCAACGAGGGCCGCCGCACCTCCCTCAGCCACCTCGCACAGGAGCGGCTGGACCCCACCCTCGGCGGGCCGGCCCGGTTCGTCGTCCCGGCCCTCGCCCCCGGCCGGCGGCACACCGTCGCCTACCCGGTCCGGGGCCGGGCCCGCGGGGTGCACCACGTCGGCCCGCTGGACCTGCGCCAGGAGGACCCCTTCGGGCTGACGCTGCAGCGCCGCCGCCTCGGCGGCGCGGCGGAGGTGCTCGTCCTGCCCGAGGTGGTCGACCTCACCGGGCTGGCCCCGCCCGGCACCGGCGTCACCGGCCCCGGCCCGGTCCCGCACCTGGTCGCGGTGCACGGCGAGGACGACGTCAGCACCCGGCGGTACGCCCGCGGGGACGACCTGCGCCGGGTGCACTGGCCGGCCACCGCCCACCGCGCCGAGCTCATGGTCCGCCAGGAGGAACGGCCGGCCCGCCAGCGCGCCACCCTCGTGCTCGACCCGCGCCGGGCGGCCCACCGCGGCACCGGCCCGGCCAGCTCCTTCGAGTGGGCGGTCAGCGCCCTCGCCTCCGTCGCCGCCCTCCTCGCCGGGCAGGGGTTCCAGCTCCACCTGGTCACCGCCGAGACGGCCCGGGACGCCGCCGTCGACCGGCCGCTGGGCCGGGAGGCCGTGCTGCGCCACCTCGCCCTGGCCGGCACGGCCGAGGGGGACCTGTCCGACATCGTCCACGCCACCTGGTCCGTCGCCGGCGGCCTGGTGGTCGCCGCCGTCGCGGACGCCGCCGTGGCGGACGCCGACGGCGCCGCGCTGGACCGGCTGGCCGCGGCCCGCCCGCCCGGCACGACCGGGGTGCTGCTCCTGCTCGACGCGGCCACCTTCGCCGGCGCCCCGCCGTCGCCGGGCGCCGCGGGCCGGGCCCACCGGCTGCGGGCCGCCGGGTGGCGCAGCACGGTGGTCCGGGCCGGGCAGCCGGTGGCCGACGCGTGGGCGACGGCCTGCTACGACGACGCCTGGGCGGTGGCCCGGTGACGCCGCCGGGCGCCGTCCCGCCGGGCAACGGGACGCTGCCGCACGCCGGGCCGCAGGCGGGCGCCACGACGCTGCCGGGCGCTACAACGACGTCGGCTGCCCGGCCGCCGTCGGACGCCCGGCCGCCGGACACACCCCTACCCCCGCGCACCGGCGGCCGGGCCCGGTCCCGCTGGGTGGACGCCGCGCTGGCGGCCGTCTGCACCCTGGTGGTGAGCTGGCCGGTGACCGAGCTGTTCCAGAGCCAGCCGTGGGTCGGCCCGCTGGTCCTGGCCCTGGCCGTGGTGGCCGCCACCGGCGCCCTCGCCCGGGCCGGCGGTCTGCGCGCCGGCGGCGTGCTGGCGCTGCAGGTGGCGGTGGCCGGCCTGGTGGTGTGCTGGCAGCTCTTCCCCGGCGCCTACCTCTGGTACGGGCTCCCCCGCCCGGCCGTGCTGCCCGAGCTCGCCCGGCTGGGTGCGCAGGCGGTGCGCACGATCGAGATGGAGACCGTGCCGGTGCCGGCGAACGCCGGGATGGTGCTCCTCACCGTGGTCGGACTGGCGGCGGTCGGGATCGCGGTTGACGCCCTGGCCGTCACCGCCCGCTCCCCCGCCCTGGCCGGGCTGCCGCTCCTCGCCGTCGCCGTCGTCAGCGCCTCCAGCACGGGCACGGCGCAGCACCCGCGCTACTTCCTCGCGGCCGCGGTGGCATGGCTGGTGCTGCTCGCCCGGCAGGCGATCGGGCGCCTGGGCGACTGGCCCGGCGCGGCCCGCGACGGGGCGGGCGGCCCCGCACGGCGGGCGGCCCCGGCGGTGGAGGCCGCGGCGGCGGGCAGCGTGCGCCGCTACCGGTCCTGGGCCCGCCTGGTCGGCGCCGTGGCGGTCCTGGCCGCGGCCGCGGCGCCGGCGCTCGTGCCGCACCTGCCCACCACCTCCCTGCTGGACGGGCTGGGCCGGGGCGGGAGCGGGACCAGCTTCACCCGCACCCTCGACCTGGCCGAGGACCTGGGCAGCCGCAGCACCGCCCTGGTGCTCCGGTTCCGCACCGACGACCCGCGGCCGGTGCCGCTGCGGGTGACCGTGACCGACCGGTACGCCGAGGGCCGCTGGCACCCCGGCGACGGCGCGGCGGTCGGCCCGGCGGAGCCCACCGGGCCGGCCAGCCCCGCGGTGCCGGTGGAGCGGTACCAGGTCGAGGTGGAGACCAACGAGGTCCGGGCCCCGCAGATCGCCCTGCCGGCCCCGCTGCTCCGCGCCGACCTCGGCGGCCCGGACCTGCTCCTCGACGCGGCCGGCGCGGGGGTGGTCGGCGAGCAGCCGGCGGCGTACCGGGCCAGCTACTGGCGACCGGGCGGGGCGCTGCCGCCCGGGGTGGGCGCGGGGACCGGGCACGACCCGGCGGACCCGGCGCTCGCCGTCGACCCGGCCTCCGCCGAGGTCGTCGTGCCGCTCGCCGCCGAGCTGACCGCCGGGGCGACCAACGAGGTCCAGGCCGCGATGGCCATCCAGGCCTACCTGCGCAGCAGCATCTTCACCTACTCCCTCACCCTCGCCGAGGAGGTCCCCGGCCCGGACGGGGCACCGCTGGACCCGGTCAGCCACTTCCTCCAGACCCGCCAGGGCTACTGCACCCAGTTCGCGACGGCGATGGTCATGCTGGCCCGGGCGGCGGGGATCCCGGCGCGGCTGGCGGTGGGGTTCCTGCCCGGGGAGGTACAGCCCGACGGCTCTCACCTCGTGGTCGCCGCGGATGCCCATGCCTGGCCCGAGCTGGACATCGCCGGGCTGGGCTGGACCCGGTTCGAGCCGACGCCGGGCGGCCGGTCCGGGCCGGCGCCGCTGTACTTCGCGCCGGCCGGCGCCACCGGCCCCGCGACGGCACCGACCCCGGCGCCGGGGGCCACCGCCCCGGCGCCGGTGGACGACGCGACAAACCCCGTCATCGGGGACACCGGGGCGGTGGGCTGGTGGGCCGCCGCGGCCCGGCTGCGCCCGCTCGGGCTGGCGCTGCTGGTGGTGGTCGCGCTGCTCGCGGTGGTCCCCGCCGTGGGGTGGTCCCGGCGCACCGCCGGCCGGCGTCGGGCCCGGGACGAGGCCGACCGGGTGGAGGCCGAGTGGGGAGTGCTCGTCGCCGGGCTGGCGGACCTGGGGGTCACCGCCCCGCCGGCGGCCACGCCGCGCCAGGCGCGGGCGCGCTACGCCGAGGCGGCGGGCCTGGACCCGCCGGCCCTCGCCGCGCTCGGCCGGGCCGCCGACCGGCTCGAGCGGACCCGGTACGCCCCGGCCGGGCCCGAGGCCGAGGGTATGGCTCAGGACGTGCGCGCGGTGCTGCGCCGGGCGCGCCGCGGCGCTCGGTGGCCGGCGCGGGTCGCGGCCGCGCTGTGGCCGCGCAGCGGCACCGAGCCGCTGCGCGGGCTGCTCCGGCGGGCACGGCGGCGGGCGCGCTGGGAGCGGGCGGCCTGAGCCCGGCCTGAGCCGGAGGGAGTCTGGTCGACGCCGCGCCGCCCGCCCGGCGTCTGCGCCGCACCGTCCGGCACACCTGGTCGCCGGGCCTGGCGCCGTGGGACCCTCGCCGGATGGCGATCCTCCTCAACCTCATCTGGCTCGTCTTCGGCGGCGTGTGGCTGGCGCTGGGGTACCTGGTCTTCGGGGTCCTGGCCTGCCTGCTGGTGGTGACGATCCCGTTCGGGGTGGCGTCCTTCCGGATGGCCTCCTTCGCCCTGTGGCCCTTCGGCCGCACCGTCGTCGCGCGGCCGGGGGCGGGCGCCGGCTCCGCGATCGGCAACGTGATCTGGTTCCTGGTCGCCGGGCTGTGGCTGGCCATCGGGCACGTCACGACGGCCGCCGCGCAGGCGGTCACCATCGTCGGGATCCCGCTCGCGCTGGCCAACCTCAAGATGCTGCCGGTGACCGTCGTGCCGTTCGGCAAGCAGATCGTCCCCACCGGGCAGGTGCCCGCCGGCTGGGTCCCGGTGTACCAGACCGGCCAGCCGGGCGGCGTCGCCGGCCCGGGCGCGTGGGGCCGGTAGCGCCCGACCCCGGCCCGGGCTACCGCCCGGACGCGCCACCGCTGGCGCGCCTCGCCGTCGGCCCGCCGGCGTCGTCGGGCTCGTCCTGCGTGCCAGCCTCGTCCGGCCCGCCCGCCGGGCCGCCACCCGGCGCGGCCCGTCGCCGCGGCAGCGGGATCCGGTCCAGGTCCGCCGCGGCGACCACCGCCGCCGCCCCGGCGCGGGCGCGGGCCTGCGCGAGCAGGGGCGTGACGTCGGGGTAGCGGGCGGAGAAGTGGGTGAGCACCAGCCGGCCCACCCCCGCCTCGGCCGCGAGCCGACCGGCCTGCCCGGCGGTCAGGTGCCGGTACGCCTCGGCGAGGGCGGCGTCCTCGTCGGCGAAGGTCGACTCGGCCAGGAGCAGGTCCGCCTCCGCCGCCAGCTCGGCGGCGCCGTCGCACACCGCGGTGTCCATGACGACGGCGACCCGCTGCCCCCGCCGGGGGACGCTCACCTCCGCCAGGGACACCCCGCCGAGCCGGCCCGCCCGCTGGAGCCGGCCGACGTCGGGCCCGTGCAGGCCTGCCGCGGCCAGCCGGTCCGGCAGGAGGGTGCGCCCGTCCGGCTCGACCAGCCGGTAGCCGTAGGTCTCCACCCGGTGCCGCAGCGGCGCGACGTGCAGCCCCGGGACGACCTCGCCGGGCCCGCCGTGCGGGTGCCGGCGCAGGTCCAGGCCGGGCGTGGCCAGGGCGACCAGCGCCCGGACCACCTCTTCCCCGCTCGCCGGGTAGTGCAGGTGGACCGGGTGGTCGACGCCGTCGAGGACCATCCGGGAGAGCACCCCGGGCAGGCCGTAGCAGTGGTCGCCGTGCACGTGGGTGATGCAGATATGGGTGATTGCCGAGGACGGGGCCCCGGCGAGGATCATCTGCCGCTGCGTCCCCTCCCCCGGGTCGAAGAGGTAACCCTGCCCGTCCCACCGCAGCAGGTACCCGTTCTGGTTCCGGGTGCGGGTCGGCACCTGCGAGGCGGTCCCGAGGACGAGGAGGTCACGCACCAGGCAAGTGTGCCCAGCCGGGCACCGGGCCGCAGCGGGGTGCGGCCCGGCGCCCGGCCGGCGCGGCGCCCCGGCCGTCACGGCGCCCCAGCCGGGCACGGTGGGGCGGCCGGTGCACGGGTGGTGCGGCCCCGGCCCGGTGGGGCGGCGCCGGTCGCCGTCGTGCTGGGCGATGGCGGCACGACGGCGTGCGCCGGGTGGACCGGCGGCGCCACGCCGCCGCGCGGCCCCGGTCAGCCGGCGGGCTCCGCCGCCCTCGGCTTGACGACCACGTCGGGCCCGGGGAAGACGAGCGACTCGCTCGTCCCGTCCGACCAGCGGACCAGGAACGGCGCCGTGCCGCCAGGTCCACGGACCTCGATCACCTCGCCCTCGCGAACGGGGTAGCCCACGCGGGTGGACTGGACGACGATGCGGTCCCCGGTCCGGACGCGTCCACCGCCGGTATCCATGGTTGGTACCTCCACATTCCTCTCTCGTGCTGGACAGGCTGCGTCGTGGCTTGCGCGTGACTCTCAGTGTGCCGCACCTTTACCGCAGATGGGAGGCGGTCCGGCGGTCATCGTGGGGCTCGCAGCGCCGGCGCGCGGCGACCGTCGCTCGCGACGCGCGCCCGCGTCACCGCACCGCCATCCCGCTCCCCGACCACCACCGGCCCCGGGTTGCGCCCGCTCCCGCGAGGCCCTACCAAGGACCGGGGCCGACGGCACCGACGGAAGGACGCCCGTGGCGCAGCGGATCGACCGATGAGCGGCTGGCTGGCGGCCGGCGCCTGGGGCCTGCTGGGCGGGGCGGCGCTGGTCATCGGCGCGGCGCTGGCCTGGTTCGTCCGGATCCCGCGGCTGGTGGTCGCCAGCGTGATGGCCTTCGGTGCCGGGGTGCTCATCTCCGCGCTCGCGTTCGACCTCGTGGCGGAGGCCGAGGCCAGCGGCGGCCTGCCGGCCACCGTCGTCGGCTTCCTCGCCGGTGCGTCCGTCTACGTCCTGGCCAACGCCGCCCTGGCCCGCCGCGGTGCCCGGCACCGCAAGCGGTCCCAGTCCCAGCAGCCGTCGGAGGAGGAGCAGCCGGGCAGCGGCGCCGCGATCGCCGTCGGCGCCCTGCTCGACGGCGTGCCGGAGTCCGTGGTGCTGGGGGCGAGCCTGCTCGGCGGCGGCGGGGTGAGCACGACGGTCATCGCCGCCGTGTTCATCTCCAACCTCCCCGAAGGACTGTCCAGCGCCGCCGGCATGCGGGCGGCCGGGCGCAGCGCGCGCTACGTCTTCGGGGTGTGGGTGGGGATCGCCGTCGCCAGCGCGGCCGCCGCGGCGCTCGGCTACCAGCTCCTGGGGGCGGCCTCGCCGCAGGCGGTCGCGGTCATCACCGCCGTGGCGGCCGGCGCGATCCTCACCATGCTCGCCGACACCATGATCCCCGAGGCCTTCGAGCGCACCCACCTGCTCACCGGGCTGATCGCCGCGACCGGGTTCCTCGTCGCGTTCACCATCAACCGGCTCGGCGGCTGAACAGCGGCCCGCCGCGGGCCAGGCGTCAGGGCTGGGGCCAGTGCTGGCGAGCGGCTGCCTGGGACAACGTGAGGCCAGTGCTGGCGAGCGGCGCCCGGGACAGCGTGATCGCGGAAGCCACCCAGCCGGGACGGTCCCGTCGAAACGTGCACCGGTCCCGCCGAGAACGTCCACCCCGCGACCGTCGACGAACCCCTTGACGGACGGCCACCCCCGCCCTACTTTGTAGTCAACCAATCGGTTGATCAAGGAGATCGTTGACAACATGTCCGAGCCCGACGACGCCGACCTCGACCGGGCCTTCATGGCCCTGGCCGACCCCGTGCGCCGTCGCCTCATCGCCCGGCTCAGCCGTGGCCCGGCCACGGTCAACGAGCTGGCCGCCCCCTTCGAGATCAGCAAGCAGGCCGTCTCGAAGCACATCCAGGTGCTCGAGCAGGCCGGGCTGGTCACCCGCACCCGCGACGCCCAGCGCCGACCGGTGCACCTGGACCCGGCCCGGCTGGAGACGCTGACGGCGTGGATCGACCAGTACCGCCTGGTGCAGGAACGCCGGTTCCGGGGCCTCGACGCCGTGCTGCACGCACAGAGCCAACCGGGCGGGCCCACCGCCCGGCACCACCCACCCACCGAGGAGAAGAAGACATGAGCAACGCCCTGCACCTCACCGTCCCCGACGGCGTCCCCTTCATCGACTACACCCGCGAGTTCGACTTCCCGGTCGCGGAGGTCTTCCGGGCGCACGCCGACCCGGACCTGGTCAAGCTGTGGCTCGGGCCCCGCGGGTACACGATGGAGGTCGAGAGCTTCGACTTCCGCACCGGCGGGTCCTACCGCTACCGCCAGACCGACCCCGACGGCGGCACCTACGGCTTCTCCGGCGTCTACCACAAGGTCCGCGAGAACGAGTTCGCCGTGCAGACCTTCGAGTTCGACGGCTACCCGGACGTGGTGAGCATCGAGTTCCTCACCTTCGAGGACCTGGGCGGGGGCCGCAGCCGGCTGCGCGGCCGCGCCGTCTACCCCACCCAGGAGGCCCGCGACGGCATGGCGGCCAGCGGCATGGAGCAGGGGCTGGACGAGGGCTACGACCGGCTCGAGGAGCTGCTCGGCTCCCGTACGGGCACCGCCTGAGCTGCGCGGGACCCGGCCGACGGCGGCCGGGACGGGTCGGCGGGCCCGTCCCGGCCCGCCACGGGCTGAGCCAGCGGCCAGGTGCAGGTCCCCGGTCCTGGCCAGGTGGAGGTCCCCGGTCTTGGCCAGGTGGAGGTCACCACCCTCGGCGCCGTCGATCAGTGGGTGTGTCACCTCCTGGGCGTTGGCGGGCTTCGCGCGTGCGGTACGGCCGGTGGAGACCACTGTCGGAAGGCTGCGCGGCCGCCGACCGGTAGGAGAACGCCACGTCAGCACGACGGCGAGGTGGTCCGCAGCCGAGAGGAGGGACGAGGTGGAGGTCGTCGCAGTCCGGACGACTGGCATCTACTGCCTGCCAGCCTGCAGCGCACGGCCGCTGCCGCAGAACACCACCACGCTCCCCTCGGCTGCTGCCGCCGAGGTCGGCGGGTTCCGCCCGTGCCACCGCTGCCGCCCTTACCGGGTGCCGTTGGACGCCCAGGTGGCCGGCGCGCCGGATCTGGTGTGCCGGGCGGTCGCCCTGATCCTCGACGGAGCACTCGACCTCGGCGGCGAGGAGCAGCTCGCCCAGCGGGTCGGGCTGTCCGCCCGCCAGCTGCGGCGGCTCTTCGACCACAACCTCGGCGTCACCCCGACCATGCTGGCCCGGTCCGCGCGCACCCACCTCGCTCGCCGGTTGCTCGACGACACCGACCTCACCGTCGCCCAGGTGGCCTTCGCCGCCGGTTTCGGCAGCTTGAGCCAGTTCGGCCGCGACATGCGACAGGTATTCCACGACACCCCGAGCCGGCTCCGGCTGCGACGCCGCCGCCACGACCGCCTCGTCGCCGACGGCGGCCTCACCCTCCGCGTCACCCCATCTCGCGCTGTGGACTGGCCAGCCGTCGTCGCCGGACTCGCCGACAACGTCGTCCCCGGGGTGGAGTCGGTCCTCGACCAGACCTACCGACGGACGGTGACCGTCCATGGGGACGTCGGTGTCCTCGAGCTCGGAGCCAGGACGGATGGGGCAGTGGAGCTCACCGCACACCTCCCGCACTGGGAGGAGCTCGTGCACATCGTCCAAGCGGCGCGTCGGCTCCTGGGACCCGGGTCGCGGGCGCCCGCGCGACCACCGGTCCCGCGCCACCGATGGAACGCCTGGGAAGACAATGTCGTAGCAGCCGTCGCCGACGTCGTCGGCCTCCCGGAGGCCAGGCACTGCGTGGGTGTGCTGGCCAGACAGGTCGGCACCCCGGTCGGCGGTCTGCGCCTCTGGGGGCTCGACCGCACGTTCCCGAACGCCGACCAGCTGCTGGCCGCCGACCTCGACGCACTGACCCTGCCGGCGGGGGCCGGCGCTGCCCTCCACCAGCTGGCCGCAATCGCTCGGGCGAAGCATCGACGCAGACGGGCCGACGACGCCACCCAGGGCTGAGACGACCCGAGAGAGCAGCCGGCTCGCCCAGACGCGGAGCGTCGGCTCGGTGACGCCGAGCAGGTCCGCCAGCGGACATGACTGCGGAGGGCTCCGCATTACCCCTGGTAGCCGGGCGGCTGGTCGTCGGAGGTGTACGTCGGTACCGGGGTGTCTTGGTGGTCGAGGAAGGCGCGGATGCAGGCGAGCACGGTCTGGGGCTGATCGGCGTAGGTGTTGTGGCCGGCCACGGGCAGGTACACCAGCCGGGTCTCCGGCAGGACGCGGCGGTAGTCGAGAGCGGACTGCCAGCTGAGGTAGTCACAGCCGCCCTTGATCAGCAGGACCTCGACCTTCAGTCCTTCCCGGCTCAGCGCGCTGAGTCGATCGCGGATGTCGGGCGGGCGCTGGGACGTTGCCGACTGGGGGTACTGGTGGGCGTAGAACCCGGAGCCTCGGGTCGCCGGCCACGATCGCGATCGGTCGCAGTGCAGACCCGGCGCGGCTGCGGTGATGACCCGGTCGTTGCGGGCATCGGCTTCGGGGTCGGGGAAGTAGGCGTGGGCGGCGGCCGGGTTGACCTGCAGCAGCAGGTAGCCGAGCAGGGCGCGCGGGGCCGAGACCAGGCGGTAGGTGTTCATCCTTTGGCCGGTGGTGAGCCTGGCCGAGGCGCGGTCGCTGCTGCGATCGTGTGGATCGAGGGGTGCCGGTGAGCTGAGGACCAGCGCTGCGACCCGGTCGGGGTAGGCGGCCAGGTAGTTCGCGGCCAGCGCGGCCCCGTAGGAGTGGCCGACCAGGATCAGGCGCGGCGCCCGGAGGGTGCGACGGATGCTCTCCAGGTCGGCGACGTCGCGTTCGAGGCCGTACCCGCGGGGGTCGTCGAGGCGGGTCGAGGGTCCTGAGCCGAGCTGGGCGTAGGTGTAGACGGGATGGCCGAGGGTAGCCAGCTGCCCGAAGTAGGCGGCGTTCTCGGCGAGGTCGGGGATGCCGGGCCCGCCGTGGAGCACGACGATCGGGTCTTTGTGCTCCAACGGCGACGTAGTGCCAGGAGCGACCGGTGGCGGCATCTGAGACAGGTAGCCGAGTCGGGAGCCGGTGGGGAGCTGCCAGTACCGGAGATCGGTCTGAGCGGGTTCCGGCGTTCCGCTCGACAACGGGACGAGGAACGCCGTCGCCTGCAGTCCGACGACGCCGAGGGCCATCACTGCCGCAGTCCAGCGCCGGAGGCGCAGGAACCTGCGCGCACCAGCCAAGGTGGCGGCGCCCGCTGTCAGGAGCCCCGCGCTGAGGAACACGGCAGGCGCGGCAGCGAACCGGGCAGAGACCACGGTGGCGACACCACCGGCTGCCGCGGCGGCAGCAGAC
Source organism: Georgenia sp. TF02-10 (assembly GCF_022759505.1). Taxonomy (NCBI): domain Bacteria; kingdom Bacillati; phylum Actinomycetota; class Actinomycetes; order Allobogoriellales; family Allobogoriellaceae; genus Georgenia; species Georgenia sp. TF02-10. The sequence continues at coordinate 1,926,635 of NZ_CP094289.1, read as the reverse complement.
AGCACAACCGCCCGCAGCAGTGCTGTCGGTGTCGGCGCCGGCGGTCCGGTTCGGCGACCCGCCATGACGCCGCGGCGTCGGCCGGTCCGGCGACCCGCCGTGACGCCGCGGCGTCGGCCGGTTCGGTGACCCGTCGTGACGCCGCGGCATCGGCCGGTTCGATGGAGAGCGAGCATGATCCCCCCGGATCGGTGGCCGGTCTACGCGTCGTCGACGACTGCCCGGGGCCGCCCTCGACGGCGGGAGGTCCCGATCGGCGCGCGTGCGTTCGGGTCGGTCGGGTCCGGCTGACCGGTGGTGCAGCTGGACCTGCGCCCGTGCGGGGTGATGGGTCAGCTGGTCAGCCTGGTGGTGATGGTGGAGTAGCCGCCGCCTCCCGGGTAGTGCCAGGCGCCGGTCAGGGTGTTGCCGTCGTCGCTGAAGGTGCCTTGGTAGTAGGCCGGTGATCCCCGCTCGCCCATCCAGATGGTGAGGACGTCCTCCTCGAGCTGGTAGGTGTAGTCGAGCGTCTCGCCCTCGCCGAAGCCGTAGTAGCGCGATCTGATGTCGGCACTGGGTGGTTGGCCGTAGCCCTTCTCGTGGCCGATGACCTCGAGCCCCTTGGTCCCGCCGAGCTCGATGTGCTGCAGCAGGAAGAAGCCGCCCTCGGTCCACTCGTAGGTGACCTTCCCCTCCGCCTCGCCAGAGACGGTCCACGTGCCGACCAGCCTGTCGAGCGTCGTGAGGTCGGGATCGGGTTGCGGTGACGGCTCCGGCTGGGTGGTGCCGTCGTCGGCGTTCTGGGTCATGATTCCTCCTCGGTGCGTGCGTTTGGTGTGGTCATCGCGAGGCCTCTCCCAGGCCGGTCGTGCAGGGCAGGTCCCGCCCTGGCCGGACAGGCAGGCCGTTCTCGTCGTGGGTCAGCGCGACGTGGCTGTGGTCGCTACCCACCGCGCGGAGCCTGGCGGTCCCGCCGGCGGAGGCCGACGACGGCCACCACGGCAGCCAGCGCCCCGAACAGCAGCGGGGGTACCGGGCTGATCTGCAGGAACAGCACGTTGGTGGCTGTGGCGCCGACCATCAGCAGCACCAGCCCGCATGCGGCGAGCCGGTACAGCGGTGGGATCACCAGCCCGATCGCGCCGGCCACTTCACAGGCCCCCACCAGGAGGCGGAGACCCTGGCCAGCGCCCATGTCGGCGAACATGGTCACCATGGCCGGGTCGCCGACCAGCTTGGTCAGGCCTCCCACGAGGAACTGCAGAGCCAGGAGGCCGCGGACGATCCAGAGGGAGATGCGCAGGACCCGGCTCCTGCCGCGAGGCTGAGCCGGGATCGCTGCTGGTGGTGCGGTCATCGTCGCTCCTTGCTGCTACTCGGCGTAGGGAGGGTCGCCGGCCGGCCGGTAGTGCAGCAGCACCGTCCCGGCATCCATCACCTGCTGATCGACCAGCTCGAGCGCGAAGTCGCCGATGTCGGCGAACAGGGGCTTCTCACCCGACTCGCCGAGCACTAGGGGGAACACCAGCAGACGCAAGTGATCGACGAGTCCGGCGTTGAGCAGCTGGTGGACGAGCGTCAGACTGCCGACGGTGAGCAGGTCGTGCTCGGAGCGCCGCTTGCGGTCGCGGACTTCCTCGACGACGTCGTTCGCGCACAGCTCGACGCCGGGCCACTCCGACGTCGTGAGAGTGCGAGAGAACACCATGGTTGGCTTCTTCGACATCGTCTCCCAGCTCTCGTCGCGGTCCTCGGCCGGGAGATCCGCCATCATCTCGTAGGTTTTCCTGCCCATGACGTTGAGTCGGGGTATCGCGTCCTCCTTCGCGACCCAGTGCTCCAGGTCGGGCCCGGAGAGGCCGAAGTAGCCGGGCGAACGGGTCCCGTACGCGCTGCCATCGACGCTGATGAGCATGTCGACGATGAGCTCCGCCATGATTCCTCCTTGTGTGAAGCGCACTTCTTTGACAGCTGCGCCACGGTCGGTGCCCGGCGTCGCGGGCACCCGCTGCTCCGGACCGTCCGGACTGGTGCGACCAGGACCGTGGGCTCCGTCCTCGCCGCACCGGGCGATGGGCGAGCACCTTCGGTCACCGACATCGACCCGGCCAGACTCGAGATCTCATCGCCCGGACCTGCTCTCGGCTGCACCAGCATGGACAATCTCGGGGTCGCCGATCTCGTCATATTCGGACAACCTGCCGTGGACGGCTGCGGTGCAGTCGGGTCGGACATCGTGGCCGGTGGTGCGCCGGGGCGGCCGCGCCTCGGCTCGGCTCCCCACCGGCCGGTGGCCGGACCCGTCCCGGTCCGCCGCAGCACGGGCGAGCGGCCCCTCTCGGCGCGCCGCGCGACCTACGGACGGCCACCGGCCGTCGGAGTGCTACGGTCGTCCCGTTCTGGTGACGCAGCACACACCGGCGGCGCGGCGGCACCAGGGAGGTGCACGACACGCAAGGCAGGCCCGTCCGGTGCCGGACCCTGCCGCTGACCGGAGGGGGATCGACATGGCCGTCGCCGCAGACGCAGCCGAACGTCACCAGCCCGAAGAGCAGCACGTCCTGCGGAACTCCCGGGGCGTGCCGGTCGGCACGGACGAACCACCCAGGTGGACCCTGCCGAAGATCCTCCTGTGGGTCCTCATCTCCCTGCTCGGCGCCGCCGGGTGGACCACCCTCGCCGTCGTCCGCGGCGAGCAGGTCAACACCATCTGGTTCGTCGTCACCGCGGTGTGCACCTACGCCATCGCCTACCGGTTCTACGCCCTGTACATCCAGCGCCGGCTGATGCGCCCGGACGACCGCCGCGCCACCCCGGCCGAGCGGATCAACAACGGCAAGGACTTCGACCCCACCGACCGCCGGGTGCTGTACGGCCACCACTTCGCCGCCATCGCCGGCGCCGGCCCCCTCGTCGGCCCGGTGCTGGCCGCCCAGATGGGCTACCTGCCCGGCACGCTGTGGATCATCCTCGGCGTCATCCTCGCCGGGGCGGTGCAGGACATGCTGGTCCTGTTCTTCTCCATGCGCCGGGGCGGGCGCTCCCTGGGGCAGATGGCCAAGGACGAGATCGGGCCGTTCGGCGGCGCGGTGGCGATGGTCGTCGTCTTCGTCATGCTCATGATCGTGCTCGCCGTGCTCGCCATGGTCTGCGTCAACGCCCTGGCCGAGAGCCCCTGGGGGGTCTTCTCCGTCGGCTGCACGATCCCGATCGCCCTGTTCATGGGCGTCTACCTGCGCTACATCCGGCCCGGCCGGGTCATCGAGACGTCGGTGATCGGCTTCGTGCTGCTGCTGGCCGCCATCCTCGGCGGCAGCGTGGTGGCCGAGAGCCCCCTCGGCGAGCACCTGACCCTCTCCCCCGTCACCCTCACCTGGGCCGTGGTCATCTACGGGTTCTTCGCCGCCGTCATGCCGGTGTGGCTCATGCTCACCCCGCGCGACTACCTCTCCACCTTCATGAAGGTCGGCACGATCGTGCTGCTGGCCATCGGCATCGTCCTGGTCCGGCCGATCGCCGAGATGCCCGACGTCACCGAGTTCGCCAGCAACGGGCAGGGCCCGGTCTTCGCCGGCGCCCTGTTCCCCTTCCTGTTCATCACCATCGCCTGCGGCGCGCTCTCCGGCATGCACGCCACCGTCTCCTCCGGCACCACGCCGAAGATGGTGCAGAAGGAGAGCCAGGTCCGGATGATCGGCTACAGCGGCATGCTCATGGAGTCCTTCGTGGCGATCATGGCGCTGGCCGCCGCCGTCTCCCTCAACCAGGGCGTGTACTTCTCGATGAACATGCCCGAGGCCATGACCGAGGGCACCAGCGAGGGGGCCGCGGCCGCCGTCGCCGACCTGGCCGTCACCGACCACGCCGGCAACCCCATCGACGTGGAGTGGGAGACCGAGGTCGACGGCGAGCCGGTCACCCGGACCGGGGCCGAGGCGCTGGATGCCGTCGCCGACGACGTGGGCGAGCCCTCGGTCGTCTCGCGCACCGGCGGCGCGCCGACCCTCGCCGTCGGCATGGCGAACATCCTGCACCAGGCCATCGGCGGCAAGGCCCTGATGTCGTTCTGGTACCACTTCGCGATCATGTTCGAGGCGCTGTTCATCCTCAGCGCGGTCGACGCCGTCACGCGGGTCTCCCGGTTCATGCTCTCGGACTCCCTCGGCAACCTCATCCCCAGGTTCAAGAACCCCTCCTGGCAGGTCGGCGGCTGGATCAGCACGGCGGTGGTGGTCGCGGCGTGGGGCTCGCTGCTGCTCATGGGGGTCACCGACCCGCTCGGCGGCATCCGCACGCTCTACCCGCTGTTCGGGATCGCGAACCAGCTGATCGCCGCGGCCGCGCTGTGCCTGGTCACGGTCATGGTCGTCAACAAGGGCTACCTGAGGTGGGTGTGGATCCCGGCCCTGCCGTTCGCCTGGATCACCGCCGTCACGTTCACCGCCTCGTGGCAGAAGATCTTCTCGGCGGACCCGCAGATCGGGTACTGGGCGCAGCACGCCGACTACCGGGCGATGGTCGCGGCCGGGGACTTCCCCGACGCCCAGGCGGCCGCCGACGCCGAGGCGGTGGTGCGCAACACGGCCATCCAGGGGACGTTGTCGATCGTCTTCGTCGTGCTCATGCTGCTGCTGTTCGCGGCGGCCGCGCGGGCGGTCTACCGAGCGGTCCGGACGAAGACGTCCGTCTCCTCGGAGGACCCGTACGTGGAGTCCGGTTACTTCGCGCCCAAGCACCTCATCGCCACCCCGCTGGAGAAGCGGCTCGAGGCGGAGTACGCCGAGGTGGGGGATGCGTCGCTGCTGGCCGCCGGGCAGCATCGGGGGTAGCCGTGCGGGGATCAGGATCGAGCGTGCGGCGGCCCGCCGCCCTGGCTGACCGGGGGCGCCGGGCGTGGCGGTCGCTGCGGTGGTTCGCCCGCGAGCTCAGCGGGGAGTCCGCCTACGACAAGTACCTCGCGCACCACGCCCGGGAGCACCCCGGCGAGGCGCCGCTCACCGCTCGGCAGTTCTGGCGGCAGCGGGCCGACGAGCAGGAGCGCACGCCGCAGGCCCGGTGCTGCTGACGACGGCGGCCGGACGGCCGACGTCGGACCGGTCCTGCTGGCCGACGGCGACCGGTCGGCCGACGTGCCCCCGGCGCGGATGCCCGGACGCGGCTCCCGGCGCGGATGCCCGGGTGCACGAGCGCCCGGGGGCGCGTGCCGCGGCACGCGCTCCCGGGCGACAGCTGGTCGGGTCAGGCGACCTGGCGGGCGTGCTTGCCCTCGGCCAGCTCCTCGACCAGCTTGCTGTTGAACGCCGGCAGGTCGTCCGGGGTCCGGCTGCTGACCAGGCCCTGGTCGACGACCACCTCCTGGTCCACCCAGGTGGCGCCCGCGTTGCGGAGGTCCGTCTGCAGGCTTGGGTAGGAAGTCAGCGTCCGGCCGTGCAGCACGTCGGCGTCGGCGAGGATCCACGGGCCGTGGCAGATGGCCGCCACCGGCTTGTGCTGCTCGAAGAACGCCCGGACCAGGGCGACGGCGGCCTTGTCCATCCGGATCTTGTCGCCGTTCACCACGCCGCCGGGCAGCACGAGCCCGTCGAAGTCGTCCGCGTTGGCCTGGTCGCTCGCCAGGTCCACCGTCGCCTCGTGGCCGTTCTTGCCGGTGATCGTGCCGGACTCGGGCGAGACGAGCACCGCCTCCGCCCCGCTCGAGGTCACCGCCTCCCAGGGCGAGGTGAACTCGGAGTCCTCGAACCCGTTGGTCAGGACGAAGGCCACGCGCTTGCCGGTCAGGTCTGCCATCGTTTCGCTCTCCAATCCTCTCGGTTCAGCGCCGTCCACGTTACGTCCCGACGGCGCCGCTCGCCTCCCGCGACGAGACTCACCTAAGTTGCTCGCGAAACGGGTCGCGTGCCTCAGATGGGTTCTGCTCGCGAACCGTGGCCGCGGTGGTGGGCTGGCCGGATGGGTCGGTTGTCGATGGGTGCCAGGCGTGAGATCACCAAGCGGTACACGGCGAGCTACGCCGCGGCGGGGAAGAAGGACAAGGGCCGCATGCTCGATGAGCTGTGCGGGGCCACCGGGTGGTCGCGGGCCAACGCCCGCCGCGCGCTGGCCGCGGCCCGGGTCCGGAAGGGCCCGGCCCGGGCGGTGGTGCGCAAGCCGCGGGGGCGGGGGTACTCCTACGACGCGCTGAAGGTCCTGATCGAGGTCTGGACCCTGTGCGGGCAGCCGTGCGGGAAGTACCTGAAGGTGATCCTGGCCGAGTCCCTGGACGTGCTGCAGGCCCACGGCGAGCTGACAGCGGTGGCCGACCGGCTCACCGAGGAGGTCCGCGCCGAGGTGCTCGCGATGAGCCCGGCCACGATCGACCGCTACCTGGCCCCGACCCGGGCCGCCCGCTACCCGGGCGCCAAGGCCGCCACCAGGCCGTCGTCGACGCTGCGCAGCGAGCTGGCGGTGCGCCGCTCCACCGACGAGGCCGAGACCCGGCCCGGGTTCTTCGAGGTCGACCTGGTCGCCCACTGCGGGCACTCCCTGGCCGGGGAGCACGCCTGGACCCTGACCGGCACCGACGTGGTCACCGGGTGGACCACCAACCTGGCGATCAAGAACCGGGCGCACCGGTGGGTGGTGGCCGCCATCGACCTCCTCGCCGACACCCTGCCCTACCCCCTGGTCGGGCTGGACTCCGACAACGGCGGAGAGTTCATCAACCACCAGCTGGTGGCCTGGTGCGCCCAGCGGGCGGTGTTCATGACCCGGTCCCGGCCGCACACCTCCAACGACAACGCGCACGTGGAGCAGAAGAACGGCGACATCGTGCGCAGGAACGCCTTCCGCTACCGCTACGACACCCCCGCCGAGCTCGAGCTGCTGGGCGACTTGTGGGAGCTGGTCAACCTGCGCAAGAACTACCTGCTCCCGACCAAGAAGGTCACCGGCTGGCGCGAGACCCCCGCGGGGCGGCACGTGCGCACCTACGACGCCCCCCGCACCCCCTACCAGCGGGTCCTGGACTCCGGGGTGCTGACCGCCGAGCAGGCCGCCGAGCTGACCGCCGTGCGGGCCGAGCTCAACCCGGCCGACCTGACCCGCCGGATCACCGCCATCCAGGCCCAGCTCGAACGCCACGCCCGAGCCAAGACCCTCGCCCGCCGCGACGCCTCCTGACCGCCTACGCGAGCAGACCCAGCTGAGGCACGCGGTCCCGTTTCGCGAGCACCTTGACATGAGGCACCACGCCCGGACGCGGGCACGCCGCCCGCCGGCCGCCCGCCGCCGGGCCCGCCCGGCCCGGATCAGGTCAGGTCCCAGAGCAGGCGGTAGTAGGCGATGCGCTCCGGGTCCGGCTCGACCCCGTACGCGTCGTAGAGGACGCCCTCGTAGCCCGGGCCGTAGTTCCACTCAGTGCTCCAGGCCGCGACCGCGAGGTCGGCCCACCGGTCGGCCACCCCGAGCGACCCGAGGTCCACGTGTCCGGCGACTGTGCCGTCGTCGTTCAGCAGCGTGTTCGGTGCGCAGGCGTCGCCGTGGCAGACGACGAGCCGGTCGACGGGCGGCGGGTCCCCGAGCCGCTCCGCCGCGTCGTCCGCCGCACGCTCGGCGGCCCGGGCGAGCCGTCAGCCGACGCCCCAGTCGAACGGGCACTCCGCCACCGGCAGGGCGTCGTGGAACCGGCGCAGCCCGGCGCCGACGGCGGCAGCGGCGGTGGCCGGCTCGGCGAGCCACCGCGGGTCCACCGCCGAGCGGCCCGGGACCGCCGCGGTGACCAGCCAGGCGCCGTCGGCGTCCGCCCCGCCGTCGAGCACCCGCGGGACCCGGACCCACCGCCGCGCCCAGGCCAGCCGCTCGGCCTCGGCCGGCAGGTCGATCTCGGGCGTGCCCGCGGCGACCCACTTGACGTACCGCGCCGCGCCGTCGGCTCCCTCGACGCGGAAGGTCAGGCCGCCCAGCTCGTTGCGCCACACCGGCACCAGGACGCCGTCGCCGGCCACGGCCCGGACGGCGGCGGGGACGGTGACCGGGCCGGTGGGGACGCTGGCGATGGGAGGACGGCTCACGGGTACCGATCCTCCCAGCCGCCCGCCCTGCGGGAGCACCACCGCCTTGTTAGCGTCGGGGCACGAGCCGCCTCGTCGAGGAGGGAGCGCCATGAGAGCGAAGGACCGACCGAGCCCGCTGCAGCCGGCCGGGGAGGGCAAGGGCCTGTGGCTGGCCACCCTGGAGCAGGGCGCGAACCTGCTCCAGGAGCCCGCGCCGCTGGCGAAGTTCGACGTCTACGTCGTCGGGTTCCACCCGGCCAAGGACGACCCGTCGATGCAGATGGAGGCGCACCACTTCTGCCGGGTGGTCAACGACGACTTCATCCAGGCCGCGCTGTTCGACGGGAACACCGAGACCGCAAACCTCATCGGCATCGAGTACATCATCTCCGAGCGCCTCTTCGAGACGCTGCCGGCGGAGGAGCGGGCCTACTGGCACCCGCACAACTTCGAGATCCTCTCCGGCCAGCTCGTCGCGCCCGGCCTGCCCGCGGTCGCCGAGAAGGCGCTGATGAAGCGGCTCATGAACAGTTACGGCAAGACCTGGCACACCTGGCACACCGGCCGGCACGACGCGGGCGGGGGGCACACGCTGCCGCTGGGCGACCCGATGCTCATGTGGTCCTTCAACCGGGACGGCGAGTGCGACCCCGCCCTCGAGCAGGACCGGGAGGCCGCGATGGACCTCGACACGCCGCGCACCCGCGAGCAGCGGCAGGACCTCGTCGAGCAGGCCCACCCGCAGCACGGCGTGGACGCGCTCGCTGGACGGTTCCCCGGCGCCACGCCGGTCCCGGGAGTCGTCGACGTCGGCGCGGCGGGGAGCGCGGGCGCCGCTGGCTGACGGCGAGGTGCCGATCCCGACGGCGGCGCCGCGTGAGCCGGCGCCGCGAGCGGGGCTCGAGCGCCGGCGGTTGATCGGAGTCGCCGCCGCGCTGGGGGCTGACCCGGGTCAGCCCCCGCTCGCCGGACGGCTCGGCCCGGTGAGCGCGGCCAGGAGACGCGCGGTGGTGTCGGCGTCGATCGCCTCGCGGCTCAGCGCGCGGAGCAGGACGGCGCCGACGAGCGCCTCGCTGATCTCGCGCAGCGGGGCGTCGGGCGCGAGCTGCCCGGCCCGGACGGCGGCCGCCAGCCGGGCGATGAGCGTGGAGTCCCCGCCGAGGCTGGCGCGCAGCCGCCGGCCGACGTCGGCGTGCTCGGCGGCGGCGGCGATCAGGGACCGCATGAGCGCCTCCCCGCCGGGTTGTTGCAGGAGTTGGAAGATGCGGTCCAGCCAGGCGGTCAGGTCCGTCCGGAGGTCGCCGGTGTCGGTCGGGGTCACGGCGTCCGGCAGGATGCGGCCCTCGAGGAGGCAGTCGGCGATGAGGGCGCCCTTGGACGGCCACCACCGGTAGACGGTCTGCTTCCCGGTGCCGGCCCGGGCGGCGATCCCCTCGATCGTGAGCTGGTCGTACCCGCGCTCCTCGAACAGGTGCGCGGTGGCGTCGAGGATGGCGTTCCGGGCCGCCGCGCTGCGGACCGGCCCGCTGTGGTGCCGCTCGCTGTGCTGCTGGGACATTCCTCACATCCTCCGTTCGGGCCCGGCTCGGTCCACGGCGTTGATGAGACGTACCGTATCGTCAACGCGGCATCAACCTACGGGAGGCACCGGACCATGGCAGAACTGCTCTACCGGCTGGGAAAGCTGTCCGCGCGACGCGCGTGGGTCGTGATCGTCTCCTGGCTGGTGGTCCTGGCTGCCGCGGCAGGCGGGTTCCTGGCCGGCTTCCAGAGCCTCGCCACGAACTTCGACATCCCCGGCACCGCCTCCGGCGAGGTGACCGAGGAGCTGGAGCAGAAGCTGCCCGACTTCAGCGGCGCCTCCGGCCTGGTCGTCTTCACGACGACGGACGACTCACCCCTCAGCGACGCCCAGCGCGAGCAAATCACCGCGCTGGCCAGCGACGCGGGCGACCTCCCGGACGTGGCGGAGGTGGTGGACCCCTTCGCCACCGAGCAGCAGCTCGCCGACCAGCGCCAGCAGCTGGAGGAGGGCCGCGCCCAGATCACCGACGGGCAGGCGCAGCTCGACGCCGGACGGGCGCAGCTCGAGGCCGGCCTGGAGCAGCTCGACGCGGGGCAGGCCCAGCTCGACGCGGCCCGGGAGCAGGCCGCGGCCGCCGGCGCGCCCACCGCCCAGCTCGACGCGCAGCAGGCCCAGCTCGACGCCCAGCGCCAGACGGTCGAGCAGCAGCAGGCGCAGCTGGAGGAGCAGCAGGCGCAGCTGGACGCGGGCAGGCAGGAGGCGGAGCTCGGCACCGAGCTGCTCGACCTCTCCGGGGGCATCCGGACGGTGTCGGAGGACGGCTCCACGGCCGTGGTCAACGTCGCCTTCTCCGAGCCGCGCCTGGAGCTGGCCGAGGAGTCCAAGCAGGCGGTGATCGAGCACTTCGAGTCCGAGCCGGTCGACGGCGTCGAGGTCTCCTTCTCCACCGACATCGCCCAGGGCGTGCCGCAGATCTTCGGCGTGGGCGAGGCGGTCGGCGTGGCCGTGGCCGCCGTCGTGCTGCTGGTCATGCTCGGGTCCCTGCTGGCCGCGGTGCTGCCCCTGGTCACCGCGATCCTCGGTGTCGGCATCGCCGTCCTCGCCACCCTCGCCTTCTCCGGCGTCGTGGACATGACCTCCGTCACCCCCGTGCTCGGGGTGATGCTGGGCCTCGCCGTCGGAATCGACTACTCCCTGTTCATCATCAACCGGCACCGCCGGCAGCTCCTCGGCGGCGCGCCGGTGGTCGAGTCGATCGGGCTGGCCAACGGCACCGCCGGCAACGCCGTCGTGTTCGCCGGGACCACCGTCATCGTCGCGCTGCTGGCCCTGAACGTCACCGGCGTGCCGTTCCTGGGGGTGATGGGCGTCGTCGGCGCGGTCGCCGTCGCCGTCGCCGTGCTGCTGGCGATCACCATGACGCCCGCCCTCCTCGGGCTCGCCGGGCGGCGCCTGCTCGGCCGGAAGGCCCGGTCCCGGCTGGCCAACGGCGGGCACCGGCCCCCGCCGAGCGTGCGCCCGATGCCGACGTGGCGGGCGGTGCTCACCGCCGTCGTCACCGTCGCCGGCCTGCTGGTGATCGCGATCCCGGCCCTGTCCATGCGGCTCGGCCTGCCCGACGGTTCCACCGAGCCCGTCGGGTCGGCCTCCTACGACGCATTCATGACGGTGGAGGAGAAGTTCGGCGCGGGCACCAACGGCCCCCTCCTGGTCGCCGCCGACCTGCCCGGCTCGGTCGCCGAGGAGGACCTCCTCGAGACCCAGGTCACCATCGCCCGGGAGATCGCCGCCCAGGACGACGTGGCCGCCGTCGCCCCGATCGCCGTCTCCGAGGACAACGCGCTCGCCGCCTTCCAGGTCATCCCGGAGGACGGCCCGAACAGCGAGAGCACCGAACAGCTCGTCCGCGACCTGCGCAGCCTCCCCCCGGTCGACGGGGACATCACCCTCGGCGTCGCCGGTCAGGCGGCGATCAACATCGACATCTCCGAGAGCCTGCTGGAGGTGCTGCCGACCTACCTCCTCGTCGTCGTCGGTCTGTCCCTGCTCATCATGATCGGCGTGTTCCGGTCGATCCTCGTCCCGGTCGTCGCCACCGGCGGGTTCGTGCTGTCCCTGTTCGCCACCTACGGCGCGACCGTCGCCGTGTTCCAGTGGGGGTGGCTCGCGGACGTCCTGGGCATCCACAGCACCGGCCCGATCCTGAGCTTCCTGCCGGTCATCCTCGTCGGCATCCTGTTCGGCCTGGCGATGGACTACCAGCTCTTCCTCGCCTCCGGGATGCGCGAGGCCTACGTCCACGGCTCCCCGGCCCGGCTCGCCGTCGCCCAGGGGTTCCGCGCGGGCCGCTCCGTCGTCATCGCCGCCGCGCTGATCATGGCGTCGGTGTTCGGCGGGTTCGTGTTCTCCGAGTCCACCATCATCCGATCGGTGGGCTTCGGGCTCGCCGTCGGCGTCCTCCTCGACGCCTTCGTCGTCCGCATGCTCCTCATGCCCGCCCTGCTGCACCTCCTCGGCCGCAGCGCCTGGTGGCTCCCCCGCTGGCTGGACCGGATCATCCCCAACGTGGACGTGGAGGGCGCCGCCCTGGAGCGCCGGCACCACCTCCCCTGAGCCGAGCCGGTCCGCCGGGCACCTGCGCCCGGGCCGGTCCGTCGGTGATCCGGGCCGGTCTGCCCGTCGCCTGCGCCGGTCCGTCGGGCAGCTGCGCCCGGGCCGGTCCGCCGGTGATCCGGGCCGGTCTGCCCGTCGCCTGCGCCGATCCGCCGGTCAGCTGCGCCCGGGCCGGCCCGCCGGCCTCCCCGCCGGCTGCCGCCCGACGCCGGCCGCGGGGCCCGGGGCGGCGGGCGCCCGGCCCAGGGCGGTCCACGGCGTGGGCCGCCGGGCGGCGGCGAGGGCGGCCGGCGGCTCGCCGGCGTACCGGACGACGTCGCGGGTCAGGTGGCTCTGGTCGGCGTAGCCGTGCCGGGCGGCGATCTCGGCCACCGGCAGCCGGCCGAGGTCGGCGGTCGCCGCCTCGAAGCGGACGACGCCGGCCGCCTGCTTGGGCGTCAGGCCCACCTCCGCCCGGAACACCGTCGTGACGTGCCGGTGGCTCCAGCCGGTCTCGGCGACGAGGTCGCCGATCCGGGCCTGCCCGCCGCTGGCCCGGATCTGCCGCCACAGCCGTGCCACCCAGGCCGGGGGCACGCCGTCGGCGCGTGCCACCTGCCGGACGAGCGCGTCCTCGACCAGCGCGAACCGTTCGGCCCAGGTGGCCGCGGCCGCGAGGCGGTCGGCCAGGGCGGCCAGCCCCGGGACGACGTCGTCCGCCGCCACCACCCGGCGTGCCACCTCGCTGCCCGGGACGCCGAGGACCCGGCGGGCCCCGAGCGGGGTGAGGTAGACCTGCACGCAGTCCTGGCCGCCGTCGAACCGGGTGCTCGCGTGGCCGGTGGATATCCCGGCGAGGAACGACCGGTAGGACCGGCCGGCGCCGGTGCCGTCCGCGAGCGCGTCGACCGTCAGGGGGTTGCCGAACGAGACCACCAGGGGCAGCAGGGTCCCGGCCGGCTGCCGGCGGCGGACGACGCCCGGCGCGCGCTCGGACATCCCCACCACGCCGGCCACCAGCCCGGCGAGCGCCGGTGCGGGGCGGTGCCGGACGAGGTCGATCCGGCGGGCCTGGTCCCTCTCGGTGCGGCGGGCCTGGTCCGTCTCGGTGCGGCGGGCCTGGTCCGTCTCGGTGCGGCGGGCCTGGTCCGTCTCGCGGTGATCCCCGGCCATGCCGGCAGCATGCCCGGTCAAGTTCCTTCAAGCCAGCACATCTTCCGCCGGGGCAGCATCGGGACATGCGACGACTGGTTGTCATCGAGTTCCTCACCGTCGACGGCGTCATGCAGGGCCTCGGCTCGCCCGAGGAGGACACCGACGGCGGGTTCACCCACGGCGGCTGGGGCCGGCCCTACGCGGCGGCCGTCCACGAGGCCGTCGACGCCGGCGGCCCGGACCGCACCTCGGCCTATCTCTTCGGCCGGCGCACCTACGAGAAGATGGCGGCGTACTGGCCGTACCAGCCCGACGACGTCCCGATGGCGCGCCGGCTCAACCAGGCGCCGAAGTACGTCGCGACCCGCACCCTCACCCGGCTGGACTGGGCCGGTGCGCACGTCCTGGACGGCGAGCTCGGGGCCGCCGTCGGGCGGCTCAAGGCCGACGGCGAGGGGGACCTGGCCGTGCTCGGCAGCGGCGCGCTCGTGCACCAGCTGATGCTGCTCGACCTCGTCGACGAGCTCCGGCTGTTCGTCCACCCGCTGCTCCTCGGCACCGGCAAGCGGCTGTTCCGCGACCTGCCCCGGCCCCGGCGGCTCCGGCTCACGGCGGCGGGGACCACCAGCCTGGGCACGCTGGTCCTCGGGTACGAGGTGTCCGGCCAGCCGGTCGGGCCGGCGGGGGCGGAGGCGGAGACCGCGACCCGGTGAGGCGGGGTGCGCTACGGGCCGGAGCCCTTCTCCCCGGGCCGACCTGGGCCACTCTCCGCCGGCGGACCGGACTCCCGCTCCCCCGGCGGGCCGGCCGACGGCGGCCGGATGCCGTCGAGGAGCAGGTCGAGGATCCGGTCTGCCCGGTCGGGCGTCACCGGCTCGCCGATCAGCGCGAGGTACAGGACGGAGCCGAACAGGGCGTCCACCACCGCGGCGAGGTCGGCGTCCGGGCGGACCTGACCCCGGGCGACCCCCTCCTGCAGCCGGGCCAGGACGCCGTCGTGCGCGGGGCCGGTCAGGCCCGCGTGCAGCCGCTCGGCGTCGACGGGGTCGGCGGCGGCGGCCGCGACCAGCGCGCGGACGAGGGCGACGGCGTCCTCGTCCTGAAGCTGGCGGACGACCTGCGCCAGCCAGGTGCGCAGCTCACCGTGGAGGTCGCCGGTGCCCACCGGCGGCGCCGCCACCAGCCCCTCGGCCCGGTCGCGGACCGTCTCGGCCACGATGTCCGCCCGGGACGGCCACCACCGGTAGATCGTCTGCCGCGACACGCCCGCCCGGGCGGCGATGGCGTCGATGGCGAGCCGGTCGTAGCCGACCTCGCGGAGCAGGGCCGCGGTGGCGGCCAGCACCGCCCGTCGCGCTCGCTGGCTCCTGGGTCTGCCCGGTGCACGCTGCTGCGCCATCTCTCGACCCTACGGCTACACTCACGACGCTGGACACTGTGTCTCGTATCGTCGCGATGACACAAGTACCGAAGGAGGCAGCATGGTGACACGTCGGCTGACGCCGGACGTCCTGGATCCGCAGCTGCGGCGCACGTTCCGGTTCTTCCCCAACCCGCCCGTCCGGCACGGCTGGCAGCGCAGGCTGACCAGGGCGGCGCTGACCCTGCTGCCGAACCCGGAGACCCCGCCGGACGTGCGGTACGAGCGGGTCGACCTCGGCCCCGGGACGGCGGCGCACGTCTTCACCCCCGCCGGGGGCGGGAACGGCGGGGCGCTGCTGTGGCTCCACGGCGGGGGCATGCTGATCGGTGCCGCCGTCCAGGACCAGGCCCGGTGCACCAGCATCGCCCGCGAGCTGGGGATCACCGTGGTCTCCGCGGACTACCGGCTCGCCCCGGAGCATCCCTTCCCCGCCCCGCTGGACGACTGCCACACGGTCTGGCGCTGGCTCGTCGCGCACGCGGCCGAGCGCGGGATCGACCCGGCCCGGGTCGCCGTCGGCGGGCAGAGCGCCGGCGGGGGTCTCGCCGCGGGCCTGGTCCAGCGGCTGCACGACGAGGGCGGGCCGCAGCCGGCCGCGCAGTGGCTGTTCTGCCCCATGCTGGATGACCGCACCGCCGCGAACCGTGAGCTCGACGCGGTGCGGCACTTCGTCTGGAACAACAGCTCCAACCACGCCGGCTGGCGCGCCTACCTCGGCCAGGAGCCCGGCGGCGACGGCGTCGCGCCCTACGCCGCGCCCGCCCGGCGGGCGGACCTGTCCGGGCTGCCGCCGGCATGGATCGGGACCGGCGACATCGAGCTGTTCTTCGCCGAGGACCGCGACTACGCCCAGGCACTGACCGCCGCGGGCGTGGACTGCACCCTCGACGTCGTGCCGGGCGCCCCGCACGGCTTCGAGTCGCTCGCCGCGAGCACCGACCTCGCCCGGCGCTACGTCGCCCGCTCCCGCGACTGGCTCGCTCGCCAGGTCGCACCCGACCCCGGCACGGCCGGGGCATAACCGAGCGAGGCCGGGACCTCACCGCACGAGGGCGAGACGAGGTGAGCCCGACGGCGATCGTCACCGGCGGCGCCGGCGGCATGGGCCTGGCCACCGCGCGGATCATGGGGCGGGACCACCGCGTCGTCGTCGCCGACCTGGACCGGGACCGCGTCGAGGCCGCCGCCGCGGGGCTGCGGGCCGACGGCGTCGACGCCGTCCCCGCCGTCTGCGACATCACCGACCGGGCATCGGTCGCCGCCCTGTTCGCCACTGCCCGCGCGGCCGGTGACCTGCGGGCGGTCGTGTACACGGCCGGCGTCAGCCCGCAGATGGGCGACGCCGCCGCGATCGTCCGGATCAACGCGCTGGGCACCGTCCACCTCACCCGGGCGGCCCTCGACGCGGCGGCCGAGGGGTTCGCGCTCGTCAACGTCGCCTCCATCGCCGGGCACATGCTGCCGTCGGTCCTGCACCCGACCCGCACCTACCGCCTCGCCCTCACCGACCCGGCCCGCTTCGTCGAGAAGCTCACCGCGAGGGCGAACCTCGGCCCGGCGTCGGGCCGCCCCGGGTCCGCCTACGCCTCTAGCAAGAGCTTCGTCATCTGGTACACCCGGCGGATGGCCGGCGCGTTCGGGGCGAAGGGAGCGCGCGTCCTGTCCGTCTCCCCCGGCACCTTCGACACCGCCATTGGACGGCTCGAGGAGAAGAGCGGCTCGGGCCGGCTGGTCGACTACGCCGCGCTCAGGCGCTACGGCCGTCCCGAGGAGATCGCCGAGCACCTCGCCTTCTGCGCCAGCACCCGGCCCGGCTACCTCACCGGCACCGACATCCTCTGCGACGGCGGCACCCGCGCCGGGATGGGCCTGAAGGGCATGATCGCCATGGCGCGGGGGAGCTGACTGGGCCGGGCACCCGCACGGGCGGCGGCCTCGCCACGTCCTCCGCCGAGAGCGGGATCGTGCGCCCGGGGTCAGACCCAACGGAAGAAGCGGGCCGCCAGTGCGCCGGTCACCGCGGCCCAGGCGCCGAGCGTCACGAGGTGTGCGGTCTGCGGCTGCTCACCGGTCCACGCCGCGGAGAGCGCGGAGTTCCCCGCACCGTACGGCAGCGTCTCACCCACCGTCTGGAGCACCTCCGGGAGGGCGGCCATCGGCCCGAAGCCACCACCGAGCGCGAGCATGAGGAAGAAGGCGACCAGACCGAGCGCGAGCGCGGCGTTGACCGTTGGAGCCAGGGCCGCGACGAGCGTCCCGATCCCGTACATCGCGGCCACCGTCAGCCCGCCGACGAGCAGTGCCCAGCCCGGGCTCACCGGCAGCGTGACGCCGAAGAACGTCGCCCCGACCACCAGCATGAGCCCGACCCCGAGGAGCACCTGCGCCAGGCTGACCAGCATCTGCGCGGCGAGGATCATCGCCGGCCGCGCCGGAGTCACGGCCAGGCGGCGCAGGATGCCGTACTTGCGGTAGGTCGCGAGGAAGGAGGGCATGTTCACCACGCCGACGAGGGCGATGACCATCGCGACGGTCAGGGGCATGATGATCGCGTTCATCACGGTCGACCCCCCGGGCAGCACCTGGTCCCCGTCCTGGGTGAGGCCGTTCATCACGAGGAGCAGGGCAGGCAGGCCGATCGGGATGATGAGCCCGGAGGTGTCGCGAGTGACCATCAGCGCCTCGGCGCGCAGGAGGTGGCCCCAGGCGGCCGCCGGGACGCGGTGCGCGGGCGGCAGCGTCGTCGTCATCGTGCAGTCCTCTCGAGGTCGGGTGCCGGCTCGCCGAGCTCGTGCCCGGTGAGCCGGAGGAAGGCGTCGTCGAGCGTGGCGCTGTGCGTGCGGAAGTCGGTCGCGGGCACCTCGTGGCGCAGGAGCGCTCCGGCCACCTCCCGGACGAGGTCGCCGCGACCGATGACGGTCACGTACCCGGCCTCGACCGTCACGTCCTCGACCCCGGGCAGGGCGGTGAGCAGGGACGGCTCGAGCGGTGCGTGAACACGGAAGCTCAGGCGGTCGGCCCCTGCGACCTGCCGGATGAGCCCCTCCGGGCTGTCGAGCGCGACGAGCCGCCCGGCGTCGAGGACCGCGATCCGGTCGCAGAGACGCTCGGCCTCCTCCATGAAGTGCGTGACGAGGACGACCGTGATGCCGTCCTCGCGCATCTCCTCGATCAGTCGCCACATGCCGCGACGCGCGCTCGAGTCGAGACCGGTCGTCAGCTCGTCGAGCACCGCCAGCCGCGGCCGGCCGACGAGGGCGAGGGCGATGCTCAGCCGTTGTCCCTGGCCGCCCGAGAGGTTCTCGTACCGGGTGCCGCGTACCTCGGCCAGGCCGAGGCGCTCGAGGAGGCCGTCCGGGTCGAGTCCGTCGCGGTAGAAGGAGCGGTACATCCGCACGAGCTCGATGACGGTGAGGCTCGGGTGCAGGAACTCCCGCTGCAGCTGCACGCCCACCACCTGCTGCACCCGGGCGCGTTCCTCGCGCGGGTCGACGCCGAGGACGCGCACCCGCCCGCCGTCGGGCTCGCGCAGCCCGACGGCGCACTCGACCGTCGTCGTCTTGCCCGCCCCGTTGCGGCCGAGGATCCCGACGATCTCCCCGCGCTCGACGGCGAGGCTCACGCCGTCGACGACGGCGCGGCCCCCGTAGCTCTTGCGCAGGTCCTCGATCTCGACGACCGGCATCGTTCCTCCTTCGTCCTGGATGTTCGTCCTGGATGCCGCGGCGGACGGCCACGAGCCACGTGGCCGCCGCCGCGGCACGGCACCCGTCCTCCAACCGGTGCACCGACCACGCTAGGAACGTGAACCTGCCGGCCACATCTGCCGGTTGTCACCGGTACCGCCCATGACTTCCGGCACCTGACCGTGGGCCGACGTGCTCCGTAGGGTGAGGCCATGGCAGGCAGCAGCCGGGTCCAGATCTGGGCCGGTGCGAGCATGCTCGTCCTCTGCGTGCTCATCGGCGTGGTGGAGGGCAGCGGCGTCCTCGCAGTCGGGTCGTGGACGTACTTCGTGCCGTGGCTCGTCGTGTTCGTGGGCTACCTCGCCGCCCTGGTGGTGGCGAGCGTCCGCCGGACCCCGGCGACGCCGCGCGGCCGGCTGCTGCTCATAGCCGCCCCGGTGCTGCTGAGCAACGCGATCGTGCTGCTCTCCCCCAGCCGCGGAGGCCTGAGCCTCATCCTGCTCGTCCTGTCAGCGGCCATCGCCAGCCTGCACCTGGAGCTTCGCGGGATCACCGGGGTCGTGCTGTGGAACTCCGCAGTCGTGCTCGCCGCCGGCGCCGCGCTCGGTCCGCTGGTCGAGCGGCCGAACCCGCCCGTCGAGATGCTCCTCGTGACGTTCCTCTACGCCCTGCTCCAGGCCGCGAGCGCCGCGATGATGTGGAGCCAGCGTCGGGTCGAGGAGGCCCTGCGGGAGCTGGGCGTCGCGCACGTCGAGCTGCGCAGCACGAGCGCGCTGCTCGCCGAGTCGAGCCAGGCCCAGGAGCGGCTGCGGATCTCCCGCGAGCTGCACGACCTCCTCGGTCACCAGCTCACCGTCCTGTCGGTGGAGCTCGAGGTGGCGACCCACCGCGTCGAGGGACTGGGCCGGGAGCACGTGCTCCGCGCCCGTGGACTCGCCAAGGACCTGCTCGCCGACGTGCGCTCCGTCGTGGGCACCGAGCGGCGGCGCAGCTTCGACCTGGCCGGCGCGCTCGCCCAGGTCACCGAGGAGATCCCGCACCCACGGGTGCACCTCGACGTCGAGCCGGGGCTCGGGGCCGACGACGACCACGCGGCGGCCGTCGTCCGCGCCGTGCAGGAGATCGCCACCAACACCATCCGCCACTCGGAGGCGGAGAACCTGTGGATCACCCTCGCCGAGGTCGACGGAGCCCTACGCCTGGAGGCCCGGGACGACGGCTGGGGCGTCGCGTCCGTCGTCCCCGGCAACGGGCTCAACGGCCTGCGGGAGCGCGCCGCGGCCCTCGGCGGCCGGGTGGAGCTCGACGGTTCGGACGGCTTCCGGGTGCGCGTGGAGCTGCCCGTCCGTGCGGGAGCTCCGGCGTGATCCGCGTCGTCATCGCCGACGACCAGACCCTCATGCGGCAGGGGCTGGAGAGCCTGCTCGCCATCAGCAAGGAGGTCGCCGTCGCCGGGCACGCCGCCGACGGCGACGAGGCACTGGCCCAGGTGGCCGCGCTGGACCCCGACGTCCTGCTCCTCGACCTCCGCATGCCCGGCCGCGACGGCATCGCCACGCTCGAGGCCCTGCGCGAGCGCGGCAGCGAGGTGCCGGTCCTCGTCCTCACCACCTTCGACGACGACGAGCTCGTCCTGCGTGCCCTGCGCGCCGGGGCGCGCGGCTACCTCCTCAAGGACGTCGCGCTGGACGAGCTCGTCGGCGCGATCCGCACGCTCGCCGCCGGCGGAACGCTCGTCCAGCCGGCGCTCACCGAGCGGCTGCTGCGCACCATCGGGTCCCGTCCGCAGCCCGACGACTTCACCCACCTGCCCACCCCTGAGCCGCTCACGCCGCGGGAGACCCAGATCCTCAGGCTGCTGGCCAGCGGATTCACCAACCGGGAGATCGCCGATGCGCTGTTCCTCGCCGAGGGCACGGTGAAGAACCACATCTCCACCGTCCTGGCGAAGCTCGGCGTCAGGGACCGCACCCGCGCGGTGCTGCGCGCGCTCCACCTCGGGCTGCTGCCGGCGTCGTCGTCGTGAGCTCCTCAGGTTCCTGGCCGCGGTTCCCCAGGGCCATCGAGCCCTGACTGCCGCGCGAGGACCGCGGCTGCGGTCCGGTTCGGGACCGCGCGCGTGGCCGAGGACGTCGGCGACGTGGTTCGAACGGTCTTGGGGCCGAGGACGGCCTGCGTGCGATCGCCGGGTTGTCGTGGCCCCGGGCCAGCAGGTCGCACCTACCCGAAGGCCCTCGATGCGCCTTCCACCTGCGGAAGCCCGGCCAGATAGGCGCCGCGTTCGGGGGGAAGGGCGCGCTCGTCCTGTCCGTCTCCCCCGGCACATTCGACACCGCCATGGGACGGCTCGAGGAGAAGAAGAGCGCCTCCGGCCGGCCGGCGCTGCGCAGTCGCCACCTGCGCCGAAACAGCTGCCGCCGATCCGAGCCGAGGTACCGAGATCCGGACGGGAAGAAATCGTATTCTCGGAGGGTGAAACGGACCCTGCCCGCCCTGATACTGGTCGCTGCCCTGCTGGCCGGGTGCAGCAGCAGCCTGCCCGCCCCGGGTGACGCGGTGGCCGACGTCCCGGACTACGCGATGACCGGCGCCGAGCCGCGGGCGATCACCCCGGAGCCCTACGCCCGGACCCCCGAGACCGTCCTGCCGCTGGAGGACCCAGACCGGCCCGTCGACGGTGCCGGGGTGCTGCAGGTGACATGGCCGGACCAGGCCGGGCCGATCTACCACCCGGTGTCCCTGGCCCACTATGCCTTGTACATGCTCGAGTCCTACCGGACCACCGGCACCAGGGAGTACCTCGACCGGGCGGTCGCCAACGCCGAGGCGCTGCTGGACGGGGCCGAGGAGCGGGCCGGCGCGCTCTGGTTCCCCTACGGCTTCGACTACCAACTCCACGACGACGAGGCCCAGACCCTCACCGCGCCGTGGTACTCCGGGATGGCGCAGGGCCAAGCCCTCTCGCTGTTCGTGCGCCTGCACGCCGAGACCGACGACGACCGGTGGACGGACGCCGCGGACGCCACGGCCAGGACCTTCGACGCACGCCCGGGCGAGGGCGGCCCGTGGTTCGCCCACGTCGTCGACGGGCACCTGTGGTTCGAGGAGTACGTCGACGACGCGGTGGCGCCGACCCAGGTCGTCAACGGGCACATCTACGCCGCGTTCGGCCTCTACGACTACGCCACGCGCACCGGTGACCCGGACGCTGCGCAGCTGTTCGACGGCGCGGCGACCACGGTCGCCGAGACCTTCGACACCTACCGGCTCCCGGGTGGGCTGTCGTACTACTGCGCGGCCCAGTACTGCATCGACACCGACTGGCGTCCCCCGAACTACCACCGCGGTGTCACGAAGCAGTTCGAGTCGCTGGCCCTCATGACCGGCCGCGGCGTGTTCCTCGAGCAGGCCGCATCGTTCCGCGCCGACTATGCCGCCTCTGGGGCGAGCGCCTAGTCCTCGCTCCGTCCCGCACCCGGAGGACCCCCCTCGCTCATCCTCGCTCCGTCCCGCACCCGGAGGACCCCCCTCGCTCATCCTCGCTCCGTCCCGCACCCGGCGGGTCCCCCTCGCTCATCCTCGCTCCGTCCCGCACCCGGAGGGTCCCCCTCGCCTCGCCTGGTCCCGCACCCGGAGGGTCCCCCTCGCCCGCCGCGCACCGCTCTGTCCACCCGCACAGATGGCGGCGACGGTGGACGTGTCGTTGCAGCGATGCAAGCATCACCGGGGTGGACAAGCAGCCGATGAGGGGCGGCGACGAAGCGCTCGGGCCGGACGACCCGTCCTCTCGACGCGACATGTTGGGCCGGATGGTGAGGGCGTTCGAGAAGCACGCAGTACCGGCTTACGGCCTTCCCGCCGCATGGCAGGGTCCTCGTTGCCTCCGGTCCGCCGAGCACGCCGAGCACGCCGAGCACGCCGAGCACGCCGAGACTACGTCTCACGGGGACGGGTCAGTCCTTGACCGCGAGGTCAGCTATTCCGTCGATCACGGCGAGGATGCGGAGCGTCGTCGTGCTGCGCCATTCTTGACCGTCACAACCTCCGACGGACCTCGACCGCCCGTGGAATGGTTGCTCGCCGTCGCTGCCGGTGAGCAGCGGGTACCGCACGCGCTGGAGCTCATCACAGGCGGAGCCATCGCGAACGAGGTCGGCGTCGCCGTCGACGGCACGACGACGACGTTCAGCACGTTGGAGCGGGACGGCCTGGTCGCCGCGTCGGCGGACTTCCACGATCTGGCCATCTCGTACGTCGGGCGCGGCATCGACGTCCCGGCTCTCGGTCTGGCCCAGATCACCGACATGGCACCGTACGTCTCCGGGTACTGGGAACGGTTGCGCCGGCTGGGCATCACGTTCTGACCGCCGATCAGGCAGTGAGGAACTCGATGAGGACAGGCGCCAGCACCTCCGGCGGAACGACGTGCTCCTGCCCGTCGAGGATCTGGAGCCTGCCCTCCGGCAGAGCGGCGGCCACCGTCCTGCTGGCCGCGATCATCCACTCGGGATTCGCCCCGCCGGCCAGCACCAGAGAGGGGATGCGCACCCGGGCGGCCTGTTCGGCTGGTGTCTGTCCTGCCCTGCTCTGCACGCTCGTGATGGCGTACGGGTCGTAAAGGAGCGTCGGCGCGTTGCCGACCAGCTCGGGGTCCTGGCTCGCGGCCTCGGCGATCTCTGGCGGCAGCCCCGCCCCCTCGAAGAAGAGCCGCACCACGTCCGCTCGCCGGCCAGCCGCGAGCATCGCCGCGACCTGCTCGGCCTCCGCGCGCTCGGCTCGCTGCTCCTCCTCCGTGCCGGACCCGAACGCCGGGTCGTGCAGCACAGTTTTCCGAATCGGCAGACCGCCGGCGGCGGCGTGAAGGACCAGGGCAGCGCCCGAGGAATGGCCGTACACCGAGGCGTGACCGCCGGCCACGGAGATCACGGCCTCCAGGTCCTCGACCTCCCGCTCGACCGCGTACGGCGAGGTGTCGCCGCTCGCCCCGCGCCCACGACGGTCATAGATCAGCACGGTCAGGTGGCCTGCCAGCCGCTCGGCGTACGGGCGGAACGGGGTGCGGCCCTGCAGCGCGCCCGGCACGAGCACCACGGCCTCACCCTGGCCCCTGGCCTGGAACGCGATCGGTGTGCCGTCCGCAGACAGCACCTGTCCGTCGGTCACCATCGGACCCTCCTCTCCTGGAACTGGACCGTACAGTACTGGGATAGTACTGGTCCGTCTAGTACCGATCGGCTAGGGTTCGGGAAGACTGAGGAGGCGACGGGTATCGACGGCGTGGCAGACGTCCGGAGGGACGACGACGGCGCGGCTCCGGCCGCCGGAGCGGGTATCGGACGGTCGGCGCGCAAGCAGCACGCCATCCTCGAGGCATCGCGGACGGTCTTCCTCGAGCAGGGGTTCGCCGGCGCGAGCATGGACCAGGTGGCGGCACTGGCTCGCGTCTCCAAGCAGACGGTCTACAAGCACTTCGCGAGCAAGAAGGCGCTGTTCGAGGCCGTCATCATTGACGACATCAGCGCGACCGAGACGCTCACGCACGACATGGTCGCCGGGCTCGGGCGCAGCACGGATCTCGAGGAAGACCTGCGCCGGTTCGCGCGTCGGCACGTCGTCGACGTCACGCAGCCGCACCTGCTCCGGCTGCGCCGGCTCATCGTCGCCGAGGCCGACCGATTCCCCGAGCTCGCCGAGACCTGGTACGCCGCGGGTCCCGCGCGGGCGCACACTGTCCTTGCCGAGCAACTCGAGCAGCTCACCGAACGCGGCCTGCTGCGCGTGGACGACCCGCTGCTGGTCGCCGAGCAGTTCAACTGGCTCATCCTGTCCGCTCCGCTGAACAGGGCCATGTTCCACCCCGGCGACGAGCTATCCGAGCCGGAGCTCGAGCGCTACGCCGACGCCGCCGTGCGCACCTTCCTGGCCGCCTACCGCCACCAGCCCAACGATGGCGGCTAGGCCGCCGACGGCCTAGGCGCTCATGGTGCCGAACTGCTCAGGGTGGGGAACGAGTGCCGCGCGTGCGCGCGTGTTCCGGTGCGGATGGCCGAACGGGGCCCGAAGGGTCAGAGGGTGCAGAGCCAGGCTCGGATGCGGCCACGGGCATTGGTGTAGGGCGAGGAGGTGTTGAGCGAGATCATTCGTCCCATGGTCCACCTGCCGTACCATTGTTCGCCGTAGAGATCGTCGTTGGAGTAACGGTGGATCAGGGCGATGATCTGGTTCTTCGCATCGGTAAGCTGGGTGCGCAGGTCGTCCCAGGACTCGCTCTGGTGCTCCGCGTAGTAGCGCTGGGCGAGCAGTCCCAGCTCGTTCCACCTGGCTCCGTGGGCGGGGAACTCGTCGGGCAGCCCCTCGGCGCGGCGCCGGTGCCAGATGAGGACCTGCTGGTTCCAGCCGATCAGGTAGGCCACCAGGTCCGCGGGACTCATCGTGGTCCCATTGACGTGCCCTTCCAGGACGGGTTCCCGGACCCTCGCGAGAGGCACCCTGTCGAGATCGGCGCTGAGCTGGGTGAAGGACTTCTCGATCGTGGCGATGAGCTCGTCCTTGGAGGAGGGAACAGCCATGGGGTCCTCGGGTCTGCGCGGTCTCAGATCTGCCCCGCGCGTCGGGTATCGCAATCGATCCTAGCGGCGCGCCGAGCCATCTTCGGCCGTCGAAGCGCCTGGCACGGTACGCGAGTCGCTGGCTGCCACCGGCCTTCGCGGCTGCACCGCTCGGTGGCCGCCCTCCCCTGTCGACGAGCACCTGTCGCAACCTCCCGAAGTTGTGACCGTAACCGCCCGGGCACTTCTCGAAATGTTCGAGGAGGCCGACCAGGTCGTCGATCGCCCACCTCGGGGGTCGAACCGGAGCCCTCGCGGCCGTTGGCACGCCGGTTACCCAGTTGCGCCTGCACCATCGGACAAAGTCATTGATTACGACCAGCCGGAGGGTTCACCGCGTGATCGCGACGCGGAGCGCTCGAGCGTGCTCGGCCAAGAGGAGTCCCGTGATCTGCAATAGTCGTTACTAACAGTTCCTCCGAAACTGTTAGTAGGCTTGCCGGCGTGCGCACAATTGCCGTCCCGGCCCTCGATCAGTCAAGCGTCACTTGTGCCGCGCGGCCGACCGCGCCCGCGCGATTGCGATCGTCTCCCGGCCACTGACAGGCTTGACCTTGCCGCTCACCAGCTCGTCCAGCCGCCGGTCGATCGCCTCGTCCCAGGCGGCGTCGATCTCGGCCTGCTCCGCCTCATCAACCTGTTGGAGGGCGACCGCGGCGATTTCGCGCTCGTCGGCATCGAGCGCCTTGCCCGCCGCGATGTAGTCCGCCAGCTTCGGAGTCATGCTTCGCGTGTATGTCGACAGGCCGACATGGGCTGTGGACGGCGTCGCCGCCATGCGACGGCTGCCCTCCCCTGTCGACGAGCACCCAGCCCAGGCTCCCGGAGGCGTGATCGCAGCCGCCACGACGCTCCTCGAGGTGCTCGGGGAGGCCAACAACGTCGACACCCCACCTCCAAGGCCGAGGCCGGCCCGAGCGCTTGTGACCGGCAGCGAGGCCATCACCAGGTCGCGCCTGCGCCACAGACAACGTCGCCGACGATGTCGACGAGCCGGAGGGCCGACCGCGTGACCGCCGTCGAGCGCTCGAGGGTGCTCCGCAGGCCACCACGACGAGTCCCGTGATCTGCAACAGCCGTTACTAACATTTCTCCGGAAAGTGTTAGTAGCCTTGGTGGCGTGGACACACTTCCTGTCCCGGCCCTCCATCACGAGGACCACATCTGGGTCGTCGAGCGCGACGGCTTGGCCTCGCGCGCCAGGATCGCTGCCGCCTCGGGTCCGTACCGCTCCGCCGTCGTGCCGGCAATCGCCGAGTACGTGCCCACCCTGCCGGCCGACCTGGCAGCGGACGCCGAGGAGGCCACCGCGGCGCTGTCGCGGTTCGACTCCTACGCCCGCTCGGTGCTCGGGGCCGACTCCCCCACCCTCGGGCCGATGTCGTCCATCCTGCTGCGTACCGAGTCGACGTCGTCGTCGCAGATCGAGAACCTCACCGTCGGCGCTCGCCAGCTCGCCCTGGCCGAGGTCGACCAGTCCACCTCCGGTAACGCCCAGCTCGTCGTCGCCAACGTGCGGGCCATGGAAGCCGCGCTCCGGCTCGCCGACCAGCTCGACGAGCGGGCCGTCCTGACCATGCAGGCCGAGCTGATGCGCGCCCAGCCCGGCTGGGCCGAGCACGCCGGTCGCTACCGTGACCGGCTCGTGTGGGTGGGCACCAGCACGCTGACCCCCCGCGGCGCCTCCTATGTCGCCCCTCAGCCCGAGCAGGTGCCAGCCGCGATGGCCGACCTGATGCGCTTCGTGCGCCGCGACGACCTGCCCGTGCTCGTGCAGGCCGCGATCTCGCACGCCCAGTTCGAGACCATCCACCCGTTCGCCGACGGCAACGGGCGCACGGGCCGCGCCCTGGTGCATGCGCTGCTGCGGGCCAAGGGCGTGATGCGCTGGACCACCGCGCCGGTGTCGGCCGGACTGCTCAAGAACACCGGCGGCTACTTCGACGCGCTGACCACCTACCGTGCCGGCAACGGCCGTCCCATAGTCGAGCAGTTCTCCGACGCCTCCCGCTTCGCCGCCTCCTCCGGTGCGGAGCTGATCGACGACCTCGCGGCCCAGCTGAGCGACGCCCGCCGGCGGCTTGCCGGGCTACGCCCTCAGGCCGTGGCGTGGCGGGTCGTGCCCCACCTGGTCGCCCACCCGGTCGTCAACGCCAACCTGCTGACCACCACCCTCGGGCTGAACCAGATGGCAGCCCAGCGCGCCCTCGCTCAACTAACCGACGCCGGCGTGCTCGAGGAGCGCACCGGCAAGCAGCGCAACCGGATCTGGCAGCATCCCGGGATCATCGAGGTGCTCGACGTCTACGGCCAGCGGCTGCGGCGCACCTGACCTCGACGGCGGCCGCCGCCGCCCGGATCCAGGTCAGGGGCGGCCTGGGCGGCGATCGCCGGCGACGTCGACGTGCGCGTCTCGCCCACCCGCCGGGCGCTGGCCGCCCCGGCCGGACACACTGGCCCCACAGCCCCCGAACCATCAAGCGGATGAGGACGACATGAGCACCTATCCCCCGTACGGCCCCGGCGACCCGTCCGGCGGGCCGGCGCGCCCCTCGGGCGACGACCGGACGATCGCGGTCCTCGCGCACCTCTCACCCGTGATCGCCATGGTGCTCAGCGCCGGGTGGCTCAGCTTCCTCGGCCCGCTCATCGTCTGGCTGGTGTGGCGCGAGCGGGGCTACCTCGTCCGCAACGCGGCGGCCAGCGCCTTCAACTTCAACATCACGGTCTGGGTGGCCACGATCGTCGGCTGGATCCTCTTCATCACCCTCATCGGCATCCCGCTCGCGATCGTGCTGTGGATCGCCGCCGCGGTCCTGCAGGTCGTCTTCTCGATCATCGGTGCGGTGCGAGCCAGCCGCGGGGAGGCGTACCGCTACCCGCTGCAGGTGCCGATCCTCCGCTGATCCAGCCTCCTCTGCTGCCCCCGACGGAGGCGCTGATGGCGGCGGCCGGGTCGGGACTCACGCCGGGACGGGCACGCTCTCCCCGCTGAGCGCACCGGCAAGGAGGGCGACGAGCGCCTCCACCTGGACCTCGGCCGCGGAGGTGATCTCCGCGTCGGAGCCGTCGAGCGCCCGCGCGGCCAGCCCCGCCTTGCTGTCGATGAGCTCGGCGATCCGGGCGTCGATGGTGTGCGCGGCGATGATCCGCCACGCCGTCACGGGCTCGTCCTGACCGATCCGGTGGATGCGGTCGATCGCCTGGGTCTGTTCCGCGTCCGTCCACGACAGCTCGGCGAGCACCATGTTGGACGCAACCTGGAGGTTGAGGCCCACCCCGGCCGCGGTGAGCGAGCACACGGCGACGGCGACGTCGGGGTCGTTGGTGAAGGAGTCGATGGCCTGCTGCCGCGCCCGGGCCGACTGGTCGCCCCGGATGGACACGGACCGCAGGCCACGTCCGGCAAAGATCTCCTCGGCGGCGTCCATGACGTCGACGTGCTTGGCGAAGAAGACGACCTTCCCGACGCTGCGCACGAGCTGGGCGGCATAGTCAGCCCCCGGGCCCGCCTTCGCCTGCCCGAGGCGCCGCATCATCGTGAACACGTTCTCGGCGGACTTCTTCTCCGCCGTCGCGGCCAGCTCCCGCCTGGCCACCTGCCGGGCGAGGTCCATGTCGATCCCCGCGCCGACGTCGCTCCCCCGGGCCTCGAGCGCCCGGCGGTAGCCGGAGACGAGCCGGTGGGTGAGCGCCTCCTCGGCGGTGCGGATCGTGCGGGCGGCCTGGTCGTCGAGCTCGACCGGCAGGTCGGCGACCCGGCGCTGCGGGATGTCGGCCGCCACTTCGACCTTGCGGCGGCGGACGATGCCCTGCTCGATCACGCTCTGGCGGGCGGCGGGGTAGAAGCCGGGGTCGGCGGGCGTGCGGCCGATCTCCTCCAGGGCGGCCATGAGGTCGCCGCGCGGCTCCTTCTCGTCGATCCAGCCGAGGAACTGCCAGATCGCCCGGAAGTCCTCGATGTCGTTGATGAGCGGAGTCCCGGTGAGCGCCATGAGCAGCGGGCGGCCGACGCGGGCGCGGATCCGCTCGGCGATCTCGAGCACGTGCTGGGAACGCTGGGACCGCTTGTTCTTGATGTAGTGCGCCTCGTCGACGACCATGCCGCGGAAGCCGAGGTCGCCGAGCCAGCCGAGGTGCCGGTCCAGCAGCTCGTAGTTCACGACGACGATGTCGGCGAACCCGTCCACCGTGTCGCCGTCGCCCTGGACCACGGTGGTACGGCGTCGGGGCGTCCAGATTCCCGCCTCACGTGCCCAGTTCGCCTTGACGACGTTCGGGACGACGACGAGCAGCGGGTAGGCGCCGGCGGCCTCCGCGGCGAGGAGCGCCTGGGCGGTCTTGCCCAGGCCGGGCTCGTCGGCGAGGAGGAAGGTGCGGTGCCCGGCCGCCGCGGCGGCGACGACGCGTGCCTGGTGGGGCATCAGCTCCAGGCCGCTCTCGACCTGGACGTGCGCGGGCTCGGGCAGGTCCATGCAGGACGAGGTACCGCCGAGCTCGAAGGAGCGGAACAGCGGACCGAGCAGCTCCCAGCCGGCGAGGCGGCGCGGCCGGACCTTCCGGTTCTCGAACGCGGAGTAGTCCGGCGCGAGGAAGGGGTTGGCCAGCTGACGTGCGACGACCGACGGCGGGACGGGCTGGTGCTCGGCGGAGGGGTCGGGCGCCGGCTCTGGCTCGACGTCCTCGGTGACCTCGATCCCGGCCTCGCGGAGCAGCGTGCGGCGCAGGTCCTTGGCCGCGTCCGTGAGGGCGGTGTCACCGTCGAGAAGGCCGAGCAGGGTGGTGTCGCGGGCCGCGGTCTTGGCGAGGATGACGGCGATGCCGTCGAGGCGCTTGAGCTGCTCCGCCCGCCGGGCCTCGCCCAGGCTCGGGTCGGCCTTGACCTTCGCCCGTTCCTCCCGCACGAGGAGGGCGAGGACCTGGAACTTGGTGCGCAGCGACGGCGTCGCGCGACGGCGCTGCACGCCGGCCTCAACCTCGCGGACGAGCCGGGCGAGCACCGGGATGATCCCCTCGTTGTCGGTCTTCCGGACCCGGCCGCGGGGCGGGGCCGTCTGTTGCGCCACCGACTGGCGCGGGTCTCGTCGAGACAGGGGTCCTCCTCAGTCGTCGCCGGCGTCCGCAGGGATGATCTGCACCCCGCCCGCGCCGGCCCGGTGGGCCGTCCAGGAGCCTGCTCCGGCATGCTCCCCGGGCACGTCTGCCGGCCCGAGAGATCCGCCGCCGGGGCGACGGCCCGGAGGGTGCGCCCACCGTGGGTCGTAGGGCCGCGTGGTTGCGGCCCGGACACCGGCCTCGGCGCACGAGACGCCCAGAACCAGCCGGTGATGCAATCATTGTACGACGCGTCCGTCCCGCCGGGACGCGCGGCCGGCGCGATCTTAGGCACACCGCCGGCGCAGCCGCGGCGCGGCGCCCGCAGACCCTCGGCCTCACCCTTGGGCAAGGGCACCCGAACGGGGGATGGAGTCCTCCCGAGGCTCAGCGGTTCGGATAGACGACCCACGCACGCAACTACCACCTCGTATGAAGGGGTGGGGGTGGGGATGGCAGTTCCTGCCGTACCCATCCCTCGGCGGCGCTCGACCTGGCCGGGTTTGCCCGGCCCCGGCTATTGACCCGCCGCGCGTCCTGACGGTGCCGTGCCGCGCCGGGGTTTCGCTGGTCCTGTACCTCCGGCGCAGGCAGGTCCGCGACAATTGCGCGAGGCGCCGCGCTGCGATCCTGGCTGACGTACGCGGACTCCCCGCACTACTCCGCGGGAGCATCTGATCCGACCGAGCCGGGCCTGGGGCCTCGAGGTCATCGGGCAGTGCGATGCCGCCGTCGGCCAAGCCGGCAGGCCGAGCCGGGAGACCATCTCGGGCACATTCGTGCTGAGGGTTGCCCAGATGACGTCGTCACGGACCCTGTCGTCTTGGTGCACGGCCAGGGTGCGCATCTGGTAGAGGCTGTGCCACTGGACGCCCGGGAAGCCCTTCTTGTAGTCGGAGTGCAGCTTGGAGGCCGCCTCGGCGATGATCTCGATCGATCGCTGTGCCGCCATACGCGTCTTGAGGGCCGCGAATGTGTCCGCGTCGAAGGCCCGGCGACCGTCGCTGACGATCCTGGCGCAGATTCGCGCCTGCTCGAGGATGTCCGAGAGTCTGCGTCGCGTCTGCTCGGGGTCGAAGGGCCGGGTACTGCGTCGGAAGCCGTGCTGGGCGAAGTAGTCGTCCCCGGACTGTGTCGTGTCCTCGTCGGTGCCGTCAACAGGGGGCAGGGTGCTGTCGGGCCCCTTCCGGGCGAGGTGGCCGGAGCGCACTGGCGGGTCGCGCGGCTGTCAGCGGCCGGCGCTCACAGGGCCGCTGCCTCACGGCGTGCCGCAGTCAGCACCCTGTCCGCCCTGGATCCGCGGTCCGGGACGACGTCGACCGGCACGGTGAGAATCCGTGCCGCCTCATCGGCGGACTCCAGGTAGGCGGCCGCGGCGTCGTCCTTGGGCAGCTCGACGAGCAGGTCGACGTCGGATGCGCATGGGCGATCCTCCCCGCGGGCCACGGAACCGAAGACCCGCCCGTTCGTGACGCGGTGCCGCCGGGCGGCGTCGAGTATGGCCGCACGGTTGCGGTCGAACAGGATGCTGGGCCGGGCAGACAGGGTGGCCCGCAGGCGGGCGACGGTCCGGGGTTCGGCGCTGCGGCGCCCTGCGTCGATGGCGGCGAGGTTCGACTGGGCCATGCCGGCGCGGGCGGCGACATCCGCCCGAGTCAGCCCGAGGGCGTGGCGCCGGTAGCGGGCCCATCGGCCGAACGACATCTCGTCCAGGGTCGGCTCGTTTGCTATATTGCACCGTGTGTATGTGCCTGACGTACGCCCCCTCTGTGTCAACCTGGCGTAGCACTCCGCGTAGGCGAGCAGCGCGATCTGCAGTTCGAGCGAGTCCGCGTGCACGAGGCGGGCATCGACGTTTCCGGCGTAGTCGTGCATGAGCATCGGGATGAGGAAGTACGCTGCAACCACACCACCACCGCAGACGAAATCCTATACTGGCAGCTCGTTGCCACGTTCTCCATGCACTCCCGTTCCTCATGCAACAGCAGCGCGTGATTGTTGAGCTGCCACGATGTGGCGTCGCAAGGACGGTCATTGTGGCGAATCGCTCTGGGCGGTGGCATTGTTCGCTGCAGCGTGCGGGGCTGCAACAGACCAGCGACAGACCCCCTCAGTTCATCGCGAGGTTGCTGTCATCGACGACAATGGCGATTCCCATGACGAACGAGGCGCGGCCCGAGGCCAGCCATAGCACGGCATCGGCTTGCTCGCGGGGTTCCCTGACGCGCTGAAGAGGCATCACGCTTGCCACCTCCATGGCGTCCCCCGCGGACGGCCTCGCGGCTCGGCCGGGAGGCGCGATGTCGACCTTGCGCCAGGCCCGAGCCGAGGCCCAGACACGACGAAGCCCTGGTGAAAGTTGCCTCTCATCAAGGCATTTCCGTCGGGCTGGCGGGATTTGAACCCACGACCCCTTGACCCCCAGTCAAGTGCGCTACCAAGCTGCGCCACAGCCCGTCGGCCCGCTCGGCGGGCCGGTGACAGGCTACCGCAGTGGTGGCTGCCGCTCGAACCTGCGCGCTGTGCCGGCCGCCACGAGCATGCAGCCGATCGGCGCCTCGCCCGGGCATCGGGAGCGAGGGTATCCAGGAGGTAGCAAGAGCGTTGGCTCAAGGGGCGTCCTCAGTCCGACCACAGCCGCGCCAGCGGCGAGCCATCCAGCTCGGCCAGCAGGTGCGCGACCGACTCGTACACCGCCACCGCTCCCGCCTCGCGCAGCTCGGGCTCGCTGATGCCGCCGGTGAGCACCCCGACGCAGGAAACACCGGCCCGCCCGCAGGCCTGCGCGTCCCACACCGCATCCCCCACGAACACCGCCCGGTCGGCGGGCACACCCGCCTTCGTCAGGGCGGCCTGGACGAGGTCCGGGGCGGGTTTGGCCTCCTCGACGTCGGCGGCGGCGGTGATGCCGTCCACCTCGCCGTCCAGGTCCAGGACCTTGCGGATGCGCTCGAGCTCATTGGGCGCGGCCGACGTCGAGACGACCACCCGCACTCCCTTCGCCCGCAGCGCGCGCACGAGCTCGGGCACCCCGTCCAGCCGCCGCTGGCGGTGGGCGACCTGCTCGTACACCCGCGCATGGACCTCCTTCGCCCGCTGCCCCACCGCCCGCGCGCCCTCCGTGCCGAGCAGCTCGGGCAGCAGCAGGTCCGAGCCCATCCCGATGCACCGGTGGATCCGCCAGGACTCCACCGGGTGGCCCACCTCATCGAACGCCTGCGACCAGGCGTCGACGTGCAGGTAGTTGGAGTCCACCAGCGTGCCGTCGGCGTCCAGCAGGGCCGCCCCGGGGGCGTTGTCGGTCATGTCCCTAGTGCTACCCCGCCCGACGGCGGCCCGCACCCGGGCGGCTCACTGTCACCGCCGTGCCACCACAGTTCCCCGCCGCGGCCGACGCCGCCGGCCCATCAGCCGACCACCCTGGACGCCGCCGACGGCGACCGGGCGAGCGCGTGCGTGACCCCACGCGCCCGGAGTCCCCGCCGCCAGGCACTACTACCCGCGCAGCAGCGCCGGTGGGACACTCGTGGCGTGAACGCCCTGGTGTTCACCCCGCCTCCGGCCGGGCACGGCGCCCACCGGCGGCACCGCCACGTCGCCCCCGGGCGACCCGGAGCGCCGGCGGGCCGGGCCCGCGCCGCACCTCCCCGCGCCGACGCCCCCCGCCACCGTCACAGCCGGGCCACGGTCTTCCCGCGCTCCACGGTTGTCCGCCGCTCCCCACGCTTCCGGCGCTTCCCGCCCGTCCCGCGCCCCTACCGCCGACCCCGCGCCTGGCTCCTGCTCCTAACCCTCCTCACCGGCTGCACCCCCGCGCTCGAGGAGACGGTGCCGCCCACCCCGACGCCCGACCGGCCCACCGCCACCACGACCGCCACCGCCGAGAAGCTCACCGCCTTTCCGGCGCCTTTCCCGGTCACCGGGCTTGTCGACCCGGTCCCGGCCACGCTCCCGGCGGCCGACGCTGCCGCCCTCACCGACGTCCTCACCCAGGCCCTGACCAGGGGCGGGATCCGGGGCGGGTACAGCGCCGTCGTCGTGGACGCCGAGCGCGGCACCTGGACCGGCGCGGTGGGCACCGCGGACGGCACCCGCCCGAT
This sequence comes from Georgenia sp. TF02-10, assembly GCF_022759505.1. Lineage (NCBI taxonomy): Bacteria > Bacillati > Actinomycetota > Actinomycetes > Allobogoriellales > Allobogoriellaceae > Georgenia > Georgenia sp. TF02-10. Next base: position 1,892,443 of record NZ_CP094289.1, on the reverse strand, counting down.
GACGAGCGAGCACCAGTTCGCGATCGGCTCGTTGACCCAGACCGTCGTCGCCGCCGAGGTGCTCCGGCTCGCCGAGACCGGGCTCCTCGGGCTTGACGAGCCCATCGAGCGGTACCTGCCGGCCGGCCTGGGCTTCGACACCAACGACGCCACCGTCCGCGAGGTGCTCGGGATGCGCAGCGGCATCCCGGACTTCCGGGAGACCGTCGGCTACAGCATTACCGTGCACGCCGACCCGATGCGCGCGTGGACGCCGGCGGAGGTCCTCGGCCTCGTCGGCGACACCCGCTTCCGCAAGGGCACGATCCCCTCGGAGTCCGCCACCAACTACGTCCTGGCCGGTCTGGTGGTGGAGACGGTGACCGGGCGGGAGCTGCACGCCGCGCTGCGGGCCGGGGTGCTGGCCGGGCCCGGGCTGGACCGGCTCGTCCTCCAGCCGGGCGAGCGGCCCACCGAGCCGGTAGCGATCCCGTTCGGCGTCGGCCTGGAGCCCGGCACCTGGAGCCGCGGCGGCGGGTACCTGCTCTCCCTCTCCGAGGCCAGTGCCGGTGGCGCGGCGCGGGCGATGGTCGCCGACGCCCCCAGCCTGGCCCGGTGGTGGACCCGGCTGTGCGGCGGGCACGTGGTCTCGGGCACGTCGCTGACCGAGATGGCTACCTTCCCCAGCCACCAGATCGGCCTCGGGCTGCACGACCTCACCGCCGCCCGCGGCACCCCCGCCGTCGGCGCCTACGGCTCAACGCCCGGCTTCGCGGCGTTCGCGGCATGCCTGCCCCGGGACGGGCTGGTGGTCGTCGTGCTGACCAACCACTACCTCCCGTTCGGCGTCTACGACGTCGCGCTCGAGCTCCTCGACGCGGTGCGGGACCGCTGACGTCCGCGGCGTTCGACCGTCCGGGTGCGATGGGTTTGCCGACGGCGGGCGGCGGCCCGACGGCGTCCGGGCGGGTGCGACGACGGGCGCCCGGCCGAGGGCGTCCCGGTCCCAACAGCACCCGACGGCGCCCGGCGGCTTCGACCTGCATGGCGGCCCGAGCCGGCTCGGTTGCCGGACGCCCAGACGGCGCCGAGACTGTCCGTGTCCGCCGTCGGACGCCCGCAGCCGGGCAACCGCCGGGCGACCACCCAGGGAGGGAGCGACCGATGACGCAGCACGACCCCGAGGACATCCAGAAGATGGCCAGCGACGCCCCGGAGCAAGACACGGACCAGGTGCCCGACAAGCCGGGGACCGACGTCCCCAACAAGGAGACCGGCGTGGGGCTCGGTGCCGGTGCCGCCAGCTCCTTCGAGGGGGAGGAGGACGCGGACACCGCAGCCGACCGCTGACCCGCCTCCGCGCGCCCCGGCGCTTGCCGGCGACCCGGCCCCGCACGACGCGGGCTCGGCGACCCATGGCGCCAGGACGGGCCGTCCGTGTGGTACTTATGACGGGTATCAGAGCCTGTTGCTTTTTGGGGATGCTCTTAACGAGCACCACAAGATGTGGGCCTGAGGAGGCGTTCAGGCCCTACATGTTGTGGCTGTCCGACCGCTCGAGCCTATTTAGCAACAGGCTCATCACGGCCTGGATACCCGCCACAAGTACCACACGGACGCGCGGCTCGACGGGGTGAAACCCGCGTCCACCGGCGAGGTGGAGCCGCACCCGCCGGTGACCCGCGCAGTTCACAATCCACCCGGGACGTCGCCGGGGCCGGCGGGCGATGCCCATCCGGGCCGGCGCTTCCCCCACCGGGCCGGCTCTCCCCCGCTACCGCCCCAGCGCCCGCGTCACCGCCGGCGCTTCTCCCGCACCCGCACGCTGATCTGGATCGGTGAGCCCTCGAACCCGAAGGCCTCCCGCAGCCGGTTCTCCAGGAACCGGCGGTAACCGGCCTCGATGAACCCGGTAGCGAAGATGACGAACCGCGGCGGCCGGTTGGCGGCCTGGGTGGCGAACAGGATGCGCGGCTGCTTCCCGCCGCGCACCGGGTGCGGGTGGGCGGCGGCGAGCTCGCCGAGGAAGGCGTTGAGCCGGCCGGTAGGGATGCGGGTGTCCCACGACGCCAGCGAGGTCTCCAGCGCCCGCACCAGCCGGTTGGTGTGCCACCCGGTGCGCGCGGAGATGTTGATCCGCGGCGCCCACCGCACCTGGACGAGGTCGAGCTCGTTCTCCCGCTCCAGCAGCGGCCGGCGGTCCTCGTCCACCAGGTCCCACTTGTTGTAGGCGATGACCAGGGCGCGGCCGGCGTCGATCACCTGCTGGATGACCCGGGTGTCCTGCTCGGTCAGCGGCACCGAGGCGTCGATGAGCACCACGGCCACCTCTGCCTTCTCCAGCGCGGCCTGCGTGCGCAGCGAGGCGTAGAAGTCCGCGCCGGAGGTCTGGTGCACCCGTCGGCGGATCCCGGCGGTGTCGACGAACCACCACGGCCGCCCGCCCAGCTCGATGAGCTCGTCGACCGGGTCGCGGGTGGTGCCCGGGGCGTCGTGGACGACGACGCGCTGGGCCCCGGCGAGGGTGTTGAGCAGGGAGGACTTGCCTACGTTCGGCCGGCCGAGCAGGGCCACCCGCCGCGGCCCGGCCTCCGGCAGCGCCCCGGCGACGGCCGAGACCTCGGGCAGGGCGGCCACGGCGGCGTCGAGCAGGTCCCCCGAGCCGCGCCCGTGCAGGGCCGAGACCGGGTGCGGCTCACCCAGCCCGAGGGACCACAGCAGGGCGGCGTCGGCCTCCTGCGCGGGCGAGTCGACCTTGTTGGCCACCAGGACGACCGGCTTGCCGGAGCGGCGCAGCAGCCGCACCACCCGCTCGTCGGTGTCGGTGGGCCCGACGGTCGCGTCGACCACGAACATCACCGCGTCGGCCAGGCCGACGGCGACCTCGGCCTGCTCGGCGACCCGCGCGTCGACGCCGGCCAGGTCGGTCTCCCAGCCGCCGGTGTCCACCAGGGTGAAGCGCCGCCCGGCCCACTCCGCCGGGTAGCTGACGCGGTCCCGGGTGACGCCCGGGACGTCCTGGACAACCGCCTCGCGGCGGCCGAGGATCCGGTTGACCAGGGTGGACTTGCCCACGTTCGGCCGGCCGACGACGGCGAGCACGGGCAGCCCGTGGGCGGGCGCGGCCTCCGCCTCGGTGTCCGCGCCGTCGAGGACGGCGAGGTCCTCGTCCTCCAGCACGTAGTCGGCCAGGCCGGCGCGCAGGGCCTCGGCGCGACGCTCCTCCGCTGCGGGGTCGGCGGTCGGCTCGGGCGGGCGCTCGTCGGGTGTCATGGGCGCCATTCTCCCGTGTCCGGGCTGGGGCCGGCCGGCCCGCTCGCCGGGCGCCCGTCCGCGCCGGGCACCGTAGGCCCGTGCGGCCCGGGCGGGACCGCTCCGTCCGAGCCGGGCGGCGTCGGCCCGTCCGGCCCGCTCGCCGGGGAGTCGTCGCCGGCCGACGGCGTCCCGCGGCCCGGGTCGTCCGGCCGGCCCGGGTCCTCGGCCGAGTCGGGCAGGGGCACGCCGGTCAGGGCGGTGGCGTGGTCCACGTGGGCGGCCAGCCCGGCGCCGATCCGGGCCATCGCCTGGGCCATGCGGTCGCGGCGGCTGGTGCCCGGCGCGAGGTCGAGGGCGATCGGGTCGCCGAAGACGACGTGCAGCCGCGACCGCGGGCGGGGCACCTTCCCGCGGCTGTCCCCCGGCAGCCGGGTGCCCAGGCACGCGGCCGGCACCACCGGGGCGCCGGAGTTGACCGCGAGCCACGCCACCCCGGCGCGGACCGAGGAGACGTCGCCGCGGCCACGGGTGCCCTCGGGGAAGATGCCCACCACGCGGCCCTCGGCGAGCAGCGCCTTGCCCACGGCCAGGGCGGCGCGGCCGGAGGACCGGTCCACCGGGATCTGCCCGGCCCAGGTCATCAGGAAACCGATCCGGGAGTCGAAGAACTCCTGCTTGGTGAGGAAGTGAGAACCTCTCGGCAGCGCCCCGAAGACCACCGGCCCGTCCACGATCCCGACGTGGTTGGACGCGATGATGACCGGCCCGGTCGCCGGGACCTTCTCGGCGCCGTGGACAGTGGTGTTCCACCACACGTGGTCGAGGAACCGGCCCACCTGCCGGGCCCAGACCGGTCCCCACCGGTAGATGTCCTCCGGGCGCACCCGCTGGCCGCGGGTGGCGGTGCTGCCCTGGCGCGCGGGCTGCCGGGCCCCGGGCCCGCCGTCGCGCGCGCTCACCGGCCCGCCTCCTCGGTGGCCGCCCGGACGGCGGCGAGCACGGCGGCGAACGTCTCCTCGCGGCCGAGCCCGGAGGAGTCGATGGTGACCACCCCGTCGGCCGCGGTGAAGAAGGCCGAGACCGTGGCGTCGTCGGCGTCCCGGCGCACCACGACGTCCCGGGTGACGGCGATGCTGGCGGCGTCGGCGGCGCCGTGCAGCTCGCGGGCCCGCCGGGCGAGGCGGGCGTCCTCGTCGGCGACCAGCAGGATCCGCACGTCGGCGTCGGGCGCCACGACGGTGGTGATGTCCCGGCCCTCGGCGACCACCCCGCGCCCGCCGGCGGTGGCGCCCGGGTCGGTGGCCTCGGCCTCGATGATCGCGCGCTGGCGCCGGCGCAGCTCGGCGCGCACCTCGAGGTTGGTGGCGACCTTGGACACCACCGCGGAGAGCTCGGCGGTGCGGATGGCTGTGGTGACGTCGACGCCGTCGCAGATCACCCGGGGGTCGGCGGGGTCGGTGACCATGGTCAGCGGCAGGGCCCGGACGGCGGCGGCGACGGCGGGGACGTCGTCGAGGTCGACCCCGCGGCGCTGGCACCACCAGGTGGCGGCCCGGTACGTGGCGCCGGTGTCGAGGTAGGCCAGGGCGAGCTCGCTGGCCAGCCGCCGGGAGACGGTGGACTTTCCCGACCCGGAGGGCCCGTCGATGGCGACCACGAGGCCGCGCTTCCCGCGCCGGCCCCCGCCCGCCGTCGGCACGTGCGGCGCGCCGGCCGCGGGCACCTGTGATCCGGCCGCCGTCGGCCCCTGCGGCCCGCCCGCCGGGGCGTGCGGCCCGGACCCCTGCGGCCCGCCCGCCGTCGGCCCGCCGGTCTGCTCGCGAGGTGCGCTCATCGGGCCACCACCCGCCAGCCGCGCCGGTCCAGCTCGGCCTCCAGCGGCTCGACGACGGCCGGCAGCACGGCGAGGGTGGCCACGCCGACCCGCTGCCCGGCCGAGTGCTCGAGCCGGAGGTCCTCGATGTTGACCCCGGCCTCCCCCACCTCGGTGAAGAGCCGGCCGAGCTCGCCGGGGGCGTCGGGGACGAGGACGCTGACCTCGCCGTAGCGCCGCGGGGCGCCGCCGTGCTTGCCAGGGATCCGTGCGACGCCGGTGTTGCCCGCGCCGATCAACCGGGCGAGCGGGCCGGTGGACCCGGCCGCCAGGGGGCCGTCGACGGCGATCCGGTCCAGCGCGGCGAGGAGCTCTGCCAGGTCCGCCTGCAGGGCGTGCAGGACGGCCGCGACCGGGCCGGCGTTGCCGGCGAGGATGGTCGCCCACAGCAGCGGGTCGGAGGCGGCGACCCGGGTGACGTCCCGCAGCCCCTGCCCGGCCAGGCTCAGCGCGGCCTCCGGGGCGCCGTTCAGCCGGGCGGCGACCAGGGACGCGGCCAGCTGGGGGACGTGAGAGACGAGGGCGACGGCGTCGTCGTGCTCGGCCGCGCCCAGGGTGACCGGGCTGGCGCCGACGTCGGCCGCCAGGGACCGCACGGCCAGGACGGCGTCCGGCCGGCTGCGCGGGCCGGGGACGACCACCCAGGGCCGGCCGGCGAAGAGGTCGGCGTCGGCGGCGGCCGCGCCGGAGCGCTCCCGCCCGGCCATCGGGTGCGAGCCCACGTACCGGTCGCCACCCGCGCCGGCGCCGGCCTCGACCTCGGCGGCGATGACGGACTTCACGCTCGCCACGTCGGTGACGACGGCGCCCGGGTGGGCCGCCAGCGCGGCGAGCACGGCGTCGGCGGTCACGTCCGGCGGGGTGGCGACGACGACGAGGGCGGGCTCGGGGTCGCCGTCGGCCGCGGGCGTGCCGGCGCCGACGTCCCGGGCCAGGGCCAGGGCGGTGGGCGAGGCGTCGGCGAGCTGGACCGGGACCCCGGCGGCGCGCAGCGCCAGGCCGAGGCTGGCCCCGAGGAGCCCGGACCCGACGATCCGGACCGGTCCCCGGGTCGTGACGGGACCGGGCGCGAGGGGGTGGTCGGGCACCCGGCGAGGGTACCGCCCCGCCCCCCGTGCCCCGTCCGCTGCCCCGTCCGGCCGTAACCCCCGTACGCCCGCCCGCCGTGCCCCGTCCGCCGTGCCCCCGTCGGCCCCTACCCCGTGCGCCCGTACCCCGTCCGCCCGCCCGCCGTTGCCCCGTCCGCCCGTACCCTGGCGGGCATGGCCGAGCACCGCACGGATGAGCCCCGCGACGCGGACGTCGCCCTCCTCGGCGCCACCGGGGCCGTCGGCCGGCTGGTGGCGCAGTACCTCGCCGAGCACGCCCCGCCCGGCACCCGGGTGGTCCTGGCCGGCCGGTCCGCGGACCGGCTGGCAGCGGTGCGCGCCGCCCTCCCCCCGGCGGCGGCGGGGTGGTCGCTGGCGCACGCCGACCTCACCGACGCCGGCTCCCTGGCCGCGCTCGCCCGCTCCGCCCGGGTGGTGGCGACGACCGCCGGGCCGTACGCCCCCCGGGGCCTCGGCCTCGTCCAGGCCTGCGCCGAGGCCGGCACCCACTACGTCGACCTGACCGGGGAGGTGCTCTTCGTCCGGGCGAGCATCGACGCCTGGCACACCACCGCGGCGGCCACCGGCGCCCGGATCGTCCACGCCTGCGGCTTCGACTCCGTCCCCTCCGACCTCGCGGTGCTCCTCGCCGCCCGGCAGGCCGCGGCCGACGGCGCCGGCGGGCTCACCGCGGCCACGCTGCTCGTCCGCTCGCTCGCCGGCGGCCTGGGCGCCGGCACCATCGACTCGGTGCGCGGCCAGGTGGACACCCTCCGCGAGCGGCCCGACCTGCGCGCCGTCGTCGAGGACCCGTACGGCCTGAGCCCGGACCGGCCAGCCGAGCCGGAGGGACCCGGCGCCCGGGACCGGCGGCGGGCCTTCCGGCACCCGGCCGTGGGCGGCTGGGTCGCCCCGTTCGTCATGGCGCCGTTCAACACGCGGGTGGTGCGGCGCAGCAACGCCCTGCAGGGCTGGGCCTACGGCCGCGGCCTGCGGTACCGGGAGCTGATGGTCCACGGCCGCGGGCCGGCCGGTGCGGTGGCGGCGCTGGCGGCCGCGGCCGGGCCGGTCGTGGCCCCCGCGCTGCTGGCCTGGCCGCCGACCCGGGCGGTCCTGGACCGCCTCCTGGACTCCGCCGCGACGGGCCCGGACGCGGCGACCCAGCGGCCCGGCCGGTTCCGGCTCGAGGTGCACGCCGCGACCGAGAGCGGCGCGCGGTACACCGTCGAGGTCGGCGCTGACCTCGACCCCGCCTTCCGCGCCACCGCCGCCATGCTGGCCGAGAGCGCGCTGGCGCTGGTGCACGACGGCGACCGGCTGCCCGACCGGGCAGGCGTGCTCACCCCGGCCACCGCCGTCGGCGCCCCGCTCGTCGACCGGCTCCGCGACGCCGGCTTCCGGCTGGGGCTGCCGAGCCCCGCCTGACGGGACGGCCCGCCGACCGCGGTCGGCGGTGCCGCCCCGCGACGAGCCTGGGTCCGCTCGCCGTCGGCGAGCGCTCGGGCGGCGAGTGCTCAGGCGGCGGCGAGCCGCGGCAGCAGCGGCGCGAGCGTGTCGACGGCGTCCTGCCGCACGACGTACCGGGTGATCCCCCACCGGCGGCGGTGCTCCCGCACGGCGGCGACGATCTCCGCGGCCGTGCCGACCAGGACGTAGGGCACCGCCAGCAGGTCCGCCGCCGCGGTCCCGGTCTGCTCGGCGAGCTCGGCGACGGCGGCGCCGGCGTCGTCGGTGACGAGCACCTGCTGGACGAGCGCCTCCAGCGCCGGCGCGGCGGTGCGCCCGGCGGCGCCGGCGGCGACCGCCTCGACCTGGGCGTCCACCTGCGCCGGGGTCCACCGGACGGCGTGGTTGTGCCCGTCGGGCAGGGTGCGGCCCAGCCCGGACAGCCCGACGACGTCGGCCCGGGCGCCGGCGAAACGCAGCAGGCGGGTGTTGGACGTGCCGACGGTCAGCGGGATGTGCTCCTGCACCGGCCGGGGCGCGGCCAGGGCGGCGCCGCGGACGGCCAGGCCCGGGGCGGTGACGGTGACCTCGGCGCCGTCGAGCAGGTCCTGCACCGCGGTCACGACGGCGATGCACCGGTCCACCCGGCCGGCCACGTCCGGCCGCTCCCGGCCGACCGCGCGCCACTCCGCCGGGGTGTGCCCGGCGCCCAGGCCGAGGCGGGCCCGGCCGCCGGAGACGACGTCGAGCGTGGCGACGTCGGCGGCGATGTGCACCGGTTCCCGCACGCCGCCGTTGGTGACGTAGGAGCCGAGGCCGAGGGTGGTGGTGACGGCGCCGGCCGCGGCCAGGGCGACGAACGGGGTGGGCGCCGCACCGGGGTGGTCGGCGACGGTCAGGGCGTCGAAGCCGGCGGCCTCGACGCGGCGGGCCAGGTCCAGCCAGGCGGCGGCGTCGGTCGGGTGGGCCTGCACGGAGAGGGTGGCCATCGCCCCAGCCTGCCGCACCGGTGGCCGCCGGGGCGACGGCGGTGCGATGCCGGTGCGACGGCGGTCGCCGACGACGCTCGGCCTCCCTGCACCTCGCCGACGACGCTCGAACCGGCGAGGTCGGCATGAACCGGCGAGCTCGGCGCACCGCGGTTGCTCGAGTTCGCCAGTGCGTGCTGAGTTCGACAGTTTGCGCTAGCGAACTCGGCGTGAACCGGCGAACTGGGCATGAACCAGCGAACTCTGGCGGTACCTGCCGGCACCGACGCTCGCCCGTGCCTGTCGGCGCCGACGCCCGTCTGGGACCCGCTCCCGACTGCCTGCCCCTACAGCCCGACGGCCTGCATGAGCGCACCCAGCTCGCGCCCCGCCACCACGCGGGTGCTGCCCGGCCGGAGCGTGCCGAGGACGACCGGGCCGATCCGGGTCCGGCTGAGCCGGGTGACCGGGTGCCCGACCTCGGCGAGCAGCCGGCGGACGATGTGGTTGCGGCCCTCGTGCAGCACCACCTCCACCAGCGAGCCGGCCGCCGTCGCCTCCTTGACGGTGAAGGCGTCCACCCGGACCGGGCCGTCGGCCAGCTCGACCCCGGCGCGGAGCCGGCGGCCCAGCCCGCGCGGCACCCGGCCCTCGACGGTGGCGAGGTAGGTCTTGGTCACCTCCCAGGAGGGGTGGGTGAGGCGGTGCGCGAGCTCGCCGTCGTTGGTCAGCAGCAGCAGCCCGGAGGTGTCGGCGTCGAGGCGCCCGACGTGGAAGAGCCGCTCGGGCCGGTAGGCGACGTACTGGGCCAGGGACGGCCGGCCGCGGTCGTCCTCCATCGTGGACACCACGCCGACGGGCTTGTGCAGCGCGAGGGTGACCAGGCTGTCGTCGAGCTGGACCCGCAGGCCGTCCACGTGGACGACGGCGACCGTCGGGTCCACCCGCACGCCCAGCTCGCGGACCGTCCGCCCGTCCACGGTGACCCGGCCGGCGGCGATGAGCGCCTCGCAGGCGCGGCGGGAGCCGACGCCGGCCGCGGCCAGCACCTTCTGCAGCCGGACGCCGTCGGGCACGTGCGGGTCGCTCACAGGTCGGCGTCCATCTCGTCCAGGCTGGCCAGCTCGGGCAGGTAGGGCGCGAGCGGGGGCAGGTCCGCCAGGGACCCCAGGCCCATCCGCTCCAGGAAGTAGGAGGTGGTGCGGTACCGCATGGCCCCGCCGTCCGGGTCCGGGCCGGCCTCCTCCACCAGGCCGCGGGCGAGCAGGGTGCGGACCACGCCGTCGACGTTGACCCCGCGGATCGCCGCCACCCGGCCGCGGGTGACCGGCTGGCGGTAGGCGATGACGGCGAGGGTCTCCAGGGACGCCTGGGTGAGGCGGGCGGTCTGGCCCTCCAGGACGAACCGGCCGACGACGTCGGCGTGCGCGGGGGCGGAGTAGATCCGCCACCCGCCGGCGACCTCGCGCAGCTCGAAGCCGCGGGCCCGGCCCGGCCCGGCGCCGCGGTACTCCGCCGCCAGGGCGGTGAGGAGCTCGACCACCTGCCCGGTGGGCAGCCCGAGCGCGGCGGCCAGCGCGGCGGCCGGCACCGGCTCGTCGACGACCATCAGCACCGCCTCGAGGGCGGCGAGGTGGGCCTCGGGCAGCACGTCGTCCGGCACCGGTTCGTAGCGCGGCTCAGGCATCGGCGGCCACCTGGGGGCGGGCACCGGCCGGGCCGGGGGCCGGCCCGTCCTCGGGGTCCGCGCCGGCGTGGACGGGACCTGGAGCGTCCGCCTGGTCCATGGCTCCCGGGCCCGGCCCGCCGGCCGCCGGGGCACCGTCGTCGTAGTCCTCCTGGACCACCACGTCGCCCTCCTCCGCGCCGGACCAGCGGACCGTCAGCTCGCCGAGGGCGTCGGCCTGGGCGAAGGCGACGGCCCCCTCGCGGAAGAGCTCGAGCAGGGCGAGGAACCGGGCGACCACCACCGCGGTGCTGGCGGCGTCGGCGGTGAGGGCGCGGAAGGTGGCCACGCGCACCCGGCGCAGCCGGCCCACCAGGATCGCCGCCTGCTCGGGGACGGGGACCACGGGGCTGTGCAGGTGGGCGGTGCCGACCTCCGGCGGGCCCGGCCGCGGCGCCAGCGCCCGGGCGGCGAGACGGGCCAGCTCCTCCGCACCCACCCGCATGACCAGCTCGGGCAGCAGCGCCGCCAGGTGCGGCTCGAGCGGCACGCTGCGCGGGTAGGACCGGGCGCCCGCCGCCCACGCCTCCCCCAGGTGCGCGGCGACCTCCTTGAACGCCCGGTACTGCAGGAGGCGGGCGAAGAGCAGGTCGCGCGCCTCGAGCAGCTCCAGGTCCTCGGCGTCCTCCACCGTGCCGCGCGGGAGCAGGCGGGCGGCCTTGAGGTCCAGCAGGGTCGCCGCGATGACGAGGAACTCGCTGGCCTGGGACAGGTCCCACTCGGTCTGGGCGGAGATGTGCGCGATGAACTCGTCGGTCACCTCGGCCAGAGCCACCTCGGTGATGTCCAGGCGGTGCTTGGCGATCAGCGAGAGCAGCAGGTCGAACGGCCCGCTGAAGTTCTCCAGGGTGATCTCGAAGGCGTCCCGGCGGGGCTGGGCGCCGGCCGAGGCGGTGCCGGCCGCCGTCGTGCTGCCGGGCGCCGACCCGGTACCGGCCGCCGTCGTGCCGCCGGCCGAGGCGGTACCGGCCGCCGTCGCCGTGCCACCGACCGCCGACCCGGTACCGGCCGCCGTCGTGCCGCCGACCGCCGACGCGGTGCCGGCCGCCGTCGCCGTGCCGGCCCCGAGGCGTGGGTCAGGCGGCATCGCCGCGGGCGACGAGCTCTCGGGCGAGCCGCCGGTAGGCCTCCGCGCCGGGGTGGGCGGGCGCGTACGTGGTGATCGGCTCGGTGGCGACGGAGGCGTCGGGGAACTTCACCGTGCGGGCGATCATGGTGTCGAAGACCTTCTCGCCGAACGCCTCGCGGACCCGGTCGATGACCTCCCGGGAGTGCAGGGTGCGCAGGTCGACCATGGTGGCGAGGATGCCGTCGATCCGCAGCCGCGGGTTGATCCGGTCCTGCACCCGCTCGATGGACTCCACCAGCAGGGCGACGCCGCGCAGCGCGAAGAACTCCGCCTCCAGCGGGATGATCACGCCGTGCGCCGCGGTGAGCGCGTTGACCGTGAGCAGCCCGAGGGAGGGCTGGCAGTCGATGAGGACGACGTCGTAGTCGTCCAGGACCGGGCGCAGCACCCGGGCCAGGGCCTGCTCGCGGGCGACCTCGCTGACCAGCTGCACCTCGGCGGCGGACAGGTCGATGTTGGCCGGGACGAGGTCCAGCCCGTCGACGGCGGTGTGCTCGATGATCTCGCGGACGTCCCCGCGCGGCTCCATCAGCAGGTTGTAGATCGTGCGGTCGAGCTCGTGGCCGTTCACGCCCAGCCCGGCCGAGGCAGCGCCCTGGGGGTCGAAGTCGACGAGCAGGACCTTGCGGCCGTACTCGGCCAGCGCGGCGCCGAGGTTGATGGTGGTGGTGGTCTTGCCGACGCCGCCCTTCTGGTTGCACATGGCGATGACCCGGGCCGGGCCGTGACCGGTGAGCGGGGCGGGCACCGGGAAGTCCGCCGGCGAGTCGGCCACCTCCGTGCCGACGCCGGCGCTGTCCGGGAGGAGGCCAGGCTGGTCGTTGCTCACCCTGCCACGCTAGTCGACGGCTATGGGCGTCCCAAACATCCCGGGGAGCGCGTCGGGGGCTTGCCTCGCCCCGTCGTCGTCCCCGCCGTCGCGGGGTCGGGTGCCGGCTCCGCCGGGACCAGCGCCGGTCGGCGTCGCCCGGTCTTGGGCCCGCCCGATGACGCCCGGCCGCGGTCCCGCCCGACGTCGGCCGGCCTTGGCCCCACCCGACGGCGGCCGATCTGGGGCCCGCGGCTCAGCCGCGGGCGCGGGGGTGGGCGGCCGCGTAGACCTCCCGCAGGGTCTGCGCGGTGACCTGGGTGTAGATCTGCGTCGTGGTCACCGAGGCGTGCCCGAGCAGCTCCTGCACCACCCGCACGTCCGCGCCGCCGGCGAGGAGGTGGGTCGCGAAGGAGTGCCGCAGGGTGTGCGGGGAGACCCGCTCGGTCAGCCCCGCCCGGCCCGCCGCCTCCTGCAGCACCGCCCACGCGCTCTGCCGGCTGAGCGGGTTGCCCCGGGTGTTGAGGAACAGCGCGGCGTTCCCCCGGCCGGCCCGGGCCAGCGCCGGCCGGGCCCGCACCAGGTACGCCTCCACGGCCTCGACGGCGTACCGGCCCACCGGCACCACCCGCTCCTTGCGGCCCTTGCCGAACAGCCGGACGGCGGGCAGCTCGCCGGCCAGGTCCAGGTCGTCCACCGCGAGCCCGACCGCCTCGCTGATCCGGGCGCCGGTGCCGTACAGCACCTCCAGCAGCGCCCGGTTGCGCAGCGGCACCGGGCCCTCCCCCACCGACGCCGCCGCCAGCAGCGCCTCGACCTGGTCGACCGCGAGCGCCTTGGGCAGTCGCTTGCCCGACGCCGGCGGGCGGACCTCCGCCGTCGGGTCCTCCGCCGTCCACCCCTCCTCGTGCGCGAACCGGTGCCAGCCGCGCACGGCGGTGACCGCCCGGCCGGCCGAGGAGGCGGCCAGCTGGGAGTGCCCGTCGGCGCCGGTGCGCAGCGCCTCGACGTAAGCGGCCACGTCCGGCTCGCGGACGCCGGCGAGCGCGCCGTGGCCGCGGGCGGCGAGGAAGGCGCAGTAGCGCTCGAGGTCCCGGCGGTAGGCGGCCAGGGTGTTGTCGCTGACGCCGCGCTCGACCGCCAGGTGCGCGAGGTACTCGGTCCGTTGCCGGTCCAGCCGCGTCGGGGCGGGGGAGGCGTCGAGCGCCGCAGGCACGGTGGGTGCCGCGGCGGCGCCGGGCACCGGAGGCTCACCGGGCGCCGCACCGGCCGGACCACCGGCCGCGACGGCGGGGTCAGCGGGCACCGCGACGGCGGGCGCGCCGGGCGCCCTGCCCGTCGCCTCGGCCGCGCGGCCCGACGTCACAGCGGCAGGAAGGGGTCCACCGCGACGGCCAGGAACACCACCGACAGGTAGGTGATGGACCCATGGAACACCTTCATCGCCGCAAGCTTGCCACGCTCGGGCTGGCGCGCCCGGCGGTAGAGCTGGACGCACGAGCCGAGGAACCAGGCGCCGGCGGCGGCCGCGAGGACGGCGTAGACCCAGGTCATCCCGGCCACCGGGACGAGGACCAGCGTCGTGGCCACCGTGGCGAGCGCGTAGCCGAGGATCTGCCGGGCGACGCGGACGTCCTCGGCGACCACGGGGAGCATGGGCACCCCGGCGCGGGCGTAGTCCTTCTTGAACCTCATCGACAGCGGCCAGTAGTGCGGCGGCGTCCAGAAGAAGACGACCAGGAAGAGCACGACCGGGGCCCAGGTGAGCGACCCGGTGACGGCCGCCCAGGCGATGAGCACGGGCATGCAGCCGGCCACCCCGCCCCAGACGATGTTCTGCGAGGTCCGGCGCTTGAGGACCAGCGTGTAGAGCACGACGTAGAGCCCGATCGCGGTCAGCGCGAGGGCCGCGGAGACGAGGTTGACCAGCACGGCGAACCACGTCACGGACACGGCGGCGAGCGTGGCGGCGAAGACGAGGGCCTGCCGGGGCGTCAGCTCCCCGGTGACCAGCGGCCGCTGCTTGGTGCGGTTCATCAGCCGGTCGATGTCGCGGTCGAAGTACATGTTGAAGGCGTTGGCCGCGCCGGCCGCCATCGCCCCGCCGACCAGCGTGGCGAGCAGCAGCCAGGTGCCCGGCCAGCCCTGCGCGGCGAGGAACATGGTCGGGAACGTGGTGACCAGCAGCAGCTCGATGATTCGCGGCTTGGTCAGCGCGACGTAGGCCCACAGTTTCGACCGCTGCGGCCCGGCGGTCGGGTGCAGCGGGTCGGCCGGCTCGGGCGAGGCAGCGGCCGACGGCGAGGGCCCGGGACGGTCCTGCCCGGCGCCGACCGCATCGGCCGGCCCGGTGACACCAGCACCGGCGGCCCCATGAGCGGCTGGCCACCGGCCGCCGTCGCCGAGCGGGCCCGGGACGCCAGCGGCATCGGCCACCGTCCGGTCCACGGGGCGGTCGGCGGCAGGCTGGGCGCTGGGCACGCAGGTCCTCACTTCCGGTGACGCTCGTCACGCTCGACTGGAGGGCACCGCCCTCCTGCTCCGGCCCATGGTACGGGGGCACCCTGCCGCCGGGGCCACAGCCGCGCAGGGGACGTCCGGATCGCTCCCGCCCGGTGGCTCCGCGCAGTGCTGCTCTTCCTCGGCCCAGCGCTGTTCAGCCGTCGGCTCCCGGACCGCCCGCAACCCCCGTCAGCGGCTCCAGGCCCACGAGCGGTGCGCGGGCTGGCTGCGGGGCGGGCGGCCGCATCCTGTGTAGTCGTTGAAGCGCTTTCCCGCCGCCGGGAAAGCGCTTCAACGACTACACAGGATGCGCACCACGACCACCACCGCCGCGCACCCATACCGAGAACGACCAAACGGTTGCTGCGAGCAACCCTCTTGTCGTTCTCGGTGCGCCGCGAGCACCGCTGGCCCGCCTCCTCGGCGCACCGAGCACCGACGGCCCGCGGCCTTGGCGCCGGCCGGGGCGCCAGCCCCCGGACGGCGCGCACCAGGCTGCCGCAGCCACCCCGCCCGCCCCCGCCGAGACGGCCCCGCTCACCGGCCGGTCCGCCGAGGCGAGCCGGAACCGGCGCGGGTAAGGTCGAGGCCGTACCTGGGGCGCCGCGCGGCGCGGCTGCGCTCGTCCGCCGCCCCTGACCCCGAGGGTCCTGGGTGGACCAGGACGGAGACGAGGATCTGTGAACAGCTCACCCGGGACGCCCGCGCTGGAGTGGTCCGAGCTCGACGCCCGCGCCGTGGACACCGTCCGGGTGCTGGCCGCCGACGCCGTCCAGCAGGTCGGCAACGGCCACCCGGGCACCGCGATGTCCCTCGCGCCGGCCGCCTACCTGCTCTACCAGCGGGTGATGAACCTCGACCCCGCCGACGAGCACTGGCTGGGCCGGGACCGGTTCGTCCTCTCGGCGGGCCACTCCTCCCTCACCCAGTACATCCAGCTCTACCTCGCCGGGATGGGCCTGGAGCTGGAGGACCTGCAGGCGCTGCGCACCTACGGCTCGCGGACCCCCGGCCACCCCGAGTACCGGCACACCCCGGGGGTGGAGATCACCACCGGGCCGCTCGGGCAGGGCCTGGCCGCCGCCGTCGGGATGGCCCTGGCCGCCCGCCGCGAGCGCGGCCTGCTCGACCCCGACGCCCCGGCCGGGGAGAGCCCGTTCGACCACCACGTCTACGTCATCGCCTCCGACGGCGACCTCCAGGAGGGCGTCACCTCCGAGGCCTCCTCGCTGGCCGGCACCCAGGAGCTGGGCAACCTGGTCGTCCTCTACGACGACAACCACATCTCCATCGAGGACGACACCAACGTCGCCTTCACCGAGGACGTCCTGGCTCGGTACGCCGCCTACGGCTGGCACACCCAGCGGGTGGACTTCACCCAGGGCGGCGGGGAGTACCACGAGGACGTCGAGGGCCTGTACGCCGCCCTCCAGGCCGCCCGCGCCGAGACCGGCCGGCCGTCGATCATCGCGCTGCGCACGATCATCGGCTGGCCCGCCCCCAACAAGCAGAACACCGGCGCCGTGCACGGCTCGGCGCTGGGCGCGGACGAGGTCCGGGCGGTGAAGGAGATCCTCGGCTTCGACCCGGACCAGACCTTCGCCGTCGCCGAGGACGTCCTGGCCCACACCCGCGGCAATGCCGCCGCCCGGGCCCGCGCCGACCGGGAGCGCTGGGAGGCCAGCTTCGCCGGCTGGCGCGAGGCCCATCCCGACGCCGCGGCCCTGCTGGACCGGCTGCGCGCCCGCGAGCTGCCCGCCGGCTGGGCGGAGGCGCTGCCCGACTTCGAGGCCGGCAAGGACGTCTCCACCCGCAAGGCCTCCGGGGAGGTGCTCGCCGCGCTCGCCGACCCGCTGCCCGAGCTGTGGGGCGGCTCGGCGGACCTGGCCGGCTCCAACAACACGACGATGAAGGGCCAGCCGTCCTTCCTCCCGGTGGAGCGCTCCACCGAGATGTTCCCGGGCAACCCGTACGGCCGGACGCTGCACTTCGGCATCCGCGAGCACGCCATGGGCGCCATCGTCAACGGCATCGCCCTGCACGGCCTCACCCGCCCCTACGGCGGCACCTTCCTGGTCTTCTCCGACTACATGCGCCCGGCCGTCCGGCTGGCCGCCCTGATGGGCGCCCTGTCGACGTTCGTCTGGACGCACGACTCCATCGGCCTGGGCGAGGACGGGCCCACCCACCAGCCGGTGGAGCACCTGACCGCGCTGCGGGCCATCCCCGGTCTGGACGTCGTCCGGCCGGCCGACGCCGCCGAGACCGCCCAGGCCTGGCGGGGCATCCTGGAGCGGCACGACCGGCCCGCCGGCATCGTGCTGACCCGGCAGGACGTGCCCAACCCGGCCCGGGGCGACGGCGCCGCGGAGGGGGACACCCTGGCCAGCGCCGAGGGCGTGCTGCGCGGGGCGTACGTGCTCGCCGAGGCCCGCGGCGGCGTCCCGGACGTCCTCCTCCTCGCCAGCGGCTCGGAGGTGCAGATCGCGCTGGCCGCCCGGGAGCAGCTCGCCGAGCAGGGCGTGGCCGCCCGGGTGGTGTCCGTGCCGAGCATGGAGTGGTTCGCCGAGCAGGACGAGGCCTACCGCGAGGCCGTCCTCCCCGCCGCGGTCCGGGCCCGGGTCTCGGTCGAGGCCGGGATCGCGATGAGCTGGCGGTCCCTGGTCGGCGACGCCGGCCGGTCGGTCTCGCTGGAGCACTACGGCGCCTCGGGGGCCTACCAGGTCCTGTACGAGAAGTTCGGCCTGACCGCCGACGCCGTGGTCGCCGCCGCCCGGGAGTCCCTCGCCGCCGCCCAGGGCGGGGCCGGGGTCCCGGCCACCGTCGGCGTGCCCACCCTCGCCGGCACCGCGGACCGGCCGAAGTAGGCCGCCGTGCCCCGGTCGCCCGGCCACGCCCGCGGGGGCGCCGCCCCCGCGGCGGCAGCACGTCGGCGGAAGCCCCCGGCGGCGACCGCCGTCCCCGTCCCGTCAGCAGCAGCCCCCGCAGCCGCCAGCCCCGGCAGCCCCGCGGGGCACGCCCGGAGAACCTGGAGCAGGACATGACTGAGAGCAGCACGACCGACCGCCTCGGCGAGCTCAGCCGGTGCGGGGTGTCCATCTGGCTGGACGACCTCTCCCGGGGCCGCCTCACCAGCGGCGGCCTGGCCCGCCTCGTCCGGGACAGGCACGTGGTGGGCGTGACCACCAACCCCACCATCTTCGCCGGCGCCCTGGCCAAGGGCGAGGACTACGACGAGCAGGTCCGGGCCCTGGCCGCCGGCGGCGCGGACACCGACGAGGCGGTGCTCAGCATCACCACCGACGACGTGCGCGACGCCTGCGACCTGCTCGCCGACGTCTACGCCGCCACCGGCGGGCAGGACGGGCGTGTGTCCATCGAGGTGGACCCGCGGCTGGCCCGGGACGCCGAGGCGACCATCGAGGCCGCCCGGGCGCTGTGGGCCACCGTGGACCGGCCCAACCTCATGGTGAAGATCCCTGCCACCGCCGAGGGCCTGGCGGCGATCAGCCAGGCGATCAGCGAGGGCATCAGCGTCAACGTCACGCTGATCTTCGCCCTCGACCGCTACCGCGCCGTCGCCGCCGCCTACCTGGACGGGCTGGAGCGGGCGCAGCGGGCCGGCGTCGACCTGGGCACGATCCGCTCGGTGGCCAGCTTCTTCGTCTCCCGGGTGGACACCGAGGTGGACAAGCGCCTGGACGCCCTCGGCACCGAGGCGGCCGCCGGGCTCCGTGGCCGGGCCGGGGTGGCCAACGCGCGCCTGGCCTACCAGGCCTTCGAGGAGATCTTCTCCTCCCCCCGCTGGGCCGAGCTGGCCGACGCCGGCGCGCACGTGCAGCGGCCGCTGTGGGCCTCCACCGGGGTGAAGGACCCGGCCTACCCGGACACCATGTACGTCGAGGAGCTGGTGGCGCCCGACGTCGTCAGCACCATGCCCGAGCCCACCCTGGACGCCGTCGCCGACCACGCGAACCTGCGCGGGGACACCGTCCGCGGCACCTACGAGGCCGCCGCGGAGGTCCTCGACGGGCTGGAGCGGCTGGGGATCTCCTTCCCGGAGGTCACCGACCTGCTGGAGACCGAGGGGGTCGCGAAGTTCGCGGCCAGCTGGGAGGAGCTGGTGCAGACCGTCACCGCCGCTCTCGACGGCGCCCGGGCGGTGGCCCGATGAGCGCCGGACCCGCCACGGTCACCTGGGCCGGACCGGAGGAGGGCGCGGTCGTGGAGGTCACCGCCACCGGCGACGCCGGCCGCGCCGTCGCCGCCCACGTGCCGGACCTCGTCGCGGAGAAGGTCGCCAGCCGGCTGGCCGCGCAGGACCCCGACCTGTGGGGCCCGGACGCGGCGGCCGAGGCAGCGGTCCGGCTCGGCTGGACCGCCCTGCACGAGACCTCCCGGCCGCTGCTGGAGCCGCTGGCCCGGCTGCGGGAGGAGCTCCGCGCGGAGGGGGTGGACCGGGTCGTGCTGTGCGGCATGGGCGGGTCCTCCCTGGCGCCGGAGGTGATCGCCGCCACCGCCGGCGCCCAGCTGACCGTGCTGGACTCCACCGACCCGGACCAGGTCCACCGCGCGCTGGAGACGGACCTGTCCCGCACCGTCGTGGTGGTCTCCTCCAAGTCCGGCACCACCCTGGAGACCGACTCCCAGCGCCGCACCTTCGAGGCGGCGTTCACCGCCGCCGGGATCGACGCCGCGAGCCGGTTCGTCGTCGTCACCGACCCCGGCTCGGCGCTGCAGCAGGCCGCGGCCGCCGCCGGGTACCGGGCGGTGTTCGAGGCCGACCCGAACGTCGGCGGGCGGTTCTCCGCGCTGACCGCCTTCGGGCTGGTGCCCACCGCCCTGGCCGGGGTCGACGTCGGCCAGCTCCTCGACGAGGCCGCCGCCGTCGCCGACGTCTTCGCCCAGGACACCGACGCCAACCCGGCGCTGGTCCTCGGCGCCGCCCTGGGCGGGACCTCCCCCCGCCGGGACAAGATCGTCCTCCGCGACGCCGGCTCCGGCCTGCTCCACCTCGGCGACTGGGCCGAGCAGCTGATCGCCGAGTCCACCGGCAAGTCCGGCACCGGGCTGCTGCCGGTCGTCGTCGATGACGGCGCCCCCGAGCTGGCCGACCCCGCCCCGGACGTCCTGCCGGTGGTCCTCACCCCGCTGACGGACGAGGCCGACGGCGGCGGCACCGACCCCGGTGCCGCGGAGGCCACCGAGGTCACCGTCTCCGGCACCCTGGGCGCGACCCTGCTGCTGTGGGAGCACGCCGTCGCGATCGCCGGCCGGCTGCTCGGGATCAACCCGTTCGACCAGCCCAACGTGGAGTCCGCCAAGGCCGCCACCCGCGGCCTGCTGGAGTCCACCCCGCCGCCGGAGCCGCCCGCCTTCGAGGACTCCGGGGTGGAGGTGCGGGCCTCGGCCGGGCTGCTCCACGGGGAGACCGCCGTCGCCGACGCCGTGGCGGCCCTGCTGGCCACCCTGCCGGAGGACGGTTACCTCGCCGTCATGGCCTACCTGGACCGGGAGGGCCGCGCCGCGGACCTGCTCGCCGGGGTGCGGCCGGCCCTCGCCGCCCGCACCGGCCGGCCGGTGACCTTCGGCTGGGGGCCGCGGTTCCTGCACTCCACCGGGCAGTACCACAAGGGCGGGCCGGCCACCGGGGTGTTCCTGCAGGTCACCGGCAGCCCGGTGGACCAGGTGCAGATCCCCGGCCGGGACTTCGACTTCGCCGCGCTCATCGCCGCCCAGGCCGCCGGCGACGCCCGGGTGCTCGCCGAGCAGGGCCGGCCGGTCCTGCGGCTGCACGTGACCTCCGCCGACGCCCTGCCCTGGCTGGCAGGCCTGCTCTCCGGCCCGGCCCCCCGATGACCGAGACCCTGCCCGGGGCCGCGGCCGCGGGGAGGCCCGCGACCCCCGGGGCGCCCACCGGCACCGGGACGACCGCGGCTCCCGGGACGCCCGGCGGCTCCGGAGCTCCCGGGACCGCTGGCTCACCCGCCGTCGCCGGCGCGGGCCCGGCCGCCAACCCGCTGCGGGACCCGCGGGACCGGCGCCTGCCCCGCATCGCCGGCCCGGCCGGCCTGGTGATCTTCGGCGTCACCGGCGACCTCGCCAAGCGCAAGCTCATGCCGGCGATCTACGACCTGGCCAACCGCGGGCTGCTGCCGCCGTCGTTCGCGCTCACCGGGTTCGGGCGCCGGTCGTGGTCGCAGGAGGAGTTCGCCGGGGTGGTGCACGACGCCGTCCGCCGGTACGCCCGCACCCCGTTCGACGAGCGGACCTGGGACCAGCTCGCCTCGGGGTTCCGGTTCGTCCAGGGCGAGTTCGACGACGACGCCGCCTTCGACCGGCTCGCCGAGACGGTCCACCAGCTCGACGTCGAGCGCGGCACCGGCGGCAACCACGCGTTCTACCTCTCGGTCCCGCCGGACGCCTTCCCGCGCGTGCTGCGCCAGCTGGACAGGTCCGGACTCTCCAGCGGCGGCGGCGAGGGCTGGCGCCGGGTGGTGATCGAGAAGCCGTTCGGCCACGACCTGGCCTCGGCGCGGGAGCTGGACGCCGTCGTCTCCGAGGTCTTCCCGCCGGACGCGGTCTTCCGGATCGACCACTACCTCGGCAAGGAGACGGTCCAGAACCTGCTCGCGCTACGGTTCGCCAACCAGCTGTTCGAGCCGATCTGGAACGCGCACTACGTCGACCACGTCCAGATCACGATGGCCGAGGACATCGGGATCGGCACCCGCGCCGGCTACTACGACGGCATCGGCGCGGCCCGCGACGTCATCCAGAACCACCTGCTGCAGCTCCTCGCCCTGACCGCGATGGAGGAGCCGGTCTCCTTCTCGGCCGACGCCCTGCGGGCGGAGAAGGAGAAGGTGCTCTCCGCGGTCCGGCTGCCGGCCGACCTGGCCGCGCACACCGCCCGCGGGCAGTACGCGGCGGGCTGGCAGGGCGGGGCCTACGTCCAGGGGTACCTGCAGGAGGAGGGCATCGACCCGGCCTCCGGCACGGAGACCTACGCCGCGCTGCGGCTGGACGTGCAGACCCGGCGCTGGGCCGGGGTCCCGTTCTACCTGCGGACCGGCAAGCGGCTGGGCCGGCGGGTGACCGAGATCGCGGTGGTCTTCGACCGGGCGCCGCACCTGCCCTTCGACCTCGGCGCCACCCAGCAGCTGGGGCAGAACGCCCTGGTCATCCGGGTCCAGCCGGACGAGGGCGTGACCATCCGGTTCGGCGCCAAGGTGCCCGGCACCGCGATGGAGGTCCGGGACGTCACCATGGACTTCGGCTACGGCCACGCCTTCACCGAGAACTCCCCGGAGGCCTACGAGCGGCTCATCCTCGACGTCCTGCTCGGCGACCCGCCGCTGTTCCCCCGCCAGCAGGAGGTCGAGCTCTCCTGGCAGATCCTCGACCCGGTCATCGAGGCGTGGGCGGCCGAGGGCCGGCCCGAGCCGTACCCGCCGGGCACCTGGGGGCCGGCCAGCGCCGACGCCATGCTCGCCCGGGACGGGCGCACCTGGCGGCGGCCGTGACCGTCGACGGCGTCCGGTCCCCCGCGTCCGACGGCGCCCGGTCCCCCGCGCCCGACGGCGCCCGGCCGCCCGCGTCCCGAAGGAGCAGCCGATGATCGTCAACCTGCGCGGCACCACCTCCGCGGCGGTGGGCAACCGGCTGGTGTCCCTGCGCGAGGAGGGCGGCGTCGTCGCCCTCGGCCGGGTCCTCACCCTGGTCGTGCTCGCCCCAGACGAGCAGACCGCCGAGCGGGCTATCCGCACCGCCAACGACGTCTCCCGCGAGCACCCCGCCCGGGTCCTGGTGGTGCTGCCGGACGCCCCCGCCGGGTCCGACGCGCCGGCCAGCGCCACGGGGCCGGAGGGCGGTGACGGGCCGGACGGCGAGGCGCGGCTGGACGCCCAGATCCGGGTCGGCGGCGACGCCGGCGCCTCCGAGGTGGTCCTCCTCAAGCCCCGCGGCGGCGCCGGCCAGCAGCCGGAGACCCTCGTCATGTCGCTGCTGCTGCCGGACGCCCCGATCGTGGCGTGGTGGCCGACGACGGCGCCGCCCGCGCCGTCCACGGACCCGATCGGGCGGATGGCCCAGCGCCGGATCACCGACTCCACCCGGTGCGCCGACCCGGTGACGACGCTCGCCCGGCTCGCCGGCGCCTACGCCCCGGGTGACTCCGACCTCGCCTGGGCGGCGCTGACCCTGTGGCGCTCGGTGCTGGCCGCCGCCCTCGACGAGCCGCCGGCGGAGCCGGTGACTGCCGTGACGGTGTCCGGCGCGGCGGGCCACCCCTCGGTGGACCTGCTCGCGGCGTGGCTGGGCCTGCGGCTGCGCTGCCCGGCCCGGACGCGGGCGCAGGGCCACGACGCGGTGAGCGGTGTGGTGCTCGAGCGCCCCTCCGGGCCGATCACGCTCACCCGGCCGCAGGGGTCGTCGATCGCTGTCCTGACCCGGCCGGGCAGGGTTGACCAGCAGGTCAACATCCCGCTCCGGGACGTCCGCAACAGCCTGATGGAGGACCTGCGCCGGCTCGACCCGGACGTGACCTACGGGGAGGTGCTCACCGAGGGGCTGCCGCTGGTGCGCGCATAGGGCCTGTCTCTCCAACGCGCAAGCCTTGACCGTCGCCGACGTGCTCGTGCTTCTCGATGCTCCTGGTCGAGAGCATGAACAGGAGCCAGGTGCACGCTGCCGCGTGAACCGTCTTACGGAACAGGTCAGGTTGGTCGTTGACCGGTCCCGCACCGTCCGGTGAACGATCGCTGCCCGGGACGCACCTTCAGGTCCGGGCCGTGGTCGTGGTGAGCTCGGCGATGAGGGCGAGGAGGTCCAGGGCGATGTCGCGCATCCGCCCGGCGGGGTCGTAGGAGGGGTCGTAGGAGGCGAGCGTGCCGGAGGCGATGGGCACGGACTCGGCGAGCTGCCGGATGACCTCGTGGACTTCGTTGGCGGTCAGCCCGTTCGGCGCGGCAAAGCCGTTCGCCGGGGCGATCGTCGGGTCGTGAACGTCGAGGTCGACGTGCACGTGCACGACGTCGGCAACATCGGCGAGCCGTTGCACTGCTTCCTGCACCGTGGGCATGTCGCGAACCTGGCTCGGGTCGAGCCAGGTGATTCCGGAGTCGCGCAGCGCCGGCGCTTCCTGGTCGTCCACGTCGCGAGCGCCGGCGAGCACGACGGCCCGCTCGGGTAGTGGCGTGAAGCCCGGGACGGTGGCGGTCAGAGTGCGCCAGCAGCGGCCGACGACCATGGCCAGACCCTGGCCGTCGAGGAATCCGTAGGGGTCGGTGTCGGGGGTGTTGAAGTCACCGTGCGCGTCCAGCCAGACCAGCCCGACTCGCCGCGACGTGGCCGCGGACAGCGCGGCCAGCATGCCGATCGTGCCGCTGCAGTTGCCCGACAGCAGCAGTGGCACCCGGCCCTCGTGGTGTGCAGAGCGCGCCGCGGCGGCGATCTGCCGGTGAAGCTCGAACGCGGTCTTCAGTTCCGCGCGCCACTCCGGCGTCGGGTCGAGTTGCTGCTCGCACACGGAGTGCCCCCGGGCGCGTAACCGGTCACCCGCTCCGGCGCGGGTCAGCGCGGACGGGCCGGCGCCCATCCGCGCCTCGGCTCGCCCGGAGTCGTACGGGACCCGCAGGAGCTGCACAGCGTTCGCTCGCTTCGTCACGGCGACAGTCTGGCCGAGCTACCCATCGGCGGCGGAGGGCCCGACTGCAATCGATCCCTCTACGGGCGCTTAGCCGGCTCTCCGTAGCGCTCCTGGGCGGCCTGCCGACTGGTTCCCAGCATGGTGGCGATCTGCGTCCAGGTATGCCCGTGCTCGCGGGCAGCGGCCACGGCCTCGGCGAGCTCCGCCTGACTGGTGCCAGCAGCATGGACCGCTGCCGCGAGGCGACGTAGGTGGCTCGCGTCCGCGTCCGGCGACGCGATGGCAGCCGGATCGAGCGAGTCGAGCCACCGCTCGGCGTCCTCGGCGGCCTGTCGGAGCTGTTCGGGGGTGCGGGGCATGATCATCACCTCGGGCGGTTGGTCATAGATGCTCATAGAACTTGCGACGCAGAGCCATGGCGTGGATTGCCACGGGCTCACCGTCGTCGTCGACAACGACCACCTCAACGAGCCGGCCAGTCCGGTCGGCGCCGATGTACAGGTCGCGGTCGCCTTGGCTGATCACACGGATGGCGTTACGTACTGCGTGCTCGATGTCGAGATCCGCGACGCCGTGCTTGCGCGCGTGGTCGGCGACTCCGCTCAGGCAGGTTACCTTGCTTCAGGCGTGCCGCGAGAGGATCGGGTTACGGAACCCTAGCGGTCGCCGAGTTGAGTGAGACCGAGCGCACCGGGCGAGGGATGACCCTGCTCGGCGACGCCGCGCTGCCAGCCGGAGCGCCTGATGCCACCGTAAGACAAGCGCTACCGGCTGCCCCAGCTCGCCCTCTCGGGTGCCACGGACTGGGGTCCATGGCGCCAGGGTGGGGCTGCGATGGGGCGGACGACGGCAAGCACGCCGGCGCTCGAGGGTAGCTCGACGCAGTAGGGGTCGGGGCGGGGATCTGCCTCCGGCGCCCCGTCGTCCGGGGGCCGTGGGGCGGTCAGCAGCCAGTGGGCGAGCCGGGCCAAGGACAGGTGGCCGTGCCAGGTGCCGCCCTGCTGGCGGACCTTGGTCAGGGCACGCATCACCGTCGCGGCGAGCAGATGGCCCGCGCCGTGGTCGAGCGCCTGGGCGGGCAGCACGCCGGGGGTGCCGTCCGGCCCCGCAGTGGCCGCGGCGATGCCCGTGCCTGCTTGGACGATGGAGTCGAACCCTCGTCGGGCGGCCCACGGCCCATGAGTGCCCCAGGCGGAGAGGCTGACGACGACGAGGCCGGGGTACCGCTCGGCCAGCACCTCGGAGGCAAGGCCGAAGGGAGCGAGCGCCCCCGGACGGTAGCCGTGCACGAGGACGTCGGCGTCGGCGAGCAGCTGCTCGAACAGGCGCCGGTCCCGGGCGACGGCCAGGTCGAGCTGGGTGCACCGCTTGCCGGGGCTGGACTCCAGCAGCGTGGTGGGGTCCTCGGGCAGGTGGGGTCCGTCGATCCGCAGCACGTCGGCACCGTGCGCGGCCAGGATCCGTGTCGCTTCGGGTCCGGCGATGACGCGGGTGAGGTCCAGGACGCGCAACCCCTGCAGGCGATGGGCCCGGGCCGGCGCTGGGGCGACCCGGGCCAGGTCCAGGAGCGGTTGAGCGGCCACCGCGACACCGGCCGGGTGCTCGCTCCACTGCTGGAAGGTGCGGACCGCGGCTGCCACCCCTCCGGCGGACACGACGGCGCCTTCGACGTCTGCGCTGGCACGCCGACGGATGGCCGCAGGCGGGTCCTCGCCCAGCGCCCTGAGCGCGGCCTGGCGATGGTGCGGATAGTTCGCGTGCAGCCGCACCCACCCGTCCGCCGAGGGCCAGAACCGCGACAAGGGAGCGAAGCCGGCCGGCGCGGGACGCCGGTCGATCTGGAGGAACCGCTCGCTGCGGAAGGCGATGCCCACGTGTCGGGCGTCCAGCTCCACCGGCGGCACCGGTCGCCCTTCCGCCGCGAGCTCACGGGCGGCGAGCACCTGGGCGGCCACCGCACCCAGGGCCAGCTCGCCGACCGGCAGCCGGCTGCTCAGACCGTGCTCGCCGTGTACTCCGACCGATCGGAGCAGGTCCGGATCACCACCCAGGTCCGCCCAGGCGCGCTGCAAGAGTCCCGATCCCACGCGGCCATCCTCACCGACGCCGTGCAACTGTGCTCAGGACGTCCGCAGCTGGCGGGGCGCCGTCGGCCGCCGACGGGTGCGGCGCTGTTAACCGGCGGGCGGCGCTGCCGCGGACCTAACCCCCGCGGCGCTCGCGCAGGGCGGCCAGCGCCTCCTGGAGGAGCTCGGCGCCGTCGGCGTCCGACCTACGCTCCTTCACGTAGGCCAGGTGCGTCTTGTAGGGCTCGTTCTTCGGCGGGGTGGGCGGGTTGTCCCGGTCCTGGCCGGCCGGTAGCCCGCAGCGCGGGCAGTCCCAGACCTCGGGGATGACCAGGTCGGCCTCCTTGGCGAAGCTGGGCCGTACCTCGTGCCCCTGGGAGCACCAGTAGGAGACCCACACCCGCGGCGCGGCCTCCCCCCGGACCGCCTCGCCCATCGGGCCCGCGCCGACGCGCGAGCCCCGGATCGCACTTCCACCAGCCACTGCGGTCTCCTAGAACTCGAACTTCTGGATCAGCCCGATGAGCACGACCGAGGCGGCCCAGACGAGCGCGACCCCGATCGTGATCCGGTTGAGGTTGCGCTCGGCGACGCCGGAGGAGCCGACGCTGCTGGAGAGCCCGCCGCCGAACATGTCCGACAGCCCGCCGCCCTTGCCCTTGTGCATGAGGATGGTCAGGACGAGGAAGATGCTGGTTAGCACCAGCAGCACCTCGAGGATGATCCGCAGCACTGACACGGACGGCTCCGTTTCGTTAGGGGTCGGCGACCGGGGTCAAGGATAGGCGATGCCGGGCGTCGGCCAACCCCGACCGGCCGTGGCAAGACGCACGGATCGCCGGCGCTCTCGCCCGGCCGCGTCCGGGGTCGACGGCGGCCGGCGTCCCGGCGACGCCCGCCGACGGCGGCCGGCGTCGTCCCGGCGACGCCGGCCGACGGCGGGTGGCTCGGGTTAGGCCGGGGCCGGCGGGCGAGGAGGCCCGCCGGCACCCGGGCCGGCTACTGCCCGACCTGGTGGTTGGGCTACTGGCCGACCTGGTGGTCCCGGTAGCGCACGATGGCGGCGAACTCCTCGGCCTGCAGGCTGGCCCCGCCCACCAGGGCGCCGTCGACGTCCTCCTGCGCCATGATCGTGGCGACGTTCCCGGACTTCACCGAGCCGCCGTAGAGCACCCGGACCTTGTCGGCCAGGCCCTGGGTGTAGAGCTCGGCGAGCCGGGCCCGGATCGCCTGGCAGACTTCCTCGGCGTTCTCCGGGGTGGCGACCTCGCCGGTGCCGATCGCCCAGACCGGCTCGTAGGCGACGACGGTGCGAGCGGCCTCGTCCTGGCTCAGCCCGGCGTAGGCGCCGTCGACCTGGGCGAGGGTGTGCTCGACGTGGTTGCCCGCCTTGCGCACCTCCAGGCCCTCCCCGACGCAGATGATCGGGGTCATCCCGGCGCCGAGGGCGGCCTTGGCCTTGGCGTTGACGACCGCGTCGTCCTCGCCGTGGTACTGCCGCCGCTCGGAGTGGCCCACGACGACGTAGGTCACGCCGAGCTTGGCGAGCATGGCCGCGGAGACCTCGCCGGTGTAGGCGCCGGCCTGGTGGGCGGAGACGTCCTGGGCGCCGTAGCGCACGCCCAGCTTGTCGCCGTCGACCAGGGTCTGCACGGACCGCAGCGCGGTGAACGCCGGGAGGACCACGACCTCCACGGCGGCGTAGTCGTGCTTGGCGTCGTCGAGGGTCCAGGCGAGCTTCTGGACCAGGGCGATGGCCTCGTGGTGGTCGAGGTTCATCTTCCAGTTGCCCGCCATCAGCGGGGTGCGGGTGGCCATCAGTCCTCCAGGACGGCGATGCCGGGCAGGGTCTTGCCCTCGAGGAACTCCAGGGACGCGCCGCCGCCGGTGGAGATGTGGGAGAAGGTCGACTCGTCGAAGCCGAGGGTGCGCACCGCGGCCGCGGAGTCCCCGCCGCCGACGATGGTGAAGCCGGGGGCGTCGGACATGGCCTGGGCCACCGCGCGGGTGCCGGCGGCGAACGGGGCGAGCTCGAAGACGCCCATCGGCCCGTTCCAGACGACGGTGCGGGCGTCGGCGATCTTCGCGGCGAACGCGCGCGCGGACTCCGGGCCGATGTCCAGCCCGATCTGGTCCGCCGGGATGGCGTCGGCGGCCACCACGGTGGCGGGCGCGTCGGCGCTGATCTCCGGGGCCACGACGATGTCGGTGGGCAGGACGATCTCCACGCCCCGCTCGGCCGCCTGGGCGAGGTAGCCCTTGACGGTCTCGACCTGGTCCTCCTCGAGCAGGGACTTGCCCACGCCGTGGCCCTGCGCGGCGAGGAAGGTGAAGACCATGCCGCCGCCGACGAGCAGCCGGTCGGCCTTGCCGAGCAGGTTGGCGATGACGCCGAGCTTGTCGGAGACCTTGGAGCCGCCGAGGACGACGGCGTAGGGCCGCTCGGGGTTGTCGGTGGCCCGGCGCAGGGACTCGATCTCCTTCACGACGAGCTGGCCGGCCGCGTGCGGCAGCCGCTGGGCGACGTCGTAGACGGAGGCCTGCTTGCGGTGCACGACGCCGAAGCCGTCGGAGACGTAGGCGTCGGCCAGGGCGGCGAGCTCGTCGGCGAGCTCGCCGCGGGCGAGGTCGTCCTTGGCGGTCTCGCGGGGGTCGAACCGGACGTTCTCCAGCAGGGCGACGTCGCCGTCGGCCAGGCCCTCGACGACGGCGCGGGCGTCCGGCCCGACGGTGTCCTTGGCCAGGGTCACCTGCTTGCCGAGGAGCTCGCCGAGCCGCGCGGCGACCGGGGCGAGGGAGTACTTCTCGTCCGGGACGCCCTTGGGCCGGCCGAGGTGCGCGACCACGGCCACCCGGGCGCCGGCGTCGGTCAGCGCGGTGAGGGTGGGCAGCGCGGCCCGGATCCGGCCGTCGTCGGTGATGGTGGTGCCGTCGAGCGGGACGTTGAAGTCGGAGCGGACGAGCACGCGCTTGCCGCGCAGCTCGCCCAGGTCCTGCAGGGTCTTCATGGTTCTCCTTGCGGTGGGGCCGGATGGGGGTCGGGGGGCCGGGCCGGGGTGGACGGGCCGGGGGCGGGGCCGGTGCGGGACGGCCGTGGCGCAGTGCGGCACGGCCGGGGGCAGTGCGGCACGGCCTGGCGCAGCAGGCCCGTGCCGGGACCTGGCCAGCGCCGTCGACGGCGCGAGCGGGTGCCGCCGACGCCGTTCGCCGCCCGCCTGCACCGTCGGCGGTGCCGGCGTCGCCGCCGCCCGCGAGGTTGACGCGGGTGGGCCGGTGGGCCCGGCGTCGCCGCCGGGTCGCGCGGCGGGCCGTCGTCGTGCGGGCGCCGAGGCCGTCAGGCGGGGGCGCCGCCGAGGGGTGGCGTTCCCGCGGGCGGCCCCGGCTCCTGCCCGGCGCCGCTCCGGTCGCCGCCTCCCCGCCCGGCAGCGGGCGCGAGGCCCGCCGCCGGGCGGATCGGCTCAGCGTGGGGCGCGGCACCGCCTCGGCGTCGTGCACCTCCGCTCAGCGCCGGACGATGGCTCAGCGTGAGCCCCGCGCTCGGCACCGAGGGCTCGGCGCGGGCGCCGCGCCTCAGCGCCGCCCCGGCGCCGGTCGGCTCAGAGCCGGTCGCCGACGTAGCTGGTGAGCTTCACCAGGGAGGAGGCGTAGCCGTACTCGTTGTCGTACCAGGAGACCACCTTGACCTGGTCGTCGATCACCTTGGTCAGCCCGGAGTCGAAGATGCTCGAGTGCGGGTCGCCCTGGATGTCGGCGGAGACGATCGGGTCCTCGGTGTAGGCCAGGATGCCCTTGAGCTCCTCGCTCTCGGCCGCCTTCTTCATCGCGGCGTTGACGGCCTCGACGCTCACCGGCTTGGCGGCCTGGAAGGTCAGGTCGGTGGCGGAGCCGGTGGGGACCGGCACGCGGAGGGCGTACCCGTCCAGCTTGCCCTTGAGCTGGGGCAGGACCAGGGAGACGGCCTTGGCCGCACCGGTCGAGGTGGGGATGATGCTCAGCGCGGCGGCGCGGGCGCGGCGCAGGTCGCGGTGCGGGCCGTCCTGGAGGTTCTGGTCGGCGGTGTAGGCGTGGATCGTGGTCATCAGGCCGCGGACGATCCCGAACTCCTCGTCCAGCACCTTGGCCATCGGAGCCAGGCAGTTGGTGGTGCAGGACGCGTTGGAGATGACGTTGTGGTTCGCCGGGTCGTACTCGGTGTGGTTGACGCCGACGACGAAGGTGGCGTCCTCGTTCTTGCCGGGCGCGGAGATGATGACCTTCTTCGCGCCGGCGTCGATGTGCGCCTTGGCCTTGGTGGCGTCGGTGAAGCGGCCGGTGGACTCGATGACGATGTCCGCGCCGAGCTCGCCCCAGGGCAGGGCGGCCGGGTCCTTCTCCTCCAGCGCCCGGAAGGTCTGCTTGCCCACGGTGATGGAGTCCTCGGTGTAGGACACCTCCTCCTTGAGGGCGCCGAAGACCGAGTCGTACTTCAGCAGGTGCGCGAGGGTCTTGTTGTCGGTGAGGTCGTTGACGCCCACGATCTGGATGTCCGCCCCCGAGTCCAGCACGGCGCGGGTGAAGTTGCGGCCGATGCGGCCGAAGCCGTTGATACCGACGCGGATGGTCACTGTGTCCTCCTGGCGTGCGCCCTGGGCGCACGAGTTGTCCGGTTCCGTCAGCACCGCAGGTGGTGCTCCTGGCGACTGCCCGCGTGCGCGGCGCGCCACGCTCGGACCGTCGCCAACAGCCTCCAGACTACTCATCCCAGGGCAAGTCGCCCGGGGACGATGGTCCGGCACGGCCGCCGGTGTGAGCGCACTCACCCGGCGGCGGCCCGTTCCGCGGGGCCGCATTCGGGCCCGGCGGCGCCGGCGTCGGGCGAGCACCCCTGCATCGCTCGACCTCCTGTCGGCCCGGGCGGCGCGCACGGCGGTCGATGGACCGGTCCACGGTGGGCAAGACTGGGCGGATGCGCGCCGTCGAGCAGATCACCGATGCCGTCACCGACCACGGTGAGGGCCCCGTCTGGTCCCCGGCCTGGGGCGGGCTCCGCCTCGTCGACATGCTGGTCGGGGACCTGCTCACCCTGCGGCCGGACGGCGGCGTGGACCGCAGGCACGTCGGGCGGGTGGCCGCGTTCGTCCGCCCGCGTCGCGTCGGCGGCTACGTGGTGGCCACCGAGCTCGGCGTCGAGCTCGCGGACGACGTCGACGGCGCCCCCACCCGCCTGGTCCCAGTGGTCAGCGCGCCGGGGATCCGGATGAACGAGGGCACCGCGGCTCCGGACGGCAGCCTGTACGTCGGCACCAGCGCCTGGGACCAGGCTCCCGGGGCCGCGGGCCTGTACCGGATCGACCCCGCCCTCAAGGTCGAGCAGGTGCTCGACGGCGTGACGATCTCCAACGGGATGGGGTTCTCCCCGGACGGGTCGCGCGCGTACTACGTCGACAGCGGCACCGGCCGGCTGGACGTGTTCGACGTCGCGGACGGCCGGCTCACCGACCGGCGGCCCCTGGTCGAGCGCGGCCGGGAGGACGGCGACCTGGACGGCCTGGCCGTCGACGCGCAGGGGACGATCTGGGTCGCGGTCTACGGCGCCGGTCAGGTGCTGCGCTTCGACCCGGCCGGGAACCTGCTGGAGCGGGTCGACCTGCCGGTTCCGCACGTCACGGCCTGCACCCTCGGCGGCGCGGACATGACCGACCTGTTCGTCACCACCTCGCGCGGCGGTCTCGGTCCGGGCGCCCACCCGGCGGCCGGCGCGCTCTTCCGCGTCTCGGT
This sequence comes from Georgenia sp. TF02-10, assembly GCF_022759505.1. Lineage (NCBI taxonomy): Bacteria > Bacillati > Actinomycetota > Actinomycetes > Allobogoriellales > Allobogoriellaceae > Georgenia > Georgenia sp. TF02-10. Next base: position 1,860,197 of record NZ_CP094289.1, on the reverse strand, counting down.
CGACGTCCCCGGTCTGCCGGTGGTGCCCTTCGGCGGTTAGCGACCCTTGGACGCTAGTGAGGCAGGACCTCTCCGCCGGCGACGTCGTACGTGCGGCCCTGGACTACGAGGTTCGTCAGCCGCGCGCGGGCGTCGAGCTCGTCGATGCAGCCGCCCGCCCGGACCTCGCCGTCGAGGGAGACCTCGACGCCGAAGATGGAGCCGATGACCAGCTCGCACCAGGCGCCGGCCGAGGAGCACGACCAGTCGATGAGGTAGGGCAGCTGGGGCGGGGTCTTGCGGGCGCCGCCGTCGATCGGGCTGGCGGCCTCCTCGACGAAGTGCGCCTGCCCGGGCGGCCCCTGGTTCGTCGTGCGGGCCAGCCCGTCGAGCCACTCCAGCGCGACGCGCGGGTGGCCGAGCGCGATCGCTGCCCGGGCGGAGTCGGCGGGCCAGGCCGGGTAGGCGCCGTTCCACTGGTGGTCCGCGCGCAGGGAGTAGCCGGCGTTCTCGTCCCAGGGCGAGAGCGCACGCATCCACGACGGCGTGCGGAGCTCCTCGACGAAGAAGCGCACCATCTCGTCCCGCTGCTGCTCGGGAAGGTCCGCGGCGATCGTGGTGCCGACGGTGGAGAAGTCGTAGCAGTGGCGCGTCTCGACCAGGGTCCCGTCGGGCTGGCGGGCGCGGAAGTAGCCGCTCCCGGGCAGGTAGAGCGCGTTGACCAGCGGGAGGAGCTCCTCGGCCTCGGCCACCAGGTCGGCGGCGACGTCGCCCTGGCCCTGCGCGGCGCTGATCTCCGCCGCGGTGCGCAGGCACCACACGTTGGCCGCGTTGAGGCTGGCCACCTCGTGCACGTAGGTGCTCACGCACTCGAGGAGGTTGTCGATCTCGCCGTAGTCGGCCAGGCCCGAGGCCGAGCGCAGGCGGTGCCAGGCCCGCGCCCAGTACCGCACGTGGTCCCCGAGGGAACGGGTCTGCCCGCTCGGGGTGGTCAGCTCCTCGCGGAGGAACGCGTGGTCCCCGTGCAGCCGGAGGTAGTCGTTGACCAGGCGCGTCATTGCGTAGTGGTTGACGGAGTACCAGTTGCCCACCGGTCCGCCGGTGAGCCACTCGGTGCCGAAGTGCTCGTCGATGTCCAGCCCCACCCAGTGCGCGATCTGCCGGCGCATCACGCCGGGGTCGAGGAGGGCGTGCACCATCGAGCTGAGCGAGTAGTCCCAGATGAACGTGGTGGTCTGCCAGTAGCGGGGCATGAGGGTGTCGTAGGTGCGGCCCAGCACCGAGGCGGGGTTGTCGCGCCGGAACCACAGCACGCCCATCGCGCCCCACCAGTACAGGGTCCGCAGGGCGTCGTTGCTCGTCTCCAGCACGGGCAGCGAGCCGCCGAACTCCTCGTTGCCCGGCGTGAACATGGCGGCCAGGCTGGCGTCCCAGGCCACGCGGGACGCCGCCACGGCGCCGGGCACGTCGGCCGCCACGCGCTCGTAGGCCGCCCGCACCTCGGCCTCGGCGCCCGGTCCGGCGCCCACCATGTGCAGGTAGCCGAGCGTGCAGGCCTCCCCCGGCCCGACCTCCTGGCGGACCTCGACGAGCCGCGGCGTGCCGGCGGCGTCGCGGACGTCCCGCCCGCTTCCGTCGACCAGGCCCTGGAGGCTCACCGCGGAGCGGTCGGCCGGTCGGCCGGTGCGCCGTGCGCCGTCCACCCGCACCTCGTTGGCCGCCTGCGGCGGCGGGGCGGCGAGCCACGGCTCCGGCGACCGGGTCACGGTGGAGTCGATCCAGGCACCGAGGCGCAGCTCGCGCGCCACGGCGGCGGCGTTGGTGGCCCCGATCTGGACGACGACGCCGGCCTCGCCGGGCGGGCAGACGGTGGTGGTCTCCACGACCCAGTCGTCGATTGTGGTGCGGCGCCGCACCTGGTCCGGGCGCCAGACGACCTCGACGGGTTCGCCGTAGGACCGGGCCAGCCGGCCGCCGAGGTAGAGCTGACCGGTGATGCAGTCGCCCTGCGAGACGGGGGGGACGTTCAGCGACCGCACCGCGAGCACGTCGTGGTCGACCTGGGCGGTGGCGAGGTGGTTGGTCAGGCCCGGCGGGTTGATCATGTCGTCGAAGCGGTCGACGACGACGGCGCTGGTGAAGTCCTCGACGGTGGGGATCGTGCGGGGGCTCATCGATGTCCTCCCTGGCGGCGCGCGGCCGCCAGTCCTCGGTCAGGGGGTTCGTTCCTCGGTCAGTACGGTTCGTGGTCCATCGCGGCCGGACGGCCCGGCGCGGTGGGGTCGGCGAAGTCGCGGTTGGGCAGCATCGGGTACCACCCGGCCCGTCCGGGGTCCCGGTCGTAGGGGTAGGGACCGAGCTCGCGGTAGAGCTCGGCGTACTCGGCGACCTTGTCGGCGTCGAGCGTCACCCCGAGTCCGGGCCCGTCCGGCACGGCGATGCGCCCGTCGCGGTAGGTCATCTTCCCGCCGGCGATGACGTCGTCGCGCAGGTGGTGGTAGTGGGCGTCGGCCGCGAACGAGAGGTTGGGGACGACCGCACCGAGGTGCAGCATCGTGGCGAGCTGGATGCCGAGCTCGCCCGAGGAGTGCACCGCGACGCCGAGCTGGAAGGCCTCGCACACCCCGGCCGCCCGGAGGCAGGGCCGGATGCCGCCCCAGAACGTGGTGTCGAGCAGGACGACGTCGGCGGCGGGAGCCAGCACGTTGGTGGCGAGCTGCTCGAAGTCGACCACCACGGTGTTCGTCGCGAGCGGGATCCGGGTGTTCTCCCGGACCCGGCGCATGCCGTTGAACCCGTAGCACGGGTCCTCGAGGTAGTCGTTGGCCAGGTCCTCGATGCCGCGGGCGAACTCGATGCCCTGCTCGGGACTGAGCACCCCGTTGGGGTCGTAACGGAAGCGGTCCCCGGGGAGGGCGCCGGCCAGCGCCCGGTAGGCCTCGCGCTCGTAGCCGGGCTCGAAGACCCCGCCCTTGAGCTTGTGCACCCGGAAGCCGTGCTCGGCCCGCAGCGCCCGCGCGTGCTCGACCAGCTGGTCGGGGGTGCGGACCTCGCCCGAGCCGTCGGCGGAGGGGTAGCGGAAGAACAGGTAGGACGCGAACTCCACCTCATCCCGCACCGCCCCGCCGAGCAGCGCGTGCACGGGAAGCCCGGTGTACTTGCCGAGGATGTCGAGGCAGGCGAATTCCACGGCGGCCAGCAGCTGGGTGCGGTTGTTGTACAGGCTGGCCGTGGGGTTGGCGAGCATGAACCGCAGGACCTCGGTCCGGGCGGGGTCGTGCCCGACCAGGTAGTCCTTCAGGGCCACGACCGCGGCCTCGGCGCTCTGGCCGCCACCGCCCATCTCGCCGAGGCCGACGATGCCGTCCTCGGTCTCGACCTCGACCAGCGTGCGCACGAACCGCCCCCAGTGCGCGCCGTTGCTGTGCCGCAGCGGCGCCTGCAGGGGCACCGTGACGGTCGTCGCCCGCACGTCCGCGATGCGCAGGGCGCTGCCCCTCACTGCCGGGTCTCCGGCAGTGCCACGGCCAGACCGGCGGTGAGCCCGCCGTCGACCTTCAGATCCGCGCCGGTGATGAAGGAGGCCCGCTCGCTGAGGAGGAACTCCACGGCCTCGGCGACCTCGCCCGGGCGGGCGACCCGGCCCAGCGGGTGGGCCCGGCCCCAGTCGGCGAGCAGGTCCTCGACCGGCCGGCCCTCGCGGAACAGCTCGGCGGCCCAGCGCAGCATGGGCGTGTCGACCGAGCCCGGGCACACGGCGTTCACCCGGATCCCCTCGGCGGCGTGGTCCACCGCCATGGCACGGGTGAGGGAGAGCAGCGCGCCCTTGCTGGCCGCGTAGGCCGCGACGTCGCGCTGGGCGGCGAAGGCCTGGACGGAGGCGACCAGGACGATCGCCCCGCCGCCCCGCGCCCGCAGCAGCGGCACGCCCACCCGGCAGGCGTTGAACGCACCGCCGACGTTGACCGCCATGACCTCGTGGTAGGTGCCGGGGTCCGTGCTCTCGACGGTGCCGTAGCGCTGGACGCCGGCGGCGCAGACGAGGGCGTCCAGGCCGCCGTGCTCGGCGTGCACCGTGGCGGCCACCTCGGCCAGCCGGTCGCCGTCGGTGACCTCGGCGACCACCGGCAGCAGCCGCCCGGGCATGGCATCCAGGTGCTGGGTCACGGCGTCCAGCGCCGCGGCGTCCCGGTCGATCCCGACGACGGTGGCGCCGCGGGCGGCCAGCAGCTCGGCGACGCCGGCGCCGATGCCGGCGCCGGCCCCGGTAACCAGGACGGTGCGGTCCTGCCACGGCAGGTGAGTGGTCATGTGGTGGATCTCCTCAGAACTGGCCCAGGGACAGGCCCCGGGTGAAGGCACGCTGGGTCAGCAGGAACAGCGCGACGGTCGGGACGGACACGATGAGGCCGCCGGCGAGCACCGTCGGCATGGTGGAGCCGCCGTAGGTGCTCTGCAGGGCCGACAGGGCCGTCATGACCGGGCGGGTCTCGGCGGACTGGGTCAGCGTCAGCCCCAGGAGCAGGTCGTTCCAGACGAAGGTGGCCTGCAGGATGAAGACGGCCGCGAGCGCGGAGCCGGACATGGGCAGGTAGATGCGCCAGAAGATCCGCCACGTCGACGCGCCGTCGACCACCGCCGCCTCGAAGACCTGGCGGGCGACCCCGGAGAAGAAGTTGCGCATCACGAACGCCGAGAACGGGACCGAGATGACCGTGTAGATCAAGATCATCCCCACCCGGGTGTCGTACAGGCCGGCCTCGACGTAGCCGATGAACAGGGGCATGAGGATCATCTGCAGCGGGAAGACCGTGCTGGAGAAGATCAGCACGAACCAGAAGAAGCCGTGCCTCAGCCGCAGCGCGACGATCGCGAACCCGGCGGCCGCGCCGACGAGCACGGCGAGGCCGGGGGAGACGACGCTGTACAGCGCCGTCGAGGCGATGCCCTCGGAGATGTTGCCGCGGTCCCAGGCGGTGGCCACGTTCTCCAGCAGGCCGGAGATCCCGACCGCCTGCCACACCGAGACCACGCCGTACTGGTCGTCGGTCTTGGCGGCGTTGGCGAGCATGAGGTAGACCGGGGCGAGCCACACCAGCCCGAGGACGACGAGGACACCCTTGCGGATCTTGTCGGCCATCACAGCTCCTTGGAGTCGGAGAGCTGACGACGCAGGTAGATGATCGAGGCGGCCACCGTCACGACGGTGAGGAACAGCGCCACCGCGGCGCCGAGCCCGTAATCGTTGTTGACGAAGGTCTCCTTGTACATGGTCAGCGCCAGGGTCTCCGAGACACGGCCGGGACCGCCCTTGGTCATCGCCCAGATGATGTCGAAGGTCTTGAGGGACCCGACGATCGCGAGGCCGACGACGACGGTGGTCAGCGGGGCGAGCATCGGCCAGGTCATCGTCCGGAACAGCGTCCAGCCGGAGGCGCCGTCGAGCCGGGCGGCCTCCATCGGTTCCTTGGGGATGGACTGCAGCCCGATCCCGAAGAGCAGGGCGTTGACGCCGGCCCCCTGCCAGGTGGCCGCGACGATCATCACCAGGGTGTTCAGCGGGGCGTCGAGCAGCCAGCGCAGCTCGGCGCCGGGCAGGTGCAGGAACCGCAGCGCCTCGCTCAGCGCCCCGTCGGTCTGCAGGATGAAGGTCCAGATCACGCCGACGGCGACCCCGGAGATGGCGTAGGGCAGCAGGAACGGCAGCCGGTACCAGAAGGAGCCCTTGATCTCGTGGGCGAGCACCGCGATGAGCAGGCCGAGCCCGACGGGGAGGACGAGGGTGCCGACGACCCAGATGAGCGTGTTCTGCACCGAGGTGAGGAACCCGGCGTCGGCGAACATCTCCCGGTACTTCTCCAGGCCCACCCACTCGGGGTCGCCCAGGCCGTTGAACTCGGTGAAGCTGAGGTACGCCGTCCACAGGAAGGGCAGGTAGAGCATCACCGCCACGATGGCCAGGCTCGGGAGGGCGAAGCCGCGGGCGGACCAGCGGAACTTGTCCGGCGGCTTGTTGAGGCGGGGGCGCTCGTCGGTGACCGTTCGTTGAGCGGTGAGCGTCGTCATCGCGGTGCCCTTCCGGTTCGGGGCGCGGGGAGCGGGGGTGCCGCCGAGCCGCGGGTCACTGCTCGGCCCAGTACGCCTCGGCCTCGGCCTGCAGCCGCTCCAGGCCGGGCAGCGGGTCGGGGGCGTTCGTGACGAAGTCGCCGAAGATCTCGGTCGAGAGCGTGTACACCGGCAGGGGGTTGGCCTCCAGGTACCGCTGCTGGATCTCGAAGTCCGAGCCCTCACCGGTGACCTCCTCCACGAGGGCGGCGAGCTCGGGGTCGGCGACGTCGGCCTTGGGGTTGAAGGAGACGTCCCCGCGGGAGGAGGACCACTCGTTCTGCGCCTCCTCGGTCAGCCACCAGGCGCTGTAGTCGAGGGCGGCCTGCTCGTTCGCCGAGCCGGTGCCCACGCACAGCGGGCCGGTCTCGAGGATCATCTGCCGCTGCTCGACGTCCGGGTTCATGTTCGGGACGGGGAAAATGCCGTAGTCCGTGCCGGACTCGGCCCCGATCCCGTCGAGCTGCCCGGTGAAGAAGGTGCCGAAGTAGGCCATCGCCACGTCCCCGGTGGACAGCAGGGTCTGCGGGTCGGTGCTGACGCCCGGATCGATGAAGTACCCCTTGTCGATCATCTCGCCCCACTGCTCCATGACCTCGACGACCTCGGGGTCGGTGTAGGAGGCCTCGCCGGTCTGCAGGCCCCGGTAGGTCTCGGGCGCGTTGCCGGCGAGCATGGCCTGGAACCAGACGAACTCGAAGATGATGTTCATCTGGTGGAAGGGGACCTCACCGTTCTCCACCAGGGTGTCGGCGATCGTCATGAGGTCGTCCCAGGTCTCGGGGACCTCGAGGCCGTACTCCTCGAACGTCGCCTTGTTGTAGTACATGGTCCAGTAGGCGACGTTCAGGGGCACGCAGTACTGCTTGCCGTCGTAGGTGTAGTTGTCGATGAGGCCCTCGGGGACGTCGCCGTTGGCCTCGGCCTCGGCCCACAGGTCGGTGGTCTCGGCGACGAGGCCCTGCTCGACGAGCTCGGCGAGCTGGCTGCCGGTGTGCCAGGTGAACAGGTCGGGCACCTGGTCGGTGCGGAACGCCTGCTTGACGAAGGAGTCGAAGGCGGTGGGGTCGGAGTAGCCGGTGAAGTCCAGCGTCAGCCCCTCGGCCGCGGAGGCCTCGTTCATCGTGTCGAAGCTGGGCTCCCACGCGGCCTTGTCGGTGTAGAAGCCGAGCATCACGTCCTCGGCGCGCCCGCCGCCGCCGGCGGTGGTCTCGCCTCCGCCGCCGCCGGAGCAGGCTGCCAGGGTCAGGGCCGCGGTCGTGGCGGCGGCCGTCAGGCACAGGGTCTTCTTCACGAACATCACCTCGTTGTGGTCGCTGCCGGGCGGCAGACGGGATCGGTCAGGACAGGGTTGACGCGGTTGGTCAGGACGGGCAGACGGGATCGGCCAGGATGGATCGACGGAAACGGTCAGGACGGGTCGACGGGGTCGGTCAGGATGGGTCGACGTCGAGGGAGACCTCGACGAACCGGGGGCGGTAGATCGAGACGTCGTCGTAGAGCTCGGTGGGGTCCACGGAGTTCACGTTGTAGGTCAGGAGCAGCGTGTCGTCCTCGCGGAGCTCCGGATGCTCGTGGGCGTTGTAGCCGATGATGTTGGGGTTGCCGTAGGTGCCCGACGGCCCGACCTCGGGCATGTCGTAGAGCTTCGTCGCGTGCACGAACGGGCCCTGGGGCGAGCAGGCGACGTAGGCGTGGATCTCGGCGCTGAAGGGCACAGAGGTGTCCTGCGTGACGAGGAGGTAGCCGTCCCGGTACGGGGTGACGCTGTACTCGTTGGCGACGTCGTCGAGCACCCGCGCGGAGGCTGTCTCCTCGCGGCTCCAGCCCTGACCGTCCCAGTACCGCCAGCGCTTGAGGTCGGTGAGGCCGCCGCCGAGCACCTTGGCCACGTGCAGGTACTTCTCGGCGCCGAGGTCCTCGACGCCGTAGACGTAGACGTGCCCGCCGATCTGCTGGTACCAGGAGGCCCACTGGATCCCCGCGGCGGAGGGCAGCGGGTCGATCGCGACGACGTCCCAGGTGGTGCTGTCGACGGTGGCCAGGGAGTTCCCGGCCCAGGCCCAGTCCCAGGGGCCCTCACCGAACCGGGCGTACCCGAGCACCCCGACCTGGAGGTCTCCGGTGCGCGTGCGGTGACCTGCGCCGAACCAGTGCCAGTCGGTGTCCGGGCCGGGGCCGACCAGGCTCTCCGGGTGCTCCGCCGTGCCGCCGGTGATGGTGGTGAGGTTTCCGCCGTCCTGGAGAACGATCGAGTTGTTGAGGAACGGCGTGGACAGGGGCCGGCCGCCGTCGGCCTCGACCGGGCCGAGGAAGGTGTCGGAGAAGATCCACGCGGTCGTGCCGTCCCGCAGCGGAACGGAGTAGGTGCTGTCGGCACCGGTCCACCCCTCGCCCGTGTTGCCGTAGGCCGTGAAGAGTTGGGTGAGCCCCGGCTCGATCCGGGCGGTGGCGGTGATGGTGGCCGAGGTGAGCGAGCACTCGTCGACCGGATCGGCGGCCGGTGGGCCGGCCGCCGCCGCGCTCGCCGTGGTCGCTGTCAGGAGCAGGGCTCCGGCGCAGAGCGCGCCAGTCACCCTCAGGTTCTTTGTCACGTTGTCACCTCGTTGTGATCCGTCGTGCTGGTCGGTCCTACGGCTCGTGGGGCCCGCCGATCACCTCCGCGACGTCGCGGAGGTGTCGGCGGACGACCTCTTGCACCTCGTCCGCGGAACCCGCGGCGATGAGCCGGACGATCTGCTCGTGCTCGGCGTGATCGGAGCGCGGATCCCCGTGGAGCACGAGGATCTGCTGCTGCTCCTCGGCGTGGATGAGCAGGATCGCGTCGAAGATCTCCTCGACGATCCGGTTCCCGGCGGTGACGCCGATGGCCCGGTGCAGGTCGATGTTCACTCGCCACAACCTGTCGTCGCCGCGGGCCAGGCACTCGCGCGCCTCCGCGAGGGTCCGCTCCAGCGCGGCGAGCCCGCGCGGGTGGCGCACGGTGGCCGCCTGCGCGGCGATCGGCGGCTCGATCAGCAGGCGGGCCCGGATGAGCTCGACGAGCCGTGCGCGGTCCGGCCGCGGAGCGATGCTGTTGAGGAGCACGCTGCGGTTGAAGTTCGGGCCGACGTAGATGCCGGAGCCGTGCTTGAACGTGAGGATGCCCAGGCCCTCGAGGCGTCGCAGGGCTTCACGCATCGTCGGGACGGCCACGGCGAACCGTGCCGCAAGGTCGCGGAGCGGCCCGATCTTCATCCCGGCCTCGAGCCCGCGTTCGCTGATCATCTCCACCACGGCGCCGGCGAGGCTGGACGTGAGGTCCGGCCGCGGCGGGGGTGTGACGTGCGACTCAGCGCCTGACATGGAAGTGATCTAATCACTTGATCTCTTGCCAGGCAAGAAGGACGCCCGCGGCGGCCGCTCCCTCGGCCAGGCGGCGGCCACTGGGCCAGGCGGCGGCCGCTCGGCCATGCGGCGACCGCTCGGCCTCGCGTCGGTGACGGCGGTCTGCCAGCCCGCGCGGGGGCGTCGCCTCTCTCGCGGCCGGGCGGCGGCGCAGCCGGTGGGGAGGCGCGGCCACGCGGAGGTGCAGGCGGTGGCGAGGTGCGACGGGCACCGGAGACGCGCGCCGCGCGGCCTCCGCCGGCGTGCGCCACGACCCAGGGGCAGGCGCGACCCATCGATCCACCCACCGGTGCTGCCGTCCCGACCGCGCAGGACGCGACTGCTCGCGGATACGTCTCAGCGGCCCGCCGCCGGCCGGGCGCCGTCGTCCTCAGAGGTCGAGCATGTCCGGGGTGAGGACCGCCTCGGTGTCCGGGATGCCGAGCTCCTGCGCGCGCCGGTCCGCCATCGCGAGCAGCCGGCGGATCCGACCGGCGATGGCGTCCTTCGTCAGCGGCGGGTCGGCGAGCTGGCCGAGGTCCTCCAGCGAGACCTGCTTGTGCGCCAGCCGGAGCCGGCCGGCCTGGACGAGGTGGTCGGGGATGTCCGGGCCGAGGATCTCGAAGGCCCGCTCCACCCGCGCCCCGGCGGCCACGGCCGCCCGGGCGGACCGACGCAGGTTGGCGTCGTCGAAGTTCGCCATTCGGTTGGCGGTGCCGCGGACCTCCCGCCGGGTACGCCGCTCCTCCCACACCAGCACGGTGTCGTGGGCGCCCATCCGGGTCAGCATCGCGGCGATCGCGTCGCCGTCGCGCAGGACCACCCGGTCGACGCCGCGCACGGCCCGCGCCTTGGCGACGATGTCCATCCGCCGGGCGGCGCCGACCAGCGCCAGGGCCGCCTCCGGGCCCGGGCAGGTGATCTCCAGGGAGCTGGACCGGCCCGGCTCGGTGAGGGAGCCGTGCGCGAGGAACGCCCCGCGCCAGGCCGCGGTGGCCTCCGCCACCCCGGCCGAGACGACCTGCGGCGGCAGCCCGCGGACCGGCCGGCCGCGGGTGTCCAGCAGCCCGGTCTGGCGGGCCAGGGACTCCCCGTCCTTGACGACCCGGACGACGTACCGGTTGCCGCGGCGCAGGCCCGAGCCGGAGACGACGATGATGTCGCTGACGTGGCCGTAGACCTCGTGCATGGTGTGCCGCAGCCGCCGGGCGGCGATGCCGGTGTCGAGCTCGGCCTCCACCACGATCCGGCCGGAGACGATGTGCAGGCCGCCGGCGAACCGCAGCGTCGCGGCCACCTCCGCCTTCCGGGCCGACACCTTCTCCACCCGGAGCCGGGCGAGCTCGTCCTTCACGGCGGCGGTCATCGACATGCCGGACATCTTCCCACCCATCAGCGGGGTCCTCCGCCGTCCGCCGGACGCCCCGGCCGGGTCAGCGGCACGTCACCGAGGACGCCGGCGAAGGCGTCCCGGTAGGCGGCGGCCAGCCGCAGCGGGTCGTGCCGGGGCGTGCCGTCCCCCACCGCGACCTGGCGCAGGAGCAGGTGGGCCCCGCACGCGGTCGCGGCGGCGGCGAGGTCGTCGAGGTCCTCCACCGCCGCCGGGTCGGCCAGGACGACGTCCAGCCGCAGGCCGGGCGCGTGGTCGTGCAGGCTGCGGACGTGGTCGGCGGCGGTCATCCCCTCGGTCTCCCCCGCCTGGGGCGAGAGGTTGAGGGTGAGGGCCCGCCGGGCGGCGGTGCCCTGCAGGGCGGCGGCGAGCTCGGGGACCAGCAGGTGCGGGATCACCGAGGTGTACCAGGAGCCCGGCCCGAGGACCACCCAGTCGGCGTCGCGGACGGCGCTGACGGCCTCGGGGCAGGCGGGCGGGGCGTCGGGGAGCAGCCGCACCTGTTCCACCCGGCCCGGGGCGACGGCGACCTGGGACTGCCCGCGCACGGTGCGGGAGGCGCCGTCGCGGGTGACGGTGGCCTCGATCTCCAGCGGGACGGCGGCCATCGGCAGCACCCGGCCGCGGACCCCGAGGAGGCGGCCGACCAGGTCCAGCCCGGAGACCTCGTCGCCGAGCAGCTCCCAGAGCGCCACGATGAGCAGGTTGCCGACGGCGTGGTTGTCCAGCGGGCCCTCGGAGCGGAACCGGTGCTGCAGGACGTCGCGCCAGATCAGGCCCCACTCGCCGTCGTCGCACAGCGCGGACAGGGCCATCCGCAGGTCCCCCGGCGGCAGGACGCCCAGCTCGTGCCGCAGCCGGCCGGAGGACCCGCCGTCGTCGGCGACCGTGACCACGGCGGTGAGGTTGGCCGAGAGGTGCCGCAGCGCCCCGAGCGTGGCGGACAGGCCGTGGCCACCGCCCAGGGCGACGACGGCGGGCCCGCGGGCGCCCGGCTCGAGCGCGAGGCTGTCCAGGGTCATTCCCGGCCCAGGTCGCGGTGCAGGGTCCGGACCGGCTGCCCCCGCTGGCGCAGCCGCTCGGCGATCGCCTCGGCCATCGCGATCGACCGGTGCTTGCCGCCGGTGCAGCCCACCGCGATGGTGACGAACGGCTTGAGCTCCTCGACGTAGCCGTCCAGCACCGGGGCGATGGCGTCGACGTACCGGTCGGCGAACTCGGTGGCGCCGTCCTGGCCGAGGACGTAGCGGCGCACCGCCTCGTCCTGGCCGGTGAGGTGGCGGAGCTCGCCGACCCAGTAGGGGTTGGACAGGAACCGGACGTCGACGACGTGGTCGGCGTCGAGCGGCAGGCCGTACTTGAACCCGAAGGACATGACGGTCACCCGCAGGGGCCGGTCGGCCTCGCCGGCGACGGCGTCGCGGACCTTGCGGGCGAGGTCGTGCACGGAGAGGTCGGTGGTGTCGATGAAGACGTCGGCCCGGCGGCGGAGGTGGGCGAGGAGCTGGCGCTCGGCGGCGATGCCGTCGAGGAGGCGGCCCTCGCCCTGCAGCGGGTGCGGCCGGCGGTTGGACTCGTACCGGCGGACCAGCTCGGAGTCGTCGGCGTCGAGGAAGACGATCCGGAAGTCGGTGCCGGTCCGGCCCAGCCGCTCCAGGACCTCCACGAGCTCGGCGAAGAACGCCCGGCTGCGCACGTCCACGACGGCGGCGAGGCGGTGGATGCCGCCCTTGCCGGGGGCCATCAGCCGGGCGAGCGCGCCGAGCAGCCGCGGCGGCAGGTTGTCCACCACGTACCAGTCCAGGTCCTCCAGGGCGGCCGCCGCCCGGGACCGGCCGGCGCCGGACATGCCGGTGATGATGAGCAGCTCGGGCGGGTCGTTCTCGGGCAGGCGGGCCTGCTCGTCGAGCTGCGGGATGCCCTCGGGGACGGTCGGCGGGCGGGCCGGGTCCGCGTCCGTCGGGTCAGCCAGGTCCGCCGGTGCGTCTGCGTCGGCCGCAGCGTCCGCGTCCGGCAGTACGCCCGGGTCCGTCTCGGCGTCCGCGTCCGGCAGCACGTCGGCGTCCGGCCGGGCCGGCAGGTCCGCCGGTGCGCCTGCCGCGGTCGGGGCGCCCCCGTCCGCCGGTGCGCCGACGAGTGGCTGGGCCTCGTCGGGGCGCTCGGTGCCCGCCGGGGTGGTCGGTGGTGGTGCCTGCTCGGGCCCGGCGTCGTCCATACCGTCAGGATGCCAGGTGGTCATCCGCCTTCGCGTCGGCCCGGGGGCGGACGCCGTCAGCACCGTCCGGATCGGCGCCGTCGGGACCGTCGGGGCGGGCACCGTCGTCGGAGCGATCGGGCTGCGCGCCGTCCGCCGAGCCGCCCACGCGGGCGCCGTCGGCAGCACCGCCCGGGCGGGCACCGTCGTCGGAGCTGCCGGGCCGGGCGCCGTCGGCATCGTCCGGGCCGTCGGCTCCCGCCGGCGGGGCGCCGAGCGCCGCCAGGACGGCCCGGGCGGTGGCCGGGCCCATCCCGGGAACGGCGGCGACCTCCTCCAGGCTGGCGGCGCGGATGTTCTTCACCGACCCGAACGCCTTGAGCAGCGCGGCCTGCCGGGCCGGGCCGAGGCCGGGCACCCCGTCGAGGACCGACCGCGTCATGGCCTTGGCGCGGCGGGAGCGGTGGTGGGTGATGGCGAACCGGTGCGACTCGTCCCGCAGGTGCTGCAGGAGGTACAGGGCGGGCGAGGTGCGCGGCAGCACGGTGGGGAAGTCCTCGCCGGGGAGCCAGACCTCCTCCAGCCGTTTGGCCAGGCCGACGAGCGCGACGTCGTCGATGCCGAGGTCGTCCAGGACCCGCTGCGCCGCCGCGACCTGCGGCTGCCCGCCGTCGACCACCACCAGGTTGGGCGGGTAGGCGAACCTGCGGGCCCGGCCGCTGGCGGGGTCCACCGGCCCGGACCGCAGCGGCACCCCGTCGTCGTCGACGGCGTCCAGGTCGACCTGCGCGGGCTGGACCTGGTCGGGGTCCGCCCGGTCCGGGTCGTCCCCGACCAGGGCGGCGCCGACGGCGCGGGCCGCCGGGTCGCCGTCGGCGGCGGTCCGGGCACCGGTCCCTTCACCGGCCCGGTCGGTACCGGCCGGAGCGGCACCGGCCGCGACGGGTCCGCCGCCGCCCGTCTGGTCGGCGTCCCGCTCGGCCAGGTACCGGGTGAACCGGCGGCGCAGCACCTCCTCCATGGCGGCGGTGTCGTCCCGGGCGCCGGTGCCGTGCTCGCCGCGGACGACGAAGTGCCGGTACTCGGACTTCTTGGGCACGCCGTCCTCGAAGACGACCATGGAGCCGACCTGGTGGCTGCCCTGGGTGTGGGAGATGTCGTAGCACTCGATCCGCAGCGGGGAGTCGGGCAGGTCGAGGGCGTCCTGCAGCTCGCGCAGCGCCTGGGAGCGGGTGGTGAGGTCGCCGGCGCGCCGGGCCTTGTGGAGCTTCAGGGCCTGCTCGGCGTTGGCGCGGACGGTCTCGGCGAGGGTGCGCTTGTCCCCGCGGCGGGGCACCCGGACCTGCACCCGTCCGCCGCGGAGCCGGCCGAGCCACTCCTGCAGGTCGGCGACGTTCTCCGGCAGGGCGGGCACGAGGATCTCACGCGGCACGGCGGTGGTCGGGGTGTGCGGGACGTCGTCGACGCTGGTGGCCTCCCCGTCGGCGCGCCGGGCGCGGGCCTTGCCGGCGGCGCGTGCGTCGCGGGGGGCGACCGGGGCCGTCTCGGCCGCGCCGTAGACGTGCTGGAGCAGGTGCTCGACGAGGCCGGCGTCGTCGAGCTCCTCGACCCGCTCCCCCACCCAGCCGCGCTGGCCGCGGATCCGCCCGCCGCGGACGTGGAAGACCTGGATGCTGACCTCGAGCTCGTCGGCGGCGAGGCCGAAGACGTCCGCGTCGGTGCCGTCCGGCAGCACGACCGCGTTCTGCTCGACGACCTTGCGCAGCGCGGCGGCGTCGTCCCGCAGCCGGGCCGCGCGCTCGTAGTCCTGCGCGCCGGCCGCGGCCCGCATCTCCCGCTCCACCCGCCGCAGGTACGGGCCGGTCTCGCCCTCCATGAACCGGCAGAAGTCCTCGGCCAGCGCCCGGTGGTCCGCCACCGAGATCCGCCCGACGCAGGGCGCGGAGCACTTGTCGATGTAGCCGAGCAGGCAGGGCCGGCCGGCCGACTGGGCCCGGCGGTACACCCCGGGGGAGCAGGTGCGGACCGGGAAGACGCGGAGGAGCTGGTCGACGGTGTCGCGGATCGCCCAGGCGTGGGTGTACGGGCCGAAGTACCGGGTGCCCTTGCGCTTGGCGCCGCGCATGACCTGCACCCGGGGCACCTCCTCCCCCATCGTGACGGCGAGGAAGGGGTAGGACTTGTCGTCGCGGTACTTGACGTTGAACCGCGGGTCGAACTCCTTGATCCAGGCGTACTCCAGGGCGAGAGACTCGACCTCGGTGCCCACCACCGTCCACTCCACCGCGGCGGCGGTGGTGACCATCTGCTGGGTCCGCGGGTGCAGGGCGCTGAGGTCCTGGAAGTAGCTCGCCAGCCGGCTCCGCAGGCTCTTGGCCTTGCCGACGTAGATGACCCGGCCCTGCGGGTCCTTGAACCGGTAGACGCCGGGGGCGTCGGGGACCTCGCCGGGGCGGGGCCGGTAGGTGGACGGGTCGGCCATGATCGTCCAGCCTACGTCGGCCGGCGGGGGCGGGCGTCGGCGCTAGGCGCCGTCGACGGCGCGGCGAGAGGTCAGGCGACGGGCACGCCGACGGCGGCCGGCTCGACCCGGACCGGGAAGCTCACCGAGCGGGCGACGTGGTTGTGCTCGCGGGCCTCGCGGTGCAGCCGGGCGGCGGCCTCCTCGCTCAGCCCCGGCTCGGCGAAGGATACCTGGGGCCGCAGCACCACCTCGACGAACGGGCCGGAGCCGGCCCCCTCGACGCGCTGGGTCCCGGTCGCCTTGTCCGCGTAGGACAGCACGACGACGTCGTGCTTGGCGGCGGTGCGGAGGAACCACAGCATCTGGGCCTGGGAGATCGAGCCGACGAACAGCTCCTCGGCGCGGTACCGGCTGACGTCGGTGCGCACCTTCAGGTCGGAGGTGGCGAGCAGGGTCGGCTTGCCCTCGACGCGGACCTCGTGGTCCCGGGAGTAGCTCGTGTAGCTCGCGGTCCCGCGCTCGTCGGCCCCGGTCCAGTCGACGGTGACGTTGTACGTCTGCAGTCCACCCATGGGCACACCGTAGCGGCCGGGCCCGGCCGCGACGAGGAGGTTCGGCTCGCCTCAGCGGCTGGCGCGCCCGGACGCGGCGACCGCCAGCTCGCCGTCGACCGGCAGGCCCAGGGCCCCGGCCAGGTACTGCCCGGTGTACGACCCGGGCACCCGGGCGACCTGCTCGGGGGTGCCGGTGGCGACCACCGTCCCGCCGGCGGACCCGCCCTCCGGGCCCATGTCGACGATCCAGTCGGCGCTCTTGACCACGTCGAGGTTGTGCTCGATGACGATGACCGTGTTGCCCTTGTCCACCAGCCCCTGGAGCACCCCGAGCAGCTTGCGGATGTCCTCGAAGTGCAGGCCCGTCGTCGGCTCGTCCAGCACGTAGACGGTCCGCCCGGAGGAGCGCTTCTGCAGCTCGGCGGCGAGCTTGACCCGCTGCGCCTCGCCGCCGGAGAGGGTGGGCGCGGGCTGGCCGAGCCGGACGTAGCCCAGCCCGACGTCGACCAGCGTGCGCAGGTGCCGGGTGATCGCCGGCACCGCCCCGAAGAAGTCGGCGGCCTCCTCGATCGGCATGGCGAGCACGTCGGCGACCGTCTTGCCCTTGAACCGGACCTCGAGGGTCTCCCGGTTGTACCGGGCGCCCTCGCAGACCTCGCAGGGGACGTAGACGTCGGGCAGGAAGTTCATCTCGATCTTGATGGTGCCGTCGCCCTTGCAGGCCTCGCACCGCCCGCCCTTGACGTTGAAGGAGAACCGGCCGGGGCCGTAGCCGCGGACCTTGGACTCGGTGGTCTCGGCGAAGAGCCTGCGCACGTGGTCCCAGACGCCGGTGTAGGTGGCCGGGTTGGACCGCGGGGTGCGGCCGATCGGCGACTGGTCCACGTGGACCACCTTGTCCAGGCCGTCCAGCCCGGTGACCCGGGTGTGCCGGCCGGGCACCGACCGGGCGCCATTGAGCTCGCCGGCGAGCACCCGGTACAGGATGGCGTTGACGAGGGTGGACTTGCCCGACCCGGACACCCCGGTCACGGCGACGAGGCAGCCGAGCGGGAAGGACACGGTGACGCCGCGGAGGTTGTTCTCCCGGGCGCCGACGACGGTGAGCTGGCGCTTCTTGTCCACCGGCCGCCGTCGGGCCGGGGTGCGGATGGTCCGCCGGCCGGAGAGGTAGGCGCCAGTGACCGACTCCTCGGTGGCGAGCAGGCCGGCCAGGTCCCCGGAGTGGACCACGTGGCCGCCGTGCTCCCCGGCGCCGGGGCCGATGTCCACGATCCAGTCGGCGGTGCGGATGGTGTCCTCGTCGTGCTCGACGACGATGAGGGTGTTGCCCAGGTCCCGCAGCCGGGTGAGGGTCTCGATGAGCCGCCGGTTGTCCCGCTGGTGCAGCCCGATGCTCGGCTCGTCCAGCACGTACAGCACGCCGACCAGGCCGGAGCCGATCTGGGTGGCCAGCCGGATCCGCTGGGCCTCCCCGCCGGAGAGCGTGGCGGCGGCCCGGGACAGGCTGAGGTACCCAAGGCCGACGTCGAGGAGGAACCCCAGGCGGGCGTGGATCTCCTTGAGCACCTGCCCGGCGATGGCGGCCTCGCGCGCACCGAGGGTGAGGCCGTCGAGGTAGGCCTTGGCATCGGTGATGGCCAGGTCGCACAGCTCGGCGATGGACAGGTCGCCCACCCGCACGGCCAGCACCTCGGGCTTGAGGCGGGCGCCGCCGCAGACCGGGCAGGGCACCTCCCGCATGTACCCCTCGTACCGCTCGCGGGACCACTCCGACTCGGTCTCGGCGTGCTTGCGCTCGACGAACGCGATGGCGCCCTCGAACCCGGAGGTGTAGGACCGCTCCCGGCCCCACCGGTTGCGGTAGCGGACCTTGACCTCGTAGTCCTGCCCGCGCAGCACCGCCGTGCGGGCCCGCTGGGGCAGCGCTCGCCAGGGCACGTCGACGGAGAAGCCGAGCTGGTCGCCGAGCGCGCGGAGCTGGCGCAGGAAGTACTCGGGCTGACTCGCCCAGGGAGCGATGGCGCCGTCGGCCAGGCTGAGCTCGGGGTCGGGCACCACGAGGTCGGGGTCCACCTCGAGCCGGGAGCCGATGCCGGTGCACTCCGGGCAGGCGCCGTAGGGGGCGTTGAAGGAGAAGGTGCGCGGCTCGATCTCCTCCAGGGTGAGGGGGTGGTCGTTGGGGCAGGCACGCTTCTCGGAGAAGCGCCGCTCGCGGCCGGGGTCCTCCGGGTCGAGGTCGACGAAGTCCACCAAGACCAGCCCGTCGGCCAGCCGCAGCGCCGTCTCCACCGAGTCGGTCAGGCGCTGGCGGACGTTCTCGCGGACCACCAGGCGGTCCACGACCACCTCGATGTTGTGCTTGAGCTTCTTCTCCAGCACCGGCGCCTCGGCCAGCGGCACGACCTGCCCGTCCACCCGGACGCGGGCGAAGCCCTGGCTCTGCAGGTCCCGGAAGAGCTCGGAGTACTCCCCCTTGCGGCCGCGGACCACCGGGGCGAGGACCTGGAACCGGGTGCCCTCGGGCATCTCCCGGAGCCGGTCGACGATCTGCTGCGGGGTCTGCGCGGTGACCCGCTCCCCGCACACCGGGCAGTACTGGGTGCCGGCCCGGGAGTACAGCAGCCGGAGGTAGTCGTAGACCTCGGTGATGGTGCCGACCGTCGAGCGGGGGTTGCGGTTGGTGGACTTCTGGTCGATAGACACCGCCGGGGACAGGCCCTCGATGAAGTCGACGTCGGGCTTGTCCATCTGCCCGAGGAACTGCCGGGCGTAGGAGCTCAGCGACTCCACGTACCGCCGCTGTCCCTCGGCGAAGATGGTGTCGAACGCGAGGGACGACTTGCCCGAGCCGGACAGGCCGGTGAAGACGATGAGCCTGTCCCGCGGGAGGTCGAGGGAGATGTTGCGGAGGTTGTGCTCGCGCGCGCCGCGCACGAGGAGCTGGTCGGCCACCGGAAGATGATAGACGCCCACCACCCACAACCGCACGCCTGTTCGAGGGTGGCGGGGGTGATCTCGGGCACCAGCGCTCGGCTGCCAGGCGTGCCCGGCCCGGGCGTGCTGGCCTGGCCGACGGCGGCCGGCGGGAGCGTGCCGGCGCTTACCGGTCGTCGGCGGTGGGTGGGGCGTCGGTGGTCGGTGGGTCGTCGGCGTTCGGTGGGCCGTCGGCGTTCGGTGGCGCGTCGACGGTCAGTGGGTGGTCACCGGTCGGCGGGCCAGCAGCGACCGGCTGGTCCCAGCCCGGGGGCCGGCGTCGTTGCGGGTACGGCGTCTCCCCGCGGGCGAGCATGCCGACGAACTCGGCGATTCGGCGCTCCCGGGTTTCCGGCCGCTTGACGGTAGTCGCCCGGTAGATGACCGCGAACCGGTTGGTCGCCGTGAGCGCGTCGAACATCTCCTGGGCGCGGGGCTCTGCGGCGAGAGCGGCGGCGAGGTCGGCCGGCACCTCGATGCTGGCCGAGCCGGCGTAGGCCCGCTCCCAGCGGCCATCCGCCTGCGCCGCGCGCACCTGGGCCCGGCCGGCCTCGTGCATCCGGCCGGCCGCCTCCAGCCGGGCGACGTGCGCGACGTTCCGGGCCGACCACATGCTCTGCGGCCGCCGCGGGGTCATCCGCTGGCGGTAGCTCTCGGCGTCCCGCTTGGCCACCTGGCCGTCGATCCAGCCGAAGCAGAGCGCCTCGTCCAGCGCCTCGGCGTAGGTCAGCGTGGTCACCGTCCCGCCCTTCTTGCCCAGCACCAGCCAGACCCCGCGGGAGTCGGCGTGGTTGGCCACCAGCCAGGCGCGCCAGGCAGCGGCGTCGGGCAGCACCAGCTCGGGCAGGTCGGCAGCCATTGCCCCATCCTCGTGCCGCAGGCAGACAGGTCAACACCGGCCGGTGGATCGGACGGCGTGATACCTCTAGAGACCGGTGGCTCGGCCTACCCCTGCGCCAGTGCTGCCGGCAGCGGCCGCGGTGGCGCATCCTGGACGGAGGGACGATGACGACTGACGACGCCCGCGTGATCCCCGGCGGCCCCGCCGCAGTGCACGACCTCGGGTTGGTGGTGCTCCGTAAGGCGTCGGTGTCGGCGCAGGACAACAACGCCTACCTCCTCACCGCCGGCGGGGAGCAGCTCCTCGTCGACGCGGCCGACGACGCCGACCGGTTGCTCGCCCTCGTTGCCGAGGGCGGCGGCCCGCTCACCGCCGTCGTCACGACGCACCGCCACTGGGACCACCACCGTGCCCTGGCCGAGGTCGTCGCGGCCACCGGCGCAGCGGTCCTGGCCGGTTCGGACGATGCCGATGCGCTGCCCGTGCCGGTGGACCGGCGGTTGCAGCACGGGGACACGGTGCGGCTCGGCGACGTCGCGCTGGACGTTATCTGCCTGCGCGGGCACACCCCGGGATCGGTCGCACTCGCGCTGACCGAGCCCGCCGACGGCCCGCACCCCGGGCGGGTGCACCTGCTGACCGGCGACTCCCTCTTCCCGGGCGGTCCAGGGCGGACGACCAGCCCGGAAGACTTCACCTCGCTCATGTACGACCTGGAGGCGCGGGTCTTCGGCCGGTTCCCGGACGACACCGTGGTCTACCCCGGGCACGGCACGGACACCACCCTCGGGACTGAGCGGCCGCAGATCGCCGCCTGGCGCGCCCGCGGCTGGTGACCCCCGCCGCGCGCCAGCCGCGGAGCGACGCGGCCCCTGCCTCGAAGGACCGCGACAGGCGGTTCCAGATCAGAACGGCGGGTCGCCGTACTCGTCGTCGCCGTGGTTCCCGGCGGCGGCGATCGTGCTGGGGCGTCCTCGCCAGGTGTTGAGGTGGGTGGTGGTGCCGTCGAGGTTGCGGCGGTAGGCGTGGCCGGTGGGGGTGAGCCACTCGAAGACCCCGGGGGTGGGCTGGGTGGTCTTGAACGTCCCGGCGCTCTTGAGGGCGTGGTCGGTGGTGCACTGGGCGCCGAGGCTGTCGGCGGCGGTCTTGCCGCCCTGGGAGAAGGCGCGGGTGTGGTCGATCTGGCAACGCTCGGCGGGGGTGGTGCAGCCGGGGCGGACGCAGGTGCGGTCGCGGGTGCGGACGTGCTCGGCGAGGTCGGCGGGGGGCCGGTAGCGGGTGCGGCCGACGTCGAGGACGGTGCCGGAGAGGGGGTCGGTGATCAGGCGGCGCCAGGTCCCGCCGGCGGCGAGGGCGCGGGCGACGTCGGGGCTGATGGGTCCGTACCCGGCGAGCTCGGCGACCTCCCCCGGCTCGGGGTCAATGTCCAGGTCCCGCCCGGCCGTGCTTGCGGGCACACCACTACCGGTGCCGGTGGTGGCGTCGTTCTCGGTCATCCCTGCGGTGGCCCGGTCACCGTCACCGTCACCGACGGCGGCGTTGCTGCTCCCGCCGGTGGTGATGCCGGTGGTGTCACCGTTCGTGCCGGTAGGCGCCTCATCCTGCGGGGGGAGGGCGACGGACAGGGGGATGGTCACGCGGATCTGGGTGCGGTTGGTGCCGGGGTCGCCCAGCGGCATGCCTGAGCGCCAGGACAGCAGCAGGTGCAGGTCGGGGATCTCCCCGGTGCCCGGGCACTCCACCCAGGCACCCGTCCCGTCTCGCTCGGACGCCTGCCGTCCGCTGGCGGGCGCCGGGTCGGGCGGTGAGCCCGGCGGTGCCGACGGCTCCTGGGTGCGGGTCGGCCAGTCAGGGCGTGACAGGGCAGGGTCAGGCGGTGAGCCAGGCGGACCAGATTCGGGCGGCGTGCCCGGCGGGCCAGGGTCAGGCGGTGCACCCGCCGTGGGCGCTGCACGGTCCTCGACGCTGGGTTCGGCTCCCGGGCCGGGCGGGCCCGCGCCCGCGTCCTCATCGGTTGCACGCATCTCACCGTCGTCGCCCGCGCCCGCACCGTCGTCGGTTGCGTCGATCGCGTCGGTTGCGTTCGTCTCGTCGCCCGCGTCGTGGCCGCTGTCGTGGTCACCGCCAGCGGTCGCGGCATCGTCGCCGGCGTCGCCTGCGGGGCTGTCGCCTGGGTGGTTGAGGTGTGGTGGTTGGGTTCCGGGTGGGGGGCCGGCCCAGCCGGTGGTCAGGGCGCCGTGGGCGAGGACGGCGAGGGCGTCGGCGCGGAGCTGGTCGCGGGTGCGGTCGTCGCCGTGGGCGCGGGCGGTGGTGGTCATGGCCTCCAGGGCGAGGTCGACCCGGACGGCGTCCTCGGCGGGCAGGACCGCGTACAGCGAGGCCATCCCGTCCGCCAGTGGTTGCGGGTGGGTCACTTTGCGGCCGGCGCGGGCGCGGTGGTGGCGTTCGGTGGCGGCGGTGGGGTCGACCTTGACCAGGGCCGCGGCCAGGTCCTTGACGAGCTGGGCGTGGGTGCGGGTGGGGGCGGTGGGCAGCACCTCGGCCTCGGCCAGGACCGCGACGGGCAGGGCGTGCTCGGCCAGGGTGGTGATGATCGTGGCGGCCTTGCGGTAGTCGATCGCCCCGGACCGCAGCGCCTGGGCGGTGTCGGTGAACGCCCCCCGCATGCCCCGTCCGGTGCGGATCAGCCGGTTCGCCTCCGTCACCGAGATGCCCAGGCGCATGGCGATCTCCTGGGCGGAGCCGTCCAGCACCGTCCCGCCCGGACCCTTCACCGCTCTAGCGTCGTAGATGTCTCGGCACCGGGTGGCGACCGCGTCGGCGAGCTCGGCGGACTTCGCGGCGGCCCAGGCCTCCACCCGGCGTATCGCGGCGAGGGCCTCCACCGCGGCGAACCCGTCCAGGTCGGCCAGGTTCACCCCGGCGAGGAGGGCGGCGAGCTCGGGCCCGGCCGGGCACCTGGCCAGGGAGTCGGTGTCCACCCCGATGGTGGTGAGCAGGCAGCCGTCCCCGGCCGCCCCGGCCGCCTCCCATGGGCTGTACGGCGCCTCGGTCACCGGCGCCGGGCCGGGCTCGTCGGGGATCACCACGTCGGTCTCGCCGCGGGCCACCGCCAGGAACAGCTCGACCCCCGCCGCCACCTCCTCACCCGACAGCACCACCGTGCGCTCGGCGTCGGTCAGCGGCTCGCGGGGTGCCATCGCCGCCGCCAACTTGAAGAACTCCGCCACCTCCGGGGTGATCTCCTCCCCGCGGGCCCGGGTCGCCGCCTCCGCCGCCCGGGCCAGCCGGGCGGCGGTCTCCTCCACCTCACCGGGCGCGAGGGCGACGTCCCCGGTGATCTCCGAGGTCCGGGCCACCCCGGCCGCGACCGCGGCGTCGGCGAGAACCTGGTAGGCCACCAGCCACACCCGCACCCGCACCCGGGCGTGAGGATCTTCCGGGTCGGCGCCGTCCGGGTCGTCGAGGTCGTCCTCGTCCCACAGCTCCCCCGCGGCCGCCGCCCGCACCGCGGCGACCCGGTCCTGGGCGGCCATCATCGCCGCGAAGTGGCGCATGTGCCGGCACGGCTGGTTCGACTCGGCGTCCTGCGCGCAGCAGAACCCCCGCGCCTGGGCCGCCTCGTCCGCCGGGGACCACACCAGCCACCCCTCCGGACCCGGACCGTCCCAGCCACTGTCGAACGGCCCAGGAGCAGCCCGCCGAGACCGCCCGGCCGCACGGCCGGAGGCGCCGGCGGCAGCACCTACTGCCGGCTCGTCCCGCTCCGCCTCGAACATATGTCCAGCGTAAGCGGAGGGTACGACATCGGGCCCCGGTCCGTCCCCACCGTCAGGGACCGGACCGGCAGTGCTACCGGAGCGGCCGGCAGCACCACCCACCGAGCCAGCAGCATCATCGGCCCCCGGCTCATCCCGCTCATCCTCGAACATGTGTCCATCGTGGGACCGGCCACCCACATCGGGCCCCGGCCCGTCCTCACCCTTGGGGAACTGGGCGGAAGGACGGCCGGAGGGGCAAGCGGCAGCATCTGCTCCTGGCTCGCCTCGCTCTTCCTCGAACATGTGTCCATTGTGGGACCGGCCACCGACATCCACCCGGGCTTGTCCCCAGCCCTGGGGACTGGCCCACTCTTGCGGCTGACCCTGCATCGAAGCGACAGGTCGCCAGCCGGCGCCGGGTCGACTCAATGCTCAGCAGCCCGGGCGGCAGGCCGCTCGCGAGCGCGTTGCCCGCGGCTCAGGCGGAGCGGACCGTGACCTCGCCGGGCACCACCTCCGCGCCGCGGCGGAGCAGCCCCGGGACCGACGCGTCGGCCTCGGCGTCGGCGACGAGGCGGCGCAGCACGTCCTGCGGCGCACGGCCGGCGACCTGGATGTCGTAGCTGACCACCGGCGGGTCGGGGGGCGCGGGCCGGAACCCGCCGTCGGCCGAGACGGTGAGGTCGGTGACCTCGACGCCGCGCTCGGCGGCCAGCGCGAGGATGTCGTTGAACAGGCAGCAGGCGACGGCGAGGTGCAGCACGTGGCCGCCGGAGAGCACCTCGGCGGTGACCTCGGCCCGCGGGGTGCGGTGGTGCTCGACGGTCACGGACCCCAGCGGGACGCCCGGCGCGGTCGGGTCTGCCATGCGCACCGCTGCACGGTAGGTGCCCATCGTTCCTCCCGAGCGGGGCGCGGACGAGCCGGCCGACGACCCCGACGGCCATCCCGACGGCGTCTCCAGCGGCGGCCGTTCGGGGTTCCCGGTCCGCGCTCGAGCCTACGCCGGCGTTGGCCGCCTGACCACGGTCGAACGCCGTGCCGGTTTGGATTCCGGGCGCCGGCCGAACCCGATCCTGGTCCGGCCACCTGACCACGGCCGAACGCCGTGCCGGTCTAGCCACCGGGCCGCGGCCGGACGCCGGTCCCGCCCGCGCACCCCCGTCGCCGCACCCGGCGAGGCACCACGAGAACCGCCGTCCCGGCGTGACCCCGACCACCCACCGCTACCCTGGCCGCCATGCCGATCTTCGCCGTCGAGTACGCCTACGACACCACCCGGACCGAGGACCTGGACAAGCTGCGGCCCGAGCACCGGGAGTTCCTGGCCGGGCTGCACGACGCCGGGGTCCTCGTCGTCTCGGGCCCCTGGCTCGACGCCGCCGCCCCGGGCGCGCTGCTCATGGTCCGTGCGATCAACCACGACGCCGCCCTGGAGGCGCTCGACCCGGACCCGTTCCACCGGGCGGGGCTGATCACCAGCCGGACGGCCCGGGCGTGGGATCCGGTGGTCGGCAAGCTGACCTGATGCGCCGGGTGCTGCGCTGGGTCGACCCCTTCGTGGTGGCCCTGGTCGCCACCCTGGCCTTCGGCCTGGCCGTCCCGCTCCCGGCGCCGGCGCAGCGCGTGGTGGCCGTCGCGGCCGACGTCGCCGTGCCGGTCCTGTTCCTCGTCTACGGGATGCGGCTGTCCACCCGCGAGGTGCTCGCCGGGCTGCGGAACGTCCGCCTGCAGGGCGCGATCCTCGCCGCGACGTACCTGCTGTTCCCCGCGCTCGGCCTCGCCCTGCACGCCCTCGCCGGGCCGCTGGTCGGCCCGGCGCTGGCCGACGGGCTGCTGTACCTGAGCCTGCTCCCCTCGACCGTGCAGTCCTCGGTCGCGTTCACCTCCCTCGCACGCGGCAACGTGGCCGGCGCGGTCTGCGCGGCCACCGTGTCCAACGTGCTCGGGATGGTGCTGACCCCGGTCCTGGTCCTGCTGCTGATGGGCCGGTCCGGCTCGGTGGGGCTGGGCGGCCTGCGGGACGTGCTCCTGCAGCTGCTCGTGCCGTTCGCGGTCGGCCAGCTCCTCCAGCCGTGGGCGGGCGGCTGGGTCCGCGCCCGGCGGTGGCTCACCCTCGGGGTGGACCGGGGCACGATCCTGGTGGTCGTCCTCGCCGCCGTCACGGCCGCGACCGCTTCCGGGGTGTGGGACGCGGTGTCCTGGCCGATGGTGGCCGCGCTGCTCGGCCTCTCCGCGGTGCTGCTCGCCGGCATGCTCGCCGCGACCTGGTGGGGCGGCCGGGCGCTGGGCCTGGACCTGCCCGACCGGGTCGCGCTGCTCATGTGCGGCTCGAAGAAGTCCCTCGCCACCGGGCTGCCGATGGCGGCCGTCCTCTTCTCGACGGCGGCCGCGGCCACGGTGGCCGTCCCCGTCATCCTCTTCCACCAGCTGCAGCTCATCGTGTGCGCGGCGCTGGCACGGCACCTCGCCCGACGGCGGCCGGGCGGGCCGGTCCCGCCGCGGGCCCGTCCCGCGGGCTGAGGCGGCCGCCCCGTCCGGCGCTCGTCCGGGCGCACGCGGCTCCCGTCCCGTCGGCTGAGGCGGCCGGCGCCGGGCGTCGGCCGCTGGCGTCAGTCCCCGGACCTGGCGGCCGGGCCGTCGTCGTGGCGGGTCCGCGCGGTGGTGGCGCCACCCGCGGTCCGGCCGTCCGGGCCGCCGTCGGCCGGACCGCCAGGACCGCCGTCGGCCGGACCGCCCCGACCGAGGCCGTCGCCGGACACCCTCGGGCCGCCGTCGGCCTGCCCCGGCTGCAGGCGGCTGTCCGCGCTGCTGGGTACGTCCTCCGGCGCGGCGACGGCGTCCCGCTCGGCGGCGGCCACCGCGGCGTCCTTGCGGTTCCGGAGCACGCTGGCGATCACCGTGATGGCGAGCACGCCGATGATCCAGCCCAGGGAGACGACGATCGTGGGCTCGGGGATGGCGTGCCACTCCTCGCCGCCGTTGATGAACGGCAGCTCGTTGGTGTGCAGGGCGTGGATGACCAGCTTGACCCCGATGAAGCCCAGGATGGCCGCCAGGCCGTAGTGCAGGTAGACCAGCCGGTCGAGCAGGCCGTCGATGAGGAAGTACAGCTGGCGCAGCCCCAGCAGCGAGAAGGCGTTGGCCGCGAACACCAGGTACGGCTCGTGGGTGAGGCCGAAGATGGCCGGGATCGAGTCGACGGCGAAGAG
The DNA here is from genome assembly GCF_022759505.1 of Georgenia sp. TF02-10. Taxonomy (NCBI): domain Bacteria; kingdom Bacillati; phylum Actinomycetota; class Actinomycetes; order Allobogoriellales; family Allobogoriellaceae; genus Georgenia; species Georgenia sp. TF02-10. The sequence continues at coordinate 1,833,355 of NZ_CP094289.1, read as the reverse complement.
GACGTCCGCGCTGCCGATGGCGAGGACCGCGAGCAGCATCGGGGTGATGAAGGTCTTGCCGTGGTGACGGTGGAGCAGCTTGCCGCCGACGAAGCCCTCGGTGACCGGCAGGAACCGGCGGACGAGCCGGACGAAGCCGTTCTCGTGGTACTCCTCCTTCTCGTCTGGATCCTCCACGCCCTGCCGGGCCTGGGAGATCGCGGTCCAGATGAGGAAGGCGCCGAAGAGGTAGAACACCCCGGACCATGCCTCGATCACCTGCACGCCGACCGCGATGAACACGGCGCGGAGCACGAGGGCGATGACGATGCCGGCGAGCAGGACCTCCTGCTGGTACTTCCGGGGGATCCGGAACGCCGCGATGATGATCACGAAGACGAAGAGATTGTCGATCGACAGACTCTTCTCGGTGACGTACCCGGCGAAGTACTCCCCGCCGTACCGGCCGCCGTAGACGGCCCAGATGATGAAGCCGAAGATGATGGCCATCGCCACGTAGGCCACGGACCACCAGGCCGCCTCCTTCAGCGACGGGGCGTGCGGGGTACGGACGTGGCCGACGATGTCGACCGTGATCATCACCAGGATGATGGCGATGAGGACGGCCCAGCCAAGGGCGTGAACATCCACTGCGAGAAGCTCCTCCGGTACGTGCGGGCAGGTACCGGAGGTCTCTTCCGCCCGGCCGGGCCGGCGCGTCCGCTCAAGGAGGCGCCCGCCGTCGAGGTCCGGACCGGTGCACCGAGCAGGCACGCGCCCGCCGTGATGACGGCGTCACCGTTGGGGGAATACTCCCCTCCGCTCGTCGCAGCCTACGTCACGCCCCGACGCCGCGCGACAGCCGCCCGGGCGTGCCAGCCGTGAGATGCGACTCGGGCAAAAGCGGCATCCGGGGCGCGCAGCCGGCGCCCCGGACTCAGGCGGTCGCCGCCGTCATCTGCCGCAGCTCCTTCTTCAGGTCGGCGATCTCGTCCCGCAGCCGGGCGGCGAGCTCGAACTGCAGCTCCTCGGCGGCGTTGTGCATCTGGGCCGAGAGGTCCTGGATGAGGTCGGCGAGGTCGCTGGCCGCGGCGCCGGCGAGCCGCTCCCGCGCCGAGCCGCCCGCGCTGCGCCGCTCCTTGCGGCCCGGGCCGGTGCCGGCGCCCCGGTAGCCGCCGGCGAGGAGCTCCTCGGTGTCCACGTCCTCCCGGGCGAGCATGTCGGTGACGTCGGCGATCCGCTTGCGCAGCGCCGTCGGCTCGACGCCGTGCTCGGTGTTGAACGCGACCTGCTTCGCCCGCCGCCGGTTCGTCTCCTCGATGGCCTGGGCCATCGAGGGGGTGACCGTGTCGGCGTACATGTGCACCTGGCCGGAGACGTTGCGGGCGGCGCGGCCGATCGTCTGGATGAGGGAGGTGGAGGACCGCAGGAAGCCCTCCTTGTCGGCGTCGAGGATGGCGACGAGGGAGACCTCGGGCAGGTCCAGGCCCTCGCGCAGCAGGTTGATGCCGACGAGCACGTCGAACTGGCCCAGCCGCAGCTCGCGGAGGAGCTCCACCCGGCGCAGCGTGTCGACGTCGGAGTGCAGGTACTGCACCCGCACCCCCCGCTCGAGGAGATAGCCGGTGAGGTCCTCGGCCATCTTCTTGGTCAGGGTGGTCACCAGCACCCGCTCGTCCCGCTCGGTCCGGTCCCGGATCTCCCCGAGCAGGTCGTCGATCTGGCCCTTCGTGGGCTTGACCACCACCTCGGGGTCCACCAGCCCGGTGGGCCGGATGATCTGCTCCACCACGCCGTCGGCCTGGCTCAGCTCGTACGGCCCGGGGGTGGCCGAGAGGTAGACCGTCTGTCCGATCCGGTCCTGGAACTCCTCCCACCGCAGCGGCCGGTTGTCCATCGCCGAGGGCAGCCGGAAGCCGTGGTCCACCAGGGTCCGCTTGCGGGACATGTCCCCCTCGTACATCGCCCCGATCTGCGGCACGGTCACGTGCGACTCGTCGATGACGAGGAGGAAGTCCTCCGGGAAGTAGTCGAGCAGGGTGTTCGGGGCGCTGCCCGGGGCGCGGCCGTCGATGTGCCGGGAGTAGTTCTCGATCCCGGAGCAGGTGCCGATCTGCCGCATCATCTCGATGTCGTAGGTGGTGCGCATCCGCAGCCGCTGGGCCTCGAGCAGCTTGCCCTGCCGCTCCAGCTCCGCCAGCCGCTCGACCAGCTCGGCCTCGATCCCGGCGACGGCGCGCTCCATCCGCTCCGGGCCGGCGACGTAGTGCGATGCCGGGAAGAGGTGGACGGCCTGTTCGGTGCGGATGACGTCCCCGGTGAGCGGGTGGAGGGTGGACAGGGCGTCGATCTCGTCGCCGAACATCTCGATCCGGATCGCGAGCTCCTCGTACACCGGGATGATCTCGATGGTGTCCCCGCGCACCCGGAACGTGCCCCGGGTGAAGGCCATGTCGTTGCGGGTGTACTGCATCTGCACGAACCGGCGGAGCAGCTCCTCCCGCTCGATCTGCTGGCCCACCTCCAGCCGGACCATCCGGTCGACGTACTCCTGCGGGGTGCCCAGGCCGTAGATGCAGGACACCGAGGCCACCACCACCGTGTCCCGCCGGGTCAGCAGGGAGTTGGTGGCGCTGTGCCGCAGCCGCTCCACCTCGTCGTTGATGGAGGAGTCCTTCTCGATGTAGGTGTCCGACTGCGGGACGTAGGCCTCCGGCTGGTAGTAGTCGTAGTAGGAGACGAAGTACTCCACGGCGTTGTGCGGGAGGAGCTCGCGGAACTCCGTCGCGAGCTGCGCGGCGAGGGTCTTGTTCGGGGCCATCACGAGGGTGGGCCGCTGCACCTGCTCGATCAGCCAGGCGGTGGTCGCCGACTTCCCGGTACCGGTCGCGCCGAGCAGGACGATGTCCTTCTCCCCCGCCCGGACCCGCTCGGCCAGCTCGGCGATGGCGGTCGGCTGGTCGCCGGAGGGCTGGTAGTCGGAGACGACCTCGAACGGAGCCACGGCTCGCTGCAGGTCGGTCACGGGGCGCATGGGTCAACGGTACGGCGCCGCACCCACACCCGGGGGGCGCGGCCGACGGCGCCCGGTCGGCGTCCGCCGAGGGCGGACAGTACGCTCGTGCGACAACCAAGGTCAGGAGCTCGTCATGGCTGATCAGCAGGACGCCGGCAGCACCCGCTCCGCCCGGCGGCGTCGAGCCGACCCCGGCGGGCAGGACGACGGCTGGCGGCCCTGGCGGACGGAGGGCATGCCGCCGAGCGACGACGGCGCACCGTCGGGCCCGCGGTGGGGCCGGGTGCTCACCTGGGTCCTGATCGGCTGGCTGGTCTTCTTCGGCATCACCACGATCCAGGACGTGGCGAGCTCGAACGTCGTCCAGGTGCCCTACACCGAGTTCACCGACCAGGTCGCCGACCACAACGTGACCGAGGTGTTCGCCCGCGGGCAGACGATCGAGGGGATGCTCGAGGAGCCGGCCGACGTGCCGGACGGGGACGGCAGCTACGACCAGTTCGTCACCGAGCGGCCGGCCTTCGCCCAGGACGACCTGCTCACCGACCTGGAGGACGCGGGCGCCGTCGTCCGGGCCACCCCGGTCACGCAGCAGCGCGGCGTGCTGTCCAACCTGCTCATCTCCCTGCTGCCGCTGGCGCTGCTCGTCCTGTTCTACGTCTGGCTGTTCCGCCGGCAGTCGGCGATGGCGGGCGGGATGTTCGGGCGGCGGAAGTCCCGGCGGGTCGAGCCCGAGGAGGTGCGGGTCACCTTCGACGACGTCGCCGGCATCGACGAGGTCGAGCAGCAGGTCTCCGAGATCGTCGACCTGCTGAAGGACCCGGACCGGTACACCCGGCTCGGCGCCCGGGCCCCGCGCGGGGTCCTCCTCGAGGGCGCGCCCGGCACCGGCAAGACGCTGCTCGCCCGGGCCACCGCCGGGGAGGCCGGCGTGCCGTTCTTCTCGGCCAGCGCCGCGGAGTTCATCGAGATGATCGTCGGCGTCGGCGCGCAGCGGGTCCGCGAGCTCTTCGAGGAGGCCCGCAAGGTCGCCCCCGCGATCGTCTTCATCGACGAGATCGACACCATCGGCCGGTCCCGGGCCGGCGCGCAGTCGGTGGGCGGCAACGACGAGCGGGAGCAGACCCTCAACCAGATCCTCACCGAGATGGATGGCTTCTCCGGCAAGGAGGGCGTGGTCGTCCTCGCCGCGACCAACCGCGCCGACGTCCTCGACCCGGCGCTGACCCGGCCGGGCCGGTTCGACCGCAAGATCACCGTCTCCCCGCCGGACCAGAAGGGCCGCGAGGAGATCCTGAAGGTGCACACCCGCTCGGTCCCGCTCGCCGACGACGTCGACCTGCGCCGGGTGGCCCAGAGCACCCCCGGGCTGACCGGCGCGGACCTGGCCAACCTCGCCAACGAGGCGGCGCTGCAGGCCGCCCGGCTCGGCCAGGACGCGGTGCACGCCAAGGACCTGGCCGACGCCCTCGAGCGGATCCAGCTCGGCGCGGAGCGTGCCGTCGTCCTCCCCGAGTCCGAGCGGCGCCGCACCGCCTACCACGAGTCGGGGCACGCGCTGCTCGGGATGCTCCAGCCCGGCGCGGACCCGGTCCGGAAGATCTCGATCATCCCGCGCGGGCGGGCCCTCGGGGTCACCCTGTCCACGCCGGACACCGACCGCTACGGCTACGACGCGGAGTACCTGCGCGGGCGGATCGTCGGCGCCCTCGGCGGGATGGCCGCCGAGCAGGAGGTCTTCGGGGTGGTGACCACCGGCGCGGAGTCCGACCTGCAGCAGGCCACCGGCATCGCCCGGCAGATGGTGGGCCGGTGGGGGATGTCCGCCCAGATCGGGCCGGTGCAGGTCTACCCCACCGAGGGCGACCCGCGGCAGGCCGGCGCCTCCGAGGCGCTGCTGCAGGCGGTGGACCGGGAGGTCCGGGACCTGGTCGCGGACTGCTACCGGCGGGCCCGGGAGCTCCTCGCCGAGCACCGGGACCGGCTGGAGAGCATCGTCGCCCGGCTGCTCGAGCGCGAGACGCTGGACGAGGACGAGGCCTACGCCGCCGCCGGGCTCAGCCGGCCGGCCGCGCCGGACGAGCCGCTCGTCGGGGCCCGGCCGGCGCCGCAGTCGGCCGCCCGGGGGTAGCGGGGCGTCCGGTCAGCCGCCGGCGCGGCGGGCCCCGGCCCGCTCGCCGGCCGCGGGCAGCAGCCGCTCGGCCCAGAGCCGCCGGACCTGCTCGACCAGCTCCGCCCGGGTGCCGGAGTTGTCCAGCCAGACGTCGGCGACGGCGCGGCGCGCGGCGTCGTCGGCCTGCGCGCGGATCCGGGCCCGGGCGTCCTCCTCGGTCATCCCGCGCCCCCGGAGCCGGGCCAGCCGGACCTCCACCGGCGCGCCGACGACGACCACCAGGTCGTACCGCTGGGCCAGGCCGTTCTCGACCAGGAGCGGCACGTCGTGCACGACGACGGCGCCCGGCCCGGCGGCCGCCTGCCGCCGGGCCGCCTCGGCGGCCACCAGCGGGTGGGTGATGCCCTCCAGGCGCCGGCGGGCGGCGTCGTCGGCGAAGACGAGGCGGCCCAGCGCGGGACGGTCCAGGCCGCCGTCGGGCCGCAGGACCCCGGGGCCGAAGGCCTCGACCACCGCGGCCAGGCCGGCCGTGCCCGGCGCGACGACCTCCCGGGCGAGCGCGTCGGCGTCGACGACGACCGCGCCGAGCCGAGCCAGCTCGGCGGCGACGGTGGACTTGCCCGAGCCGATCCCGCCGCTCAGGCCCACGGCCAGCATCTACTCGTCCGGATCGGCGGGGTCGATCGGGGCGTGGTGGTCCAGGGCGACGACGCCGCGCTTCCAGTACCCGTCCACGGCGACGTTGCCGCGGTGGAACGGGGAGTCGTGCCGCAGCCACCGGCGCAGCGGGACGAGGGAGCCGGCCTCGCCGGCGAACCAGGCGAAGCCAGGCCCGGGCCGGGGCGGCAGGGCGCGCGCCGCCTCCGCGAGCAGGGTGGTGGTGCCGGGGGCGGCGCCGCCCCGGGCCAGGACGTGCAGCCGGGTGCCGGGGGTGGTGGAGCCCTCGAGGTAGCCGGCGTCGGCCGGGTCGGCCACCTCGAGCAGGACGTCGACCGGGAGGTCGGCGGGGAGCGCCTCCAGCCAGCGGGCCAGGGCGGGCAGCGCGGTCTCGTCCCCGCCGAGCAGGACGTGGGCGGCGCCGGCCGGGGGGAGCTTGGAGCCGCGCGGGCCGGCGACGGCGAGGGCGTCCCCTGGCCGGGCGGCCGCGGCCCAGGCGGACACCGGGCCGGGACCCTCGTGCAGGACGACGTCGAGGTCGAGCTCGCCGGGCCGGACCGCGCGCGGGGTGTAGTCGCGCACGGTCGGCGGGGTGGCCGGGCGGACCAGCCCGTCGGGGCCGGCCGTCGGGGCGTGCAGCTCGCCGGTGACCGGGTCGGGCACGAAGAGCTTGACGTGGTCGGCCGGTCCGGGCGCGGTGAAGCCGGCGAGGCTGTCCCCGCCGGCGGTGATGCGCAGCAGGCGGTCGCTGAGCCGGGTGGTGCGCAGGACCCGCAGGTGCCGCACGGCGAGCGGATGGCGCAGCCGCTGCCGCTCGAGCACCTCGGCCCCGGCAGGCGCGTCCCCGGTCGCCGGGGTGGCCGCGGTCCGTCCCGCGGGTGCCGGGGCGCCGTCGTCGGCCGGGCGGGGGGCGGTCGCGGGCACGGTCATACCCGGCACCCTACCGGTGCGCCCACGGCCCCCGGCGGGCAGGATGGGGGCAGCGGCGCCGCCGCCGCGGGCGCCCGGAGGGTCCGGGCGCGGGAAGGAGTCGACATGCCCAAGGCACTGGTGAGCAAGGCGAGCACCACCTGGACCGGGAACCTCTTCGACGGCAGCGGGCAGACCCGGCTGGACAGCTCCGGGGCAGCCACCTTCGACGTCAACTGGAAGGCGCGCAGCGAGGAGCACGGCTCGACGACCAACCCCGAGGAGCTTCTCGGGGCCGCGCACGCCACCTGCTTCTCGATGGCCTTCGCCAACGAGCTGGACGGCAACGGCACCCCGCCGACCCGGGTCCAGACCGCCGCGGAGGTGACGTTCGACGCCGGCGGCCCGCGCATCTCCGGCATCCACCTCACCGTCGAGGCGCAGGTGGACGGCATCTCCGAGGACGACTTCCAGCGCATCGCCGAGGCTGCCAAGCAGGGCTGCCCGGTGAGCCAGGCGCTGACCGGCACGGAGATCACGCTGACCGCGCGGCTGGCCTGACCGCCGGCGCGGGTCCGGCCTGACGGTCCGCCGCGCGCCCGGGCCCGTGGCGGGCCGTCAAACCGAGCGGATCCGCGGCGGGCTGCGCGCTGCCGAGCCCGGGCGGCCGCGGATCCACGGCTGCGTTGAGCACCCGCCACCCGCCGCGCCGGACGCGGCGAGGCCCGCCACCCCTGGAGGGTGGCGGGCCTCGTGCGTCGGGCGGAAGCGCGGGTCAGTGACCGGTGAGCTTCTCCCGCAGGGCGGCGAGCGCCTCGTCGGAGGCGAGGGTGCCCTGCGCCTCGTTCGGGGCGGAGGTGTACGACGCCGGTGCCGCGGCGGGCGCCGGCTCGTTGTCCTCGCCGCCACCGGTGTCGGCGTTCATCGCGGCGGCGACCTGCCGCTTGTGGGCCTCCCAGCGCGCCTGGGCCTGGGCGTACTCGGACTCCCACGCCTCGCGCTGGGCCTCGTAGCCCTCGAGCCACTCGTTGGTGTCCGGGTCGAAGCCCTCGGGGTACTTGTAATTCCCCTGCTCGTCGTACTCGGCGGCCATGCCGTACAGCGACGGGTCGAAGTCGTCGCTGTTCGGGTCCACGCCCTCGTTGGCCTGCTTGAGGGAGAGGGAGATCCGGCGGCGGTCCAGGTCGATGTCGATGACCTTGACGAAGACCTCCTGGCCGACCTTGGCGACCTGCTCGGGCAGCTCGACGTGCCGCTGGGCGAGCTCGGAGATGTGCACCAGGCCCTCGATGCCGTCCTCGACGCGGACGAACGCGCCGAACGGGACGAGCTTGGTGACCTTGCCCGGCACCACCTGGCCGATGGCGTGGGTGCGGGCGAAGGCCTGCCACGGGTCTTCCTGGGTGGCCTTGAGCGAGAGGGAGACCCGCTCGCGGTCCATGTCCACGTCGAGGACCTCGACGGTGACCTCCTGGCCGACCTCGACGACCTCGCTGGGGTGGTCGATGTGCTTCCAGGACAGCTCGGAGACGTGCACGAGGCCGTCGACGCCGCCGAGGTCCACGAACGCGCCGAAGTTGACGATCGAGGAGACGACGCCGTGGCGGACCTGGCCCTTCTGCAGGGTCTGCAGGAAGTGCGAGCGCACCTCGGACTGGGTCTGCTCGAGCCAGGCGCGGCGGGAGAGGACCACGTTGTTGCGGTTCTTGTCCAGCTCGATGATCTTCGCCTCGAGCTCGCGGCCGACGTAGGGCTGGAGGTCGCGGACGCGGCGCATCTCCACCAGGGAGGCGGGCAGGAAGCCGCGCAGCCCGATGTCGAGGATGAGGCCGCCCTTGACGACCTCGATGACGGTGCCGGTGACAACGCCGTCCTCGTCCTTGATCTTCTCGATGGTGCTCCAGGCGCGCTCGTACTGGGCGCGCTTCTTGGACAGAAGGAGCCGGCCCTCCTTGTCCTCCTTCTGCAGGACCAGGGCCTCGACCTGGTCGCCGACGGAGACGACCTCTTCCGGGTCGACGTCGTGCTTGATGGAGAGCTCGCGGGAGAGGATGACGCCCTCGGTCTTGTAGCCGATGTCGAGGAGGACCTCGTCGCGGTCGACCTTGACGATGGTGCCCTCGACGATGTCCCCGTCGTTGAAGTACTTGATGGTCTCGTCGACGGCGGCGAGGAAGTCCTCGGCCGAGCCGATGTCGTTGACGGCGACCTGGGGGGACGTCGACTGCGTGGGCGTAGTAGTGGTCATTGAGCTGTGGACTCCGATGCGGACAGGTAGTAGTGCGGACAGGGGTGCTGCGGGGGTGCATGGCGCGCGCGGGTGCACGAGTGCCAACAGAGCATCTTACCGACCGGCGACGACCCGGAGCAACCAACCCAGCGGCGGCCGGCCGGGGACCGTGAGCGGCCAGTTTCACCCGCGGGGCGCAGCAGGCCGTGCTTGCCGGCGGGGGACGACGGCGGCCGTGGCGGGCCGGCGAACGACGGCGGCCGTGGCGCGCGCCGGGGAACGACGGCGGCCCCGCCCCCACCGCTCGGCACCGCCCGGCACACTGACGCCATGGGTGCCCCGGACGGGCCGGCCTGGGCCGGCTACGACGACGTGGACGACGCGGCCGCGGCCCGCGCCAACGCCGGGTGGTGGTCGGCCGCGGCCGGGGACTACCTCGCCGAGCACGGCGACTTCCTGGGCGCCGCGGACTTCTGCTGGTGCCCGGAGGGGCTGCGCGAGTCCGACGCCCACCTCCTCGGCCCGCTCGACCGGCTGCGCGGCACCCGGGTGCTGGAGGTCGGCTGCGGCGCGGCGCAGTGCTCACGGTGGCTGCGGTCCCAGGGCGTGGAGCAGGTGGTCGGCACGGACGTGGCGGCCGGGATGCTGGCCCGGGCGGCCGAGCTGGACGCCCGGACCGGGGTGGCGGTGCCGACCGTCCTGGCCGACGCCCGCGCCCTGCCCTTCCCGGCCGCCTCCGTCGACGTCGCCTTCACCGCCTTCGGCGCCATCGCGTTCGTGCCGGACGCCGAGCGGGTGCACGCCGAGGCGGCGCGGGTGCTGCGGCCGGGCGGGCGCTGGGTGTTCTCGGTCACCCACCCGATCCGCTGGGCGTTCCCCGACGACCCCACCGCCGCCGGCCTGCGGGTCTCGCGGTCCTACTTCGACCGCACCCCCTACGTCGAGCGCGACCGGGACGGGACGCCGGCGTACGCCGAGTTCCACCGCACCCTGGGCGACCACGTCCGCGACGTCGTCGCTGCCGGGCTGGTCATCGAGGACCTGGTGGAGCCGGAGTGGCCGCCGGAGAACACCAGCACCTGGGGCGGCTGGGGCCCCGAGCGCGGCGCGCTCCTGCCGGGCACCGCCATCCTGGTCGCCCGGCGGCCGTGAGCTGACCCGGCGGCGGCGGCGGCAGCGCCCGGCGGCTCGTCGCGATCGCCGTCGGGACGAGCCCGCGAAGCGAGCCGGGGCGGACCCGGGCAAGGTCCTGGGCGGACCCAGTAGCGCGCCGGGGCGGACCCGGCCGAGCGCCTTGGCGGTCAGGCGGTCGGGTCCGCCGCGAGCAGCCGCCGGTTCCAGCGGCGCTGCCAGTCCACGTTCTGCCAGCCCGGGTGGTGCGGGGCAGAGTTCGAGCCGAGGACGGCGCCCCAGGCGCCGCGCTCGATGCACCGGGTGATGGCGTGCTCGGCCAGGGTCCGCCCGACCGGGCCGTCCTCGAACTCCGCCAGGAGCGGCGTGTAGCCGATCCAGCCCTCACCGATCACCAGGGGCGCCTCGTGCCGGCGCGCGAAGAGGTCCAGCGCGGTGAGCCGGTCGTCGATCGCCTGCAGCATCGCCTCCCGCCACTGGCCGTAGCGCTCGTAGAGCCAGTTGTCCCAGCGCGTCGTGTCGACCCAGTCGTAGGTGTAGAACATGCTGGTCGAGATGCCGGTGGCCGACAGCCGCCAGGGGTCGACCTGGCCCTGGTACGAGGCGACGTCGGGGGCGTCCTCGCGCAGCAGCGACCGCAGCTGGTCGGAGGGGAAGCCCTCCCGGGCGCGCACCCCGGCCCACCGCTCGATCGCGCCGAGCACGCCGTAGACGTAGACGTGGAAGTGCGCGACCTGGCCGTTGTCCGGGACCGCACCCAGGTCCAGGTGGGGCGGGATGCCGTAGCAGGTCGTGGCGAGCACGTCCGGGTGGCGCTGCCGCATGAGGTCGACGCCGTCGGTCAGGAACGGGCGCTGCGGCCAGTACGGGTCCTCCTGCTGCGACCCGCCGCCGGCGAGCGCGAGACGGCTCAGGTCGACCTCGTTGTGGATCTCGGCGTAGGCGATCCGGTCCCCGAGCCCGTGGTCCTTCACCCACTGCACCAGGTCGGCCATCGCCTGGGCCATGACCCGGTGCCGGTCGTCGGGCTCGACGGCCATGAGCGCCTCGTACCACTCCGGCCCCTCCAGGAACGCCGGGCTCTGCTGGTACTCCCAGGAGGAGAGGATCACGTAGCAGCCGTGCCGCTCGGCGGCCCGGAGGAGCGCAAGGAGGTGCGCCCTGCCGTCGATGACGGCGCCGCCGGCGACGTCGTACCAGCGGGTCCGCACGCCGACCTCGCCGCCGATCTTGGTCAGGCGCAGCGCGGTGGTGTCGATGCCGTGGTCGCCGAACAGCAGGAACGGCATGGCGCAGATGCGCACGGTGTTGTAGCCGCGGTCGACCGCCTCGGCGAAGGCGGCGTCGAGGTCGGCGAACGGCTCCCCCGGCATCGTCTGGGTGTACCAGGTGAAGTCCCACAGGCTGATCGTGAGCCGGGGCGGCAGGTGGGCGGGGACGCCGCGCGGGCGCTCGGTGACGGTCACTGGTGATGCCTCTCGGTGGTGCTGACGGGTGAACAGGTGGAAGGGGGGCGGGTCGTCCCCGGTGGGCGGGTCACCGCGGGGGGCGGGTCGTCCCCGGTGGGCGGGTCATCGCGGGGGGCGGGTCGTCCCCGGTGGGCGGGTCATCGCGGGGGGACGGCGTCGCGGTAGACCTCGTAGGCGAGCCGCTTGGTGGTCGAGTCCCAGCCGAGGAGGCCCATGGTGGAGATGCCGTTGAGCTCCTCGTTGTAGCCGAGCCGCTGCTTGTAGTCCTTCAGGACCCAGTGCGTGTACCCGGCCACGAAGGGGCGCTCGACCGCCTGCTCCCAGTGCGCGGCCAGGTTGGCGGCCTGCCAGTCCTCGGTCCCCTCCTCCTGGGCGCTGCCGCGCCGGCCGAGGTAGGACCACGAACCGTTCTCGGTGATGAGGAGCGGCTTGTCGGGGTGGGCGGCGTGCACGGCGTCCAGCGCCGGGCCGAGGTCGTCGTTCGCGCCGTAGAAGTAGCCGAAGTACTCGTTGAAGCCGATGACGTCGGCGATGTCGAACGCGGGGTCGTTCGTGGTGCTCGAGGCCCAGGTCACCGGCCGTTCCTGCAGGTCGAGGGCGTCGACGGCGTCCTTCATGTCCTGCAGCCACGCCCGGTAGACCGGCGCCCCGCCCGGGTCGATCTCCGACTCGTTCTGCAGCCCCCACAGGACCACCGAGGGCCGGTTGTGCTGGTTCCAGGTCATGCTGGCGGCCAGCGCCCGGGACAGCCCGTAGGACTCGGTCTGGAGCCGCTGCTGGGCGGTGTTGAGCCACATCGTGTCGATGTCGTCCATCACCAGCACGCCGTGGGTGTCCGTCCACTCGTAGGCCAACGGGTGGCGGTTGTAGACGGCGTTGCGCAGGAAGTTGACGCCGAGGTCCAGGGCGTGACCGAGCTCGTGGTCGTACTCGGCGGCCGTGAGCGAGCGGCCGCTGCGGCCGGTCTCCTCGTGCCAGTTCAGGCCCTTGAGGAAGACGGGCTCACCGTCGAGCCGGAGCTCGGCGTCGGCCACGGTCACCGACCGGAGGCCGTAGTCCGCGGTGAGCCGGTCGAGCGCCGGGCGGTTCGACCGCACCGGTCCGGTGCGGAGCTCGGCGGCCGCGGTGTAGAGGCGTGGCGCCTCGGTGCTCCAGGCCTGCGCCCGCGGGAGCGGGATGCGTGCCGCCACGACCCGGACCGCGCCCGCGGGCACCTGCACGGGGACCGTGACCGGCGCGCCCCCGGTTCCCTCGCCGGGATGCAGCCGGACCGAGCCGGTGAAGGGCCGCGTGCCGGTGTTCTCGACGACGGCCCGAGCGTCGAGCTCGCCGTCGCGCGCGTCCACGAGCACCTTGGCCACGCTCACCCCGGGCACGGCCTCGAGGCGGACGGACCGGGTGATGCCGGCGTACGGCCAGTAGTCGACAGGCTTCCACGGGATGGCGTAGTCATCGGTGACCGGACCGGTGCCGGTCGTGTAGTCCTCGAACGACGCGCGGCGGTGGACCTTGACGGCGATCGTGGCGGTCTTCCCCGGCCGCAGCAGGTCGGCGACCGGCAGGGCGAACGGGGTGTGGCCGCCCTCGTGGGCTCCGGCGAAGCGGCCGTCGACCCAGACGTCCGCGCGGTAGCTCACCCCGAGGAAGGACAGCCGGACGTGGTCGTCCTTCCAGGACCTGGGGACCCGGACGGTCGTGCGGTACCAGGCGTCGCCGTCCTGGAAGGCGGTGCCGGTGCCGAACCTCGTGCCGTCGTACCCGTCGAAGTCCGGGGTGTCCTTGAGGTCCCAGGACGAGGGGACGTCGATGGTGTCCCAGCCGCGCATGTCGGTCTCGGCGGCGGCCCACCCCTCCTGCTCGCCGACGCCGTCTGGGTCGAACCGGAAGGACCAGCGGCCGTCGAGCGAGATCTCCTCGCGGGTACGCTCCTCCGTCGCCGACGCGTCGAACTCGGGGACCACGTGGTCGTACTGGAACAGCACACCGGTGCCGTCGATCGTCTCGATACGGGTGTCCGCGGGTTCGGTGGGCTCGTCGGCGCTCGCCGCCGGAGCCGTCGCGAGGGTCAGCGCGAGGACCAGCGTCGTGCCGGCCGTCAGTGCTGCGGATCGTCTCATCGGCTTCTCCCGTCTGCCGCAGTGGAGCTCTGTCGGTGTGGTGCGTCGGTGTGGTGCGGTCGGTGTCATGCGGTCTGGTGCTGCAGGTGCCGTGCGGCCAGCGTCGTGCGGCCGCCGTCGTGCGGCCCAGGTCGCCCAGTCCCGGTCCCTGCCGGTCGGGTTTCAGCAGGCCGGCGCGTGGCTGCCTCGCGGGCGCCCCCCGCCGTCGTCAGCCCTTGACGCTGCCCTCCGCGAGCCCGCCGCGCCAGAACCGCTGGAGCACGACGATCGCGATCATCAGCGGGATGACCGAGAGGAACGCTCCGCCCACGGTGAGCTGGTAGAGCTCGGGCTGACGGTCGGCGAAGGACTGCCACGAGGTCAGGCCGAGCGTGATCGGGTAGCGCGCGGGGTCCGACAGCATCACCAGCGGCAGGAAGTAGTTGTTCCAGATCCCGACGAACTGGAACAGGAACACCGTCACCAACGCCGGCGTCATGAGGCGCAGGACGATGGTCCGGAAGATACGGGTCTCGCTCGCACCGTCGATCCGGGCCGCCTCGAGCACCGAGTCCGGTACGCCCGCGGCCGCGTAGATCCGGCAGAGGTAGAGGCCGAACGGGCTCACCATCGACGGCAGGAGCACCGCGAGGTAGGTGTTCGCCAGGCCCCACTCGCTGAAGAGCAGGAACAGCGGCAGCGCGAGCGCCGTCCCGGGGATGAACACACCGGCGAGGACCGTGTTGAAGAGCGCCTCCCGCCCCCGGAAGGCGAACTTGCCGAGGGCGTACCCGCCCATGGCCGAGAGGATCGTCGCCACGAGGGCGCCGACCCCGGCGTAGAGGACGCTATTCAGCACCCAGCGCAGGTAGATGCCGTCGGAGTAGGTGAGCACGTTCTGCACGTTCTGGATGAGCTGCGGGTCGGAGAACCACAGCCCGAACGAGCCGAAGAGGTCGCCGGTGGACTTCGTTGCGGCAACGACCAGCCAGTAGACGGGCAGCAAGAAGTACACGGCGACGACGGTCAGCAGCCCGACGGTGAGGATGCGCCAGCGGAGGGAGGTGCGCGAGCCCCGGCCGGTCCGGCCGGTATCGCGCGGGCCAGCCGTCCGCCGGCGGCCCGGGGGGTGCGAGGTTCGAGCGGCGGCCGGGTCGGTCTGCGCCGTGCCGAGGTCGGTGGAGGTCACGTGTCCGCTCCCTTCCTGTTCACGAGGCGGAGGAAGCCGAAGGAGAGGACGCCGGCGACCAGCGCGAGGATGACCGCCTGGGCGGCCGCGAGGCTGTAGTTGTTGTTCACGAACGCCTGCGTGTACGCCGCCAGGTTGGGCGTGTACGTCATGGAGATGGCGTTGCTGATCGGCCGGAGCACCAACGGTTCGGCGAACAGCTGGAGGCTGCCGATGATCGTGAAGACCGTCGTCAGCACGAGCGCGGGCGTGATGAGCGGCAGCTTGACGTGCCGCACGAGGTGCCACGCGTTGGCGCCGTCGATCCGCGCCGCCTCGTACAGGTCCCGGTCGATCGAGTTGAGCTGGGCCACGATGATCAGCACGTTGTAACCGGCGAACTGCCAGGTCACGATGTTCAGGATCGACCACAGCACCGAGCCGCCGTCGAGGAAGCTCACCTCGACCCCGATCGAGCCGAGGACGTCCACGATGGGGCTCACGCCGGGCGTGTACAGGAAGCCCCAGAGGATCGAGGCGATCACCCCCGGCACGCCGTACGGCAGGAAGTAGGAGCTGCGGAAGAACCGCACGCCCCGGGCCGACGCGGAGTCGAGCACCAGGGCGAGCACCGTCGCCAGGCCGATCATCACCGGCACCTGCACGACGCCGAAGATCGCCACCCGCACGAGGCTGTCGAGGAAAGCCTGGTCGCCGAGCGCCGCCTGGTAGTTGCTCAGCCCGGCGAAGACGCGCTCGGCGCCGCCCATCCCGAGCGGTCCGGTGCGCACCGTGGTGAGCAGGCTCTGGTAGAGGGCGTACCCGATCGGCAGGACGAAGAACGCCGCGTACAGCGCCAGGAACGGGGTGAGGAAGCCGAGCGCGGCGCGGGTGCGCCGCCGGCTCGGCGTGGCGGCGCGGGTGCGCCGCCGGCTCGGCGTGGCGGCGCGGGTGCGCCGCCGGCTCGGCGTGGCGGCGCGGCTCACGGCGCATCCACCTGCAGCCCCTTGGCCTCCAGGTCGGCGACCGTCTCGCGCTGCGCCTCCTCGAGCGTCTCCACGAAGCTGCCCTCGCCGGCGATCGCCCGCTGGAACCCGTCGTTGAGGTGCTGGTAGGCCGCCGCGGTGGTGGGGATCCAGGACCAGTCGCGGTCGATCGCCTGGTCGGCCTCGGCGAAGACGTCGTTGATCTTCTGCCCGCCGAAGAACTCGTACTCGCGGTCGAGGGTGGAGCCCTCGAGGGCGTCGGCGGCCGCCGGCCAGCCGTACCCGCCCTCGACCAGCAGGTCGATGCTCTCCGGGTCGGTGTTGAGCCACACCGCGAACTCCATCGCCTCGGTCGGGTACTCCGTACCGGTCAGGACCGCCGTGGAGGACCCGCCCCAGTTGGCGGAGGCGAACTCCCCGTCCTCCTCCCACTGCGGCATCGGCGCGACCCGCCACTTGCCGGCGGTGTCCGGGGCGTTGCCGGCGAGGATCGCGTCCCCCCACTGCGCACCGACCCAGCCGACGATCCGGCCCGACTGCAGGTCGCTGTACCAGCCGTTGGCGAAGTCGGGGTCGGTCTTGACCAGCCCGTCGCGGACCATGCCGTCCCAGTACTCGGCCACCTCGCGGGTCTGCTCGTTGTCGATGTCCACCGTCCAGGTTTCGCCGTCGATCCCGAACCACTGGCCGCCGTTCTGCCAGGCGAGCGAGGCAAACCAGGCGGAGTTCCCTGGCGGGAACGTGGAGATGTACGCCTCCGGATCCGCCGCGCGGACCGCCTCCGCCGCCGCCCGGAACTCCTCCCAGGTGGTGGGCACCTCGATGCCCCACTGGGTGAAGAGATCCTCGCGGTAGAACATGGCCATGGGGCCGGAGGCCTGCGGGATGGCGTAGACGCCGTCGCCGAACACTCCCTGCTGCCACTGCCAGTCGACGAACTCGTCCTGGTGCTCCTCCGCCCCGTACTCGGCGAGGTCGACCAGGCCGCCCTCGAGCAGGAAGCCGGGGACCTCCTGGTACTCCACCTGGGCGAGGTCAGGGGCTCCCTCGCCGGCCTCGAGGGCGGAGTACATCTTGGCGTAGCCGCCGGCGCTGCCGGTGGGGATCTGCTCGAGCTTGACCTGCACGTCGGGGTTCTCCGAGTTCCACAGGTCAACGGCCTTGTCCACACCGGGGACCCACGACCAGAAGGTCAGGTCGACCTGCTCGCCCGGCTCGCGGCTCGCCGGAGCCGGCTCCGCGTCGGCCGCCTCCGGGCCGCCGGACCCGCCGCCGCACCCGGCGACCAGCAGGGCCGCCGCCCCGGCCGCGGCCAGCGCCGCCGCCCCTCGTCGTGCCTGCCGCCTCGGCGTGCGACCGATTCCGCGTTGCATCATTGCGACTTCTCCTCTCGGTCCGCGCGAGCTCCGCAGCCCGTGCGGTGGTGGGTTTCCGGCGCCGGCCCGGCCGGGCCGGCGCAGTGGTGTCACAGGGGTGGTGTCACAGGGGGCGGGGTGCCTCCTGCTCGGCCGTGGCACGTCGGATGTCGAGCGCACGCACCAGGCTCGGGTCACGCTCGAGGACCTGGTCCACCAGCGCCCGGGCCTCGGCGCCCTGCCCGTCGAGCAGCCGGAGCTGGGCGCGCAGCAGCAGCACCGTGGTGTCCCTCGTGGCCTGGACATCCTCTGTGAACAGCAGCATCGTCGGCAGGGAGGTGGCGAAGTAGTCCACCGTCGCCGGCTCCTGGGCCAGGTGGCGGGTGTAGCGCTCCAGGCCCGCGAGGAGCTCGCGCTCGTCGGCCGCCCGACCGAGCCGCCGGCAGGCGAGCACGGAGTAGTACGTCATCTCCGAGTACGGGACCGCGCTCATGGTGCGGAAGTCGCCGGCGAACGTGGCCGCCTCCTGCCACGCATGCCGGGCGCGCTCGTCCTCGCCGGCGCGCTCGTAGGCGTCGCCGAGGGCGAGGAGCAGGTGGGCGCAGTTGGCCAGCGGGTGCCGCGCCTCGCCCAGGTTGGCAGGCGGAGCGAGCGCTCCCTGCAGGAGCGTGACGGCGCGGACCGGGTCGCCGTCGGCCATCGCCCCCCGGGCCAGCGCCAGCGACGCCTCGTCCCAGGCCCCGAGCACGCGTCCCTCGCCGCCCTCCCACGGCTGGAACCGCCGGCCGCCGAGGATCGCGAGCGCCTCCTCGGGCCGGTCCTGGGCGGTGAGGAGCTCCGCCAGCTCCACCGTCAGGTCGTCGCGCTCGGCGACGACCTCGCGCAGCCCCTCCAGCCGGGCCAGCCGCTCCACGGCCGGGATGCCCCTGCGCTTGGCGAGCTGGTCGGACTCGTAGACCAGCCGGGCGTCGCCCGGCGCGGCCTCTAGGGCCCGCTCGTACCAGCGCGCGGCCTCCGCGGGGCGGCCCAGCACGTTGACCTCGGCGACGGCGAGGTTGCGGCGCACGACGGCGTCGCCGCCGTCGGCCGCGACGGACCGGCGCCACGCCGCGACGGCGTCGGTGTAGCGCCGCTCGAAGTACAGCCAGTGCCCGAGCAGCGCCCAGGCCCGGGCGTCGTCGGGCCACGCGGCGACGGTCCGGACCAGCATGTCCGCGTCGTCGAGGCGGGAGGCGAGGCAGGACGTGGCGTCGGCGGCGAGCGCGTCGCGGTGGGCCGCGCGCGCCTCCTCCGCCCGGCCGGCCCGGCGGAGCAGGTCCGCGCGGTGGTAGTGCGCCAGCGGTGCGACGTTGACCTGGCCCGGGTGGGTCGGGCTCCCGGCCGCCCGGTGGAGCAGCCGGAGGGCGTCGTCGGTCTGGCCGACGCTCGCGTGCTCGAGGGCGACGTCGAGGAGCGTCGGGGCGTCCGCGGTCAGCTCCCGGCCCGCGAGGTCCCGCGTCCACATGTCCAGCGGGTCCAGGGCCGCCGAGGCGGCCAGGACCTCCGCCGCCTCCGCCGGCCGGCCGAGGCGTCGCAGCGCCACGGCCGCGACGGCGCGCGCCTGCAGGTGCCCGGCGTCGGTCTCGAGGACCTCCCGAGCGGCGGCGAGCGCGTCGGCCGGACGGCCGGCGCGGGCGTCGAGGCGCGCCGTGGCCAGGCCCGCCGGGGACCGCCAGGCGGCCGACCAGGCGGCCTTGCCGTACAGGTCCCGGGCCTGCGCCGCCCGCCCGGTCCGCTCCAGCACCCGGGCGAGCTGGTAGAAGGGCTCACCGTCCGGCGGGTTGGGGTTGAGCGTGGTCTCGCGCTCGACGGCGGTGCGCAGGTAGCGCTCGGCCTCCTCGTAGCGCCCGGACCGCAGCCGGCGCACGCCGAGCGCCACGTTCGCCCGGCTGTTGCCGGGGTCGCGCGCCAGCGCCTCGAGCCAGTACGGCTCGGAAGACCGGGTGGCGTGGCGGTACTGGTCGAGGTGGCGGGCGGTGAGCAGGAGCTCCTCCAGGGAGGCGATGTCCGCGGGCGCCGCGGGCTCGCGGGCCGGGTCGGGGACGACGACGTCCGCGGGCGCGGCCCGGTGGGTCCAGCGGATCAGGACCTCCGGCCCGCTGCGGACGGTGGCCGTGACGTCCGTGGGCGCCAGGGCCTGCGCCACCACGAGGCGGCGCAGCACCGGGCGGCCCGGGTCGGCGTCGACGCGCTCGGACAGCAGGACCGTCCCGTCGGCGCGGGTGAGGGTGACCTCGACGTCGCGCCGCGGGCGGGTCACCGCCACGCCGAGGCGGATCTCGGTCGCCTCGGCGGGGCTCCCGCCCGCGGCCGGCGCGGGGTCGGCGGCCGGCGCGGGGTCGGCGGCCGGCTCGCCGTCGGCCAGCGGCGCGGCGTCGGCGGCCGGCTCGACGTCGGCGAGCGGCTCGACGTCGGCGAGCGGCTCGACGTCGGCGAGCGGCTCGACGTCGAGGCGGACCGCGGCCTCCAGGGTCGCCTGGTGCACCGGTCCGACCTCGCGGATCGGGTACCAGAACTGGCTGAAGGACTTGGTCTCGCCTGGGGCGAGGAAGGTGAAGTCCGGCTGGTTGTCGGTGAAGACGCCGGCCATCAGCTCGACGTACGGGCCGTCGCCGTCGGTCAGGTTGTCGTCCCAGGCCCAGCCGAACGGCGAGTTTCCCCAGGTCCACTGCTTCTTCCCGGGCGCGATCCGGTGGTCGGCCCAGTGCACGAAGCCGGCCCGGGCGCCGTGGTCGTACCCGCCGAAGAAGTCGTCCTGGGTCCCCAGGCACATGTAGGAGGTGGGGACCGGGATGTTGCGGTACCAGTCGATCCGGTCGCCGTCGGGCCGCTCGGGGGTGACCCGCGCCGGGTAGTCGACGCCGTAGTACGGGCGGTCGGCACGGGGGAAGGTGGTGACCGCGCGCTTGGCGTGGTCGGCGACGAAGCGGACGTCGGTGGGGAAGAACGACTGGTACTGGTCGTCCACCCGGGCGGCGGCGTTGGCCCACCACAGGAAGGTCTGGACGTCCTCGGTGCGGTTGAACAGCCGCACCCGCAGCTCGATGAGAGCGCTGTCCGGGCGCAGCCGGATGCCGTGCATGCCCTTCATCCGGGCGAAGGGGTCGTGGTCGGAGCACCAGACGGTGACCGCGCCGTCGTCCTCGTGCTCGATGAAGGCGTCCGTCGGCAGGAAGGTTGCCGGCCGGTGGTGCTGCGGCCAGTTCAGCTCCACGCCGCCGGAGATCCACGGTCCGGCGAGCCCGACCAGCGCCGGCTTGATCACGTTGTTGCGGTAGAAGAAGTCGTAGCCGTTGGACTTGTCCAGCCCGACGTGGATCCGGCCGCCCAGCTCGGGCAGCACCATCAGCCGGACCCAGGCGTTCTCCAGGTGGATCGCGTCCCAGCGCCGCGGCCGCTTGGTCTGCTCGATGCGCTCGTGGAACGGCAAGGGGTAGATCCGGCCGGAGGACCCCTGGTAGACGCGGTTCTCCAGGTAGGCCGGGTACCGGTCCGGGGCCGCGGGCAGGTAGGTGTCGATGGTGACCGGCTCGCGCCAGGCCGCGACCGGTGCGGTCATCTGCTCGGTCGGGACGGGCGGGAGGTCCAGGCGAGACGCGTCGTTGGGCATGGCGTGAACGCTAGGAGCGGCGGTTATGCTCCCGGAATGTCGCATCCGACGGAGCACATGGACGATCCTCTGGTCCGCCCGGACCCCGCCTGGGCCGCCGAGCACAAGCGCGACGGGTTCCCGGGGCAGCGGATGCGCGTGCTGCCGCGCCCGCTCCTGGAGCAGGCCCGACGGCGGCCGGCGACCTCCCAGCTCCTGGTCACCGACGTCGGGTTCTTCCCCCGCGCCCTGCGGCACGGGCGGTCTCGGCCGCGCGGGGCCGGGCAGAGCATCGTGATCGTCTGCGTGGCCGGTCAGGGCGTCTGCTCGCTGCGGTCCGGGCGGCACCGGGTGACCCAGGGGCATGCGCTGGTCCTGCCCCCCGGGGAGCCGCACGGCTACGAGGCCGATCCGGCCGACCCCTGGACGATCTGGTGGATGCACGTCGTCGGGGACGCGGTTCCTGGGCTGCTCGCCGCGACCGGCGCGAGCGCGGCGCGGCCGGTGGTGCGGCTGGGCGACCCGCCGCGCGTCGTCTCGCTGCTCAACACCGTCCTGCGCCGCATGGAGCACGACGAGACGACCTCCAGCCTGGTGGCGGCCGCCGGTGCCGCCTGGCACGCGCTGGCCCTCGTGGCCGCCTACCGGCGGGCCCCGGCGCCCGGCGGCAGCGACCCGGTCGAGAGCGTGCTGGAGTACCTGCGGGCCAACCTGTCCGAGCGGATATCCGTGCCCGAGCTGGCCGAGATGGCCGGCCTGAGCCAGTCGCACTTCGCCGCCCGGTTCCGCCGCGCCACCGGCTTCGGGGTGCTGGAGTACCAGACGCGCCTGCGGATGGCCGAGGCGCGCGAGCTCCTCGACACCACCGACCGCTCCGTCTCCTCGATCGCCGCCCAGGTCGGCTACTCCGACCCGCTGTACTTCACCCGGCAGTTCGGCCGGATCCACTCGGTCAGCCCGTCGGCCTACCGCCGCGGCCACGGCGCCGAGGCACCGAGCCGGGACGGCGCTCCCGCCGGTCCTTGAGGGCCGTGCGATCCGCTCAGTGCGCGGCGTCCCGCCAGGACCGGCCCCAGCCGACCGAGACGTCCAGCGGGACCTGCAGGTCGGCGGCCGCCGCCATCTGCTCGCGGACCAGCGCCTCGACCCTCTCCCGCTCCCCCGGGGCCACCTCCAGGACGAGCTCGTCGTGGACCTGGAGGAGCAGCCGGGACGCCAGGCCGGCGTCGTCCAGGGCCCACCGCACCCCGATCATCGCGACCTTGATGATGTCCGCGGCCGAGCCCTGGATCGGGGCGTTGAGGGCCATCCGCTCGGCCATGTCCCGCCGCTGCCGGTTGTCGCTGGTCAGGTCCGGCAGGTATCGCCGCCGGCCCATGATGGTCTCGGTGTACCCGGTCCGGCGGGCCTGCGCGACGACGCCGGTGAGGTAGTCCCGGACGCCGCCGAACCGCTCGAAGTAGTCGTCCATCAGGGTCCGGGCCTCCTCGACGTCGACGCCGAGCTGACGGGAGAGCCCGAACGCGCTCAGCCCGTACGCCAGGCCGTAGCTCATCGCCTTGATCTTCGAGCGCTGGGCCGGGGTGACGGCGTCGGTGGGGACCTCGAAGACGCGGGAGCCGACGTAGGAGTGCAGGTCCTCGCCGGACCGGAAGGCCGCGATGAGCCCGGCGTCGCCGGAGAGGTGCGCCATGATCCGCATCTCGATCTGGGAGTAGTCGGCGGTGAGCAGGCACTCGTAGCCCTCCCCCACCACGAACCCCTCCCGGATGCGCAGGCCGTCCTCGGTGCGCACCGGGATGTTCTGCAGGTTCGGGTCGGTGGAGCTGAGCCGGCCGGTGGCGGCGATGGTCTGGTGGAAGGTGGTGTGGATCCGCCCGTCCGGGGCGACGGTCCGGAGCAGGCCCTCCACCGTCTGCCGGAGCCGGATCTGGTCCCGGTGGGCCAGCAGGTGCTCCAGGAAGGGGTGGGGCCTCTTGACGTACAGGTCCGCCAGTGCGTCGGCGTCGGTGGTGTAGCCGGTCTTGGTGCGCTTGGTCCGGGGCATGTCGAGCTCGGTGAAGAGGACCTCCTGCAGCTGCTTGGGGCTGGAGAGGTTAACCTCGTGCCCGATCGCCTCGTAGGCCTGCTCGGCGGCGCGGGCGACGGCGTTGTCGAACCCGGCCTGGAGCTCGGCGAGGTTGGCGGTGTCCGCGGCGATCCCGGCCTTCTCCATCCGCTCGAGCACCCGCTGCACGGGCAGCTCCAGGTCCCGCAGCAGGGCGGCGGCGCCGCGGTCCGCGAGCTCGGCGCCGAGGGCCTGGGCGAGCTCGGCGACCGCGGCCGCGCGCAGCCCGGCGTAGCGGTCCCCGGCCGCCTCGTCCAGGGTGAGCACGCCCTGGGCGGCGTCGCCCTCCTCGATCTCCCGGCCCAGGTACCGGGCGGCGAGGTCGGGCAGGGCGTACTGCCGCTGGTCCGGGTGGCACAGGTAGGCGCCGAGCGCGGTGTCGAAGGCGACCCCGGCGAGCGGCAGGCCGCGCCCGTCTAGGGCGTGCCAGGCGGTCTTCGCCTCGTGCAGGGCCTTGGGGGCGGCCGGGTCGGCGAGCCAGGTGGCCAGCGCCTGCTCGGCGTCGGCGTCGATCTCGGTGAGGTCGACGGTGACGGCGTGCCCGGCGTCGTCCCCGACCGCCAGGGACCACGCGTCGCCGGTGCCGTGCTGGACGGTGCCGGTGACGTCCAGGCCGAGCACCTGCCCGCGGCGGGCCGCGAGCCAGCCGGCGAGGCCGCCGTCGGCCTGGCCCACGGGGACGACGTCGACCTCGAGGGGGCCGGCCGGGGCGGCGGCCTCGTCCGGGGAGGCGGGCAGGATGGCGAAGAGCCGCTCGCGCAGGGTGGTGAACTCGAGGGTGTCGAAGAGCTGGTGCACCTGCTCGCGGTCGACGTCGCGGCGCACCAGGTCGTCCGGCCGCAGCGGCAGCTCCAGGTCGCGCAGCAGGTGGTTGAGCCGCCGGTTGCGGATCACCTGGTCGAGGTGGTCGCGCAGGCTCTGCCCGGCCTTGCCGCCGACCTGGTCGGCGTGCCCGATGACGCCGTCGAGCCCGTCGAACTGCAGGATCCACTTCGCGGCGGTCTTCGGGCCGACCCCGGGCACGCCGGGCAGGTTGTCGCTGGTCTCCCCCACCAGGGCGGCGAGGTCGGGGTAGCGCTCGGGCGGGACGCCGTACTTCTCGGCGACGGCGTCCGGGGTCATCCGGGTGAGGGTGGAGACCCCGCGGATCGGGTACAGGACGGTGGTGGCCTCGTCGACGAGCTGGAAGGTGTCCCGGTCCCCGGAGCAGATCAGCACGTCCATCCCGGCGGCGGTGGCCTGGGTGGCGAGGGTGGCGATGATGTCGTCGGCCTCGACGTTCGGCTTCTCCAGCACCGCGACGTTCATCGCCGCGAGGACCTCCTGGATGAGCGGGACCTGGCCGCGGAACGGCTGCGGCGTCTCCGCCCGGCCGGCCTTGTACTCCGCGTACTCCTCGGTGCGGAAGGTGACGTCGGAGACGTCGAACGCGACGGCGAGGTGGGTGGGCTGCTCGTCGGCGAGCAGCTTCAGCAGCATGGAGAGGAAGCCGTAGACCGCGTTCGTGGTCTGCCCGGTGCTGGTGCTGAAGTTCTCCGCGGGCAGCGCGAAGAACGCCCGGAAGGCCATGGAGTGTCCGTCGATGAGCAGCAGGCGTGGGCGGGAGTCGGTCACGCAGACACCCTAGGTGCTGCCGGGGACACGGGTGCGGGGCGGGCCCGGCGCCGTTCCCAGTGCTCCCCTGCCCCGTCGCGGGCGTGCCGGCACGCCCGCGGGGTTCTGTGCCGTGTGCCACCCTGGCCCCATGACCGCTCACCTCCTGGCCCGCCTGCAGGCGGCCTCGGTCGGCACCCTGTCCGACCGGCTCGGCATCGAGCTGCTCGAGGCGTCCGCGGAGCGGGTGGTGGCCCGCATGCCGGTGGCCGGCAACACCCAGCCGTTCGGGCTGCTGCACGGCGGGGCGTCGGTGGCGCTGGCGGAGACGGTCGGCTCCATCGCCGCGACGCTGCACGCCGGGACGGGCCGGACGGCCGTGGGCACCGAGGTCAACGCCACCCACCACCGGTCGGTACGGGAGGGTCACGTGACGGCCACCGCCACGCCGCTGCACCACGGCGCCC
Source organism: Georgenia sp. TF02-10 (assembly GCF_022759505.1). Taxonomy (NCBI): domain Bacteria; kingdom Bacillati; phylum Actinomycetota; class Actinomycetes; order Allobogoriellales; family Allobogoriellaceae; genus Georgenia; species Georgenia sp. TF02-10. The sequence goes on along the minus strand of NZ_CP094289.1, from coordinate 1,808,451 downwards.
GGACCGCCAGCTACCAGGTCGCCGTCGTCGACGACGACGACCGCCGGGTCTGCACCGCCCGGCTCAGCTGCATGCTGCTGGACCTGCCGGCCGACGGCGGTCGGCAGGACGGCTGACGCGGCAGCCGCGGGCGGCTACTTGCCGCCCGACGGCCGCGGGCGGCTACTTGCCGCCGACCTGCTCGATGACCGCGTCGGCGACCTCACGCATGGTCAGGCGCCGGTCCATGGAGGTCTTCTGGATCCACCGGAACGCCTCCGGCTCGGTCAGCCCCATCTTGGTCATGAGCAGGCCCTTGGCCCGGTCGACCCGCTTGCGGGTCTCGAACTGCTCGGCGAGCGAGGCGACCTCGGACTCCAGGGAGGTGATCTCCTCGTGGCGGGAGATGGCGATCTCCACCGCGGGCAGCAGGTCGGCCGGGGTGAACGGCTTGACCACGTAGGCCATGGCGCCGACGTCGCGGGCCCGCTCGACCAGCTCCTTCTGGGAGAAGGCGGTGAGCATGACGACGGCGCAGGTGCGGTTGGCGATGAGCCGCTCGGCCGCGGTGATGCCGTCCATCACGGGCATCTTGACGTCCATCACGACGACGTCCGGCTCGAGCTCGGTGGCGAGCCGGACGGCGGCCTCGCCGTCGGCGGCCTCGCCGACGACCTCGAAGCCGGCCTCGGTCAGGGACTCGACGATGTCGAGCCGGATGAGGGTCTCGTCCTCGGCCACGACGACGCGGCGGCGCGTCGACGGCTCGGCCGGGGCGCTGGCGGCCGGCGCGCGCTCGGGCAGGTCCAGCGTGGGCGTGGTCCGCTCGGTGCCGGCGGTGGACTGGGCGTCGCTGTCGTTCGTGCTCACCAGAGCAGCGTAACGGTGCATGCGCCGCGCGGCACCGCGCCAGGCGCCGACGTGACGCGTACCTCAGGCCGTCGTCGCCCGGGCCGCCCTTGCCGGTGAGCAGCGCGCCGCTGTCTGCAGGCCTTCCAGCCGCAGCCCCGCGCCTGCACCTGCACCTGCACCGAGAACGACAAATCGGTTGCTGGCAACAACCACTATGACTGTCTCGACGCACGACGCCGCCGCCGGCGCCCCCGCACAGCACCGAGAACGACAAAACGGTTGCTGGCAACAACCACTATGACTGTCTCGACGACCATGACTGGGTACACCCGCACCCGATGCGTCGAGACAGTCATCGTCGTCGAGACAACGCGGCCGGTCGTGCTCCGGCAGGTCCCAAGCCGGCAAACCTGCACCGCGGGGCGGCCGTGCTCCTGGCGGGACTCGAACCCGCATGCCTCTCGGCGCCGCATTTTGAGTGCGGAGTGTCTGCCAGTTCCACCACAGGAGCGTGCTCCGGTCGGCCCGGGGTGGGCCGGCCGGGGTACATCCGCCGGTCAGGGTACCGGCCGGCCTGGGCCGGACTGCCGACGGCGCTGGCCCGTGCGGGCGCAGCCGGTGCCGGTGCTGGCCGGACCGAGGGTGTTGGCCGACCGGCGGCCAGGCCGCGGGCGTGCCCGTCCGACCGGCGGCCGGCCGAGAAGCCGACCGATGGCGGTCGGCGGGCACGCACCGCCGTCGGCGGGGCAGGCGCGGCAGCGTCAGGCCCGGGTGTAGGTCTCCCCGATCTTGTGCACACGGATGGAGTTGGTCGAGCCGACCTGGCCCGGCGGCATGCCGGCGACGATGACGACCCGGTCGCCCTCCTCGGCCAGCCCGGTGGCCTGCAGGAGCTGGTCGACCTGGTTGACCATGTCGTCGGTGTGGCTGACCTTGGGCACGGTGTGGGTCTGCACGCCCCAGGACAGCGCCAGCCGGTTCCGGGTGTCGGTGTTGGGGGTGAACGCCAGCAGCGGGATCGGCGAGCGCAGCCGGCACATCCGCCGGGCGGAGTCGCCGGACTCGGTGAACGTCACCAGGTACTTGACCTCGAGCATCTCCCCGATGTCCGCGGCCGCCCGGGTGATGACGCCGCCGCGGGTGTGCGGGGCGGAGCCGAGCGGGGCGATCCGCTCGCCGCCGTGCTCCTCGGTGTTCTCCACGATCCGGGCCATGGTCCGCACGGTCTCGATCGGGAACTCCCCCACCGAGGTCTCCCCGGAGAGCATGACCGCGTCGGCGCCGTCGAGGATCGCGTTGGCGACGTCGGAGGCCTCCGCGCGGGTGGGCCGGGGGTTGGTGACCATCGACTCCAGCATCTGGGTGGCGACGATGACCGGCTTGGCGCTGCGCCGGGCGAGCTCGATGGCCCGCTTCTGGACCAGCGGGACCTGCTCCAGCGGCATCTCCACGCCGAGGTCGCCGCGGGCGACCATGATCCCGTCGAACGCCTCGACCACCTCGACCAGGTTCTCCACCGCCTGCGGCTTCTCCACCTTGGCGATGACCGGCACCCGGCGGCCGACCTCCTCCATGATTGCGTGCACGTCCTCCACGTCGGCGGCCGAGCGGACGAAGGACAGGGCGATCAGGTCGGCGCCGATCTGCAGGCCCCAGCGCAGGTCGTCCTTGTCCTTCTCCGACAGCGCCGGGACCGAGACGGCGACGCCGGGCAGGTTCAGCCCCTTGTGGTTGGAGACCGGCCCGGGCACCTCCACCCGGGTGACGACGCGCGGGCCGTCGACCTCCAGCACCCGCACGGCCACCTTGCCGTCGTCGATGAGGATCCGGTCCCCGGGCTTGCAGTCCCCGGGCAGGCCGGCGAACGTGGTGGAGGCGATCTCGGCGGTGCCAGGGACGTCCTCGGTGGTGATGGTGAAGGTGTCGCCCTCCTTGAGGTACACCTTCTCGGCGGTGAAGTTGCCCAGCCGGATCTTTGGGCCCTGCAGGTCCACCAGCACCGCGACCGCGCGCCCGGAGGCCTGGGCGGCGGCGCGCACGTTGCGGTAGACCGCCTCGTGCTCGGCGACGTCGCCGTGGCTGCGGTTGATCCGGGCGACGTCCATGCCGGCGTCCACCAGCTCCTGGACCTTCTCGGCCGACGCGGTCGCCGGCCCAATCGTGCACACGATCTTGGCTCTACGCATGGGCCTCAGCCTAGGGCAGCCGTCCGGGCCGGGCGCGGGCCGTACCGCCCAGGAGGACCCGCCGGCGGTGGCCTACCGGGGCCGGCCCGAGGGCGGTGCGGGGTGCGGCCGGGCCCGCCGACGGCGGCCGGTCCCGCCCGGCCGCCGGGTGCCGTCCCGGGCCGGCCGGCCCGGGCCGCGGCGCCGTCAGACCGAGACGGACGCCGTCGAGGGCAGGATCGGCGCGGGAAGGTCGGTCTCGCCGCGCAGGAACGCGTCGACCGCGGCCGCCGCCGCCCGGCCCTCGGCGATCGCCCAGACGATGAGGGACTGCCCCCGCCCGGCGTCGCCGGCGACGAAGACCCCGGGGACCGACGTGGCAAACGTCTCATCGCGGACCACCCGGCCGCGGGCGTCCACCGCCACCCCGAGCTGGTCGACCAGCCCGGTGCGCGGCACGCCGGTGAAGCCCAGGGCGAGCAGGACGAGCTGGGCGGGCACGACCCGCTCGGTGCCGGGCACCGGGACGGCGCGCCCGTCGACCTTCTCCACCGTCTCCAGCCGCAGGTGGGTGACGGCGCCCGGGCCGGCACTGCCGTCGCTGAGCAGCTCGGCGGTGCCGGTGGCGTAGACCCGCTCGCCGTTCTCCTCGTGCGAGGTGGAGACCCGGTAGACCTTGGGGTAGGTCGGCCAGGGCTGGTCCGCGGCCCGCTCCCGGGGCGGGACGGGATTGATGTCGATCTGGGTGACCGAGCGGGCGCCCTGCCGGGTGGCGGTGCCCAGGCAGTCCGAGCCGGTGTCGCCGCCGCCGATGATGACCACGTCCTTGCCGGTGGCCAGGATCTGGTCCGGGACGTCGTCGCCGGCCACCGCCCGGTTGGCCTGGACCAGGTACTCCATGGCGGTGTGCACCCCGGCCAGGTCCCGGCCCGGGACGGGCAGGTCCCGGGGCACCGTGGAGCCCATGGCCAGCACGACGGCGTCGTAGCGCTCGCGCAGGTCCGCCCCGGTCAGCGCGCCCGGCCCGGTGCCGCCGACGTCGACGCCGGGACGGAACCGGGTGCCCTCGGCGACCATCTGCGCGACCCGCCGCTCGACCTGGTCCTTCTCCATCTTGAAGTCGGGGATGCCGTAGGTGAGCAGCCCGCCGATGCGGTCGTCCCGCTCGTAGACGGCCACCGTGTGCCCGGCCCGGGTGAGCTGCTGGGCGGCGGCCAGCCCGGCCGGGCCGGACCCGACGACGGCGACCGTGGCCCCGGTCAGCCGCTCGGGCACCTGCGGCTCGACCAGGCCCAGGTCCCAGGCGTTGTCGGCGATGGACTGCTCGATGTTCTTGATGGTCACCGCCGGCTGGTTGATGCCCAGCACGCAGGCGGACTCGCACGGGGCCGGGCACAGCCGGCCGGTCCACTCCGGGAAGTTGTTGGTGGCGTGCAGCCGCTCGATCGCCCCGGCCCAGTCCTGGCGGCGGGTGAGCTCGTTCCACTCCGGGATCAGGTTGCCCAGCGGGCAGCCGTTGTGGCAGAACGGCACCCCGCAGTCCATGCACCGGGTGGCCTGGCGGACCAGGGCCGGGGCGTCCTCGGCGCGCCGCTCGTACACCTCCCGGGAGTCCAGGATGCGCACCGGCACCGGGCGCCGGCGGGGCAGCTCGCGCTCGCGGTAAGTCAGGAAGCCGCGGGGGTCAGCCATGGGTGCTCGCCTTCATGATCGAGGCCCACACGTCCGGTGAGCTGGGGTCCAGGCCGTCCTCGGCCGCCCGGACCAGGGCGGCGGAGACGGCGGCGTACTGCCGCGGGAGCACCTTGGTCAGCCGGGGCAGGCCGCCGCCGTCGGCCAGCAGGGCGGCGGCCACCGCCGAGCCGGTCAGGTCGGCGTGCCGGCGCAGCAGCGCGGTGACGATGGTGACGTCCTCGGCGTCCAGCGGGCGCAGCAGCAGCTCGCCGGTGGCCAGGGCCGGGCCGTTGACCTTGCCGGGGTCGAGGTCCAGGACGTAGGCGGTGCCGCCGGACATGCCGGCGCCGAGGTTCCGGCCGGTCGGGCCCAGGACCAGCATGGTGCCGCCGGTCATGTACTCCGCGGCGTGGTCCCCCACCCCCTCCACCACCAGGGTGGCCCCGGAGTTGCGCACCCCGAACCGCTCCCCGGCCCGGCCGCGGAGGAAGATCTCCCCGGCCGTGGCGCCGTAGCCGATGACGTTGCCGGCGATGACGTTCTCCTCGGCGGCGAGCACCGACCCGGCCGGCGGGGCCAGCACGATCCGGCCGCCGGAGAGGGACTTGCCGACGTAGTCGTTGGCGTCCCCGTGCAGCCGCAGGGTCACCCCGCGGGGCAGCAGGGCGCCGAAGGACTGCCCGGCGGAGCCGGTCAGGGTGATGTCGATCGTGCCGTCCGGCAGGCCGGCGCCGCCGTAACGCTTGGTCACCTCGTGGCCGAGCATGGTGCCCACGGTGCGGTTGGTGTTGCGCACCGGCAGGTCGATCCGCACCGGCTCGCCGCGCTCCAGCGCCGGGCCGGCGCGGGCGATGAGCTCGTGGTCCAGCGCGGCCGCCAGGCCGTGGTCCTGGGCGCGCACGTGCCGCAGCGCGGAGCCGGGCGCCGGGTCGACCTTGGTCAGCAGCGGCTCCAGGTCCAGCCCGGAGGCCTTCCAGTGCTCCACCGCCGCGGTGGTGTCCAGCAGGTCCGCCTGACCGACCGCCTCGTCCAGGGACCGCAGCCCGAGGGCGGCGAGGTGCTCGCGGACCTCCTCGGCGACGAACTCGAAGAAGGTGACCACGTGCTCGGCGCGACCGGTGAACCGGGACCGGAGCTCGGGGTTCTGGGTGGCGATGCCCACCGGGCAGGTGTCCAGGTGGCAGACCCGCATCATCACGCAGCCCTCCACCACCAGCGGGGCGGTGGCGAAGCCGAACTCCTCGGCGCCGAGCAGGGCGGCGACCACCACGTCCCGGCCGGTCTTCATCTGCCCGTCGGCCTGGACCACCACCCGGTCCCGCAGCCCGTTGAGCACCAGGGTCTGCTGGGTCTCGGCCAGCCCGATCTCCCACGGGCCGCCGGCGTGCTTGAGCGAGGTCAGCGGCGAGGCGCCGGTGCCGCCGTCGTGCCCGGAGACCAGGACGACGTCGGCGTGCGCCTTGGCCACCCCGGCCGCGACCGTGCCCACCCCGATCTCGCTGACCAGCTTCACGTGCACCCGGGCGGCCGGGTTGGCGTTCTTCAGGTCGTGGATGAGCTGCTTGAGGTCCTCGATGGAGTAGATGTCGTGGTGCGGCGGCGGGGAGATGAGCCCGACGCCGGGGGTGGAGTGCCGGGTCTGGGCGATCCACGGGTAGACCTTGTGCGCCGGTAGCTGGCCGCCCTCGCCGGGCTTGGCGCCCTGGGCCATCTTGATCTGGATGTCGTCGGCGTTGGTCAGGTACTCGGCGGTGACCCCGAACCGGCCGGAGGCCACCTGCTTGATCGCCGAGCGGCGGCGCGGGTCGCGGAGCCGGTCCGGGTCCTCCCCGCCCTCGCCGGTGTTGGACTTCCCGCCGAGCATGTTCATCGCGACCGCGAGGGTCTCATGCGCCTCGGCGGAGATGGAGCCGTAGCTCATCGCGCCGGTGGAGAACCGCTTGACGATCGCGCTGACCGGCTCCACCTCCTCCAGCGGCACCGGGGTGCGGCCGGCGGCGTTCAGCCGGAGCAGCCCGCGCAGGGTCATCAGCCGGCGGGACTGCTCGTCCACCCCCCGGGTGTAGGACCGGAAGACGTCGTAGCGGCGGGTCCGGGTGGAGTGCTGGAGCCGGAAGATCGTCTCGGGGTCGAACAGGTGCGGCTCGCCCTCGCGGCGCCACTGGTACTCCCCGCCGGTGCGCAGGGTGCGGTGCTTGGGCGAGATGCCCGACGGCGGGTAGGCGGTGGCGTGCCGGGCGGCGACCTCGGCGGCGATGACGTCCAGCCCGACCCCGCCGAGCGGGGTGGGGGTGCCGGTGAAGTACTCGGCCACCAGGTCCTCGGACAGGCCCAGGGCCTCGAAGACCTGGGCGCCGCGGTAGGAGGCGAGGGTGGAGATGCCCATCTTGGACATCACCTTCAGCACGCCCTTGCCCAGGGCGGTGATCAGGTTGGCCACCGCCTGCTCGGGGCTGACCCCGGTCAGCACGCCGTCGCGGACCAGGTGCTCCACGCTCTCCATCGCCAGGTACGGGTTGACCGCGGCGGCGCCGTAGCCGATGAGCAGCGCGACGTGGTGGACCTCCCGGACGTCCCCCGCCTCGACCAGCAGAGAGATCTTGGTCCGGGTGCGCCGGCGCAGGGTGTGGTGGTGCACGGCCGCGGTGAGCAGCAGGGACGGGATCGGCGCGAGCTCGGCGGTGGACTCCCGGTCGGACAGGATCAGGAAGCTCACCCCGGCGTCGATGGCGGCGTCGACCTCGGCGAAGATCTCCGCCAGCCGCTCCTGCAGGGCGGCCCCGCCGCCGGAGACCCGGTACAGCCCGGAGATGGTGGTGGAGGTGAAGCCGTGGCCGCGGCGGGCCCGGCCGATGTGCTTGATCTTGGCGAGCTGGTCGTTGTCCATCGTGGGGAAGGGGACGACGACCTTGCGGGCGTGGTCGGGGGTGTCGGCGAGCAGGTTCGGCTCCGGGCCGATGGCGCCGCCCAGGGCGGTGACCAGCTCTTCCCGGATGGCGTCCAGCGGCGGGTTGGTCACCTGGGCGAAGAGCTGGGTGAAGTAGTCGAAGAGCAGCCGGGGCCGGGCGGAGAGGACGGCCAGGGGGGTGTCGGTGCCCATCGAGCCGATCGGCTCCGCACCGGTGGCGGCCATCGGCGCGAGCAGGATCCGGAGCTCTTCCTCGGTGTAGCCGAAGGTCTGCTGGCGGCGCACGACCGAGAGCCGGGAGTGGTCCACGTGGTCCCGGTCGGGCAGGTCCTCCAGGTGCACCAGGCCGGCGTCGAGCCACTGCTGGTAGGGGTGGGCGTCGGCGAGGGAGCGCTTGACCTCCTCGTCGGGCACGATCCGGCCGGCCTGGGTGTCGACCAGGAACATCCGCCCGGGCTGCAGCCGGCCCTTGCGGACGACCTTCTCCGGCGGCAGGTCCAGCACCCCGGTCTCGGAGGCGAGGACGACCAGGCCGTCGTCGGTGACCCAGTACCGGCCCGGGCGCAGCCCGTTGCGGTCCAGCACGGCGCCGACCAGGGTGCCGTCGGTGAAGGTGAGCGCGGCGGGGCCGTCCCAGGGCTCGATGAGGGTGGAGGTGTACTCGTAGAAGGCGCGCACCGCCGGCGGCATGCCGGTGTGGTTCTGCCAGGCCTCGGGGACCATCATCAGGATCGCGTGCGGCAGGGACCGGCCGGCGAGGTGGAGGAGCTCGAGGACCTCGTCGAAGGTGGCCGAGTCCGAGGCGCCGGGGGTGCAGATCGGGGTGAGCGGCTCCAGGTCGCCGAGCACGTCCGAGGACGCGGTGCCCTCCCGGGCCGCCATCCAGCCGCGGTTGCCGCGCACGGTGTTGATCTCCCCGTTGTGCGCGAGCAGCCGGAACGGCTGGGCGAGCGGCCAGGACGGGAAGGTGTTGGTGGAGAAGCGGGAGTGCACCAGGGCGATCTCGCTGGCCAGCCGCTCGTCGGAGAGGTCGGGGAAGAAGGGCTGTAGCTGGGTGGTGGTGAGCATGCCCTTGTAGACCAGGGTCCGGGCGGACAGCGAGGCGAGGTAGACGCCCAGCTCGCGCTCGATGCGCTTGCGGAGCCGGAAGGTGCGCCGGTCCAGGTCCAGCCCGGTGCGCTTCCCGGCGGCGTCGGCGACGAAGAGCTGGCGGAAGGTGGGCATCGACTCCCGGGCGCTGGGCCCGATCATCGAGGGGTCGGTGGGCACCTCGCGCCAGCCGAGGACGGTGAGGTCCTCCTCGGCGGCGATGGTCTCGATGCCGGCGACGGCGTCGGCGACGGCGGCCGGTCCGTCCTCCGCGCCGGGGAGGAACACCAGCCCGGGCGCGTAGCCGCCGGCCGGCGGCAGCGGGAAGTCGACGACGGCGCGCAGGAAGGCGTCCGGGACCTGGGTGAGCAGGCCGGCGCCGTCGCCGGTGTTCTCCTCGGCGCCGACGGCGCCGCGGTGGTCGAGGTTGAGCAGCACCGTGAGGGCGGCGTCCACGATGTCCCGGCCGGGGGTGCCGCGCAGCGTGGCGACGAAGCCGACGCCGCAGGCGTCGTGCTCCTGCTGGCCGTCGTAGAGGCCCCGGGGCGCGGGGCTGCTGAACGGGGTAGTCCTGGCTCGGTCCATCGGTTCCTCACCACGGGACCGGTGCGGGCCCCGCCTGTCGAACGTGGGGGACGGCATCGGCCCGCTGTGCGGGGCGATGTTACTCGGCGCAGACCCGCCGGTGAACAACCATGTCCACATGCTTGACACTGCTCCTCCGGCGGGCGGCGGGGGCTCCTCCGGCGGGCCGGGCCGGCGCGGCCCCCGGCCGGGGCGTCGGTGCAGGTGGGAAGGGTGGGCGGGTCAGCGGTCGGGGCGCTGGGTCGCCCGCCGGCTGCGGCGGGGGACGGCCGGGGCGGGGCCGTCGGCGACGGCCCGGGCGGGGTCGTCAGCACCGCCGTCGTCAGCACCGCCGTCGTCAGCACCGCCGTCGTCGGCGACGGACCCGCCGTCGTCGGCGCCTCCGGGGGTGTCCCGGGCGGCCGGGCCCCGGCCGGGCAGCCAGAGCGGGTCGGGCCGGCCGCGGCTGCGCCGGCTGAGCAGGAAGGCCACCAGGGCGAGGAGGAAGACGAGGATGGAGGTCCACACGTTCAGCCGGACGCCGAGCACCCGCTCGGCGTCGTCGATCCGGAGCGCCTCGATCCACACCCGGCCGGCCGTGTAGAGCATGACGTAGAGCCAGAAGACCCGGCCGTGCCCGAGCCGGAACCGCCGCTCGGCCCAGACCAGGACGCCCACCGCGGCCAGGTTCCACAGCATCTCGTAGAGGAAGGTGGGGTGGAAGAGCGTGCCGGCGGGGTAGCCGGCGACCCGGTGGGCGTCGTCGACCTGCAGGCCCCACGGCAGGGTGGTCGGGGCGCCGTAGAGCTCCTGGTTGAAGTAGTTGCCCAGCCGGCCGGCGGCCTGGGCCACCAGCAGCCCCGGGGCGAGCGCGTCGGCGAACGGCGCCAGCCGCAGGCCCCGCCGCCGCAGGCCGAGCCAGGCGCCGAGCGCGCCGGCCGCGACGGCGCCCCAGATGCCGAGCCCGCCGTGCCAGACGTACAGGATGCGGACGGGGTCGCCGTCGGGCCCGAAGTAGGCGTCCGGGGAGGTCAGGACGTGGTAGATCCGGGCCCCGACGATGCCGAACGGGACCATCCAGAAGACCGCCACGTCCGTCGCGGTGTCCGGCGGGCCGCCCTTGGCGGTGTAGCGCCGGTCCAGCACCCACCAGGCGAGCAGGATGCCGACGAGGATGGCGATGGCGTAGGCCCGGATCGGGAGCGGGCCGAGGTACCACTCCGCCTGCGGCGGGCTGGGCAGGGCGGTGAGGACGGGGGGCACGGGTGCAGGGTAGCCGTCGGGGTGCCCGGCCCGGCCAACGGCGGCCGGCCAGGCCCTGCGGGCGGTCAAGCCCGGGGGGCGGTCAGACCCGGGTGCGGTCAGGCTCCGGGCCGGTCGGGCGCGGGCGGCCGGTCGGGGCGCGGCACCGGTCGGACCGGGGGCGGTCAGGCCCCGTGCGCCCCGGCCGCGAGCTCGGCGGCCAGCGCGGCGAGGTCGCGCAGCGCGGCGGTGCTGTCGCCGTCGTCCCGCTGGAGCGTACGGACCAGGGCCGAGCCGACGATGACGCCGTCGGCGTACCCGGCGATCTCCGCGGCCTGCTCGCCGGTGGACACGCCCAGACCCACGCAGACCCGCTCGGCGCCGGCCGCCCGGGTGCGCTCGACCAGCCGGCGGGCGTGGCTGTCCACCGCGGCGCGGGCGCCGGTGACGCCCATGGTGGAGGCGGCGTAGACGAACCCGCGGCACGCCTTGGCGGTGCTGCGCAGCCGCGCGTCGGTCGAGCTGGGCGCGACGAGGAAGACCCGGTCCAGGCCGTGGGTGTCGGAGGCGGCGAGCCACTCCCCCGCCTCGTCCGGGATGAGGTCCGGGGTGATCAGCCCGGCGCCGCCGGCCGCGGCGAGGTCGCGGGCGAAGCGGTCCACGCCGTAGCGGTGCACCGGGTTGTAGTAGGTCATCACGAGCACGGCCGCGCCGGTCTGGGCGACCTGCTCGACGGCGCGGAGGACGTCGGCGGTGCGGGTGCCGCCGTCCAGGGCGGCCTGGGCGGCCCGCTGGATGGTCTCCCCGTCCATGCCGGGGTCGGAGTAGGGCAGCCCGAGCTCGACGACGTCGGCGCCGGCCGCGACGATCTCCCGCGCGGCCCGCACCGAGGTGGGCACGTCGGGGAAGCCGACCGGCAGGTAGCCGACCAGGGCCGCGCCGCCGCGGGCCCGGGCGGCGTCCAGGGCCGCGGCGGTGCGGGACGTCGGCGGGGCGGGGGTCGTCGTCGGTGTCGTCATCTCAGACCTCCACGCTGCCGGTGGCGGCGTAGCCCGCGGCGTCGACCGCCCCGGTCTTCGCCTCCTCCGCCGGTCCGGCGGCCGCCGTCGGGACCGGGACGGAGTGCTCGTCGGCGTCGAGGAGCTCGAACCAGGCGGCCGCGGTCTCCACGTCCTTGTCCCCGCGGCCGGAGAGGTTGACCAGGATCGTCGGCGCCGGCTGCCCGGCGGCCTGCGCCTCCCGGCCGATCCGGATCGCCCCGGCGAGGGCGTGCGCGCTCTCGATCGCCGGGATGATGCCCTCGGTGCGGCACAGCAGCCGGAACGCGTCCATCGCCTCGGCGTCGGTGACCGGCTGGTACTCGGCGCGGTGGATGGTGGCGAGCCAGGAGTGCTCCGGCCCGACGCCGGGGTAGTCCAGGCCGGCGGAGATCGAGTGGGACTCCACGGTCTGGCCGTCCTCGTCCTGCAGCAGGTAGCTGCGGGCGCCGTGCAGGACGCCGGGCGCGCCGCCGGTGATGGAGGAGGCGTGCCGGCCGGTCTCGACGCCATCGCCGGCCGCCTCCAGCCCGACCAGGCGCACCCCGTCGTCGTCGAGGAAGGCGTTGAAGATCCCGATCGCGTTGGAGCCGCCGCCCACGCACGCGCAGACCACGTCGGGCAGGGCGCCGGTGAGGTCGAGGACCTGCGCGCGCGCCTCCTCCCCGATCACCTTCTGCAGGTCCCGGACGATGGTGGGGAACGGGTGCGGGCCGGCGGCGGTGCCGAAGATGTAGGTGGTGGTCTCGACGTTGGTGACCCAGTCGCGGAACGCCTCGTTGATGGCGTCCTTCAGGGTGCGCGAGCCGGTGGTGACCGGGACGACCTCGGTGCCGAGCAGGCGCATCCGGGCGACGTTGAGGGCCTGGCGGCGCACGTCCTCCTCGCCCATGTAGACGGTGCAGTCCAGGCCGAGCAGCGCCGCGGCGGTCGCGGTGGCGACGCCGTGCTGGCCGGCCCCGGTCTCGGCGATGACCCGCCGCTTGCCGATCTTGCGGGTGAGCAGGGCCTGGCCCAGGACGTTGTTGATCTTGTGCGAGCCGGTGTGGTTGAGGTCCTCCCGCTTGAGCAGCACCCGCGCGCCGCCCGCGTGCCGGCCGAACCGCGGGACCTCGGTGAGGATGCTCGGCCGGCCGGTGTAGGTGCGGTGGAGGTGGTCCATCTCCGCGAGGTACTCGGGGTCAGTCTTGAGCGACTCCCAGGCCGCGGCGAGCTCGTCCAGCGCGGCGACGAGCGCCTCGGGGACGAACCGGCCGCCGAACGCGCCGAAGTACGGCCCGGCGGCCTCGGCGAGGCGCTGGCCGGGGTGCGGCGTACCGGCCGCCGGCTCCTCGGACACCGGCTTCTCGGCCGCCGGCTGCCCGGCCGTCGCCTGCCCGGAGTCCGGCCCCCCAGGGCGCTGCTCGTCGGGCTGCGCGCTCACCGGCGCACCGCCCGCAGCGAGGGGTGGGCGCCGGCGGCGACCATGTCGGCGACCGCCTGGCGCGGGTTGCCCTGGGTGACGAGCGCCTCGCCGACCAGGACCGAGTCGGCGCCGGCGCGGGCGTAATCCAGGACGTCGTGCGGGCCCCGGACCCCGGACTCGGCGACCCGCAGGACCCCGTCCGGGACGACGTCGGCCACCTGGGCGAAGACGGCCCGGTCCACCCGGAGGGTGTGCAGGTTCCGGGCGTTGATGCCCACCACCCGGGCGCCGGCGTCCACCGCCCGGCTGGCCTCGGTGCGGTCGTGCGCCTCGACCAGCGCGGTCATCCCCAGGGAGTGCACCCGCTCGACGAGGGAGGTCAGCACGGTCTGCTCCAGCGCGGCGACGATGAGCAGGACCAGGTCCGCCCCGTGCGCCCGCGCCTCCCACACCTGGTACGGCGTGACGATGAAGTCCTTGCGCAGGACGGGCAGGTCGACGGCGGCCCGGACGGCGCTGAGGTCGGCCAGCGAGCCGCCGAACCGGCGGGCCTCGGTGAGCACCGAGACGACGGCGGCCCCGCCGGCCTCGTACTCCGCGGCCAGCCCGGCCGGGTCCGCGATGTCGGCGAGCGCCCCCTTGGACGGGCTCGACCGCTTGACCTCGGCGATGATGGTGACCGCGTCGTGCTCGCCGCGCAGCGCCGCGACGGCGTTCTTGGCGCCGGGCTGGCGCTGGGCGAGCTCCTTGAGCTCGGTCAGCGGGCGCCGGGCCTCCCGCTCGACGAGGTCCTCCCGGACCCCGGCGACGATCTCCTCCAGCACGGTCACGACGCGCTCTCCCCTCGGACGGTGACCCCGATCGTAGGCGGGCCGGGCAGGCAGCTCCCCGCCCCGTCCGGCAGGCGGCCCGCCGGCGGCCGGCCGTCTGTCGGCAGGCGCCCCGCCGTCGGCAGGCGCCCCGCCGTCGGCAGGCGCCCCGCCGTCGGCAGGTGCCCCGCCGACGTCAGCCGACGCCCGCGCCGGCCGTCCTCAGTCGCTGTACCAGTCACCGTCCCGCTTCCCGGGCTGCTCCTGGGGTGCCTGCCCCAGCCCCATCCCGCGCATGACGAGGCTGGCGACCAGGGACACGGCGATGACGACCAGGCCCGCGATGAGCACCCACCGCAGGGTCAGGATGAGCCCCAGCCCGACGATGAGGACGCCCAGGCAGCAGCCGATCATGAGCACCCAGGCGGCCGGCGTGCGGCCGTGGTTGCTGTACGCGGCGTGGGTGGGCAGCTTGTAGGTCTGGCGGGCAGGGGGCTGGGGCATCGGACGTCCCTCCAGGGCGACGGGTCGGCTCGCCCCAGGGTAGCGAGTCGGGCGGGCGCGGGCGGCGGCGGGACCGCGGGGGTGGCCGGCGCCGCGAGCGCACCGTGTCCGTTGGTACTTGAGGAGCGTCCGTGTGGTACTTGTGCCAGTTCCACGGCGCTGGATACCACACACAAGTACCACACGGACGCAATGCGCCGGTCCGATGCTCGCCCAGGTGGCTTCGACCTCGACCTGCTCGGGAGTGGCGGCCGGCACCGGTCGGGCCGACCGTGCTACCGGCCGGCCGTCGGGTCCTCGCCGCGGCCGAGCGCATCCCAGTCGTCCATCGCGCGGGTCCGCTCGTCAGCGGCCGGGGTACGGGGACGCGCCGGGCGCTCGTAGCGCCGGCCGGCGACCGCCCACCGGCGTCCCACGACGAGGGTGACCACGCCGACCCCGGCGAGCCCGACGGCGAGCACGACGGCCGCATAGGGCCACGGCGTCGTCGTCGCCAGGCCCTGGAGCTGGCGCACCCCGCTGAGCTCGGCCGCCGCCGCGAGCAGGGGCGCGGCCGGGTCCGCGAGGAAGTCGGCCACGGCGACGGCCGCGCCGACACCGGCGGCGAGGAGCGCGACACCGGCGACCGTTACCGCGACGCGTCGGCCCAGCCCGGCGGCGAGGGCCGCGGCGCCCGCGACCAGCGCGGCACCGGCGAGCGCCGGCACCGCCGTCGTGCCGCTGACCGAGACCGGCTCCACGGCCAGGACGGTGGGCGCCTGCCCGTCCGCCCACGGCAGCGCGCCGACGGCGAGGAGCAGCCCGGCGAGGACGAGCGCGGCGAGGACCACGGTGCGGCGCGCCGGCCGGGCGGCACGCGCCGTCGCCCGGTCACCGGCCCCGCCCGCGCCCGTCTCGTGGGCGCCGCCCCGGGCGGCCCGCCGGCTCACGCCCGCCCGGCGGGGCGGAGCCCGGCCGCGACCTGGACGGCCCGGACGGCCGCCGCCGCCTTGTTGCGGCTCTCCTCGTACTCGGCGGCGGGCACCGAGTCGGCGACGATGCCGCCGCCGGCCTGGACGGTGGCGGTGCCGGCGCGGATGACGGCGGTGCGGATCGCGATGGCGAGGTCGGCGTTGCCGGCGAAGTCGAGGTAGCCGACGACCCCGCCGTACAGGCCGCGGCGGACCGGCTCGAGGGTGTCGATGAGCTCGATCGCCCGCGGCTTGGGCGCCCCGGAGAGGGTGCCGGCGGGGAAGGTGGCGACGAGGCAGTCCAGCGCGCTGGCGTCCGGGCGCAGCCGCCCGGTCACCGTGGAGGAGATGTGCATGATGTGGCTGAACCGCTTGATCTCCATGAGCTCGACCACCTCCACCGTCTCCGGGTGGCAGACCTTGGCGAGGTCGTTGCGGGCGAGGTCGACCAGCATGACGTGCTCGCTGAGCTCCTTCGGGTCCGCGAGGAGCTCCTCGGCCAGGGCACGGTCCTCGGCCGGGCCGGCCCCGCGGGGGCGGGACCCGGCGATGGGGAAGGTCGTGACGGCGCCGTCCTGGACGCGGACCAGGGTCTCGGGGCTGGAGCCGACGACGGCGAAGCTCCCCGCCCCGGCGGGTTGCGGCCCGCTGCCGGCGGGGTCGGTCGCCTCGCCGTCGCCGTCGGCGTCGGCGGGAACCTGGCCGGTCGCGACCGCCGGAACCTCCCCGGCCAGGCCGGCCGGGGCCTCGCCGTCGGCATCGGGCGGGACCTGGCCGCCGTCGTGCAGCTGCAGGTAGTACATGTACGGGCTGGGGTTGATGGTGCGGAGCACCCGGTAGACGTCCAGCGGGTCGGCCGGGCAGGGGATGTCCAGGCGCTGGGAGATGACGACCTGGAAGACCTCGCCGTCGCGGATCGCGTCCTTGGCGGCCAGCACCGCGTTCTCGAACTCCGCCCGCGGGGTGCGGAACCTCAGCTCGGGCTCGGCGACCGGCACCCGGACGGCGGCGTGGGAGGCGCTCGGGGTCTGCAGGGCGGCCATCATCTTGTTGAGCCGGGCGACGGCGTCGGCGTGCGCGGCGTCCACCCGGGCGTCGGTGTCGTCGAAGTTGACCGCGTTCGCGATGAGCCACACGGACCCGTCGTGGTGGTCCACCGCCGCCATGTCGGTGGCCAGGCAGAGCGCGACGTCGGGGGTGTCGTGCTCGCGCGGGGCCAGGGCCCGCAGGGTCGGCTCCCACTCGCGCAGCACGTCCCAGCCCAGCGCCCCGACCAGGCCGCCGGTGAGCGGGGGCAGGCCGGGCACGGCCGGGGCGGACAGGGCGGTGAGGGCGGCGTCGAGGACCTCCAGGACGGGCCCGCTGGTGGGGATGCCCACCGGCACGTCCCCGGTCCACGTCGCGTGCCCGTCGCGGGCGGTGAGAGTGGCGCGGGCAGCGGCGCCGACGAAGGACCAGCGCGACCAGGCGCCGTCGTGCTCGGCGGACTCCAGGATGAAGGTGCCGGGCCGGCCGCCGGCGAGCTGGCGGTACAGGCCGACCGGGGTGACGTCGTCGGCGAGGAGGCGGCGCACGACCGGGACGACGCGGCGGTCGGCGGCCATCCGCCGGAAGGTCGACAGGTCCGGCCAGGTCTCGCCCCAGGCGACCGTGACGGGCGTGACCGCGTCGGGGGAGGTGCCGTCGGTTGGCGTGGTCTCGCCGGGACCGCTGGGTCCGTCGACGCCGATCACGGCCGGCTGCCCGGGACGGCGCCGAGGTCCCCGCCGGCCGCGAAGCAGCTCCGGGCCCCGGTGTGGCAGGCCGGGCCGACCTGGTCGACCTGGACGAGGAGCGCGTCGCCGTCGCAGTCGATGCTCACGGCCTTGACGTGCTGGGTGTGGCCCGACGTGTCGCCCTTGCGCCAGTACTCCTGCCGGGACCGGGACCAGTAGGTCGCGCGGCCGGTGGTGAGGGTGCGGGCCAGGGCCTCGTCGTCCATCCAGCCGACCATGAGGACCTCACCGGTGTCGTGCTGCTGCACGACGGCGCAGACCAGGCCGTGCTCGTCCCGCTTGAGGCGGGCGGCGACGTCCGGGGCGAGGGAACTCGTCGGAGGCACCAGACGATCTTGCCACGCCGGGCGGGCGGAGCGGCCGGCCGGTTGCCGGCGGAGCCGGATGCCGGCCGAGCCCGGTGCCGGCTGAGACGGGGCCGGCGCGGGGGCCGACTTAGCCACTGTCGACTGGGCCGGGTGCCGCCGGGGCACGGCCGTGCCACGGTGGTACAGGGGCCGGGGCGAGCGCCGCACCGGTCAGCGGCCCGGCCCGAGCGACAAGCGGCCGGGGCCCGAGCGACAAGCGGCCCGGCCCGGGCGACATGACGGGCAGGGAACCGGCGCCCGACCGGAGGTCGGGCGCCAGCCAGCACCACGAGGAGGATGCCGATGCCCTGGATGGAGACCGAGCGGGCCGCGCTCGTGCAGACCCTGCGCGAGGCGGACCCGGACGCGGCGACGATGTGCGAGGGGTGGACGGTTCGGCACGTGCTCGGCCACCTCGTCCTGCGGGAGCAGCGGCCTTACCTGGTCTTGCCGGACATGCTGGCCCGGCGACCCCCGGGCCAGGAGCCGTTCCTCGGCCGGCTCGTCGCCGGGGCGCGCACCCCCGCCGGCTACCAGGCGCTGGTCGACCGGTTCGCCGGCGGCCCGCCGGCCTGGTCACCGGTGGGCTGGCTGGGTGACACCGGCAACCTCATCGAGTACGTCGTCCACCATGAGGACGTCCGGCGCGGGGGTGCGGAGCCGGCCGAGCCCCGGGTCCTCCCGCCGGACATGGTCCGGGCCGTCTGGGCCCGGCTGCTGCCGACGGCACGGCTGAGCTACCGCACCAGCCCGGTGGGCGTGGTCCTGGTGGTCCCGGGCGGTCCCCGGCGGGTGGTCCACCGCGGCGCCGACGCCGTGGTCGTCGTCGGCGACCCGGTCGAGCTCGCGCTGCACGCCCTCGGGCGCACGCACGCCGAGGTCGACGTGCACGGCCGGTCCGCCGTCGTCGACCGCTTCCTGGCGAGCCGCTGACGGACTTCAGTGCCGGGCGCGGGCCTTCCAGCAGCCGGGAGAAGCTGGCGTCGCCTGGTCGGGTGACGTTGCTACACCAGCCAGTCTTCGACGGGTCGCCGGTCCGCATCGGGGTGGGCGAGCCAGGCCTGGAGCGCCGCGGCGATCGCGGCCGTGCGGTCCCCACGTCCTCGGGGGAACCGTCGAGGCGGGACGAGCAGGAACGGTGCCGCCGGAGCACCTGACGTGGTGGCCCGCAGCAGCAGCGGCCGGAAGTCCTTGGTGCTCTCAGTGACGATCCGGCGTCCCGCCTCGGCGGCCCACCGGAACAGGCCAGGGTCGCTCGCCCCGCCCAGCTCTGGATCGGCGACCGCAACCCCGACGTCGTGCCCGAGCTGACGCAAGGAGGCGGCGATCGCCTTGGAGCAGTGCTCGTCGAGCAGCAGGCGCCACGTCATGCCAGGAGCCGCTGCTGCGACTCCCACGACCGCAGGCCCTCCTCGGACGCGCGCTCGTTCTCGGCGATCTCGGTGTCGATCTCCTCGGGGTAGGCGCCGTAGTAGGCCAGCGCCATTCGCACCATCCCGAGCGGGAGGTCCATGTCCCTGGCGGCCACCTCGACGGCGCCGTCTCCGCGCAGCTCCGAGTCGCGCAGCGCCGCTACCACCTCCCATAGATCAGGCCCGACCGCGAGACCGGCCCGGCGACCGGACGGGCCATCGCGGAACACGGTGCCGGGAAACTCCTGGGAGCGCAGGCCCTCGTCGACGAGCCGCTGCGCAAGGCCCGACGGTGTCGTTCCCCGCCCTGCGGCTCCGCGGCGCAAACGGTCCAGCAATGCCGGGTCGAACCGGATGGAAAGTGGCATGCCAGCCATGCGCTAACGGTAGTGCGCCCGCCCGCTGACGGACCTCAGTGGCGGGCGCGGGACTTCCAGTAGCCGCCGAAGGTGACGTCGGTCTTTGCGGCGCCGGAGCGCACCCAGTGGCGGCGCAGCTCGGTGGCCAGGCGCTGCTCGCCGGCGATCCAGCCGTAGAACGGGTGGTCGAGGGGTTCGGCGACGGCGCGGGCGAGCGCCGCGGCGCCGGGCACGGCATCCGGCTCCTCGCGGACCACCCACTCGACGGTGACGTGCTCGGGCGGGGTGAGGTCCTGGGCGTCGCCCCGCTCCGGGATCTCGAGCACCGCGACGCCGGCGGCGTCGCGCGGGAGGGAGGAAAGGATGCCCGCGGCGGCCGGCAGCCCGGTCTCGTCGACGACGACCCTCACGCGGCGGAGCAGGTGCTCCGGGGGGTGGAAGGTGATCCCCTCGTCGAGGATCGCGACGGCGTCGCCGCGGCGGCAGGTCTGCGCCCAGGCCGCCGCGGGACCGGAGGTGCCGTCGGCGACGGAGCCGTGCAGGACGAAGTCGACGTCGAGCTCGGCGCCGTCGGGACCGTGGTCGCGGAAGGCCCGGACGGTGTAGTTGCGCAGCACCGGACGGTCGGTCCTGGCGATCGCGAGGTACCGCAGGTACGCCAGCGTGTCGAGCCTGTTCGGCAGGCGCGACAGCGAGGCGTCCGACACCGGCAGGAACAGCCGGAACCACTGGTCGAAGCCCATCGGGGCGAACCGCTCGACCTCGCCCCCGCCGAGGGTGACGCGCACGAAGCTCGGCGAGATGCGCTCGCTGCGCAGCACGTGCAGCGTCAGGAGCTGCGCCACCGCGGGCTTGACCCGGGTGGCGCTCATGCCTGTGCGGGCCATGGCGTCCTCGTCTGCGTTAGGTACTCCTAACCTAGCGTGAGGCGCTGCCGCCCCAGCAACCCCTGGCCGCATCCGTCACCGCGTGCGCCCACCGTCCGCGGCACACGTGCCCGGATGACGCACCTCGGGCACGACGACGGCGCCCGGCCCGCCCGCGCGGCCCGCTGCTGCTCGAGCGCCGGGTCCGGCCCACCCGCGGCCCGCCGCTGCCCGAGCGCCGGCCGTTACCGGTCGGTGTCGAGGGTGCCCTCCGTCGCGGCCTGCCGGTCCGCGTCGGCGCTGTCGACCTGATTCTCGTCGCGGTCGGGGTCCAGCGGCTGGTCGTCGTCGTCGCCGCCGAGGAGCGGGTCGGTGTCGGCGGGGAAGTGGCCCGGGCGGCTCTCGTCGGGCGGGATGATCGGGGTGTTCGGAGTGTTCGTCATCGTCGGGCTCCTTCGCTGAGGGGTGCCTCGACACTATGCCCGGCTCGCCCCGCTGTCGCGGGCTCACAGCCGGTGGGCGCCGCGGCCGACGGGCACCGCGGCCGACGGGCACCGCGGCCGACGGGCACCGAGACCGACGCGCGCCGAGACCGACGGGCGCCGAGGCCAGCGGCGCCCGCCGCGATGCCGCGCGCCCGGCCCGCCGTCGTCGCCCGCTCCCAGTCGGGCGGTTGACGGAACACCGCCCGCCCGCCGACCGTTGGCCCCTCCGTCCCCGAGGGAGAGGTTCCGATGACGCCGTCCGAGCTCGACCACGAGCAGCAGCACCTGGACCGCCTGTACGCCCGGGTGGACGAGCTCCGCGCGCAGGTCGCCGGCGAGCTGGACCGGGCGCTGCGGGCCCGCGGCGGCTCCGCCCGGGACCTGGTCGACCGGGAGGCCCAGGTCGACCGGCTCACCGAGCGTGCCGCGACCCTCGACCGTGCCGAGGAGGGGCTCTGCTTCGGCCGGCTGGACCTGGCCGAGGGGCAGGTCCGCTACGTCGGCCGCACCGGGCTGCGCGGCCCGGCGCCGGAGCGCACCCCGCTGCTGCTGGACTGGCGCGCGCCCGGGTCGCGGGCGTTCTACCTGGCCACGCCGGCGGACAACCACGGCGTGCGGCGGCGCCGGCACCTGCGCACCAGCGCCCGGCGGGTGACCGGCCTGGAGGACGAGCTCCTCGACCTCGACGCCGCCCCCGGCGCGCTGCCGCTGCAGGGCGAGGGCGCGCTGATGGCCGCCCTGGCCGAGCACCGCACCGGCCGGATGAAGGACATCGTCACCACCCTGCAGGCCGAGCAGGACGAGATCGTCCGCGCCGACGCCGACGGGGTGCTGGTGGTCCAGGGCGGCCCCGGCACCGGCAAGACCGCCGTGGCGCTGCACCGCGCCGCGTACCTGCTCTACGCCCGGCCGACCGTCGCCCGCCAGGGGGTGCTCGTCGTCGGCCCGACGCCGACCTTCCTGGACTACATCGAGCAGGTGCTGCCCTCGCTCGGCGAGACCCAGGTGGTGCTCACCACGCCCGAGGAGCTCTACCCCGGCGTCGTCCCGGACCGGCCGTAGGACCCGGAGACCACCGCGGTCAAGGGCAGCCTGGTGATGGCCGAGGTGCTGGCCCGGGCCGTCCGCGCCCGGCAGGCCGCCGACGGCGTCGAGGTCACCTTCGACGGCGAGGCCTACCACCTGCCCGCCGATCTGCTCCGGGACGCCGGCGAGCGCGCCCGCCGGTCCGAGCGGACCCACAACGGGGCGCGGCGCCTCTTCCGGGCCGAGGTCCTCCGGGCCCTGGTGCTGGAGGTGGCCGGCGCCGGGTACCGCCTGCTCCAGGACGTCGAGGACGGGCTGGAGGAGGAGCTGGCCCGGGCCGACGCCGCCCTCGCCCGGGCGCCGGACGCCGTCTTCGCCCGGGTGGACGCCGTCGGCAGCCAGGTGGACGGGACGGTCGCGACCCACGAGGTGCCGCTGGTCGAGCGCGAGCTGATCGCCGACCCCGGCGTTGCCGCGGCGGTGGAGGACCTCTGGCCGCTGCTCACCCCCGAGGAGCTGCTCGCGGACCTGTTCGCCGACGAGGACCGGCTGGCCGCCGCGGCCGCGGGGCTCCTGGACGACGGCGCCCGGGCCCGGCTGCGGCGGGAGCGGGGGGCCGGCTGGTCGGCCGGGGACGTCGCCCTGCTCGACGAGGCCGCCGAGCTGCTGGGCGTGGACGACACCGACGCGCGGTCCCGGGCCGAGCGGCAGCGCCGGGACGCGGCCCGCTTCGCCCGGCAGGTGCTGCGGGAGCACGACCTGCTGGCCGAGGACGCCGACGGCGACGCCGTGCCGGGCGGGGCGCTGCTCAGCGGCACCGAGCTGGCCGACCGGCACGGGGCGCCCGAGCACCGCACCTTCGCCGAGCGGGCCGCCGCCGACCGGTCCTGGGTGTACGGCCACGTCATCGTGGACGAGGCGCAGGAGCTCTCGGCGATGACCTGGCGGGCCCTGTTCCGGCGCTGCCCGGCCGGGTCGATGACCGTCGTCGGGGACGTGCACCAGGCGAGCGGCCCGACGGCGGTGACCTCCTGGGCGGCGGCGCTGGCGCCGCACACCGCCGCCCGGGTCCGGCAGGGCCGGCTCACCGTCAGTTACCGCACCCCGGCGGAGGTGATGGCGGCCGCCGCCCCGGCGCTGCGGGCCCTCGACCCCGGCGCGGCGGCCCCGGTGAGCGCCCGGTCGACCGGCGCCGTCCCGGTCCGGGTGCCGGTGGCCGCCGGCGGCCTGGCGGACGCGGTCCGGGACGCCGTCGCCGAGGCCCGACGGCGCGGGGACCGGACCGCGGTGATCGCGCCGGCGGCGCTGGTGCGGCCGCTCGCCGCGGCGCTGGGCGCCGCCGGGCCGGTGGACCTGCGGGCGGAGACGGTCGTGGTGTCCCCGGCGCAGGCGAAGGGCCTGGAGTTCGACGCGGTCGTGGTGGCCGAGCCGGCCGGGATCCTGGCCGGACCCCGGGGGCTGAACGACCTGTACGTCGCCCTGACCCGGACCACGCGGGCGCTGACCGTCGTGCACACCGGCGAGCCGCCGGCGGTGCTCGCCGGGCTGCCGGCGGCCTGACGGCGCCGGGTCCGCTGCCGGCCGGGCCCGACGGCGCCGGGCGGGAGCGTTCCCGACCGCGCCGGGCGGGAGCGTGGCCGGCCGACGGCGCCTCGGCTCAGCGCACCGGGACGCCGGCGGCCCGCAGGTGCTCCTTCACCTGGGCGATGCTGAGGGTGCCGAAGTGGAAGACGGAGGCCGCCAGCACGGCGTCGGCGCCGTGCCGGGCGGCGGCCGCGAAGTGCTCGGGCGTGCCGGCGCCGCCGGAGGCGATCAGCGGCACGGCGACCCGGGGGCGGACGTCGTCGATCATCTGCAGGTCGAAGCCGTCGGTGGTGCCGTCGGCGTCCATGGAGTTGAGCAGGATCTCCCCGGCGCCGAGCTCGGCGCCCCGGGCCGCCCACGCCACGGCGTCGATGCCGGTGCCGCGGCGCCCGCCGTGGGTGGTCACCTCGTAGCCCGACGGCGTCCGGGTCGGCCCTGTGCACCGGCGGGCGTCGACGGAGAGCACCAGGACCTGGTTGCCGAACCGCTGGGCGACCTCGCTGATCAGCTCGGGCCGGGCGATCGCCGCGGTGTTGACGCCCACCTTGTCCGCGCCGGCCTTGAGCAGCTGGTCGACGTGCTCCACGCCCCGGACGCCGCCGCCGACGGTGAGCGGGACGAAGACCTCCTCGGCGGTGCGGGCCACCACCTCCAGCGTGGTGGCCCGGCCCTCGGCGGAGGCGGAGACGTCGAGGAAGGTGATCTCGTCCGCGCCCTCGGCGTCGTAGCGGCGGGCGAGCTCGACGGGGTCGCCGGCGTCGCGCAGGCCGCGGAAGTTCACGCCCTTGACCACGCGTCCGTCCGCCACGTCCAGGCAGGGGATCACCCGCACCGCCACACCCACCGACGCCTCCTCCCGCCGCAATCCGCCGCCCACGGTAGCCGCCCGGTAGCGTCCCGGGGGTGAGCGTCCAGGACCGGCCGCAGGCCGCCGCCGGGGCCGTCCCGCCCGCGGTGCTGGCCGCGGTCCGGGCGGCCGAGCCGGGCGCGCGGCACCGGGGCCGGCCGCTGGTGGTGGGGATCGACGGCCGCTCCGGGGCCGGGAAGTCGGCGCTGGCGGCCGCGCTCGTCGACGTTCTCGCCCGGGACCGGCCCCGGACCGGCGCCGTGGGGCTGCTCGCCCTGGAGGACGCCTACCGGGGCTGGGACGGGCTCGCCGCGGGCCTGGCGGAGGTGGCCGACGGCGTGCTCGGCCCGCTCCGCCGGGGCCGCCCGGGCCGGTACCGGGCCTACGACTGGCACGCCGGGCGGGTCGACGGCGTGCGGGCCGTGCCGCCGCCCGGGACGCCGGTGCCGGAGGTGCTGGTGGTGGAGGGGTGCGGCGCCGGCTCGGCCGTGCTCGCCCCCTCCGTGGACGTCCTGGTCTGGCTGGAGGCGCCGGAGCCCGTGCGGCACCGGCGGGCGCTGGAGCGGGACGGCGGAACCTGGGCGCACCGGTGGGATGGGTGGGCGGCGCAGGAGCAGGCGCTGCTGGACGAGCGGGACGCCCGGGCGGCGGCCGACGTGGTGGTCGCCACCGGCTGACCGGGGCGACGGCTACTCCCCTGACGGCTGCTCCCCCGACGGTTGCTCCGCCGGTTGCTCCGCCGACGGCGCCGGCGTCGGGCTGACCAGGGCGTCCTCGTCCCCGCCGGCGACGGCGAGGATGTCGACCACGAGCACCAGGGTGTCGGTCCCCTGGGCCTGCGCCGGCGGGATGACCAGGAGGACCTGGGAGCCCACCGTCTGGTCCACCAGCCCGTCCCGCAGGCCCGGGAAGGTCTCGTCGATGGCGACCGTCTGCGGCACCTTGCCGGTGGCCCAGGTGGAGTCGTACGGCGCGCCGGTCTCCCAGGCCATGCCGGTGTACTGGATGGTGACGTCCTGGCCGGGACGCACCTGGGCGCCGTCGCCGCGGACGAGCGGGGCCACCCGCAGCCGGTCCGGCGGCTCGCCGTCGGGGACGGTGATGGTGGGGGCGCCGTCGTCGGCGAGCGCGACGGCGGGCATGCCGTCCGGCGGCTCGACCGGCTCCCCGCGGGCCCGGGTGTAGCGCACGTCGATGACCAGGACGAGCATCCGGTCGACCCCGTCCTCGGAGATCGGCTGCTCGACGAGCAGCCGGCTGCCCTCCCGGCTGCCGAGCAGCACCGGGTACAGGTCCTCCCCGACGTCCTCCGGGGTGAGCGTCATCGTGCGCGCGACGCCGATCTCCCGGCCCTCCATGAGCTCGCCGTCCTGGCCGTCGTAGGCGGTGAGCGTGACCAGGATCGGCTCGCCCTCGGCGAGCTCGCGGCCGTCCCCCTCGATGAGGGTCTGCACCGAGGACTCGGTCAGCGGGAGCGGCGGGGTGAAGGTGACGACGGGGACGGAGCCGAAGCTCCCGGTGACCTCGACCGGCGGCGTGGTGGGGTCCTCCTCGGGCGCGCTCGAGGTGCAGGCGGTGAGGACGACGGCGAGGAGCAGCGCGAGGAGCACGGTGAGCCGGCGACGGGCCGGGAGCCGGCGGCGGGCCGGGAGCCGGCGGCCGGCGGCCGGCCGGCGGCGGGTGGGTCGCGGGCGGGCGGACGTGCTGGGCTCCACCGGGGCAGCCTACGTCGACCGGCGACGACGACGGCCGACCGGGCGGGCGCGGGCGGGGCTGCCGGGCCGACGAGGCTGCCCAGCGGCCGGCCGGGCGCGCCCTGCGCGCGTCGGCCCGGTCACTCCAGGGCGGCGAGCAGGGCGTCGACGCGCTCGTCGGTGGCGGCGAAGGGGTCCTTCAGCACCACGGTGCGCTGGGCGGCGTCGTTGATCTTCAGGTGCACCCAGTCCACCGTGATGTCCCGGCGGCGGTCCTGGGCGGCAGCGACGAACTCCCCGCGGAGCCTCGCCCGGGTGGTGGCGGGCGGCCGGACGACGGCCTCGGCCACCTCCGCCTCGGTGGTCAGCCGGGCCATCAGGCCGCGCTGCTCCAGCGAGGCGGCGAGGCCGTGCACCGGGGAGATGTCGTGGTAGGCCAGGGCCAGGCGGGCGACCCGCGGGTCATCCAGGGCCAGCCGGTGCTTGTCCCGGTACCGGCCCAGGAGGCGGGCCTTGATGGCCCAGTCGAGCTCGGTCTCCACGCCGCTGGGGTCGGCGGTGCGCAGCGCGTGCAGGCCCCGCTCCCACAGGTCCAGCACCCGGCGCTGGACCGCGGTGGGCTCGTGGCCGCCGTCGTCGAGGTAGGCCCGCACCCGGGTCAGGTACTCCTCCTGGATCTGCACCGGGCTCATCCGCCGCCCGCTCGCCAGCTCCACCGGACCGGCGGCGGTGAGGTCGGTGGAGATCTCCCGGATGGCGCGCATGGGCTCGGCGAGGGCGAGGTCCTTGACCTTGCCGCCGTCCTCGAGGAGGCCGAGCAGCAGGTCGGTCATCCCGACCTTGAGCATGGTGGTGGTCTCGGCCACCGAGGAGTCCCCGACGATGACGTGCATCCGCCGGTACCGGTCGGCGTCGGCGTGCGGCTCGTCGCGGGTGTTGATGATGGGCCGGGAGCGGGTGGTCGCCGAGCTCATCGCGTCCCACATCTGGTCCGCCCGCTGGGAGAAGGCGTAGGCGACGCCGCCGCCCGGCCGCCGTCGGAGGTGCCCGGCGCCGGTGAGGACCTGCCGGGTGACGAAGAACGGCACCAGGGCGGTGGCCATGTCGTGGAAGTCCCGACGGCGGCGCACCAGGTAGTTCTCGTGGCAGCCGAAGGAGTTCCCGGCGGAGTCGACGTTGTTCTTGAACAGGTGGATGGTGCCGGCGACGCCGTCCTGGGCGAGCTGGGCGTTCGCCTCGACGGTCATCTCGTCCAGGATCGCCGCCCCGGCCCGGTCGTTGGCGACGAGCTGGTGGACGTCGTCGCACTCGGCGGAGGCGTACTCCGGGTGCGAGCCGACGTCGAGGTAGAGCCGCGCCCCGTTGCGCAGGAAGACGTTGGAGGACCGGCCGAAGGCGACGACCCGGCGGAAGAGGTACCGGGCGGCGTCGTCGGCGGACACCTGCGCCGCCGCCCCGTCCCCGGCGGCGGCCCCGTCCCCCGCACCGGTGCGCCCGGCCGGGGGCCGGGCGCAGGTGATGCCGTACTCCGTCTCGATGCCGAAGATCCGGCGGGGGGTCACTGCCCGCCCTTCTGCACGAAGCCCTGCACGAAGGACTCGGCGTTGGCCTCCAGGACGGAGTCGATCTCGTCGAGGAGGCTGTCGACCTCCTGGGTGCGGACCTGGGCCGCGGCGGTCACCGGCGGGCCGACGGGCTCGGGCCCGGGGTCCTCCCGCCGGGTGGTGCGCCGCTGCTCCTGCTCTGCCATGGCTGTTCCTCCTTGTGTCCTGGCCAGGTTACGACGCGGGCGCCCGCCCGGTGAGCGCCTCGACCAGCTCCGCGGCGGTCTCGGCCCCCGCCAGCAGCGCGCCGACGTGCGCGCGGGTGCCGCGCAGCGGGTCGGTCATCGGCACCCGGACGAGGTGGTCGGCGCCGGGCAGGTCCAGCACGACCGACTCCCAGCTCGCCCCGGCCACCTGCCCGGGGTACCGGGCCACGACCTCCCCGCGGAACCACGCCCGGGTGTCGGCCGGCGGGGTGTGCTCGGCGGCGGCCACGTCGGCGTCGGTCACCAGCCGCTCGACCCGGCCGGCGGCGGCCAGCCGGGCGACGATGGACCGCTCCGGGCGCAGGTCCGCCCACTGCAGGTCCAGCGCCCGGAGCTTGGGGTGGTCCCAGGGCAGGGCCTCGCGCCGGCGCATGCCCTCGAGCAGCTCGAGCTTGGCGACCCACTCCACCTCGGCGGCGGCGGAGGCCCGGTCGGTGGCCAGCCGGTCGAGCACGCCGGCCCACCGGGCCAGGACGTCGGCGGTGGCCGGGTCCACCCCGGCCGGCCCGGCGGCGCGGCGCACGGCGTCGTCGACGATCTCCAGGTACGCGCCCTGGATCTGCAGGGCGGTCATCTCCCGGCCGTCGGCGAGGGTGAGCCGGTGGGTCAGGCCCGGGTCGTGGCTGACCGCCCAGGTCTCCCCCACCGGGTTGGCCAGGGCAAGCGCGTCCAGCGCCAGGGGCGCCCCGCCGTTCTCCAGCAGCCACAGCAGCAGGGCGGTGGTGCCCGTCTTGAGGTAGGTGGAGACGTCGAACAGGTTGGCGTCCCCGCCGATGACGTGCAGCCGGCGGTACCGGGTGGGGTCGGCGTGCGGCTCGTCCCGGGTGTTGATGATGGGCCGGTTGAAGGTGGTCTCCAGGCCGACGTCGTTCTCCACGTAGTCCGCGCGCTGGGCGATCTGGAACCCGGGCCGCTCGCTGCGCTGGCCCAGCCCGACCCGGCCGGCGCCGCAGAAGACCGGCCGGGTGACGAAGAACGGGGTGAGGTAGCGGACCAGGTCGCCGAAGGCGACGTCCCGGCTGACCAGGTAGTTCTCGTGGGTGCCGTAGGCCGCGCCCTTGCCGTCGACGTTGTTCTTGTACAGCACGACGGCGGGCGCGGTGGGGGTGGCCCGGAGGGCGTCCATGGCGCGGCGCATGACGCTCTCCCCGGCCCGGTCCCAGCGCACCGCGTCCAGCGGGCTGGTGACCTCGGGGCTGGAGTACTCCGGGTGGGCGTGGTCGACGTAGAGGCGGGCGCCGTTGGTCAGCACGGCGTTGGCCGCGGTGGGCAGGGCGAGCTCGGCCGCGCTGGGCCGGCGCAGGGTGGTGGTCCGCGCCCGGGCGCCGTCGCCGTCGCCGGCCGGCGGGGCGGGGGCGGTGGGGTCGTCGGTGAGCTGGGAGGGGTGCGCCGCGGCCCGGTCCAGCCGGAAGCCGCGGGCGTCGGCGAGCGGGTCCTCCCCGGCGTAGTCCCACCGCACCGGCGCCCCGCGCAGCGCCGCCCCGGCGTAGGCGGTGACCACGTGGGTGGCGAGCTCGATCGGGTTGGCGTCGGGGTTGCCGGGCTCGATCAGGCCGTACTCGGTCTCGATGCCCATCGGGCGGTGCACGCTCATCTGCCGGCCGCCCTCACAGGTACCCGGGGGTGGGGGTGATGGTCTCGATGTCCTCCGCGGGCGCATTCCCGACGTCGGCCGGGCCGGTCGCGCCGTTGGCGGGAGCCGGGCTGACGTCGGGCAGGCCAGGGCCGCCGTCGCCCGGCAGCCCGGTGCCGACGTCGCCCGGCAGCCCGGTGCCGACGTCGCCCGGCAGCCCGGTGCCGGCCAGGGCGCGGCCGCCGGCGACCGCGCCCGGCGCGCGGGCGGGGCTGAGGGTGCGGATGTAGGTGATCCGCTCCCCCTTCTTGCCGCTGACCCGGGCCCACTCGTCGGGGTTGGTGGTGTTGGGCAGGTCCTCGTTCTCCCGCATCTCCGCGGCCAGCGCGGCGAGCAGGTGCTCTGTGCGCAGGCCCCGCTCACCGGTGGCGAGCAGGTCCTTGATGGCCCGCTTCTTGGCCCGGTCGACGATGTTGGCGATCATCGCGCCGGAGGCGAAGTCCTTGATGTACAGGACCTCCTTGTCCCCGCCGGCGTAGGTCACCTCGAGGAACTCGTTCTCCGGCCCGGTGCCGTAGAGCGCCTCGACGGTGGTCGCGACCATGGCGGCCACGGTGGCGACCGGGTCGCCGTCGTGCCGGGCGAGCTCGCCGGGGTGCAGCGGCAGGTCGGGGGTGAGGTACTTGGCGAAGATCTCCCGGGCGCCGTCGGCGTCCGGGCGCTCGACCTTGATCTTCACGTCCAGGCGGCCGGGGCGCAGGATCGCGGGGTCGATCATGTCCTCGCGGTTGGAGGCGCCGATGATGATGACGTTCTCCAGCTTCTCCACCCCGTCGATCTCGCTGAGGAGCTGGGGGACGATCGTGGTCTCGACGTCGGAGGAGACCCCGGTGCCGCGGGTGCGGAAGAGGGACTCCATCTCGTCGAAGAAGATGACCACCGGGATGCCCTGCGCGGCCTTCTCCCGGGCGCGGGCGAAGATGACCCGGATCTGCCGCTCGGTCTCGCCGACGTATTTGTTGAGCAGCTCGGGGCCCTTGATGTTGAGGAAGTAGCTGCGCGGGGAGCCGGTGGGGCGGGCGTCGCCGTCCTCCTCTTCCCGACGGCGGGCGGCGGTGGTGGCCAGCGAGGTCGCCACGGCCTTGGCGATCAGGGTCTTGCCGCACCCGGGCGGGCCGTACAGCAGCACGCCCTTGGGCGGCTTGAGGCCGTGCTCGCGGTAGAGGCCGGGGTGGAGGAACGGCAGCTCGACGGTGTCCCGGATCTGCTCGATCTGCGGGCCGAGGCCGCCGATGTCGCTGTAGTCGGTGTCCGGGGTCTCCTCCAGCAGGAGCTCCTCGACCTCCGAGCGCACCACCCGGCCGGTGAGGAACCCGGTGCGTATGTCGGCGGTCAGTGCATCCCCCACCCGGACCCGCTCGGTGAGCAGCGGGCCGGCCAGGCGCATCACCCGCTCGTCGTCGCTGCGGGCCAGGACGAGCACGCGGTCCCCGTCCAGGACCTCCTTGACGGTGACGATCTCGCCGGTGGTGTCGAAGCTCCCGGCGCCGACGAGCAGCAGCTGCTCGTTCAGGCGGACCTCCTGGCCGGGCCGCAGCGCGCCGAGCGGGACGGCGGCGGAGGCGGCGACGCGCATCTTTCGGCCGCCGACGAAGACGTCGGCCTCGCGCTCCTCGAGGTCGGCGGCGAAGAAGGTGCCGTAGGAGCCGGGGGGCTTGGCGACGGAGTCCAGCTGGTCCTGGAGCTGGACCAGGCGCTGCCGGGCGGTGTCGAGGGCCTGGGCGAGCCGCTCGTTCTTGCTGGCCAGCGAGATCGCCTGCTGCTCGAGCTCGCGGGCCCGCGCCTCGCTGTACCGGTCCACCTGGGGCATGTCCGTCCTCTCCTGCCGACCCTCCCAGGGTAGGCCGGCCGCCTCCGGCGTGCGGGGAGGGGTGGGGCACGTCACGTGCGGGCGGCCGTGGCGGCAGACCGTGCGCAGGTCTGGGAAGGGGCTAGGAACGGCGCGGATCTGGGTCTACCGTCGAGGGCATGCCCACCGTCCCGATCAGTGCCGCGGCGGCGCGGCTGGACGACCTGGTCGACCAGGTGGTCAGCAGCCGCACGGCCGTGACCATCACGAGGGACGGCCGGCCGGCCGTGGTGCTGGTCTCGGCGGAGGAGTGGGAGGCCCTGCAGGAGACGCTGTTCTGGCTCTCCCTCGACGGCGTGCGCGCCGACGTCGACAACGGCCGCGCCGCGGCCGAGGCCGGCGGGACGCTGTCCGAGGCGGAGGTCCGCGCGCGGCTGTGTCGACCCGCGAAGGGTTGAGCAGTATGCCCTACGAGGGTCTGGTGACCTCGTCTGCGACGCCCGACCTGGGGCGAATCCCGCCGATACGTCGCCGCGGTGCCGACGTTCATCTGCGCTCGCGGAGAATCCGCGCCGGGTCGGCCAGGCGCTCGGCGCGAGCTGACCGCGGTGTCCTGAATACCTGAGCGTGTCGAGTTCGGTGTGTCTTACTCCGGCGCGACGACCTTCAGTCCGTTCGCACGGGCAGCCTCGGCGAGCCTGGTGTCGTAGGTCAGGATCGCCGCCGCCTCGATACCCAGTGCACCGGCGAGGTGCAGCGCATCGAGACTGCGCAGGCCGACCTGCGGGTACAGGCCCGCTTTGCGGAACTGGTCCCTCGTCAGTGGGGTCAACGTCACGCCGTCAAGGACGGCGGTGATCAGTACCTGATCGATGCGGTGGCGCATACCGATCCGGCGTAGCTCGGTCTCCAGGAGATCACTGGAGACCACAGCCATCCCTTCGTCCAGGTAGCTGCGCAGTCCGTCCGACTCCCGCTCGTCGCTGATGAGCTTCACCGCCGCCGAGGTGTCGAGATAGACCACCTGCACTGGCGTCGATGCAGCAGCCGTCATCAGCGATCCTCGCGCTCGTCATCGACAATCTCACTCACGGAACGACCGAGCGCGACCTTCGGGAGCGCCGACCAACCGCCGCTTCGCCGAGCGGGCCGCGATACCGGGAATGGCAGCACCGGAGTCGCGGCAGGAGAGAGATAGGCGACGACGACGCCGCGGTTCGTCACCTCCATCGCCTCCCCGGCGGCGACACGGCGCAGGATGTCGGCGGAGTTGTTGCGTAGTTCGCGATGCGTGATGGTAGCCACATGCGCGAGTGTAGCACGATGCGTAGCATGCTTTGCTCCCGCACCACCGTCTGGGGTGCCGGGGCGGCGCGACGCGGAGGTAGTGGCGGCTCCACCCTGACGAGGATCTGGCGAAGATCGCGCGCGCTGCACGCTCACTGATCCCATCGGACTGACGCAGCTCAATGTTGTTGCACCGAGCGGAGAACTCTGTAGGTCCGCGAAAGTAGGCGTGCCCTGATCGGCTTCGTCCTGCAGTTCTCTATCGCTGGGCGGCGACGCACGTGGATGGTCGTTGTTCAGGCGGAGTGGAAGTCGAGGATGGTATGCATTTCGGCTTCGACTCGCTCGTGGTCGAAGCGCGGGAGACCGAGCGCTGTGGCGGTGCGCTCGGCGAGGGTGCGGTACAGCTCGGTGGTCGCGAGGAGCGCCCGTGTCGAGTCGTCACCGTCGAGGCCGCCCCAGCAGTGTTCGAGAGCGTGCTGGATATCGGTGTCCATCCACTGTCGCATCCTCGTGCCAAGGTAGCGGGTGTCGAGCCCTGCGCCGTGCTGGGCATGGTGATCCCATTCAATCATCCGCAGCAGTTCGGCTTTCAGGTCTTGGTCGCGTAGTTTCGCTGACCACGGCTCGTCGCGCACGATGGCCTTGGCCTGCATCAGGGCAGCCGCCCACGCCCAGTTGATCGACTCCTCG
The DNA here is from genome assembly GCF_022759505.1 of Georgenia sp. TF02-10. Taxonomy (NCBI): domain Bacteria; kingdom Bacillati; phylum Actinomycetota; class Actinomycetes; order Allobogoriellales; family Allobogoriellaceae; genus Georgenia; species Georgenia sp. TF02-10. Next base: position 1,775,666 of record NZ_CP094289.1, on the reverse strand, counting down.
AACTCTGCCGCCGAGGGCGGCGAGGGCGGCTCTCGGGAGGACGTGGACAGTGAGGCGGTCGCGGCAGCGCCGTCTTTGTCGAGCAGCACCCGGAACGGGCGCGCATACACTCGACCGGTCAGACGCGGCGCGGGTAGCAGGGTGAAGTCGAGCTTGCCGCCCGCATAGTAGATCAGGCGGGTCGGGTTGCCGCCGCCGTCTTCGAGCCGTTCGACGACGAGCACTTCGCCGAGGTCACTCCACCACGACTCGTCTCGCAGAAGCGCCTCGACGTCCGTGGTGAACACTTCGATATCCCGGTCGGAGAGCGGATGTGCGGCTTCGGCGGCGGCCGATCCGGTCAGCACGAGCGCCCGAACGTCAGTGTGGCCCTGCGCCCACCGGATCAAGGCTTCTAGCGCACACGAGTAGTCCATCCCTCGATTCTCTCATCGCCACTCCAGGACGCGGTCCTCCTCGCTCGGGAACCCTGTCATCTCCTACAAGCCTCGCGCTGGCCCTCGCGGCGTGGGTCGTGGCGGTGGAGGTCGTGCTCGAATGGGTCGTGGAGCTGCTGCGCCCGTTCTGCCGCCCGCTGTCGCGCGTGCTCCTGCTCGGCGCTCTTCGCTCATCCTCAAGAATCGAGCCTGGCGCGACCTCCAACGCGCGTCGCACGTCAACGTCATCGATGAACGAATAGGAGCCCGCAGGATGCGGCGCGGTAATGGTCTTGCCACTCGCCCTTGCGCCCTCAATCACCACCGCTCCCGCATCGATCAGCGCACGATCAAGCGCTGCATCGATCACTCTCGGCCGGTACCGGCATCCGGCGTGTCGATATTAGCTTGAGTGCCTAACTACCCGCCGAGGGATCCGGGGATCGGCACTCGGCTGTGCCCCTAGCGCGTCTTTCCATGCTCTCACTGTGGGTCTGGGCCGCCGGTAGGATTGGCGCATGTCGCAGCGGTGAGAGAAGACCAAAGCGATGTGAAGATCGTACGGTCTCTGTTCGACTACGGGAGCAGATCGAGCATCTGAGGTCGCGCTTTCATTGCGTGGATCACGAGTTCGTTTCCGCTGTCGAAGACGAGTACGACCGTCTCCAGCATGCGGCCACGGGTATCGAACCGAGACGCAGCTGCCTTGCGGGGCTGTTGTCATCGAGGTCTTCGATCCAGGTCGCCCACGTCGCAGCCTGGACCGCGTCCTCGGGGTCGATGCCGTGCTTGCGAGCGGACGGGTGGACTCTCACGTGAAGGCCAAGGCCTCCCGGATCACCTCGGAGCGAGACTTGCCTTCACGTTCGGCCCGTGCATCAAGGTCGGCGACCTCGTCCGCGGTGAGGCGCAGCGCAACAACCTGTGACGGCCCAGCGCCACGGCCAGGTCGCCCACGGCCGCGCTTCTTCAGTGCCTCGACATCGTATCCGGCCTCAGCCTCGTCCGCCCATGCTGCGATCTGCTCCTCGGTGACAGGAGTGCCCTTGATCGTCTCGCGCTCAGCCATGCCATCGATGTTATACGAAACGGTGCGCCGGCCCACCTCCCAGCGACCACGCTGCGACCGGGCATCCGAGATGCGCCGAGTGCCCCAACTGCCGGCGCGGGCTCCGGGGATCGGCACGCGGCGGTGTGCCCCGCTGACCCGAGCGTGGCATGCTTCCGGCCGCCGTGGCGGTTGCGACCGTGATGCTGCGCCCCGAACCCGGGCGCTCCCGCGGGAGCGCCCGGTCGCTACCGACCGGCTGCCCGGCCAAGGCTACGTATGGCGTCGACGATGGACGTCACCGGCTGGTGCTCGGCGAACCAGCGGGATCGATGACCCAAGCCGCGGGGCCCCGGGCAGGCCCATGAGCCATTCCACGAACTCCGGTGCTGGTCGCGGGCGTTACGACGACGCCCGTGGGGGCCGGACGACGCCTCTGCGGGCACCGGCGCCGCGCGCAGCACCCTGCGTCAGCCGCCGTCGTCCGCGGCGGGCGGGGCGCCCGACCCGGACGCCAGCCCGGTGGCCTCCATCGCCGCGCGGCGGGCGACATCGCGCCGGACCCGCCGCACCTTCTTGTCCGCGACGGTCCGCTCCCCCACGTCCTCCGGCGCCCAGTCGCCGTCGGGCGCGTAGGCACCCTTGGCCGGCCGCCGGGTGCGCTGCGGCGGGGTCATGCCGGGCGCTAGGCGGCGGGCGGTGACGAGGAAGCCGGTGTGGCCGATCATCCTGTGGTCCGGGCGCACCGCCAGCCCTTCGAGGTGCCAGGTCCGCACCATCGACTCCCAGGCCCGCGGCTCGGCGAACTGCTCGGTGCCGCGCAGGTCCTCCACGAACCGGCTGAGCTGGGTGGTGGTGGCGACGTAGGCCAGGACCAGCCCGCCGGGGACGAGCGCCTCGGCGACGGCGGCCAGGTTCTCCCACGGGGCCAGCATGTCCAGGACCACCCGGTCCACCGTGGCCGGCCCGGCCCGGGCGGGCAGCACCTCGGCGAGGTCGCCGACGACCACCTCCCAGGCCGGGTGCGGCCCGCCGAACCAGGACTCGACGTTGGCGACGGCGATCTCGGCGAAGTCGGCGCGGCGCTCGACGGAGAGCAGGTGCCCGCGCTCGCCGATCGCGGAGAGCAGGCTCATGGCCAGCCCGCCGGAGCCGACGCCGGCCTCCACCACCCGCGCGCCGGGGTAGATGTCGCCCATCTGGACCACCTGCGCCGCGTCCTTGGGGTAGATGACCGCCGCGCCGCGGGGCATGGAGAGCACGTAGTCGCTGAGCAGGGGCCGCAGGGCCAGGAGCTGGTGGCCGGTGGCCGTGGTCAGCACGGTGCCGTCCTCGGCGCCGATGAGCTCGCGGTGGTGGAAGGAGCCCCGCTGGCTCTGGAAGTAGCCGTCGTGGGTGAGCACGACGGTGTACTGCCGGCCCTTGGCGTCGGTCAGCTGCACCCGCTCGCCGGCCCGCAGGGGTCCGCGGCGGCGGGCCGGTCCGGGCGGTGGCGCGTCGCCGGCGGGCGGGGTGGGCTCGGTGGTCACGGCCGGGCAGTCTACGGGCCGGGCTGGCGGGGGTCGCGTACCGGGTCCTCGCACCTGGTACGCGCACCGGCTGGTGAAGCACGGGCTGGTGCACCGGCTGACGGGACGGGCTGGCCGGTTACCCGCGGCGGTGGACGGCGGGCCTGCGCAGGGCCGCGGCGACGTCGGCCACCGACACGATCCCGCGCACCCCGGCGGCGTCACCGACGACGGCGACCGACCCGTGCTCCTGCGCCCGGGCGACGGCCTGCGCGGCGGCGGCCCCGGTGAGCGGGGGCAGGACCTGCTCGGCGGCCAGCGGGTGGGCGACGGCGGCCACCGGCGTGGTGGCGCGGCGCTCCGCCGGCACGGCGACCACCGCGGTGACGTCGACGACGGCGACCGGCCGGCCGCCGTCGATCACGACCACCGCCGCCCCGCGGGCCAGGGCGGGCTCAGCGTCGGCCACGCTGGCCGTCGCCGGCAGGGCGGCCGCCGGGCGGAGCAGGGCGAGCAGGTCCAGGGTGCGGGCGGCGCGCAGGGTCCGGGCGGCGGCGAGGGACTGCCCGGCCCCGGCCCACAGGAACGAGCCGAGGATGGCGACCCAGAGGACGGTGCCCAGGCCCGGCCGACGGCCCTCCAGCAACGGCCACAGGAGGACCGCCGCGACCACCGCGACGACGACCACCCGGCCGCCCCAGGCGGCCACGGTGGTGCCGCGGAGCCGGTCGCCGGTGGCCCGCCAAACCGCGGCCTCGAGGATCCGCCCGCCGTCCAGCGGCAGCCCGGGCAGCAGGTTGAACACCGCCACGATGGTGTTGGAGACGACGGCGCCCCACAGCACCAGCCACAGCGGCAGCGCCGGGCCAGGCAGCTGCGTCGCGGCCCAGGCGGCGGCCGCGAGGACGGCGTTCGCGGCAGGGCCGGCGGCCGAGACGGCGGCGGAGGCGCCGGGCGTGGGCAGCTCGCGCTCGAAGGCGGTGTGGCCGCCCCAGAAGGTGATGACGTACTCCCGCGGGCGGGACCCGAGGCGGGCGGCCACCAGGCCGTGGGCGAGCTCGTGCACGAGCACCGAGACGAAGAGCATGACGACGAACGCCGCGGTGGTCGCGGCGACCGTGCCGGTCGGCGCGCGCGGGACCAGCCCGCGCACGACCGGGTAGTACAGGGCCAGCAGGACGGCGGCGATGAGCAGCCAGGACGGGGCCAGCACCACCGGCACGCCGCCGAGCCGGAACAGCACCCAGCCCGCGGTGGAGGCCCGGGCCGGGCGCGGCTGGCGGCTCACCGGTCCCACCCTACGGGGCGGGTGCCGGGGTGTCGGGCCCGGTGCGGGACGGCCGGTGCGGGACCGGTCGGCCCGGTGCGGGCCGATCAACCCGGCACGGGACGCTGGTGCCGCGTCATCGGCAGCCGGAGGCCCGGTGCCGGGGCGCCCGCAGCGGCTGGCCCGCCGCCGCCCGGCCCCCAGGCCGGTGCGGCGCCGCGGGGATGTCGGTGCGCCGGGTTAGCGTGACGAGCATGACCGAGACCGCCGTCGCCACGCCCGTCCAGGACGCACCGCCCCGCCGGGCGGCGCTGTCGCCGTCGCGCGCCAAGGACTTCCAGCAGTGCCCGCTGCTGTACCGGTTCCGGGCGGTGGACCGGCTCCCGGAGCCGCCGAGCCCGGCGGCGGTCAAGGGCTCGCTCGTGCACGCGGTGCTCGAGCGGCTCTTCGACCTGCCGGCCGCCGGCCGCACCGAGCCGGCCGCGCAGGCCCTGCTGAACCCACAGTGGGCCGAGCTGCAGCAGCGCCGCCCGGAGGTGCTCGGCATGTTCACCGGGCCGGAGGACCTGGGCACCTGGCTGGTCCAGGCCCGGAGCCTGCTCACCCAGTACTTCCGGATGGAGAACCCGCAACGGCTCCAGCCGGCCGAGCGGGAGCTGCTCGTGGAGACCGAGCTCGCCTCCGGGGTCCTGCTGCGCGGGTACGTCGACCGGCTGGACGTCGCCCCGGACGGCGCGGTCCGGGTGGTGGACTACAAGACCGGCCGCTCCCCGAACCCGCGGTTCATGGACGAGGCCCTCTTCCAGATGCGGTTCTACGGGCTGATGCTGTGGCGGCTGCACGGCACCGTCCCGGCGCGGCTCCAGCTGGTCTACCTGGGCGACGGGCGGACGGTCGCGCACGACCCGGTGGCGGAGGAGCTGCTCGCGACCGAGCGGTACCTCGAGGAGCTCTGGCAGACCATCTCCGCCGCTGCCCGGTCCGGGGAGTTCGCGCCGCGGACCTCCCGGCTGTGCGCCTGGTGCAGCTTCCAGGCCTACTGCCCCGCCTTCGGCGGCGAGCCGCCGGCGGTCCCCGAGGAGGGCCTGCGCCACCTGCTCACCGTCGGCGGGGTGGACCCGGCCGGCCCCGGGAACCCGGCGGAGCCGGCCGGGTCCGCAGCGCACGCCACGGTCACCGAGCCGGCCGTGCTCGCGGAGCCGGCCGCGCTCGCCGAGCCCGCCGCTCTCACCGAGCCGGCCGAGCGCGCCGAGCCCGCCGGTGGACCCGGGACGGTCAGACCCTAGACCGCTCCGGCTCGAGCTGGTCGACCACCTCGCCACCCGCAATGCGGGCGAGGAGGCCCAGGTCGAGGTCCTCCAGGGTGCGGAGCCGGGACAGGCCGGGCTGCGCCGGGACCGGGACCATGAGCGGGACCGCGACGGTCGCCGCGCCCGCCGCCAGCGCGGACGTCGCACCCACCGCGGAGTCCTCCACCGCCACGCACCGGGCGGCCGTCGTGCCCAGCCGCCGGGCGGCGATGAGGTAAGGCTCGGGGTGCGGCTTGCCGTGCGTGACCTCGTCACCGGCCACGACGGTGTCGAACGCCACCGGCGAGGTCTCGGTCACCGCGGCCGTCAGGACCCGGTAGGACATCGTCACCAGCGCCCGCGGTACCCCTGCGTCGGCCAGGGCGGCGAGAAGCTCGCGGGCGCCGGGGCGCCAGGGGACGCCGTCGCGCCGGACCCGGGCGGCCACCGCGCCGACGAGCTCGGTCACCAGGTCGTCCGGGTCCACGTCGATCCCGGTCTCGTCCAGGATGACCCGGGCGGAGGTCCGCAGGTCGTTGCCGACGAGCTGCAGCCCCTGCTCGGCCGACCAGCTGCCGCCGTGGCGGGCGATGACCTCGGCCTCGGTCGCCATCCAGTACGGCTCGGTGTCCACGAGGGTGCCGTCCATGTCGAGCAGGACCGCGTCGGGTAGGTCGGGGTCGGGCAGGGCGGGGTCAGGCAGGTCGGAAGGAAGCACGTCTCGACCATAACCGGGACGCGCCCGGCGGCCCGACGGCGTCCGGGTGGCTCTGGCACCTAGGCTGGGGGGATGACCGGCACTCCCCAGGGCGAGGCCCGCCGCGGCCGCAAGGCGGACGCCGAGCTGCCGCCCGCACTCCTGCTGGCGGCGTTCGAGGGCTGGAACGACGCCGGCAACGCCGCGACCTCGGCCCTGGAGCACATCGCCGACGCGTGGGACGCGCGCCTCGTCCACGAGGTCGACCCCCAGGACTTCCACGACTTCCAGGTCAACCGGCCGGTGATCAGCCGGGACGAGGACGGCACCCAGGTGCTGAGCTGGCCGAGCACGACCATCTCGGTGGCCCGGGCCCCGCTGTCCGGCCGGACCGTGGTGCTGCTGCAGGGGGTGGAGCCGTCCTTCCACTGGCAGGACTACTGCGAGGAGATCCTCGAGGTCGCGGCCCAGCTCGGGGTCGGGACCGTCGTGGGCGTGGGGGCCCTGCTCGCCGACGTGCCGCACTCCCGGCCGATCCCGGTGCAGACGAGCTCGCAGGACCCGAAGGTCCAGGCGCTCCTGGGGGTCGAGGGGTCGGACTACGAGGGACCCTCGGGCATCGTGGGGGTGCTCGGGCACCTCGCGGCGGAGCGCGGGCTGCACACGGTCGGCGTGTGGGCGGCGGTGCCGCACTACGTGGCGCAGCCGCCCTCCCCCAAGGCCACGCTGGCGGTGCTCGAGCGGCTGGAGGAGCTGGTCGGGGAGCCGCTGCCGGTGGGGGACCTCCCCGAGGACGCCCGGGCCTGGCAGGCCGGGGTGGACCAGCTGGCCGGGCAGGACCCGGACGTCGCCGAGTACATCCAGCAGCTCGAGGAGGCCAAGGACACGGCCGAGCTGCCCGAGGCGTCCGGGGAGGCCATCGCCCAGGAGTTCGAGCGGTACCTGCGCCGCCGGGACGCGCACGACAAGGGTGACAAGGGCGGGCCCGGCCCCAAGTAGCGGCCGCGGGCCGGGGGGGTCTGGCACAAGGCGGCGGCCGCACGGCGGGGTGCACGGCGGGGTGCTCGCCCCGGCTCTCGCTACAGCGTCCTCGCCCCGGCTCTCGCTACAGCGCGATCCCGAGCAGCGCGTCCAGGGTGCGGCGGGCCAGCCGGGGGCCGACCTCCTCCCCGCCGTCGCCGTCGGCCAGGGCCCGCTCGACCCAGCCGTCCACCGCGCGCAGCGCCGCCGGGGAGTCCAGGTCGTCGGCGAGCGCGGCCCGGACCTCGGCGAGCAGCGTCTCGGCCGCGGGCCCGCGCGGGGCGCGGACCGCCTGGCGCCAGCGCCGCAGCCGGTCCCGCTGCCACCGCAGGCGCTCGGCGGAGTACTGCCAGTCGCTCCGGTAGTGGTGGTCGAGCAGGGCCAGGCGGATGGCCATCGGGTCCACCCCCTGGCGCACCAGGTCGGAGACGAGGACGAGGTTGCCGAGGGACTTGCTCATCTTCTGCCCGCCGCAGGCGACCATGCCGCCGTGGGCGTGCACGAGCACCGGGGCGTCGAACCGGGTCAGGGCCCGCAGGTGCGACTCGCTCATCTCGTGGTGGGGGAAGACCAGGTCCCGTCCGCCGCCCTGCACCTCCACCACCGGGCCGAGGTAGTGCCGGGCGATCGCGGCGCACTCGATGTGCCAGCCCGCCCGGCCCGGGCCGAGGGACCGGCCGGGCCAGTGCGGCTCGTCCCGGCGGGCGCGGCGCCAGAGCAGGGGGTCCAGCGCGGACCGCTTCCCGGGCCGGTCGGGGTCGCCGCCGTTGTCGGCGAACACCGCCACCATCTCGGCGGCGTCGAGGTGGGCCGCGGTGCCGAAGAAGGGGTCCTGGGACAGGTCGGCGTAGGTGTCGGCGGCCGGGTCCCCGGGCGCGTCGGCGGCGGCCGCGGCGCCGTCGTCGGGCAGCGCGGCAAGCTCCTCGGCGGGCACCGGCACCGGGTAGGCGACCCCCTGGTCGACCATCTCCTCGACGGCGGCCGCGACGAGGTCCATCGCCTCCACGGCCCCGACGAGGTGGTCCGGGGCGAGCACCCGCAGGCCGGTCATGTCCGAGCGGTAGAGCTCGACCTGCTCGTCGGCCAGCGCGCGCCAGTCCACGCCGGTCTCCCGCGCCCGCTCCAGCAACGGGTCGTCGACGTCGGTGACGTTCTGGACGTAGGTGACCGTCCGGCCCGCGTCCCGCCACGCCCGGACGAGCAGGTCGAAGCCGACGTAGGTGCTGGCGTGCCCGAGGTGGGTGGCGTCGTAGGGCGTGATCCCGCAGACGTAGAGCGTGGCCGGCTCCTCCGTCCGCGACGGGAGGGTGGTCCCCGAGGCGGTGTCGAACAGGCGCAGCCGCGGCCCCTGGCCGGGCAGCGCGGGGACGTCGGGGCTGGTCCAGCTGCGCACGCTGCACTCTAACCCGCCGCTGACGGGACTTACGGTGGCTGACCGTCCGGCTCAGGCCGGGTCCCGCGGACCGGGACGACACACCGCACCGCCCGCCGACACCTGGATGGTCCGGGCACACCGCCCGCACCGGAGGCCCGGCTCGGCGCCGGCGGCACCGGACCGCGGCTACGGCACCGCCTGCAGGACCCCGGCCAGGACCAGCCCCACGACGACGGCGGCGAGGACCAGGCGGTAGATGACGAACACGGCGTAGCTGCGGGTGGAGACAAACCTGAGGAACCAGACGATCACCACGTAGCCGACGGCGAAGGCGACGAGCGTGGCGAGCAGGATCGCGCTGCCCGGGACGTCGGCGGCGCCGGCGGCCGGGTCGCCGAGGAGCACGTCGCCCACCAGCTTGTAGAGGCCAGAGCCGAGCACCGCGGGGATCGCCAGCAGGAAGGCGTACCGCGCCGCGGCCTCCCGGGTGTAGCCCAGCAGCAGGCCGGCGGTGATGGTGCCGCCGGACCGGGAGACCCCAGGGACCAGCGCGAGCGCCTGCGCCAGGCCGAAGACGACGGCGTCGCGCCAGGTCATCGTGTCCAGCGTCTTGGTCCGGCGGGAGGTGGCGTCCGCCCAGCCGAGCAGGACCGCGAAGACCGCCAGGGTGGCGGCGATCAGGAAGAGGTTGCGGAAGGCGTGGTCGATCGCGTCCTCCAGGAGCAGGCCGAGGACGACGATGGGCACCGACCCGACGATCACGAACCAGCCCATCCGGGCGTCGGGGTCGGTGCGCGGCACGGTGCCGCGCCACGGGCCGACCGGGAGGGCCCCGAACCACGCCCTGATGATCCGGGCGATGTCGCGGCGGAAGTAGATCACCACCGCCGTCTCGGTGCCGATCTGGGTGATCGCGGTGAACGCGGCCCCCGGGTCGCCCCCGCCGGGCAGGAGCTCGCCCACGATGCGCAGGTGCGCGCTGGAGGAGATCGGGAGGAACTCGGTCAGGCCCTGCACGAGCCCGAGGATCACTGCTTCCCACCACGTCACGAGCGGCCACCCTACTGGCGCCGGTGGGCGGTGGACGGCCGGCGGCGCGCATGGCCTGGCTCACGGACGGCTGTCCGGCCTACGTCCGCCGGCCGCCCGCCGTCGCCCACCCCCCCGGCCACCCGCCGCCGGCCGCCCGCCGTCGCCCACCCCCCCGGCCACCCGCCGCCGGCCGCCCGCCTCGGCCGCGCCCCGGGCCCCGGTCGCACCGGCCACTACGGTGTGTGGTCATGGAACAGCGCAGGCTCGGGGCCACCGGGGTGTCGGTCTCGCGGCTCGGCCTGGGCACGCTGACCTGGGGCCGCGACACCGACGACCACGAGGCGGCCGAGCAGCTCGAGGTCTTCCTCGACGCCGGCGGCACGGTCCTGGACACCGCGGCCTCCTACGGCGACGGCGCCGCCGAGGCGGTCATCGGGCAGCTGCTGGCGGGGGCGGCGGACCGGGCCGACGTCGTGCTCGTCACCAAGGCCGGGGTGCGCAACCGCCGCACCCGCGACGGCGGCGCCGTGGTCGACGCCTCCCGCGGGTCGCTGCTGGACACCCTCGACGCCTCCCTCGCCCGGCTCGGCACGGACCACGTGGACCTGTGGCTCGTGCAGTCCCCCGACCCGGCCACCCGGCTGACCGAGACGCTCAGCGCGCTGGACCTCGCGGTGCGCAGCGGCCGGACCCGCTACGTCGGGCTGTCGAACTACCCGGCCTGGACCACGGCCCAGGCGGCCACCCTGCTCGCCGCGTCCGGCGGCCCCGGCCTCGCCGCGGTGGAGGTGGAGTACTCCCTGCTCCAGCGCGGCATCGAGCGCGAGCTGCTCCCCGCCGCCCGGGGCCTCGGCGCCGGGGTGCTGGCCTGGTCCCCGCTCGGCCGCGGGGTGCTCACCGGCAAGTACCGGGCGACCGTGCCGGCGAGCTCCCGGGCGGCGTCGCCGCACCTGCGCGGCTTCGTCGAGCCGTACCTGACCGACCGCGCGCGGGGGGTCGTGGAGGCGGTGACGACGGCGGCCGAGGGCCTGGGCCGCACGGCCCTGGAGGTGGCCCTGGCCTGGGTCCGGGACGCGCCGGGGATCGGCTGCGCCGTCGTCGGCGCGCGCACGGCGGGCCAGCTGCGCGGGGCGCTCGCGGCCGAGGACCTCGAGCTGCCCGCGCCGATCCGGGCGGTGCTGGACGAGGTGACCGCGCCGCCGGTCGGCTACCCCGAGCGGTTCTGACCGGGTCGGCGAGCCTGCTGCGGCCGCGCCGGTCCGGCAGGGCTCGGCGGCCGTCTCGTCGTCCGCGCCCGGTGGGGTCGCTCGTCAGCGCTCAGTCGTGCGAGAAGTAACACAAACTCGCCATGACCGGCCGCTCCCGCGGCGGGATTACGCCAATTCGCATCACGGCTGCCGCGACATTGTGTTACTTCCTGCACGGTCCCGTCGTCCGTGCATGGTCTCGTCGACTGCGCCGCCGAAGTCTCGTCCTCCGCGCTCAGCGGATCTCGTCGTCCTCGTCGTCCTCGTAGCCGTCGCCGTCCTCGTCGTCCCCGTCCTCGTCCTCGTCGTCCTCGAAGAGGTCGTCATCGTCCTCGTCCTCGTCGTCCTCGGTGTAGATGTCGAAGGGGGTGTCGACCCCGAACCCGGTGAACAGGGCGTCGTCGTAGGTGTCGAAGGCGTCCATCAGCGTGCTGGCCGCGGCCAGCACCGCCGGTGCGTCGCTGTCCTGCGCCGCGGCGACGGCGTCGTAGTGTGCCTCGAAGGCAGCGATGAGACGGTCGAGCGCAGCCCGCGGGTCGGTAGCCATGTCCCCGAGGGTAGCGTCCCCTGGACTGCGTCACACCTCCGCTCTGACCTGCGCAGATACCCTAGATTTCGCTATCTTCGCAGCGAGAGGGAGCATGGGGTCGATGGCCAGCAGCAACCAGCGCGTGATGGGTCGGCGTCGGCGCGGCGCCGGCGCGGAGACCTACTACGAGTACCGGACGTTCACCATCCCCCGCTCGGTGAGCCGGGGGGACGCCCGCCGCCTGCTCACCGACGAGGCCGAGTACGGCCGGTGGGAGCTGGCCCGCACCCGGGTGTACCTCGGCGGCAACCGCAAGGTGTGGCTCCGCCGCAAGGCCATGCGGGTGGAGAGCACCCTCTGACGCGGGCCCGCGTCGGCCGGGGCGGCCGCGGCTGACGCCGTGCGCTGACGCCCGACGGCGGCGGCCCCGCCCCCGAGACGCCCTCTCCCGCCCCCGACGACGCCCTCTCCCGCCCCCCGGCCGGGGCGGTCCCCGACCGCCTCAGCAGGTGCGCAGCAGCCGCTCCAGCACCCGGCAGCCGAAGCGCAGCGCGTCGACCGGCACCCGCTCGTCCACGCCGTGGAACATGCCGGCGAAGTCCAGGTCCGCCGGCAGCCGCAGCGGCGCGAACCCGTAGCCGGTGATCCCCAGCCGGGACAGCGCCTTGTTGTCCGTCCCGCCGGAGAGCATGTACGGCAGGACGACGGCGCCCGGGTCCTCGGCGTCGAGCGCGGCGACCATGGCGTCGACCAGGTCGCCGGCGAACGGCGTCTCCAGACCGGTGTCCCGGTGGATGTCCTCCACCCGCACGCCCGGCCCGGCCAGCTCACCGATGGTCGCCAGCACCTCCGCCTCCTGGCCGGGCAGCGGCCGGACATCGACGGCGGCCGTGGCGGTCCCCGGGACGACGTTGGCCTTGTACCCGGCCGCCAGCTGGGTGGGGTTGGCGCCGGTGCGCAGGGTGGCGCCGACGAACTTCGCCGCCGGCCCGAGCGCGCGTACCAGGCGGTCGATGCCGTCGAGGTCCTCAGGGTCGAACGGCAGCCCGGTGAGGTCGGCGACGCCGGTGAGCAGCTCGCGCACCGTGCCGGTCAGGTGCAGCGGCCAGGGGTGCTGGCCGATCCGGTGCACCGCCCCGGCTAGCCGGGTGACGGCGTTGTCCTCGTTGACCTGCGACCCGTGACCGGCGGTCCCCTCGGCGACGAGCCGGAGCCAGGCGAGGCCTTTCTCCGCGGTCTGCAGCAGGTACACCCGCCGCCCGTCGACCTCCACCGAGTACCCGCCGACCTCGCTGACCGCCTCGGTCGCCCCGGCGAACACCTCCGGGCGGTGGTCCACCAGCCAGTGGGCCCCGAGCCGGCCGCCGTTCTCCTCGTCCGCCAGCAGCGCGACGACGACGTCCCGGGGCGGGCGCCACCCGGTGCGGGCCATGTCCCGGACCACGGCCAGGATCATCGCGTCCATGTCCTTCATGTCGACGGCGCCGCGCCCCCAGACCATCCCGTCCCGGACCTCGGCGGCGAACGGATCCACCGTCCAGTCCCCGGCCTGGGCGGGCACCACGTCGGTGTGCCCGTGCAGGACGAGGGCCGGGCGGGTCGGGTCGGTGCCGGGGATGCGGAGCAACACGCTGGCGCGGCCGGGCTCGGACTCCACCAGCTCGGGGTCCCAGCCGACGTCGGTGAGCAGGCCGTGGACCAGCTCGGCGGCCGCCCGCTCCCCCGGGCCGGAGCCGTCGCCGTAGTTGGAGGTGTCGATGCGGATGAGGTCGCGGCAGATCTGCACCACCTCCTCCTCCGGCCGCACGGGCGCGTCCGCGGGGCGCCCGGCGCCGGGCTGGCCAGGACCACGCTGGCCAGGACCGGGCCGCCCGGCGCCGGTCTGCGGTACGGGCTGCCCGGGGTCGGGCTGCTGCCGGGGGGCGTGGCGCGGCTCGCTGGTCATAGCGGCAGGCTACCCAGCGCCGTCAGCGGCTCGGCCCGGCATCCGCGGGGGCCAGCCCGCGCCGGCGCAGCAGCGGCTCGATCCGGGGGTCCCGGCCGCGCAGCTCGCGGAAGGAGACCATCGGGTCGCGGGAGTGGCCCCGGCCCAGGAGGACCTGCCGGAACCGCCGGCCGGCCGCCCGGTTCAGGCCGCCGTCGTCCCCCTGCGCCGCCTCGGTGGTGAACCACTCCACGGTGTCGGCGTCGAGGACCTCGGACCACAGGTAGGCGTAGTACCCGGCGTCGTACTCCCCGCCGAAGGCGTGCAGGAAGTACGTCGAGGAGTACCGGGGCGGAACGAGCTCGAGCGCCGCCCCGGCCCGCTCCAGCGCGGCGGCCTCGAAGGCCGGCACCGCGGCCGGGTCGTCGGGGACGTCCTCGGGCGCCAGCTGGTGCCAGGCCTGGTCGAGCAGGACCGCGCCGAGGTGCTCCGTCGTCGCGAAGCCCTCCCCGTAGGTGCCCTGGGCGAGGAGCCGGTCGAGCAGCTCGGCGGGCAGCGGCTCCCCGGTGGCGTGGTGCCGGGCGAACCGGGTCACGACGCCGCGGTTGGCCAGCCACATCTCGTTCACCTGCGAGGGGTACTCCACGACGTCGCGGGGCACCGCGGTGCCGGCGAGGGAGGGGTAGCGCACGTCGGAGAGCAGGCCGTGCAGGGCGTGGCCGAACTCGTGGAAGCAGGTGCGGACCTCGTCCCAGGTCAGCAGGGTCGGGGCGCCGGCGGGCGGGCGGGTGACGTTGAGGTTGTTCACGACGACGGGGCGCCGGCCGAGCAGGCGGGACTGGTCGACCAGCTGGTGCATCCACGCCCCGCCGCGCTTGCCCCGGCGGGCGTAGTAGTCCCCGACGAACAGGCCCAGGCCCGTGCCGTCGGCCTCGGCGACCTCCCAGACCCGCACGCCGTCGGCGTAGCCGGGCAGGTCGGGCCGGGGGGTGAAGGTCAGGCCGTACAGGTCGGTGGCGGTGGCGAAGACGCCATCGGTGAGCACCCGGTCCAGCTCGAGGTAGGGGCGCAGGACGGCGTCGTCGACGGCGAAGCGGTCCTGGCGGACCCGCTCGGCGTAGTACGCCCAGTCGGCGGCCCGCAGCCGGGCCGGGCCGGGCACCTGGGGATCGGCGTCGATGGCCTGCTGGAGCTCGGCCGCCTCGGCGGTGGCGTTGGCGACGGCGGGGCCGGTGAGCCGCGCGAGCATCTCGGTCACGGCCGCCGTCGTCGCGGCGGTGCCGTCCGCGGCGACGTAGGCGGCGTGGTGCGGGTAGCCGAGCAACCGGGCCCGCTCGGCCCGCAGCCGGGCCAGGGCGAGGACCGCGCCGCGGGTGTCCAGGTCCGCCGGCTCCCCGGTGCCCCGGCCGCGGGAGGCGGCCAGCAGGCGCTCGCGCAGGTCGCGGTCGGTGAGCTGGCTGAGCAGCGGCTGCTGGGTGGGCAGCAGGAGGGTGATCAGGTGGCCGGCGCCGGCAGCCTGCTCGGGCCGCTCGGCGGCGTTGGCGGCCAGCCCGGCGACGGTCGTCCCGTCCAGGCCGGCGAGCTGGGCCGGGTCGGCCACCGGGACCGCGCCGTGCTCGAGGCCGCGGACGGTGCGCTGGGAGAACTCCGTCTCGCGGCTGACGATCTCGCGGTTGAGCGCGCGCAGGCGGTCCATCTCGGCGTCGGTCAGGCGGACCCCCGCTCGGAGGAAGCGGCGGCGGTAGGTGTGCAGCAGCCAGGCGGTCTCCTCGTCCAGGTCGAGCAGCGGCGCCGCGGCGTGCAGGGACTCCAGCCGGGCGAAGATCCGCCGGTCGAGCAGGAGGGCGTCCTGGTGGGCGGCGAGGCGCGGGGCGACGTCGGCCTCGACGGCGTCCAGCTCCGCGCCCCCGACGGAGCCGACGAGGGTGCCGAGGACGGCGAGGGCGCGGTCGAGCAGGGCGCCGGAGCGCTCGAGCGGGACGAGGGTGTTGGCCACCTCCGGGAGGTCGGGGTCGGTGGCGATCGCCTCCCACTCCGCGCGCTGGGCGGCCATGCCGGCCAGGATCGCGGGGCGGAGGTGCTCGGTGCGGACGGCGGCGAAGTCGGGCAGCTCGTACGGCAGGGACGAGGGGGACCGGAAGGGATTGTCCTGGCCCAGCTCGCCCTCGGGGAGGGTGTCGGGTGACGGCATGCTGGGCATTGTGCCGGTCGGTTCCCGGGCCGGCGCGGCGGGTCGGGGTCGCGGCGGGCGGGCCGCTTGCCAACCGCGGTTGGCGTGTCCTGCCGACGGCGGTGCGCCGCCTCTTGCCGACCGCGGTGGGCAGCGTCCTGCATAGCCGCGGCAGCGGGAATCACTTGCCGACGACGGCGGGCGCCGGGCGCCGGCGGCGGTGGGCGGCCTCTTGCCGCCGGCCACGCCAGCCACTAATGTGCAACCTCGTGGTTGTACATTCCGTCACTGACGCGACCGTGGACCAGGTGTTCCACGCGCTCGCCGACGTGACCCGTCGTGACATCCTCCGCCGGGCGGCGGTGGCCGAGCTGTCGGTGTCACGACTGGCCGAGGCCTACCCGATGAGCTTCGCGGCGGTGCAGAAGCACGTCGCGGTGCTGCAGCGGGCCGGCCTGGTCACCAAGGAGCGTCGCGGCCGGGAGCGCCTGGTGCGGACCGACCCCGACGCGCTCCGCCGGGCGCGGGAGGCGCTCGACGCGCTGGAGTCGGCCTGGTCCGGTCGGGTGGACCGCATGTCCGGGCTGCTCGCCGAGGAAGGCGGACAGCCGGCAGGACCGAGGAACGGTAGGCGACACGACGACCGCCACGGCGCGCCCCAGCAGTCGCCTCACGGCTCGAACGGCGCGACCGATGGCGGTCAAGACCCGCATGGTGACCAAGATCCGTACGGCATCCACGACCCGCACGACGAGAGGACACGACAATGAGCGTCACCGACGTCCGCAAGGACTACGACAACCTCACGCTGACCCTGGTGGCCGACCTCGCCGCCCCGGCCGAGCGGGTATGGCAGCTGTGGGCCGACCCCCGTCAGCTGGAGCGGTGGTGGGGCCCGCCGACCCACCCGGCGACGGTGGAGGAGCACGACCTGACCCCCGGCGGGGCGGTCACCTACTTCATGACCGGTCCGGAGGGCGAGCGCTACCGCGGCTGGTGGCAGGTCAAGAAGGTCGACCCGCCACGGTTCCTGGAGTTCGTCGACGGCTTCGCCGACCAGGACGGGACGCCGAGCGCAGACCTGCCGACGACCACCACCCGGGTGGAGCTGACCACCCACGAGGGCGGCACCCGGATGGAGCTGCGCTCGGTCTACGACTCGCGCGAGCAGATGGACCAGGTGCTGAGCATGGGCGCGGCAGAGGGCCTGCAGGAGGCGGTCGGCCAGATGGACGCACTGGTCGCTGCCTGACTCTCCGACGCTCTCGGGCCCCGGACGTGGTGCCCGGCGGCGCCCCGGCCCCACGGGCCACCGTCGGGGCCGGACGCCGCGCGTCCCGCCGTCGGGCAGGGGACGCGGTCAGGACCGGCCGCGATAACCGCGGCGGGCGAGGACGCCGGCGATGTCGGGCGGGAAGAAGCCGGGGCCCTTGAGGACCTTGCCGTCCTCGCGGTAGATCGGCCGGCCGTCCGCGCCGAGCTTGGAGAGGTTGGACGCCTGGATCTCGGCCAGGACCTCGTCCAGCGGGATGCCGCACTCCAGCGCCATGCCGTAGATGACGTAGACGAGATCGCCCAGGGCGTCGGCGGCCTCGACGGTGTCCCGGGTGCGGTCGTCGGCGGCGACCGCCCGGGTGAACGCGGCGGACATCTCGGCGCCCGCGGTGGGCCCGTACACGGCCTCGACGAGCTCGGCGAGCTCCTCGGCCACCAGCGCCATCCGCATGTGGACCCGGTCCCGGTCCACGCTCGGCGGGTCGGCCACGACCGGCAGGCCGTAGGTGGCGTGGAACTGGCGCACGAGGGCGTCCGGGTCCCGGGGGGACGGCGCGGGGCCAGGGGCGCCGTCGACGGCGTGCGACGGCTGTCCGGACGGCCCGCCGACGGCGTTCGGCGGCTCTCCGGACGGCCCGCCGTCGGCCGCCGGCACCTCCCCGCCGTCGGCAACGGCCACGACCGGCACCGGACCGTCCCAGTCGGTGGCCGGCCGCCGCGGGTCGTTCGCGCGCAGCGTGCCGATCCACCCGTCCTTCCACTCCCCGCGGGAGTGGTTCAGGGCCCGCACGGTGCCCTCCTTGCGGAAGCCGTGCCGCCAGGCGACCCGCCAGGAGGGCCAGTTGCCGACGTCGGCCCGCCACTCCACGACGGACAGCCCGAGCCGGCCGAAGGCGGCGTCGAGGGCGAGACCGACGGCGGTGTGCATCAGCCCGCGGCCGCGGGCCTGGCGCCCCAGCCAGTAGCCGATCACGGCCTTACCGTCGGTGATCCCGTGCAGGTCCACCATGCCGTGCAGCCGGCCGTCGCTGTAGATGGCCCAGGTCGCCGACGCGTCTGCCCAGCCCTGCGGGACGACGGCGGTCACGAAGCCCTCGGCGTGGGCGCGGGTGTAGGGGACCGGGATGGTGGTCCACCGCTGGATCTCCGGGTCCTGGCAGATCTCGGTGATGCGGTCCACGTCGGCAGCCGTCGGCGGGGCAAGGACCATGCGGCGGTCGGGGGTGGCCAGGTCGAAGGGCTCCATGGCTGGCGACGGTAGTACAGCGACCGGGTGCGCCGGTGCAGCGGCTGCGGGCGGTAGCTCGGTGGCCGGGCTGCTCCCTCGACCCCTCGGCCGTTCGGTCGGGCGGGGGCGCGCGTGCTATCTTCTACGGCGTTGCCCAGACGGGCGTCGGTGGCCACGCGCCGCGACGGCGGCTGGGTGCACCACCTGTCCGGGTGGCGGAATAGGCAGACGCGCTAGCTTGAGGTGCTAGTGCCCGTGATAGGGCGTGGGGGTTCAAGTCCCCCTCCGGACACCCTCCTGACCTGCAACGATGCGGTATTTTTCCTATCCCGTGTCCACACCGCCCCACCTGCCGCCGTGGGCCGCCCGGACGGTCTCATCCACGGCATCACCTGTGCTCCCCCACCCGGGGCCCCACCCCCTTAGGCTTGACAGCATGACGGTCAGGGACGAGGCGCACCAGCTCCTGGACGAAGTTCCCGAGGAGCGGCTCGCTGACGCCGTCGACATGCTCCATAGGCTCTCGGCGGACTCTGCTAAGCCACAGCCGCAGCGGCGCAGGTTCCGGACGACTGCCGTGTTCGACGGTGAGCCGGACCTCGGTGTGCGGGCCAAGGAGATCGTCCGAGAGGGCTGGGACGGTCGGCACACCGCGTGATTGTCGTAGACACCGGTCCGATCGTCGCCGCAGCCAACCGCAAGGACAACTACCACGAGAGCTGCGTGGAGCTGCTTGAGACTCACCCGGGCCCACTGCTCCTGCCCTCGCCCCTGGTCGGAGAGGTTGGGTACATGCTCGCCTCTCGCGCAGGCACGTCGGCCGAGGCCGCCTTCCTGCGTGACGTCGCTGACGGTGTGTACCGGATGATCGCCGTCAACGACGTCGACGCGCGTAGGGCCGCCGACCTTGTCGAGCGCTACTCGAACCTGCCCCTGGGCAGCGCCGACGCATTCGTCATCGCGGTCGCAGAACGGTTCGGTGCCCGCCAGATCGCCACGCTCGACCGGAAGCACTTCGAGATCGTGCGGCCAGCGCACGTCCCGGCGTTCACGCTCCTGCCATAGACGCGAACAGCGCTCAGGTCTTGTTGGTGGACAACGGGCAGCACTGCGTGCTTGGCCCTCACAGCCTGGACGTTTGCGGGCTTCCGGACCGGTCTTCTCCGGAGACGCCAGGTCTACGCCGATCTCCTTCAGCACTGCTGCGCCACCGAGGCGTCTAGCTCGCCGCCGTGGCCCGCGGCTCTTCATTCGCTCGTCTGCTCTGCCTGGCGGCGGCCTTCCTCGCGTGCCTGGGCGAGCATGCTCTCCAGGCGGCGGCGCGAGCGGCGACGTCCCCAGAGGGTTGATCCGATGATGAGCGCGAGCCCGGCGAGCACGGCGAGCTGGGACCAGGGCACGGCCCAGAAGCCCGCGTCGACCGCGATCGGGTCGACGGCGGTGCCCTCGCCCTCGCCGACGGCCGCGGGCGCCACCTCCAGCGACGCCGGCGCGTAGAACAGCGGCCAGACGTGCGCCACCGGCACCGTGAACGCGCGCCGGTCGCCCGGCAGCAGCTCCTGATCGATCTCCTCGGCGCCGGGGAAGGCAGTCCTGCGGCCAGCCGCGTCCAGCACGCCCGTCACGAGCAGGCGGGCGTTGCCCGTGTTCACGACCTCGAACCGCACGACTGCGTCGCCGGGAGCCAGCGGGTTCCACGACACCTCGTAGTCGGACGTGACGCCCTCGACCGCCGCTGCGGGCGCCAGCGCACCCCGCACGCGGGTCATGACCCGGAACCCCACCCGGGACTCCACCCCGACCGAGGTGCCGTCCTCGCCGACCTGCTCCGACAGGACCGACGCCGCGATCCCCGCCGCATGATCACCCGGAGTGGCGTTCTCCGGCACGGTGGTGGTGAACGGCACCACGACCGTCTCCCCGGCGCCGACCCGCACCTCCTCCGGCACCTCGATCCACCGGCCGGCGTCGACG
The DNA here is from genome assembly GCF_022759505.1 of Georgenia sp. TF02-10. Lineage (NCBI taxonomy): Bacteria > Bacillati > Actinomycetota > Actinomycetes > Allobogoriellales > Allobogoriellaceae > Georgenia > Georgenia sp. TF02-10. Next base: position 1,755,667 of record NZ_CP094289.1, on the reverse strand, counting down.
GACTCCCGGTCCGAGGGCAGCATGCTGAACCGGCCGTTCTCCCGGAAGTACCCGTCCGCCGCCGAGACCCGGAACGTCACCTCCTCCGCGGACAGGTTCCGGATGGCCAGGTGCTCCCTCGCGCTCTGCCCCGGGTCCAGCTCCTGCTCCACCCACGCCCGGCCGTCCTCGCCCGACCCGTCGGCCGGCCGCACCGACCAGGTCACCGTGCCCGACGGCTCCTCCTGCGTGGAGGCGGCAGCAGGAGCGCAGACCCCGGCGAGCACCAGCACAGACACCGCCGCGGCGAGGAGAGCGCGCACCCGGCGCAGACCAGAGGACCCAGCCATCATCGGCCTTCCACGTCCCGGGCACCGGGCCGCGCGCCCCCCGCAGCGGCCACCCCGACCGCCAGGGCGGACAGGCGGATGCCGCACCCACCCGGCACCCGCCCACGCGGCCTCACTCGAACAGCGACAGCGTCAGCGTCGAGGTGTACGCCCCCGGCTCGACATCGGCCGGCACCTGCAGCCTCAGGTCCGCGCTCGCCTCCCACGACCCGACCGCCTCCTCACTCGTCAGCGCCATCGCCAACAGCTCACGACCCACCAGGCCGACGTTGTTCGGCGCCTCCGCCACCTCCAGCGCCGGAGCCACATCCGGCCCCACCGCCACCGCACCGGACCCGTCATCGACGACCGACGGCGACCAGCCCAGGTTCTGCGCCCCGATCTCCGCCTGACCCGCCTCCCCCACGAACGACGATGCCGTGCCCTCCACCCACCAGAACGCCCCGTCCGGGATCTCCTCAGCCGTCCGGGTGTCTGTCACCGTCACCGTCGGCAGCGCGCCGGTGAACTGGCGCACCGTCCCGGTGGACCCGTTCTCCGTCAGCGCCGCCGCCGTCCCCGCCACGCTCATCGCCAGCACCCCCTGATCGGTGTCCTCGATCGTCACCGACACATCCACCTCGCTGCCCTCGCCGACCTGGGACTCGGCGAACGCCGCCGACCCCACACCCACCAGCAGCACACCACCCAGCGCCGCCGCACCCAGCCGCACCACCGAACCCTGCTTCACCACCGAAACCACTTCCCTTCGTCGTTGACTGCGGATATCCCGAAGGCGGCCCGCACGAAGACACCTGTCGATCCGGTCTGCCGGGCATGCCCGGATCTCCTGCCTCATGTCCCTGGCGGCGCCGCGACACCCACGCCCGCCCGCGGGCGACCACGTCCCGCCCGCCACTTGCCGGCCCAGGCGCGGGCACAGCAGGGACACCTTGGCCTCGACCGGACCGTGGGTGTCGTTCGCGCGGGCGGGGCGGCACGTTCTGGTGAGGGCATGCGCTCTCCTTCGAGGGGGTCGTGGCAGCGTCAGTCGCAGTCGAGTGCGGCGTAGGCGGGCTCGGCCACGATCGCGCCACCGACGCGGACGGTTGCGATCCCGCTGTCGATGTGCGCGGAACGCACGGCGAACGCAGCAGAGGCGGAGGCGTCTGGCGTGACCTGGGCGATCGTTCGGCTGCCGTACGGCGTGACGAGCTCTACGTCGAGCGGGACGTCCGAGACGTTGGTCGCGCGCACTGCGAGGTACACCTTTCCGGCGACGCAGCGCGAGTGTGCCTCCGCCGCGACAGCCGGTTCACCCGAACCGGCCGCGAGAGCAGGCTTGACCGTGAGCCTTGCCTCACGCGTCGTCGCGGTGCCTGCCGCGTTGGTGACGACCGCGCGGAACCGGCTACCGGAGTCGGCGAGCGTCACGTCGTCGAGGACGAGCCGTGGGGTGCGCTCGACCTGACCCTCCTGACCGAGCTTCGTCGCGGTGACAGGTGCCCACACACCGTCGACGAGGCGCTGCCACTCGACCGACGGAGAATCGTTCCCGGCGAAGCGCGCGAGGAAGGCCGCGAGCTCACCCTCGCGAACCGTGACGTCGCCCGGCTCGCGCTCGACACGCGGCGCAGAATCGTCGCGAGTGAGGGTGAGGTCGTCGAGGTGGGCCTCCTGGGCGCCGACGAGCCCGCCCTGGCTGACGACGATCGTGACCGCAGCGACGTCGTCTGGCAGTGCGAAGCGCTCGTCGAGCCGGACCAGACCGCCCCCGCCGGCCGGAACATCGAAGGACGCGAGCACCTCGCTCCCCACGACGTTATCCACGAACGGCATGAGGCTCACCGTGAGCGGTTCCGCGCCGTCTGCCGGCCTCACCCAGCCGGCGAGTCGATAGCTCCCGCCGCCCTCGACGGGCAGGTTGTCCTGCGCGAGGCGCGGCTCGGCGCTGGTGATCCGCGCGGCGAGCCGGCCCGAGGAGACCGAGGCGGCATCGCCCGTGCGGAGCTCGGCTGCCTGACGTCGACGCTCGGCCTCGGCTCCGCTCCACGGGCTGTGCCAGGTGCGCCACGGCGACAGGTACCACGGCGTGTTCTTCAGCGACTCGAATGACCCGTCGATCATGTCGTCGGCCGCGTCGGTGACCCTCACCCCCGTGCAACCTTCATCGCACGCGATCGTCAGCGTCGGATCGGCGTCGGTCGACGTGCGCACGACGGTCGAGACCGTGCCCCGGGCGTCAGGCGTCGCGACGTGGTCGAGCCCCGCCGGGTTCGTGACGACCATCGTCCCCGCGGCCGCGCCGGTGACCCGCACGCTCGCGTTGGCGCGCACCGGCACGCTGATGCTCGACCCCGCCTCGACGACGCGGTCCGTCCATGCGTCCGCGCAGTCGTCCGCGGCCTGGTCACTCACCTGGAACGCGCCGATGTCGGGCGCGCACGACGAGACGACGGGGTTGCCCTGGATGTCGTACGTCCCTGCGGGTGCGATCCGCTGCCCGGCACCCTCGAGCTCGGCGCTACGGGCGAGGAACGCCTCGACGGGCGACGTACCCTCGACGCCGGTGAGCAGCGTCTCGGCGATCTCGACTTTCCCCGTACCCTCGGGCCAGTTCTGGGCCGGGCCAGAGAACGCGTTGCGGACCCAGTTCAGCACGTTGCTCGTCGAGTCGTAGGTATCGGGGGCGATCTCACCCGTGGTGACGTACAGGTTGTTGGCAAGCAGCAGCCCGCTACCGGTGTCGTTCGTGCCGTTGAGGCGGTACCCCTCCTCGCCGGAGACGTCTGGTAGGTCTTCGGGAAGAATGATGGTGTTGTTGTACGACGACGAGTCCGTCACCCCGGACAGGAACTGGAACCGGTCGGTGTTCTCGTTGCCCGGTACGTCGAGCAGGTCGGCGGCCTGGCCGTCCCCGACCGAGAGGTTGTACCGGTAGGTTGCATCGGTGGCGAACCCGAGCCCCTCGATCTTCCAGTTGCCGCAGCCGCAGAAGAACATGCCCCCGCCGGCGTTGTCGTAGCTGAGGTTGTACTGGAAAACGGTGTTGCGCGACCCGTAGTCCGCGTCCCACGCGGTACCGTCGTTCTGGCTGATCTTCTGCGTGTTCGTCACGACGTTGTACTGGAACAGCGTGTCGTCGCTGTTCCACACCCAGATTCCGGCGTTGTGAGAGTTGGAGCGGTTGGCACCGTCCTTGAGGTAGTTCCCCTCGACGATCGCGCCCTCGTTCATCTGCACGACGATGCCGTCACCGCCGACGCCCTCGAGCGTGTTGTTGCGGATGATCAGGCCCGTGGACGGCGTGAACGGACGCTCCGTGGGCCTCCGCGGATCGCACGGCGAGTCCCAGGCCATCTCGGCTCGGCATTTCCATGCGGTCGACATGTTGATGCCCGACCGGTTGACGTTCTCGATCCGGTTGTCGGAGATCACGGTGTCGTCGAACCAGGAACGCGTCACCCCGTCGCGCGTGTCGACCTCGAGCTGGATGGCGCCCGAGCCGCCCAGGTCCTTCTTGCCCTCGCCGAGCACGTCGTGGACGTACAGGCCCTCGACGCGGAAGTGGCTGAGCCGGCCCTGGTCGACGTTGCGGATCGTCAGGCCGCGGCGCTGGGCGGTGTACTGCTTCGCCTGTTCGGCGTCGGCATTCGTGATCTCGAGGTTCCGGATCTCCCAGTACTCCTGGTTCTCCAGCAGGACGGCGTCGGGCACACCGTCGCCCGCGATGACCGGGTAGCCGTCCTCGGCGTCGCCGTAGGCATCGATCACGATCGGCGCCCCCGCGGTCCCGCTGCCCTGCGTACGCAGGCTGCCGTGGCATGTCGAGCCCCGGTGGAACAGGAGCCGGTCGCCCGGCTCGAGCAGGTGGGCGGAGACCGAGTCGAGCGTGTTCCATGGCGCCGCCTCGGTTCCGTCGCCGTCCACCGGCGCAGCACAGTCGACGTAGTGCAGCGAGGGATCCGTAGCCACCGCGGTGGCTACGGGCGTGGCCGCCGCGGTTGGTGCGGCCTCCACGCCCCCGGCAGGAAGCGCACCGCCGGTGGCGACGAGTGCGGCCGTGATCGCTCCGACCAGGCCGAGCCCTCGTCGGCGTCGCTGGCCCCAGCTCATGACATCGGATCGACGTGACATCCTTCTCCTCCTCATTGAGTCGTGCACAGCGCGGCCTTCGGGGCCGCGGGGCGCGGTAGCACCCCTCCGGTTCATCTGCCCGGCAGCTGCTCGGCAACGCCGAGCAGGACGGCGGACCGCGGTGCCACGACGATGCCGCCGTCGACCGTCTCTCCAGTGTCGAGGCGCGTGCCGCGCACGCCCTCGACGGTCGCGGACTCGTCACCGTGGTTGAGCAGGAAGACGACCCCGCCACGCTCGCGCACCTCGACCCCGGACGGCGCCGCGGCCGGCACCGGCACGCCGGCCGCGGTGAGCAGGTCGGCGAGCAGGTGGTCACGGCCGCGCGCGTCGAGGTCGGTAGCCACGTACCAAGCAGCCCCGGCGCCGGGCGTCCGGCGGACGGCCACCGCGGGCTCGCCGTCGTGGTCGCGACCACCGAAGCGCGCGAGCACCTCCACCGCCTCGTCCACCACGAGGACCCGCTCCGCCCAGCCGAGGCCCTTACCCGGCCAGGGCGCTCCGTCCGCACCGACGAGCGGGACGTCAGGCTCCGCGGCCGGCGCGCCGACCGCGGTCGTGATCCGGTCGATCTCCGGCACGATCGGCTCGGCGCGGCCCGGTGCGTCGGGGACGACGGCGAGCGGCGCGACGTCCACGACCCGCACACCGAGCACGTCCGCGACCGTGCCGAGGTAGCCGCCTTCGACCGCGTGGCCGTGCTCGTCCACGTAGCCGCTGAGGTAGGTCACCAGGACGGACGTGCCGGCCGCGACCGCCTCGCGCAGGCGCCGCGCGTGAGCCGGCGTGAGCCGGAACAACGACGGGACGAGCACGAGGCGGTAGGCCGACAGGTCGTCGTCGGGGTGGACGAAGTCGACGACGTGGCCGCGCTCGAACAGGCTCGCGTGCCACGCGCGCGCACCGGCCTCCGGGGCCGCGTCCGCCACCGGCCCGACGGCGTCGGCCTGGGCCCACGCGTTCGCCCAGTCCCAGACGATCGCCACGTCGGCGGGCACGCGGCTGCCGCGCACCTGGTCCAGCGACCCGAGCTGGCGCCCGAGCGCGGCGACCTCGCCCCACGTGCGGCTGCTCGTCCCCGCGTGCGGGACCATCGCCCCGTGGAAGGCCTCGGCACCCGCGAGCGACTGGCGCCACTGGAAGTTGAGGATCCCGTCCGCGCCGTGCGCGACCGCCTGGAGGGACCACAGGCCGTACTGGCCGGGGCGCTTCGTCGCGTTGCGCGAGCGCCACTGCACGGCCGAGGTGACCTGCTCCATCTGGACGAACGGCTTGCCCCGGCCGAGGGAGCGCATGAGGTCTGCCTCGAAGGCGAACACCCGCGCGGCCCGCGGGTCGGCCGGGTCGGGGTAGGAGTCGTTGCTGACGAAGTCGACCTCCTCGGCCCACCGCCAGTAGTCGAGCGGGCCGAACAGACCCATGAAGTTCGTCGTGATGGGTACGTCGGGGTTGGCCGCACGCAGGATGTCGCGCTCGAGCAGGTACAGGTCGAGCAGGTTGTCCGAGCAGAACGCGCGCCAGTCCGACAGGTGGTGCGGGTTGGGGATGGTCGGCGTCGTCCGGGGCGGGATGACCTCGTCCCAGCTCGAGAGGCGCTGGGACCAGAACGCGGTGCCCCACGCCGCGTTCAGCTCGGTGAGGGAGCCGTACCGGGACTGCAGCCAGGTGCGGAAGCGTGCCGCGGACTCGTCGTCGAAGCTCTCATGGACATGGCACGCGTACTCGTTGCTCACATGCCAGGCGACGAGCGCGGGGTGGTGCGCGAACTCGGCGGCCATGCGCTCGACGAGCAGCCGGATGCGCTCGCGCAGGACTGCACTGCCGGGGTTGTACTGCTGACGGGAGCCCCACCACAGCCGGACGCCGTCCCGCGTCACCGGCAGGGTGTCCGGGTGCTGCGCACCGAGCCACGGGGGCGGGGAGGCGGTTCCGGTCGCGAGGTCGACGCCGACGCCCGCCTCGTGCAGGCGGTCCATGACGCGGCGCAGCCAGTCCAGCTCGTACTGCCCGGGCCTCGGTTCGAGCACGGACCACGAGAACACGCCCAGCGTTGCGACGCTGACGCCCGCCTCGCGCATCAGGCGCACGTCCTCCTCCAGGTAGGACTCGTCCCACTGCTCCGGGTTGAAGTCGCCGCCATAGGCGAGGTGGGGCGTGCGCATGCCGTGGGCATCCGCGGAGTAGGTCGCCGGCGCGGCGCGCATGGTGCCGGTCTCGGTCAGGTAGGTGGTCGGTGCCGGGTGCATGCCGTGGGCCTCCGGGCGGTAGGTGGTCGGTGCCGTCATCCCTTGACGCTCCCGGCAGCGAGACCGGTGCGGAGCTGACGCTGGAGGGTGAAGAAGAGGATCGCCATCGGGATGATCGCGACGAGCGCGCCCGTGAGGACGATGTCGTAGGAGGCTGCGCCGCGGTAGGTCTGCCATCCGTAGAGGCCGAGCGTGACGGGCTTGAGCTCTTCCGCATTGAGCATCATGAGCGGGAGCAAGAAGTTGTTCCACGACGAGACGAAGACGAAGAGGAAGATCGTCACGGTCGCCGGCGCGAGGATTCTCAGGCCCATCGTGAAGAAGATCCGCAGCTCGCCGGCGCCGTCCATGCGCGCCGCCTCGAGCAGCTCGTCGGGGATGGACTGCTCGGTGTAGATGCGGGCGAGATAGACCCCGAACGGGCTGACGCAGGTGGGGATGATCACCGCCCACGGCGAGTTGATCAGGCCCACCGCGCTCGCCACGAAGTAGAGCGGGATGGTGAGCAGCGCGTTCGGCACCAGGACGCCGGCGAGGGTGGCGCCGAACACCAGTCCCTTGCCGCGGAAGGCGAACTTGCCGAGCACGTAGCCGGCGCTCACGGCGAGCAGCGTGCCGATCAGTGCTGCCGCCCCGGAGTAGAGGATCGAATTGAGCACCCAGCGCGGGAACATCCCGCCGTCGTAGGTGAACGTGCGCTGCAGGTTCTCGAGGATCTGGGGGGCGTGGAACCAGAACCCGTTGGAGTTCTGCAGGCTGGAGTTGCTCTTGGTGGAGGACACGACGAGCCACCACAGCGGCATGAGGAAGTAGATCGCGCTGATCGTGAGGAAGGCGACCGGTGGGACGCTGCGCCAGCTGAACCGCCGGACGGTGCCCGGGGTCGTGCGGCTCGGGACGGTGGCGGCGCTCATCGGGACAACCTCGTGGACAGTCGGTAGTAGGCGAAGACGAGCACGCCGGTGATGAGGGCCATCGACAGCGCGATCGCGCTGGAGAAGCCCGGGTCCGAGCTCACGGCGTTGTACCCCATCATCATCGGGGTGTACTGCGAGTCGATGTTGTTGGAGATCGTGCGCAGGATCGTCGGCTCGTTGAAGAGCTGGACGGTCCCGATGATCGACATGAGCACAGCGAGCCCGATCGCCCCGGCGACGCTCGGGATCTTGATGCTCCACGCGATACGCCACTCGCCGGCACCGTCGAGGCGCGCGGCCTCGAACTGGTCGCGCGGGATGGCCTGCAGCGCGGCGAGGATGATGATCATGTTGTACCCCGTCCAGCTCCACGTGGCGATGTTCGCGATCGACAGCAGCAAGGTATTCTGCTGCAGGAACACGTCGGGCGACGCGCCGAACCGTTCGAGGAGCTGGACCACCGGGCTCAGCTGCGGCACGTAGAGGTACGCCCACACCAACGCCGCGACGACACCCGGCACGGCGTACGGCAGGAAGTACACGAGCTGGAAGACCTTCTTCACGCGCGACATCAACGCGTCCAGCACGAGCGCGAGGGCGAGCGCGAACAGCGTCATCAACGGGACCTGCACGAGCCCGTACACGAGCACCCGGCCCATGCCCGTCCAGAAGGCGTCGGACTGCGCGACGCGGACGAAGTTCTCCAGCCCCACGAAGACGGTCTCGGACTTCGACAGCCCGAGCCCTCCCCCGCTCGTCACGGAGAACAGGCTCGTCCACACCGAGTAGACGATCGGGACGACGAACGTCGCCACGAAGAACAGGACGAAGGGCAGGAGCAGCAGGCGCACGCTCCACGGGAGCGAACGTCGCCGCGCGGCACGCCGGGCCGGATGCGCCGGGACCGCCGCCGGGACGGGGACCCGGTCACCCGGGCCCCCAGCGGCGCGCCGGGGGCCCGTCGTGACATCGGTCATCGCTACTACCTCTGCTCGCCCTGGTCAGCCGGCCGGGGTGGCGTTGATGTCTGCCTGCTCGAACGCCGACAGGCTGGAGTCCTGGAAGCCCGCGAGCACGTCCGGCAGGGTCGTCTCGCCGTTGGTCACCGCGGCGATGCCGTCGGTGAGCTCCTTGCTCAGGTCGCCGTAGGTCGGCGGGAAGAGCCACGGCGTCTCGATGTTCTCCGATGCCTCGGCGAGGAGACCGTAGACGTCCTCGCCGCCGAAGTACTCCGAGATGTTCTCGGGGGTGGCGATCTCGGCACCCTGCGTCGCGGGGAACAGGCCGAGGCCGAGCAGGCCCTCGACGTTGGTGTTGAGCCAGTTGGCGAACTCGAGCGCCTCCTCCGCGTGCTCGGTGCCCTCCAGCACCAGCAGCGTCGACCCTCCGTTGTTCGCGGAGACCTCGGCGCCTTCCTCCCACTGCGGGGCGGGCGCCACTGCCCAGTCACCGGCCGTCGCCGCGGCATTGTCCGCGATGAGCGGCGCCTGCCAGGCGGCACCGACGACCGAGAGGATCTGGCCGTTCGCGAGCTCGTTGTAGAACGCAGGGTCCCAGCGCTTCGTCGGGGACACGGCCTGTGCGTCCACGAGGCCCTGCCAGAAGTCAGCGACCTTGAGGCTCTCTTCGCCCGTCACGTCGACGACCCACTCTTCGCCGTCGATCGCCCACCACTGGCCGCCGGCCTGCTGGACGTAGGACTGCAGGTTCTCGACGTCGTCGGACGAGAAGCCGGCGAGATAGGTGCCGGGATTCTGCGAGGCGACCTGCTGCGCGGTCGCACCGAACTGCTCCCACGTGGTCGGGACCTCAAGGCCGAGCTCGTCGAACTTCGCCTTGTTGTAGTACATGACGACGGGGCCGGAGTCCTGCGGCAGGCCATACGTCGCGCCGCCGAGGCTGACGTTGCTCCAGGCGCCCGCGGTGTAGTTGTCCTCGTACTGCCCGGCCTCGTCGGAGACGTCCTGGGCGTACTGCAGCAGGCTGGTCACCCACTTGACGTCGGCCTGGACCAGGTCGGGAGCGTCGCCGGCCTGGGCGGCGGTCGTGATCTTGGAGAACGTGGCGTCGTCCCCGGCGCTCTGCGCCGAGTAGTTGACCTGGATGTCGGGGTTGTCCTCGTTCCACTCGTCAACGAGGTCCTGCATGCCGGGGACCCAGCCCCAGTAGTCGATCGTCACCGGGGTGCCCGCGTTGGCCTCGGTTCCCGCGTCACCGCCGTCGTCGTCCGAGCCACCATTGCCGCAGCCGGCCATGGCCACCGCCACACCGAGCGCGGTGACCATGGCGCCGATCTGCATCCGCCGCCTGTTCAGCATGTTCCCCTCCTTGGGACCTTCACTCGTCCACACCGCTCGGTGTGTACACGTGAACATGTTCGCGTGCGACGGGTACTGTACACGTTTCCATAGTTCTGTCACCACACCCACGGCCGCCACGGCCAGGCCCCGCCCGGAGGCGTCTGCCGTCCGAGTACGGTCGCGTGCACGAGCGTCCAGAACCTCCCCCACTCCAGAGCCGGAGAGCCCATGAACCCCCCGAGAGGTACCCGACCCCCGACCATCAAGGACGTGGCCGCCGCCGCCGGGACCTCCCACGCCACCGTCTCGCGCTACCTCAACAAGCGCTCCTACGTCTCCGCAGCCTCCGGCCAGGCCATCGAGGCTGCGATCCGAGAGGTGGGCTACGTGCCCAACCGCACCGCGCGTTCCCTCGTTCGCCGGCAGACGCAGGCGATCGCGTTCGTCGTCCGCGAGCACGCTGACCTGTTCTTCGCCGACCCCAACCTCAGCCGCATGGCCATCGGAGCGAACACGACGCTCTCGGCTGCCGGCTACCAGATGTTCATGCTCATCGTCGACACGGACGAGTCCGGCGAGCGCATCGTCGACCTCATCCTCGGCGGCTTCGTCGACGGAGCGGTCCTCGTCGCGATGCAGCACGACGACCCCGTCGCGGTCGCGCTCTCGGCTTCTGCGACGCCCCTCGTGACCGCAAGCAGGCCGCTCGGCGACGGCCGGACACCGTCCGTCGACACGGACAACGTCGCAGGTTCGGCAGCCATCACCCGCCGCCTGCGCCAGACCGGCCGAGAACGGGTCGCGGAGATCCGCGGCCCAGCGGCCGCGCCGGTCTCCGCGCTGCGCCATGCCGGGTTCGTCCAGGCCATGGGTGAGGCCTATGACGAGTCGCTTGTCACCACCGCCGCCGAGTGGACGCTCGCCGCCGGCTCCGCGGCGATGGCCGAGCTCCTCGACCGCGCGCCCGACCTCGACGGCGTCGTCGCGGCGTCCGATCTCCTGGCCGCGGGTGCCTTGCCGGTCCTTCGAGCCCGCCACCGCCGCGTTCCCGAGGATGTCGGCGTCGTCGGGTTCGACGACTCGCCGTGGGCGATCCAGACGCAGCCAGCGCTGTCCACGGTGCGGCAGGACGCAACCGCAACCGGGGTCCGCATGGCAGAGATCCTGCTGGGCCGGCTTGCTGGGGAAGACGTCGCCGGAAGGCACGAGATCATCCCGAACCAGGTCATCTGGCGCGAATCCGCCTGACTAGCGGCCCAAGGAGCCAGCCTGGGCTCGCCAGCCAGGGCCAGGATGAAGGAGCTCGGGAGTGTCTGCCCACCTACGGGACGCACTGAGTGCTACGGGTCCTTGCGCGAGGGGCGTCCTCGCGTTCGAACAGTCCGGGGTGGAGCCGCCACGTCCGGCTCCACCCGGCTGAGCAGCAGACGGACGACGACGCCGCCCGGTCAGCGCCCTCCGGCCTCCTGGCCGACGGCCGGCCCGCCGGCCAGGACGGTGAAGCCGGGCGGGAGCGGGCGCCTGCCGGTCAGGGCGAGCAGGACGACGTCGGCGTGGCCCCCGCGCACGGCGAGCTCGCCGGCCAGCCGCAGGGCGGAGGCCGCGGCGGCGTGCGGGGGCCGGGGCGAGCGGCCGAGCGCGACGGCCAGGTCGCAGGTGTGCACGACGAGCTCGAAGGTCCGGGTGGGGAGGTAGTCCGCCAGGCGCATCAGCCCGAAGGGCGTGGCGGCGAGGGCGTCGTCCGGGGCGTCCTGCACGAGCCGCGTGACCTCCGTTACCAGCGTCCGCACCGGCGCCACGAGGTCCGGACCGAGCTGAGCGCCGGCCTCCCGACCACGCTGCGCCACCTGGGCCGGCGAGGCCCGCAGGGCCCGCTGGTAGTACTCCACCGGCCCGGCGAGCTCCGTCGGGCCGGGCTCGGTGGTCAGGTAGGCGCGGACCGTCGTCAGGGCGCGGCTGGTGTGGCCGACGAGGTCGCGCACCGTCCACTCGCCCAGGCCCGGTTCCTCGAGGCGGCCGACCGCGTGGCCCGCCTCCTCGGCGAACCACGCGGCGGCCGCCGCGAACGCCTGGTGCTCGGGGCGCCGGGCGCGGTGCCCGGCGGGTGCGGTCATCGGGGAACCCTCCCTCCTGCCCGACGGCGCCGGGTCCGGCCGGTCGCCGACGGCGCCGCCGCCGCGCTCACAGTCCGCCACCGACGGTGATGGTGGTCGCGGTGAGGTAGGAGGCCTCCGGGGACAGCGCGAACAGCACCACCTGGGCGATCTCCTCCGGTCGGGCCACCCGGCCGAGCGGGATCTGGCGGGCGACCCGGGCGGGTCGGCCGGGGTCGCCGGCGGCGGCGTGGATGTCGGTGTCGGTGCTGCCCGGGGCGACGGCGACCACCCGGATCCCGGCCGGGGCCAGCTCGCGGCCCAGCCCGCGGGTCAGCGCCTCCACGGCGGCCTTGGACGCCGCATACTCCACGTACTCCCCCGGGGCCCCGGAGGCCGCGGCGGTGCTGCTGAGGTTGACCATGACGCCCGGCCGTCCCTCGGCCACCCAGGCGCGGGCGGCTGCCCGGGCCATCGCGACGAGGCCGAGCACATTGGTCTCGAACACGTGCCGCGTCTCCGCCTCGGTGCGCTCGAGGAAGGTCCCGAGCGGGCCGGTGGTGCCGGCGTTGTTCACCAGCGCGTCCACCGGGCCGAGCGCGGCGACGGCGTCCCGGACGACCCGCGGCGCGAGCGCTGGGTCCCCGACGTCGGCGCAGATGGCGTGCGTCCGTCCCGCCGTCTCCTCGACGAGCCGGGCGGCGGCGTCGTGGTCGGACCGGTAGGTGAAGGAGACGACGAACCCGCGCTCGACGGCGAGACGCACGACGGCGGCGCCGATGCCGCGGGCCCCACCGGTCACCAGGAGGTGGCTCATCGCGTCCCACCGGTCGCCAGGAGACGCCTCATCGCCTTTCACCGATCCCTTGACGGTCGGCCGGCTCCTGCCCGGCGGGCTCCCCCTGCCCGGCCGGCTCCCGCCTGGCGGGCTCCTCCCGCCCGGCGGACTGCTCCAGCCCGGCGGTCTGCTCCAGCCCGACGCCGTCGCCGCGGGAGTGCTCCGCCGGCCCGAAGATCACGAGCACGGTGAGGTCCGCGGTGACGTCGACGAACCGGTGCTGCTCCCCGGCGGGGACGAAGACGACGCTGCCGGCCCGCACGTCCACGACCTGCGTGGGGGTCCACAGCCGGGCGGCACCGCCGGTCACGACGTAGATCTCGTCCTCGGTGTGCGGCTGCTGCGGGTCCCGCCCGCCGGCCGGGATGTGGAAGGTGCCGACGCTGAGGTCGGCGACCCGCAGCTGCTCCTCGTACAGCGCCTCCTGGTGTCGGCGCGGCACGCCGGCCGCGGTCAGCACGATCATCGGCGCGCTCTCCGTCCGCTGGTCTTCGGACCGGCCCGGTCGGGCCGACGTCGCGATGCTGGCACACCCGGGATCAGCGCGGGAACTTCGGCCGTGTGTCGCGGGCACGACCGTTCCAAAGCGGCCCAGGGGCCGGCCGAGCGGGACCGGGCGCCGTCGTCGCCACACCGGGACCGGGCGCCGTCGTCGCCCCACCGGGACCGGGCGCCGTCGTCGCCACACCGGGACCGGGCGCCGTCGTCGGCACACCGGGACCGGGCGCCGTCGTCGGCACGGCGAGACCGGGCGCCGTCGTCAGCCCAGCCTCCCGGGTTGCGCTTCCCCTGCCGGGGAGGACGCTGGGAACCAGACCTGCCACGCAGGGCATTCCCCGACGCGGGCCCAGCCCCGCTGGTGGGTCGCCGTACCCCTTCGTGCCCAGCCCAGGAGGTCGTCATGTCCCAGCCCCCCCAGCAGCAGACCCCGCCCGGGACCACCGGGCAGATGGACCCCAAGCCGGACCACGGCGAGGAGAGCTACCGCGGCTCCGGCCGGCTGACCGACAAGAAGGTCGTGCTCACCGGCGGCGACAGCGGCATCGGCCGGGCGGTGGCGATCGCCTACGCCCGCGAGGGCGCCGACCTGCTGATCTCCTACCTCGACGAGCACGAGGACGCCGCCGAGACCCAGAAGTGGGTCGAGCAGGCCGGCCGCAAGGCCGTCCTGGTACCCGGCGACGTCGCCGACCCGGCGCACTGCCGCTCGATCATCGACCGGGCCGTCCAGGAGTTCGGCCGCATCGACGTCCTGGTCAACAACGCCGCCTTCCAGGCCACCCACCAGTCGATCGAGGAGATCCCCGACGAGGAGTGGGACCGCACGATCGCGATCAACATCAGCGCCTTCTTCCACCTGACCAAGGCGGCCGTGCCGCACATGCAGCCCGGGTCCGCGATCATCGCCACCACCTCGGTGAACTCCGACACCCCGCCGCCGATGCTGCTGCCGTACAACGTCACCAAGGCCGGCATCGCGAACATGGCCGGCTCGCTCGCGCAGATGCTCGGCAGCAAGGGCATCCGCGCCAACAGCGTGGCCCCCGGCCCGATCTGGACCCCGCTGATCCCGTCGACCATGCCGCCGGAGCAGGTGGAGAGCTTCGGCAAGCAGGTCCCCCTCGCCCGCCCCGGGCAGCCGGCCGAGCTCGCGCCGGTCTACGTCCTGCTCGCCTCGGACGAGGCCAGCTACGTCTCCGGCGCGCGGGTCGCGGTCACCGGCGGTTCGCCGATCCTCTGACCCGCCCGCCCGTGCCCAGCCGCTGACCGCCCCGCCGACCCCGAGAGGACGCCGCCCGTGGACTGGTACCCGCTGCGCCTGACCACGCCGGCCCGGCCGCTGGTGTTCGGCGGCCACCAGATCGCCCGCCGGCTCGGCAAGACCGGCATCCCGGACTGGGGGCTCGGGGAGACCTGGGAGTGCAGCGACGTCGACGGCAACGGCGCCGAGGTCACCAACGGGCCGCTGGCCGGGCGGTCCCTGCGCGACCTCACCCAGGCCCACCCCGACGAGCTCGTCGGGGTGGGCTGGCGCGGCGAGCGGTTCCCGGTGCTGACCAAGTTCATCGACGCCTCCGGCGCGCTGCCGGTGCACCTGCACGCCGACGACGACGCCGCCCAGCGGCTGGAGGGCCAGCCCCACGGCAAGACCGAGGCCTGGCACGTCCTCGACGCCGCGCCCGGCGCGACGGCGCTGTGCGGGGTGAAGGCCGGCGTCACCGCCGAGGAGCTCCACGACGCGCTGGTCGCGCAGGACTTCGACCGGGTGCTGCGCCGGCTCCCGGTCCGCGCCGGGGAGACCGTCTACGTCCCCGGCGGCACCCCGCACAGCTTCGGCCCGGACACCCTCATCTACGAGATCGAGCAGACCTCGGACATCCAGCAGCACGCCATGCACTGGCAGATGCAGGACGGCTCGCCCATCCCCGAGGACCAGGTCCGGGCCAACATCGACACCCTCGTGCAGGAGGCGCGGCTCGACACCCGGCCCGACTTCGGCCCCGGCCTGCACGTCGGCGTGGACGACGGCGTCGAGCGGGTGTTCCTGTGCGCCGGGCCGTACTTCGCCCTGGAGCGGTGGCGGGCCGGGACCGCCGCCCCGCTGCGGCACACCTTCGCGACGGCGCAGATCCTGACCAACGTCGGCGCACCGGTCCTGGTGCGGGCCGGGGACCGGGAAGAGCGGCTCGAGGCGGCCCAGACGCTGCTGCTGCCCGCGGCCCTGGGCGCCGTCGAGATCACCGGCCCGGCCGACGTCCTGCTCGGCTACCTGCCCGACCTGCGCCGCGACGTGCTGACGCCGCTGACCCGGGCCGGCTACCCGCCCGAGCTCGTCGCCGGGCTCGGCGGACCGACAGCCCCGCCGCCCGGTTGACGCACCGGCGGCCGACCGGAGGGAACCCCATGCCACACGTCGAGACCAGTGACGGCATCCGGCTGCACTACACCGAGCGCGGCTCCGGCCGGCCGTTGGTGATGATCCACGGCTGGACGTTCAGCGGCCGATTCTTCGACCAGAACGCCGAGGTGCTCGCCGAGCACGCCCGGGTGATCACCCTGGACCTGCGCGGCCACGGCGACTCCGACAAGCCCGCCCACGGCTACCGGGTCGCCCGGCTGGCCAAGGACCTGTTCGACCTGCTCGAGGCCCTCGACCTGCGCGAGGTCACCGTGCTCGGCTGGTCCCTGGGCTGCCCGGTGATCTGGAGCTACCTGGAGCTGTTCGGCACCCACCGCCTGGCCCAGGCCGTGCTCGTCGAGCAGAGCCCCCGGCAGTACATCGGCGTGGACTGGAAGTTCCCGCACGCCAGCAGCTTCGACGACGCCGGGCTGGCCACCCTGCAGGCGCAGACGGCGGCGGACCCGGCCGGCGGGGACCGTCAGCAGATCCAGACGATCATGCTGACCGAGCCCTCCGCGGAGCAGCGCGAGCTGTTCCTCGCCGAGATGGCCAAGTCCCCGCCGTCGGCCCGCAACGCGATCATGGCCGACCACACCCGCGCCGACTGGCGCGACCTGCTGCCCACCCTCGACCTGCCCACCCTGGTGCTCGTGGCCCGGCAGGACCGGGTCTTCGACTGGCGCGGCCCGGCCTGGGTCGGGGAGCACGTGCCCGGCGCCCGGACGGTCTTCTTCGAGAGCTCCAGCCACGCGCTGTTCCTCGACGAGCCGGACAAGTTCAACCAGGTGGTCGCCGACTTCCTGGCCGGTGCGTCATGACCGGGGCGATGCCGTTCCCCTATGGGGTCAGCGAGTTCACCACCCAGCCGTGGAGCTTCGAGGAGGACGTGGCCGGCTACGCCGACCTCGGCGTCGCGGCGATCGAGGTCTGCGAGGTCAAGCTCGACCCGGCCCGGGCCGACGAGCAGCTGGGCCGGGTGCAGGCGGCGGGGCTGACGGTCAGCTCGGTCCAGGCGACCGTCCGCACGGTGCTGCCCTCCGCCAGCCAGCCGAAGCCGCCCGACCGGGCGGACCGGCTGGCCGCGTTCCGTGCCTCGGTGGAGCGGATCGCGCCCTACGCCCCGGGCGCGGCCTTCGTCACCAACACCGGCCCGGCGCCCGGCGGGAACATGGCCGAGGCCCTCGACCGGGTGGTCGCCGACCACAAGGAGCTGGCCGCCGTCGCCGCCGACAACGGCGTCCGGATCGCGCTGGAACCGCTCAACCCCGTCTCGCTGAACCAGGAGACGGCGATCTGGACCTACCGGCAGGCCCTCGACGTCGTCGAGGCGGTGGGCCGGGACGAGGTCGGCATCTGCCTGGACCTGTGGAACCTGTGGCAGGACCCCGACCTGGTGAACGGGGTGCAGGCCGCCCCGGACCGGGTCTTCCTGCTCCAGGCCAGCGACTGGCGCACCCCGCGCTCCGGGATGGACCGCCGGAGCGTGGGCACCGGGGAGATCCCCACCGGGCGGCTGCTGCACGCGGTCTACGACGCCGGCTACCGCGGTCCGTGCGTGGTGGAGATCTTCTCCCAGGGCGTGCCGGACTCGCTCTACGACACCGACCTGCGCGAGCTGGTCCGGGCCAACCGCGCCGGCCTGGAGCAGGCGTGGCAGCAAGCATGACCGCCGGGGCCCCGGGCTGCCGGGGTCGGGGCGCCCGGCCGTGCCGCGGCGGGCCGCCGGCGATGACCGAGGACCGCCGCCGCGGCGGCCTGCGCGGCGAGGCCGGGCGCGTCGTCGAGTCCCGCGCCGCGCTCGGGGGCTGGCACCCGGTGGAGTGGCTGTGCGAGCTGGTCGGGACCGGCGGGCAGCTGTTCCTCGCGTTCGTCGTGGTGGCCGCCCTGGAGAGCCCGCTGTCGCCGCTGACCGCCGCGATCCCCAACCCGACCGTGCGGCTGGCCCTCATCGGCCTGATGATCGGCCTGCTCGCCGCGCTGGTCGCCGTGTCACCGCTCGGCCGGCGCAGCGGCGCCCACCTGAACCCCGCGGTGACCATCGGGTTCTGGGCCCGCGGCAGCACGCACGTGCACGACCTGCTGGGCTACGTCGCCGCCCAGGTGGTGGGGGCCGTGCTCGGCGCGCTGGCGTTCGGGGCGGTCATGGGCGAGTGGGCCCGGACCGCCGGCTACGCCCGCACCGAGCTGGGCCCGGGCGTCAGCGCCTGGCGCGCCTTCGGCATCGAGGTGGCGATCACCTTCCTCCTCGTGCTCGCCGTCCTGCTCATGACCTCCTCGCACCGGACCGCGCGGTGGACCCCGGCGGTGATCGCCCTCGCCCTGACCGTCCTCGTCCCGGTGGGCGGCCCGCCCACCGGGGCGAGCATGAACCCGGCCCGGACCCTGGGCCCGGACGTGGCCAGCGGCACCTACCCGGCCCTGTGGGTCTACCTGCTCGGCCCCGCGCTGGGGGCCGTGCTGGCCGCGCTGGCCTACCCGCTCCTCGCGGCCGGCCGGCGGGTCCTGACCGCCAAGGTGTTCCTCGACGAGCGCTACCACGACGTCCACGCCGTGCACCGGCCGCCGACCCCGGCGGGCGACGACGCCCCCGGCTGACCGCAGTACGACGCCGGTGCCTGGGCTGACCGGTACGACGGCGGCGCCCGGGCTGACCGGTACGACGGCGGTGCCCCGGCTGACCGGTACGACGGCGGTACGCACCCGCGCCGAGCGGGTCCGCCACCGGCGGTCAGCGGGCGAACAGCTCCGCGGCGAGCGCCTCGAGCGTCGGGGCCTGGTCCGCGCCGACCGGGAGCACCTGGGCGCAGACGTGCGAGGCGCCGGCGTCCAGGTGCGCCCGCAGGCCGGCCGCGAGCTGCGCGGGTGCGCCCCACCGGGTGAGCTCGTCGACGAGCCGGTCGCTGCCGCCGTCGGCCAGGTCCTCCGGCGTGAACCCCCACCGCAGCATCGTGCTGGTGTAGTTCGACATGCCCAGGTACCCGCCGAGCATCTGGCGGCCGGTGGCCCGCGCCCGGGTGCTGTCGGTCTCGCCGATGACCATGACCTCGGGAGCCAGCACGGCGCCCGGCCCGAGGACCTCCCGCGCCCAGGCCGTGTGCGCGGGCACGGTGAGGTACGGGTGGCTGCCGGCGGCACGGTCGGCGGCGAGGCGGAGCATCTTCGGGCCGAGCGCGGAGAGGACCCGCCGGTGGGCGGGCACGCCCTCGGCGTCGAGCACGTCGAGGTAGTCCGCCATGGCGGCCAGCGGGGCGCGGCGGGCCTTGTCGGCCTCCGGGTGGCCGCTGCCGAGGCCGAGCAGGAACCGCCCGGGGTGGTCCTGCTCGAGCCGGCGGAAGGACCGGGCCGTCTCGGCGGCGTCCGCGCGCCAGATGTTGACGATCCCGGTCGCGACGGTGATCCGCTCGGTCGCGGCGAGCGCGGCGGCGGCCTCCTCCAGGCCCGCTCCGGGGGAGCCGCCGACCCACAGGGTGCCGTACCCGAGCCGCTCGATCCGGGTGGCGAGGTCGGGGGTCAGGTCCGGGCGGCGGACCCAGACGCCGTAGCTGCCGAGGGGGTGCTGGGGGCTGGTCATAGCCGTCACGCTACGCCCGGTGGGCGAGGAGCACCGTGGCGCGGCGCTCGTCGGAAGGGCGGTGAGTGAGGCGCCCCGTGGCGCATCGCTCGCCCATGGCCCGCCGGTGCTTGCACCTCCGCTGTCTCATTGCGCGGCGACGGCGTACCGCGCGGTCATGGTGTGGCTCGCGCCGGCGTCGAGGGTGACCGCGTCGTCGAGGGCGTTGGCGGTCTCCACGCAGACCATGGATCGCCAGGCGCCGTCGGCGACGTCCGGCAGCGCCGCGGCCTTGGCCGCCCACGGGTTCCACACCACGGTGCTGGCCGAGCCGTCCTTGGTCACGGTGACGGCCCGGGACGCCGCCGGGTCGACGACGGTCGTCGGCGCGGTGGAGCGGTAGACCCGGTCGGTCTCCTCGGTGAGGGTGACCGGGCCGTGCTGGGTGCGCTGCTGCCCGGCACCGGCGGCCTTGTCCAGGTAGGCGGCGCCGTCGAGACCCTCCACCCGCACGGCGGTGACGTCCCGCACGGCGAGGTAGGTGTGCAGGGCCTCCTCGAGGACCACCGGCTCCCGCCCGGTGTTCTGCACGGTCAGGGCGAGCGTGAGCTCGGCGCCGACGGTGACGGTGTAGGTCAGGGTGAACGGGTGCGGCCACTCCCCCGCGCCGGGCAGGTCGGTGACGTCGGCGTCGGTCAGGCCCAGGACGAGGGTGACGGCGGCGCCGTCGTCCGTGGCGTCGAGGAGGTGCCAGGTGGCCAGCCGGGCGAAGCCGTGCGACGGCGCCCGGCCGCCGGGGGCGGGACCGAACCAGGGGAAGCAGATCGGCACGCCGCCGCGGATCGCCGAGCCCGGCGCGAACCGGCTCGCCGCGCTCAGCCAGAGCACCGGGTCCTGCCCGGCCGGGCGCCAGGCGGTGACGTGGGCGCCGTGGAGGTAGACCTCGGCGTCGGCGTCGCGGCCGGCGACCCGGAGCACCGGCAGGCCGCCCTGCCCGGTGCCGAGGGTGACGGCGGCGGGCAGGTCCGCGGCGCGGATCGCGGGCACGGTCTCAGCGCCCGAGCTCGGCGTCGTCCCGTCGCTCCTCGATGTAGGCGTTGAGGACCTCGGCGGAGAGGGCGTCGATCCGCTCGCCGATGCGGTTGGCCTCGCGGCGGGCGGCCGTCTTGCCCATGGCGGCGAGCAGGGGCAGGGATGCCTCGAGCTTGTCGAGCTGACGGCGCCACTGCTCGACCCGGCGCACCTCGGCGGCGCCGTCGGCGGAGACAGCCAGGTAGGTGGTCTGGTCGCGCAGCACGTTGATGCGCCTGCGCAGACCCTCCGGGCCCTTGCCCGCGCTGCGGCTCCCGGCCAGGCGGCCCACCTGCTTCTCGACGGCGGCGAAGGCCTCGGGGTAGTCGCGGCGCATCTTGGTGATGGTCGGTCCCATCGCCTGGACGACCTTCCAGACCGTGGGTCCGGCCATCGCGGCGACCTTGATGAGCGAGCCGAGCTTGGCCATGTGGTCCTTCCTCCGTGGAGCGGCCTGCCCCTCCGGGGCCGGCCGGCAGGCTGGGCCAGGTCAGCGTGCCACGCCAGGGCGGCGGACGCCACGGCGGGCCTTCTCGCTGACGGCCTACCCTGGGAGGGACCCCGGCCGTCGATCTCGGAGACCCATGCCCGCCCTCGCCCCCGGCACCACCCCGCACGCTGGTACCGCCCCGCGCCCCGGCGCCGCTCCGCGCCCCGGCGCCGCTCCGCGCCCTGGGGCCACTGTGGGCCCGGGCACCGCTCCGAACCCCTGCGACCCCTGCGCCGGCCGCGCCCTGAACCCCTCCGCGGTGCTGCTCGACCTGGACGGCACCCTGACCGACTCCGCCGCGGTCATCACGACTGCCATCGCCGAGGCGCTGGCGACCTTCGGCTACCCCCCGCCCGCGGACCTGCTCGCCTTCGTCGGCCCACCCATCCGGGAGGGGCTCACCCGCTTCGGCGGCGTCCGCCCGGAGGACCTGGAGGCCGTGGTGGCGGACTACCGCTCCCGGTACTCCGCGCGGATGCTCGCCGCACCGCTCTACCCGGGGATGGCCGAGCTGGTCGCCGACCTCGACGCCGCCGGCGTGCCGCTCGCGCTGGCGACGTCCAAGATGCTGTCGATGGCCAGGCCGATCCTGGACCGCCACGGCCTCACCGAGCACTTCACCGTCGTGTGCGGGGCCACCGCGGACGAGACCCGCAGCGCCAAGGCGGACATCGTCGCCGACGCCCTCGCCGGCCTGCGTGCCGCCGGGGCGGACACATCGCGGGCGGTCATGGTCGGTGACCGCCACCACGACGTCGACGGCGCCACCGCCCACGGCATCCCCGCCGTCCTGGTGGCCTGGGGCTACGGCGGGCCGGCCGAGGCCGACGGCGCCCGCTGCGTCGTCCAGGACGCCGTCGAGCTGGCCGAGGTGCTCGGGCTGGGGTGACCGGCCGAGCCCGAGCTGAGGCGAGCGAGCGTGCCTCAGTCGCAGTCATCGGAGCAGCGGCTCCCCGCGGCGGCCCGGGCCTGGCGACCCGGAGAGACGCTGGCAGCGACGGCGGCTTCGGATTGCAGCGGTCGTAGCAGCTTGGTTATAGCGGCCATAAGACAAGAACTCACTCCTGTCCAGGGCAGCGGGATCTCCGAAAATGCTGCGGCGTGTCGCGGCAGGCCTCCCCAGAAGAGTGCATACTCAAACCCCGCACGGTCGGCGACCTCGGGGACTGCGCTCGGCCGCGGTTGAGACATGCTGCTCCCTTCGTTGAGCCTTTGGTTAGGACCCTCGGTTCGGTCGTTTACGGCGCGTATACCGGGGACCGGACCGCGCCCGTCGTCCAGGCCGGCTACGAGGTGAGCACCGCCCACCGACCTTCGGAAACGACCTCGACCGTGCCGTCGTGCACCGTGATGGCGCTTTGGTCGTCGATGGCGTAAGCGGGCCCGTCGATGCTGGCCGCCCAGCGCTCCGCCTCGGCCAGGCTGTTCTCCGCGAAGACGTCGAGGTGCGGGAAGATGGAGAAGTCCACGACGCCGAGGGTGCGATCGTCGGGCGCGGACGTCCACTCCACGAAGTCATCGCCGATCCGCGGGGTCATCACCATGCTGCCGGCACTGACCCCGACCCAGACCGTGTCAACCAGCGACGGGAGGCGGTCGGCCAACCCTGAGGCCCGCAACCAGTGGCACAGATACGTGGCCTCGCCGCCGGCGACCAGTAGCACGTCGGCCTGTTGGACCCAGGGCACCCACTGCTCCTCGCCTATCGTGGGGAGCGCAGTCAGCTCGAGAACGCCGAGCGACTTCCAGCCCAGGGACGTCATGCCACCCCACGCGCGCCCGTCCAGATAGCCCTGCGCTGGGACCGTCGCGTCCCGGGGGAAGCCCCACTGTGCCGTGGGGATGCAAAGCGCGGTGGAACCGGCGATCGGCCGGCCGAGCATGTCGACCAGCGCATCGCTGATGCTGGTGTTGGTGATGCCGCCGGACGTGAGGAGAAGCTTCATGTGTTCCTTCCGGGACTCGCAGAGTCTCGTCGGAGCGACGGCTCGACGGCCTCCCGAACTGATAGTGAACTGCAAGTGGTTAGGGAACTAAGCTATCAAGACGGCTCGTCCAGATTGCCGCGCACCTTATCTACATAATCCGCGCCGGTGAAGTATCGGTCCCGCCACGTCCCCGCGGAAGCGTGCAGCGCAGCCAGGCGGGTCTGCGTTGTCTGCTCGCCGTACTGGATGCGTATCGCCCGACGGATCAGTTCAGAGCGCGACGCACCGATACGAGCGGCGGCGCGAGCAAGGAGAGTCATCTCCTCGTCGTCCAGGTCGAGCTGGATCCGATGCATGCCGTCATCACGCATCAGTCAGTACCGCAGGGGAAGACCGCGCCAAAATTCTGGCTTCTGCTGACTTGGGTCGAGTGCGGCAATGACCACGGCAGCCCAGCGGCTATGGAGCCAGGAAGGCCGCGACGACGGCCCTCGCCCTGCGCCCGCCCGACCCTCGGTGGGTCGAGGCGGGCGCGCAGCTGGTGGCCATGGAAGTCACCGGGGCTGCGCCAGACCACGCCCGGTCCGCCGGCCAGTTCATCGACCACGCCGATGTCAAGGCCCTCGCTCGGCGACGCCGCCTGACCGCCCGACGCGAGCACACCCACCTGAGGCACGCGGCGGGGTTTCGCGAGCACCTCCAGGTGGTGTACCACTGACCGCGCCAGAGGTAGGGCACACTGGCGCGATGAGCGATCGTTCGGGCCGGCGGCTCCGGATCGACTCCGGCCGGCTCCTCGGCGAGGTCAGCCGTGTCGGTCGGCGCGCGCGGCAGGTCTGGCGCCCCACCCGCTCCCAGATGCTGGACCAGGCCGTGGCTCAGCCCCCCGCCGCACCACCGACCCCAGCCGCCCCGCTGACGACCCGGGGCGGCCCACGCCCCACCGTCGCGGGCCGGGTCTCGGTCCGCCGGATGCCGGAGCGGACCTCCGCCGACAGCAACGGGGACGTCAGCCGGTGGCTGCGCCGGTGGGGCATGTCGGCGTGGCTGTTCATCGGGATCGTCATCGCCGTCGGCCTGGTCGTCTTCGCCACCAGCCGCATCCAGGCGGTGTTCATCGCCGTCTTCCTCGCCCTGGTGATCACCTCGGTGCTGGACCCGATCGTCACGTGGCTGTCTCGGGCCATGCCGCGCCCCCTCGCCACCGCCCTGGCGCTGCTCGGCGGCTTTGCGGTCCTGGGCGGTCTGCTGACCTACGTCATCTCCTCCGTCGCCGGGCAGTGGGACTTCCTGGCCGACCGGTTCGGCCAGGGCATCAACACCATCCTGGACTTCCTGGAGAACGGGCCGCTGCCCTTCCACTTCACCCAGGCGGAGATCAACGACGCGATCAACGGGCTCGTCAACGAGGCGACCACCTACGTCCAGGAGAACGCCACCGACCTCGCCGGGCAGATCCTGAACAACGCCGGCGCCGTAGCACTGGTCTTCACCGTGCTCGCCCTGGGCCTGTTCGTCACCATCTTCTTCCTCGCCCGCGGGGCGCACATGTGGCGGTGGTTCCTGGGCCAGCTGCCGGCCCGCAGCCGCGAGCGGGTGAACACCGCAGCCAGCGCCGGCTGGTACACCTTCTCCGGCTACGCCCGGGGCACGATGATCGTCGCCAGCGCCGACGCCGTCATGGCGTTCATCCTCCTCACGGTCGTCGGGGTGCCGCTCGCCGCGCCGCTGTCGGTCCTGGTGTTCATCGGCGCGTTCATCCCGCTCATCGGTGCCCCGCTGGCGATGATCGTCGCCGCGGTGGTGGCGCTGGCCGCGGAGGGGTTCATCGCCGCGATCATCGTCACGGTCGGGGTCGCGCTCATCGGGCAGATCGAGGGTCACATCCTCGAGCCCCTCGTCATGGGCCGGCAGGTCTCGTTGCACCCGGTGGTGGTGGCCCTCGGTGTCACGGCCGGAACCTTCCTCGCCGGGCTGCTCGGGGCGATCGTCGCCATCCCGCTGCTGGCGGTGGTCTGGGCGGTCTACTCGGCCATGCGCAGGTATGGCCAGCCCGACGGCGAGGAGCCGGGCCGGTACTGAGCGCGGCGGTGGGTGCCCGCGCAGGCTGGCCGAGGGACGGCGGCGGGCGGCCCGGGGTGGCGCGGGCTCGGCGGACGGCCTGGGTGGAGCTCGGCGGACGGCCTGAGGGCGGAGCTCGCGGACGGCCGAGGCCTCCGGCGCTCGATGCTCAGCGGAAGTCCCGGGAGGTGGCCGGCACGGCCAGGCTCAGCGGCTCGATCCGGTCCGCCACCAGGTTCGTCACGCCGTCGGCCCGTTCCAGGACCCCGCGCACGACGAGCGCGGCGGCGGTCCGGGCCACCTTCCGGTACCGGGCCCACAGGCCCGCCGAGCACACGACGTTGAGCAGGCCGGTCTCGTCCTCCAGGGACAGGAACGTCACCCCGGCGGCGGTGTGCGGGCGCTGGCGGTGGGTGACCACCCCGGCCACCCGCAGCCGTTCCCCCGGTGGCCGGCGGCCCAGGTCGGCCACCGGGAGCACGCCGGCCGCCGCCAGCTCGGCACGGCGGAACTGGGTGGGGTAGGTGCTCGGGGAGACGCCGGTGGCCCACACGTCGGCGACGGCGGTCTCCACCGGGGCCATGGCCGGCAGCTCCGGCGCCGCCGCCCCCACCGTGGTGCCCGGCAGCGGCGGCTGGTACCAGGTGGGCCCGGGCTCCCCCGGGCCGGCGCCGCGCCACGGCCGGGCACCGGGCTCCACCCGGCGGGCGCCCGGCCCGGCGGTGCGACCACCGGTCCCTGCCGTGCGGGCGCCGGGCCCGCTGCGCCGCCGCGTGTGCCGGGTCCCGTGCTCCCCGGCCACCGCCCCCGCCGCCCACAGCGCCTGGCGCCGCTCCAGGCCGAAGCAGCCCAGGGCGCCGGCGGTGGCCAGGGCCTCCAGCTGGGCGGCGGTGAGGTCCACCCGGCGCGCGAGGTCGGGCAGGTCGGCGAAGGGGCCGCCTCGCTCCCGCTCGGCGACGATCCGCTCCGCCGTCTGCTCGCCCACCCCGCGCACCGGGGCCAGGCCGAGCCGCACGGCGAGGCCCGGGTGGGAGTGGACCAGGTGGGCGACGCCGGCCGCCTCGTCGGCCGACCCGCCGCCACCCGCCCCGCCGTCGGCCGGACCCGCCTCCCCCACCCGCTCCACCGTGGCCTGGACGGCCGAGACGTTGACGTCCGCGCGCTGCACCGCGACCCCGTGCCGGCGGGCGTCGGCCACCAGGGACTGCGGGGAGTAGAAGCCCATGGGCTGCGCGGCCAGCAGCGCCGCGTAGAACGCCTCGGGATGGTGGACCTTGAGCCAGGCGCTGGCGTAGACGAGGTAGGCGAAGGAGAAGGCGTGGGACTCGGGGAAGCCGAAGTCGGCGAAGGCCTTGAGCTTGTCGTAGATCTGCTCGGCCACCGGCGCGCTCACCCCGTTGGCCGCCATGCCGGCCAGCAGCCGCCCGCGCAGGGCCGCCATCCGCTCCTCCGAGCGCTTGGCCCCCATGGCCTTGCGCAGCTGGTCGGCCTCGGCGGGGGTGAACCCGGCGACGTCGATGGCGATCTGCATGAGCTGCTCCTGAAACAGCGGCACGCCGAGGGTCTTGGCCAGCGCCGGCTCGAGGAGGGGGTGGAGGTAGGTGACCGCCTCCCGGCCGCGGCGGCGGTTGAGGTAGGGGTTGACCGAGTCCCCCTGGATGGGGCCGGGCCGGATCAGCGCGACCTCGACGACGATGTCGTAGAAGCACTGCGGCCGCAGCCGCGGCAGGGTGGCCATCTGCGCGCGGGACTCCACCTGGAAGACCCCGACCGTGTCCGCCGCGCAGAGCAGGTCGTACACCGCCGGGTCTTCCTGGGGCAGGGAGTGCAGCCCGAGCTCGGCCGCCCCGGCCGGGGCGGCGGCGTTGATGGCGTCGAAGGCGATCCGCAGCGCGGTGAGCATCCCCAGGCCGAGCAGGTCGAACTTCACCAGCCCGGCGTCGGCGCAGTCGTCCTTGTCCCACTGCAGCACGGTGCGCCCGGGCATGGTGGCCCACTCCACCGGGCACACCTCGATGACCGGCCGGTCGCACAGGACCATGCCGCCGGAGTGGATGCCCAGGTGGCGGGGCAGGCGCAGCATCTGCTCGGCGACGTCCAGGACCGGCGCGGGGATGCCGTCGAGATCCCCGGCCGGGGCGGGGGCCGGCTCGTCCCGTCCCGGACCGTCCCGCGCCGGGCCCTCCCGACGGCGCCCGGGGGCGCCGCGGCGGCCGGCGTCGGCGGGGCGCAGGCTCCCCCACCGCTCGATGCTCTTGGACCAGGCGTCCTGCTGGCCGACGTCGTAGCCGAGGGCCCGGGCGGCGTCGCGCACCGCCGAGCGGGGCCGGTAGGAGATCACGTTGGCCACCTGGGCGGCGTGCTCGCGCCCGTAGCGGGCGTAGACGTGCTGGATGACCTCCTCCCGCCGGCCGGACTCGATGTCCAGGTCGATGTCCGGCGGGCCGGAGCGTCCCGGGGAGAGGAACCGCTCGAAGAGCAGCCGGTGCTGGACGGCGTCCACCGCGGTGATGCCCAGGGCGAAGCAGACGGCGGAGTTCGCGGCCGAGCCGCGGCCCTGGCACAGGATCCGCTGCTCCCGGCAGAACTGGACGATCTCGTGGACGATGAGGAAGTACCCCGGGAAGTGCAGCCGGGTGATGATGTCCAGCTCGTGCTCGATCATCTCGTAGGCGCCCGGGACACGCTCAGCCCCGCGCGGGCCGTAGCGCTCGGCGGCGCCGCGGTAGGTCAGCTCGCGCAGCCAGGTGGCCTCGGTGTGCTCGGGCGGGACGGGGTACGGGGGCAGGTCCGGGGCGACGAGCTGGAGGTCGAAGGCGCACTCGGCGGCCAGCGCCGCCGCGGCGGGCACCGCCCCGGGGTGGCGGTGGTGCCGGGCGGCCATCTCGGCCCCCGAGCGCAGGTGGGCCGGGGCGGTGGGGAGCCAGCCGTCGATCTCCGCCAGGGTCGCCCGGGCCCGGGTGGCGGCCAGGACGTCGGCGAGGGGCTGGTCGGCCGGCCGGGCGCAGTGCACGGCGCCGGTGGCGACCAGCGGCAGGGCCGCCGCGGCGGCGAGCTCGGCCAGGACGTCGTTGCGGGCCGAGTCCAGGGGGGCGCCGGTGTCGGTGATCTCCACCGCGACGTTGTCCCGGCCGAACAGCGCGGTGAGCCGGTCCAGCTCGGCGCGGGCCGCCCGGACGCCGTCGCTCGGCCCGCCGACGGCGGCCCCGCCGTCGGCGGTCCCGGCCGCGGTCCCGCCGCCGGTCCCGGCGGCGGTCCCCCCGCCCGCCAGGGCCCGGCGCACCGCGCCCTTGCGGCAGCCGGTGAGCACCAGCCACTCCCCGCCCGCCTGCGCGGCGAGGTCCTCGAGGTCGAAGCTCGCCCGGCCCTTCACCCCGGAGTCCAGGTGGCCGCGGGCGAGGGCGCGGGCGAGGCGCCGGTAGCCCTCGGCCCCGCGGGCGAGGACGAGCAGGTGGGTGCCGTCGGGGTCGGGGCGCCCGCTCATCCCGGCCACCGCGCCCGGGCCCTCGTGCGCCCCGGCCCGGCCGGTGGTGCCCAGGTTCAGCTCGGCGCCCAGCACGGTGGGCAGGGCGAGGGCGCGGGCGGCCTCGGCCAGGCGCACCACCCCGTAGAGGCCGTCGTGGTCGGTCAGGGCCAGGCCCGACAGGGCCAGCCGGGCCGCCTCGGCGGCGAGCTCCTCCGGCAGGCTCGCGCCGTCGAGGAAGCTGAAGGCCGAGTGCGCGTGCAGCTCGGCGTAGGGGACGGTGGACACCGCTTGATCATATCGAACATGTGTTCTGTTAGGGCTACCGGCGCCACCCGGCGGCGGTGTGCTGGGCGGCCCGGACCACCGCGCCGGGGTCGCGCTTCTCGGTGAGCCATGCGGCGGCGCTGCTGCCGCCGAGCTCAGGGTTCTCGCCGGCGAACCACAGCAGGTGCGTCAGGTCGTCCATCCCGCCCTGGCTCAGCGCTCGGAGCGCAGCACCGACACCGGGGAGCACGGCACCGTCCACGTCGAACTGCCACTCCGGGTACACGGTTGAGCCGTCAGAGGTCCGCAGGGCCAGCAGGTCGCGGCGCCGGACCCGCTCGTCGATCACCTGCCGGCTCACGCCCAGCCATCCGATGAGGTCGGCGGCCACGAAGACGGGTCCCACCGCCTCGGTCGCGGGGTCCTCGCCGTGGCCGGCGCACGGCACGTCCTCGACCTCGCCCTTCGGCACGCCGCCACCTCCAAGCGTCGACCGTGCCGACGAATCTACGCCGGTGTGCCTCGGGCAGTCAGCCCCCCGCCCACGGACCACCCGCTCGTCCGATCAGTCGTAGACGCCCTCCACCCACCAGGACCCCTCCTCCAGCACGAGCAGCAGGGCCGGCGCGTCGGCCAGGGACACCTGGAGGTAGGCCCGGCGCCGCCGGTCGCTCGCCCACCAGCGCTCGGTCACCGGCCAGGGCCCGGCCCAGCCGGTCACCGTCCGCTCCCCGGCCGGCCAGCACGCCGTCGTCCCCGGCTCGGCGGCGGGCAGCCGCACCCGGGCCGGGGCGGCGCTGGCCAGGCCGCGGGCGTCCACCCGCACGGGCGCCCCGCCGTCGTCGGCCACCTCCACGGGCACGGGCTCGGCCGGCACCGTGGCCGGCGACGGGCTGGGCAGCTGCCCCGGCCAGGGGGCGTCGGTCCGGCGCAGCGGGGCCGCCTCGTCCCCCCAGACGACGAGCCGGGTGGTCGAGCGCGGGTCGCGGCCGCCCTGGAGCACCGGGGCGAGCACGCCGTCGGGCCCCAGCAGGCCCTGGACGCGCAGCGCCGCCCGGTCCGCCTGGGCCTGCCCGCGCCGGGCCCGGCCCCACAGCCCGTCCTGCACCGCCCCGGCGGGGCTGACCTCCTGGGCGGTCAGGGCGAGGTGGACCAGCGGCGCCGCGGGCGGCCGGCCGCTGCGCCCGGCGAGCCACCCCTCGAGCTGCCAGCGGACCCGGTCAGTGAGCTCGCGGGCGGTGGGGGCGCCGTCCAGGGCCCAGGTGCGGGTCAGCGTGGTCCCGTCCTCGGTACGGGCCTCGACCTGGAGGCGGCCGCAGACCACCCCGCGCCGCAGCATCCGCTCGGCCAGCTGCTCGGCCAGGCCGCGGGCGGCGAAGGCGGCGACGTCGGCCCGGTCGGCCGGCGGGTCGAGGTCGGCGGCGGCGACGACGTCCTGCTCGGGGCGGCGGGCGACCACCGGGCGTCCGTCCAGCCCGCGGGCCAGGCGCTGCGCGGTCAGCCCCAGCCCGCCGAAGCGGGCGGCGACGTCGCCGGGCGCCAGCGACGCCAGGGCGCCCAGCGTGCGCAGGCCCAGGCGCCGCAGGAGGTCGACGAGCTCGGCGACCTCCGCGCGGGACCCGCGGTCGGCGACGGCGTGGCCGACCATGCCGACGTCCTGGGGGGCGAGGAAGGCGACGGCGGCCGCCTGCCCCGGGGGGACGACGACGCCGCGCCGGGCGGCCAGGACGGCGGTGAGCATGCCGTCGCCGATGCCGACCTGGCACTCCGCCCCCGCCTCCTCGGCCAGGACGCCGACGAGCGTCTCGGCCAGCGCCTCCTCCGAGCCCAGGTGCCGCGTGGGCCCCCGGGCGGCCATGACGACCAGGCCGGGACGGACCACCTCGACGCCGGCCACCACCGTCTCCACGACCTGGACGAGGGGCTCGAAGGCGCGGGCGTCCCGGACCTCGTCCACGCCGAGGAGCGCGAGCTCGGGGCACAACTGCTGGGCGGTGCGCCGGCGCATGCCACGGCGCACCCCCGCGGCCCGGGCGGCGGCGGAGGTCACCACCACCCCGCGCCCGTCGTGGACCGCCACGGGGGCGTCCGGCGGGACGGCCCCCTCGGCGACGGCCGCGGCGACCGGCCAGTCCGGGACCCACACGACCGCCCGGCGCAGGGCCTGGGCGGGCGGGCCGCTCGGCGACAGCGGGGGCGTACCGGGCGGCGCGGGTGCACCGGCCGCCGTCGGCGCGACGGTCGTAGCAGGTGCACCGGCCGCCGTCGGCGCGGCGTGGGAGACGGCCACTACCCCACCGCCCGCAGCACCGGCGCCTGCTCGGCGGGCCCGCCCACGTCGGCGGGCCGGGCCGGCCCCGTGGCCCGGACCGTGCCCGCGCCCAGGCTGACCTCCACCGTCCGCACCGGCCCGGCCGCCGCCCCCCGGCCGACGGCGGTGATGACCATCCGCTGCCGGGCGAGCGTCCCCCACCCCCGGCCGAGCCCCTCCCAGCCGGTGCGCTCGACCGTCAGGGCCAGGTTCGCCCCCGGCCAGGGCCCGGCGCTCAGGAGCACGCCCTGCCGGGCCCGCAGGCGGGCGGAGAGGGACCGGCGGTCCCGGTCGGACAGGGCCGGGCAGCGGCCGACGACGAGCAGGTCGACCCCGTCGGCCAGCGCGCCGAGCACGGCCGGGGCGTCGGGACCGGGCCGGGGGACGACGAGCACCCGGTCCAGGTCCAGCCCGGCCTCGGCGGCCGCGCGCCAGCCCACGTCCGGCAGCGCGGTGAGCGCGCTCCACGCCCCCACGGCGGCGGCGCCGGCGGCGAGGGTGAGGAGCAGGGAGGTCGAGCCCGCGACCTGCACCACGGTGCCGCGCGCGAGCACCCCGCCGGGGAAGAGGGGCGCCAGGGCCGCGGGCACCGGCAGGTCGTCCCCCGGGGCGGGGGCGGCGGGGGCAGCCGGGACCGTCGCCGGGGACGGCGGGACCGCCGTCGTCCCGGGGCCCGCCGTCGGGACCGGGACCTGCGCCGCGGCCGGCGGGGCCGCCGTCGGCCCGGGGCCCGCCGGGTCGACCGCCGGTCCGGGGACCGCCACCAGCGCGGTGGCGCCCGCCGACCCGGCCGCCGGCAGCCGGGTACGCAGCCCGGCGGCCGTCTCCGCCCGGGTCAGCGCCGAACGAGCTGCCGCCAGCCGGGCCTGCCGGTCTACCATCCCGGCAGTCGCGAGCGCGGTGCCCACCTCCTCACCCCACCTCCTGTCGAACTGCTGTTCGACTAGTGTTCGGCCGTCGTCCCCGGCCTGTCAACCGCGGCCACCCAGGCATCGTCGCCGCGGCCGGTGACATCGCCCGGCCCCACCGACCCGGCCGGCCCGTGTCCCCGGAGCGGGATAGGTTGGACAGCTGACCGAGCAGTTCCCGAGCAGGAGGAGGACACGTGAACCTCGACCGACCCCTCGCGCAGGACCCCTACGAGAAGCTGCCCGCCGTGCCCGCGTTCTCGGTGACCTCCACCGACCTCACCGACGGCGCCCCCATGCCGGCGGCGCACAGCAAGGCCGGCGGCAACGTCTCGCCCCAGCTGTCCTGGTCCGGGTTCCCGGCCGAGACCAGGGGCTTCGTGGTCACCTGCTTCGACCCGGACGCCCCCACGCCGTCGGGCTGGTGGCACTGGGCGGTGGTGGACCTGGACGCCGGCACCACCGAGCTGGAGCAGGGCGCCGGGCAGTCCGACCTGATGCTCCCGGGCGCGGCCTCTCACCTGCGCAACGACGACGGCGAGCACGCCTACACCGGTGCGGCGCCGCCGCCCGGGGACCGGGCGCACCGGTACTACTTCGTCGTGCACGCCCTGGACACCGAGACCCTGGAGCTGGACGAGGACGTCTCGCTGGCTAAGGCGGCGGGCACGGCACGGCCGCACACCCTCGCCCGGGGCATCCTCGTGGCCACCTTCCAGAGCTGACCGGCCGTGCCGCAGACACCCCCGCCGCAGACGCCCCCGTCCGGACCGGCCGGAGAGCCGGCGGCCGCGGGTCCCGCCGACGGCGGCCGGCCAGTTCCCGGCCCCGCCCCGGGCGCCGTCGTCCTCGGCACGCTGACCTGGACGCCGGCCCTGGACCGGCCCGACCTGCTCGCCGCGCCGGCGGCCGCCGCCCTGGACGACCTGGCCGCGCGGGCGCCGGTCGTCGCCCGGCAGGTGCTGGTGGCCGCGATCGACCCGGACCTGGCCGACACCGCCGCGATGACCGAGGCCTACGACCTGCCGCTGGAGGTCTCCGCGAACTGCGTGCTGGTGGCCGGGCGGCGGGCCGGGGAGGAGCGCGTCGCGGCGTGCGTGGTGCGGGCCACCACCCGGGCGGACGTCAACACCACCGTGCGCAAGCTGCTCGACGTGCGCAAGGCGTCCTTCTGGCCGATGGAGCAGGCCGTGGCGGCCTCCGGGATGGAGTACGGGGCCATCACCCCGGTCGGCGTGCCGCCGGGGTGGCGGCTGCTGCTGGACACCCGGGTCAGCACCGGCCCCGCCGTCGTCGGCTCCGGCATCCGGGGCTCGAAGATCCTGCTGCCGGGCGAGGTGCTGACGATGCTGCCGGCGGCGGAGGTCGTCGAGGGGCTGGGGCGGCCGGTCGACTGACCGGCGCCGACAGGTGACCGGCGCCGTCAGGTGACCGGCGCCTGCGGCGGCCCCGGCGGCGGCCCCGGCTCCGGCGGCCGTACGGGGCACCGGCGCCGACGCGGGCACCGGTGACTGAGACGATGCCGCCCGTGTTCCACGTCGTCTTCTACGAGCCCCGGATCCCTCCGAACACGGGCAACGCCATCCGCATGGTGGCGTGCACCGGAGCCACCCTCCACCTGGTCGAGCCGCTCGGCTTCGACCTGTCCGACGCCCACCTGCGGCGGGCCGGGCTGGACTACCACGACCTCGCCCGCGTCGCGGTGCACCCCGACCTCGACTCGGCCCTGGCCGCCGTCGCGCCGGGGCGGGTGCTGGCCTTCACCGGGCACGCCAGCACCAGCTTCGCCGACGTCGACTACCTCCCCGGCGACGCGCTGCTCTTCGGCCCCGAGCCCACCGGGCTGCCGGCGGAGGTGCTGGCCGACCCGCGCGTCACCGCGCGGCTGCGTATCCCGATGGTGCCGGGCACCCGGTCGCTCAACCTCTCCAACGCCGCCGCAGTGGCGGTGTACGAGGCGTGGCGCCAGCACGGGTACGCCGGCGGCGGCTGACCCGGGCAGCACCGTCGGGCAACGCAGCGCCGTTGTAGCCCAGCGCCGTGGGTGGTGGGTGGAGCGCAGCCGTCCACTCCCGGCTGCCGTCTCCGCGGAGGCACGGCCGGCATCAAGTAGTCCACCCGAGGCGGTGGCCAGAGCATTCCCTGGCCGGTATGGTGACTGGTATGGCAGACACTCGGAAGGTCACCGTCACCTTGCCGGTGGCGACGCTCGATGAGGTGCGTCGGCTTGTCGAGGCGGGCCAGGCCACCTCGGTGTCCGGCTTCGTCCAGCACGCTGTGGCCCTCGCACTGGACGACGTGGCGGGGTGGAGCCTGATGCTGAGAGAAGCGCTCGCTGATACGGGCGGCGAGCTGTCGGCCCAGGAGCGCGCCTGGGCGGATGATGTTCTCGGCCAGGGCCGTGACGCTGGCGCCGCGTGACCGGGGTGTAACGCTCGACGCAGGGGCCCTCATCGGCCTGGACCGTGGCGACCGCCGAGTCATCACGCTCCTGGCCCGGGCGCTGGAGACCGCCGCCCGCGTGACCATCCCTGCGACGGCTCTTGCCCAGGCGGTACGCAACCCAACCCGCCAGGTTCGACTCGCCCGTCTCCTGCGCCAGCCGGCCACTGACGTCGTGGCTCTCGACCGGCTGGGGGCGACCGCCGTCGGCCGCCTGCTGGCGGCATCGGGCACGGCAGACGTCGTGGACGCGCATGTGGTTCTCTGCGCCCGCCGGACCGGCCAGGTCGTCGTGACCAGCGACGCAGGGGACCTGCGACGCCTGGATCCGTCCCTCTCGCTCGTCTCGCTCTGACCCCGCACCGGATGCCGGGCTGCCCCGGACAGGCCGCAGCGGCTACCCGGCCTGGGTCGCGAAGCGCTTCCGGCTACGCTCCCGGGCCTTGGCCGCCTCGACCTCCCGGTCCTTCGGCGGCGCAACCGTCACCAGGGAGTCGAGCAGCTCCTGGGTGGCCGCCGCGACCTGGTCAACCGCGCGGTCGAACGCCTCCTGGTTGGCCTGCGAGGGCTTGGTCATCCCGGCGACCTTGCGGACGTACTGCAGGGACGCCGCCCGGACCTCCTCGGAGGCGGCCGGCGGGGCGAAGTTGTGCAGGACGTGGATGTTTCGGCACATGGACCCAGCGTGACAGCGACGCGGCGAGAGCGGAAGAGGCGGGCGGCAGGACACCGAGCGGGCACGAGGCGATGGTGGTGGACGGCCGAGCTGCCGGGATTCACGGTGCCCGTTCCGCCAGGCCCCGCCGGCCGCGCTCTACCCCGCGACCCCCGGCTGGGAGACGGCCTGACCCGGCGCGGCCGGCCCGCCGTCGGCGTCGAGCCGGGCCACCCGGCGCGGGCCGGCGACCTGGCGGTAGGAGTCGTCGAGCAGCTCGGCGACCTCCTGCCAGTCCACGTCCGCCGGGCCGGCCCCGTCGTGGGCCAGGTCCAGCCCGAGCCAGCCGGCGGGTCCGTGGTAGGCGGGGACGAACGCGCGCGGGTCTTCCAGCAGCGCCGTCCGCTCACCGGGCGCGGGAAGCACGAGGAGCCCGCGGGGGTACCTGACCCGGACCGTGGCCGAACCCTTGGTGCTGGAGCCGAAGATGGCGAAGGTCTTCCCGGCCCGGAACGTGGGCCGGCCGTGCGCGACGTGCTCCTCGGCGTCGGGGAAGGCGAGCGCGAGGCGGCGCAGGCGGCCGAGGAAGGGGTCGGCGTCGTCGAACATGATCGGGTGCGTCATGGCGGTCCCTCCCGGCCGGTGGGCGCCAGGGTAGCCGGGTATCCCCCGGGCGGGAGGCATCTCGGCCGGTCGGACGGGCGCCCGGGAAGGCTCCCCGTCGGGCCGGACGTCCTGCCGTGGGCGAGGCTGGGCGGGTGAGCCCGCTGCCCCGCGCCCTCGCCTGCGCGAACAAGCACCTCCTCAACCGGGTGATGCGCCGCGTCGCCCCGCACCTGCCCGGGTTCGCGTTGCTGACCCATACCGGGCGCCGGTCCGGCACGTCCCGCACCGTCCCGGTGAACATCTTCCGCGCGCCCGGGGGCTACCGGATCGCCCTGACCTACGGGGCGGACGCGGACTGGGTGCGCAACGTGCTGGCCGCCGGCGGGTGCACAGTCCTCGTCCGCGGGCGGCAGGTGGCGCTGACCGACCCGGTCCTGCGCCACGACCCGGGCCGCTCGTGGGCGCCGCCGGTGGTGCGGCAGATCCTCGGGCTCGCCCGGGTCCCTGACAGCCTGGTGCTGCGGGCCGCCGGGCCGGACGACGGCGCCGGCTCCGGCGACGGCGGCACCGCCCGGCGGTGACCAGGTGCGGCGGCGTCGTGCTCCTGCCGCACAGCGACGCTCCCCCGCCGACGATGCGCCGGCCGTGCGACCGCGATCGTGCCGTCGGCGGGGTCCGGCGCCTGCTCGGCCGCGCCGAGAACCGCCTGGCGGCCGCTCCGAAACAGCCACCGGCGTCGGCTGATCCTCGTCGGTGATCGATCCACTGGCTGGTAATTCCGGTGTTTATCTCGCCACTTCCAAGATATAGCGCACGGGGGGACTTGTGGCAAGGCCCCTGTCATGCCGCACAGTTGTGCGCCTGACGCCCTCGGCATGCCGATCCCAGAAAGCCGTGCGGTGCCGGGCGGCTGGTCCCAGGCGCGGCCGTGGTCCACAAGAAATGCCAGCGGACGGAGACCTTCATGATTGACGTGATCATTGCCGGCGGCGGCCCGACCGGCACGATGCTGGCCAGTGAGCTGCGGCTGCACGGGGTGCAGGTGCTCGTGCTGGAGAAGGAGCCGGTGCCGCCGGAGGCGGTCCGCGCGCTCGGCCTGCATGTGCGCAGCATCGAGGTGCTGGACCAGCGCGGGCTGCTGGACCGGTTCCTCGAGCTCGGCACGACGTTCACCCGGGCCGGCTACTTCGCCGGCATCGAGAGGCCGTGGCCGGCGGACATGGACACCGCGCATCCCTACGTCCTCGCCATCCCGCAGCCCACCATCGACCGCCTGCTGGCCGAGCACGCCACCGAGCTCGGCGCGGAGATCCGGCGCGGCAGCGAGCTGGTCGGGCTGAGCCAGGACGAGGAGGGGGTCAGCGTCGACCTGGCCGACGGCAGCCGGCTGCGCTCGCGCTGGCTCGTCGGCTGCGACGGCGGCCGCAGCACCGTCCGCACGGTGCTCGGCGTGGGCTTTCCCGGCGAGCCGGCCCGGACGGAGTGGCTGCGCGGGGAGATGGCGGTGACCGCACCGCCGGAGGAGGTAGCGGCCGTCGTCGCCGAGGTCCGCCGGACCCACCGCGGCTTCGGCGTCGGCCCGGCCGGGAACGGGCTGTACGGCGTCGTCGTCCCCGCCGCCACCGTGGCCGAGGACCGCTCGGTCCCGCCGACCCTCGAGGAGTTCCGGGAACAGCTGCGGGCCTACGCCGGCACCGACTTCGGCATCCACTCCCCGCGCTGGCTGTCCCGCTTCGGTGATGCCACCCGGCTGGCCGAGCGCTACCGGACCGGCCGGGTGCTGCTGGCCGGCGACGCGGCGCACGTGCACCCGCCTCTCGGCGGGCAGGGCCTGAACCTCGGCATCCAGGACGCGTTCAACCTCGGCTGGAAACTGGCCGCGGAGGTCGACGGCTGGGCGCGGGAGGGGCTGCTGGACAGCTACCACACCGAGCGGCACCCGGTGGCCGCCGACGTGCTGGACAACACCCGCGCGCAGGCCGAGCTGCTGTCCACCGAGCCGGGCCCGCAGGCGGTCCGCCGGCTGCTGACGGAGCTGATGGGCCTCGCGGAGGTGAACCGCTTCCTGATCGAGAAGGTCACCGGGGTCGGGTCCGCTACGACCTCGGCGAGGGGCACGGGCTGCTCGGCCGGCGGCTGCGGGACATTCCGCTGGGGCGGGGGCGGCTCTACGAGCTGATGTACGCCGGCCGCGGGCTGCTGCTGGACCAGACCGGACGGCTCTCCGTGGCCGGCTGGGCGGACCGGGTCGACCACGTCGTCGACGCCAGCCCGGAGCTGGACGTCCCCGCCGTGCTGCTGCGGCCGGACGGCCACGTGGCCTGGGCCGGCGAGGACCAGGCGGGCCTGCTGGGGCAGCTGCCCCGGTGGTTCGGCGCCGCTGGCTGAGCGTGCCGGCGCCGGCTGCTCCGGTCTTGCCGTGGTGCTGACCGAGTGGCTAGCATCCTGAACATGCGGTCAGCGCGGCGGCCACCGCCTGAGGACCTCACGGCCCGGGCGCGCATCCGTGAGGCCGCCGTCGACCGGTTCGCCCGCGACGGCTTCGGCGCGAGCGTGCGGACCATCGCGGCGGACGCTGGAGTGAGCCCCGCGCTCGTGCTGCACCACTTCGGCAGCAAGGAGGGGCTGCGGCAGGCCTGCGACGCGCACGTGCTGGCCACCATCGCGGAGCACAAGGCGCAGGTGCTCGGACCGGCGCGGGCGCAGCAGCTGCTCGTCGAGATGGCGCAGGTCGAGTCGTACGCGCCGCTGGTCGGTTACGTCCTGCGCAGCCTCCAGGACGGGAGCGGCATGGCCCGCGCGTTCGTCGACTCCTTCGTGGCCGACGCCGAGAAGTACCTGGCCGACGGCGTGGCCGCCGGGACGGTCCGGCCCAGCCGGGACGAGGCCGCGCGGGCCCGGTGGCTCACCATGTGCAGCCTGGGTGCGCTGCTCACCGAGCTGACGCTGAACCCGGTGCGCGACCCCCGGGACCTGGGGGCCGCGCTGCGCGCCTACGTCGAGCGCGTCGGGCTGCCGTCGCTCGAGCTGTACACGGAGGGCCTGCTCACCGACCGCGAGGTCCTCGACGCCTACCTGGCGTACCTGGCCGGCTCCCGGGGTGAGACGGCCGGACCAGCCGGACCAGCAGGACCGGCAGGGCCAGCAGGACCGGCGTCCCGGTCCCGGCGACCCCGCTCCCCCACGCCCGACCCATCCTGACCGTCCGTCCGAGAGCGTGCGTGCGTCGTGCCCGTCATCGAGATCAGCCGGCTGTCCAAGTCCTTCGGCCCGGTGCGGGCCCTCGACCGCCTCGACCTGAGCGTTCGGGCCGGCGAGGTGCACGGGTTCCTCGGCCCGAACGGGGCCGGGAAGTCCACCGCCATCCGGGTGCTCCTCGGGCTCCTGCGCGCCGACGCCGGCACGGCGCGGCTGCTCGACGGCGACGCCTGGGCGGACGCCGTCGCCCTGCACCGCCGCCTCGCCTACGTCCCCGGCGACGTCAGCCTCTGGCCCCGGCTGACCGGCGGGGAGGCGATCGACCTGCTCACCGGCCTGCACGGCGGGGCGGACCCGGGGCGGCGCGCCGAGCTCCTCGAGCTGTTCGACCTCGACCCGAGCAAGAAGGCGCGGACCTACTCCAAGGGGAACCGGCAGAAGGTCGCCCTCGTCGCGGCGCTGGCCGCCGATGTCGAGCTGCTGGTGCTGGACGAGCCGACCTCGGGGCTGGACCCGCTGATGGAGCTGGTCTTCCAGCAGTGCATCGCGCGGGCGCGTGCCGAGGGTCGGACCGTGCTGCTGTCCTCGCACATCCTCGCGGAGGTGGAGCGGCTCTGCGACCGGGTGACGATCATCCGCGACGGGCGCGCGGTGCTGTCCGGCGCGCTGGCCGAGCTGCGCCACCTCCGCCGCACGGCGGTGACCGCGACGGTCGCCGGCGACCCGCGCGGCGTGGCGGCGCTCCCCGGCGTGCACGAGGTCCGGGTCGACGGGCGCACGGTGCGGCTGTCGGTCGACGAGGCAGCGCTGTCCCCGGTGACCGCGCACCTGTCCACCCTCGGGCTGGCGTCGCTGACGGCGTCCCCGCCGACGCTGGAGGAGCTGTTCGTGCAGCAGTACGGCCCGGCCGGGGCGGGCGGCGTGGACGGGGTGCTGCGGTGACTGCGCTCGTCGGCGGCCGGCCGCCGGCCCGGATGCCTGCCCGCGGC
Source organism: Georgenia sp. TF02-10 (assembly GCF_022759505.1). Classification (NCBI taxonomy): domain Bacteria; kingdom Bacillati; phylum Actinomycetota; class Actinomycetes; order Allobogoriellales; family Allobogoriellaceae; genus Georgenia; species Georgenia sp. TF02-10. Next base: position 1,715,987 of record NZ_CP094289.1, on the reverse strand, counting down.
GCGGGCGCCGTCGCCGGGGCCGCCCGGCTCGCGCGGTTCGCGCTGCACCGCGACCGGGTCCGGATCGCCGTCTGGGTGGTGGCCCTCGCCGGGCTGATCGGCTACTTCGGGGCCATCATCCCGGTGGTCTACCCGGACGCCGCGGCGCGGCAGACGCGCGCGGCGATCATGCGGGAGCCGTCCGGGGCGCTGCTGACCGGCCCGGGCTACGGGCTCGAGGACTACACGTTCGGCGTGATGATCGCCAACGAGATGCTCGGCCTGCTGGCGGTCGCCGCGGCCCTGATGTCGGTCTTCCTCGTGGTGCGGCACACCCGCGCCGAGGAGGAGGTCGGTCGGACCGACCTGGTCCGGGCCGGCGCCGTCGGCCGGCAGGCGCCGCTCGTCGCAGCGCTGGTGGACGCGGTCGTGACCAACGCGGCGGTCGCCGTCGGCCTCGCTGTGGCCCTCGTGGCCAACGATCTCCCGCCCGCGGACAGCCTGGCGGTCGCCGCGGGTGTCGCCGCGGTCGGGCTGGTGTTCGCCGCCGTGGCGGCCGTGACCGCGCAGCTCACCACCGGTGCGCGGGCGGCGACCGGCGCGGCGGGGGCGCTGTTGGCGCTCGCCTTCGTCCTGCGCGGGGTGGGTGACGCGCAGCAGGTGGGCGGCACCGCGCTGTCCTGGGCGTCCCCGATCGGGTGGGCGCAGCAGACCCGCGCCTTCGTCGACCTGCGGTGGTGGCCGCTGCTGCTGCCGGTGGCGGCCGCCGCGGTGCTGGTGACCGCCGCGTTCGTGCTGTCCGGCCGGCGGGACGTCGGCGCCGGCCTCCTCCCGGACCGCCGGGGCGCCGCCCACGCCGCCGGGTGGCTGCGCGCCCCGCTCGGCCTGGCGCTCCGGCTCGAGCGCGCGAGCCTGGTCGGCTGGGGCGTCGGCCTGTTCGGCTTCGCCGCGCTGACCGGGTCGCTGACCGGCGGCATCGTCGAGAGCTTCAGGGAGCAGCCGCAGCTCGCCGAGGTGTTCGGGGCGGCGGGCGGCGGCGACGTCGTGACGGCGACCCTGTCGGCGTTCCTCGGGTTCTTGTCGATGGCGGTGGCCGTGTTCGCCACGGTCACGGTCAACCGCCTGCGCCGGGAGGAGGCGGACGGCCGGGCCGCCGTCGTGCTCGCCGGGGCGGTCGGGCGGCCGGCGTGGGCGGGCAGCCAGCTCGCGGTGGCCCTGCTGGGCGCCACCATGCTGCTCCTGGCGTCCGGGCTCGGCCTCGGGCTGGGCGCGGCGGGCACCGCGGGCGGCGCCATCGTGGCCGACCTGACGCTCGCCGCGCTGGCGTACCTGCCGGTGGTGGCCGGGTTCGCCGCGCTGGCGGCGCTCCTGCACGGCGCCGGCCTGCCCGCGTGGCCGGGCTGGCTGCTGCTCGTCGCCGCGATCCTCGTCGGGCTGTACGGGCCGGTGCTCGACCTGCCCCCGGCGGTGCTCGACGTGGCGCCGTTCGCCCTGGTGCCGGCGGTCCCGGCGGCGGCCCTAGAGCCGCTGCCGCTCGTGGCGCTGACCGGGGTGGCGGTCGCGCTGTCCGCGTTCGCGGCGGCGGCCGTGCGCCGGCGAGACCTGCGGGGCTGAGACGGGTTCAGGACCTGCGGGCTGGGGCGCCCGGCAGGTCCGGGAGACGGACGGGCCGGGCGCTCCCCGGCGGCCCCACGTACAGTGGATGCCCGGTGTGCCGGGAAGTCTGGTCGGCGTCCTCGTCGGTGCCCCGTCGAGGGCCTCCGCCGTCGCCCCAGGAGCACCCGCATGGCACGCACACCCGCACCCTCCGCCGTCCGCCGCTGGGCCTCCCGCGAGACCACCGGGGGTGCGCTGCTGATCGCGGCCGCCGCCCTCGCCCTGCTCTGGGCGAACTCGCCGTGGCGGGCCGCGTACGACGCCGTCGCGCACACCGTCGTCGGGCCGGCCGCGTGGCACCTCGACCTCGACCTGGCCCACTGGGCGGCCGACGGGCTGCTCGCCGTCTTCTTCTTCACCGTCGGCCTCGAGCTCAAGCGCGAGATCGTCGTCGGCTCGCTGCGCGACCCGCGCCGCGCGGCCGTCCCGGTGCTCGCGGCGGTCGGCGGCATGCTCGTCCCCGCGGCCCTCTACACCGCCGTCGTGGTCGCCGCCGGCGACACCGGCGCGCTCAGCGGGTGGGCGATCCCCACCGCCACCGACATCGCGTTCGCGCTCGCCGTGCTGGCGATCTTCGGCCGCGGGCTGCCGGTGGCGATCCGCACGTTCCTGCTCACGCTGGCCGTGGTGGACGACCTGCTCGCCATCGTCGTCATCGCCGTCTTCTACACCGACGACGTCGCGGTCGGGGCGCTGGCGCTCGCCCTGGTCGCCGTCGCGGTGTTCGCGGTCCTCGTCAGGTCCTCCTGCGCCCACCCGGTGCTGCTGGCGCCGCTGGCGCTGGTCGCGTGGGGGCTGATGCACGCGTCCGGGGTGCACGCCACCATCGCCGGTGTCCTGCTGGGCCTCGCCGTGCCGGCCCGGCCGGTCCGCGGTGAGGCGGCGGACCGGGCGCACCGGTACGAGCAGGCCGTGCGGCCCTGGTCGGCGGTCGTCGCCCTGCCGCTGTTCGCGTTCTTCTCCGCCGGGGTGACGCTGGTCGGCGGCCCCGGGGACGGCTCGCCGCTGGCCCAGGCCGTCGTGCCGGCGGTCGTGCTCGGCCTCGTGGTGGGCAAGGTGACCGGGATCCTGGGCGTGGTCGCGCTGGCGACCCGGTCCGCGCGCCTGCGGCTGCCCGACGGCATCGGTCTCCGGGACCTGCTCCCCGTCGGGCTGCTGGCGGGCATCGGCTTCACCGTGTCGCTGCTCATCGCGGAGCTGTCGTTCACGGACGAGAGCACGGCGGCGGGCGCCAAGATCGCCGTGCTCGCGGGCACCACGCTGTCGGCGGCCGCGGCCGCCGTCCTGCTCCGGTGGGACAGCCGGCGGGCGCGCGCGGCCGACATGAACGACGACGGCGTCCCCGACCCTCCGCAGCCGGTCATCGGCGGTGCGCCCGACGACGGCTGAGCCGTCCGCGGTCTTGGCGCCGTCCGCCCGGGGTCGGCGCGGGCCCGGCGCTCGACGCCACGGCCGGTCAGGGGGTGAGGAGCACCTTGGTGGCGCGGCGCTCGTCCATGGCCCGGTACCCCTCGGCGGCCCGCTCCAGCGGCAGGGTCAGGTCGAAGACCCGGCCGGGGTCGATCTCGCGGTCCCAGATCAGCCGCACCAACTCGGGCAGGAAGCGGCGCACCGGGGCGGCGCCGCCGTGCAGGTGGATCCCGGCGCCGAACAGCGTCGCGCCGGGGATGCTCACGCCGTGCGCGACGCCGACGAACCCGACGTGCCCGCCGGGGCGGGTGGCGCCGATGGCCTGCAGCATCGACTGCTGCGTGCCGACCGCCTCGACCACGCTGTGCGCGCCCAGCCCGCCGGTGAGGTCCTTGACCCGGGCCACGCCCTCCTCCCCGCGCTCGGTGAGGATGTCGGTCGCGCCGAATTCCCGGGCCAGGGCCTGCCGCTCGGGGTGCCGGCTGAACGCCAGGACCCGCTCGGCGCCGAGCCGCCGGGCGGCCAGGACGGCGAGCAGCCCGACGGCGCCGTCGCCGACCACCGCGACGGTCTTGCCCGGGCCGGCCTCGGCCGCGACGGCGGCGAACCAGCCGGTGCCCAGGACGTCCGAGGCGGCCAGGAGCGAGGGGATCAGGTCGGGGTCCGGCATCCCGGGGGTCGCGACCAGGGTGCCGTCGGCCAGCGGGATGCGGGCGCGCTCGGCCTGCGTGCCGATGGTGCCCATCAGTACCCGGTGGATGCAGTAGGACTGGTACCCGGCCCGGCAGATCTCGCAGGTGTTGTCCGAGGCCCAGAACGAGCCGACGACGAAGTCGCCGGGCTTGACGGTGCGCACCTCGGCGCCGACCTCCTCCACCACCCCGACGTACTCGTGGCCCATGGGGGCGTCGTGGACGTCCTCCACCCCGCGGTAGGGCCACAGGTCCGACCCGCAGACACAGGCCGCGGACACCCGGATGACCGCGTCCGTGGGCTCGACGATCTGCGGGTCCGGCCGCTCCTCCACCCGCGCGTCCCCGGGGCCGTGCAGCACTACTCCACGCATCGTGGTCCTCTCCTCAGGCCGCGTCGAGGCGCAGCGTGGTGTCGCGGGCCGGTGGGTTGACCATCGGCTGCAAGTAGTCGTCGCCGTACCGGGCGTACTTGGTGCGGTACGCCTCGTCGACGACGTCGTCGTCCTCGGTGTCCCGGACGAGCCGGACCTCGCGCTCGATGGATGCCGCGCTGATCCTGGCCGTGCCCTCGGCGACGGCGCGGCGGTACCACTTCCCCGCCGGGCCCTTCCACGACCGCACGTACAGCGCGTCGCCCACCCGGACGACCCAGATCGGCACGCCCGTGCCCGGGCCGGTCCCCGCAGGGCTGATCCGCAGCTCCTCCGCCGCACCGATCGCGTCGAGTTCCTCGCTTGTCCACGTCATGGGCTTCTCCTTCCGGTCGTTCCAGCAAACTCCCTCCCCGGCAGGTGCGCGAGCCGCCGCCGGTAGCGAGTCCCGCCAGGGCCGGCACGGCGGTGACCGGCGCGTACCGGCGAGGACATGGACCGAAGCGAGGTCGACCACCTCCCGAACCTCACGGCGCCCGGCCGCCGGCTGGCCGGTAGACCGTGCAGGGCCTCGCTGGCGGCATGGGGAGGGTGGACGTCGAACCATCGAGGGGTGCCGACGACCTGTTCGACGACCGTCTGCGCCCGTTGAGAGGAGAGTGATCGAGATGGCTCTGAGCTATGAGGAGTACCTCGCTAAGCACCCCGTGGATCCCGAGAGTCGGGCGCAGATCGAGGCGCACAAGGAGCGGATGCTCGCCGAGGTCCGCGGCTACCGGCTGCGCGAGCTGCGCGAGCAGGCGGGCCTGACGCAGGCCCAGCTGGCCGAGCGCATCGGCGTCGGGCAGCGGCAGGTCTCCAAGATCGAGCACGGTGACCTCGACAACGCCAAGATCGGCACCATCCGCAGCTACCTCGAGGCCGTCGGCGGAGGACTGGCCGCCGAGTACGTGGCCGGCGACCAGCGGATCCAGGTCGCGTGAGTCCGTGTCGCTGCTCGTCGCGGAGCTAACGTTCACAGACGGCGGCACGCGTCCGCGGCCGATCCCTGCCGGTGCCCTACGCCCGGGTGGCCCACGCGGCCACGGCAACCGCCGCCGCGACGTTGAGCGAGTCCACCCCGCCGGCCATCGGGATCCGGACGGTCAGGTCGCACCGGGCGACGGTCTGCCGCTTGAGCCCGTCGCCCTCGGTGCCGAACACCATCGCCAGCCGCTCCGGCGGGCTGGCCGCGAGCTCGTCGAGGCTGCCCGAGCGCTCGTCCAGCGCGAGCGCCGCCACCGTGTAGCCCAGGCCGTGCAGCAGGTCGATGCCGTCGCTGGCACCGGCCGGCGGACCGGCCGGCCAGTGCCCGAACCGGGTCCACGGCACCTGGAAGACGGTGCCCATCGACACCCGCACGCTGCGCCGGTAGAGGGGGTCGGCGGACCGGGGGGTGACCAGCACGGCGTCGACCCCGAGGGCGGCACCGCTACGGAACGCCGCACCCACGTTGGTGTGGTCCACCACGTCCTCTAGGACCACGACCCGGCGTGCCCCGCCTCCGTCCCGGGCGCCGGCGAGGACGTCGGCCACCGCCGGCAGGGGCGGCCGGTGCATCGCGGCCAGCGCCCCGCGGTGCAGGTGGAAGCCGGTGACCGCCCGGAGCACCGGCTCCTCGGCGACGTAGACGGGGACCTCCCCGCCGTCGTCGTGCCCGCCGGTGCCGGGGGCGGCGGCGATGACCGGGGCCATGTCCGCCAGCCACCGCGGCGCCATGAGGAAGGACCGCGGCCGGTGCCCGGCCGCCACCGCCCGGGCGATCACCTTGGAGGACTCGGCCATGTACAGGCCGCGGGCCGGCTCGTCCCGGGCGCGCAGCGCGACGTCGGTGAGGCTGGTGTAATCGGCGAGCCGGGGGTCGGCGGGGTCGGTGACGCGGATCAGGGGCACGGCCCGTCATCCTCCCACCGTCCGCCGGGAGCCGTATCGCACCGGGCCGGGGCATCGCCGTGACCCGGTCGGCGGCAGGCCCGGCCCGACGTCGCCGCCCGCCGGCGACCCGGCACTGCCGCCGGGCCGACGCCGGGCCGCCCGCCGGCGGCCCGGCACTGAGCCGGGCCGCCTGGGTCAGACCTGCTCCACCGCCGGGGCGGCGAACTGGGCCTGGTACAGCGCGGCGTACGCCCCGCCGTCGGCCAGCAGGCCCTCGTGGGTGCCCTGCTCGACGATCCGGCCGTGCTCCATCACCACGATGAGGTCCGCGTCCCGGATGGTGGAGAGCCGGTGGGCGATGACGAAGCTGGTCCGGCCCTGCCGCAGCCCGGCCATGGCCTGCTGGACGAGCAGCTCGGTGCGGGTGTCCACCGAGGAGGTGGCCTCGTCCAGGACGAGGATCTGCGGGTCGGCGAGGAAGGCGCGGGCGATGGTGATCAGCTGCTTCTCCCCCGCCGAGACCCCGCCGCCCTCGTCGTCGATCACCGTCTCGTACCCCCGCGGCAGGGAGTGGACGAACCGGTCGACGCCGGCCACCCGGGCGGCCTCGCGGACCTCCTCCGCGGTGGCGCCGGCCCGGCCGAAGGCGATGTTCTCGGCGATGGTGCCGTGGAAGAGCCAGGTGTCCTGCAGCACCATCCCCACCCGGGCGCGGAGCTGGGCGCGGGTCATCTCCCGGGTGTCGACGCCGTCGAGCAGGATCCGGCCGCCGCCGATCTCGTAGAACCGCATCAGCAGGTTGACCAGGGTGGTCTTGCCGGCGCCGGTGGGCCCGACGATCGCCACCGTCTGGCCCGGCTCGGCCCGCAGGTCCAGGTGCTCGATCAGCTCGGTGCCCGGGTCGTACCGGAAGCTGACGTCGGCGAAGACGACCTCCCCGCGCGGGTCCTGCGGCTCCCGCCCGGGCACCGGGTCGGGCACGTCCTCCTCGGCGTCGAGGAGCTCGAAGACCCGCTCGGCCGACGCCACCCCGGACTGGACCAGGTTGGTCATCGAGGCGAGCTGGCCCAGCGGCTGGCTGAACTGGCGCGAGTACTGGATGAACGCCTGGACCTCGCCGAGGGTGAGCGCGCCGGAGGCCACCCGCAGCCCGCCGACGACGGCGACCAGGACGTAGTTGAGGTTGGAGACGAACGCCATCGCCGGCTGGATGGTCCCGGAGATGAACTGGGCCCGGAAGCTGGACCGGTACAGGCGCTCGTTCTCCCCGGCGAAGGCGGTGCGGAACCGGTCCTCGGCGCCGAAGGCGGTGAGCACCTCGTGCCCGGTAAACGCCTCCTCGACCTGCCCGCCGAGGTCGCCGGTGGAGCGCCACTGGGCGGTGAACTCCGGCTGGGCCCGACGGGCGATCCGCAGCGTCATGACCGCCGAGACGGGCACGGTGACCAGGGCGATGAGCGCGAGCTGCCAGGACAGGTAGAGCATCATCACCAGCACCCCGACCACGGTGAGCACGGAGGTGATGACCTGGGAGAGGGTCTGCTGCAGGGACTGGGTGACGTTGTCGATGTCGTTGGTCACCCGGGAGAGGACGTCGCCGTGCGGCTGCCCGTCCAGGTACCCCAGGGAGAGCCGGTCCACCTTGCCCTGGACGTCCGCGCGGAGCCGGTACCCGGTGCGCTGGACGATGCCGGCGAGCAGGTACCCCTGGAGCCACAGCAGCACGGCCGCGACCGCGTACACCGCCAGGACCAGCAGCACCGTGCGGCCCAGGGCGTCGAAGTCGATGCCCTGCCCGGGCACCAGGTCCATCCCGGAGACCATCTCGGCGACCTGGTCCTGCCCGGCGGCGCGGAGCCCCTGCACCGCCTGCTCCTGGCTGGTGCCCGGCGGCAGCATCTGGCCGACGACGCCGTTGAAGACGATGTTGGTGGCGTCCCCGAGCAGCTTCGGGCCGAGCACCTGCAGGGCGACCGAGACGGCACCGAGGACCACGACGGCGACCAGGCGGACCCGCTCGGGCCGCAGCGTGCGCAGCAGCCGGGCCAGGGAGGCCCGGAACGCCGTCGGCTTGGCGACGCCGGCCGGTGCGGGGCCGCTCATGCCGCCTCCGCCGCGCTGAGCTGGGACAAGACGATCTCCTGGTAGGTGGGGCAGCTGGCCATCAGCTCGGCGTGGGTGCCCAGGCCGACCGGGTGGCCGTCGTCCAGGACGAGGATCTGGTCCGCGCCGCGGATGCTGGCCACCCGCTGGCCGACGACGAGGATGCTCGCCCCGCCGGTCGCCGCCGGCAGGGCGGCGCGCAGCCGGGCGTCGGTGGCGTAGTCCAGCGCGGAGAACGAGTCGTCGAAGAGGTACACGTCCGCCGGGCGGACCAGGGCCCGGGCGATGGCCAGCCGCTGGCGCTGGCCGCCGGAGAAGTTGGCCCCGCCCTGCTCCACCGGGGAGTCCAGACCGGCCGGCATCTCCTCGACGAAGTCACGGGCCTGGGCCACCTCCAGCGCCCGCCACAGCTCGGCGTCGGTGGCCTCGGGCCGGCCCAGCCGGAGGGTGTCGGCCACCGTGCCGGAGAAGAGGTAGGCCTTCTGCGGCACCAGGGCGACCCGCGCGCGCAGCTCGGCCAGGTCCAGGTCGCGCACGTCGACCCCGCCGAGCCGGACGGCGCCGGCGGTGACGTCGAGCAGCCGGGGCACCAGGTTGACCAGGGTGGTCTTGCCGGCGCCGGTGGAGCCGATGACCGCCGTCGTGGTGCCGGGCGTCAGCCGCAGGTCGACCCCGGCCAGCACCGGGGCGTCGGCGCCCGGGTAGCCGAAGGTCGCCCCGGCCAGCTCCACCGGCAGCGGGCGGCGGCGCTCCGGCAGCCGGGTGGGGCGGGCGGGGCTGGCGATGACGGGCGTGGTGCGCAGCACGGCGTCGATCCGCTCGGCGCTGACCTCGGCGCGCGGCACCAGCATGAACATCATGACCGCCATCAGGACGGCCATGAGGATCTGCATGAGGTAGTTGAGGAAGGCGATCAGGGCGCCGACCTCCATCCCGCCGCCGTCGATCCGGCCGGCCCCGAACCAGACGACCGCGACCGAGGAGGCGCTGATGATGAGCTGCACCGCCGGGAACAGCACGGCCATCAGGCGGCCCACGCCCAGCGCGGTGGTCATCAGCTCGTCGTTGGCGACGGCGAAGCGGTCCCGCTCGGTGCCCTGGCGGTTAAAGGAGCGGATCACCCGCACGCCCTGGATCTGCTCGCGCAGCACGAGGTTGATCCGGTCCAGCCGCTCCTGCATCTGCCGGAACAGCGGCCGCAGCCGCAGCGCGGCGAGCCCCATGACGGCCGCCAGCAGGGGAACGACCACGAGCAGCAGCGCCGAGAGGGGCACGTCCTGCTGCAGGGCCATGACCACCCCGCCGACCATCATGATCGGCGCCATGATGATGATGACGAAGGTCATCAGCAGCACCAGCTGGACCTGCTGGACGTCGTTGGTGGTTCGGGTGATCAGCGACGGCGCGCCGAACCGGCCCATCTCGGCGGACCCGAAGCGCTGGACCCGGTCGAACACCGCCGTGCGCATGTCCCGGCCGACGGCCATCGCGGTCCGGGCGCCGACGTACACCGCGCCGACGGCGCAGAGGACCTGCACCGCGGAGACGGCGAGCATGACGCCGCCGATGCGCAGGATGTAGCCGGTGTCCCCCTGCACCACGCCGTTGTTGATGATGTCGGCGTTGAGGGTGGGCAGCCACAGGGCCGCGAGGGTCTGGATCACCTGCAGGACGACGACGATGCCGAAGTCGCGCCGGTAGGAGCGCAGGAAGCGCCGGAGAACGTGCAGCAGCATCTGGCCTCGGTGTGGTGGGTCGACCGGGTGCGGGCCCGGGTGCGGGGTCGGGAGGGGAAGAGTCCATTATGCGCCGTGCGGCGCCGGCGGCCGCGAGCCGTTTGTCACCGGCCGGGCGGCCGCTCCGCGCCGACCTCCGCGCGCGGCCCGTCGGGTCGATCGCGGGTGGCGGCGCCGCGGTGCGGTGCGCCGGTGCGGCGGTGCGGTGCGGCGGTGCGGTGCGGCGGCGCCACGTGCGTCGAGACCGACAAAGTGGTTGCTGGGAGCAACCGTTATGTCGTTCTCGGTGCGGGCCCGACGGCGGTGGCCGCGCCATGGCGCGTCGAGACTGGCAAAGTGGTTGCTGGGAGCAACCGTTTTGTCGTTCTCGGTGCGGGCCCGACGGCGGTGGCGGCCCGACGGGTGCGGATGACGGCCCGCCCGTTGGCCGGTGCCGGTCAGCTGGCGTCGGGGGCAGCCGGTTGACCACCTGGCCCGTCACCGGTGCCGGCCTCCGGCTCGGGCGCGGGCGGGTCGCCGGCCAGCACCAGGTAGACCCGGCGGCGGGCGTCGGCGACCAGCCGGGCCACCTCGTGCCGCTGGGCGCTCGTACCGGTTCGGCCCACCACGCGGACGGCCTCGTGGAGCTGCATCATCTCCAGGCGCAGGTCCACGCCGTCGCCGTCGTCGTCGGCCTCGAAGACGTCGGCCCAGCTGCCGCCCACCCGCTCGGCGAGCGCTCGGCCCTCCTCGGTCAGGACTGCCATGCGCCGGCCGCCCTCCGCCGTGGTCAGGGTGATTGCGCCCTCGTCCTCGAGCTGGGAGAGCGTCGGGTAGACCACGCCGGGGCTCGGCCGCCACCGGCCGCCGCTCCGCTCGGCGATCGCCTGCATGAGCTGGTAGCCGTGCATCGGCTCTTCGGCAAGCAGGAGCAGGACGGCGTTCCGGACGTCGCCGCGCGGTCGACGCCCACCCCTGCCGCCGCGCCGTCCTCGGTGCGGGGGCCCGCCGGGACCGCCCGCGCGGCCGCTGCGCGCCGGTCCCGCGGGACCTCCGCCGTGGCCGCTGTTCGGGGGTCCGCCCGGACCTCCGCCGTGGCCGGCGCCGGGACCAGGGCCGCCCCAGGGCCCTCCGGGACCGCCGTGCCCCGAGCCAGGGGCACCCCAGTGTCCGCCGGGACCCGCACCGTGTCCGGGGCCGGGGCCAGGGCCACCCCAGGGTCCCCCACCGGAGCGGCCGTGACCCCGGTCGCCCCAGCGCTCAGCACCATCATCATGGTTTCGCTTGATATCTCGCATGCGCTAACGATATATCGCAACTGCTCGCCCGAGCAAGCACTAACCCGGCGGCCGGGACGGCCACCGGGTCAGCTGTCTGGCGGGCAGGGGTGTATCCCCGGGCGGGCAGGGGTGTGGCCTGCAGGCGTGCGCTCGGCGGCCCGCTGCCGGTCGTTTATCGCTGCGGCGGTTCACCGTCGGGCCGCTGCTCCGGCGGGGCGAACCGGCTGGTGTCCCCGGCGCCGTCGCCCTGCCCGGCCTCGCCGGTCTGCTCGCTGAGCTCGGCGGCCTGCCGCTGGGCCTGCTCCCGGGCCCGCGCCCGGCCGGCCTCGAGGGCCTGCGCGGCGCGGTCGGCCGCCGCGCGGCGCTCGGCGCGGGTGGCGCCCCCCTCGGCGGGCTCCTGACCGCGAGCGGCCGTGGAGGAGAACGGCCGCCCGGAGGCCTCCCCGGCGACGTTCGCCTCCGAGGTCGCCCGCGCGGCCTCGCCCCGGGCCTGCGCCAGCGCCTCGTCCGGGTCCTGCAGGGTGGTCTCGCCGAGCTCCCTGGACACCCCGGAGCCGTAGTCGCCGAAGTCGACGGTGGGGTGCTCGCCGTCGCCGCCGCCGTCGTCACGGACCCCGTCCGGGCTGCCGAAGCCCTTCGCGATGCTGCCCAGCGCCGCGGTGAACTCGGTGGGCACCACCCACAGCTTCGAGGCGGTGCCGTTGGCGAGCTCAGGCAGCATCTGCAGGTACTGGTAGGCGAGCAGCCGGGGGTCGGGCTTGCCCCGGTGGATCGCGTCGAAGACCTGCAGGATGGCCCGGGACTCGCCCTGGGCCTGCAGGATCGCAGCCTGGGCCTGGCCCTCGGCGCGCAGGATCGCGGCCTGCTTCTCGCCCTCGGCGGTGAGGATCTGGGACTGCTTGACACCCTCGGCGGTGAGGATCGCGGCGCGGCGGTCCCGCTCGGCGCGCATCTGCTGCTCCATCGAGCCCTGCACCGAGGCGGGCGGGTCGATGGCCTTGAGCTCGACCCGGTTGACCCGGATCCCCCACCGGCCGGTGGCCTCGTCCAGCACCCCGCGGAGCTGGCCGTTGATCTGGTCCCGGCTGGTCAGCGTCTGCTCCAGGTCCATCGAGCCGATGACGTTGCGCAGCGTGGTCACCGTGAGCTGCTCGATGCCGGTGATGAAGTTAGCGATCTCGTACGTCGCCGACTTGGGGTCGGTGACCTGGAAGTAGATGACCGTGTCGATGCTAACCACGAGGTTGTCGGAGGTGATCACCGGCTGCGGCGGGAAGGACACCACCTGCTCGCGCAGGTCCACCGTGGAGCGGACCCGGTCCACGAACGGGATGAGGAAGTGCAGGCCGGCGTCCATCGTCGTCTGGTACTTGCCGAGCCGTTCGACGATGAGGGCGACGGCCTGCGGCACGATCCGCACCGCGCGGGCGATCGCGACGATGACGAAGATCGCCACCAGCACCAGGACGATGAGCAGCACGATGCTGCCCAGGTTGTCGGTCATCGGTTCCTCCCGTGGGGTGGGGCGGGCGTGGCTCGGGTTCGGGCGGCGCTCCTCGGCCGGGCGGCCGGGCCCGCGGACGGGTCCGACGGCGGCCGGCGCGGTCGGGCGGTCATGTTGCCGGGACGTCGACGACGGCCTGGGCGCCGTCGATCCGGACGACGACGACGCTCGCGCCCACCGGCAGGACGAGACCGGGCCGGGCGGCGCGGGCCGTCCACACCTCCCCGGCGAGCTTGACCCGGCCGGCGCGGTCGGTGACGTCCATCAGGACCACCGCCTCCCGCCCGACGTGGGCGGCGACGTTCGTGGTGGTCGTGGGGAGGGAGCGCTCCAGGGCGCGGCGGGCGTACGGCCGCACGCCCAGGAGCAGGACGACGGAGACGAGGGCGAAGACGAGGATCTGGACCCAGAGCGGGCCGCCGAGCAGGGCGGCCAGCATCGCGGCCACCGCGCCACCGGCGAACATGAGGAAGATGAGGTCGACGGTGAGCATCTCGACGACGCCGAGCACCAGTGCCCCGCCGAGCCACCACAGCCAGCTCATGCCGCCTTCCCGCGCGCCGGCCGTCGTGGCGGTCCGCGCTGTCACTGGGCATCCTATGGGAGACCCAGCGGGTTTACGGGCAGGTCAGGGCGCCGCCGGGGCGCGGCGGGCGGCGACGGCTGGTCCTGGCGCCGAGCGTCCGCCGCGCGGTCAGCGGGTCGCCGGGGCGGCGGCCCGCGCGCTGTACCGGTCGCGGTGCCGCTCGACCTCCAGCTCCAGCCCGAAGGCTGTCGAGAGGTGCTGGGGGGTGAGGACCTCCTCGAGCGGGCCGCTGGCCACCGTCCGGCCCTCGCGCAGCAGCAGCGCGTGGGTGAACCCGGGCGGGATCTCCTCCACGTGGTGGGTGACCAGGACGAGGACGGGGGACCGGGCGTCGCCGGCGAGCTCGGCGAGCGCGCCCAGCAGCTCCTCGCGCCCGGCCAGGTCCAGCCCGGCGGCGGGCTCGTCGAGAAGGAGGATCTCGGGGTCGGGCATCAGGGCCCGGGCGATCTGGACCCGCTTGCGCTCCCCGGAGGACAGCGTGCCGTAGGCGCGGTCCGCTAGGGCACCGACGCCGAAGACGTCGAGCAGCGCCTGGGCCCGCTCGCGGTCGACGTCGTCGTACCGCTCCCGCCACCGCCCGGTCATGCCGTAGGAGGCGGTGAGGACGACGTCGGTCACCCGCTCGCCGGCGGGCAGCCGCTGGTCCAGGGCGGCGGAGGCGAGGCCGACAACGGGCCGCAGCTCGGCGACGTCGACCTGCCCCAGCCGCTCGCCGATGATGTCCACCGTGCCGGAGGTGGGGTGCATCCGGCCGGCGACCAGCTGCATGACGGTCGTCTTGCCGGCACCGTTCGGCCCGAGCACCACCCAGCGCTCGCCCTCGTCCACCGACCAGCTGACGTCGTCCAGGATCGTCGTGCCCCCGCGGCGGACGGTCACGTCGGTCAGCTCGAGCACATCACCCATGCCCCGACCCTAGAACACCGGCGCGCGGCCACCGGCGAGCACCGGCGACGACCCGCCGCCACCGGGCGACCGGGTCCTGCGGCCACCGGGCGACCGGGTCCTGCGGCCACCGGACGCCGGGGTCGACCTGCCGACCCGCCCGGTCCCCCCCGGGCCCGCGGACTACCGTTGCGCCATGGCCGGCCCTGCCATCCTCACCCTCCCCGCCTCGGTCGTGCTGGCGCTGTGGCTGCCCACCGTGGCCGACGGCGCGAGCGCCCGCCGGGCCGCCCGGGCCGTCGTCGGCGACGACGTCCCGCACCTGGTCCGGGCCGGCATCGTGGGGACGCCCATCCCCCTGCCCGGGCTCCTCGGCGAGCTCGGCGCGCCGACGGAGGTGGCCGCGGTCCTGCCGCGGGCGGGTGACCCGATGGGGCTGCCGGCCGGCCGGTCCGCGGAGGCGCTCGAGGCCGGCGAGGGGGTGCTGGTGCGGCGCCGGGGCGAGACCGGCGCGGAGGTGTGCACCCTGCTGGTGCCCGTCCGGGAGGAGTACGGCAGCGCCGTCGAGCGCGGGGAGATGGTCACCTGGACGGTGACGGCGGACCTGGCCGCGCACGTGCCGGCGCCCAGCCTGCTGCTGGCCGCGCTGCCCCCGCTGTCCCAGGCCCGCCGGGACATCCAGCTCGCCCTGTCCGACGCGGTGGAGACGCTGGAGGACCTCGACGTCGCCCGGGACCGCCCGGACCTGGCCGAGGACCTGCTGGACCTGTCCCTGGCGACGGTGCCGGACCGGCTGCTGCCCCCGGGGCTGGAGCCGGCCCGGGTCGACGTGCTCGAGCGGGCGGCCCGGCTGCTCGCCATCGTCGCGCTCGCGACGGACGACGACGGCGGTGCCGTCTCGGCCGGGCAGGCAGCGCTCCGCGGCGCCGCCCTCGCGCACGTGGAGCGGGCCGCCCGGCGCGCGCTGTGCGCGGCGAGCGCCACCCGCGCGGCCGGGTAGGTCACCCACCGGGCGCACGGCTCGCCGCCCGGGAGCCGGGCGGGTCAGCGCAGGACGGACCGGTACACGGCCAGCGTGCGCTCGGCGATCGCCGCCCAGGAGAAGTGCTCCTCCACCCGGCGGCGGGCGGCCCGGCCCATCGCGGCGGCGCGGGCGGGGTCGGTCACGACGGCGGTGAGCGCGGCGGCGAGGTCGCGCTCGAAGGCCGCCGGGTCCACCGGGGTGCCGGTCCCGTCGGTCACCTGCTCCAGCGGGACCAGGACGCCGGTGACGCCGTCGTCGATGACCTCCGGGATTCCCCCGGTGGCCGAGCCGACGACGGGCAGCCCAACGGCCATGGCCTCGAGGTTGACGATGCCCAGCGGCTCGTACACCGAGGGGCAGACGAAGACGGTGGCGGCGGACAGGACGGCCACGAGCTCGGGCCGCGGGAGCATCTCCTCCACCCAGACCACGCCGTCGCGGCGCTCCTGCAGCGCCTCGACCAGCCCGCCGACCTCGGCGGCGATCTCGGGGGTGTCGGGGGCGCCGGCGCACAGCACCAGCTGGACCTCGGCGGGCAGCCGCTCGGCCGCCCGGAGCAGGTGCGGCAGGCCCTTCTGCCGGGTGATCCGGCCGACGAAGACGACGGTGGGCCGGGTGGGGTCGATGCCGAGCCGGGCCAGGGTGGCCGCGGCGGCCGCCTCCTCGGCGTCGCCGGCCGGGCGGCGCCAGCCGGCCAGGTCGATGCCGTTGTGGACCACGTGCACCTTCGCCGGATCCACCGGGTAGCAGCGCAGGATGTCCGCCCGCATGCCGGCCGAGACGGCGATGACCGCGGCGGCCTGCTCGTAGGCGGTCCGCTCGGCCCAGCCGGACAGGGCGTACCCGCCGCCGAGCTGCTCGGCCTTCCACGGCCGCAGCGGCTCCAGGGAGTGGGCGGACAGGACGTGCGGGACGTCGTTGAGCAGGCTGCCCAGGGTGCCGGCAAGGTTGGCGTACCAGGTGTGCGAGTGGACCAGGTCCGTCCCGGCCAGGTCCGCCGCCATCAGCAGGTCTACACCGAAGGTCCGCAGCGCCGCGTTGGCGCCGGCCAGCTCGGCCGGCTCCTGGTACCCCGTGACCGGCACCAGCCCGCCGCCGCCGTCGTCGGTGCCGTCCGTGCCGGCTGCCGGGCGCGGGCCGTCGAAGGCGTGCACCCGCACGTCGACGTGCCGGCGCAGCACCCGGGCGAGCTCGGTGACGTGGACACCCGCCCCGCCGTAGACGTGCGGGGGGTACTCGCGGGTGAGCAGGTCGACCCTCATGGCAGCCCTTCGTCAGTGCCGCGCCGGCGCGCGGGCGTGCGCCAAGCATGCCCGGGAGCACCGGCATGCGCCCACCGCCCGGTGCCCGGGACCACCGGGCGCCGGGCCTGCCGGGCGCCGGCCCTTCGGGTGTCCGGGCCCGCCCGGTGGCCCCCACCCACGTCCGGGCTCGCCCCCCGGCGCCCACCCACGCGCCTTGACGCCCGCCCACCACCGGTACCGGCCGCCGTCGGCGGCGATCCCCCGGCGAGGCCGGCGGGCCAGCACTAGGGTCGGCCCATGACGACGTTGCCACGCGTGCTCGCGATCGTCCTGGCCGGCGGCGAGGGCAAGCGGCTCATGCCGCTAACCGCCGAGCGGGCCAAGCCCGCCGTGCCGTTCGGCGGGATCTACCGGCTGATCGACTTCGCCCTGTCGAACCTGGCGAACTCGGGCTACCTCAAGGTCGTGGTGCTCACCCAGTACAAGTCGCACAGCCTGGACCGGCACATCTCCAAGACGTGGCGCATGTCGACCCTGCTGGGCAACTACGTCACCCCCGTCCCGGCGCAGCAGCGGGTCGGCAAGCACTGGTTCCTCGGCTCGGCGGACGCGATCTACCAGTCGCTCAACCTCATCGACGACGAGCGGCCGGACATCGTCGTCATCGTCGGCGCGGACAACATCTACCGGATGGACCTCTCCCAGATGGTGGCCCAGCACCTCGACGCCGGGTTCCCGCTCACCGTCGCGGGCATCCGCCAGCCCCTCGCGCTGGCCGACCAGTTCGGCGTCATCCAGGCGGACCCGGCGAACCCGGACAAGGTCGGCGCGTTCCTGGAGAAGCCCACGGACGCCGTCGGGCTGGCCGACTCCCCCAACGAGGTGCTCGCGTCGATGGGCAACTACGTCATGGACGCCGACGCGCTGGTGGACGTGGTCACCGCCGACGCCCAGGACGAGACCTCCAAGCACGACATGGGCGGGTCGATCGTGCCGCGGTTCGTGGCCGACGGCGCCGCCGGCCTGTACGACTTCACCTTCAACGAGGTGCCCGGCGCGACCGACCGGGACCGGAACTACTGGCGCGACGTCGGCACGGTGGACGCCTTCTACGACGCCAACCAGGACCTCATCTCGGTGTTCCCGGTGTTCAACCTCTACAACGAGCTGTGGCCGCTGTACACCGGGTACGTGGGCCTGCCGCCGGCGAAGTTCGTCTACGGGCACCGCGAGCGGCTGGGGCACGCGCTGGACTCGCTCATCTCCCCCGGGGTGATCATCTCCGGCGGGGAGGTGGTGGGCTCGGTCCTGTCCCCCGGCACACGGATCAACTCCTGGTCCTCGGTGCGCGACTCGGTGGTGTTCGACGGCGTGGACGTGGGCCGCAACGCCACGGTGTCCCGGGCCATCCTGGACAAGAACGTCCGGGTGCAGGAGGGCGCGCAGGTCGGCCTGGACCACGACCGGGACCGCGAGCGCGGGTTCACCGTGACCCCGGCCGGGATCACCGTGGTGCCGAAGGGCACGGTGGTCGAGCGCTGACAGCGCACGGCGCCCGGGCAGCCCGGCGGGGCCCGGGCGGCCCGGGCGGGCAGCGGTGCGGACGGCCGGACGCTGGGCTGGCCCCGGGCCGGCCCCGGTGCGGACGGCCCGACGCCGACCGGGCAAGGCCCGTAGCCTGCGCCGGGTGAGCCTGCCCGCCCCGCCGACCGTCCGCGCCGGCCTGGTCTCCCCCCGCCCGGTACCCGCCGCCCTCCTCGCCCACGCGACGGCGGTGCTCGAGCGGGTGGCCGACGGCGTCACCGCGACCGACACCTCCCGCGGCGGCTGGTTCGCGGTCGCCCTCGCCGGGCGGCTGCGCCCGGGCGCGACCGCCGACGCCGCCGGTGCCGAGCTGCGCGGGCCCGCGACGGCGCTGGGCGTCGACGCGGCGGTGACGAGCGGCGACCTCGCCGCCCGGGGCCCCGGCCTGGTCGTCCTCGACGTCGACTCCACGCTCATCACTGCCGAGGTCATCGAGCTCCTCGCCGAGCACGCCGGGACCCGGGCCGAGGTCGCCGCGGTGACCGAGCGGGCGATGCGCGGCGAGCTCGACTTCGCCGCCAGCTTGCGGGCGCGGGTCGGCACGCTCGCCGGGCTGGACGCCGGCGTCCTCGGCGCCGTGCGAGCGGCGGTGACCCTGTCGCCCGGCGCGCGGGAGCTCGTGGCCGCCGTGCACGCCGCCGGCGGGCGGGTGGGCGTGGTGTCCGGCGGGTTCGGGGAGGTGGTCGGGCCGCTGGCCGCCGAGCTCGGGCTGGACCACTGGGTGGCCAACACCCTGGAGGTCAGCGACGGCCGCCTCACCGGCCGGACCACCGGCCCGGTGGTGGACCGGGCCGCGAAGGAACAGCACCTGCGGGCCTGGGCGGCCGAGGACGGGGTGGGCCTGGACCGGGTGGTTGCCGTCGGCGACGGCGCGAACGACCTCGACATGCTCCGGGCGGCCCGCCTGGGGGTGGCGTACTGCGCGAAGCCGGTGGTCCAGGAGCAGGCCGACGCCGCCGTGACCTTCCCGCGGCTGGACGCCGTGCTGGGGCTGCTCGGCCGGTGAGCGCGCAGTCGGCGACGTGGCTCGGCGGCCGGGGCACGTGAGCAGCGCGGCGCAGCCGGTCTGGTAAGGAAGCCGGACGTCCGTGCGGTACTTGTGGCGGGTATCCGGTGCTCGGATACCGCCACAAGTACCACACGGACGAGGTCGGCAGCGGTAGGTCTGGGCGCCGTTCGACGGCGGTGGGCCAGTTCGCTCTCGACGACGCGGTGCGACCGCGAGCCGGCCCACCGGGCCGGTGACGCACAGTGCGACGGCCGGCCCCACGGGGCCGGCCGCCGTCGTTCAGCGCGGGTCAGCGCGTGGGCGCCAGCTCGCGGACCTCGCTGACCTCCGCCTCGGGCGCCGGCGCCTCGGGCGCAGCCGGGACCTCCGGCTCCTTGGCGGTGGGGCGGGACTGCTCCTGCTCGGTGCGGCGGGACCGCTCCCGCCAGAGGCTCTCGGTGTAGCGGTCGTAGCACATGGTCTGCTCCTTCCCTCGGTCCCCGATGTGGCCCCGGTCACGATTGTCCTCCGCCACGGCCGTGAGGGGAAGCGGGGCTGCGGGACCGGCGGGCAGCAGCGAACGCCCCGGAGCCGACGGGTGACGGCCAGGACTCCGGCCGTCGGCCAGCCACGGAAAGCGCCGGACGCCGGACGCCCGGCGTGCCCCGCGCCGCAGCCGGACCTCAGTGCGGGGAGCGGACCAGCTCGGTCAGGTGCGCGGTCGACCGGTCGAGCTCGCGCCAGGGCACCGGCACCTCGAGCACGCAGGCGGTGGCGGTGGAGACCCCCAGGGCGACCTGCGCGCCCAGGTCGTCCCGGGCGTCGTGCAGCAGGGTGGCCAGGTGGGAGATGGCCGGCTCGTGCCCGACGACGAGCGCGCTCCGGACGCCGTCGTCCAGCTCCTGCACGGCCCGGAGGACCTGGCGTGGGCCGGCGTCGTAGAGGTCCTCGCGGGTCTGGTGCTGGTGCACGGTCAGGCCTCGCGCCAGCAGCCGGAAGGTCTCGGTGGCCCGCAGGGCCGGGGAGACGAGCGCGGCATCCACCTCGCCCAGGCGGGCGGCCAGGGCCGGGCCGAGGGCGCTGGCCTGGGTGCGCCCGACCGCGGCGAGCGGGCGTCGCTCGTCGCCGAGGTCGCCCGCCGGCTCGGCCTTGGCGTGCCGCACCAGGACGAGCGTGCGACCGGCGCCGCCTGCTGCGGTCCCGGCGCTGCCGGCGGTCCCGGCGCTGCCGGCGGTCCCGGCGTCGCCGGCCGTCACTGCCCCATGGCGTGCACGCCGCCGTCGACGTGCACGATCTCGGCGGTGGTGGCGGGGAACCAGTCCGAGCAGAGGGCCACCACCGAGCGGGCGGCCGGCTCGGCGTCGGCGACGTCCCAGCCCAGCGGGGCGCGCTCGTCCCAGACGCTCTCCATCTGCTCGAAGCCGGGGATGGAGGTGGCGGCGGTGGTCCGGATCGGGCCGGCCGAGACGAGGTTGACCCGGATGCCGTCCGGGCCCAGGTCCCGGGCCAGGTAGCGGGCGGTGGCCTCGAAGGCGGCCTTGGCCACGCCCATCCAGTCGTAGACCGGCCAGGCGACGGACCCGTCGAAGGTCATCCCGACCACCGCCGAGCCCCGGCCCAGGAGCGGCCGGGCGGCCACCGCCAGGGACTTCAGCGAGTAGGCGGAGACCTCCAGCGCGGTGGCGACGTCCGGCCAGGCCCCGTGGAGGAAGTTCCCGCCCATGACGGACTGGGGCGCGAACGCGATGGAGTGCACGACGGCGTCGAGGCGGTCGGCGTGCTCCCGGACCCGGTCGCCGAGCGCGGCGAGGTCCTCCTCGTTCGTCACGTCGAGCTGGACCACGGGCGCCGGGCTGGGCAGCCGGCGGGCGGTGACCTCGGTCAGCCGCAGCTGCCGGCCGAAGGAGGTCAGCACGACGGTGGCGCCCTGCTCCTGCGCCAGCCGGGCCACGTGGAAGGCGATGGAGTTGTCCTTCAGCACCCCGGTGACGAGGAGGGTCTTCCCCTCGAGCAGTCCCATGGCGTTCCTCTCCTTCTCCCGGCGCACCGCGCCGGGCTCGCTGGTGTCCTGGCGCCGCGCGGGTGCCGGGCTCGCTGGTCCATCTTGGCCTGCCGACGGCGGGCGGCCCGTCCGTTGCCGCGGCGGGCCCGCCGCCGGGCCGCCTCTGAACCCACCGGGCCGGCGGCCGGCTGCGTCGTCAGTGGCCCATGCCGAGGCCGCCGTCGACCGGGAGGACGGCGCCGGAGACGTAGGCGGCGCCCGGCCCGGCGAGGAACTCCACCGCGGCGGCGACGTCCTCGACAGCGCCGAAGCGGCCGGCCGGGATGGCGCCGAGGTACTGCTGCTGGGTCTTCTCCGGCAGCGCGGCGGTCATGGCGGTGTCGATGAAGCCCGGCGCCACGACGTTGGCGGTGATCCCCCGCCCGCCCAGCTCACGAGTGATGGACCGGGCCATGCCGACCAGGCCGGCCTTGGCGGCGGCGTAGTTGGCCTGGCCGGGGCTGCCGTACATGGCGACCACGGAGGACAGGAAGATGATCCGCCCGCGGCGCAGCCGGATCATGCCCTTGCTGGCCCGGCGGGCCACCCGGAAGGCGCCGGCGAGGTTGGTCTCCAGGACGTCGGTGAAGTCCTCGTCGCTCATCCGCATGAGGAGCTGGTCGCGGGCCACGCCGGCGTTGGCGACGACGACCTCCACCGGCCCGTGCGCGGCCTCGATCTCGGTGAACCCGGCGTCGACGGCGGCGGTGTCGCGCACGTCGGCGACGACGCCGCGCACGCCGTCCGGCACGTCGCCGGAGCGGGCCAGGGTGGCGACCCGGTCCCCCGCGGCCACGAACCGCTCGGCGATGGCGCGGCCGATGCCGCGGCTCGCGCCGGTGACCAGGACGCTGCGCCCAGGCTCGCTCATGGATCTCCTCTGCTCGGTGCGGGCCCACGGTAACGGACCGGCCGACGGCGGGGCGACGGCGGCGGGGCGGGCGGAAACGGCACCGCGGGCGGGGGCGGCACCGCGGGCGTGGCGGTCGTCGCTCAGGTGGAGGCGCCGTCCGGCCTGCCGCCCGCGCTGCGGCGTGACGGCCGGCCGCACCACCGGCTCAGGCCCAGTGCGCGGTCCGGCCGCGCCCCCGGCTCAGGACCAGTGCGTGGG
This sequence comes from Georgenia sp. TF02-10, assembly GCF_022759505.1. NCBI lineage: Bacteria > Bacillati > Actinomycetota > Actinomycetes > Allobogoriellales > Allobogoriellaceae > Georgenia > Georgenia sp. TF02-10. Next base: position 1,693,897 of record NZ_CP094289.1, on the reverse strand, counting down.
TCGGTCGAGCCCCGGCGGCAGCCTGGTCGCGGCGTTCCCCCGCACGGCGTTCACCTGGGTCTGGGTCAGGTACAGCGCCTCGGACAGGTCGGCGCCGGTGACCTCGGCGTCGCGCAGGTCGGCGCCCAGGACGTCCGCCCCGCGCAGGTCGCTCCCGCTGAGGTCCGCGCCGATGAGGTAGGCGCCGCGCAAGTCGGCGCCGCGCAGGTCGAGGCGGCGGAGCCTGGCGCCGATCAGGTCGGCTCCCGGGCCGACCCTGGGGACGGATCCTGCGTCGGCCGTGCGCGGCTGTCCCTTCCGGCCGGGCCTGGCGGGCCCTGCGGTGTCCTGCCCGGCGCCACGGGTGCCCCGCTGCCGGGCGTAGCGGGAGCGCACGCGTTCGCTCGCCGCGAGGAGGAGCGGGCGCACGTCGCCGCGGACGGCGTCGACGTCGATGTCGAGGATCTCGGCGGCCGGCGCGAGGGTGAGCGCCTCGACCCGCGTGGTCGCCGCGGCGAGCTCGATCACCAGGGGGTCGGCTTCCCCGGTCGCGATCCGGGCTTCGTTCAGGAACCAGAGCACCTCGTGCAGCTGACGCACGACCGGGAAGACCGCGAACATCTGCGCCCGCGTCTCCGGGTCGGCGCGCCAGCTCACCCCGTCGAACGTCTGGCGCGACACCTTCTGGCCGGCGCCGAAGCAGTCGAAGACCGTGCAGCCCTTGAACCCGCTCGGGCGCAGTCTGGCGTGGATCGTGCAGCTGTCGTCGGCGGCGAGGTTCGGGCACGGGTCGCCGGCCGGTTTGGTGATCGCGAAGTCCGCCGACCGGGCGAACGACAGCGCGACGCAGCACAGGGCGAAGCAGGAGCCGCAGTCGGCCCGCAGCGCCTCCCGGCTCGCCACCGGTGCGGCGGGCTGGTCAACCACCGGCTGTCCTCGTGGTCCGCATCGCGGTCTTCCTCCTGCCTCCTGCGCGGGCTGTCCTTGTCCAGGCGACCATGGCACAGCACGAGTCGGGCTGCCTTCGCTTGCGTATGCGCGGCGGCGACCGTCGCAATCCTCACGGCATGCGCCTTGGACATCGACGGCGGAGGCGGCACGGCTCAGGGAGGAAGCGGGCTCGTCGAGGGCGACCCTGTGGCCTACGTCGGCGAGTCGTCCCGGGGGTAGGAGAACCATGCCAGCCGGTCCAGCGCCACCTCTGGGAACCGACACCGAGACCGTCACAGCAGTCGCTCCCGAGGACCACCGTGCCAACCGCGACGCACCCCAGCGGGCCTTTGTCGTTCGTCGGCCGGCATCCTCGCGACGCACACGCTGGCGGGACGTAGGGAGTCGGGTCCAGGATCGGCTACCGCCCGCGAGCTCCGACGTCAACACCGGTTAGGAGCCGAGAGCTCCGCCGCCGGACGACGCCGCCCCGGCCGGCGCCGACCCGCTGGTTGACGGTTGAAGACGGCGGCAGCGGCACGTGGTGCGCTGCCCGGCCCGCCGGGCGCGCCGGCTCTCGTGCGATGCTGGATGCACCACCCGCGCAGAGGCAGGACGATGACGGAAGCCTCACGAGTGTCCTGCACCGACTCATCCGTGATCGTCGTCGACGACCTCGACCAGCGGTGGCTGCCCATCTTCCAGCGCCCGCGGACCAGATGGGACGGCACGACTCTGACGTACGACGGGAGCTCCTACACGGACGGCAGCCGGAGGGGCCCCGCGGTGGGGGCGTCGATGGTGGCGTGGCCGACTACACCAGTGCTGGAACATGTGCTCGGTCTCGCCGTAGATCGTCGAGATGGTCACCCGGTCGTCGGGGGTGCCGCTCGCCATGGTGTTGGAGCGGAGCACGACGACGTCGCCCACCTCGGCGCGGATGTCGTTGGTGTCGTCGTTGATGATGGTCGCGCCGTCGCGGATGAGCAGCAGCTTGACGCTCGGGAATGAGACGGCAGGCACCAGCCGTCAGTACTCCCCGGTGACCACGGCGGTCGGCCCGTACTCGCTGGCTCGCGAGGAGCCGCGCCCGTGGCATGCGCGCGGTCCATGATCTATTGTCACCGAGAGACCTCCGGTAGGGTAGCACCGGTGGCGACGACCACCGCTCGCCCCGTGGCGTCCAGCCTGACTATGTGGGTGCCGTCCGCTACCGTTTGAACTGCACGTAGTTGAGAGTGGCGCGGATGTCACAGCGGTCTGCTTCACACCCGCCTGACTGGGGAGAGCACCGAGAGATGACGAGTTCCGATGCCACTGGGGGCGACTTTGCCCTCGGCACGTTGCGGACGACAACCAGCCACACGATCGGCATACCCCACCTGGTTGAGCTTCTGCGCGAGGTGCCGTCGGATGCGCCCGCCGAGCGGTACCGCGAGGCGGTCGTCGAGGGCAACGTCCTCGGCCGTCCGACGCAGGCCGGTCGGCAGCGTTCGTTTCGCCACTTGCGCGAGCTGTACTTGTTGGACCCGGGCCGCCCCGAGTTCACGGCGTTGCGGCACTTCTGGGAGATCGACCCCTCGTCGCGCCCGCTGCTTGCGGGGCTGCTGGCCGTCACCCGTGACGAGGTGCTCCGCGCCTCGTTTTCCGCGATTGCGGACCTCCCCCCAGGGTGGAGCGTGACGTCGGCAGATCTCACCGCTGCCGTCGGCACACAGTTCAGCACCGAGATGTCGGAGTCGACGCTCGGGAAGACGGGCCGCAACACCGGAGCCTGCTGGACCCAGACCGGTCACCTTGCGGGTCGCGCCAAGAAGGTGCGCCTTGACGTGGAGGCCCGCCCGCCAGCCATCGCCTACGCGGCCTACCTGGGGCACTTGGCCGGCGGGCGCGGGCTCGGCGTCCTCGACAACCCGTGGTCGCAGATCCTCGGGATCGCTCCTGGCCGCACCTTGGAGGCGCTGCGCGACGCGCACACCCAAGGTCTTCTCGACCTGCTCGTCGCGGGTAACGTGGTTGACGTGTCCTTTCCGGGTCTCGGCGGTGCCGCATGAGCCGCGTCTCTGACCTCGTCGATGCCTACAAGGCCGAGTTGTCCTTGAGATGGAATGAAAACGTCTCCGGCGGGGAACGAGTCTGGATGCTCGTTTACCCGCCCGACCTCGAACGCCAGATCCGGCACGCGCTGCCGAGCATGGAGCTGGCGACAACGCAGGCGGGCCGTGCGTGGGTCGTCCTCGATGTCACCGACGACTTCGGGAGTTGGCTGTCGTCGCACCGGCATGCGGAGGCGTTCTACGAGGAGCCGAGCGACCTGACACCGTCGATCCTTGACCAGTTTGAGAAGACTCTGGTCGCCCGCATTCGCGAGTCCCTCGAAGCGGCACCCGCGAGCGCCGTCGTGGCGCTCGTCGGCATCGGCTCGATCTTCCCGTTCCTTCGAGCGTCGAGCGTGATCAAGTCCGTCGACTCCGCTGTGACCGGCCGCCTCCTCGTGCTCTTCCCCGGGCTCCACGACCCGGAGACTCACTCATTCCGCTTGCTCGACGCACGGGACGGGTTCAACTACCGCGCCCGTGTCATCGACCCGCAGAAGGACCTCGCGTGACGACCAACAACGACCTTTTCGTCCGGCCCCCGCTGAGTTTCGAGATTCCGAACGACGGTGTGACCAACGTCGACCGTCCCGAGGACTCCAACCAGTGGGACGTGCTCAAGTACGAACTGGAGAGCTTCGTCTGCGAGGGCGAGTACGAGCACGGCCTCCACCGCATCCTCGACTCCTACACCGGGCACCGGAACCGGACGACGCAGCCCGCGGTCTGGGTCTCGGGCTTCTACGGGAGCGGTAAGTCTCACCTGGTCCGCGTGCTTCAGCACCTGTGGGCCGACACGAAGTTTCCGAACGCCGCTACAGCGCGCGGCCTCACGAACATCCCGCAGGGCATCCAGGATCAGCTGACGGAACTGACCACGCTCGGCCGCCGCGATGGTGCCGCCCCGTGGGCCGCCGCAGGAGCGCTTGACCGTAGCGGCGACACCCTCAACTCCGTGTTCCTCTCGATCGTGCTCGGAGCGGCGGGGCTACCCACTCGCGTCGCGCCCGCCCAAGTTGCCCTGTGGCTCGCGGGCAAGGGGGACCTCGATGCTGTCCGCGACCACGTCACTGCCAACGGCGGCGACGTCATCGAGGAGTTGGGCGAGTACAACCTCAGCACGCTGCTCGCGAACGCCATCCTCGCTTCGGACCCGGAGTTCGCCGCATCGGCCAAGGAAGTGCGTGCCGCGCTTCGCGGCCAGTTTCCGCCGGACACGCGGTCGTTCTCCACGGACGAGACGATCGCGCTGCTCAAGAAGATTCTTGAGTACGTCGGCGGCGGCCAGGTTCCGCCGTCGCTGATCGTCCTCGACGAGGTGCAGCAGTACATCAGCGGCGACGGCGGCCGCGCCATGGAGGTGCAGAACCTCGTGGAGTCGGTGTCTCGGGAACTCGACGGCCGGGTGCTGCTCGTTGCCACCGGTCAACAGGAGCTCACGGCCGATTCGACGCTCCAGAAGATCCAGGATCGCTTCACCGTCAAGGTCGTCCTCAAAAACCAGGACGTCGACGCCGTCGTCCGTCGCGTGCTACTCAGCAAGGAGCCCGCGAAGAAGCCCGGTCTCAACAGCACGTTGTCATCGGTCGCGGGCCAGATCTCCCGGCAGCTCATCGGCACCAAGATTCAGCACACCACGGCCGATGACAGGGACCTCGCCGAGGACTACCCACTGCTCCCGGTGCGTCGCCGATTCTGGGAGAGCGTGCTCCGCCAGGCCGACGCCGGCCGCGCCGGTCAGCTGCGCTCCCAGCTCCGCATCGTGCACGAGGCAAACCGCAAGGTCGCACCCGAGGCCGTAGGCACCGTTGTCGGTGCCGACTTCCTCTACTCCCAAAAGAACGAAGATCTGAACGGCGCGGGGCTGCTCCTCAAGGAGACGCAGACACTGATCCACGAGCAGGGGCAGAAGGACGCCCTGCGCGGCCGCATCCTCGGCCTGGTCCACCTCATCAGTCTGCTCCCGACGTCGGGCCACGGCGACATCGGCGTGCGTGCGACGGCGGACCATCTCGTCGATCTGCTCGTCGAGGATCTCGCCACGACGGCGACCGGCTTCGGCAGCAAGTACCCGCCGTGCTGGAAGCACTCGCCGAGGAGGGCGTTCTCCAGCAGGACGGGGAGGAGTTCCGCCTCCAAACCAGGGCAGGCCGCGAGTGGGATGAGGCCTTCCGCAGGCACCACGCGCAGGTGACCGACAGCGAGGTGAGCACCGAGCGCGACGCGCTGCTCCTCGCCGAGATTAGCCGGGCTCTACCCGCGACAATCCAGCAGGGCCGCGCCAAGGAGTCGCGCAAACTTGCACTGCATGCCGACGCCTCGCTTCCGCCGGACTCCGAGGCGATCCCGGTGTGGCTCCGCTCGGAGTGGGACGAGGGGATCACCGCGAAGCAGTTTGACGAGGCCGCCCGTAGCCTCGGTGTCGACTCGCCGATCGTCCTCGTTCACCTTCCCCGCCTCCAGGCCCCGGCGTTTGCGGCAGCGGTCCGCAACAAGGTCGCCGCGCAGCGAGTGATCGACCAGCAGGGCATCCCGCAGGACGACGAGGGCAAGCAGGCCCGAAGCGCGATGCAGACCCGTCTCAACCGCGCAACGGACCAGGTGAACACACACGTCCGCGACGTGATCTCCAAGGCAAACGTGCTCCTCGGCGGCGGCGCGGCACCGAGCGGGCTCAGCCTGCGCGAGCGCATCGAGGCCGGTGCACAGGATGCCGCGACCCGCCTGTTCCCGCGGTTTGCCGAGGCTGACGACAATCGGTGGGCGCAGGTGATCGCACGGGTGAGGAGCGGATCGGCGGCGGATGCGCTCAAGGCCGTCCAGCACGACGCCGACCCCGAGCAGCACCGCGTCATCAAGGAGGTTCTCAGCCACATCGGCCCGGCTGGCAGGTCTGCAAGCGACGTTGAGAAGGCCGTCATTTCGAAGCCTCTCGGCTGGCCTCGGGATGCGCTCATCGCGGCCCTCGGGGTGCTCCTCGACACCGGGATAATCCGAGCGATGCTCAACGGGAGCGACGCGACTACGGCCGACGTGCTCAAGCAGACTCGCCTAGGCAATGTGCAGCTCCGCCGCGAGGTAACGGTCCTCAAGTCCGCCGAGAAGATCCAGGCACGGCAGGTGCTGAGCAATCTCGGGTTCCCGACCGACAACGATGGACTCGTCTCGGCCGTAGAACAGGCCGTCAAGTCGCTCGTTGATCGTGCGAAGGACGTGAGCGGGCCCGCTCCGCTCCCGGACATCACCGTGCCGGGCAACATCCAGGTGATCATCAGTGCGTCGGGCAACGACCGCGTGCACGCCCTCCTAGCCGCGAGCAACGCCCTCACGAGCTTCAACGACCGGCTCGGGGATCTTGAGCGTCGACGCAAGAGCCGGACGCCTTCGCTCGAATTGGCGCGCTCGCTTGCGACGTCTGCCGCGGGGCTGGACACCGCGTCGGTCGCCCGAGACCGTCTCGACGCGCTGGCCGCGAGCCGCGATCTCCTCGCCGACTCCGACCCCGTCGCACCGATCGTCAAGGACCTGGCCGACGCACTTCGCGATGCGATCCACGAAGCGGCGGCAGCGTTGCGCGACGCCCGCGCGAAAGCTGTCGAGAGCCTCGAACAGCAGCCGTCGTGGAAGGCTCTCGACGAGGTGCAGCGCGAGGCACTCCTCACGGAACACCACCTCGCAGCGGAGCCCGAGCCAAACCTGGCCGATCCTTCCGCCGTGCTGGCGGCTGCGCAGGCCCGACCGCTCCAGGGGTGGACCGCTGAACTCGATGCCATCCCGCAGCGCGCCTCACGCGCACTTGAGGCGGCTCTCCGGCTCACGACCCCTGCTGCCAAGACCGCCGCGGTGAGGGTATCGACGGCGAGCTTGAGCAGCCCGGACGAGATCGAGCAGTACATCGGAGATCTGCGCACGCAACTCCTCGACGCGCTAACCGGCAACGACAGCGTTGTGGTGAAGGGCTAACCGTGACTACGGCAACGAACACCGTCCTGAACTCTGACCAACGGCGCTTCCTCGATACGCAGACGCAACGCGCCCGCGAGGCGGCACAGCGAGCGGCCGAGGACGCCCTACGCGCACTCGCGGTCAGCGAGCCGAGCCGTCCGGGCTACCTGAGCGACGAGCAGAACAAGCTCCGCCTCGAGTTGCGCGACAAAGCGCGGCAGCTCGGCGATGACACCGCACGTGCGGGTGCGCTGCTCACCAACTTGATCCACGACGTGGCCTACGAGCAGTGGCATCGCTTGCTGTTCGCCCGCTTCCTGGAAGTCAACGGTCTCCTTCGGCATCCGGAGTACCGCGACATCCCGTTGTCCCTGGAGGACTGCGGCGATCTCGCATCCGACCTTGACGAGCCCGACGCGTGGGCCGTTGCCGCGCGGTTCGCGTCGGAGATCCTGCCTGGCGTGTTCCGCCTCAACGACCCTGCGGTCCAAGTCCGGTTCGCAGCCGAACACCGCAACGCGCTGGAGCGCCTCCTGCTGGAGATTCCGGCCGAGGTGTTCACGACGGAGGACGCGCTCGGCTGGGTCTACCAGTTCTGGCAGACGGCAGAGAAGAAGAGGGTTAACGACTCCGGCGTCAAGATCGGCGGTGCCGACCTTTCGCCCGTCACGCAGTTGTTCACAGAGAACTACATGGTGCGGTTCCTTCTGGAGAGCTCCCTCGGAGCATGGTGGGCCGCCTGCCATCCTGACTCGCCCCTCATCGACGGGTGGGAGTACTTGCGCAGGCTCGACGACGGCACCCCAGCCGCCGGCGCCTTTGATGAGTGGCCGGCGACCGCTGCCGAGGTCACTGTTGTCGACCCGTGCTGCGGATCCGGTCACTTCCTCGTCGCGATGTTCGGAATGCTTTGGCGCATGCGCGCGGAAGAGGAGGGCCTCACGCCGGCCGACGCGCAGGACGCGGTGCTCCGCGAGAACCTGCACGGTCTCGAGCTCGACCCGCGCTGCACACAGATTGCCACGTTCAACGTCGCACTCGAAGCGTGGAAGCAGGGTGGATTCCGAGACCTTCCTGCGCCCCAGATCGCATGCTCCGGCATACCCGTACGAGGCGGCCGCGCAGAGTGGGAAGACCTCGCCGGTGAAGACGCCGAGCTGCGCAAGGCAATGGCTCGCCTCCACACGCTGTTCCGCAACGCCGACACGCTTGGGTCGCTGATCGACCCGCGCGCTGGGGTTGAGGGGATGGCACTCTTCGGTACGGACATGGCGATCAGCGTCTCCGAAGATCAGTTGAGGGAACTGCTCGCGAGCGCTCTCGCTTTCGAGAGCGGAGAGCGCACTGTTCTTGGGTTGACCGCTGGTGATGTGGTTGAGGCCGCGAGGCTACTCGCTCGGGAGTTCACGCTTGCGGTTACGAATCCTCCCTGGCTCGGAAAGGGGCGCGAAGACGACGGCCTTGCTGCGTATGTGAAACTTCATCACGCGGATGCGTCCGGGGACCTAGCCATCACGTTTTTGGATCGGCTTGAGAGGAGTGCGCGTTCCGTAGCGTGTGTGCTGCCGCAGTCGCTCACATCACAGTCCGGCATGCGCTCGCTTAGGGTGAGGTTGTTGGAGAGGTGTCGAATTCGCCTGGTTGCTCGACTTGGCGACGGAGCATTTCCGGGCATCTCGGGGCAGGTCGTTCAGCCGATCCTGCTCGTCACCGCCCCGGGGTCGCGTGAGTTCGCGACGCTAGATACATTGCTCCACCGGTCTGCCGCTGACAAGGCCTACGCTCTCCGGACTGCGAAGCTTGGACGCGTAGCCGCCATTGACGCGCTCGCAAGCCGAGGACAAAGGATCTCTTTCTCCGAGAGCGAGAGTTCGCTCACGATCGGAGAGATCGCTGAGTTCTCGATGGGTGTTCAAACTGGCGACAACGAGCGCTTTACACGCAAGTTCTGGGAGGTTGCGTCCGGAAGCAATCCGTCGGGATGGGAGAATTACCTGCGTTCGCCAGAAGCAACAGGCGCGACGACCGGTCGTTCAACGGTTCTGAAGTGGGACGATGGGGCCGGCGCATTTATGCAGTTTCTCGTTGATCGTCTCGGAGAGAAGGGTGTGCGGTCGTGGCTGCGCGGCCAGTCATTTTGGGGGAAGCAAGGCGTCCTCGTCTCGCGCGTCGGCGCCAACCCGGTGACACGATACGAGGGCGAGATCTATGCGGATAACTCAGTTGGATTCATACCGCGCGATCCCGCTCACCTGGGTGCACTCTGGGCCCTCTTCTCGGACCCCAGCTTAAGCGAGTGGATCGATGAGATTGACTCAGGTCCCAGCGTGACCGGCGGGACGATCGCCGCTGTGCGCGTCGACAAGGACGCCTGGGATAAACTGGTTGTTTCTACTCCGGCGCCCGCTGCTCTAGGGGACGTTCGGACTACTGCTCCCTACCAGTGGCTGTTTAAGGGAGAAATCCCGATCTCCGATCATCCGTTGCAGGTGGCTGTGGCGCGCCTGCTCGGGTATCGCTGGCCCGATCAGCCCGCCGACGGTCTGGATCTGTTCGCTGACAGTGACGGCATCGCGTCGCTTCAGTCGCTGCCAGCCGAGCCTGACCTTGCTACGCGACTCCGAGAACTCTTTGCCGTTGCGTACGGCGAGGAGTGGTCGAGTGCCACTGAGAGACGATTGGTGGTCGGGGCCGGTGGTAAGAACGGGCGGCTGGAGGACTGGCTCCGCGACTCGTTCTTCGCACAGCATGTGAAGGTTTTCGACAGGCGGCCTTTCCTTTGGCACGTCTGGGACGGTCGCAAGGACGGATTCTCAGCGATCGTCAACTATCACAAGCTCAACCGGCGCACGCTGGAGAAGTTGGCCTTCACGTCCCTCGGTGCCTGGATTGACCGGCAGAAGCACGAGGCGCGCGCGGAACGGGCAGGCGCTGATGCTCGCCTGGCAGCAGCGGAGGAGCTCCAGCGCAGGCTCAAGCTCATCCTCGAAGGGGCACCACCATACGACATCTACGTTCGGTGGAAGCAGATGGCGCAACAGCCCATCGGGTGGGAGCCCGATGTCGATGACGGCGTGCGCCTCAACATTCGACCATTTGTGACTGCCGGCGTGCTCCGCTCGAAAGTCGGCCTCCACTGGCGTAAGGACCCCGGCACGAACCCTGATCGATCGGAGCGGCACAACGATCTGCACCCGACGCTCGAAGAGCGCCGAGCGGCCCGGCGCGAGGCGGAGGCTGCCGGATGACGCTCGTCGGCGCCGTCGTTGCCAAGGCTCTTCGGGACGCCGCCAATTTCAACGCAGGGGCAAGCTCTGCCCCTGCGGCCGTCCTGTGGGCCGACCCTGACCGCGCCTGGGAGCCGGTGATCCGCAGCCTCCAGGAGGCGGTGCCCATCCTCATCCTCGGCGAGTACGACCCCGAGGCCGCGCAAGGACCGACGGTCTGGCTCCGAGCCGTGCTCGCGGCCCCCGAGTCAGCCGAACTCCCGGCCCACCTCGCACCGCGGGATGAGCGCAACCCGTGGGTGATCTACCTGCCCGGCGTCAGCCGAGGTTCCGTCGCCGAGGCGTCCGCACTTGACGACTCGCTTGCGCCCCTCGCCGAGATCGCGGTTCGCTCCAACTGGTGGCCGTCCGCGCTCGGACAGACACTGTGGGCGCCGCACTCGTTCCTCGCATCCAAGCAGGGTGCCGGGCTCGACCTCGCGGGGGACGCCGCAACGAAGGCGGCCCTTGGAGAAGTGCTCGACAAGCTCTTACTCGAAGACGTCGACGACCTCAAACGCAGGGGTCGGCTCGACTCTTCCCGGCTGCGGCACCTCGTCCTCGACGACCACGTCCGCACCCTCCTCAACTGGATGGACGATCCCGAGGCCGCGCGAGCCTCGCTCACCGGAGTGCGGTGGAAGGCACTCGTCGCGTCCTGCAAGGACACCTACGGCTTCAGCCCCGACAAGGACGGCCCGCTCACCGCGGCCAGCAAGCTCGGAAGCCGCGCCGGGGAGTGGAACGCGGTCTGGCAGCGGTTCGCCGAGAACCCCGCGCGTTACCCGAACATCCCGAGCCTTCTCGACCAGGCGCGTCCCTCTGTCGTGCCGCTCTTCGGAGACACGGACCCGCACCCTGACTCCTGGCCCTCGTGGAATCGCGACCAGGAAGAGGCGTTGCGGACTGCGCTTGGTGGGCTCGCGACCTATCAAGACCCGCGCGGACGCATCGTGGAACTCGCCGTAGCACACTCGGCGCGGGAAGACAACGTCTGGGCCGCACTCGGACAGGCGCCGCTCGCGCGGGCCGTCGGGCACCTGGCCGAACTGGCCGATCGCGTTGCTACCGCGCCGTTGGCCTCAGACCTCAAGGACCAGGTCACTTGGTACGGCGATGAAGGCCACATGGTCGACGACCTCGCTCTGCGGGCTATCGCGTCAGCCAAAACCGCACAAGACCGGGTCGCAGTCGCATCGGCGCTCGGCGCGCTCTACGACTCGTGGGTCGACGAGTCAGCGCGAGCATTCCAGAGGGCCGCGGCAGCGGGCTACCCCGGCGTAACGGGCCTCGACATCGACGCGGGAACCGCCGTCGTCTATGTCGACGCGCTGCGCTTCGACCTTGCCACACGCATGGCTCGGCGGTTGTCGCCGCTCGTCGCCGCCGTCGAGACGCGGCTGGCCGCATTCCCCAGCGTCACGCCGACCGGGCAGCCGGCGGTCGCTCCCATCGCGATCACCGCGGGTGGTGGCGCGGCATTCGATGCGGCTGACGATCAAGGCCGCTCCCTCAAGGGCGCGGTCCTGCGCTCGGCACTCACAAGCGCGAACGTTCAGTTCCTGGAGTGGGACGCCGCCGAGGTCGGAGATCCGACCGGCAAGGCGTGGACGCAAACGAACTCGATCGACTCACTCGGGCACTCCCATGGGCATGCTCTCGCTGACCTTGTCGACCAGCAGCTCGACCTCGTCGCCGAACGCGTGCGCGGGCTCATCGACGCAGGCTGGCGGAACGTCGTTATCGTCACCGATCACGGGTTCCTCCTGCCCGGACTGGCAGCGCAGAAGGTGACGCTGCCGTTGCAGGTCACCGAGGGTGACGCGGCCCGCAAGCCCCGGGTGGCCCGGCTGAAGGCTGCCGCGGCGCACCCCGACTTCCCGGTCCTGCCCTGGACGTGGAACTCGTCGGTCGACATGGTGAGTGCACCAGGGGCCGCGGCATTCGAGGCGGGTCGTCTGTACGAGCACGGTGGGCTGAGCCTCCAGGAGTGCGTGATCCCCGTTGTCACAGTGACGCGCGGTGACACCCTGGTGGCCCCCGTTCAGATCGAGGCCGTCCGGTGGACCGGGCAGCGATGCCGCATCGACTACGGGCCCACCGAGGCCGAGGTCCTCGCCGAGATTCGGCTCCGACCTGCCGACGCGTCGAGCGCCGTCGGTGGCTCCAAACCGCCCACAGAGCCTGGCGAGGTCAAGGTGCTCGTCAATGAGGAGCAAGCCCCTGCTGGGGCGACCGCCTGGGTTGTGCTTCTCGACTCGAAGGGCGGGGTTCTCACCCAAACGCAAACCACGGTGGGAGGTACGGAATGACCGAGGCGATCATGATCGACGAGATCGACGAGACCGCAGCCTCGGCGTTCGAGGGGTACGTCGTCCGCAAGGATCTCGCCCAGCAGTTCAAGGGCGCATATCCCGTCCCAACGTATGTGGGCGAGTTCCTGATCGGCCGTTACTGCGCCACGACCGATCCCGAGGAGATCGATGAGGGGCTCCAGGTCGTGCGACGCCTCCTCGCCGACCGCACCGTGCGGGCCGGCGAGGAGGAACTGTTCAAGTCGCGTGCCCGCGAGCGCATGACCATCAAGCTCATCGACCTCGTCAAGGCCCGCCTCGACGCGAAGTCGAACGCCTACGTCGCCGAACTGCCCAGCCTCGGGCTTCGCGACGTGCGAATCGACGACGGCGTCGTCCGCGATAACGAGCGGATGCTCACTGGCGGCTTCTATGCCGAGGTCGACCTGTTCTACGACGCCGCGATCGCCGAGGAAAACAACGGCAAGCCCTTCGCTATCGGCTCGCTTCGCCCCATCCAGTTGTCGACCCGCGACTCGCTCTCGCGTCTTGCCGAAGGCCGCTCACGGTTCACGACCGAACAGTGGAAGCATCTCCTGCTTCGGTCGGTGGGCTTCGAGCCCGGACAGCTCAGCGAGCGCGAACAGGACGTCCTGCTGCTTCGCATGGTCCCGTTCGTGCAGCGGAACTTCAACATGGTCGAACTGGGACCGCGCGGAACCGGTAAGTCGCACCTGTTTCAGCAGGTGTCGCCGTACGCTCACCTGATCTCGGGAGGCAAGGCGACCGTCGCCCGGATGTTCGTCAATAACGCCACCGGCCAGCGCGGCCTCGTCGCCCAGTACGACGTCGTGTGCTTCGACGAAGTCTCGGGCGTCTCTTTCGACCAGAAAGACGGCGTCAACATCATGAAGGGCTACATGGAGTCGGGCGAGTTCTCCCGCGGCCGTGAATCCATCCGCGCCGACGGCTCGATCGTGCTCGTCGGCAACTTCGACGTCGACGTCGCCCACCAGCAGCGCATCGGACATTTGCTCTCGCCCCTGCCGCCAGAGATGCGCGACGACACCGCGTTCATGGATCGCATCCATGCCTACCTGCCCGGCTGGGACGTCCCGAAGCTCAACCCGACGTACTTCACGCACCACTTCGGACTCGTCAGCGACTTCCTCTCCGAGTGCTGGTCGCGCCTTCGTGACCAGTCGCGCCTCGCGTCGATCCAGGGGCGGGTCAACTACTCCGACGCATTGTCGGGCCGAGACCTGTCGGCCGTCAACAAGACGGTCGATGGCCTGCTCAAGCTCCTGTATCCCGACGCCGAAGCCGCGATCTCCGACGAGGACCTCGAATGGGCGGTGCGCATCGCCCTGGAGTGCCGCCGTCGCGTCAAGGAACAGCAGCGCCGTATCGGCGCAGCCGAGTTCCGCAACACGCAGTTCGGCTACCGCCTCGGTGAGGGCGTCGAGCAGTTCGTGTCCACCCCTGAGTTGGCGAGCCCTGACTCGATCGGCCTCGACCCGCTGCCCCCGGGCCAAGTGTGGGCGATCTCCGAAGGTAGCGGCGACGTCGGGCCGGGGCTCTACCGGATCGAGGCGGCCGACACACCGGGCTCGGGTGCGCGAGGGCTACTCAACCAGGCCGCGCCCGCCGCACTTCGCGAGAGCTTCAAGGTCGCCGATCAGAACCTCATCGCCCAGGCGCGGCAGCTCGTCGGCGACCGCGACCCGCGGGAACACAACCTCACCGCCCAGGTCCGCGCGCTTGACGCTGCCAGGACCGGCGCCGGCCTCGGCCTCCCGATCCTTCTTGCGCTTGCCTCGGCGATGCTCCAGCGATCGGTCCGCGGTGGTCTGATCGCCGTCGGCAACCTCTCGCTCGGCGGTGGCGTCGAGACTGTGCTCAACGCCGCGCAGCTCGCCGAGCACGCGATGGAGAAGGGCGCGACGGGCCTTCTGCTGCCAGTGTCCGCACGCCGTCAACTCCTGGACGTCAGCGACGAGGTCGCCACGAAGGTCTCCTTCATCTTCTACAGCGACGCCCAGGACGCCCTAGTGAAGGCGCTCGACGAGTGAGCACTGGGGCGGAAGCGGAGGATCCGGGGACTGTGGATTCCCCGAATGGCGCAAGCGCACCCGAGCCGCGGGAGGTGCTCGCGGCATGGGCGAATCAGCAGGACGAGTGGGTGCGGTCGGTGGTTTGGCATGTACTCAGCACCGGCCTCGCGCTGTCGGATGGTGATCTCGATGCGGTGTATGCCCTCTTTCGCCAGGAGAAGGGCCTCGACGAGCGGCGCCTTGGACAAGGAACCCGAGCTTGCGGTGGTCACCACAGAGGACGATGCCGAACTACCGCTGGTCGTCACAAAGTTTCTCGGATGTGACCGGCGTCAACGCGATCGTTCCTGGCTCGGTCATCGAGCCACACGCCGGGATGGCGATCCAGCTTGGAGAGAACCGCACGGGCAAGACCGGCTACTCGCGGATTTTCAAGTCCCTCGCCGGCAGCCGTACCGCAGACACCATCCTTGGAGACATCGTGGTTGAGGAGGATGTGCTTCAGTCCGCAAAGGTCGAGTACATCGTCGGGGCGGACGCCAAGACTCTGGTCTGGGCGGGAGAGCAGGGCGTGGCCCGTTCACTCGGATGTCAATCTTCGATAGCCAGCGGTGAACTTTCACGTCGACGACGACCTGGAATACGTTTACGTGCCCGCCGTGCTCTCGCTGTTCAATCACGTAAATAGCGCTCTCAGAGGCGTCCACGATCGGGTTGACGAAGCGACGCAGGGACTGATCTCCGGCTCAACGACGCTCCTGACTCGCTTCCCCCGGGACTCGACCGTCTACCCACTCATCGAAACGCTCGGCGCTTCAACCGACCTCGCCGAGCTTTGAGGCCCGCGCAGACCGCCGGGGGCCAATGCCACTCAGTTAGGCGGGAGGGCCGTGGCGCGGAATCGGCCTGAGGCGGCGGCTTAGTGACGCGTTCTGGCCGGCCTTCCGCAGGTGGTGAGCACACGGGTTGGCGGTTTTTGGCGTGGTGGTGCGGAAAGGTGGCGCTGGGGCGTGGGTGGGGCGTGTTACTACACGCTCGGCTGCCCCGGGGGGCCGCCCTGGTCTAGCGGGCGTTGGTGCTGGGGGTGGTGAAGTCGTAGAACCGGCGTGGTTCGGTCAGGTCGAGGGTCTTGAAGATAGTCTTCTGGCCGGGGGTGAGGGTGGTGCGCTGGGCGACCTTGCCCTCGGGGGTGGCCAGGGTGACCAGGTGGAGGCGGTCGAGCTCGGGGCGGGTGTTGCGCCAGGTGTCCCCGGTGGTGTTCTCGATGACGCGGATCAGGAGGGCGATGGCTGTTCCGCGGATTCTGACCGATCCGGCCTTCCAGCTCGGCGATCTTCTCGCTCAGCGCCGCGATCAGCAGGTCCCGCTCGGCCAGCTGCGCGCGCAGCCGAGCGACCTCGGCGCGCAAACGAGCGCTCGGACGCCGAATGACTCCCCATCACGACCGCCCAGGGGGAAGACACGGCCACCAGCACCGGAATGGATGCCGGCCAACACCCACCGTGCCCACCCATCGCCGCAGGCCAAGCCGCCACGCCCTACCCCCACAGACCAGCTGAGCAGTTACCTTCCGCAGGTGCCTGGACAGGCCTGGGACGGCAGGCCCGGCGTAGCCTGGAGCGATGAGGGCACGGCGGGGCCGCGGGTCGCAGGTGTATGCGATCACCTCGGTCCAGCGGGCGCTGTCCGAGGACGTCCACGACCGGATGGTCCGCTACCTGGTGTCCATGGGCATCCGCACCGGCTGCTTCCTGCTGATCATCGTGGTGCCGGGGGCCTGGAAGTGGGTCTGCGTGGCCGGGGCACTCATCCTGCCGGCCCTGGCCGTGCTGGTGGCCAACGCCGGCCGCGAGCGCCCCACCGGGGCCCCCGCGCTGCACGACGGCGCGACGGCCGCCGCCCTCCCGCCCGAGCGCCAGCTGCCCTACGACCCGAAGACGGAGTACCTCAGGTGAGCCTGGACGTGGCCCTGGATCCCGCCCCCGCCGACCTGCGCTGCAGCGCCAAGGGCTGCCCGAACCCCGCCGTGCACGCGCTGCTGTGGAACAACCCGCGGCTGCACACCGCGGACCGGCGCAAGGTCTGGCTGGCCTGCCCCGAGCACCGCCAGCACCTCGCCGACTTCCTCGCCGCCCGGTCCTTCCGGCGGGACGTCATCGGCGTGGCCGACCTCGACGAGACGCACGGGTGAGCGCACCGCCCGCGGCCGGCCGCTACGCCTTCCTGTGCACCCGCCGGTGGCTGGGGCTGGTGGCCGTCCTGCTCGCCGTCGCTGTCGCCTGCGTCTTCCTCGGCCGCTGGCAGTGGCACCGCTACGAGGACCGCTCCGCCAGCGCCCGGCAGGTCGAGGCCGTCTACGACGCGCCCGCCCGCCCGCTGGCGGCGGCGCTGCCCTCCCCCACCGGGCCGGTCACCGCCGCGCAGGAGTGGCAGCAGGTGGCGCTGACCGGCCGGTACCTGCCCGACGCCACCGTGCTGCTGCGCAACCGCCCCGTCGGGGGGAACCCGGCGGTGCACGTGGTCACCCCGTTCCTGGCCGACGCCGACGGCGGCCCGGTGCTCGTCGTCGTCGACCGCGGCTGGCTGCCGGCCGAGGCCGCCGAGGCCGACCGCGCCGAGCTGCCGCCCGCGCCGGCCGGGGAGGTCACGCTCACCGGGCGGCTGCGGGTGGCCGAGGAGCCCTTCGACCGGGACCCGCCGCCGGGGCAGGTGTACACCCTCGAGCCCGGGCAGGTGCTCGCCGGCGCCGCGGCGGTGAGCCCGTCGGCCGACCTCGACGGCGCGCCGGTGCTGGACGGGCACGTGGTGGCGGCCGGGGGCCAGCCGGGCACCGACGGGCTGGGCGGGTACGGCCGGCCCTCGTTCAACTATGGGATGAACTTCTCCTACGCGCTGCAGTGGTGGTTCTTCGCGGTGGCCGCGGTCGGCGCGCTGGTGGTGCTGGCCCGCCGGGAGGCGGCGGAGGAGGCGGGGGGCCCGGCGCCGCGGGCCCGGGGCAGCGCCGAGGCGGAGGAGGACGCCCTGGTCGACGCCCAGCTCGACGCCGGCGGCGGGGCAGGCGGGAGCGGTCAGCGGCCCGGGACGGCCGGCGGGACCGGGGACGACGGCGGGCGGCGGCCGGCCGCCGTCGACGGCGAGGCTGGCGACGCGCGGCGCCGGGCCGCCGTCGACGGCGCGCCGCCCGGCCCGGCGCCGGAGGACCCACCCGGCCGCCCGGACCCGCCGGCCCTGCCGGGTCAGGCGAGCGTGACCAGCTCGAGGTAGTCCTCGCGCCACAGGTCCTCGTCCGCCTCGGGCAGGAGGAGGACCCGCTCGGGCTGCAGGGCGTCGACCGCCCCCTCGTCGTGGGTGACCAGGACGACGGCGCCGGCGAACGAGCGCAGCGCGGCGAGGATCTCCGCCCGGCTGGCCGGGTCGAGGTTGTTCGTCGGCTCGTCCAGGAGCAGGACGTTGGCGGAGGAGACCACGAGGACGGCCAGCGCCAGGCGGGTCTTCTCCCCGCCGGAGAGGACGTGCGCGGGCTTGTCGGCGTCCTCCCCGGAGAACAGGAAGGAGCCGAGGACGCTGCGCACCCCGGTGTCGTCCAGGTCCGGGGCGGCCGAGCGGAGGTTCTCCACAACCGTGCGGTCCAGGTCGAGGGTCTCGTGCTCCTGGGCGTAGTAGCCGACCTTGAGCCCGTGGCCGGGGATCACCGCGCCGGTGTCCGGCTGCTCCACGCCGCCGAGGATGCGCAGCAGCGTCGTCTTGCCCGCGCCGTTGAGGCCGAGGATGACCACCCGGGACCCGCGGTCGATGGCCAGGTCCACGCCGGTGAAGACCTCGAGCGACCCATAGGACTTGCTCAGCCCCTCGGCCATGAGCGGGGTCTTCCCGCACGGCGCGGGGTCGGGGAAGCGCAGGTGGGCGACCTTGTCGACGCGGCGGGTCTCCTCCAGGCCGGAGAGCATCCGCTCGGCACGGCGGGCCATGTTCTGCGCGGCCACGGCCTTGGTGGCCTTGGCGCGCATCTTGTCCGCCTGGGCCATCAGCTGCCCGGCCTTCTTCTCGGCGTTGGCCCGCTCCCGCCGGCGCCGCTGCTCGTCAGCCTCGCGCTGCTTGAGGTAGGCGTCCCAGCCCATGCTGTACACGTCGAGCACCGCACGGTTGGCGTCGAGGTGCCACACGTGGGTGACGGTCTCGCGCAGCAGCTCGACGTCGTGGCTGATGACGACGAAGCCGCCCGGGTAGGTCTTGAGGTAGTCGCGCAGCCAGAGGATCGAGTCGTGGTCGAGGTGGTTGGTCGGCTCGTCCAGCAGCAGGGTGCCGGCCCCGGCGAAGAGGATCCGAGCGAGCTCGACCCGCCGGCGCTGGCCGCCGGAGAGGGTGTGCAGGGGCTGGTCGAGGACCCGGCCGGGCAGGCCGAGCGCGGCGGTGATGCGGGCGGCCTCGGCCTGGGCGGCCCAGCCGCCGGAGGCGGTGAACTCGGCGTCGAGGCGGACGTACTTGTCCATCGCCTTGGCCTGCTTGGCGCCGGTGGCGGTGGCCATCTGCTCCTCGGCCTTGCGAATGCGGCGCTGCAGGGTGTCGATGCCGCGGGCGGAGAGGACCCGGTCCCGGGCCAGCTGGTCCAGGTCGCCGGTGCGCGGGTCCTGCGGCAGGTAGCCGATCTCGCCGGTGCGGGTGATCTGGCCGGTGTGCTGGACGACGTCGGAGGTCCCGTCCTCGCCGGCGAGGAGCTTGGTCAGGGTGGTCTTGCCGGCGCCGTTGCGGCCGACCAGGCCGATCCGCATCCCGGCGTCGATGCGGAAGCTGGCCCCGTGGAGCAGCTCACGGGCCCCGATGCGCAGGGAGACGTCGTGGGCGGTGATCACAGGGGTGTACCTCGGCAGGGTGGTGGGGGCGGGCGCGACGGCGCAGGCTCCAGTTTACGGCCGCCCCTCGCCCGGCCATAGCTCTATTTCGTCACACCGCCGTACGGGGGCGCCGGCGGACCAGCGGAGCCAGGCGCCGGGCAGCAGGGCGCGCGGGCAGAGCACGCGGGCACGGCGCGCGGGCAGAGCACGCGGGCAGAGCACGCGGGCACGGCGCGCGGGCAGGCCTGACCCGCGGCACCGGTAACCATGTGCGGCGCGCACCGGGCGGCGGCGGGCACCGTCGGGACGCCCGCCGCTGCCGGGGACTCGGCGCGCGAGGGTTCAGAGGGCGTACCTGTTGCGCCCGACCTTGCGGAACGCCCCGCGCTGCACGCCGGCCTTGAGCGCGTGGCGGAACCGCATGGGCCCCCAGTACTTCTGGCCGAGCTTGTCCCCGATGTACTTCTGGTCCTGCTCCCCTTCCTCCTTTAGGAGGTTCTGGATCAGGTTGATCTCGCGCCTGAGCCACCACTCGTTCTCGTCCGCGTCCTCCGACGAGGTCCCGAGGAAGGGCGAGTATGCCGGGCTCATCATTCACCTCCAGGTGTCCGGTGCCGCGGGGTCTCGGTCGGGTCGGTGCCCGGCTCGGTGTGCGCCTCGCCGCGCGCCTGGCCCCGGCCGAGCGTGTACGGGTCGGCCTCCTCGCCCGGCTCGCTGAGCTCTTCCTCGGTGGCCGACAGCGGCGGCGCGATGTCCTCCAGGTCCCGCTGGGCGGCCTCGACGCCCATGGTCGCCTGGATGATGCCGCCGAGGATCATCACGGCGGCGCCCACGACGTAGCCGATGAAGATCTGGCTAGGCTCACCGCTCTGGATGAGCGCACCGAACAGCAGCGGGCCGCCGAAGCCACCGACGATGGTGCCGGTGGCGTAGAAGAACGCGATGGCCATCGCGCGGGTCTCCATCGGGAAGATCTCGGAGACCGTCAGGTACGCGGCGCTGGCCCCGGCGGAGGCGAAGAAGAAGATGATGCACCACGCGACAGTCTGGGTCATCGCGTCGAGGGTGCCGTTCTGGAACAGGACGCCGGTGATCACGAGCAGGACGCCGGAGAGGATGTAGGTGCCCGCGATCATCGGCTTGCGGCCGATCGTGTCGAAGAACCGCCCGAGCAGCAACGGGCCGAGGAAGTTCCCCACGGCGAACGGGATGAGGTACCAGCCGACGTTCGAGGCGGCGACGCCGTAGATCTCGGTCAGCACGAGCGCGTAGGTGAAGAAGATCGCGTTGTAGAGGAACGCCTGGCCGGTGAACAGGGCGAGGGAGACGAACGTGCGCTTCGGGTACATCCGGAACACGACGCCGGCGATCTCGCCGATGCCCATGGGCGGGCGCTGCTTGATGCGGATGGTCCGCCGGGGCGGGATGAGCTCCTGCCCGGTGGACTCCACCACCTGGCGCTCGATCTCCGCGGTCACACGCTCGGCCTCGCCCTCGTACCCGTGGAGGAACAGCCAGCGGGGGCTCTCCGGCACGTGCCGGCGCACGAGCAGGATGGCGAACCCCATGACGAAGGCGAGCCCGAAGGCCAACCGCCAGCCGATGTTGAGGGGGAACCACTCGGGGTTGAGCAGGAGGACGGATGCCAGCGACCCCAGGATGGTGCCGATCCAGTACGAGCCGCCGATGATGAGGTCCACGGCGCCGCGGACCCGGGCGGGGATGAGCTCGTCGACGGCGGAGTGGATCGCGGAGTACTCCCCGCCCACGCCGGCGCCGGTGACGAACCGCATGGCGATGAACCACCAGAAGTTCATCGAGAAGGCGGTGAGCACGCTCCCGACGAGGAACACCGCGAGCGTGATCATGAACAGCTTCTTGCGGCCGAGCCGGTCGGCGAGCCGCCCGAAGTACAGCGCCCCGAGGCACGCGCCCACGATGTAGGCGGACCCGGTGGCACCGATCTGGGTGGCGGTGAGCTCGAGCCCGCTGCCCTGTTCCGTGAGCCGGCCACCGAGGGCGCCCACGATGGTGACGGCCAGCCCGTCGAGGATCCACACGGTGCCCAGGCCGACGACCACCATCCAGTGCCAGCTGGACCACGGCAGGCGGTCCATGCGCGCCGGGATGGCCGTCTCGATCGTGCGGAGCTGTCTTGCCTGAACCATGTCGTCGCTCCCTTCCCGCAGCATCTCTGATGGGGGTCCGACTTGGCGACAAGTGTCGCCAATCGGTCCGGGAAGCGCCACGGGACGGGCGCCGTCCCGTGGTCGGCGACGGCTGGGCCGAGGCGGGCGCGGAGCAGCACGGCCGAGGCGCCGACGGGCGGAACACCGGACCTGCCCGGGCCAGGCTCCAGGAGCCCGGGGAGCGCGGCGCGGTGGCCCGCCCTACGCTGGCACCCGGCCGCCGTCGGCCGCCGGCGCAGGAGGAGGACGATGAGCTTCACCAGGGGGACGAGCGCCGACGCCGGCCGGGAGGGGGTGCGCCGCTCGCGGCGGCGGGGCGGGGCCGCGGTCGGTGGTGGCCTGGGGCTGGTGGCCCTGGTCGTGTACCTGTTCACCGGGGTGGACCTGTCCGGGGTCGCCGGGGGCCAGCCGGTCGCGCCGGACACCGAGGACCTGGGCACCTGCACTGCGGAGGAGGCCGACACCTCTGTCGACTGCCGGATGGTGCTGACCGCCGCGAGCCTGAACGACGTGTGGGGCGCGGCCCTGCCCGAGCAGGCCCAGGTGGCGTACACCGCGCCGGCGCTGCAGCTCTTCACCGAGCAGGTGGCCACCGGCTGCGGCGGCGCTACCGCCGCCGTCGGCCCGTTCTACTGCCCGCCGGACCAGACCGTCTACCTCGACACCGGCTTCTTCGACCAGCTGCAGAGCCAGCTGGGCGCCGAGAACGCGCCGCTGGCGCAGGAGTACGTCGTGGCGCACGAGTACGGCCACCACGTCCAGAACCTGCTCGGCACCATGGCGAGCGTCGACCGGCAGGGCACCGGGCCGGCGTCGGGCGGGGTGCGGCTGGAGCTGCAGGCGGACTGCTACGCCGGGCTGTGGGTCGCCGCGGCCGCGAGCACGCCGGACCCGCAGACCGGGCGGCCACTGCTGGTCGAGCCCACCCGGGCCGAGGTGCAGGACGCGCTCGACGCCGCCGCGGCGGTGGGCGACGACCGGATCCAGGCCGGCGCCGGGCAGCAGGTCACCCCCGAGACGTGGACTCACGGGTCGGCGGAGCAGCGCATGCGGTGGTTCGCCGCCGGGTACGAGCAGGGCTCGGTGGCGGCCTGCGACACCTTCGCGGTCGACCAGCCGTAGCCCGCGCGGGCCGGTCCCGGGACCGGCCGGGTGGGGCGGAACGGCCGCGCCGGCCGCGCCCCGTTCCGACGCCGGCCACGCCAGCCCCGCCCGGTCAGGCGCCGGCCGCGCCGGCCGCGCCGGCCCTGCCGGTCAGACGTTGAAGCCGAGCGCCCGGAGCTGCTCGCGGCCGATCGGGGTGATCTTCTCGAAGCCCCACGGCGGCATCCAGACCCAGTTGATCCGCACCCCGGCCACCAGGCCCTCGAGCGCGACGGCGGCCTGGTCCTCGATGACGTCGGTGAGCGGGCACGCGGCGGAGGTCAGCGTCATGTCGATGACCGCCTCGTTGTTCTGGTCCACGGTGATCCCGTAGACCAGCCCGAGGTCGACGACGTTGATGCCGAGCTCGGGGTCGATGACGTCGCGCATCGCCTCCTCGACGTCGGCGGCGGTGGTCGGCGAGGGGTTGAGGGTCTCGCTCATGGGTCTCTCCTTCGAAAGGGGGGCCGGTGCCGGGGCGGAGGGCCGCGGCACCGGGCGGGCTGTCAGGCGGCGGTACCGGGTCGGCCGTCGGACTGGCGAGCCGGCCCGGCCTTGTCGGCCGTCGGGCCGGTCTTGTCGGTATCCGGACCGGTCGTGCCGGGCGCCGGGTCGGCCGTCAGGGCGTGCGCGAGCGCGTCCCGCAGGGCCATCCAGCCTAGCAGCGCGCACTTGATCCGGGCCGGGTAGCGGGCGACGCCGACGAAGGCGCCGGCGTCCTCCAGCGACTCCTGCTCCGCCGGGGCCAGCTCGGCGCCGCGGTGGTGCATGAGCTCGCGGAAGGTCTCGCTGAGCCGGTCGGCGGTGGCGACGTCCTGGCCGGTGACGAGGTCGGTGAGGACGGACAGCGACGCCTGGGAGATGGAGCAGCCGTGCCCGTCCCAGCCCACCCGGGCGATCCGCGGCACCCCGGCGGAGTGGTCCATCTCCACCTGCAGGGTCACCTGGTCCCCGCAGGTGGGGTTGACCTGGAAGGACTCCCCGTCGTAGCGCTCCAGCCGGCCCGCGCCGTGCCGCTCGCGGGCGTGGTCGAGGATGACCTGCTGGTAGAGCTGGGCCATCGCGTCAGCCATGGTCCACCCCGAAGAAGCGGCGGACCCGGCCGAGCTGGTCGACGAACGCCTCGACCTCCGCGGCGGTGGTGTACACCCCGGCCGAGGCGCGGGCGGAGGCCGTCACGCCCAGGCGGCGGTGCACCGGCTGGGCGCAGTGGTGCCCGACCCGCACCGCGATGCCGGCGTCGTCGAGGACCTGGCCGACGTCGTGCGGGTGCACCCCGTCCACCGCGAAGGCGACGACGGCGAGCCGGTCGGCCGGGTCGGTGGGGCCGAGGACCCGCACGCCGGGGACGGAGGCGACGCCGTCGAGCAGCAGCCGGGTCAGCGCCGCCTCGTGGCCGGCGACGGCGTCCCGGCCGAGCTCGGTGAGGTAGTCCGCGGCGGCGGCCAGCCCCACCGCCTGGGCGACCATCTGGGTGCCGGCCTCGAACCGGGCGGGCGGGGCGGCGTAGGTGGTGGACTCCATGGTGACCACCTCGACCATGGACCCGCCGGTCAGGACCGGGGGCAGGGCGGCGAGCAGGTCGGCCCGGCCGTAGAGCACCCCGACGCCGGTCGGCCCGAGCATCTTGTGCCCGGAGAAGACCGCGAAGTCCACGTCCAGGGCGCGCAGGTCCACCGGCAGGTGCGGGACGGACTGGCAGGCGTCCAGCACCACCAGGGCGCCGGCGGCGCGGGCCCGGGCCACGACGTCGGCCACCGGGCTGACCGCGCCGGTGACGTTGGAGGCGTGGGTCAGCGCCACCACCTTGGTGCGCTCGGTGATGACGTCGTAGGTGCCCGGGTCGAGCCGGCCCTCCTCGGTCAGCCCGATCCAGCGCAGGGTGGCCCCGGTCCGGGCGCACAGCTCCTGCCAGGGCACCAGGTTGGCGTGGTGCTCGGCCTCGGTGACCACCACCTCGTCCCCGGGGCCGAGGCCGAAGCGCTCGCGCGCCGCCGACCCGCCGCGCCCCAGGGTGGCGTTGGACAGGGCGTAGGCCACCAGGTTGATGCCCTCGGTGGCGTTCTTGGTCCAGACGATCTCCCCGGGGTCGGCGCCGACGAAGGCGGCGACGGTGGCCCGGGCGGCCTCGAAGGACTCGGTGGCCTCCTCGGCGAGCTGGTGCGCGCCGCGGTGCACGGCGGCGTTGTGCCGGGTGTAGAAGTCCTGCTCCGCGTCCAGCACGCAGGTGGGCTTCTGGCTGGTGGCGGCGGTGTCCAGGTAGACCAGCGGGCGGCCGTCACGGACGGTCCGGTCCAGCAGCGGGAAGTCCGCGCGCACCGCCGCCAGCTCCGCCGCGGTCAGGGCGGCGGGGCCGGCGCGGAGCTGGTCGGGTGCGGCAGTGGTCATGCGGGCCTCTCAGACGGTGGTGGTGAGGTACCGGTCGTAGCCCTCGGCCTCGAGCCGCTCGGCGAGCTCGGGGCCGCCCTGCTCGGCGACCCGGCCGTCGACGAAGACGTGGACGTGGTCGGGGTGGATGTACTGCAGGATCCGGGTGTAGTGGGTGATCAGCATGACGCCCAGGCCGGTCTGCCCGTGGACCCGGTTGACGCCCTCGGAGACGACCCGCAGCGCGTCGACGTCGAGCCCGGAGTCGGTCTCGTCCAGGATGGCGAACTTGGGCTGGAGGAGCTCGAGCTGGAGGATCTCGTGGCGCTTCTTCTCCCCGCCGGAGAAGCCGTGGTTGACGTCCCGCTGGGCGAACTCGGGGTCCATCCGCAGCTTGGTCATGGCGTCCTTGACGTCCCCGACCCACTTCCGCAGCGCGGGCGCCTCGCCGGTGATCGCGGTCTTGGCGGTGCGCAGGAAGTTCGACACCGTCACCCCGGGGACCTCCACCGGGTACTGCATGGCGAGGAAGAGGCCGGCGCGGGCGCGCTCGTCCACGGTCATGCCCAGGACGTCCTCCCCGTCGAGGAGGACCTGCCCGTCGGTGACGGTGTACTTGGGGTGCCCGGCGATGGAGTAGGCGAGGGTGGACTTGCCCGAGCCGTTGGGGCCCATGATGGCGTGGATCTCCCCCGAGGCCAGGGTCAGGTCGGCGCCGCGGAGGATGGGCTTGGGGCCGTCGTTGGTCTCGACGGAGACGTGCAGGTTCTTGATCTCAAGGGTGGACATGCGGGTCCTTCTCTTCGGTGCGGACTCTTCGGTGCGGAACGGGGTTGGCGACGGCGGCCGGGCTTCGCGACGGCGGCCGGTCCGGCCAGGCGGCCGGCGGCGGTCGGTCGACGGCGGCCGGCTCTCAGCCGACGGCCGACGGGTCTCAGCCGACGGCGGCCGTGACGTCGACGTCGACCAGCACGTGGTCGCCGTCGAGGGTCACCGGGTAGACCGGCACGGGCTGGGTGGCCGGCAGGCTGAGCGGCCGGCCGGTGGCGAGGTCGAAGGTGGACCCGTGCAGCCAGCACTCGATGGTCCGGCCCTCCACCTCGCCGTCGGACAGGCTGACCTGCCCGTGCGAGCAGACGTCGGAGATGGCGTGGTAGTCCCCCTCCTCGTCCCGGACGACGGCGACCGGCAGCGGGGCGCCGTCGGGCCCGTCGAGCTCCAGGCGCAGCGCCTCCCCGGGATCGAGGTCGGTCAGGTCGCAGGCGTGCTGGGCGGTCATCCGGCGGCCGCCATGGTCCGGTCCAGCTCCTCCTCGATCGCGGCCATCAGCCGGTCCTGGACGAGCGGGACGCCGATCTGGGCGATGAGCTCGGCGAAGAAGCCGCGCACGACGAGCCGGCGGGCGTCGGCCTCGGGGATGCCGCGCGAGCGCAGGTAGAACAGCTGCTCGTCGTCGAACCGGCCGGTGGCCGAGGCGTGCCCGGCGCCCTCGATCTCCCCTGTCTCGATCTCCAGGTTCGGCACCGAGTCGGCCCGAGCGCCCTCGGTCAGCACCAGGTTGCGGTTGAGCTCGTAGGTGTCGGTGCCCTCGGCCTCCTTGCGGATCAGGACGTCCCCGACCCACACCGCGTGCGCGTCGGTGCCCTGCAGGGCGCCCTTGTAGGTGGCCCGGGACCGGCAGGACTCCACCGCGTGGTCGACGAAGAGGCGGTGCTCCTGGTGCTGGCCGGCGTCGGTGAAGTACAGCCCGAGCAGCTCCACGTCGGCGCCGGGGGCGGTGAACGCGGCGTCGGTGGTGACCCGCACCGCGTCCCCGCCGAGGGTGACGACGATGTGCTTGAGGTGGGCGTCCCGGCCCAGCCGGACCCGGTGGGCGGCCAGGTGCACCGTCCCGGCCGCCCAGTCCTGGACGCTGACCAGGGTGAGGTGGGCGCCGTCACGGACGTCGACCTCCACGGTCTGGGCCACCTCGGCGGTGCCGGAGTGGTCCAGGACGACGAGGGACTCGGAGAGCTCCTCGGCGACGACGAGGAGGTGCTGGGCGGCGGGCGCCGCGGCGGTGGCCTCGTCGCCGTGGACGGCCAGGTAGGTGTGCCGCCCGCCGGCGTGCCCGCGGGGCACGGTCACCACGGTGGCCTCGCCGAAGGACTCCCAGGCGGCCGCGGCCGCCCGGTCCCCGGGGGCGCCGGCCACGCCCAGGCGCGGGTCGTCCCGGCCGACCCGCTCCACCCGCACGGCGTCGTCCTTCTGCACCGTCACGGTGGGGCCGGCGCCGGTCAGCCCGCTGGCGAAGATCCGCTGGAAGCGGTCCACCGGGGAGAAGCGCCAGTCCTCCTCCCGGCCGGTGGGCACGGGGAAGTCGGCGAGGGCGAAGGAGCTGCGCCGGTCGCCGCGCGAGCTCTCCGGGTGGGTCCCGGCGCCGTGGGCGTGGGCGCCGTCGGCGGTGGCGCGGGAGTGGTCGGTGGACAGGTTCTCGGTGGTGGCGGTCATCAGCCGACGGCCCCTTCCATCTGCAGCTCGATCAGGCGGTTCAGCTCGAGGGCGTACTCCATCGGGAGCTCGCGCGCGATGGGCTCGACGAAACCGCGCACGATCATCGCCATCGCCTCGGTCTCCGGCATGCCGCGGGACATGAGGTAGAAGAGCTGGTCCTCGCTCACCTTGGACACGGTGGCCTCGTGGCCCATCTCGACGTCGTCGACCCGGACGTCCACGTAGGGGTAGGTGTCCGAGCGGGAGACCTGGTCCACCAGCAGCGCGTCGCACAGCACGTTGGACTTGCTCTGCGCGGCGCCCTCGAGGACCTGCACCAGGCCCCGGTAGGAGGCCCGGCCCCCGCCCCGGGCGACCGACTTGGAGACGATCGAGGAGGAGGTGTGCGGGGCCAGGTGCACCATCTTGGAGCCGGTGTCCTGGTGCTGGCCCTCCCCGGCGAACGCGATGGAGAGCGTCTCGCCCTTGGCGTGCTCGCCCATGAGGTAGACCGCCGGGTACTTCATCGTCACCTTGGAGCCGATGTTGCCGTCGATCCACTCCATGGTGCCGCCGGCCTCGACGGTGGCCCGCTTGGTGACCAGGTTGTACACGTTGTTGGACCAGTTCTGGATGGTCGTGTACCGGACCCGGGCGTCCTTCTTGACGATGATCTCCACGACGGCGGAGTGCAGGGAGTCGGTCTTGTAGATCGGCGCCGTGCAGCCCTCGACGTAGTGCACGTAGGAGCCCTCGTCGGCGATGATCAGGGTCCGCTCGAACTGGCCCATGTTCTCCGTGTTGATCCGGAAGTAGGCCTGCAGCGGGATCTCCACGTGGACGCCCTTGGGGACGTAGACGAAGGAGCCGCCGGACCACACCGCGGTGTTCAGCGAGGCGAACTTGTTGTCCCCGGCCGGGATGACCGAGCCGAAGTACTCCTCGAAGATCTCCGGGTGCTCCTTCAGGCCGGTGTCGGTGTCGAGGAAGATGACGCCCTGGGCCTCCAGGTCCTCCCGGATCTGGTGGTAGACCACCTCGGACTCGTACTGCGCGGCGACCCCGGCGACCAGGCGCTGCTTCTCGGCCTCCGGGATGCCCAGCCGGTCGTAGGTGTTCTTGATGTCCTCGGGCAGCTCCTCCCAGCTGGTGGCCTGCTTCTCGGTGGAGCGCACGAAGTACTTGATGTTGTCGAAGTCGATGTCCGACAGGTCCGCGCCCCAGCCCGGCATGGGCTTCTTCTCGAAGAGGCTCAGCGCCTTGAGGCGGCGCTTGGTCATCCACTCCGGCTCGTCCTTCAGCGCGGAGATGTTGCGGACCACCTCGGCGTCCAGGCCGCGGCGGGCCATCGCCCCGGCGTCGTCGGCGTCGTGCCAGCCGAACCGGTAGTTGCCGATCGAGGCGATGGTCTCGTCCTGGGTCATGGGCGCGCCGGGCGCCATGGCCTCCTGCTGGGTAGATGTCATCGGTTTCCTTCCGTGGCGCCGGGGGTCGGCGCGGTCGTGCGGTCGGGGGCGGTCCGGTGGGTGGGGGCGGGGCGGTCGGGGCCGGGCGGGCCGGTGCCCGCCGCCGCCGGGCGGGTGGGCCCGGCGGCCGCCGGGGCGGCGGGGGCCGCCCGGGTGGACGGGGCCGCGCGCCCGGGCGGGGCGCCCGGGGCCGCCCGGGTCGGGACGGCCGGCACGGCGAGCGGGACGTGGGTGGTGCACACGTGCCCGCCGCCGGCCAGGGTAGCGAGGCGCTGGACGTGCACGCCGAGCAGCCGGGAGAACGCGCTGGTCTCCGCCTCGCACAGCTGGGGGAACCGCTCGGCCACGTCCTGCACCGGGCAGTTCCCCTGGCACAGCTGCAGGGCGATGCCCTGGCTGCCGATCGTGCGGGTGGTGGCGGCGTAGCCGTCGGCGGTGAGCGCCTCGGCCAGGGCCCGGACCCGGGCGGAGCGGTCCGGCCCGACGCCGGCCAGCAGCGCGGCGTACCGCTTCTCCAGCTCCCCGACGCGGGCGCGGGCGAAGGCGTCGAGCGCGTCCGGCCCGGCGGCGTCGGCGAGGAACTGCAGGGCCTGGGTGGCCAGGTCGGAGTAGGCGTCCCGGAGGACCGCCCGGCCGGCGTCGGTGGCGACGTAGTGGCGGGCGGGCCGGCCCCGGCGGCGCAGGCCCGGTCCGGCGGGGGCGTGCACGACGATCTGCCCGTGGTCCTGCAGGTGGGCGATGTGCCGCCGCACCGCGGCCGGGGTCAGCTCCAGCACCTGGGCGAGGGTGGCGGCGCTCACCGGGCCCTGCTCGACGACGAGCTCGAGGACCCGCTCGCGCGTGGTCACCTCGCCGTCGACGAGGCTGTCCGGAGCGGGCATGGGCAGACCTCCTCGCCGGTGTCGTGGGGCACGGCCGGGGTGGCCGACCAATAGGAAACATTGTCCTTCCTTAAATGGCGGGGTGCAAGGAAGGCGAGCCTCACCCCGGCCGGTGTGACCGGTGCCACGCCGGTGCGGGCCGGGTCTGCGCCCCGGTCGCGCCGGCCGCCACCCGGGCGACCGCGTGCGCGAGGCGACCTACGCTGGTGCGGTGCCCGTCCCCGAGGCCGACCCGCGCGCGCCGGTCGGCACCGACCCCCGCCCGCGGCCGGCCACCGCGACCGCTGCGCCGGTGCCGGCGCTGGCCGTGCGCGACCTGCGCAAGTCCTACGGCGGCCGGGAGGTGGTCCGGGGGCTGAGCCTGACCGCGGCCCCGGGCGCCGTCACCGCCGTGCTCGGCCCGAACGGCGCCGGCAAGACGACGACCATCGAGTGCTGCGAGGGGCTGCGGCGCCCGGACGGCGGCACCGTCGAGGTCCTCGGCGTGGACCGGTCCGCGCGGCGGGCCGACGCCGCGCTCCGGGCCCGGGTCGGGGTCATGCTGCAGGACGGCGGGCTGCCGCTGGCCCCGCGCGCTGGCGCCGTGCTCGCCCACGTCGCCCGGCTGCACGCCGACCCGGGGGACCCGGCGGCGCTGCTCGCGCGGCTGGGGCTGGAGGAGGTCGCGCGGACCGCGGTGCGCCGGCTCTCCGGCGGGCAGCGCCAGCGGCTGGCGCTGGCGGCCGCCGTCGTCGGGCGGCCCGAGCTGGTCTTCCTCGACGAGCCGTCCGCCGGGCTGGACCCGCAGGCCCGCCTGGTCGTGTGGGACCTGCTGCGCGAGCTGCGGGCCGGCGGCACCTCGGTCGTGCTGACCACCCACCTGATGGCCGAGGCGGAGGAGCTGGCCGACCACGTGGTCGTCATCGACGCCGGCCGGGTCGTGGCCGAGGGCAGCCCCGCCGAGCTCACCGGGCCGGCCGAGCTGCGGGTGACGCCGGCCCCGCCCGACACCGTGGCGGCGGTCGCCGCCGCCCTGGTCCCGGCCCTGGCCGGTGACCCGCGGCTGGCCGTGCAGGCGGCCGGCGCGTGGGTGACGGTGACCGGCGCGGCCGACGCCGGCGCGCTCGCCGCCGTGGCGACCGCGCTGGCCGCCGCCGGCCGCCCGGCGGCGACCGTGGCCGTCCACCGCCGCACCCTGGAGGACGCCTTCCTGGACCTGACCGGGCGCCCGCTGCGCCCCGAGGAGCAGCCATGACGGCCGACGTCGGCCGGCCCGGCGGCACCCTCGGCCCCGGCAACCCCGCCCCCGGTACGGGCGGCCCCGGGACGGGCGGCACTGGTACGGGCGGCCGCGGGGCGGGCGGCCGCGGGGCGGGCGGCCCCGGGACGGTCCGCGGCGGGGCCGCGGGCGCGGCCCGGCGGGTGCTGGCCCAGACCCGGTTCGAGACCGCCGCCGTGCTCCGCAACGGGGAGCAGCTGCTGCTCACCCTCGTGCTCCCGGTGCTCGCCCTGGTGGTGCTGCTGCGCACCGAGGTGGTGCCGCTGCCGGAGCCCCGGCCGGCGGCCGCGGTGGCGAGCGCCCTGGCGCTGGCGGTCGCCGCCCAGCTCACCTCCCAGGCGATCGCCCTCGCCTTCGACCGCCGGTGGGGGGTGCTGCGGATGCTCGCCACCACCCCGCTGGGCCCGCGCGGCCTGCTGGCCGGGCGGCTCGGCGCGGTGCTGTGCGTGGTGGTGGTCCAGGTCCTCGTGCTCCTGGCCGTCGCCGCGGCCCTCGGCTGGCGGCCGGCCGGCGGGCTCGCCGTCGGTGCCGCGGCGGGCGGGGCGGTGCTGGTGCTGCTCGGCACGGCGGCCTTCGTGGCCCTGGCGATGCTGCTCGGCGGGACGCTCCGGGCCGAGGCGGTGCTCGCCGTCGCGAACCTGCTGTGGATCCTGCTGGCCGGCGGCGGCGGCCTGCTCCTCCCGCTGGCCGCCCTGCCGGCTCCGGTCGCCGCCGTCGCCTCCTTCCTGCCCTCCGGCGCGCTCGGCGAGGGCCTGCGCACCCTGGCCGTGACCGGCCGGCTCGACCTCGGCGCGGTCGCCGTCCTGCTGGTCTGGACGGTGGTGGCCGGCTGGCTGGCGGCGCGGCTGTTCCGGTGGGACTGAGCCGCGGCCGGCGGCCGGGCCGGGGCGCCGCCGCGGCGGACCGGTGCCCCCGTACCCTGGTGCGGTGAGCACCGCGACCGACCCCCGCCGCCGCACCGGGACTGCCGGGCGCGGCACCCCCGCCGGGACTGCCGGACCCGGCGGCCCGGCCCGCCCCGGCCGCCCGACGGGCGGCCGGGTGGACCGGCTCACCTGGGGGCTGGCCGTGGCCAACCTCCTCGCGCAGGTCGCCATCGTCGTCACCGGCGGCGCGGTCCGGCTGACCGGGTCCGGCCTGGGCTGCTCCACCTGGCCGATGTGCGAGCCGGGCTCGTTCACCCCGGTGCTGCACGAGGCGACGACGATCCACCCGTTCATCGAGTTCGGCAACCGGACGATGACCGGGGTGCTCAGCGTCGTCGCCGTCGCCCTGCTCTGGGCGCTCTACCGGCGTGAGCCGACGGCGTCCCGGCCGCCAGGCGTGCGCCGCCTGGCGTGGTTCGTGCTGGCGGGCATCGCGCTGCAGGCGGTCATCGGCGGCATCACCGTCTGGTACGACCTGCACCCGGCGATCGTCGGGTCGCACATGCTCATCTCCCTCGCGCTGGTCGCCGTCTCGGCGTACCTGCTGGTGCGGCTCCGCGCCGGCGACGGGCCGGCCGTCCCGCTGCTGACCGGCCCCGCGCGGGCCCTGCCGTGGCTGCTGGCCGCCGCGGCCGCCGTCGTCGTCGCCCTCGGCACCGTGGTGACCGGCACCGGCCCGCACTCCGGGGACGAGGACCAGGGCTTCCGCTACGCGCTCGACCCGCTGGTCGTCACCAGGGCGCACGCGTCGGCGGTGTGGCTGTTCGTGCTCGTGGTCGTGGCCGGGCTGGTGGTGCTGCACCGGCGCCGGGTGCCGGGCGGCGTCCGGCGGGCCTGGTGGGCGCTGGTCGCGGTCACCGCGGTGGAGGGCGTGATCGGCTACGTCCAGTACTTCACCGGCCTGCCCGAGGTGCTGGTGGGCCTGCACATGCTCGGCGCCGCGCTGCTGGTCACCGCCGCGACGTTCGCCTGCGGGGCGCTGTACGCCCGCGCGGACGCCCCGGCCCCGGCGGCGGCCGGCGTCTAGCGCGGCCACCGAGGTCCCGGCAGCGAACGAGCCGCGTCCAGCCGACGAGGACGCCGTCGCGCGGGCGCCGACGCGCCCGGGCGCCGGGCCGGAGGGCGTGGGCGTGGGCGTGGAGCCTCAGGGGCGGCGCAGGTCGATCTCCCGCAGCGGGTCGCCACCGTCGGCGAAGAGCCGGCCCCGAGGGGTGAGCGCGGCGGCGATGCGTCGGCTCGCGGCAGGCCCCGCCTCCGGGTGCCGTCCGTCGAGCGCGCCGACCCGGATCGCGAACGCCAGGTCGAACGGTTCCTCGGACGGCAGCAGCGCGAAGTCCTCCGCGGCGACGTGCCGCACGCTGAGCCGGCCGGAGGCGATCTCGTCGGCCGCGTTCCGCTCGACCTGCGCGACCCCCGCCGCGGACCGGTCGATGACCAGGATGTGGCCGGTCCCGATGCGTCGCGCGACCGCCCTCGCCGCGGCGCCCGGCGCCCCGCCGATCTCCAGCACCCGGATCCCCGGGTGCAGCGGCAGGGCGTCGACGACGGCGGCGAGGCGTGCGGACAGCGAACTCGCGGCGGTGCCTCCTCACGCGCCGGTCGGCGAGGCTCCGGCGCAGCGCCGGCGCAGCGCCGCGGACGTCCGGCTGCTGCCGAGGAAGCTCGAGACCCTGGTGAGAGAGTAGAGGCTCAGCGCAGCCAGGGGGCCTGCACCGGCCGCAGCGGGGCCCAGCCCCGGTCCCGGGCGCTGGCCGCGGCGAGGATCCCGACGACGGCCGAGGGGTTGTGCAGCCGGCCGGCGTGCACGGCGGTGACCGCCTCCGTCAGGTCCAGCCACGCGGCGGCCATGTCCCGCTCCTCGTCGACCCGGGCGTACCGGTCCGCCGTCGGCACCTCGGCGAGGTCGCGGGCGAGGTAGACCCGCAGGGACTCGTCCGACCCGCCGGGGCTGGTGAAGTAGTCGACCAGGACGTCCCACCGCCCGGCGGTCAGGTCGGCCTCCTCGCGCAGCTCGCGGCGGGCGGCGTCGAGCGGGTCCTCCCCCGGCTGGTCCAGCAGCCCGGCGGGGACCTCCCAGAGCAGGGCGCGGACGGGGTGGCGGTACTGCCGCAGCAGGAGCACCTCCTCGGCGCCGGGGTCGCCGCGCAGGGCGACGACGGCGACCGCGCCGGGGTGGTCGAGGTACTCCCGGGTCACCGGCGCCTCGTCGTCGGTGCCCAGCCGGACGTCCTCGGTGACGAGGTCGAAGACCCGGCCGGGGTGCAGCAGGGTGTGGGCCAGGACCGGGCGGGAGGGGTCCTTGGTGTCGGCGACGCCGTCGGCGGTCACGAGGTCTGGCCGGCCGGCAGGCTGACGGCGGTGTGCGGCTCGGGCTCCTGCTCGTCGGGCACCGGCTCGTCCACCTCGAGCAGCCGGGTGGCGCGCTGCCGGGCCAGCGCGGCCCCGACCAGCCCGGCGAAGAGCGGGTGGGCGCGGGTGGGCCGGGACTTGAACTCCGGGTGCGCCTGGGTGGCGACGTAGTAGGGGTGCATGCTGCGGTCGAGCTCGACGAACTCCACCAGCGCGGAGTCCGGGGACCGGCCGGAGATCTTCAGCCCGGCGGCGTCGAGGGCGTCGCGGTAGGCGTTGTTGACCTCGTAGCGGTGCCGGTGCCGCTCGCTGACGTGCTCGCTGCCGTAGACCTCGGCGGCCAGCGAGCCGGGCTCGAGGACCGCCTCGTACCGGCCCAGCCGCATGGTGCCGCCCAGGTCGCCCTCGCCGCCGACGATGGCGAGCTGCTCCTCCATGGTGGCCACCACCGGGTCGGGGGTGGCCGGGTCGAACTCGGTGGAGCTGGCGCGCTCCAGCCCGAGGAGGTTGCGGGCGGCCTCGATGACCATGCACTGCAGGCCCAGGCAGATGCCCAGGGTGGGGATCTCCTGCTCGCGGGCGTGCCGCAGCGCGCCGAGCTTGCCCTCGATGCCGCGGACGCCGAACCCGCCGGGGACCAGGACGGCGTCGACGTCGGCGAGGGAGCGGCGGGCACCGTCGGGGGTCTCGCAGGTGTCGGCGGCGACCCAGCGGATCTTGACCTCGGCGCGGTGGTGGAACCCGCCGGCGCGCAGGGCCTCGATGACCGAGAGGTAGGCGTCGGGCAGGTCGATGTACTTGCCGACCAGGGCCACCTCGACGGTGTCGCGCGGGTGGCGCACCCGCTCGAGCAGCCGGTCCCAGACGGTCCAGTTCACGTCCCGGAAGCTCAGCGCGAGGCGGCGCACGACGTAGGCGTCCAGGCCCTCGCGGTGCAGGACGGCGGGGATCTCGTAGATGCTCGGGGCGTCGGGGCAGGTGACGACGGCCTCGCGGTCGACGTCGCACATGAGGGCGATCTTGTTCTTCACGCCCTCGGGCAGGTCGCGGTCGCTGCGGCAGACGACGGCGTCGGGCTGGATGCCGATGGACCGCAGCTCGGCGACCGAGTGCTGGGTGGGCTTGGTCTTCAGCTCCCCGCTGGCGGCCAGGTAGGGCACCAGGGAGACGTGCAGGAAGAAGACGTTCTCCCGGCCGATGTCCTGACGGACCTGGCGGGCGGCCTCGAGGAAGGGCAGGGACTCGATGTCCCCGACCGTGCCGCCGATCTCGGAGATGATGACGTCCGGCGGCTCCTCCCCGTCCGCGGGGGTGGCCTGGGCCCGCATCCGGGCCTTGATCTCGTCGGTGATGTGCGGAATGACCTGGACGGTGTCCCCGAGGTACTCCCCGCGGCGCTCCTTGGCGATGACGGTGGAGTAGACCTGCCCGGTGGTGGCGTTGGCCTTGCCGGAGAGCTCGACGTCGAGGAACCGCTCGTAGTGGCCGATGTCCAGGTCGGTCTCGGTGCCGTCGTCGGTGACGAAGACCTCGCCGTGCTGGAACGGGTTCATCGTCCCGGGGTCGACGTTGAGGTACGGGTCGAGCTTCTGCATGACCACCCGCAGGCCGCGGGCGCGGAGCAGGTGGCCGAGGCTGGAGGCCGTCAGCCCCTTGCCGAGGGAGGACGCGACACCGCCGGTGACGAAGATCTGGCGGGGGGTGCTGGCCTGGTTCCCGGGCAGCCGGGCGGGATGGTTGACCACGGACTTCGAGGCTAGCATCCGGGCTCCGCCGGCGGGAACCAGCTCCGCCGGCGGCGTAGCCGCGGCGGCGCCCCGCTCAGGCCGCGTAGACCCGGCGCAGCTGGGCCAGGACGTCGGCACCGGTGGGCAGCTCGGCGGCGCGGGCGCGGGCGGCCGCGGCCAGCGCGGCCCGGCGGGCGCCGTCGGCGAGGACCGTCCGGACCGCCTCGGCCAGCGCCGCCGGCTCCCCGCCCGGGACCAGGACGGCGGCGTCGCCGGTGACCTCCCGGGTGCCGCCGACGTCGGTGGCGACGACCGGCGCCCCCAGGGCCAGGGCCTCCTGGAGCCAGAGCGGCTGGCCCTCCCAGGCGGCGGTGGAGACCACGACGTCGGCGGCGGCGAGGAGGTCCGGGACGTCCTCGCGGCGGCCGGCCAGGTGCACCGGGAGCCCGGCCACCGCCGCCGCGGTCCGGTCCCGCAGCGGCCCGTCGCCGACCACCACCCACCGCCAGGGCGGCGCGGCGGCGGCGTGCCGGCCCGGTGCGGGCCCGTCGGCGAGCAGCCGGGCGGTGGCGGCCAGCAGGTCCAGGCCCTTCTGCGGGGCGAGCCGGGCGACGGTGAGGACCAGCCGCTCCCCGTCCTGCGCGCCCAGGCCGCGCCGGGCCGCGGCCGGGTCGGTCGTGGCCGGGCGGCGCGGTGCGGGGACCAGCGCCCGCTCCACCCGGCGGGCGCCCAGGCGCCGCAGCCGGTCCGCGATGTCCCCGCTGACCGCCAGGACGGCGTCGGCCCGGCGGGCCACCACCCGCTCGAGGACGGCCGCGACCGCCCGGACCCGGGGGCCGCCGACCGGCAGGTTGTGCAGGGTGACCACCAGCCGCGGGCGGCGGGGCAGGGTGGCCAGGGCGGCCGCGGCGAGCGCGCCGGCGCGCAGGCCGTGGGCGTGGACGACGTCGGCCCGGCGGGCCAGCGACCGGGTGCGGGCGAGGGCTCGGGCGTCGGCCGGGCGGGGCCGGTCGGCCAGGTCCACCACGGCGGTCCGCACCTGGTGGGTCCCGGGCCCGGACTCCTCGGCCAGCGGGGCGAGGACGTCGGCCGGGCCGGCGAGGACGACCCGGTCGGCGCGCTGCCCGGGCGCGGGCAGGGTCCCGAGCCGCCGGTCACCGGCGGCGAGCAGGACGCTGACCTCCCGCACGTGCCGGGCAACGCCCCCGGCGCTGGACCCGGTCAGCTGCAGCACCCGCATGCCTGCCTCGTCTCCTCGGTGGTCCCCCAGTATGGCTCAGCGGCGGGTGGTATCCCCGTCCTCGCCGGCCGGGCCTGGCCGCCGGGCGGCGGCGTCCCCCTCGCCCGGCGGGCCGGGCCGCCGTCCCACCCGGGCGTCGTCCGCGGCGGGCAGACCGGGCCGTGCCTCCGCCGGTGCGCCCCTGTCGGACGGGCCGTCCCTCTCGGTCGCCGGGCCGGGCCGCCCCTCCCCCGCGCCGCCGCCGTCCTCGGTCGCCCAGCCTCGGACCCGCAGAGTGGTCCGGTCCGCGGCGGCCACCGCCAGGGCCACCGCCGCGGCGGTGACGACGGCGCCGGGCACGGCCGCGAGGACCGCCCCGCCCAGCCCGGTGCCGGCGGCGCCGAGGACGGCGCCCACCACCCACCGGCCGGCGGCGGCGCCGAGGACCGCGCCGGCCCCGGCGACGGCCAGGGTGCGGGCCAGCCCGGCGAGCACCCCGGCCCCGGCGGCCCGGCGCAGGGCGGCCAGGAGCAGGATCCCGGCCACCGTCATGCCCACGCTCGAGCCCACCGCCAGGGCGACCAGGGTGGCCGGGCCGTCCGCGCCGTCGCCGGCCAGGGCCTGCGCGCCGGCCCAGGAGGCGAGGGAGACGGCCGCCCACCCGGTCGCCGTCGCCAGCACCGCGGCGCGGCCCTGGTCGACGGCGTACAGCGCCCGGGTGAGGTGGAAGACCAGGGCGTACCCCACGACGCCGGGCGCGAACCAGGTGATGGCGGCGGTCATCCCGGCCATGTCGGCCCGCAGCGAGAACACGGCGGTGGCGGCCGGGGCGACGGCGACCAGCAGCGCCCCGCCGAGGAGCGCGGCGGCGACCACCAGGCGGGTGGAGCCGGCGGCCATGGCCGCGAAGCCCGGCCGGTCCCCGGTGCCGGCCCGCTCGGACAGCCGCGGGAAGACGGCGGTGGACAGCGGCACGGCGAGGACGGCGTAGGGCAGGAAGTACACCGCCTGGGCGTAGCGGTAGACGTTGATGGTGCCCGTCCCGCCGTAGGTGTTGGCCAGGTAGAGCACCACCAGGACGCTGACCTGCTGGGCGAGCAGGGCGCCCAGCCCGGCGGCAGCCAGCCGCCCGGCCCGGCGCGCCACCCCGGGCGGGAAGCGCAGCGCGGGGCGCAGGGCGGTGCCGGTGCGCAGCGCCGGGACCAGCTGGCACAGGCTCATCGCGGCGACCCCGGCGGTGGTGCCCCAGGCGAGCCAGGCGACGGCGGCGCCGGGCAGCGCCGCCGGGTCGTCCTGCCGGCCCGCGGCGAGCACGCCGAACGCCACGTAGGCGCCGATCACGACCACCGAGGAGAGCAACGGCGCCAGGGCCGGCCAGAGGAACCGCTGGTGGGCCTGGAGGACCCCGGAGAGGACCACCCCGACGCCGTAGAGCGGGACCTGCAGGGCGAAGACCCGCAGGAACGTCTCGGCCAGGGCGCGCTGGGCGGGGTCGGCGCCGGCGGGCAGGAGCAGCCCGGCGACCGGCCCGGCGAGCAGCGCCACCAGGGCGGCGAGCGGGAGCAGGACGAGCAGCGTCCAGCCGAGCAGCGCCGAGGCGGTCCGGCTCGCCTCGGCGCGCAGGTGCCGGGCCAGCGGCACGGCGAGCAGCGGGACGACGGCGCCGGCCAGCGCCCCGCCGGCGGCCACCTCGAACAGCACGTTGGGGATGGTGTTGGCGGTCTCGTAGGCCGTGCCGGCGCTGGTGGCGCCCAGGGTCCAGGACTGCACCAGCCAGCGGACGAACCCCACCGCGCGGGAGGCCAGGGTGAGGACGGCGATGAGCCCCGCGGCGCCGAGGACGCCGCCGAGCGCGCGGCGGGTGGCCACGGCGGTCAGCGCCGCCGGCCGAGCCGGTCCGCGGCCCGCAGCGCCGGGACGGCGTCGATCACCCGGGAGAAGCTCACCCGCTCGCTCAGCAGGGTCAGCGCGACGACGCCGGTCAGCGCGGCGCCGCGCAGCGCGGCGGAGGGGTGGGCGGCCAGCGCGACGCCGACCAGGGTCCCGACGGCGTTGGCGCCGGTGTCGCCGAGCATGGTCCGCTCGGCGAGGTCGGCGGGCAGCGCGGCGGCGGCGACGCCGGCCGCGGTCGCGGCGACGGCGGACGGGGCCGACCCGGGCCGGGCCAGGGCGAGCGGGACGCTCAGGGCGGTGGCGACCTTCAGGGTGCGGCCGGGGCGCAGGTCGAAGAGGTTGTGCAGGTTGGCGGTGCCGGCGACCAGGGCGCCGCCGGCCAGCACCGCACCGGCCCGGGCGGGCGTCGTCACGGCGGCCCGGCCGGGCGTCGTCGCCGGGGTGACGACGGCGGCCGCGGCCAGCGACGCGGCGCCGATGCCGACCAGCTTCAGCGCGCCGGTGGTGACCTGCCCGCGGGCGAGGGCGCCGAGGTGGCCGCGCAGGCCCTTGGCGGCGCCGGCGGGGTCTTCGGTGAGGTCGTCCAGCAGCCCGAGCGCCCCGCTGGCGGCGGCGGCGAGGGCGGCGGCGGTGGCCACCCGGGGCACGTCTGCCGGCCCGGGCCCGGCCGGGGGGCGGTCCGGGCGGCCGCCGCCCTGCCCGGCGCTCAGGGCCGCGGTGGCCAGGGCGCCGAGCACCGTGCCGGCCGCCGCGGCGGCCCCGCCGAGCAAGGAGACCTGCCGGCCGGCGTAGTTGGTCCGCTCCCACCGGGCCCGGCCGAGCGGCGGCCGGGCCGCCAGCGCGGCGCCGGCCAGGGCGGTGGCCCCGGCACCGGCGAGGGCCGGGGCGAGGACGTCGCGGGGGCGGCTCATGCCGCCTCGTCGACGGGGTCGGCCTCCTCGCCCCCGGCCTCGGTGGCGGCCTGGTCGGCGCTGCCCGCGCCGTCGCCGGCGGCGTCCGTCGGGCCGGCCTCCGCCGTGGCGGCCTCCGCGGCGGGGTCCGCGGGCTCCGCCGTCGGCTCCTCGGGCCGGTCGAGCTCGACCCGGGGCGGCACCGCCACCTCCGCCCCGGTGGCGAACCCGAAGGCGTCGTGGCCGCCGGAGAGGGCGACGGCGAGGGCGAGCGGGGCGGAGATGCCGGCGGTGGCCTCGCCGACCGAGTCCACCGTGGTCACGCTGCCGCCGGCCGCGTCGTCGGCCCGGACGGCGGTGACCAGGTCCCGGTCGCTGGCGGCGGCCCCGACGGTGGCGGACCCGGTGGTCCGGGCCAGGGCCTCGGCGAGGCGCACCTGCGCCGCGAGCACCGCGGCCTCGGCGTCGGCCTCGGCCGTCTCCTCCTCCGCCGCGTCCGGCTCCTCGGCCGGCCGCGGGCCCACCAGGAGCGTGCCGTGGGCGGCCGCGGAGGGCTCGGTGGTCACCGTGACCAGCGGGTCGTCGGTGGAGGTGAGCAGGTCCAGCAGGGTGGTGGCCGCGTCGCTGGGGGCGCCGTCGGCACCGGCGCCGGTCAGCGCCTGCGCCAGGGCGTACCCGAAGATGCTCTCCGTGCCGGCGTCCGCGGCCGGGGCCGGGTCGAGGTAGCCGAGGAGCTGGGTGGCGAAGGTCTGCCGGAAGGAGGCGGTCTCCGGGTCGGCCCAGGCGTCGGTGACGGCGACCTCGGCGACGAGCCTGGGCGCCGGCCTGGGACAGCCGCTCCCGGACGGTCTCCACGTCCTCCCCGTCGGTGCCGGGCAGGGTGACCAGGGCCACCCGCTGGCCGGTCAGCGCCCCGTCCAGCAGCACCGGCGCCGACTCCTCCAGGTAGGCGGTCCGCTCGGCGACCTCCAGGCCGGTGGCCTCGAGCTCCCCGCGCAGCCGCTCCCGGTCCGCGCGCAGGTCCTGCACCTGGCCGGTGAGGGTGTCGCCGATGGTGTCCCGCAGCGGGCCGGCGCCCAGCACGATGCCCACCGCCAGGGCGAGGAACACCGCGATGAGGGAGACGAGGTGGTAACGGAAGTCGATCATGCGCTGTCCAGTTTCAGTTTCTCTTTAGGCGGTCGGCGAGGAGGGCGCGAGCCCGAGGAGCGACCGGAAGACGTTCACGACGTCGTCCCACCAGGCCCCGGACAGCCCGAAGAGGGTCTGCCCCACGTTGGTGGCGGCGAGCGCGACGACGAGGGCGAGCAGCCCGGCCAGGGCCAGCAGCACCAGGCGCCAGGTGGAGATGCGGGCGCGGTACAGCCGGGAGACCCCTTGGCGTCGATGAGCTTGCTGCCCACCCGCAGCCGGGTGAGGAAGGTCGAGGCCATCCCGGAGCGGCCCTTGTCGAGGAACTCGATGAGGGTGTCGTGGGTGCCGACGGCGACGATGAACTCGGCGCCGGAGTCGTCGGCCAGCAGCATGGCCACGTCCTCGCTGGTGCCGGTGGCGGGGAAGACGACGTGCGGGACGCCGAGCTTCTCCACCCGTTCCCGCCCCGGGGCCCGGCCGTCCCGGTAGGCGTGCACGACGACCTCCGCGCCGGAGGTGAGCGCCTTGTCCGAGACGGAGTCCATGTCCCCGACGATCATGTCCGGGGTCCAGCCGGCCTCCAGGATCGCGTCGGCGCCGCCGTCGACCCCGACGAGCAGCGGGCGGTACTCCCGGATGTAGGACCGCAGCATCGCCAGGTCCTCCTTGTAGTGGTACCCGCGCACCACCACCAGGACGTGCCGGCCCTCGAACTTGGTGCGGACCTTGGGCACCCCGACGCCGTCGAGGAGGAGGTCCCGCTCGCGCTGGACGTAGTCCATCGTGTTGGCGGCGAACGCCTCCAGGCGCACCGACAGGCCCTCGCGGGCGGCGGCCATCGCGGCCTCCACGCTCGCGGCGTCCTGCGCGGCGCCCTCGGCGACCAGGGTCTCCCCGGAGCGGACCTGGCCGCCGTCGACGGTGAGCGGCTGCCCCTCCGGGACGGCCATCACGGCGGGGCCGAGGTCGTCCACCAGCGGGACGCCGGCCTCGACCAGGATGCCGGGGCCGAGGTTGGGGTAGCGCCCGGAGGTGGACCGGGCGGCGTTGAGGACCGCCGCGGGCCGGCAGGCGACCAGCGCCTCGGCGGAGACGCGGTCGAGGTCCTCGTGGTCGATGACGGCGACGTCGCCCGGCCGCAGCCGCTTGGTCAGGTTCTTGGTGCGGGCGTCCACCCGGGCCGGTCCGGTGGCGCCGACCGCGGGCGCGGCTGGCGCACGACGGAAACGAGGGCTCACCGGGTCATGGTTGCACGGCCGACTGCTCGAGGAGGCTCAGCGGCGTGCCGGAGGGCGGCCGGGGAGTCCTCCTGCCCGGAGAGCATCCGGGCCAGGCTCCCGCACCCGGTCCTCGCCGCTGACGGCGGTGACGTCGGTGGCGGTGACCGGGCCGTCCCCGGGTGTGCGCTTGGTCACCACGAGGTGCCGGTCGGCGAACGCGGCCACCTGGGCGAGGTGGGTGACGACGACGACCTGGGCGCCGCGGGCCAGCCGGGCCAGGCGCCGGCCGACCTCGACGGCGGCCCGCCCGCCGACCCCGGCGTCGACCTCGTCGAAGACGAAGGTGGGCACCGGCGCGCCGCCGCCCGCGCCGGCGAGGGCGACCTCGATGGCGAGCATCACCCGGGAGAGGCTCCCCGCCGGAGGCGCCCTGGCCCAGCGGGCGGGCCGGGGCGCCGGGGTGGGCGGCGAGCAGCAGGCTCGACGTCCTCGGCGCCGTGCGGGCCGGGCTCGGGCAGCGGCCGGAGGCGGGCGGTGAGGTGGGCGCCGCGCATCGCCAGGCCGGCGTTCTCGGCGTCGACGGCGGCGGCCAGCCGGCCGGCGGCCCGCTGCCGGGCGGCGGTCAGCGCGGCGGCCGCGGCGGTGGCGGCCTCGGTCGCGGTGGCCAGCCGGGCGCTCAGCCGGGCGCCGGTGTCCGTGGGGCCGTCCAGGTAGGCCAGCCGGTCCCGGGCGGTGGCGGCCCAGGCCAGGGCGGCGTCGACGTCCGGCCCGTGCCGGCGGACCAGGTCGGCCAGCGCGGCGCGGCGCTCGTGCACCTGCGCCAGGCGGGCCGGGTCGTCGTCCAGGCCGGTGAGGTAGGAGGCCAGGTCGGTGGCGACGTCGGTGAGGAGGTAGGCGGCCTCGGTGAGCCGCTGGGCGAGCGCGGCCAGCGCCGGGTCGTGCCCGGCGGCCCGGTCCAGGCTCTGCCGCGCCTCCCCGACCAGGGCGGTGGCGTCCGCCGGGCCGGGGACGTCCTCGGCGCCGGTGAGGGCCTGGTGGGCCCGGCCGGCGGCCTCGCGCAGCTCGGCCACGTGCTCCAGCCGCAGGGACTCCTCGCGCAGCGCGTGGTCCTCCCCCGGCTGGGGGTCCAGGGCGTCGAGGAGGTCCAGGTCCGCGCGCAGCCGGGCGACCTCCTCGGCGCGGGCGGCCGCGCCGCGCCGCCACTCGTCGAGCTCGGCGCGGGCGGCGAGCAGCTCGGCGTAGGCCTGCCGGTAGCCGGCCACCAGCGCGGCGTGCTCGGGGCCGCCGACGGCGTCCAGGGCCGCCCGCTGCTGGGCCGGGGCCCGGAGCCGGAGCTGCTGGGACTGCCCGTGCACGGTCACCAGCCGCTCGCCGATCTCGGCCAGGACCGCCTGCGGGACGGTGCGCCCACCCAGGTGGGCCCGGGACCGGCCGGCCGCCGGCACGGTGCGCGCGACGAGCAGGGCGCCGTCGTCCAGGTCCGCGCCGGCCTCGGCGGCCCGGGCGGCGACCTCCCCGTCCGGCGGGACGAGGAAGGTGCCCTCCACCACCGCCCGGTCCGCCCCGGCCCGGACCAGGACCGGCTCGGCCTTGCCGCCGAGCAGCAGGGCCAGGCTGGTCAGCACCATGGTCTTGCCGGCGCCGGTCTCCCCGGTGATGACGGTCAGCGCGGGGTCCAGGTCGAGCTCGGCGGCGGCGATGACGCCGAGGCCCTCGATCCGGAGCTGCTCGATCACGGCTGCTCCCGGCGGCTGCGCCAGCCCTGGACCGGCAGGTGGAACTTGGCGACCAGCCGCCCGGAGAACGGTGCCGCGGTGAGCCGGGCGAGGCGCACCGGCTCGGCGCCGCGGCGCACCGCGATCCGGGAGCCCGGCGGGGCGTCGAGGACCCGGTGCCCGTCGCACCAGACGGTGGCCTGGTCCTCGGCGTAGGGCAGGACCTCCACCTCCAGCACCGAGCGGGGGTCGACCACCAGCGGCCGGGTGAACAGGGCGTGCGCGGCGACCGGCACGAGGAGGAGCGCCTCGACGTCGGGCCAGACCACCGGCCCGCCGGCGGAGAAGGCGTAGGCGGTGGAGCCGGTGGGGGTGGCCAGCACGATGCCGTCGCAGCCGAAGGTGGACAGGCCCCGGCCGTCCACGCCGATGGTGGCCTCGACCATCCGGGCCCGCGGGCCCTTCTCCACGGCCGCCTCGTTCAGCGCCCAGCCGCGGCTCACTGACCCGTCCGGGGCGGTGACGGTGACGTCCAGGGTCATCCGTTCCTCCACGGCGTAGTCCCGGGCCACGACGCGGGCGACGACGTCCGGCAGGGCCTCCGGCTCGGCCTCGGCGAGGAAGCCGACGTGCCCGAGGTTCACGCCGAGCATCGGCACGTGGTGGGCCCGGGCCACCTCGGCCGCCCGCAGGATGGTGCCGTCCCC
This sequence comes from Georgenia sp. TF02-10, assembly GCF_022759505.1. Lineage (NCBI taxonomy): Bacteria > Bacillati > Actinomycetota > Actinomycetes > Allobogoriellales > Allobogoriellaceae > Georgenia > Georgenia sp. TF02-10. Next base: position 1,648,945 of record NZ_CP094289.1, on the reverse strand, counting down.
GCCGAGGACGACGACGAGCTCGGCGTGGTCGGCGGCGGTGGCGGTGATCGCGGCGTCGCGGACCGTCTCGATCCCGGCCTGGTGCAGGTGCTCGCTGACGTGGTCGGCGGCGCGGACGGCCGCCGGTCGGCCCTCGTGGGTGACGAGGAGGACGCGGCGGCTCACCGGGGCTCCCGGGCGGAGGTGGGGGAGATGGGTGCGGGGGCGGCCGGGGCGCCGGTGGCGGGGGCGGCGGGGATGCCGCCGGTGGCGCCGTCGGCAGGACCGGCGGGGGCGCCGTCGGCAGGGACGGCGGGGACGCCGTCGGCGGCGACGGCACCCGCGCTGCCCGCGGGCCCGGTGCGGACCGCCTCGGCCGCCGCGGCCACCAGGTCCGGTCCGGCGAGCGCGGCCGGGTGGTCGCGGCGCAGGGCGAGGAAGTACTCCACGTTCCCGGCCGGGCCCGGCAACGGGCTGGGCACGACCGCCCAGGTGTCCAGGCCCTGCTCGGCGGCGGCGCCGGCGACGGCCAGCACGGCCTCGGCGTGCAGGGCCGGGTCGCGCACCACCCCGCCCTTGCCCAGGCGGTCCTTGCCGACCTCGAACTGCGGCTTGACCATCAGCAGCAGGTCGGCGTCCGGGGCGGCGACCCCGGCGAGCGCGGGCAGCACCACGGTGAGGGAGATGAAGGACAGGTCGCCCACGACCAGGTCGGGCGGCGGGCCCACCAGCTCGCGGGTCAGGTCGCGCACGTTGGTGCGGTCCAGGACCCGCACCCGCGGGTCGGTGCGCAGCGCCCAGGCGAGCTGGCCGTAGCCGACGTCGACGGCGAGGACGTGCGCGGCGCCCCGGCGCAGGAGGACGTCGGTGAACCCGCCGGTGGAGGCGCCGGCGTCCAGGGCCCGGCGGCCGGCGACCACCGGCGCGCGCGGGCCGAGGGCGTCCAGGGCGCCGGCCAGCTTGTGCGCGCCGCGGGAGACGTACCCGGCGTCGGCGGTGGTGTCCACGACGAGCGCCTGGGCGGGGTTGACCTGCCGGGCGGGCTTGGTGACGACGGCGCCGTCGAGGCGGACCTGCCCGCCGTCGAGGAGCTCGGCGGCGTGCTGGCGGGACCGGGCCAGCCCGCGGCGGACCAGCTCGGTGTCGACGCGCAGCCGGCGGGCCATCAGCGCTCGGCGCCGGCCAGCCGGGCCGAGAGGCGGGCGTGGATGGCGTCGAAGACGGCGACGTGCTCGGCGAGCGGCAGGTGGTCGAGGTCGTCGAGCCGGGCCAGGTCCGCGTCCAGGCCTTGGTCCGGGCGCGCGGCCGGGAGGTCCGCGGGGGTGGGGCTCAGGTGCGTCTCGGCCACCGCGCCAGGCTATCGCGGGGCTACCACCTCGAGCGCGGGCACCTGTTGACGGGCCATCGGGGTACCGGCGTCGGCGGCCGCCCAGGCGGCGGCGGTGAGGCAGCGCCAGGCGTCCAGCGACACCGTCACGGGCGTCTCCGGCTCGAGCTCGGTCACGGCCGTGCCGAGCCGCAGCGCGAGGTGCGGTGGGTCGGCGACGCGGGCCGCGGCGGCCCCGCAGGACCACCAGCCCCCGCCGGCCGGGACGGGCGCCGGGTGGGGCTCGGCGAGGCCGCGCAGGTCCACGGCGAGGTAGCTGGGCCGCTCGGCGGGGGCGGCGAGCAGGACGTCGCGGGCGTCGCTGACCCCGGTGAGGACGTGCAGCCCGGGGATCCCGGCGGCCCGGGCGCCGGCGAGGTCGGTGTCCAGCCGGTCCCCCACGGCCAGCGGCCGCGTGCCGGCGCCGCGGGCGGCGGCCTGGCGGAAGATCTCCGGCTGGGGCTTGCCGGCCGAGACCGGGCGGACCCCGGTGGCGCTGACGACGGCGGCCACCAGGGACCCGTTGCCCACGGCCATGCCCCGTTCGGTGGGCAGCGTGGCGTCGAGGTTGGTGGCGACGTACCGGGCGCCGGCGCCGATCGCGTACGCCGCCTCGGTCAGCTGCGCCCAGCCCACCTCGGGTGCGAAGCCCTGGACGACGGCGGCCGGCCGGTCCGCGGCGGAGGCGGTGATCCGGAACCCGGCCTCGGTCAGCGCCTCGCGCAGGCCGGCGCCGCCGACGGCGAGCACGAGGGTGCCGGCGGGCAGCGTCTCGGCCAGCACCGCGGCGGCGGCCTGGGAGGAGGTCATGACCTCCTCGGCGCGGGTGGGGATGCCCAGGCCGGTGAGCTGGTCGGCCACGGTGGCCGGGGGCCGGTTGGCGTTGTTGGTCACGAAGACGGTGCGCATGCCGAGCGTCCGCGCCGCGGCGACGCCCTCGTCGGCGTGCTCCACCGGCTCGGCGCCGCGGTAGCACACCCCGTCGAGGTCCATCAGGGCGAGGTCGTAGGCGGTGGCGAGCGGCTCGGCGGTGCCGAGCAGCGTCGGCGCCACTGCCGCCGGCGCGGTGCCGGTGCGGGGCTGGGTGGTCATCGCTCCTGCTCCTCGGGCTCGGGCGGGACGGGCTGAGCCCCGGCGGGGTCTTCCTGCGCCGGTGCGGGGCTGGAGACGGTGGCCCGGCCCATGCTCGGAGCCGGGGCTGCGACGGCCCCGCCGTCGTCCCCCGCCGGCCCGGGGGCTACCGTCGGCTCGCCGTCGTCCCCCGCCGGCCCGGGCGCTGCGGCCTGCTCGCCGTCGTCCACCGCCGCCCCGGAAGCTACGGTCGGCTCGCCGTCGTCCATGCGACCGGGGGCGGCCTCGTCCGGCGCTTCGGCGCCGTCGTTTGCCCGGTCGTCGGCGGCCTCGTCCGCCCGGTCGTCGGCGGCCTCGTCCGCCGGCTCGTCAACGGTCTCGTCCGTCGGGTCGCTGGCGGGCTCGTCCGTCGGGTCGACGAGCTCCTCGGCCAGGTCGACCACGACCACCGCCTCCTCGGGCTCGGTGTCTGGACCCAGCTCGCGGAGGAGCTCGGCGGCCTCGTCCGACCGGCCGAGCTCGGTGAGCCGGTCGGCCCGCACCCGGGCCAGGCGGGCCGCGAGGTCCGGGGACCGCACCGGGTCGACCGGGACGGCGTCCAGCGCCAGCAGACCGGCCTCCGGCTCGCCGAGGTCGGCGCGGGCGCCGCTGGCCACGATCGCCAGCTCCACCCGGTCCTCCTCGGTCAGCGTGGTCGGGTCGGTCCCCGCCACGATGGCCAGGGCCCGCTCCGGGCGGCCGAGGCCCCGCTCGCAGTCGGCCTCCATCGCCCGGTGGGCGTCGATCCCGGACAGCCGGCGCACCGTGCGGAGCTCGCGGAGCGCCTCCGCGTACCGGCCGGTGGCGTAGGCGGTCACGGCCAGGGCCTCGCGGACGACGTCTACCCGTCCGGCCCGCCGCATGGCCGCCTGGGCGTGCGCGTACGAGGTCTCCGGGTCGGTGTCCAGCAGCCGGCCGGCCATCACCAGGTGCCGGGCGACGGTGTCCGCGTTCGTCTTGCTGAGCGTGCGCAGCGGGGCCCGCGCGCCGCGGTCGAGCATCTGCGGGGTGACGTCATCGGGCAGCGCGGGCTCGGCCGGACGCTCGTCGCGCGGCCGGGGCCGGTCCTCCCGGGGCGGCCGGCCGTTGGGCCGGTACGTGCCGGACGGGCGGTAGCCGCCGGTCGTGCGGCGGCGCTCGCCGTCGTCCCGCTGGCCCCGGTCTGGGCGGCGGGCCGCGGGCTGCCACCCCTCACGGCCGGACCGGTCGGCCTCGCGACGGCGGTACCCGGGCCCGTCGTCGCCGCGGTAGCGGTTGCCCTCGTCCCGGGGGCCGCGCTCCGGCCGGCGGTCACGATAGGGACCGTCACCGCGCCGCGGGCCGCGTCCGTCGCCCCGGTCAGCGTCTCGCTCCTCGGGGCGCCGGTAGCCCCGCTCACCCGGGGAATCCCCGGGCCCACGGCGCGGGCCGGCGGCGTAGCCCTCCCGCCCGCCGCGGTAGCCGTCGTCGCCGCGGTAGCGGTCACCGTCGCGGTAGCCGCCACCGCTGCGGTAGCCGTCGCCGCCGCGGCGCCGGTCGTCGCGATCGCGCCAGGCCGGCCGGCTGCCGCCGGTCCGGTCCGCGCCGTCGGCGCCGTGCCGCGGGCGGTCCGGTCGCCGGCCCTCGCCCTGCCGCCGGTCATCACGTCGACCGCCAGGGTCGTTGCCGCGCCGCTCATCACCGCCCGGTCGGTAACGGCCCCCGTCGCGACGCCCGGCGCCGTCGCTGCGCCGGTCGCGCCGATCCTCGGTGGTGCGGCGGCCACGATCGTCGCTCCCACCATCGCCCCGGCCAGGTGTCCCTCGCCGGCGGTCGTCGCGCCCGTAGCCCCCGTCGTCGCCCCGGGCCGGCGCGCCGTACCGCCGGTCCTCGCGCCGGTAGCCCGGGCCCTCGCCCCGGAAGCCTCCACCCTGGCGCCGGTCATCGGCGTATCCCGCGCGCCCCACGCTCCGGTCGGGGCGTCCACCGAACCCGTTGCGGTCGCCGTAGCGACGGGCTGCACGGTCGTCGTCCTGGCGACCCGGGCGCCGCTCCGCAGCCGTGCCTCCGGCGCGCCCGGGCCTGCCGCGCTCATCACCCGCCCGGCGGCGTCCAGCTCCCTTGGACGGTCCGTTTGCTCGGTCGGCGCCGCGCTGGGCGCCGGCCCCGTCGCGCCACCCGCCTGCGCGCCGGGCATCGGAGGCCCGGTCGCTCGCGCGGCCAGGGGCCCCTTCGGTGCCAGGGCCGCGGCGAGGGCGGTCAGGTCCGCGTCGGTTGCGGGGAAGGTCCTCGTCGTCGTTCGCCATGGCTGGGCAGATTCTCCAAGATCAGGGGTGGTAGCGCCTGGGTCGGCAGCGCCGTAAGCACCAGCATAAATGCCGAGGAGGCCGCAACGTGGGTTGCGGCCTCCTCGATCAATGGGTGTTCGGCGGTGTCCTACTCTCCCACACGGTCGCCCGTGCAGTACCATCGGCGCTGAGGGGCTTAGCTTCCGGGTTCGGAATGGGACCGGGCGTTTCCCCCTCGCTATGACCGCCGTAACTCTATGGAGATATCAACCACCGGCGGGGGTGGGTATCTCGGGAACCGTACAGTGGACGCTCGCACCCAGCAGCCAACGTTGTGGTGCTGGTTCGTGGTTAAGTTGTCGGCCAATTAGTACCGGTCAGCTTCACGGGTTGCCCCGCTTCCACGTCCGGCCTATCAACCCAGTAGTCTGCTGGGGGCCTTCCCACCACAAGGGTGGCGGAAACCTCATCTTGAAGCAGGCTTCCCGCTTAGATGCTTTCAGCGGTTATCCCTCCCGAACGTAGCCAACCAGCCGTGCTCCTGGCGGAACAACTGGCACACCAGAGGTTCGTCCGTCCCGGTCCTCTCGTACTAGGGACAGGCCTTCTCAAGTTTCCTGCGCGCGCAGCGGATAGGGACCGAACTGTCTCACGACGTTCTAAACCCAGCTCGCGTACCGCTTTAATGGGCGAACAGCCCAACCCTTGGGACCAGCTCCAGCCCCAGGATGCGACGAGCCGACATCGAGGTGCCAAACCATGCCGTCGATATGGACTCTTGGGCAAGATCAGCCTGTTATCCCCGGGGTACCTTTTATCCGTTGAGCGACGGCGCTTCCACAAGCCACCGCCGGATCACTAGTTCCGACTTTCGTCCCTGCTCGACCTGTCAGTCTCGCAGTCAAGCTCCCTTGTGCACTTGCACTCGCCACCTGATTGCCAACCAGGCTGAGGGAACCTTTGAGCGCCTCCGTTACGTTTTAGGAGGCAACCGCCCCAGTTAAACTACCCACCAGGCACTGTCCCTGGTCCGGATCACGGACCGAGGTTAGATGTGCAGTACGACCAGAGTGGTATTTCAACGGCGACTCCACGACCACTGGCGTGGCCGCTTCACAGTCTCCCACCTATCCTACACAAGCCGCACCGAACACCAATACCAAGCTATAGTAAAGGTCCCGGGGTCTTTCCGTCCTGCTGCGCGAAACGAGCATCTTTACTCGTAGTGCAATTTCGCCGAGCTCGTGGTCGAGACAGCAGAGAAGTCGTTACGCCATTCGTGCAGGTCGGAACTTACCCGACAAGGAATTTCGCTACCTTAGGATGGTTATAGTTACCACCGCCGTTTACTGGGGCTTAAATTCTGAGCTTCGCCACTCGCGTGGCTGACCCGTCCTCTTAACCTTCCAGCACCGGGCAGGCGTCAGTCCGTATACATCGTCTTGCGACTTCGCACGGACCTGTGTTTTTAGTAAACAGTCGCTTCTCTCTGGTCTCTGCGGCCCGCAAGAGCCAGCCAGCAATGTGGCCTCACCCCGCGGGCCCCCCTTCTCCCGAAGTTACGGGGGCATTTTGCCGAGTTCCTTGACCACGATTCTCTCGATCGCCTCGGTATACTCTACCTGACCACCTGGGTCGGTTTAGGGTACGGGCGGCTAGTCCCTCGCGTCGAGGCTTTTCTTGGCAGCATAGGATCACCCTGCTTCCCCCCTACGGGGTCACCCTCGGACCTCAGGCTCGTGGGGTGCGGATTTGCCTGCACCCCGCCCTGCATCCTTGGACGTGCGTTGCCACTAAGCACGCGGTGGCTACCTGTCTGCGTCACCCCTGTTAACACGCTTACCTACTGCCGGATCGGGTCCCACGCTCCCCCACCCACCTCCCCGAAGGAAGACGAGCGGGTTCGGGTGGTCAGCATCACCGGGCTCGGTATGGTCGGTCCTTCGCCGGTACGGGAATATCAACCCGTTGTCCATCGACTACGCCTGTCGGCCTCGCCTTAGGTCCCGACTTACCCAGGGCGGATTAGCCTGGCCCTGGAACCCTTGGTCAATCGGCGGACGGGTTTCTCACCCGTCTTTCGCTACTCATGCCTGCATTCTCACTCGTGCGGGATCCACCGCTGGGTCACCCCGCGGCTTCGCCTCCCGCACGACGCTCCCCTACCCACCCGCGCCCCTGAACCACGCAGCAGTGCCGCGTGGCTGGGGTCATGCGCAGGTGCCACGGCTTCGGCGGTGTGCTTGAGCCCCGCTAAATTGTCGGCGCAGAATCACTTGACCAGTGAGCTATTACGCACTCTTTCAAGGGTGGCTGCTTCTAAGCCAACCTCCTGGTTGTCTGTGCAACTCCACATCCTTTCCCACTTAGCACACGCTTGGGGGCCTTAGCCGGTGGTCTGGGCTGTTTCCCTCTCGACGACGAAGCTTATCCCCCGCCGTCTCACTGCCGTGCTCACACTTACCGGCATTCGGAGTTTGGTTGACGTCAGTAACCTGGTAGGGCCCATCGGCCATCCAGTAGCTCTACCTCCGGCAAGCAGCACACGACGCTGCACCTAAATGCATTTCGGGGAGAACCAGCTATCACGGAGTTTGATTGGCCTTTCACCCCTACCCACAGGTCATCCCCTCAGTTTTCAACCTAAGTGGGTGCGGTCCTCCACGCGGTCTTACCCGCGCTTCAACCTGCCCATGGGTAGATCACTCCGCTTCGGGTCTAGAGCACGCGACTGTGTCGCCCTGTTCGGACTCGCTTTCGCTACGGCTCCCCCACGACGGGTTAACCTCGCCACGCACCGCTAACTCGCAGGCTCATTCTTCAAAAGGCACGCCGTCACCCCCACCAAGGAGGCTCCGACGGGTTGTAAGCACACGGTTTCAGGTACTCTTTCACTCCCCTCCCGGGGTACTTTTCACCTTTCCCTCACGGTACTTGTCCGCTATCGGTCACCAGGGAGTATTTAGGCTTACCAAGTGGTCTTGGCAGATTCGCACGGGATTTCACGGGCCCCGTGCTACTCGGGATCCCTGCACGGAGGCCGCGGTGTTTCGCCTACGGGGGTCTCACCCGCTACGCCCGGCCTTCCCAGACCGTTCGGCTACACCACGGCTTGCTCACTCCGCACCGCCCCGGCAGAGGCGGCAAGCAGGTCCCACGACCCCGCGGGTGCAACGCCTGCCGGCTGTCACACACCCACGGTTTAGCCTCATCCGCTTTCGCTCGCCACTACTCACGGAATATCTTCTCCTGCGGGTACTGAGATGTTTCACTTCCCCGCGTTCCCGCCGCACGCCCTATATATTCAGGCGCGGGCGACCGCACATGACTGCGGCCGGGTTCCCCCATTCGGACACCCTCGGATCACAGCTCGTTTGCCAGCTCCCCGAGGCTTATCGCAGGCTACGACGTCCTTCTTCGGCTCCTGGTGCCAAGGCATCCACCGTATGCTCTTAAAAACTTGACCACAAGCACTACAACAAAAAAACTACAAGATGCTCGCGTCCACTGTACAGTTCTCAAGCTACCCACCGACACCAGCCCACGCCCCACCACAGTCGGTGGGGCCCGGCCCGGGCGGCCCTCTCGAGCGAACCAACCCCCCCACACCCGCCCCGCACGCGGCGGGACGGATGGTGGCGGGCCTGCTCCCTCAGGACCCAACAGCGTGCACAAGCCCTCGACGTTCCACCCAGCTGAGCAACCCCCCGCACGGACACTCGCCGTGCGCCAGGGGCCACCACCACACCCCCAAGGGGGGCGCGGCGACAGTGCTCCTTAGAAAGGAGGTGATCCAGCCGCACCTTCCGGTACGGCTACCTTGTTACGACTTCGTCCCAATCGCCAGTCCCACCTTCGACGGCTCCCCCCCACAAGGGGTTGGGCCACCGGCTTCGGGTGTTACCGACTTTCATGACGTGACGGGCGGTGTGTACAAGGCCCGAGAACGTATTCACCGCAGCGTTGCTGATCTGCGATTACTAGCGACTCCGACTTCATGGGGTCGAGTTGCAGACCCCAATCCGAACTGAGACCGGCTTTTTGGGATTCGCTCCACCTCACGGCTTAGCAGCCCTTTGTACCGGCCATTGTAGCATGCGTGAAGCCCAAGACATAAGGGGCATGATGATTTGACGTCATCCCCACCTTCCTCCGAGTTGACCCCGGCAGTCTCCCATGAGTCCCCGGCATAACCCGCTGGCAACACAGGACAAGGGTTGCGCTCGTTGCGGGACTTAACCCAACATCTCACGACACGAGCTGACGACAACCATGCACCACCTGTACACCGACCTTGCGGGGCACCCATCTCTGGGCGTTTCCGGTGTATGTCAAGCCTTGGTAAGGTTCTTCGCGTTGCATCGAATTAATCCGCATGCTCCGCCGCTTGTGCGGGCCCCCGTCAATTCCTTTGAGTTTTAGCCTTGCGGCCGTACTCCCCAGGCGGGGCACTTAATGCGTTAGCTGCGGCGCGGAACCCGTGGAATGGGCCCCACACCTAGTGCCCAACGTTTACGGCATGGACTACCAGGGTATCTAATCCTGTTCGCTCCCCATGCTTTCGCTCCTCAGCGTCAGTAACGGCCCAGAGACCTGCCTTCGCCATCGGTGTTCCTCCTGATATCTGCGCATTCCACCGCTACACCAGGAATTCCAGTCTCCCCTACCGCACTCGAGCCTGCCCGTACCCACTGCAGGCGCGGGGTTGAGCCCCGCGTTTTCACAGCAGACGCGACAGACCGCCTACGAGCTCTTTACGCCCAATAATTCCGGACAACGCTTGCGCCCTACGTATTACCGCGGCTGCTGGCACGTAGTTAGCCGGCGCTTCTTCTGCAGGTACCGTCACCCGGAGGCTTCTTCCCTGCTGAAAGAGGTTTACAACCCGAAGGCCGTCATCCCTCACGCGGCGTCGCTGCATCAGGCTTGCGCCCATTGTGCAATATTCCCCACTGCTGCCTCCCGTAGGAGTCTGGGCCGTGTCTCAGTCCCAGTGTGGCCGGTCACCCTCTCAGGCCGGCTACCCGTCGTCGCCTTGGTAGGCCATCACCCCACCAACAAGCTGATAGGCCGCGAGCCCATCCCCAACCGACACAGTCTTTCCAGACCACCCCATGCGAGGCGGCCTCATATCCGGTATTAGCCCCGGTTTCCCGAGGTTATCCCGAAGTCAGGGGCAGGTTGCTCACGTGTTACTCACCCGTTCGCCACTAATCAGGCCCAGCAAGCTGGACCATCATCGTTCGACTTGCATGTGTTAAGCACGCCGCCAGCGTTCGTCCTGAGCCAGGATCAAACTCTCCGTTAAAAACCCAACGTTCGCGACCACCCAGCCGGGCGGCCACAACCATCGATACGAAGAAAACAATCCAAGCAAGCACCCACCCCGAAACCAGGGGCACCGAGGCAGGCACCAACCAAGAACAAAAACTTCGACCCCCGCACCCGACCACCACCCCCCACCACGAACGGCGAAGGACCAGCAGCCACGCACGACGATCACATGGCATCAAAAACTTGGCACGCTGTTGAGTTCTCAAGAAACAGACACACACCATGGGGCCCCACCACTAGGTGGCAACCCGACCGGGGCGACGTTGTACTCTACCTGCTCGGCCCGCCGTCGGCAACCCGCTCGTCGCGGGGCCTGGTGGCCGTCCCGACGGTCGTCCGTTCGCCGGTGATCGTGTCACCGGGTCCGGCAGGCTGTCTGGGAGCTGCTCGCGGGACCGGCCACCTCGTGGTGTCCGTGCCTCCCGTGCCGCGCAGCAAGAGGAACATTACGTGGGCGGGGCAGGGTCGTCAACCCGGGCCGCCCGGCGCCGCCGAGGGTCCGAGCAGCGCCGTGACCTGCGGTTCTACCGTGCGAGGAGTGGTGCGCAGGGGCCTGGGCGGGCGTGGGGCCGGCTGAGACGTGCCGCACAGCGGGCCGGCCCGGGCGTCCTCGGGGCCGGTGCCGGTGCTGGTGCGTGCCGGTGCTGGTGCCGCTGCCGCCCGGCCGGCGTCCCGCGGTGGCCGTCACCCGGTTGCGCGGTGCGTCGCCCGGTTGCGCGGTGGCGTCGCCCGCAGGCGCCCGGCCGACGGCCGCGGCCGGGGCGGCAGCGGTGGTCTCAGGCCGCGCCGTCGGCGTCCACCACGGCCAGCGAGCGGCGGCCCTTGCGGACGAGGACGACGCCCCCGTTCAGCAGGTCGCCCGGCTCGAGCAGCCGGTCCTCGTCCTGGACCTTGGCGTTGTTGACGTACGCGCCGCCGCTGGCGATCGTGCGCCGGGCTGCGGAGCGGCCTCGTTCCAGCCCGCTGGCCAGGAGCAGGTCCACCATGGTGGCTTCGCCGAGCCGGACCTGGCCGCGGGGGAGCTCGGCGACGGCGTCGCGGAGGGTCTGCCCGTCCAGCGCGCGCAGGTCCTCCCCGCCGAACAGCGCCCGGGAGGCGCGCTGGACCCGCTCGGCGGCGGCCGCCCCGTGCACGAGGGTCGTGACGTCCGCCGCCAGCGCCCGCTGCGCCTGGCGCGCCTGCGGCCGCTCGCGCACCGCCGTCGCCAGGTCCTCGGTCTCGGCCCGGCTGCGGAAGGTGAACACCTTGAGGTAGCGCACCACGTCGGCGTCGTCGGTGTTGAGCCAGAACTGGTAGAAGGCGTACGGGCTGGTCATCTCCGGGTCGAGCCAGACCGTCCCGGACTCCGTCTTGCCGAACTTGGTGCCGTCCGCCTTGGTGATCAGCGGCGTGGTCAGGGCGTGCACCTCCGTGCCCTCGACCTTGCGGATCAGCTCGACGCCGGACAGCAGGTTGCCCCACTGGTCGTTGCCCCCGGTCTGCAGCGTCACCCCGTGCCGGCGGTGCAGCTCGAGGTAGTCCATCCCCTGCAGGATCTGGTAGCTGAACTCGGTGAAGCTGATGCCCTGCTCGCTGTGGAGGCGCCGGGCGACGGTGTCCTTGGCGAGCATCGTGCCGAGCCGGTAGTGCTTGCCGATGTCGCGCAGGAAGTCGATGGCCGACAGGGGCGCGGTCCAGTCGAGGTTGTTGACCATCCGGGCGGCGGACGGCCCGTCGAACCGCAGCAGCGGCTCGATCTGGCGGCGGATGCGCTCGACCCAGCCCGCGACGACGTCCGGCGCGTTGAGGGTGCGCTCCCCCGCCATCTTCGGGTCCCCGATCAGGCCGGTGGCACCGCCGACCAGCGCGAGCGGGCGGTGCCCGGCGTCCTGCAGCCGGCGGACGGTCAGGACCTGCACGAGGTTCCCGATGTGCAGGCTCGGCGCGGTCGGGTCGAAGCCGCAGTAGAGCGTGACGGGCCCGGCCGCGAGCGCAGCGCGCAGCGCGGCCTCGTCGGTGGTCTGGGCGACCAGGCCACGCCACTGGAGCTCATCGATGATGTCGGTCACGCTTCTCTTGCCTTCCTGTGCAGGTGCCCGCTCCCGGACGCCGGTACCAGTGTGCCGTGCGGGCGGGCCTGGTCCGGCAGCCGTCCGCCCGCAGGCGGTGCCGCCGACGACGACCGGCCGGGCCGGGCACCGCCGGCTGCCTCAGCCCGGACGACGGCGGCGGGCCGTGCCGGGGCGGTAGGCGGAGACGGTCGGCTCGCCGGTGAGCCAGAACCGCCAGGGGTAGTCGGTGGCATCACCGCCGGGCCCAGCGACGCCGACGCGCGGGCCGGTCGAGACCTGCGCGGGGCCGGGGGCCGGGGCGAGCGCGAGCTCGGCCCGCCCGCCCACCTGCAGCGGCAGACCGCTGTCGGCGCCGGTGAGGCCCAGCGCCTGCGCCAGGCGGGCCGGGCCGCGGGCCAGGTCGCGGTCGGTGCGGGCGGCGGGCCGGCGGTGGCGGGCGAGGTCGTGGCCGGCGACGACCTCCGCGGCGCGCAGCAGCACCGCGGACGCCGTCCCGGCCGGGCCGCAGACGAGGTTGGCGCACCAGTGCATGCCGTAGGTGAAGTAGACGTACAGGTGCCCGGCGGGGCCGAACATCGGGGCGGTGCGGGCCGTCCGGCCGCGGTAGGCGTGCGAGCCGGGGTCGGCGGTGCCGCTGTAGGCCTCGACCTCGGTCAGGCGGACTGCGACGCCGGCCCCGCCGCTGCCGGCCTCGCCGGGCGTGCCGCGGACGGTGAGGACCGCCCCGAGGAGCGCCGGAGCCACCTCCAGGGCCGGCCGGGCGAGCAGCGCCGACCACGGCTGCCCCGGCGCGGGCGTCCCCGCGCCGTCCGTCCCCGCGCCGTCCGTCCCCGCGCCGTCACCGGGCTCCGCCTCGGCCCCCGCGCCCGTGCGCGCCCCGGCCGACCCGTCGGCGCTGGCGCCGGGCACGCTAACGCCAGACACCCCGCCCACCCCGGGGTCGGCGCGCAGGCTCGCGCACCACCGCGCGCCCGACCGGCTCGCCGGCGCTGCCGGCATCGGCGGGCCCGGGGGGCGCCGTCGCCCAGCCCCGCAGCCGGGCGGACAGCTCCGCGGCCCGGGCCCGCTGCTCGGCCACCCGCACCGGCGCGGTGCCCCCGCGGCCGTCCCGGGCGGCGACGGAGCCGGTGACCGTGAGCACCTCCCGGACCTGGGGGGTCAGGTCCGGGCTGATGGCGGCCAGCTCGGCGTCGGTCAGGTCCGCCAGCTCCTTGCCCTGCTCCTCGCAGACCCGCACGCACGCCCCGGCGACCTCGTGCGCCACCCGGAACGGCACCCCCCGGCGCACCAGCCACTCGGCGACGTCGGTGGCCAGGGAGAAGCCCTGGGGGGCCAGGGCGGCCATCCGGTCGACGTCGAAGGTGAGGGTGGCCACCATCCCGGCGACCGCGGGCAGCAGCAGCTCGAGGGTGTCCACGCCGTCGAAGACGGGCTCCTTGTCCTCCTGCAGGTCCCGGTTGTAGGCCAGCGGCAGACCCTTGAGGGTGGCGAGCAGGCCGGCGAGGTCCCCGATCAGCCGGCCGGCCTTGCCCCGGGCGAGCTCGGCGACGTCGGGGTTCTTCTTCTGCGGCATGATCGAGGACCCGGTGGCGAAGGCGTCGTCGAGGCGGACGAACCCGAACTCCTGGGTCGCCCACAGCACGATCTCCTCGCTCAGCCGGGACAGGTCGACCCCGGTCATGGCGAGGACGAAGGAGAGCTCGGCGACGACGTCCCGGCTGGCGGTGCCGTCGATGGAGTTCTCCACCGGCGCGGCGAAGCCGAGGTCCGCGGCGACGGCGTCCGGGTCCAGGCCCAGGGAGGACCCGGCCAGGGCGCCGGAGCCGTAGGGGGACACCGCGGCGCGCGCGTCCCAGTCCGCCAGCCGGCGGACGTCGCGCAGCAGCGGCCAGGCGTGGGCGAGCAGGTGGTGGGCGAGGAGCACCGGCTGGGCGTGCTGGAGGTGGGTGCGCCCGGGCATCACCGCCGTGGGGTGGGCGGCGGCCTGGCCGACGAGGGCGTCGACGACGTCGAGGACGCCGGCGGCCACCCGGCGGGCGGCGTCGCGCAGGTAGAGGCGGATCAGGGTGGCGATCTGGTCGTTGCGGGACCGGCCGGCGCGCAGCTTGCCGCCCAGGTGGTCCCCGGCCCGCTCGAGCAGGCCGCGCTCGAGGGCGGTGTGGACGTCCTCGTCGGCCGGCCCGGGGGCGAACGTCCCGGCGGCCACGTCGGCGTCGAGCCGGTCGAGGGCGTCGAGCATCCGGGCCAGCTCGTCGTCGTCGAGCAGCCCGGCGGCGTGCAGGGCGCGGCTGTGCGCCCGGGAGCCGGCGATGTCGTAGCGCGCGAGGCGCCAGTCGACGTGGGTGGAGCGGCTCAGGGCCGCCAGGGCGTCGGCCGGCCCGCTGGCGAACCGGCCGCCCCACAGGCTGACGGCGCCGGCGCGACCGGGGGAACCGGCGTCGGCGGTGGGACCGCCGGTCGCGCTGCCGGCGTCGGGGCCGGGGCCGTCCGTCGTGGCGCCGGCGTCGGCGGTGGGACCGCCGGTCGCGCTGCCGGCGTCCGGGCCGGGGCCGTCGGTCGTGGCGGCGGCGTCGGGGGTGGGGCCGTCGGTCGTGGCGCGAGCGTCGTCGCGGGCGGGGCCGTCGTCGGGGGCGGGACCGTCGCCGGCCGGGGCGGGTTCGCTGGTGACCATGGCACCGATCTTGCCGCCCGCGCGGCGGGGCGCGCGAACCCGTCCTGGCCCGGCCCCCGCCGGGCGCCCCGGTACGCAGGGCGGGGCGCGCGAACCCGTCCTGGCCCGGCCCCCGCCGGGCGCGCCGGTACGCACCGGCGGGGCGGCCGTGAGACCGTGGGCGCCGGTCCGGGGGCGAGCGCGAGGAGGACGACGATGACGGAGCCGGGACGGCCCTACGTGGGCTCGGAGGTAGGCCCGCTGCGGCAGGTGATCGTGCACCGGCCCGGGCTGGAGCTGCTGCGGCTGACCCCGCAGAACATGAAGGACCTCCTCTTCGACGACCTGCTATGGGTCGGTCGGGCGCAGGAGGAGCACGACGTCCTCGTCGAGCTGCTCACCGACGCCGGCGCCGAGGTCCTCCAGCTCACCGACCTGCTCACCGAGACCCTCGCCGTGCCCGCGGCCCGGGACTTCGTCCTGGACCACCTGCTCGACGAGCGCGTCCTGGGCCCGGCCGCCACCCCGGCCCTGCGCGCCATGGCCGCCGGCCTGGACGCCGCGGCCCTGACCACCCTGGCGGTCGGCGGCCTGACCAAGCGCGAGCTGGTCGAGCAGGGCCCGGTGCCCGACTCCGTCGTGCTGCACACCCTCGGCCTCGACGACCTGGTGATCTGGCCGCTGACCAACCACATCTTCACCCGGGACGCCTCGGCCTGGGTCTACGACGGCGTCGCCGTCGGGTCCATGCGCAAGCCGGCCCGGGTCCGCGAAACCGTCAACTACGAGGCGATCTACCGCTGGCACCCCCGGTTCGCCGGCCTGGCGGTCCCCCGCTGGTCCGACGGGCTGTCCGACGGCGAGGCGACCGTGGAGGGCGGTGACGTCCTGGTCGCGGGGGGCGGCGCCGTCGTCGTCGGGATGAGCGAGCGCTCCACCCCGCAGGGGGTGGAGCGGCTGGCCACCCGGATGTTCGCGGCCGGCGCCGCGGACCGGGTGCTGGCCCTGGCGATGCCGCGGGCCCGGTCGGCCATGCACCTGGACACGGTGATGACGATGGTGGACCGGCGCAGCCTGATCACCTACGCCGGGCTGGGCCAGCTGCCCTCCTACACCATCACCCCGGACGGGTCCGGCGGGCTGCGCATCGCCGACCACCCGCCGGAGCGGATGCACGCCGCGCTCGCCGAGGCGATCGGCGTCGACGGGCTGCGGGTGCTCACCCCGGAGCAGGACGCCCGCTCGGCCGCCCGGGAGCAGTGGGACGACGGGTGCAACGCGCTCGCGGTGGCGCCCGGCGTCGTCATCACCTACGACCGCAACGTCACCTCCAACGCCTACCTGCGGGAGAACGGGGTGGAGGTGCGCACCATGCCGGGCGCCGAGCTCGGCCGCGGACGGGGCGGCCCGCGGTGCCTGACCTGCCCTACCCTGCGGGACGACGGCTAGACCGGCCGGTCCGACCCGGCTGCCGGCCGGCCGGCGGAGCCGGGACGGCCGGGGGACGGACAGCCGGTGGACGGACGCCGGACGGCAGACGGTGGACGCCGGCAGACCGCCGGCACGACGAAGGGTGAGGGATGACAGGCCTGCACGGACGCAGCTTCCTCAAGGAGCTCGACCTCGCCCCGGCGGAGTGGACCGGCCTGCTCGACCTCGCCGCCGAGCTCAAGGCCGCCAAGCGGGCCGGCACCGAGACGCAGCGGCTGCGGGGCAAGAACATCGCGCTGGTCTTCGCCAAGACCTCCACCCGCACCCGGGCCGCGTTCGAGGTCGCCGCCTACGACCAGGGCGCGCACGTGACCTTCCTGGACCCCACCGCCTCCCAGCTCGGGCACAAGGAGTCGGTCAAGGACACCGCCCGGGTGCTCGGCCGGATGTACGACGCCATCGAGTTCCGCGGCGAGGCGCAGGCCGACGTCGAGACCCTCGCCGCGCACGCCGGGGTGCCGGTGCTGAACGGGCTGACCGACGACTGGCACCCCACCCAGATGCTCGCCGACCACCTCACCATGCGGGAGCACGCGCCCGTCGTCGACGGGCGCCGCAAGGCCGACGCCGAGCTGGTGCTGGCCTACGTCGGGGACGGCCGGAACAACACCGCCCGCTCGGTGCTGGTCGCCGGCGCCCTGCTCGGCCTGGACGTGCGGGTGGTCGCCCCGGTCCCGCTGCAGCCCGCCGCCGACGTCGTGGCCGCGGCCCGCCAGGTCGCCGCCCGGACCGGGGCCCGGCTGGCCGTGACCGACGACGTCGCCGCCGGCGTGGCCGGCGCGGACTTCGTCTACACCGACGTCTGGGTCTCCATGGGCGAGCCGCCGGCGGTCTGGGCCGAGCGGATCGCGCTGCTGCGCGACTACCAGGTCAACGCCGGCCTGATGGCGGCCACCGGGAACCCGGCCGCGAAGCTCCTGCACTGCCTGCCCGCCTACCACGACCTGGGCACCGCGGTGGGCCGGGAGGTCCACGCGCAGACCGGGATGGACGCCCTGGAGGTCACCGACGAGGTGTTCGAGGCGCACGCCGAGGTGATCTTCGACCAGGCGGAGAACCGGATGCACACCATCAAGGCGGTGCTCGTCGCCACCCTGGCCTGAGCCGGGGGCGGCGCACGACGGCGGCCCGGCCGCGACGCCGACGTGGGGTCCCGGCCGCGCCGGCCGCCGTCGGCCCAGCCGTGCGACCGACGTCGCCCGCCCCGGCGGGGGCCGGCCGCCGTCGGCCCCGGCCTCAGCCCTCCACGGCCGGGACCGCGCCGATGTCCACCTGGTTGCCGAAGGTGACGTCGCGGGCCGCGGCCAGCTTGGAGGTCATCCCGTAGACCTCGATGAAGCCCTTGGCCTGGGACTGGTCGTAGGCGTCGCCGGTGTCGTAGGTGGCCAGGTCGAAGTCGTACAGGCTCTGCTCGCTGCGCCGGCCGGTGACGGTGGCGCGGCCGCCGTGCAGGACCATCCGGATGTCCCCGGAGACGTAGCGCTGGGTGTCCGCCAGGAACGCGTCCAGGGAGCGCTTGAGCGGGGAGAACCACTGGCCGTCGTAGACCAGCTCGGTCCACCGCTGCCCCACGGTCCGCTTGAACCGGGCCTGCTCCCGCTCGATCGTGACGTTCTCCAGCTCCTTGTGCGCGGCGATCAGCGCCATCGCCCCCGGGGCCTCGTAGACCTCCCGGGACTTGATCCCGACCAGCCGGTCCTCGACGACGTCGATCCGGCCGATCCCCTGCGCGCCGGCGCGGCGGTTCATCTCCTGCACGGCGCCGAGCGGGGTGACGGCGCGGCCGTCGACGGCGACCGGGACGCCGCGGTCGAAGGTGAGCACGACCTCGTCGGGCAGCGGCGGGTAGGTGGGGTCGTCGGTGTAGGCGTAGACGTCCTTGGTCGGGCCGTTCCAGATGTCCTCCAGGAACCCGGTCTCGATGGCGCGGCCCCAGACGTTCTGGTCGATGGAGAACGGGTTGTGCTTGGTCGTCTCGATCGGCAGGGCGTGCTTGTTGGCGTAGTCGATGGCGACGTCGCGGGTCAGCGCCAGGTCCCGGACCGGGGCGAGGCAGCGCAGGTCGGGGGCGAGGGAGGTGATGCCGACCTCGAAGCGGACCTGGTCGTTGCCCTTGCCGGTGCAGCCGTGGGCGACCGTGGTCGCGCCGAACTGGCGGGCGGCGCGGACCAGGTGCTTGACGATGACCGGGCGGGACAGCGCCGAGACCAGCGGGTAGGCGTCCATGTACAGGGCGTTGGCGCGCAGCGCCGGCATGCAGTACTCGGTGGCGAACTCCTCCCTAGCGTCGGCGACGTAGGCCTCCACGGCGCCGCAGTCCAGCGCCCGCTGGCGGATGACCTCCAGGTCCTCCCCGCCCTGGCCGACGTCGACGGCGACGGCGATCACCTCGGCGCCGGTGCGCTCGCCGATCCAGCCGATCGCCACGGAGGTGTCCAGCCCGCCGGAGTAGGCCAGCACGACCCGGTCGGCGCGGCCGGAGCCGGCGGGGACGGGGGCGACGGCGGTGGGGGTGTCAGTCATCGGGGGTCTCTCCTGTGCGGGGCGGGTCCGCCGGGCGGTCCCCGGCGGGGTCGGACGTGGGGCGGGGGCCGCCGGCGGGGTCGGCCGTGGGGCGGGGGCCGCCGTCGGCCTGCCGGCTGCGGCCGGCCAGCGCCAGCAGGCGGCGGGCGAGGGACTCGGCGGCCTCGGTGGAGCGGGTGATCACCAGCACGGTGTCGTCCCCGGCGATGCAGCCCAGGACGTGCGGGAGCACCGAGTGGTCGATGGCGGAGGCGAGCAGCTGGGCCGCGCCGGGCGGGGTGCGCAGCACCACCTGGTGGAAGGCGGTGTCGGCGGTGAGGAGGACCTCGGCGCACCAGCGCTGCAGCCGGGCGGCGATCTGGGTGTCCTCCTCGGCCTCGGCGGCGCGGGCCACGCCGCCGGCGCCCTCCCCGGGGAGGGCGTAGACCTGCCCGCCGGGCCCGCGGACCTTGGTGGCGCCCAGCTCCTCCAGGTCCCGGGACAGGGTGGCCTGGGTGGTGCGGATCCCGCGGGCGGCGAGGGCCGCCCGCAGCTCGGTCTGCGAGCGCACCGGGCCGGCGGTGAGGATCTGCTCGATGACGGCGTGCCGCCCGGCCCGGGTGGCGGCGACCCCGCCGGTCTCGGTGTCGGTCATCCCTGCCCCCCGGCGTCGGCCAGGGCGGCGTCGAGCGCGGCGGGCAGGGCGTCGACGAAGCTGGTCGCCTCGGCGGCGGTCAGGACGAGCGGCGGGGCCAGGCGCAGGGCGTCGGGGCGGACCGGGTTGACGATGAACCCGGCCTCCAGCAGGTGCCCGGCCGCCGCCTGGGCCACCGGTGCGGTCAGCCCGACGGCGAGGAGCAGCCCCTCCCCGCGCACCTCGGCCACGCCGTGGTGGCCGAGGCCGGCGAGCTTGTGCCGCAGCAGGTCCCCGACCTCGGTGACGTGGCCGAGCAGGCCGTCGTCGAGCGCCGCGACCACCGCGAGCGCCGCGGCGGCGACGACCGGGTTGCCGCCGAAGGTGGTGCCGTGCTGGCCGGGGCCGAGCAGGGTGGCGATGTCCGCGCCGAGGGCGACGACGGCGCCCACCGGCAGCCCGCCGCCGAGCCCCTTGGCGAGGGTGACGACGTCGGGGACCACCCCGCCGCCGAGGTGGGGCAGGTGGTGGGCCATCCAGGTGCCGGTGCGGCCCATCCCGGACTGCACCTCGTCCAGCACGAGCAGCGCGCCGGCGGCGCGGGTGAGCTCGCGGGCGGCCGGCAGGTACCCCGGCGGCAGGACCCGCACACCTGCCTCGCCCTGGATCGGCTCGACGACGAGCGCGGCGACATCCTCGTCCAGCGCCTCGCGCAGCGCGGCGACGTCCCCGAACGGGAGGAAATCCACCTCCCCGGGCAGCGGCTCGAACGGCTCGCGGTAGGCGGCCTTGTGGGTCAGGGCGAGCGCGCCCAGGGTCCGGCCGTGGAAGGCGCCCTCGAGGGCGAGGACCCGGCGCCGGGCCGGGCCGCCGTGCCGGCGGATCAGCTTGACGGCGGCCTCGTTGGCCTCGGTGCCGGAGTTGGCCAGGAACACCCGCGAGCCGGCCGGCGCGCCGCCGGGGGTGACGATGCGCAGCAGCTGCTCGGCGAGGGTGACCTGGGCGGGGGTGGCGAAGAAGTTGGACACGTGTCCCAGCGTCTGCAGCTGGTCGGTGACGGCCCGCACGACGGCGGGGTGGGCGTGGCCCAGGGCGTTGACGGCGAGGCCGCCGAGCAGGTCGAGGTAGCGCCGGCCGTCGGCGTCCCAGACGTGGCTGCCCGCGCCGCGGACGAGGACCCGCTGGGGCGGGCCGAAGGTGTTCATCAGCGCCGCGCCGTACCGCTCGGCCCAGCCCGGGCCGCTCACGGTGCCCGGCCCGCTCACGGCGCCCCGTCCGGCTCGACCAGGGTGCCTACCCCGGCGTCGGTGAAGATCTCCAGCAGCATCGAGTGCTCCTGCCGCCCGTCGATGACGTGCGCCTGGGGCACCCCGCCGTCGACGGCCCGCAGGCAGGCCTCCATCTTCGGGACCATCCCGGTCACCAGCTGGGGCAACAGGCCGCGGAGCTGGCCGGCGGTGACGGTGCTGAGCAGGGAGGAGCGGTCCGGCCAGGCGGCGTAGAGGCCCTCCACGTCGGTGAGGATGACCAGCTTGGTCGCCCCGAGCGCGACGGCGAGCGCGGCGGCGGCGGTGTCCGCGTTGACATTGAGGACCTGGCTGGGCTCGTCCATGTCGAGGGCCACGGTGGACACCACCGGGATCCGGCCGGCGGCGAGCAGGTCCTCCACCGCCTGGGGGTCGACCTCGACGACGTCGCCGACCCGGCCGACGTCGACGTGCTCCCCGGCGACCGTGGCCGGGCGGCGCCGGGCCCGCAGCAGCCGCCCGTCCTCCCCGGACAGGCCCACGGCGTGGGCGACGTCGGCGTTGAGCAGGCTGACCAGCTCGCGCTGGACCTTGCCGGTCAGCACCATCCGCACCACGTCCATCACGTCCGGGGTGGTCACCCGCAGCCCGCCGCGGAACTCGGTGCCCAGGCCCACCCGGTCCAGCATCGCCGAGATCTGCGGGCCGCCGCCGTGCACGACGACGGGGCGCAGCCCGACCTGGTGGAGGAAGAGGACGTCGGCGGCGAAGCTGGCCCGGAGGTGGTCGGCCACCATCGCGTGCCCGCCGTACTTGATCACCACCCGGGCGCCGGCGAAGCGGCGCAGCCAGGGCAGGGCCTGGATCAGCACCTCGGCCTTGGCCCGCGGGTACAGGTCGGCGATGCCGGCCGGGTCGGCGGTGCCGGCACCGTCCGGGCCCGCGCGGCCGTCCCGGCCGTCGGACTTCGGGCCGGCCTGGCCCGCGAGGGCGGCGGGGGTGGTCAGGTCTGCCTCGGTCATGTCGCGTACGCGCTGTTCTCGTGGACGTAGTCGTGGGTGAGGTCGTTGGTCCAGACGGTGGCTGCGGCCGGGCCGGCGTGCAGGTCGACGTCGATGCGCACCTCGCGGGCGGCGGCGAGGTCGACCAGGGCGCGGTCCTCCCCCACCGCTCCGCCGCGGCACACCTGCACCCCGTTGATGGCGACGTCGACGTCGTCGGCGTCGAACGGGGCGACGCCGACCGGCACCGTGCCGACGGCGGCCAGGATCCGGCCCCAGTTGGGGTCGTTGCCGAAGACGGCCGTCTTGACCAGGTTGGACCGGGTCACCGCCCGGGCGACGGCGACGGCGGCCGGCTCGCTGGTGGCGCCGCGGACGGTGACGGCGACGTCGTGGCTGGCGCCCTCGGCGTCGGCGAGGAGCTGTCGGGCCAGGTCCGCGCAGGCGGCGGTGAGGGCCGCGGTCAGCTCGGCCCGGCCGGCCGGCACGCCCGTGGCGCCGGAGGCGAGCAGCAGGACGGTGTCGTTGGTGGACATGCACCCGTCGGAGTCCACCCGGTCGAGGGTGACGGCGGTGGCCGCGCGCAGGGCGGCGTCGGCGGTGGCGGCGTCCACCACGGCGTCGGTGGTCAGCACGCACAGCAGGGTGGCCAGGCCGGGGGCGAGCATGCCGGCGCCCTTGGCCATCCCGCCGACCGACCAGGCGCCCCCGGGGCCGGTGACGTGGGTCTGCTTGCTGACGGTGTCGGTGGTCATGATCGCGGTGGCGGCGGCCGGGCCGCCGTCGGCGGACAGCGCGGCGGCGGCTGCGTCGACCCCGCCGAGCAGGGCGGGCAGGTCCAGCCGCTCCCCGATCAGGCCGGTGGAGCAGACCAGGACGTCCCCGGCGGAGACGTCGAGCGCCGCGGCGGCGTGCTCGGCGGTGCGGTGGGTGTCGGCGAAGCCGGCCGGGCCGGTGCAGGCGTTGGCGCCGCCGGAGTTCAGCACGACGGCGCGGGCCACGCCGTCGCCGACCGCGGCCCGGGACCACCGCACCGGGGCGGCGGTGACCCGGTTGGTGGTGAAGACGCCGGCGGCGACGTGCTCGGGGCCGTCGTTGACGACCAGGGCGAGGTCGGGGCGGCCGGAGGGCTTGAGCCCGGCGGTGACGCCGGCGGCGCGGAAGCCGGCCGGGGCGGTCACGCTCACGGGGCCACCCCCGCGGTGGTCAGGCCGGTGGTCTCCGGCAGGCCGAGGGCGAGGTTCATCGCCTGCACGGCGGCGCCGGCGGTGCCCTTGCCGAGGTTGTCCAGCGCGCAGACGGCCACCACCCGGCCGGCCCGCTCGTCCACGGTCACCTGCACGGCCGCGGTGTTGGCGCCGGTGACCATCGCGGTGGTCGGCCAGGTGCCCGCGGGCAGCAGGTGCACGAACGGCTCGTCGGCGTAGTGCTCGGCCCAGGCGGCGCGCACGTCGGCCGGGGTGGCGGCGCCGGCCAGCGGGGCGGTGACGGTGGCGAGGATGCCGCGGGCGACCGGGGCGAGCACCGGGGTGAAGGACATCCGCACGTCGGCGGCGCCGGCGGCGCGCAGGTTCTGCTCGATCTCCGGCACGTGCCGGTGGCCGCCGCCGACGGCGTACGGGGCGAGCGCGCCGATCCCCTCGGCGGCGAGCAGGTGCGCCTTGGCGGCCCGGCCGGCGCCGGAGTAGCCGACGGCGAGGACCGCGACGACGTCGGCCGGGTCGACGACGCCGGCGGCGACGCCGGGCTGCAGGGCGAGGGTGACGGCGGTGACGTTGCACCCGGGCACCGCGACCCGGCGGGCGCCGCGGAGCTCCGCGCGCTGGCGGCCGGCGGTGCCGGCGCGGACCAGCTCGGGCAGGCCGTAGGGCCAGGCCCCGGCGTGCTCGCCGCCGTAGAACTGGGCCCAGGCGGCTGGGTCGGTCAGCCGGTGGTCGGCGCCGCAGTCCAGCACCAGGGCGGTGGAGCCGGCGGCGTCCAGCGCGGCGGCGAGCTCGCCGGAGGCGCCGTGCGGCAGGGCGAGGACGACGACGTCGTGGCCGGCCAGGACCTCCGCCGCGGTGGGCTGCAGGACGCGGTCCGCGAGCGGCAGCAGGTGCGGGTGGTGGGCGGACAGGGGCTGGCCGGCGCTGGCGTGCGCGGTCAGCGCACCGATCTCGACCTCGGGGTGGCCGAGGAGGAGGCGCAGCACCTCGCCGCCGGCGTAGCCGGAGGCCCCGGCCACGGCAGCTGAGAACGTCACTTGCATAACCATACGGCATGCTGCATGACACGCCGGGTCGTCCCACCCTGCGGACTACGCCCGGCGCGCTTGCGGACGACGCCCGGCCGAGCTTGCGGACGACGGCCGGCCGAGCATCCTGGGGCCATGCGCGCCGTCCACGCCACCCGCGCCGGTGGCCCCGAGGTCCTGTCCGCCGTCGACCTGCCCGACCCCGAGCCGGGCCCGGGGGACTTGGCCGTCCAGGTCGCCGCCGCCGGGGTGAACTTCATCGACACCTACCAGCGCAGCGGCGTCTACGCGATGGACTTCCCGCACGTCCCCGGCTCGGAGGGGGCCGGGACGGTGACCGCGGTGGGCGAGGGCGTCACCGGCTTCGCCGTCGGGGACGCGGTGGCCTGGGCCGCCGCACCCGGCTCCTACGCCGAGCAGGTGCTGGTCCCGGCCGAGGTGGCGCTGCCGGTGCCGGCCGGCCTAGACCTGCACACCGCCGCGGCGCTGCCGCTGCAGGGGATGACCGCGCACTACCTGGTGACCTCCACGTTCCCGGTGCGGACTGGTCAGACGGTGCTGCTCACCGCCGCGGCCGGCGGGGTGGGCCTGCTGCTCACCCAGCTCGCCGTCGCCCGCGGGGCGCGGGTGGTCGGCCTGGTCGGCTCGGCGGAGAAGGAGGCCCTGGCCCGCGAGGCCGGGGCGGCCGAGGTGATCCGGTACACCGAGCTCGACGACCTCACCGCCGAGCTCCCCCGCCTGGTCCGGGACCTGACCGACGGGACCGGGGTGGACGTGGCGTACGACGGCGTGGGCAAGGCCACCTTCGACGCCTCGCTGGCCTCGGTGCGCCGCCGCGGCATGCTCGTGCTGTTCGGCGGGGCCAGCGGCCAGGTGCCCCCGTTCGACCTGCAGCGGCTCAACCAGGCCGGCTCGCTGTTCGTCACCCGGCCGAAGCTGGGCGACTACACCGCCGAGCGGTCTGAGCTGCTGTGGCGGGCCGAGGAGGTTTTCGCCGCCGCCGCGGACGGGTCGCTGCGCGTGCGGGTGGGAGCCCACTTCCCGCTGGCCGGGGCCCGCGCGGCGCACGAGGCGCTCGAGGGCCGGGGCACCACCGGCAAGGTGCTGCTCATCCCCTGACCGTCATCGCCCGACGAGGACCGTCATCCGCCGGCAGACGGGGCGGGAGCGGCGCCGGGGTCCCGGCCGGCCGCGGCGGGCTCGGCGTCACCGGCGGCCGCGGCGTCACCGTCGGGTGCGGCACCGTCGGGCGCGGGCTCGGCGCTGGCCGGCTGGCCGTCGCCGGCGTGCTCGGCGAGCTCGGCGGCGATGCCCCGCGCCCATGCCCGGATCTTGTCCCACTCGCGGTAGTCGCCCTCCGCGGCGCTTCCCATCCGGGCCACCGACCGCTCGCGCAGGCCGAGCGCCGACGGGTCGAGGCGGCCCTTGAAGGTCACGTACCCCAGCGGGTCGAGCTGGCGCACCACCCCGGCGGCCCGGGCCGGGTCCTGCACCTCGCCGGCGGGCACGCCGGCCAGGCCCACGGAGAACGCCCACAGCGGCCGGGCCCGGAGCTCGGCGGCCCGCCGGGCGACCAGGTCGCGCATGGACTCCATCCACTGGGTCATGTAGACGGCGGAGCCGAGGACCACCGCGTCGACCCCGTCGAGGGAGCGCACCTCCCCGGGCGTGACCCGGCGGGCCTGGTGCCCGGCCGCGCGTAGCTCTTCCACGATGACGTCCCCGACCTCGGCGGTGGCCTGGTGCTTGGAGGCGATGACGACGAGGATGCGCATGCCCCCACTGTGACCATCGGGCGCCGGGGGCGGGCGGGACCTTTGTCCCCTTCGTCCCGCTCCCGCCCCGCCCCCGGCGGTCAGCCCCGCAGCACCGCCCCGACCCGCTCGCCGGCGACCTGGACGACCCGGGCCCGCACCTCGGCGGTCTCCGCGGCGGTCAGCGTCCGGTCCCCGGCGCGCAGCCGGAGGGCGAAGGCCAGGGACTTCTTCCCGGCGGGCAGCTGGTCGCCGGTGTAGACGTCGAAGAGGTGGACCTCCTCGGCCAGGTCCCCGGCGCCGGCGCGCACCGCCGCCTCGACATCGGCGGCCGGGACGCCGTCGTCGACGACCAGGGCCACGTCCTCCTTGGCCAGCGGGAAGGTCGAGACCGGCGCGACCTGCACCGGCTCGGCGGGGGCGGCGGCGAGCAGGGCGTCGAGGTCCACCTCGAAGGCGACCGTGCGCGGCGGCAGCTCCAGGGCGGCGGTGACCTTGGGGTGGAGCTCCCCGGCGTGGCCGAGGACCTGCCCGGCCGGGCCGAGGACCTCCGCGCACCGGCCCGGGTGCCACGGGGCGAGGTCGCCGCGGCGCACCCGGACCTCGGTGCCGGCGGCGGCGGCAGCGGTGCGCACGGCGTCGACGGCGTCGGCCCAGTCCGCGGCCCGGCCCGGGCCCCACACCCCGGCCGGGACGCGCTGGCCGGCCAGCACCCCGGCGAGGTGCCGCGGCTGGGCCGGGACGGCGGCGTGCAGCGCGGCCAGCTCGGCGTCGGTGGGCCGCCGGTCCACCCCGGGGGCGGCCGCGGCGCGGAGCCCGGCGGGGCGGGTGACCAGGCCGATCTCGAAGACGGCGAGGTCGGTGGTGCCCCGGCCGGTGTTGCGCCGGGCGGTCTCCAGCAGGGTGTCGAGCACCGAGGTGCGCAGCGCCCCGGCGTCCTCGGCGAGCGGGTTGACCAGGCGCAGCACCGCGCGCCGCGGGTCCTCGGCGGGCAGGCCGAGGCGGTCGTGCACGTCGCCGACGAAGGGGTAGGAGAGCACCTCGGTGAGCCCGTGCTCGGCCAGCGCCCGGGCCACGTCCCGGCGGCCGCGCTGCTCGGGGGTCAGGCCCCGGCCGGCCGGGGCGGCGGGCAGCACGGCGGGGATCTGGTCGTAGCCGGCGAGGCGGGCGACCTCCTCGGCCAGGTCCGCCGGGCCGGTCAGGTCCGGGCGCCAGCTGGGCGGGCGGAGCCGGACGGTGGCGGCGGCGTCGTCGGCCCGGTCGCCCTCGCCGAGGCCGACGGCGGCCAGGCCGCCGTCGGGCGGCCCGCCGGCCGCGGGCCCGGCGCCGGCCGGCAACTCGGTGCACCCGACCTGCCGGAGCAGGTCCAGGACCTGTGCGCGGGGGTAGTCCACCCCGACCAGCCGCCCGGGCAGCGCCGGGTCGAGGGTGACCGGGGCCGGGTCGGTGGTGGCGTCCAGGTCGGTGACGCCCGGGTCGGCCGTGCCGCCGCCGTGCTCGACGAGCAGGTCGACCACCCGCTGGGCGGCGACGGCCGGCAGCCGGGGGTCCACGCCGCGCTCGAACCGCTTGGCGGCCTCGGTGGGCAGCCGGTGCCGGCGGGCGGTGCGGGCGACCGAGACGGGGTCGAAGTGCGCCGCCTCGACCAGGACGTCGGTGGTCCCCGCGGAGACCTCGGTCCCCGCCCCGCCCATCACCCCGGCGAGGCCGAGGACCCGGGCGCCGCGGGCGCCGTCGGGCGAGTCGGTGATCAGCAGGTCCGCCGGGTCCAGCGCCCGGTCGACGTCGTCCAGGGTGGTCAGCCGCTCCCCGGCGGCGGCGCGGCGGACCACGACCGGCGCGGCGAGGGTGGCCAGGTCGTAGGCGTGCAGGGGCTGGCCGAGGTCGAGCATGACGTAGTTGGTCACGTCCACGGCCAGGGAGATCGGCCGCATGCCGGCCTGGGTGAGGCGCTGGGCCATCCAGCGGGGGGTGCGGGCGGTCGGGTCCAGGCCGCGGACAATCCGGGTGACGAACCGGTCGCAGCCCACGGGGGCGGCGTCGTCGTCGACGGCGACGGCGAACCCGCCGGCGGTGGCGGCGGGCGGCGGGGCGGGCAGGTTCTCCGGCAGGCCGGGGTCGGTGAAGGCCGCGCCGGTGGCGTGGGAGTACTCCCGGGCCACCCCGCGCATCGCGAAGCAGTACCCGCGGTCCGGGGTGACGTTGATCTCCAGGACCTCCTCCCCCAGGCCGAGGAGGGCGACGGCGTCGGTGCCCGGCGCGGGCACGGCGCCGGGGCCGAGGAGCTGCTCGAGGACGATGATGCCGCTGTGGTCCTCGCCCAGGCCGAGCTCGCGGGCGGAGCAGATCATCCCGTCCGAGACGTGCCCGTAGGTGCGGCGGGCGGTGATCGGGAACGGGCCGGGCAGCACGCTGCCGGGCAGCGCGACGACGACGTGGTCGCCGGGGGCGAAGTTGTCCGCGCCGCAGACGATGCCGCGGCTGGGCACCTCGGCGGGCTCCTTGCCGGTGCCCGGGGGGCGGTTGTGCTCGGGGCCGACGTCGACCCGGCAGTAGCGGATCGTCTTGCCGTTGCTGTGCTCCTCGGCGACGGCGGTGAGCACCTGGCCGACGACGAGCGGGCCGGTGACGGCGGGCGGGACGATGCGCTCCTCCTCCAGCCCGACGCGGACGAGGTTGGCGGCGAGCTGGGCGGCGGTGGTCCCGGGCGGGACGGCGACGTGCTCGGCGAGCCAGCCGAGGGGGACGTAGGGCATGTCAGCGGCCCCTTCCGGTGGTGCCGAACTGCTGGGAGAAGCGGACGTCGCCCTCGACGATGTCGTGCATGTCGGCGATGCCGTGGCGCAGCATGAGCGTGCGGTCCACGCCCATGCCGAAGGCGAAGCCGGTGTACACGTCGGGGTCGACGCCGTTGGCGACCAGGACCGCGGGGTTGACCATGCCGCAGCCGCCCCACTCGATCCAGCCCGGGCCGCCCTTCTTCTGCGGGAACCACAGGTCCATCTCGGCGCTGGGCTCGGTGAAGGGGAAGAAGCTCGGCCGCAGCCGGGTGCGGCTGCCGGGGCCGAACATGGCCCTGGCGAAGTGGTCCAGCACCCCCTTCAGGTGCGCCATGGTCAGCCCCTTGTCCACCGCCAGGCCCTCGACCTGGTGGAAGACCGGGGTGTGGGTGGCGTCCAGGGCGTCGGTGCGGAAGACCTTGCCCGGGCAGGCGAGGTAGACCGGCAGGTCCCGGGCGAGGAGCTCGCGGGCCTGCACCGGGGAGGTGTGGGTGCGCAGCACCAGCCCGTCCACCGGGTTGCCGTCGACGTCGGTGGGCGGGGCGACGTAGAAGGTGTCCTGCATCTGCCGGGCCGGGTGGTCCGGGCCGAAGTTGAGCGCGTCGAAGTTGAACCACTCGTGCTCGACCTCGGGGCCCTCGGCGATCTCCCAGCCCATCGCGACGAAGAAGTCGGCGATCTCCTCCTGCAGGGTCTGCAGCGGGTGGCGGGCGCCGCGCGGGGCGCGGTCGGTGGGCAGGGTGACGTCGACGGCCTCCTCGCGCAGGACCCGGGCGTCGCGCTCGGCCTCGAGCTCGGCCTGCCGGTCGGCGACGGCGCGGCTCACCCGGCCGCGGGCCTGGCCGACGAGCCGGCCGGCGCGGGCCTTGTCCGCACCGGGCAGGGCCCCGATGGCCCGGTTCGCCAGGGCGAGCGGGCTGCGGTCCCCGGTGTGGGCGAGGCGGGCGGCCTTGAGGTCCGCCAGGGAGCCGGCGGCGGCGACGGCGGCCAGCGCGGCCTCGACGACGGCGCCGACGGCTGCCTCGTCCAGGGGGTCGATGGCGGAGGCGGGGGCGCCGGCGGGCGAGGGTGCTCCGGCGGACGACGGGTCGTCGGTGGCCGGGTCGCGGCGGGGCGGCGGGGTGGGCGTGGACATGCGGTGCCTTCCGGGCGGGTCGGGGGCGGCGCGCAGACGCGGCGTCGCGGTCGCTGGGTCTTCCGCGCCCGTCCGGGCAGGTTGGTTCCGCGGCAGCGCTCAGCCGACCAGGACCCGGACGGGCCCGGTAAATCGGCTCCCACCGACGAGGGTCGCGCTGCGCATGGGCCCCATGGTGCCACAGCGGGTGGCGGCAGCCCCGCTCGGCGCTGCCGGGCGGCGGCCAAGGCGGCGGCGACCACCCGCAGGGGCAGCAAGCCGTGTGGCCGTGTCGTTGGTGCCGCCTACCTCTCACCGGAGGCGACCCGGTACTCGGCGAGGCGGTCCGCCCTGACCGTGAGGATGTCGTTGCCGAAGAACCCGGACTCGGTGCCGTCGGTCGTCGTTCCGCGCCCGGTCCAGCGGGCGGCGACGAGTCCGTCGGCCGCGAACGGCTGCACCTCGATGTGGAACGAGAGGTCGGCGACCATGGCCTTGGTCTGCGCGATCAGCGCGCCGGGCTCGTTCGGCCCCGGACCTCCTGCCGGGGCCAGTGGCCGACGAAGTCCTCCGTGAGCAGCCGCCGGGCGGCCTCGACCAG
The DNA here is from genome assembly GCF_022759505.1 of Georgenia sp. TF02-10. Lineage (NCBI taxonomy): Bacteria > Bacillati > Actinomycetota > Actinomycetes > Allobogoriellales > Allobogoriellaceae > Georgenia > Georgenia sp. TF02-10. The sequence continues at coordinate 1,618,852 of NZ_CP094289.1, read as the reverse complement.
GAGCTCAGCATCGCTCGGACCGTTCCACAGCTCTGCGATCCAGCGGCGGTACAGATCGGTCGCGCTCGTTATCGTCCCTCCGGTGGCGTCTGGTCGATCCATCCTGCCGTCTTTTGCGCGTCGGCGAGCGTGATCGAGCGCCCCCTCGGCTCAGCGACCCCCGCGCCCGTCGGATGGCCCTCGGCCAGACCAGAGACTCAGGACATCGGCGTCGACACGGTCCGCCCGCTCACCGTGCCGACCGGTCGGCGCGGACGGCCTCGACCAGCTCCTCGGCCCGCTCGGGGCCGAGCACCGGGTGCCGCAGGGGTTCGCGGCGAGCAGTCGCGAGCCGGACAGCGATCCGGTTGGCCTGGCCCCACGCCTCGGCGGCGCGGCGCGCCCCGAGCGCGTCCGGGCGCACGAGCACGGCGACGACGCGGCCGTGCCGCGTGATCGCGACCTCCTCGCCCGCCTCCACCCGGTCGAGCTGGGCCGGAAGGGTCCGGCGTGCGGTGCTCGCGCTGATGGTCTGCACAGCCCAATCGTCCGCTCGCGTCCGAGCCACGCGCAACCGGCGGTGCCGGTGCGAGAGCACCGGCCCACGCAGGTTGCTTCTGGCTCCGCTCAGGCGGTGCGCCGCCCGTCGGTGGCCGCCCGAGCGGCGGCAGTCAGCCGTCGTCGGCCGGGCCGAGGGAGAAGGTCTCCACGACCTCGTGCACGGGGGTGCCGCCCTTGCCGGCGCCGAGCTCGGAGGAGTAGAGGTAGGCCGCCTCGGCGCGCCAGGACGGCCCGGCGTAGACGGACAGTGCGTGGGCCAGGGCGGCGAGGTCGGCCTCGTCGGCGCGCCGGTCGCGGGCCCGGGCGAGGGTGACGTGGGCGCGGTGGCGGTTGCGCCGGGCGATGGTGGTGTGCTGCTCGGCCACGTCCTCCAGCGCGCTCATCAGCGCCGGGAGCGTCTCGCCGTCGGGTCGGGCACCGCCGTCGGCCCGGCCACCGCCGTCGGCCCGGGCGCCGCCGTCGGGCTGGGCACCGTCGTCGTCCTCGGCCACCTGGTGCACGCCCACCCACAGGGTGCGTCGGGAGAAGGTGCCGGCGCCGCGCAGCTGCAGGCGGGCGGGCGCCGCGGCGGCCAGCACCCGGCCGAGGTCGGCGCTGAGCTCGGGCACCGCCCCGCCGGGGACCTCGCCGAGGAAGAGCAGGGTGATGTGCCGCTGGTCTGGCTCGACCCACCGCAGCGGGCCGGGACCGCCGCCGCGGGCCGGGCGCGCGGCGGTGAGGGCGCCCAGGGCCAGATCGAGGTGGTCCGCGACGGCCGGGGGCAGCGGGAGAGCGAGGAAGAGCCGCACGTCAGCGGGTGCGGAGCGGCCGGCGTTCGGCAGGCTCGGGCCGGAACGGAAGCTCGGGCCGGCGTCCGGCGACCTCCGGCTGGAGCGCGGCGAGGCCCTCGGTCAGCCCGGCGACGAGCGCGGCGGCCTGCGCGGGCAGGAGCCGGACGGTTGCCGCGCACCGGTCCCCGCGCCACGCGCTCAGCACGACCAGCCCGGCCTCCGCGTGCGTCGTCACCCGCAGCCCGCGTCCGTGGCCGCGCACGTCGCCGACCCAGCGGGACAGCTCCGGCACAGCGACGACGCTCACGGACCGAGGATGACCCGGGCGCCCGGCCCGGTCAAGGGCCCGCCGCGGCGGTGGGCACCGCTGGCCGCCCCGGTGGTGGCGGGCCGACCCCGGGCGACGGTAGCACCGGCGCCGGTGGCGCGGGCAGCCCGGGGAAGCCGGCGTTAGTCGGCGCGGGCAGCCCGGGGAAGCCGGCGCCGGCGTCGCCGCCGGCGGCGCGGGCGCCGGGGCCGCCCGGGTGGCGCCCGCTACTCGGCGGCAGCCGCCCCGGCGAGCAGCTCGACGTACCGGTCCAGCCCCCAGGACACGGACAGCGCGGTGGGCGGGGACATGGCGGCGATCAGCTCGTCGCCGACGACGGCGGCGACGGCGTCGCGCTGCACGGCGGGGATGGCCTGGGCGTAGGACTGGCCGCGGAAGGTCTCGACCTCCTCCTCGGTGGAGGCGTACACCACGAGGACGTCGGAGACCAGGCGGTCGGTCTCCTCATAGCTCAGCGAGTAGGTGAAGGTCTCCTCGTCGGTGGCGAGCTCCTCGACGGCCGGGGCGCTCTCCAGGCCCAGGTCGAGCAGGAAGTCCACCCGGGCGTCGGCCGGCTTGTACACCCAGAACGTGCCCCCGACGTCCCAGACCGCGGCGACGGTCTTGCCGGCGAGCTCGGGGTGGGCGTCGGCCGCCTCGCTGATCTCGGTGTCCAGGTCGGTGACCAGGCGGTCGGCCTCGTCCGCCTTGCCCAGCGCGGTGCCCACGGTCGTGATCACCTCCCGCCACGGCGTCGTCCACGGCTCCTCCGGGTAGGCGACGGTGGGCGCGATCTCGCTGAGGACCTCGTACTGCTCGGCGGTCAGGCCGGAGTACGGGGCGAGGATGAGGTCCGGCTCCAGCGCGCTGATCTCCTCGTAGGCGGGCTCGTCCACCGTCGCGGAGATCATGGTCGGCTCGGCGTCGGCGGTGCTCAGCGCCTCGGTCACCCAGGGCAGCTGCCCGTTCTCGTCAGCGGCGTAGGTCTGGGCCTCGATGCCCACCGGGACGACGTCGAGGGCGATCGCCGCCTCCGCGCTCCCCCAGCCGAGGGTGACGACGTCCTGGGGCTGGTCGTTGATCTCGGTGCTGCCGAAGGCGTGCTCGATGGTCACCGGGGCGAAGTCGGTGCCGGCCGGGTCGGTCTCCTCGTCGGGCGACGCGGGCGAGCCGGCGCAGGCGGCGAGCGCGAGGACGGCGGCGGCCGCGGTCGCGGCCGCGGCGGGGCGGGGGAAGGTCACAGGAGCTCCTGGGTTGGTTGATGACGGATGTCGGTCGGGCGGGCGGGGCCGACGGTCAGCGACGGATGTCGGTCGGGCGGGGCCGGCGGTCAGGGCCGGCGGTCAGGGCACGGCCCCGGCGGGGGCGGGTGCCCGGCCGTGGAACCGGCCGATCGGCACGACCATCGGCGATCCGCACACCGGGTCGGGGAGGATCTCGGCGGCGAGCCCGAACGCGTCCCGCAGCAGGTCGGTGGTCAGCACCGCCGACGGCGGCCCGGCGGTGACGACCTGCCCGGCGGCCATGACGACCAGCTGGTCGGCGTACCGGGCGGCGAGGTTGAGGTCGTGCAGCACCATGACCACCGTGGTGCCGCGGTCCCGGTTCTGCTCGTGCAGCAGGTCCAGGACGTCCACCTGGTGGGTGACGTCGAGGAAGGTGGTCGGCTCGTCCAGGAGCAGCACGTCGGGGTCCTGGGCGAGGGCCATCGCCAGCCACACCCGCTGGCGCTGCCCGCCGGAGAGCTCCTCGACGCGCCGGGCCGCCAGGTCCGCGGTCCCGGTGGCGGCCAGCGCCGAGCGGACCGCGTCGTCGTCGGCGGCGGTCCACTGCCGGAACCAGCCCTGGTGGGGGTAGCGGCCCCGGCCGACGAGGTCGGCCACGGTGATCCCGTCCGGGGCGGTGGCGCTCTGCGGCAGGATCCCGATGGTCCGGGCGACCTCCTTGGCGGGCAGGGTGTGGACCGGGCGCCCGTCGAGCAGGACGGCGCCGCCGCGGGGGCGGAGCAGCCGGGCCAGGCCGCGCAGCAGGGTGGACTTCCCGCAGCCGTTGGCGCCGACGACGGCGGTGACCCGGCCGGCGGGCAGGTCCAGGTCGAGGTCGCGGACCACGAGGTCGCCGTCGTAGGCCAGGCTCAGCCGCTCGGCCCGCAGCTCGTGGCCCGGGTGCCGGCCCGCCCGCTGGTCCGGCCGTCCGCTCTGGCGCCCGTCCGGCGGCCGGTCGCTCGTGCGGTCGCTCATGCGCCCCGCCCCTCTCGGTTGGTGGTGGCCAGCAGCCACAGCAGGTACGGGGCGCCGATGACGCCGGTGACGATCCCGACCGGCACCTTCAGGCCGAGCAGGTGCTGCCCGGCGAGGTCGGCGCCGAGCACCAGCGCCGTGCCGACCAGGGCGCTGGGGACCAGGGCGAGCCCCGCCGTCGGAACCAGCCGCCGGGCGAGGGGCGCCGAGACGAACGCGACGAAGGCGACCGGCCCGGCGACGGCGGTGGCCGCCGCGGCGAGGGCGACGGCGACGCCGAGCACGGTCAGCCGGGTGCGCTCCACCGGCACGCCGAGGCCGCCGGCGGTGTCGTCGCCGAGCTCGAGCGCCCGCAGGGCCGGGGCCAGCAGCGCCACCAGCGGGACCAGCACCGCGAGCGCCACGGCCAGGACGAGGACCTCCCGCCAGGCCGGGGTGCCCAGGCTGCCGACCATCCAGACCAGGGCGGAGGGGACGTCGTTGACGTCCGCGCGGGTGATCAGGTAGCCGATGCCGGCGTTGACGAGGAACGCGACGCCCACGCCGACGAGGACGAAGCGGTACCCGCTGACCCCGGAGCGCCAGGCGAGCAGGTAGATCGCGGCGGCGGCCAGCACCGCCCCGCCGAGGGCGGCGAGGGAGACGGCGGCCCCGGACAGGCCGCCGAGCAGGATCGCCGTCGCGGCGGCGAGCGAGGCGCCGCCGCTGATCCCGAGGATGTCCGGGCTGGCTAGCGGGTTGTGCAGGACGGTCTGGAAGAGCGCGCCGGCGAGGGCGAGGGCGACCCCGACGCCCACCGCGAGGAGCAGCCGGGGCAGCCGCAGCCGCAGCAGGACGAACGCGTCGGCGGCCTCGCCCTGCCCGGCCAGCACCCGGCCCAGCTCGGCGGCGGACCGGCCGGTGCCGACGGTGAGGGTGGCCACCGCCAGCACCAGGACCACGACCAGAAGGACGGCGGTGACGGCCCGGGTCCGCACCGCGGCGGGCCGGGCCGGCGCGGGGGCGGCCCCGCGGGCGGGGGCGGGGGCGGTGGTGGTGGTGGTCATCACAGCCCGGCCAGCTTGGTCCGCCGGACGATCGCGATCAGGGCCGGCGCCCCGACGACGGCGACGACGATCCCGGCCTCGAGCTCCCCGGGCCGGACCACCAGGCGGCCGAGGACGTCGGCGGCGACCAGCACGACCGGCCCGAGGAGGAGGGCGTAGGGCAGGATCCAGCGGTAGTCCGGGCCGGTGACCGGCCGGGCGAGGTGCGGGACGACCAGGCCGACGAAGACCACCGGCCCGGCCAGCGCCGTCGCCGACCCGGCGAGCAGGACGATCGCAGTGGCGGCGGCCGCCCGGGCCAGCGGCAGGTTCTGCCCCAGGCCCCGGGCGACGTCGTCGCCCATCGCGAGCAGGTTCAGGGTCCGCCCGGTGGCCAGGGCGAGGAGGGCGCCGAGCAGGAGGAAGGGCGCCAGCGCCAGCAGCTGGTCGGTGCCGCGGCCGGCGAGGGAGCCCACCGACCAGCGGCGGTAGACGCTGAGGGTGCCCTCGTCGGTGATCAGCACGAGGGTGATGAGCGAGGTGGCCCCGGCGGTCAGCGCCGTGCCGGCCAGGGCCAGCTTGACCGGGGTGGCGCCCTCCCGGCCGATCGACCCGATGCCGTAGACCAGGGCGGCGGCCAGCGCCGCGCCGGCCAGCGCGAACCAGACGAAGCCGGCCGGGCTGGTCACGCCCAGCAGGGTGATCGCGAGGACCACGAAGAGGGCGGAGCCGGCGTTGACCCCGAGCAGGCCGGGGTCGGCCAGCGGGTTGCGGGTGATGCCCTGCATGAGGGTGCCGGCCAGCCCGAGGGCGGCGCCGGCCACCAGCCCGACGGCGGTGCGCGGGACGCGCTGGTCGCGCACCACCGCGTGGTCGGCGTCGCCGGGCACGGGGGCGAGGAGGGCGCGGACCACGTCGGCGGGGGCAATGTCCCGGGCGCCGAGGGCGAGGGAGGCCAGCACGACGACCGCCAGGACGACGGCGACGGCGAGCAGGCCGAGGCCGCGCCGGCTCGGCCGGGCGGCCGGCCGCACGGGCGGGGCCGGGGTGAGGGTGGCGGTCATCGGCGGGCGCGCGTCACTGCGCCTCGGCGCGCCCGCGCCGCCAGTACCCCATGAACGCGACCCGGCGGCGGCACACCCCGGTGTCGGTGACCAGGATCCGGCGCAGGGTCTTGATGGTGCCGGCCTCGCCGGCGAACCAGGCGTAGAAGTCGCTGCCGCAGCGCTCCCCGCCGCGCCCGCAGGTGTCCACCGGCAGCACCTGGACGACCGGGGAGTCCCAGAGGAGCTCGGCGTCGACGTCGACGTCCTGCAGCGGCTGGACGGCGCCGGCGCGGGCGCCGTCGACCACGGTGGCGTTGGCGCCGATCCACTCCTGCACGGCGGGCACCAGGTGGTGGCCGTGCGGGGCGTCCCCGCGCGGCAGCCAGGTGAGCTGGGCGTTGGCCGGCAGGTCCACCGGCAGGATGTCCGCGGCGTCCGGCACCTCGGCGAAGGCCCGGGCCCGGCGCCCGGGGGGCAGGGTCTCCAGGATCGAGCAGATCGCCGGCACCGCCGTCTCGTCGCCGGCGAGCAGGAGCTCGGTGGCGGTGCCCGGCGCCCAGTCGATGCCGGTCGCGGACTCCGCGGAGCGGGCGTCCGGGCCGACGAGGAGCACCGGGTCCCCGGGCCGGGCGGCGGCGAGCCAGCGGGCGGCGGGGCCGGCGTCGTCGTCGTGGTGGTCGTGGCGGACCAGGTCGACGTCGACCTCGCCGGCCTCGGGCCGCACGTCCCGGACGGTGTAGGTGCGGAAGGGGGTGCGCTCCGCCGCCGGCAGCGCCCGCCAGCGGGCGTACCAGGTGCCCGCCCGGAGCACCTCGGGGTCGTCGGCGCCGACGTCGCACGGCCGGCCGTCGGGGCCGGGGAGGACGAGCTTGACCCGCTGGTCCAGCCGGTCGGTGCCGAACCACCGCAGCTCCTCGCCGGCGAACGTCACCCGGACGAAGTGCGGGCTGAGCGGGCGCAGCCGGGCCACGCGTGCCGGGAACGGCCGGTAGGCGGGGCGGTCGTCCTTGACGACGACGTCGCCGGCCGCCGGGCGCACCGGTGAGGTAAGCATTGCCTAACCATATAACGCTAGGAGGGCGTGCCGTAAAGGCCGTCCGGCCTGGGTCGCCCGGCGCTGGGGTTGCGCGGTCAGCCGGTCGGCGGCCGGTCGTGCGGGACGGCGGCCGGCTGACCAGGTCCGTGGCCGGTCCCGGCCGCTCGGCGGCCGGTCGGAGCAGGTCGGCGGGCGGCCGAACCGGTCCGCCGTCAGCCGCTCGGGGCGTCCTGCCAGAGGCCCATGACGTTGCCCTCGGTGTCCCGGAAGTAGGCGGCGTAGCCCATGTCCGCGACGGCGGTGCGGCCGATGACCACCTCGCCGCCGAGCTCGACGACCCTTGCCAGGGCGTCGTCCATGTCGTCGGTGTCGACGGTGACGACCGGCGCCGGGAGCGAGGCCTCCCGGGCCATCATGCCGCCGCCGATGTACCCCGGCTCGGCCGGGAACCCGTCCTCGTTGGCCGGGCCGGTCCGGACCGAGGTGTAGCCGAGCTCGGGCATCTCCTGGATGTCCCAGCCGAACGCCGCGCGGTAGAAGGCGCGGGCGCGCTCGCCGTCGTCGAACGGGATCTCGAAGTGCACCACGCGACCGCTCATCGCCACCACCTCGCCGTGCCGGTGCGCCGCCGCGGCTCGGCGACGTCCCGCCCAGGGTAGGACCGCCGCGCCCGCGCAGACCAGGCCCGGTCAGGACCAGTCGACCGGGCGACCCGCATCCAGTCGGGACCAGCCCACCCGGCGCTCCGCATCCAGTCAGGACCAGCCCACCCGGCGCCCCGCATCCTGTGTAGTCGTTGAAGCGCTTTCCCGGGCCCGGGAAAGCGCTTCAACGACTACACAGGATGCACCGCCACGTCCCGAGGACGCGCGCGGCCGCCGCGCGGGCGCGGTCAGGCCCAGCGGACGACGACGTCGGCCCGGTCGGCGGTGGCGGCCACGAGGTCGGCGTTGCGCTGGTCGGAGCCGAGCGCGAACGCCCGGGCGGCGGCCAGTTCCTTGCCGTGGGCGAGGTGGCGGGCGAGCAGCCGGGCCCGCCGGTCGCCGTCGTCAGCGGCGACGAACCAGGTCTCGTCGAGCAGGTCCGGCACGCGCCGCCAGGGCTCGGCGTCGAGCAGGAGGTAGTTGCCCTCGGTGAGGACCACCGCGGCGTCGGCGGGCACCGGGACCGCCGAGCCGACCGGCTCCTCCAGGTCCCGGTCGAACCGCGGGGCGTAGACCACCGGGTCGCCGGGCCGCTGGGCCCGGACCCGGCGCAGCAGCGCGACGTACCCCTCGGCGTCGAACGTGTCCGGGGCGCCCTTGCGGGCCGCGCGGCCCAGCCGGACGAGCTCGGCCTGGGCGAGGTGGAAGCCGTCCATGCCGACGACCGTGCAGGTGGTGCCGGTCGCCGCCAGCGCGGTGGCCAGGACCGCCGCCAGGGTGGACTTCCCCGCGCCGGGGGCGCCGGCGATCCCGACGAGGGCGCGGCCGGGGGTGCCCGGGCCGCCGCGCAGGTCGGCGATGCGGGCGAGCAGGGCGGTGAGGTCGGCCGGGGTGGCCGTCAGCGGCGCGGGCACTCAGCCCGCCCGCCGCTGGGCCCGGGCCGAGGCGTACAGGCAGACGGTGGCCGCGGCGGCCAGGTTCAGGGACTCCGCGCGGCCGTGCAGGGGGACGGCGACGACGGCGTCGGCCAGGTCGCGCTCGGCGTCGGCCAGGCCGTGGGCCTCGTTGCCGAAGACCCACCCGGTGGGGGCGGTGAGGTCCGGGGCGAGCGCGGCCGTGGCGGCCAGCTCCCCGGGCACCTGCGGCGGGTAGCCGGCCGCGCGGGCGGCGGCCCGGTCGGCGAGCTCGTCGAGGTCCCACTCCCCGCCGGCGTCGGCGGCGAGGAGGGTGAGGCCGGCCGCGCGGAGCTGGGACGCGGCCGTGGCGAGGTCCACGCCGGTGACCACGGGCAGGTGGAACAGGGAGCCGGCGGTGGCGCGCACCACCTTGGGGTTGGTCGGCTCGACGCTGCCGGCGGTGAGGACCACGGCGTCGGCGCCGGCGGCGTCCGCGGCCCGGATGACGGTGCCGGCGTTGCCCGGGTCGCTGACCTGGGCCAGCACGGCGACGAGCCGTGGGGCGGGCAGCTCCGCCAGGGTCACCGGGGCGGGGAGGTGGGCGACGGCGAGGACGCCCTGGGCGTCCGGGCTCATCGCGGCGAGCACGTCGGCGGTGCCGAGGTGGACGTGGCGGCGGGCGGCCCGGGCGGCGTCGGGGATCTCGCGGTGGCGGTCGGCGGCGGCGGGGGTGAGGTAGAGGTCGCGGACCTGGTCCGGGGCGTGCCGGAGGAGCTCACGGACGGCCTGGGGCCCCTCGACGAGGAACAGCCGGTGCCGCTGGCGCGCCGAGCGCCCGGACAGCCCCCGGACCTTCCGCACCCGCTCGGCGCGGGGGTTGGTCAGCTGGGGGGTGTCCGGGCGCTCGGTCATCTCGCTCGCTGGGGCCGGCCGGTGACCGGCCCCGGTGCGTGGCGCGCTCAGGCGGCCGGGGCGTTGACGTCCGCCGGCAGGGCCTCCCGGGCGGTGGTGACCAGCGCGGCGAAGGCCGCGGGGTCGCTCACGGCCAGCTCGGCGAGCATGCGGCGGTCGACCTCCACCCCGGCGGCCTTCAGGCCCTGGATAAAGCGGTTGTAGGTCATGCCCTCGGCCCGCACCGCGGCGTTGATCCGCTGGATCCACAGCCGGCGGAAATCACCCTTGCGGGCGCGCCGGTCGCGGTAGGCGTAGGTCATCGAGTGAGTGACCTGCTCCTTCGCCTTGCGGTACAGGCGGGAGCGCTGGCCGCGGTAGCCGCTGGCGCGCTCGAGGGTAGTGCGGCGCTTCTTCTGGGCGTTGACCGCCCGCTTGACGCGTGCCACGTCGTTCTCCTTCTGGTTCGGGGCGGCTTACTTGCCGAGCAGCTTCTTAATCTTCTTCGTGTCCGCCGACGCCACGGTCTGGTCCATGGCGAGGCGGCGGGTGCGCCGGCTGGACTTGTGCTCGAACAGGTGGCGGCGGTTGGCCTGCTCCCGCATCAGCTTGCCGCTGCCGGTGGTCCGGAAGCGCTTCTTCGCACCGGAGTGCGTCTTGTTCTTCGGCATGTTCGTCCCTCGGTGTACCTGCGCCCGCGGCGGGCGCAGCCTGTCCTGCCCTGGCCCGTGGGGGCCAGGACGTCTGGTGGTCGGTGGGTCAGGCGCCGGCCGGGGGTACACCCCGGGCCCCTGCGGCAGCCCGTCCGCCATCGTCGCCTTGCGGGCCGAGCAGGCGCCGCCTGCGCAGGCGCCGCGGGCCGAGCCGGAGCCGCCTGCGCAGGCGCCGCGGGCCGAGCGGGAGCCGCCTGCGCAGGCGCGGCCTGCGCGGGTGCCGCCTGCTCGGGTGCGGCCTGGGCGGGCGTGGCCGGCGCGGGGGCGGCGTCGCCGTCACCGCGGTGGGCGGTGCGCTCCTCGCGCTTGCGGCGCTGCTCGCTCTTGGCCTCGGACTTCTTGCGGTGCGGGCCGATGACCATGGTCATGTTGCGCCCGTCCAGGCGCGGGGCGGACTCCACCGAGCCGAGGTCGGCCACGTCCTCGGCCAGGCGCTGCAGCAGCCGCATGCCCATCTCGGGGCGCGACTGCTCGCGGCCGCGGAACATGATCATGACCTTGACCTTGTCCCCGCCCTTGAGGAAGCGCTCGACGTGACCCTTCTTCGTGGCGTAGTCGTGCGCGTCGATCTTGAGCCGGAACCGGATCTCCTTCAGGACCGTGTTGGTCTGGTTGCGTCGGGCGTCCCGCGCCTTCATGGCCGACTCGTACTTGTACTTGCCGTAGTCCATGAGCTTGGCGACCGGCGGACGGGCGTCCGGCGCCACCTCGACCAGGTCGAGGTCGGCCTCCTGCGCCAGCCGCAGGGCGTCCTCGACGCGGACGACGCCGACCTGCTCCCCGCCGGGTCCGACAAGCCGGACCTCGGGGACGCGGATCCGGTCGTTGATGCGAGGCTCGCTGATGCTGTGCTCCTTCGTCTCTCTGTCTTCGGGGGACCGGCCGCGGGAACGAAGAGAGGCCTCCGTCGTGCGAGCGCACGTAGGAGGCCTCGGCGGTCGACCCGGGACGGCGGTGCCGCCGTACGGGTACGGACGAGGGGCAGCCCCTCGTCGACCAGGACCCGGCCACGTCCAGCCCGAGGGTGGGACGCGACCCGGGTGGGAGGATCTCCACTTGCGCACCCGGCTCGCCGCTGCGGGCAGCCACAAACCAGGCCGGTCAATCCTCAAGGATACCACCATCGGGCCGGCGGCGGCGTCCCGACGGCGGCGCGGCCGGCGGCGGCGTGGGTCAGCCGCCGGCGACGGCGGCGGGCACGATCTCCACGGAGTCCACCCGCTCGCGCACCACCGGGTCGGCGGCGAGGGCCTGGCTGGCCCGCGCCACGGCCGCCTGCGCGGCCGGCCGGGTCACCGCGGCGCGGACGGCGAGGACCACGCGCAGCTCGGCGCCGGTGCCGCGCTCGAGCCGGACGCCCACCAGCTCGGTCACCCCGCGCAGCGCGGCGGCCACCACCCCGGGCAGGTCGGGGTCGGCCCAGGACGGGGTCCACGGCTGCTGCTTCGCGACGGCCCAGACGGCCGGGCGCGGGACGAGGACCGGTGCGGGGTCCCCGGGGTCCAGGACGAGGAGGGAGTCGGACTCCCCGACCGCGGCGAGCGCGGCCCGCGTGCCCTCCACGGGCACCGGCCGGGCGCCGTCGTCCCAGCGCTGCAGGGCGGGCACCGAGGAGAAGACCGGCACCGCGCTGCGGCCGTCCGGGGTGCGGACGGACACCAGGGCGGCCGAGGCCATCGCGTCCCCGGACCGGTCCCCGCTCCGGAACCGGTGCGGGTCGTGCTCGCGGACCCGGCCGCCGTCGTCGGTGCCGGGGTGCTCGTGGGCGAGGACCGGGACCAGGACCCGGGTGGTGCGCAGCGCCTCGACGACGGCGGGCAGCCGCTCGGGCTCGGCCAGCGCCAGCGCCGCGGCCATGGCGGGCTGGCAGGCGCCGTCGTCCCCGGCGAAGGGGTTGGCGCGCAGGGTACGGCCGGCCCACGGCTGCCCGGCGGAGTCGGTGGCGGTCACGGCCGCCCGGCCACGTCGAGGGCCTCGGCGAGGGTGAACGCGCCGGAGTACAGCGCCTTGCCGACGATGACGCCCTCCACGCCGATGCCGGTGAGCTCGCGCAGCGCCTGGATGTCGCCGAGGTTCGCGACCCCGCCGGAGGCGACGACGGGGGCGTCGGTGCGCGCGCAGACCTCCTGGAGCAGGTCGACGTTGGGTCCGCGCAGGGTGCCGTCCTTGGTGACGTCGGTCAGCACGTACCGCGCGCAGCCGTCGGCGTCGAGCCGGGCCAGGACCTCCCACAGGTCCCCGCCCTCCCGGGTCCAGCCGCGGGCGGCCAGGGTGGTGCCGCGCACGTCCAGGCCGACGGCGATCCGCTCGCCGTGGCGGGCGATGGCCCGGGCGGTCCACGCCGGGTCCTCCAGCGCGGCGGTGCCGAGGTTGACCCGGGCGGCGCCGGTGCCCAGGGCGCGGGCGAGGCTCTCGTCGTCGCGGATGCCGCCGGAGAGCTCGACGTCGACGTCGAGGTCGGCGACGATGCCGGCCAGCAGCTCGTGGTTGGACCCGCGGCCGAAGGCGGCGTCGAGGTCGACGAGGTGGATCCACTCGGCGCCCTCGCCGACGAAGGCGCGGGCGGCGTCGGCCGGGCTGCCGTAGGTGGTCGCGGTGCCGGCCGCGCCCTGGAACAGGCGCACGGCCTGGCCGCCCACGACGTCGACGGCCGGCAGCAGCGTCAGGCGGGGGGTGGTCATCGGTCCTCCGGTCACAGGCTGGTCAGCCAGTTGTGCAGCAGCTGGGCGCCGGCGTCGCCGGACTTCTCGGGGTGGAACTGGGTGGCAGCGAGCGGGCCGTCCTCCACGGCCGCGACGAACGGGGCGCCGTGCTCGGCCCAGGTGGCCAGGGGGGCGGTGGCCTCGGTGGGGCGGCCGCCGTCCGCCGGGGCGCGGTCGGCCGGGGCACGGTCACCGTCGGCGAGGGCACCGGCCTCGCGGCCGCCGTCGGCCGGGGCTCGGTCGCCGTCGGCGGCACGAGCGGCGCCGCCGGCGGGGTCGGTGAGGACGCCGTAGGAGTGGACGAAGTAGAACCGTTCGTCGGCGAGGCCGGCGAACAGCACGCTGCCGGCCGGCGCCCGCACCGGCGACCAGCCCATGTGCGGCACGACGGGGGCGGGGAGCCGGACGACGTCGCCGGGCCAGCGGGCCAGGCCCGGGGTCTGGGTGCCGTGCTCCTGGCCGGTGCTGAACATGACCTGCATGCCCACGCAGATGCCGAGGACCGGGCGGCCGGCGGCGAGGCGCCGCTCGACCAGGGCGTCCCCGCCCACCGCCCGGAGCTGGTCCATGACGGCGGCGAAGGCACCGACGCCGGGCACCACCAGCCCGTCGGCGGCGTCGACGGCGCGGGGGTCGGCGGTGAGCGCGACGTCGGCGCCGACGCGCTCCAGGGCGCGGACGGCGGAGCGGACGTTGCCCGAGCCGTAGTCGAGGACGACGACGCGGGTCACGGCCCCTCCCCCGGTACCGCGCGGCGACGGCGGCCGGCCGTCACGGCTTGCGGCGGCGCAGGCCGCGGCCGAACATCCGCGCGGCCTTCCACCGGGGCAGGTCGGCCGCGCGCTGGAAGCCGCGCACGTCGGCGGGCCGGGTCCGGCCCAGGATGAGGTCCTCCACCACCTGGTCGGCGCTGGCGACGAGGAGGCCGGCGGGCACGTCGCCGGCCGGCTCGCCGGCGACGTAGCGGCGGGCGCTGACGTGCCCGGACAGGCCGGACTCGATGCCGACGTCGGTGGCCAGGTCGGCGACGACGAGGACGACCCCGGCCCGGGCCAGCCGGGACAGGGTGGCCGCGAGCTCCTCGGCCTGCGGCGGGAAGCCGCCCTCGTCCCCGCCGAGCAGCTCGCTGACGTCCCAGTCCGCGGCGGCCGCCGGGGCGGGGACCTCCAGGGTGGCGACGGCGCCCGAGGCGCTCGGCAGCACCCCGACGTCGATGCCGGACATGGCGCACAGGCCGGCCAGGGCGGGGGCGGAGGCGACCGGGGTGAGCACGAGGGCGAGCCGGCCGGGCGCGTCCGGGGCGTCCGCCGCCGGGGCGGGCGCGGCGCCGGCGTCCCCGTCCAGGGCCTGGAGCATCCGCTCGACGTCGGCCTCGGTCAGCGGGGCGTCGTCCGGGCGGTCGGCGGGGCCGGGCTCCTCGGGCCCGCCCGGCAGCCCGGGCCCGCCGCTCACAGCGCCCCCTTGGTGGAGGGCACGCCCTCGACCCGCGGGTCCGGCGCCACCGCGGCGCGCAGCGCCCGGGCCAGCGCCTTGAACTGGGCCTCGACGATGTGGTGCGGGTCGCGGCCGGCCAGCACCCGCACGTGCAGGCAGATGGCGGCGTGGTGGGCGAGGGACTCGAGCACGTGCCGGGTCAGGGAGCCGGTGAAGTGCCCGCCGATGAGGTGGTACTCCTGCCCCGCCGGCTCCCCAGAGTGGACCAGGTAGGGCCGGCCGGAGACGTCCACCACCGCCTGGGCGAGGGCCTCGTCCAGCGGGACGAGGGCGTCGCCGAACCGGGAGATGCCGCGCTTGTCCCCCAGCGCCTGCCGCAGCGCCTGCCCCAGGCAGATGGCGACGTCCTCCACGGTGTGGTGCACGTCGACGTCGGTGTCGCCGGTGGCCTGCACGGTCAGGTCGATCAGGGAGTGCTTGCCCAGCGCGGTGAGCATGTGGTCGTAGAACGGGACGGTGGTGGCGACGTCGGTGCGGCCGGTGCCGTCCAGGTCGAGCTCGACCAGCACGTCGGACTCGGCGGTCTTGCGCGTGACCCGGGCGGTCCGCCCGCCCGCTGCCTGCAGCGTCACCAGCAGAGCACCTCCTCCAGGGCCGCCCGGAAGGCGGCCGTCTCCGCCGGGGTGCCGACCGACACCCGCAGCCATCCCTCGGGACCCACCTCACGGATGAGGACCCCGCGCGCGAGCAGACCATCCCACACCGCCCGCCGGTCGTCGAACACGCCGAACAGGACGAAGTTGGCGTCGGAGTCGGCGACCCGCAGGCCGTGCTCGCGCAGCCAGGTCACCAGGGCGTCCCGCTCCGCGCGCAGCGACGCCACCTGCGCCATGAGCTCGTCCCGGTGGCTCAGGGCGGCCAGCGCGGCGGCCTGGGTGAGGGCGGAGAGGTGGTAGGGCAGGCGGACCACGCGCAGGTGGTCCACCAGCGCCGGCGCGGCGGCCAGGTAGCCCAGCCGCAGCCCGGCCATCCCGAAGGCCTTGGACATGGTCCGGGCGACGGCGAGGTGCGGGTGGCGGTCCAGCAGGGCCAGCGCGCTGGGGGTGCCGGCGCGGCGGAACTCGCCGTAGGCCTCGTCCACCACCACGACGGCGGCCGTGGCCGCGCCGTCCTCGGCGGCCGGCCCGCCGGTGGCCGCGGCGGCGCAGATCGCCTCCACCGTCTGCAGCGGCAGCGCGGTGCCGGTGGGGTTGTTCGGGCTGGCCAGCAGGATCACGGCCGGCCGGTGGGCGGCGATCTGCTCCCGGGCGTGGTCGACGTCGACGGTGAAGTCCGGCTCCCGGCGGCCGGCGACCCAGCCGGTGAGGGTGTCCCGGGCGTACTCGGGGTACATCGAGTAGGTGGGCGCGAAGGACAGCACCGTGCGCCCGGGCCCGCCGAACGCCTGGAGCAGGTGGAGCATGACCTCGTTGGAGCCGTTGGCGGCCCAGACCTGCTCGGGGGCCAGGGACACCCCGGACTCCACCTGCAGGTACTCGGCCAGCTCGCTGCGCAGCCGGGGGAAGTCGCGGTCCGGGTAGCGGTTGAGGCCGCGGGCGGCGTCGGCGACGGCGGCGGTGATGTCCGCGACGACGGCCTCGGAAGGCGGGTAGGGGTTCTCGTTGACGTTGAGCAGCACCGGGACGTCGAGCTGGGGGGCGCCGTAGGGCGTCAGGCCTGCCAGGTCGGGGCGCAGCGGCAGGCGGACGGCCGCGACGGGGGTCTGGGCGGGGGTGGCCACACCGGAAGTCTAGGCGCCGCCGCTCCCGCCCCCGCCGGCCGCCGGGGGATCACGTTCCGTGACACGGGCCACCGCGTCCTCCGGCGGCGCCGGTGACCCCGGCCCTCCTGTGCGCAAGGAGTCCGGTGCCGGCTGCCCACACCGGGGTCAGTGGCACCGGTGGCCCCGGCCTCAGCCGCGCCGGTGGCCGACGGCGAAGACCCGGCGGAAGGGCAGCGGGACCCCCATCGGGGTGCGGGGGTAGGCGGCGGCCAGCGCGGTCGCGTAGCGCGCCAGCAGCTCTGCCTCCCGCTCGGCGGGCAGCCGGCCGAGGACCGGCCGCAGGCCGGTGCCGCGCATCCACTCGAGCACGGGGTGCGCCAGCTCCCCGGCGGGGTCGAGGAGGTGCAGGTAGGTGGTCTCCCAGGCGTCGATGTCGCAGCCGGCCGCGTGCAGCGCCGCCGCGTAGTCGACGGGGTCCCCAGGGACGCGGCCGCCGAGCAGCCGGACCGTCAGCTCCGGCCCCTCGGGGAGCTCGGCGACCAGGTCGCGCAGAATCGTGTGGTTGGGCGCGTCGGCGTTGCCGGGCACGTGCAGCCCGAACCAGCCGCCGGGCGCCAGGGCGTCGACCCAGCGCGGGATCAGGTCGAGGTGGCCGGGCACCCACTGCAGGACGGCGTTGCTGACGACGACGTCCGGCCGGCCGGGCGGCTCCCAGTCGGTGATGTCGGCCTCGACCCACTCCACCCGGCTCTCGCCGTCGGCCCGGCGGGCCCGCTCGAGCATCTGCGGCGAGGAGTCCACGCCGACGACCCGGGCCCTCGGCCAGCGCTCGGCGAGCGGACGGGTGGACCCGCCGGTGCCGCAGCCGAGGTCGACCACGAGGGCGGGTTCCTCGGCCCGGACGCGGGCGAGCAGGTCCGTCACCGGCCGCGCCCGGGCTTCGGCGAACTGCTCGTAGGCGGCGGCGTCCCAGGTGATCGTCATGCCCGTGCCCCATCGTCCGGAAAGCGACTCGGCGCCAAGGGTGCCACGGCCGGGCCGGGTCAGACGTGGTGCCGCGCGGGCTCCGCGCGCCAGGGCCGACAGCGCCGCTCGCGTCATCAGGACCGTCCACAGGCGCCGCCGGCCGTGGGCAGATGTGGGCGACGTGCGGCAGGCTCGACCGAGCACCAGGGCAGCACCAGCGGAGCGACGAGGAGCGTGGCGTGAGCCGGACCGACGAGCAGCAGCAGCAAGCCACCCCGGACGAGCAGCAGCAAGCCGCCCTGCGGGACCGGGCCGAGGCGGCGCTGCGCGCCCTGGTGGGCCGCGACGACGCCGTCCTGCGGGAGGACCAGTGGACCGCCGTCGAGGCCCTGGTCGCCGGCCGGCGCCGGGCCCTCGTCGTCGAGCGCACCGGCTGGGGGAAGTCGGCCGTCTACTTCGTCGCCACCGCGCTGCTGCGCGAGGGCGGGGCCGGCCGGCCGCCGGCCGGCCCGACGGTGATCATCTCCCCGCTGCTGGCGCTCATGCGGGACCAGGTGGCCGCCGCCGGACGGGCCGGCATCCGCGCGGTGACGATCAACTCGGCGAACGTAACCGAGTGGGAGGAGATCCACGCCGCGATCGCGGCCGGCGCCGTCGACGTCCTGCTCTGCTCGCCCGAGCGGCTGAACAACCCCGCCTTCCGGGACGAGGTCCTCCCCCGGCTGGCCGCGACGGCGGGCCTGGTGGTGGTGGACGAGGCGCACTGCATCTCGGACTGGGGCCACGACTTCCGCCCGGACTACCGCCGGATCCGCACCCTGCTCGGGGAGCTGCCGCCCGGCATCCCGGTGCTGGCCACGACGGCGACGGCGAACGCCCGGGTGAGCGCCGACGTCGCCGAGCAGCTCGGCGTCGGCCAGTCCGGCAGCGAGGTGCTCGTGCTGCGCGGGTCCCTGGACCGGC
This sequence comes from Georgenia sp. TF02-10, assembly GCF_022759505.1. NCBI lineage: Bacteria > Bacillati > Actinomycetota > Actinomycetes > Allobogoriellales > Allobogoriellaceae > Georgenia > Georgenia sp. TF02-10. The sequence continues at coordinate 1,600,917 of NZ_CP094289.1, read as the reverse complement.
CCTCGCTGCACCTGGCGGTGCTGGGCCTGCCCGACCAGCCGAGCCGGGTCGCCTGGCTGGGCGAGCAGCTCGGCCGGTACGCCGGCTCCGGGATCGTCTACACCCTCACCGTCGCCGCGGCGCAGGAGGTCGCCGAGCAGCTGCGCGCCGCGGGCCACGAGGTCCGCGCCTACACCGGGCAGAGCGACCCGGCCGAGCGTGAGCAGCTCGAGGCCGACCTGAAGGAGAACCGGGTCAAGGCGCTGGTCGCCACCTCCGCGCTCGGCATGGGCTTCGACAAGCCCGACCTGGCCTTCGTCATCCACCTCGGCGCGCCCTCCTCGCCGATCGCCTACTACCAGCAGGTCGGCCGGGCCGGGCGGGCGGTGGACCGGGCCGACGTCGTGCTCCTGCCCGGCCGGGAGGACCAGGACATCTGGGCCTACTTCGGCTCCCTCGCCTTCCCGGGCGAGGCGGCCGTGCGGGCCACGCTCGCCGCGCTCGCCGACGGCGGCCCGCTGTCCACCGCCCGGCTGGAGACCCAGGTGGACCTGCGCCGCAACCGGCTGGAGACGATGCTCAAGGTCCTCGACGTCGACGGCGCGGTCCGGCGGGTCCGCGGCGGGTGGGAGGCGACCGGGGCGCCGTGGACCTACGACGGCGAGCGGTACGCCCGGGTCGCGGCGGCCCGGGAGGCGGAGCAGCGCGCGATGCTGGCCTACGCCCGGCTGCCCACGGGGGCCTGCCGGATGGCCTACCTGCGCGACCAGCTCGACGACCCCGAGCTCACGCCGGGCTGGCGGTGCGGGCGGTGCGACCTGTGCGGCGGGCTCGCCCTGGACGCCGGCGTGGACGCCGCCGCCCTCGCCCGGGCCCGGGCCGCGCTCGACCGGCCGGGTGTGGCGGTGGCCGCGCGGCGGCAGTGGCCCACCGGCATGGACGCCCTCGGCGTGCCGCTGCGCGGGAAGATCACCGAGGACGAGCGGGCCGAGGAGGGCCGCGCGGTCGGCCGGCTGGACGGCCTGGGCTGGTCGGTGCCGCTGCGCGCCCTCTTCGAGCCGGCCCGCGGCGCGGCCCCCGACCCCGGACCCGGCTCTGGCCCGGGCAAGCACGACCCGATCGCGGAACCGTCGCCGCCGGAACCGGCCCCGCCGGACGCTGCACAGCGGCGGGCCGCCCAGGGCCCCGGCGCGGAGGCGGTCCACGGCGCGGACGGGCTGCTCCCGATGGCGCTGCGCCGCCCGGTCCAGGAGGTGCTCACCGACTGGGCCCGGGAGATCGGCGCCGGCGGCGGGCAGGTCGACGGCGTCGTCGCCGTCGGCTCCGCCACCCGGCCGCGGCTCGTGCGCCACCTGGCCCAGGGGGTGGGCACCATCCTCGGCGTCCCCGTCGTGGGCGCCGTCGCGCCGGACCCGCAGCTCCCGCCCCGCCGGCACGACGTCAACTCCGCCCAGCGGCTGGCCGCGGTGCACCGCCGGCTGCGGCTCGAGCTCGGCGAGGCCGCCCTGGCCGGCCTGCCCGGCCGGACGGTGGTGCTGGTAGACGACTTCACCGACTCCGGCTGGACGCTGGCCGTGGCCGCCCGGCTGCTCCGGCAGGCCGGGGCGGCGTCGGTCTACCCGTTCGTCCTGGCGCAGCGGTGAGTGGCCCGATGACGGTGCGCATCTCCCTCCTCGACCGGTCCCGCACCCGGGCCGGAGAGGAACCTGCGGCGGCGCTCCGGGCGACTGTGGAGCGCGCGCAGCGGGCCGAGGCGCTCGGGCTGCACCGGTTCTGGGTGGCCGAGCACCATGCAGTGCCCGGTATCGCCAGCGGCAGCCCGCCCGTGCTGATGGCCGCCGTCGCGGCCCGCACCAGTCGGATCCGGGTCGGGTCGGGCGGGGTGATGCTGCCCAACCACCGTCCGCTGGTCGTCGCGGAGCAGGCGCGGATGCTCGCCGCCCTGCACCCGGGCCGGATCGACCTCGGTATCGGCCGCTCGCTGGGGTTTACCGCGCCGGTGCGCGCGGCGCTCGGCGTGAGCAGCTACCCGCCCGACCGGTTCGGCCGGGACCTCGCCGCGCTGCGCGACCTCCTCGACGACCGGGGCCCCGTGACCGCCCAGCCCAGCGGGACGCCCCGGCCGCCCCTGTTCGTCCTGGCCACCGGGGCCGGGCTGGCCGTGGCCGCGGAGCTGGGGCTGCCCGTCGTCGTCGGCGGCCCGGCCCTGCGCGGGGACCTCGCCGCGCTGGCCGACTACCGGGCCCGCTTCCGGCCCACGACCGCGCAGCCGGAGCCGTACGTGGTCATCAGCCTGGACGTCATGGTGGCCGCGACCGCCGAGCGCGCCCGCGACCTGCTGCTGCCCGAGGCGTGGGCGACGGCGGAGTCCCGCACCACGGGGGCGTTCGGGCCGCTGCGAGCCGAGCCGCCCGACCGGCTCACCGACCGGCAGCGACGCGCGGTCGAGCGGCAGCTGGACCTCGCCGCGCACGGCACGGCCGGGCAGGTCCGCGCCGAGCTCGGCGACCTCGTCGCCCGCACCGGCGCCGCGGAGGTGCTCGCCTCGACCTCGACCTACGACCGGGCGGCCCTCGCCGAGGCCGACGCGGCGCTGGCGGACCTGGTCTGACACCCGCCGTCCCGGCCCGGGCCGTGGGACCGGCCGCCGTCGTCCGGGACGTGCCGGCTCAGGCGCGCGGCACGTACGTCAGCCGCACGAGCGGCAGCCGCTCCCCGACCTCCGGCCCAGCCTCGGCACCCACGAGGTCGCCCAGGCCGAGCACCGGGGCGAGGAACCGGGCGCGCAGCGGGTGCGCGTCGCGGTAGCGGGTGAGGTAGTCGGCGACCTGCTCCGCGGGCAGGATCTGCGCGATCGCCCGCCGGCCGGCGGTCATGCCGCGCCAGACCCGCACGCGCGGGTCGGCCTCGATGTTGCGGAACCACTGCGCGCGCCGGCCGTACCCGGCTGCCACGAGGACCGACGTCGCGTCGGCGTCGAGCGACTCCAGGACGACGTACCGCAAATGCCCGCTCCGGCGGCCGCGGTGCTCGACCATGACGAAGACGCCGCCGAAGACCCAGCCGAACCCGGCCCGGAACACCGCGACGGGCGTCCGGGCCAGCCTCCGGGGGATCCGGCGGACCATCACTGGACCATCACTGGAACCGCGCGTCGACCGCCTCGGCGTGGGCCGGCAGGTCCTCGGACGTGGCGAGCGCCCGCAGCGGGTCGGCCAGGGACTTCAGGGCCGCCTCGTCGTACTCGATGACCTGGACGGACCTGATGAAGGCTGTGACGTTGAGCCCGCTGGCGAACCGCGCGGTCCCGCCGGTGGGCAGGACGTGGTTGGAGCCGGCGAGGTAGTCCCCGAGCGGGACCGGGGAGTACGGGCCGACGAAGATGGCGCCGGCGTTGCGGATCCGGTCGGCGACGGCGGCGGCGTCCGCCGTCTGGACCTCGAGGTGCTCGGCGCCGTAGGCGTCGGCGACGGCGACCGCCTGGTTGAGGTCGGTGACCAGGACGGTCCCGGACTGCGGGCCGGTCAGGGCGGTGCGCATCCGCTCGGCGTGCTTCGTCGTCGGCACGCGGGCGGCGATCTCGGCGTCGACGGCGTCGGCCAGCTCGGCGGAGTCGGTGATGAGCACGGAGGCCGCGGCCGGGTCGTGCTCGGCCTGCGACATGAGGTCCACGGCCACGTGCACCGGGTCCGCGGTGGCGTCGGCCAGCACGGCGATCTCGGTGGTGCCCGCCTCGGCGTCGATGCCCACGGTGCCCATGACGGCCCGCTTGGCGGCGGCGACGTAGACGTTGCCCGGCCCGGTGACGACGTCGACCGGCTCGCACAGGACGTCGCCGGTGCCCCCGGCCGCGGCGGCGTCGGCCCGGTCGGTCTCGTTCTCGACGTGCGCCCCGTAGGCGAACATCGCCACGGCCTGGGCCCCGCCGACGGCGTAGATCTCCGCGACGCCGAGCAGGGCGCACGCGGCGAGGATGACCGGGTGGGGCAGCCCGCCAAGCTCCCGCTGCGGCGGGGAGGCCACCGCGAGCTGCTCGACGCCGGCGACCTGTGCGGCCACGACGTTCATCACCACGCTCGAGGGGTACACGGCGAGCCCGCCCGGCACGTACAGGCCCACCCGGCGCACGGGGACCCACCGCTGGTGCACCACCCCGCCGCCGGTGATCTCGGTGCTCCTCTCACGGGGCAGCTGGGCGGCGTGCCCGGCCCGGTTGTGGGCGATCGCGATCTCCAGGGCCGCGCGCACCTCCGGGTTCAGCCGGTCGAGGGCGTCGGCCAGCGCCTCGGCGGGGACGCGCAGGTGCTCGGGGCGGACGCCGTCGAACCGGCCGCCGAGGTCGCGCAGCGCGGCAGCGCCCCGCTCGCGCACGTCGGCGAGGACGGGCCGGATCTGCTCGAGCGCGCTCTCGACGTCGAGCGCGGCGCGCGGCAGGGTGGCCGCGAGCTGCACCGGGCTGAGGGTCTGTCCGCGCAGGTCGATCCGCTTGAGCACGGCGCCGAGTCTAGGTCCGCGGCGCCGCACCCTCCCGGGCCGTCTCGCCTGGCACCATCGGGGCATGCGCGCCGACGACGTCCCCACCGTGCCCACCCAGGGCACCATCCGGCTGGGCCAGTTCCTCAAGCTCGCGAACCTGGCGGAGTCCGGCGCGCAGGCCCGCGAGCTGGTGGCGGGCGGCGAGGTGAGCGTGGACGGGGAGGTCGAGACCCGGCGGGGCCGTCAGCTCGACCGCGGCGCGGTTGTCACCGTGGACCTACCCGCCGGCCCGCTCTCCGCCCGAGTGGGCTAGGTACCGTGCAACGGCCACGCACGGCACCCACCACCCACTCTTACACCACCCAATCAATATGCCGGTACCACGGTGCCTACCGACCCTTCGCCGTCCTCTTCGGGCTCCACTCCGACGAAGTGTCCTGCTCGGCCGCAAGCACGCTTGCGTTCGCCGTCCTCGGAGTCACGCTGACCAATCGCCGCTGAGTCCAGGTCCGCGCCCGTTCAAGCCGTCCCGGGGACCGTGTGGGAGCGCACCAGAGGGAGGTCCCGGACGGGAGCAGGCTGGTGTCGGAGCCGTCCACGGCGAGCGCTCCTGACAGAACGAGAGCCATCTCGTAAAGCAAGTACCGCGGCCACGTCTGTTATCGGTATCGAACACCGCCGGTCATATCGCGCCGGCCCAAGCAGAGTCAACATGGACGGGTGAACATCCTATGACCGTCACCTCTCTCACGTAGCGTGGCACGTCGTGTGGGGACGCTATGCGGAGAAGTTCCGACGCCTAATTCGCGAGGGCGTAGACCTCGGGACGGAAGCGCGCTTCATCGACATGCTGCTGCCCAGAGCCAGCACGATCCTGGATGTCGGCTGCGGGACCGGCAGCACAGTGGCGCACCTGCGCGCGGCCGGCCACCGTGCGTTCGGTATCGACCCCGACCGATCGGTCCTGACCGTTGCACTCGAGAACTTTGAGGGCGTCTGGTATCGACGGGGCAGCGCCGCGGACCTCACTGAACCATGGTTGTCGGCACACCGGCTCCCGGCCACCTACGACGCGGTGACGCTCCTCGGCAACGTCGTGGCCTTCCTGCCCTCCGGGTCAGCGGAGGACCTCGCGACCCGAGTCGCGTCCATGCTCCGGCCGGGAGGGGTCCTCGTCGTCGGCACCACCACCACGGCGAGCGGCGGAGTCACCATCAACGATCTTGACCGGGCCACGCAGGACGCCAGCCTGGTTCTCCGGCACCGCTTCGCGGACTGGCACCTCACGCCGCATCACGACTCGCCCTGGTCGGTGTCCGTGTACCAGAACCCGAGCGGCGCCCTGCCCTTCGCCTCCCCCGACGGAATCTTCGTGCTCCCTGACTGACTCTGACGCCCTAGCTCTGCCCGTTCCGGCCGACAGAGCTGAGGCTCGATTGCCGGCGGTTGGCGCGGCGGAGCAGCTCAGGCCGGGTGTGCGCCAGCGCCGCCGCCTCGCCCCGCGTGGAGACCTGGAGCTTGGCGAGGATGTTGGAGACGTGGACGCTCGCCGTCTTCGTGCTGATGAACAGCTCCGCGGCGATCTCGCCGTTGGAGCGACCCTCGGCGAGGCGAGCGAGGACCTCGCGCTCCCGCGCGGTCAGCTCGGTGGGGTCGCTCGAGCGACGGCGCGGCCCGGCCAGGCCGGCACGGTCCAGCACGTCCTCGGCCCGCCGGACGAAGACCCGGAAGCCCATCCGCCCAGCACTCCCGGCCGCCTCCGCGAGCAGCTCCGCCGCCGCGGCGCGGTCGCCGTCGCGCAAGAGGCTCTCGGCGAGCCGGATCGCCGCGAGGGGCCGGAGCTGGGCAGGCCCGGCCGCCACGGCGGGGTCGTCGAGCGCCGCTCGCCACGTGGTCGCGTCGTCGGTGAGCTCGGCCGCCACCAGCGGCCGCCACGTCGGCGCGACGAGGGCGGCCGGGATGGCGGCGGTCTGCGCGCTCAGGAGGTCGCGCTCGGCAGCTGTCCGGCCGGCCCGGGCCCGCCAGGCGGCCGCCGACAGGTAGGCGGTCTGCCACAGCCGGGCGGGTGACTGCCGGCCGGGGCTGCGCAGGATCCGCTGCGTGGTGCGCCAAGCCCGCTCGGGGTCCGGCTCAGGGCTGAGCAGGCGCAGCCAGGCGTCGACCATCGACAGCGCGATCTCGAACTGGACCTGCTCCGTGCGGCCCTCGATGGTCGGGCAGAACTCGACGAGGATCTCCTCGGCCTCGGCCGCCCGGTCCTCCCAGACGGCGATCCAGGCCTGCAGCCCGCGCAGCTGGAGGAGGTGGTTGTGCGGCGGACTCAGCTCGAGGCCGCGAGCGACCAGCCGGGAGGCCTCGGCGAGCTCGCCCAGGGCGAGCATCGGCTCCGCCGCGTTGCCGAGGAGCATGGTGCCGTGGGAGCGCTCGAGGCCCTTCGCCCGGGCCTGCTCCACCCCGGCCAGCGCCGCGTCCCGCGCCTCGGCGAACCGCCCCGCGAGCGTGAGCTGGTCCGACCAGTTGATCCACAGGCGCAGCGCCGTGCGGGGTCGCACCTCGGAGTCGGCGCGGGCGGCCTGCATCTCGGCCAGGCCGCGCTCCTCATCGCCGAGCGCGCAGACCGCGATGGCACGGGTGGTCCGCGCGCTGCCCCGGTAGGCGGGCGCCTCGATCGCCGTCGCGACGGCGATTGCCTCGTCGGCGACGTCCCGCGCCTCGGCGTACCGACCGATGAGCATGAGCTGGGCCGCGTGGAACTCCAGGGTCTTGGCGCGCACGGCGGTGGGACGCTCGGCGGAGGTGAGCGCGACCGCCTCCTCGAGCGCCTCGAGGGCGCCGGGCCGCACCAGCGCGCTGAGGGCCTGAGCCTTGATGACGAGGCGACGGGCGCGGGCCTCGGGATCCTGGCCCGGCCCGGTCTCGTGCAGCGCCGCATCGATGAGGGTGAGGGCACGATCCGGCTGCCCCGCCCAGACCGCGGTGGCGGCCGCGCCCTGGAGGATGTCGGCGTGGCTGCCCCAGACCTTGGCGGGCTCCCCGACGAGGTCCCAGACCTCGAGGGCGCGCGTGTAGAGGGCGAGCGCCTCGTGGTGCGGCGTGGCCCGGTCGGTGGCGCGCTGCAGGGCGGCGGCGAACGCATCCTCGAACCGGTGGGCGGCGAAGAGGTGGTGGACGAGGTCGTGACCGCGGGCGCCGGAGAGCTCGGGACGCTCCGCGACGACGTCTGCGAGGCGGCCGTGGATCCGCGCCTGCTCGCCGGGCAGCAGCTCGTCGTGGACGACCTCGTGGAGCAGGGCGTGCCGGAACCGGTAGCCGGTCTCGTCCGGGACCAGGATGACGGCGTCGACCGCCTCGCGCAGCGCGACGTCGAGCTCCGCCGCGGGCACGTCGGCGACCTCGGCGAGGAGCTCGTGCTCGAACTGGGTGCCGGCCGCCGAGGCGAGGCGCAGGACGCCCTGGGTCCCCTCGCTCAGCCCGCGCACCCGGGCCAGCAGCGCGTCACGCAGGGTACCCGGCATGGCCACGCCCTCGGCGGCGGAGCGCGCGAGCTCGGCGACGAGGTACGGCACGCCGTCGCCGCGGCGGACGATCGCCGCGGTGACCGCCCGCGCGGTGGACCGTCCGGCGATTGCGGTGACGAGGTCGGCCACCGCGTCGGGGTCGAGCGGGCCCAGGTCGAGCCGGCCGACGCGGCGCTGGCGCGCCAGCTCGGCGAGGACCGGGCGCAGCGGGTGCCGCCGGTGCAGCTCGTCGTCTCGGTAGGTGGCCAGGATCATCAGCGGGGCGTCGGTGACCGCCCCGCTGAGGAAGCGCAGCAGGTGCCAGGTGGCGGGGTCGCCCCAGTGCAGGTCCTCGATGACGACGAGGAGGGGCCGGCGCCGCGCCGCGCCCTCGAGGACGAGGGTGATCGCCTCGTACAGCCGCAGCTGCTGGGTGTCGGCGGCGCCCGGGTCGGGCCCCAGCTCGGGCAGCACGGCGCCGAGCGAGGAGCCGCCGACCCCCGCCCACCCGAGGACGTCGTCCACGCCGTGCAGCCGGATGACCTCCCGCAGGACCTGGACGACCGCCGCGTACGGCATGCCCTCGCCGGCGAACGCGACGCACTGGCCGGTCACGACGTCGGCGCCGTCGCCCAGGGAGTCGGCGAAGGCGCCGACGAGCGTCGTCTTGCCCATGCCGGCCTCGCCGGCGACGAGCATGACGCGCCCGCCGGTCGCGACGGCGTCGTGCCAGGTCGCGGCCAGCTCGGCGAGCGGGGCGGAGCGGCCCACGACCGGGACGTCGGGGCGGGGGCGCACGCCTGTCATCGTGCCACGCGCGCGTCCTGTCGAGGAGAGGCGGTGAACCAGCCGCGGAGGAGGGAGCGGGCGCGCCGGCGGGCCTGCCGCCCCGGGGCCTGGAGCTCCGCGCGGTGGCGCAGCTCCGCGAGGTCGCGCAGCTCCGTGGCCCGCGCGGCGAGCTCCTGCTCGCGGTAGCCGTGGAAGAGCAGGACGGTGGTGGGATCGGTAGTGCTCATGCAGACGAGCCTGCTCCGCGGGGCCCGCGCGGACATCGGGCATCTGCCCAGTTCTGCCCCGGGCGCCCGGGACTGAGGTACCTCAGGCACGGGCGCCGGCGCGGAGGTGCTCGCCTCAGCCCAATCCTGTTGTCGGACGCTCGGCGAGCTAGTCCGACAGGATGAGGCCATGACGCTCCGTTATCCCGCCGCTTTGCGCCCTGGTGACTGCATAGGCATCACGTCGCCCTCGAGCGGGGTGCCGGCCGACCTGCGGCCCCGCCTGAACTTCTCCGTCCAGCACCTGCGCGACAGAGGGTTCGACGTCGTCGTCGGCGGCTGCATCGACGGTGAGGGTGTGGTCAGCGCCCTGGCACGAGACCGAGGGGCGGAGCTGACCGCCATGCTTACAGACCCCGGCATCCGCGCCGTTGTGCCGCCGTGGGGCGGCGAGCTGGCGGTCGAGGTGCTGCCGCATGTGGACTGGGCGGCCGTCCGCGCTGCCGACCCCACCTGGGTGGTGGGCTACTCCGACATCTCCACGCTCCTGCTGCCGCTGACCACGCTGACCGGTACCGCCACGGTCCACGGGCAGAACCTGCTGGAGACGCCGTACCGCGTGCCCGAGCCGCTCCGGTCGTGGATCGACGTCGTCTCGCTACCTCCCGGGGAGGGATTCGCCCAAGGGCCGTCGACGTACCACCGCGCTGACGGCTTCGACCGCTGGCAGGACGACCCCACCGTCACCGAATTCACTCTCGACACGCCCGGGACATGGAAGCTCCTCGACCCGCACGAGCAGCTCAACGTCACCGGACGCCTCATCGGCGGCTGCATCGAGACAGTGTCGATTCTCGCTGGCACCCCCTACGGTGACCTGCCGAGCTTCGTCGAGGACTATGCACCGGAGGGCGTCATTCTCTACCTGGAGGCCTCCGGCGACGTGGCCACCGACGTCGCGCGGCATCTGTGGCGAATGCGGCTGGCCGGCTGGTTCGACCACGCCAACGCCGTCCTTGTCGGACGGACCCGGGCTCCCGACGGCTACGGCTTCACCCAGCTTGACGCCGTCCGTAGCGCCCTCGATGGCGTCGACGTCCCTGTTGTGGTCGATGTCGACTGCGGCCACGTGCCCCCGCACCTGGCGCTCGTCAACGGCGCGTTGGCGGAACTGACTGTCGACGGTGACGAGAAGATCCTCCGCCAGAGGTTGATCTGACCAACTTCTCCCGAGACCCACTCACTTGCTTCGCCTGAACCTAGTCACCGCCATGTGCAGAGTCGGTATCAGCACGACCACGGCGAGCGCGAGGGTGCCCCACACGGCGACGGGGTTGAGCACGATCCATGACGCGACGCTGTCAATGACCAGGGCGAGTGCGAGGGCGGGCAGGGCGAGCGCGTTCACTCGGACGTCGTCGGCCATCTCGCCATGCAGATGCTGGCGCAGGGCGTCGATGTTGGCTTCCATTGCCTGATCAACCTGGCCAATCTGCTGCCCTAGCGCGTACGCCTTGTCCTCCAGCTGACGGATGCGGTCACGGATCTCCCACCGCTCTCGCCAGAGGTAGTCCACCTGCTCCTCCATCGTCGAGGGGTTGGGCTCTTCGCAGATCGACGCGGGGCCGCCCGGGCGAAACTCCACTACTAAGGAGAACGTAAGTAAGTCGACTCCGGTCCGTTATGCGGTGATGTAGCGGAGATCTGGATCGGCGAAGAACCCGCGTACCAGGTGCGGTAGTTTCTGGAGGCGGTGGAGCGCGGCGATGACGTTGCTCTTGAACTCCTCGGCGGTGCGTGGGGCGGTGCGCCCGACGCGGTCGTGCTTGACGTTCTTCCAGACCCACTCGTCGGGGTTGAGCTGTGGTGAGTAGGCGGGCAGGATGAACACCTTCAGCCGGCCGTCGGTGGAGGCGATGAACTCCTTGACCTTCTTGGCCTTGTGGGTGGAGTGACCGTCGACGACCAGGTACACCCCGCCGCCGCCGTCGCGGCCGGTGTCGGCGAGCAGCTTCTTGCAGAAGCTGATGAACTGGTCGGCGGTGAAGGAGCCGGTGTAGGTGGCGAACCGCAGCTTTCCGGCGGGGGTGAGCGCGGAGATCATGTTCAGGGAGTGCCGGGCCCCGGTGGCCTTGACCACCGGGGTGCGCCCGACCGGGGCCCAGGTGGTCCCGGCGTGGTAGTCCGAGCGGATGCCGGCCTCGTCCGCGAAGTACACCGTCGCGCCCTCGGCCTTGGCCGCCGCCCGGATCGCGGGGAACTCCTCCGCCTTCCACCGCTCCACCGCCTCGGGGTCGGCCTGCCAGGCCCGCCACAGCGGGCGCTGGGGCGACAGGCCGAGCTTCCTGAGCAACCGGCCCACGGACACCTCCGACAGGTGCACCCCGAACTCGCGCCGGATCACCTCACGCACCATCGCCCGGGTCCACAGCTCGAAGTCGAACTGGAGCTGGCGCGGGTTGGTCCCGACGATCAGTGTGTAAAGCCGGCGCAGCTGGCTTCCGTCCAGCTTTGGTGGCCGACCCGGGACCGGTTTGGCCTTCAACGCATCCCGGCCACCCTCACGCGCTCTGGCCAACCACCCGTACACCGTTTTCGCGTGCATCCCCAGCATCTTCGCGACATCTTCCGGGTGGGCCCCGGCCTCTACCGCGTCCACCGCGCGGAACCGCATCTGCTCCAAGGTGGCGTGGTCCAGCTTCCGGCCGTCGTTGTCGCGCATAGAACCATTATGGCAGAAAAGGCCGCCGGAGTCGACCTACTTACGACCGCCTTAGTATCAGGGGATCGGCGACGGTCAGGTACTGCGTGCGCTTGGGCAACACCCTTGTTCGCAACCACTGCCCGAGCCTGCGCCAGATGATGCGCGGTGCGGTAGGGACTGCCGCCCACGAGCCGATCAGGCCGAGGAGGACGGCTGCGAGGGACAGGAGTAGCGAGGCATCCATGGACGGCTTCCGACCAGGCGGCGAGGGGTCAGGCACGTCGTCGCCGCGGCCGCTCTATCGAGGTAGCAGGCCCCGCCTCGCCGGGGCGGACCGAGGACACGGCCCGCTCGCGCCATGCCCAGCGCGTTTGGCGCCGTCGCCGTCGTGAGGGACCCCCGTCAGTGCACCAGGCAGCTCGGCCCGAGCAGGGCCTTGAGGTCGCCGAAGAGCGCCGAGCTGGGCTCCACCCGGTACCGGTCGGCCAGCTGGACCACCTGGGCCTTGTTGCCCCGGGTCAGCCGCAACCGGACCTCGGAGGTGCCGGGGTGGTTGCTGAGCACCGAGCGCAGCTGCTCCACCACCGGGCCGGTGCACCGCGTCTCGTGCATGGTCAGGCTCACCGGCCCGCCGGCGGCGTCGGAGACGTCCGGCAGGGTCATCTCCTGGGCGGCGATGGCGGGGACGTCGTCGCGGCGGTTGAGCCGGCCCCGGACGGTGATGATGGTGTCCTCGACCAGGGCCGTGGAGACGGTGGCGAAGGTCTGCGGGAAGAACAGCACCTCGATGGACCCGGTCAGGTCCTCCACGGTGGCGATCGCCCACGGGTTGCCGTTCTTGGTCATCTTCCGCTGCAGGGACGTCACCAGCCCGGCGACGTGCACGCTCGCCCCGTCCGGGCGGGCCTCGTCCCCGAGCAGCGCGGCGATCTGGGTGTCCGCGGCGCGCTGGAGCACGTGCTCCAGCCCGGCGAGGGGGTGGTCGGAGACGTACAGGCCGAGCATCTGCCGCTCGAAGGTGAGCTTCTGCTTCTTGTCCCACTCGGGCAGGGCCGGGACCTCCACGGTGAAGGAGGGGGCGCCGTCGGCGGAGCCCAGGCCGGCGAAGAGGTCGAACTGGCCCACCGCCTCGTTCCGCTTGACGTCCACGACGGCGTCGATGGCCTCCTCGTGGCGGGCGAGCAGCGCCCGGCGGGTGTGCCCGAGGGAGTCGAACGCGCCGGCCTTGATCAGGGACTCCACCGTGCGCTTGTTGCACACGACGGCCGGGACCTTGTCCAGGAAGTCGGTGAAGGAGGTGAACTCCCCCTTCTGCTCCCGGGTCTCGATGATGGCCCGGACCACGTGTGCCCCGACGTTGCGGATCGCGGCCAGGCCGAACCGGATGTCCTGGCCCACCGGGGTGAAGTCCGCCGCGGAGGTGTTCACGTCCGGCGGCAGCACGGTGATGCCCATGTGGCGGCACTCGCCGAGGTACAGGCCGAGCCGGTCCTTGTTGTCCTGGGTGGAGGTCAGCAGGGCGGCCATGTACTCGGTCGGGTAGTTGGCCTTGAGGTACGCCGTCCAGTAGGACACCACGCCGTACGCCGCCGAGTGCGCCTTGTTGAAGGCGTAGTCGGAGAACGGGACCAGGATGTCCCACAGGGTCTTCACGGCCGCCGCGGAGTAGCCCCGCTCGCGCATCCCGGCCTCGAAGGCGGCGTACTGCTTGTCCAGCTCCGCCTTCTTCTTCTTGCCCATCGCCCGGCGCAGCAGGTCGGCCTGGCCGAGCGTGAACCCGGCGACCTTCTGCGCGATCGCCATGACCTGCTCCTGGTAGACGATCAGGCCGTAGGTGGTGCCGAGGATCTCCTTGAGCGGCTCCTCGAGCTCGGGGTGGATCGGCTCGATCCGCTGCTGGCCGTTCTTCCGCAGCGCGTAGTTGGTGTGGGAGTTCGCCCCCATCGGGCCGGGCCGGTACAGCGCCTGGACGGCGGAGATGTCCTCGAAGTTGTCCGGCCGCATGAGCCGCAGCAGCGTGCGCATGCCGGCGCCGTCGAGCTGGAAGACCCCCAGGGTGTCCCCGCGGCCGAGCAGCTCGTACGCCCTGGGGTCGTCCAGGGTGAGCCGCTCCAGGTCCACCGGCTCCTTGCCGTTGACGACCAGGTTCTTCAGCGCGTCGTCGATGACGGTGAGGTTGCGCAGGCCGAGGAAGTCCATCTTCAGCAGCCCGAGCCGCTCGCAGGTCGGGTAGTCGAACTGGGTGATGATCGCCCCGTCCTGCGGGCGCCGCATGATCGGGATGATGTCGACCAGCGGGTCGGAGGACATGATGACCGCGCACGCGTGCACGCCCCACTGCCGCTTGATGCCCTCCAGCCCGCGGGCGGTGGTGACGACCTTCTGCGCCTCGGGGTCGCCGGCGTGGAGCTGGCGGAACTCCTCCGCCTCGGCGTAGCGCTTGTCGGCGGGGTCGAAGATGCCGGCCAGGGTGATGTCCTTGCCGCCGACGGCGGGCGGCATGGCCTTGCTCAGCCGCTCGCCCATGGCGAAGGGGTAGCCGAGCACCCGGGAGGAGTCCTTCAGGGCCTGCTTGGCCTTGATGGTGCCGTAGGTGACCACCTGGGCGACCCGGTCGTCGCCGTACTTGCGGGTGACGTAGTCGATGACCTCCCCGCGCCGGCGCTCGTCGAAGTCGACGTCGAAGTCCGGCATGGAGACCCGGTCCGGGTTGAGGAACCGCTCGAAGATCAGCCCGTGGGCCAGCGGGTTGAGGTCGGTGATGCGCATCGCGTAGGCCACCATCGACCCGGCGCCGGAGCCGCGGCCCGGGCCCACCCGGATGCCGCGGGACTTGGCCCAGTTGATGAAGTCGGCGACGACGAGGAAGTAGCCGGGGAAGCCCATCTGGGTGATGACGCCGACCTCGTACTCGGCCTGCTTGCGCACGTGGTCCGGCACGCCGCCGGGGAAGCGGTAGTGCAGGCCGCGCTCGACCTCCTTGACGAACCAGGAGTGCTCGTCCTCCCCGGGCGGGACGTCGAAGCGGGGCATGTAGTTGGCGCCCTGGTCGGTGGTGCGGAAGTCCACGTCGCACTGCTCGGCGACGAGCAGGGTGTTGTCGCAGGCCTCGGGCAGGTCCCGGAACAGGTCGCGCATCTCGGCGGCGGTGCGCACGTAGTAGGTGTCCCCGGTGAAGGCGAACCGGTCCGGGTCGGCCAGGGTGGAGCCGGAGTTGATGCACAGCAGCGCGTCGTGGGTGGTGGCGTCCTCGGCCTTGACGTAGTGGGAGTCGTTGGTGGCCAGCAGCGGGGCGCCGAGGTGGCGGGCCAGGCGCAGCAGGTCCCCGGTCACCCGGGTCTCCAGGTCCAGGCCGTGGTTCATCAGCTCGACGTAGTAGTTCTCCCGGCCGAAGATCTCCTGCAGCTCCCCGGCGGCGCGGACGGCCTCGTCGTACTGGCCCAGCCGCAGCCGGGTCTGGACCTCCCCGGAGGGGCACCCGGTGGTGGCGATCAGCCCCTCGCCGTAGGTGGTGAGCAGCTCGCGGTCCATCCGGGGGGCCTTGCCCATCTGCCCGTCCAGGGAGGCGAGGGAGGCCATCCGGAAGAGGTTGTGCATGCCGGCGGTGCTGCGCGCGAGCAGCGTCATGTGGGTGTAGGAGCCGCGGGCCGAGACGTCGTCCTCGGCCTGGGAGTCCTCGCCCCACCGCACCCGGGTCTTGTCCGCCCGGGCCGTGCCCGGGGTGAGGTACGCCTCGACGCCGATGATCGGCTTGACCCCGGCCGCCCGCGCCCTGGACCAGAAGTCGTAGGCGCCGAACATGTAGCCGTGGTCGGTCATCGCGATCGCCCGCTGGCCGATCCGGTTCACCTCGGCGAAGAGCGGGTCGAGCTTGGCGGCGCCGTCGAGCATCGAGTACTCGGTGTGGACGTGGAGGTGGACGAAGTCTTCGGGTCCTCCAGGTGGCATGGGCGTCAGTCTAGGTCGACCGCGGGCCGGGTCCGGGAGGCGGCCCCCAGGGTGTCGGGCGCGTCGGGCGCGGGGTGGATGCGGGCTACGCGGACGACGCGAAACGACTGCGGCCGGTTCGCCGAATCGGACACCCTCAGGGCCGCCGGACGGAGCGCCATGGTCCGGCCCGGGTGTTCCGGGGGCGTCAGGCGCGGACCCGGCGGCGCATGTCCTGGTGCCAGATCCCCGCGTCGAGGTAGCGCTCGCCGTCGACCACCTCGTAGCCGAGCCGCCGGTAGAACCCCATCGCCGACTCCTGCGCGGACAGCACCACGGTCACCTCCAGCGCCGCCCCCGCCGGCTCGGCGTGCCCGGCCAGGGCCAGGGCCTCGATGGCGACGACCAGCCGCGCGCCGAGGCCGGTGCGGCGGGCCGCGGCGCGCACCGCGAGCCGGCCCAGGTGCACCTCGCCGGCGTGGGCCGGGTCGCTCAGCAGCCGGCCGGTGCCCAGGGCCCGGCCGGTGGTCCGCTCGACGGCGAGCACATGGGTGGTGGTGGCGGCGGTGTCGAGGTCGTCGATCTCCTCGGCGAGGGGCACGTGCTGCTCGACCACGAAGACCTCGGTGCGGACCTCCCAGCACTGCTCGAGCTGGGCCCGGGAGGTGACCCGGACGACGTCGACCCCGCCCGGCCCTCCGCCGTCGAGCACCTCGCCGGTCCGGTCCCCGACGGCGGTGGCAGCGGCCCCGTCGTCCGCTCCGTGGCTCCGGGCGCCGTCATCCGCCAAGGCCCGCGTGGCGCCGTCGTCCGCCAGGGCCCGCGCGGCGCCGTCGTCCACCCCGTGGGCCGGGACAGCGCGGCTCACCGGTCCCCCGCCCGCATCCGCTCCAGGGCCTGGGCGAGGTCCGCCGGGTAGTCGCTGCGCACCTCGACCCACCGGCCGGTGACCGGGTGCTGGAACCCGAGCCGGACGGCGTGCAGCCACTGCCGGGTCAGGCCGAGCCGCTCGGCCAGGCGGGGGTCGGCGCCATAGGTGATGTCGCCCACGCACGGGTGGCGCACGGCGGCCAGGTGCACCCGGATCTGGTGGGTCCGCCCGGTCTCCAGGTGCACCTCCAGCAGGGACGCCCCGGCCATCGCCTCGAGCGTGGCGTAGTGCGTGACGGCGTCCTTGCCGGCGGCGGTGACGGCCATCTTGTACGGGGCGGTGGGGTGCCGGCCGATGGGCGCCTCGATGGTGCCGCTGGTGGGGTCGGGGTGGCCCTGGACCAGCGCGTGGTAGACCTTCTCGACGGTGCGCTCCTTGAACGCCCGCTTGAGCACGGTGTAGGCGGCCTCGGACTTGGCCACGACCATCAGGCCGGAGGTGCCCACGTCGAGGCGGTGCACCACGCCCTGCCGCTCGGCGGCGCCGGAGGTGGCGACCCGGTGCCCGGCGGCGGCCAGCGCGCCGACCACGGTCGGCCCGTCCCAGCCGGGGCTGGGGTGGGCGGCCACCCCGACGGGCTTGTCGACGACGACGACGTCCGCGTCCTCGTACCGCACGGCCATGCCGGCCACCGGCGCCGGCGCGGGGGCGGCGGGCGCGTCGGGCAGGGTGACCTCGAGCCAGCCGTCGGCGGTGAGCCGGTCCGACTTGGCCAGCGGCTGCCCGTCGAGGGTGACGTGCCCGGCGCCGGCCAGCTCCGCGGCGCGGGTGCGGGAGAGCCCGAGGAGCCGGGCGAGGCCGGCGTCGACCCGTTCCCCGACCAGCCCGTCGGGCACCGGCAGGGCCCGGACCTCAGGCATCGGCCGGGCGCTCCGGGGCGGTGGGGGCGCGGTTGCGGTCGCGTTGTTCTGTGCCGGCGCGGGTGCCGTCGAGCTCGCGGCCGCGCAGCGCCAGGACCGCCACGAGCGCCGCGGCGGCGACGATGGCGATGTCGGCGACGTTGCCGACGAAGAGGCCGCCGTAGCTGATGAAGTCGACGACGTGGCCCTCCGGGAAGCCGGGCTCGCGGAAGAGCCGGTCGTAGAGGTTGCCCAGGCAACCGCCGAGCAGCAGGCCGAGCGCGACGGCCCAGCCGGCCGAGCCCAGCCGGCGGCCGTAGCGGACGACGACCACGGCCACCACCGCCGACAGCAGGGTGAACACCCACGTCATCCCGGTGGCGAGGGAGAAGGCGGCGCCGGAGTTGTAGATGAGCTGCAGGCCGAGCAGGTCGCCCAGGACGGGGACGATCTCCCCCGGCTCCAGCCGCGCCTCGGCCAGGTGCTTCGTCAGCTGGTCCACGACGGCGACGGCGCCGGCCAGGGCGAGCAGCAGCAGCAGGAGGCGGCGCCGGCGGGCGGGGGTCGGAGCGGCCGGGGGCGCCTGATGGTCGGCCTCGGCCTCGCGCACCGGAGCCGGACCGTCCGGGCGGGCCGGAGCCGCGCCGCCCGGGTGGGCCGGTGCCGCGTCGCCGGCCCGGTCGGCCGGCGGTCTGTCGGCGGCGCCGGGCGCGGGTGGGGTGTCCATCGCCGGCCAGTCTCCCACGGCTGGTCTCCTGGGCAGGCACGTGCCAGGGGCGGCCGGCCACGCCGTCGGGCCGGACGCCGTCGGAAGCCCCGGTCCAAGCTCGGCGGCAGCGGTGGCAGCGGCGCGATACTCCCGGCCGAGACGCCGACGGTGGCGACCCCCGTCGGGGGCCGCCGCCGCGAGCGGTGCGGGCGGGAGGCTCAGACGGCCTCGACCTGCGGACGGCCGCCCTCGACGTTCTGCAGGAGGGACTCCAGGTAGCTCTTCAGCCGGGTGCGGTAGTCCCGCTCGAAGGTGCGCAGCTCGTCGATGCGCCGCTCCAGGAGCGAGCGCTGCTGCTCGAGCTGGGTCAGGGTGCGGTTGTGCTGGTCCTCCGCCTCCTTGACGATCCGCGTGGCCTCGGCCTGCGCCTCGGTGATGATCCGCTCGCCCTCCTCCTTGCCGTTGCGCACGTACTCGTCGTGCAGGCGCTGGGCCAGGGCGAGCATGCCGGTGGCGGACTCGGGCTCGTTCCCCGCCGGCGGCTGCTGCGCGGTGGGCTGGGCCGGGGCGGCCTGGGCGGGGGCGGCCTGGGCGGGCGCCGGCTGGGTCTCGGTGATCTGGGCCGGCGCCTCCTCGGCGGGCTGGGCCTCCTCGGCCCGCTCCTCCGCCGGCGCGGCGGCCTCCTCGCCGTCGGGCTGGACCCCGTCGCGGGTGAGCTCGGCGACGCGCCGCTCCGCGGCGGCCAGCTTGGCCTTGAGCTCTTCGTTCTCTCCCTGCACCACCCGCAGCGTGTTGACCACCTCGTCGAGGAAGTCGTCGACCTCGTCCTGGTCGTAGCCCTCACGGAACTTGGTGGGCTGGAACTTCTTGTTGAGGACGTCGTCTGCCGTGAGCAGCGCCATGGTCGTCACCTCAGTGTCGTGTCGTTCGGTCATGAGCGCTGTCGGTACCGCAACTCACGGCCTCAACCGTAGCGGACCGCCAGCGCGGGGTGCCTGGGCTGACCTTAGCCGCCTCAGCCAAGCGCGAGAAACGCGAGATACCGCACGAGGGTGCGGCCGAAGGACACCGCGAGGAAGAGGACCAGGAAGCCCAGGTCCAGCTGGACCGGGCCCAGCCGTAGCGGCGGGATGAACCGCCGGAGGAACCGCAGCGGCGGGTCGGTCAGCCCGTACACGACGTTGGCCAGCACCAGCACCACGCCGGTGGGCCGCCAGGACCGGGCGAAGACCTGCACCCAGTCCAGCACCAGCCGCACGAGGAGGACGAGCAGGTACAGGAGCAGGAGCAGGTCGACGAGCTGGAAGAGCAGGGCCACGCGTCAGCTCTGGTTGAAGAAGCGGCCGACGCGCTCGGCCTCGTCGCGGTCGCTGGCCACCTCCACGGTGGCCGGGGAGAGCAGGAACACCCGGTTGGTCACCCGCTCGATGACCCCGTGCAGGCCGAAGACGAGCCCAGCGGCGAAGTCGACCATCCGCTTGGCGTCGGCCTCGCTCATGCCGGTGAGGTTCATGATCACCGGGGTGCCGTCGCGGAACGCCTCGCCGATGACCCGGGCCTCGTTGTAGGTGCTGGGGTGGACGGTGACGATGCGGCGCAGGTCCTCTCCCACGGCGGCCTCCTCCTGACGCAGGGCGGCGGCGCGCGAGATCGGGGTGACCTCGGCGTGCCGCTCGTGCCGCTCCGGGCGGTCGCGCCGGTCGCCGTGCTCCTCGGCCGGCGGCTCCTCGAGCGCCCCGTCGGCCTCGTCGTCGTAGAGCTCCTCCTGGGGCTCGGCGAGGGAGAGGTACTCCATCATCTTGCGCATCGTCCCGGCCATGGCTGCTCCTCGTGTGGTGCTGTCGCGCGCGGAGAACCACGCTCGTGCATCTCAGACGCTAGTCCACAGGCGGGGGCCGTGGCGGGCAGGGCGGCGGCGTGTCGCGCGGGCGGGCCGGGCCGGGCGGGCCGGCGTCGGCGGGGTGGGCCGGCCGTGCGGGCGTCGGCGGGGTGGGCCGGGCGGGCCGGCGTTGGCGGAGGGGGGTCGGCTGGGCCGGGCCGACGTCCGCGGGGTGTGGGTCGGCTGGGCCGGGCCGGCGTCGCCGGGGATCAGGCCGGCAGGACGACGCCGGCGAAGCGGCCGGTACGGCCGCCGCCGGCCCGACGGTAGGAGTAGAACCGGGCGTCCTCCCGGGTGCACGCCGCCACGTGCGCTACCTCCCGGACACCGGCCGCGGCGAGGACGGCGAGCACCCCGGCGGGCAGGTCCAGGGCGGGGGTGCCCCAGGAGGTGCGGGCGGCGGCCGCCGGGACCTGGCCGGCGACCTGGGCGGCCAGCGCGGCCGGGACCTCGTAGCAGCGGCCGCAGATGCTCGGCCCGACGGCGGCGCGCACCACCGCCGGCGGCGCGCCACGCTCGTCCAGGGCGCGCAGCGCCGCCTGGAGCACGCCGCGCACCAGGCCCGCCCGGCCCACGTGCACCGCGGAGACCAGGGCGCCGTCGGGCGCGGCGAGCAGGACCGGCACGCAGTCCGCCACCAGCACGCCGACGGCGACCGGCGCCGGGCCGGCGACGGCGACGGCGACCAGCGCGTCGCACTCCCGCAGCGGCGTGCCGGGGGCGAGCGCCTGCACGACGGCGCCGTGCACCTGGCGCATCCAGGCCACCGGCGCGCCGACGGCCCGGTCGAGCCGGGCCCGGTTCGCGGCGACCGCCGCCGGGTCGTCCCCGACGTGGTCGCCGAGGTTGAGGCCGCCGTCGTGCTGGCGAAGGTTGTGGCCGTCGTGCTGGCCGGCGAGCGGCGCGTACGGCCCGCTCGACACGCCGCCCGCGGAGGTGGTGTACCAGGCACGGACGCCGGGGCCGAGGTCAACGGGCAGCAGCGGGACGGGCACCGGAACGCTCGGCCGCCCGCCCCTGCCGGCGGGGTCGTCCGCCGTGCCTCCCGGTGCGGCGCCCGCCGCCCCGGCCGCACTCACCGGCGCGGACGCGCCGACGGGTAGGCGGCGGCGGCCCGGCTCACTTGAGGAAGTCGGGGATGTCGAGGTCGTCCTCGCGTCGGGGCCGCACCGGCTCCTCGTCGAAGACCCGGGGCACCTCCAGCGACCGCTGCGGCGCCTGCCCGTTCTCCCCGAGGAAGGCCGGGACCTGCTGCGCGCCGGCGCCGACCGGCGCGGGCTCGGGCGCCCGGGCCGGCGAGGGTGCCGAGGCGCCCGGGGTGGGCAGCGGGGCCCGGTGCGAGCCGGCGTCGCCCGGCTCGGCCGCCGGCTGCACCGGCTCGGGCCGGGCAGCGACCTGGCCCACCGGCCGGCCGCGCATCCGGCTCTCCGCCCCGGACGGGCCGGTGCCCTCGTCGAAGCCGGCCGCGATGACCGTCACGCGCACCTCGTCGCCGAGGGCGTCGTCGATGACCGCGCCGAAGATGATGTTCGCCTCCGGGTGCGCGGCCTCCTGGACCAGCCGGGCGGCCTCGTGGATCTCGAACAGGCCGAGGTCGGAACCACCCTGGATGGACAGCAGCACCCCGTGGGCGCCGTCGATGCTCGCCTCGAGCAGCGGGGAGGAGATGGCCAGCTCGGAGGCCTGGACCGCCCGGTCCTCCCCCCGGGCGGAGCCGATCCCCATCAGCGCGCTGCCGGCGCCCTGCATGACGGACTTCACGTCCGCGAAGTCCAGGTTGATCAGGCCCGGGGTGGTGATCAGGTCGGTGATGCCCTGGACGCCGGAGAGGAGCACCTGGTCGGCGGACTTGAAGGCGTCCAGGACCGACACCCCGCGGTCGCTGATCGACAGCAGGCGGTCGTTGGGGATCACGATGAGGGTGTCGACCTCGCTGCGCAGCGCGTCGATGCCGGACTCGGCCTGCACCCCGCGGCGCCGGCCCTCGAAGGTGAAGGGCCGGGTGACCACGCCGATGGTCAGCGCCCCGAGCGAGCGGGCGATCCGGGCCACCACCGGGGCGCCGCCGGTCCCGGTGCCGCCGCCCTCGCCGGCGGTGACGAAGACCATGTCGGCCCCGCGCAGGACCTCCTCGATCTCCTCGGCGTGGTCCTCGGCGGCCTTCTTGCCCACCTCGGGGTCCGCGCCCGCGCCCAGTCCGCGGGTGAGCTCGCGGCCGACGTCGAGCTTGACGTCCGCGTCGCTCATGAGCAGGGCCTGGGCGTCGGTGTTGATGGCGATGAACTCCACGCCCTTCAACCCGACCTCGATCATGCGGTTGACGGCGTTCACGCCGCCACCGCCGATGCCAATCACCTTGATGACCGCCAGGTAGTTCTGCGGTGCCGCCACGTCGGTCCCTCTCGTCGTCCTGCGGGCCCAACCCTAAGTCTCTACTTGAGGGCTAGACTTATGTCATTTCCTGCCACCCGTGACGCTAGGTGGGCAGCCCACCCCGGGGCAACGACCGCCGCCGGTGTGTCGCGCGCGTCGTGTCGGCGGCGACCGGGCGAGCCCGGCCGAGGCGGGCCACCGACCACGAGGCCCGGCGTCCGGCTGCCTCCACCGTCAGCACGAGCAGCAGACCGTGGCGCATGGGTGTACCACGGTCGCCCGACGGCCTACGGTTTCCCTCGTGGACACGGTGACGAGCACGGTTACGACTCGGGAGTTACGCGACCGGCTCTCGGACGTGCTGGGGCGCACCATGTACGCGGGCGAGCGCATCGGCGTGACTCGTAACGGCAAGCTGGTCGCGGTGGTCGTGAGCGTCGGCGACGTCGAAGCCCTCGAAGAGTTCGAGATGCGCCGGGACGTGGCCGCCTAGCGTGAGGCGAAGGCGGCAGCCGACGGCGAACGGGTCATTCTCGACGAGGTGCTGCGCGACGTAGCGTCCTGACGTACCGCGTCGAGCTCGCTACCGCCGCGGGGCAGGTGACGAAGCTCCCGCCTGGCCCACGTGCGCAGCCCGCATCAGTTCCCAGCGGAGGCATTGGGCACACCGCTCGTCCCTTGCGACGTCGTCGGGCTGCGCGGGATGGAGACGTCGTAGACCTTGGCCGGCTCCTGCCGGAGCACCTGGAGCACGGCGGCCTTGAACTCCCCCTCCTCCGCGCTCCCCCACCGCACCGTTGCGCCGTCCTGGAGGGTCAGCACAACCTGGTCGGCGGACGTCGCGCCTGCCTCGGCGACGTCGGCGAGCAGCTCGGCCGGCAGGACGTCGAGGACCTTGAGCACCGCGGTGACGGCCGGCGCGGTCTCCTCGCTGGAGGTCAGCGGCACGGACACCACCGGCAGGTCGGCCGGCTGCTCGGCGGACTCGGCGACCTGGACGCCGTCGCCGTCGACGAGCACCCACCCGCCGTCGGACTGGACGGCTGCCACGGGTATCCGGGAGACGACGGCGACCGTGAGCCCGTTCGGCCAGGACCGGGCCACCCGGGCCTCCTTCACCCCGGTGATGCTCGCCACCTGGTCGGCGAGCGCGCCGGTGTCCACCCGCAGCAGGGGGACCCCGACGGCCGGCTCGGCGACGGCGTGCACGTCGGCCGGGTCGACCGGCCCCGCCGCGCCGGTCACCTCGACCTGGTCGGGGCGGACGGCGAGCAGCGGGGACAGCAGCAGCACCCAGGCCAGCGCCGCGACGGCGGCGAGGCCGGCGAGGGCGAGGAGGATCCGGCGGCGCCGAAGGTGCCGGGCTGCGGCCTCGCGCTCGGCCGCCCGGGCGGCGAGCCCGGTGCTGACCACCGGGACCTCGCCCGCGGTGGGGGTGCGGGGTGCGGCGAGCGGCGCCGCCGGGCGGTGCACCGGGACGACGTCGGTGCTGGCTCGCGCCGGCGCCGCCGAGGCGCCGCGGCCACGGACCTTGCTGGCGCCGCCGCTGGCGCTAGCGGCGCGGCTCGCCGGGGCGGCGCCGCCGCCAGCGGGGGCGCGGCGGTCGGTCGGAGCCGTGCCGGCGGTCGCCGAGCGGGGCGTGGCCCCGCGCCTGCCCCCGCGGTCGGCGGCGGTGGCCCCGGACGTCTCGGCGCCGGACCTCTCGGCGTGCGACCGCGCCCGGCCGGCACCACCGCGCGCCGGGTCCCCGGTCCCGCCGGTCCCGCCCACGCCCGGCCGGGCAGGCTCGGCAGCGCCGCGGCGGGGCCGGCGCGGGGTGACCGGCGGCCTCATGCCCGCTCCCGGAGCCGGTCCAGGATCACGGCGCCGAGCTCGGTGACGTCGCCGGCGCCGACGGTGAGCACCAGGTCACCGGGCCGGGCGTCGTCGGCCACGGCCCGGGCGGCGGCCACCTTGTCGGCCACGTACCGGCCCCGGCCGGGCTCCATCGCGGCGGTGACGAGGGAGCCGTCCACCCCGGGCACCGGGTCCTCGCGGGCGGCGTAGACGTCGGTGACCACCGCGGCGTCGGCGGCGCTCAGCGCGGCGGCGAACTCGGCGGCGAAGGCCTGGGTCCGGGAGTACAGGTGCGGCTGGAACAGCACCAGCACCCGCCCGGGCCCGGCGACCAGCCGCGCGGCGGCCAGCGTGGCGGCGATCTCGGTCGGGTGGTGGGCGTAGTCGTCCACCACCCGCACCCCGGCGGCCGTGCCGCGGGTCTCGAACCGCCGGCCGGTGCCGGTGAAGCTGCCCAGCGCCGTCGCCATCGCCGCCGGGGCGACGCCGAGCTCGACCCCGGCACACCAGGCGGCGGCCGCGTTGCGGACCATGTGCTCCCCGCCGACCCGCAGCGCCAGCGGCACGCCGTCCGGGCCCAGGCGGGCGGTGGCGCCGGCGCCGGTGAGGACGACGTCGCGGACGGCCAGGTGGGGCAGGTCGGCCGGGGCCGGTCCGGTGCCGTAGGTGCGCACCCGGGTGCCGGCGGCGGCCGCGTGCCGGGCCAGGGCCAGCGCGCCGGGGTCGTCCGCGCCGGCCACGAGCAGCCCGCCGGGCACCACCCGGCCGGCGAAGTCCTCGAAGGCACGGGCGAGCGCGGCCGCGGAGCCGTAGTGGTCCAGGTGGTCCGGCTCGACGTTGGTGACCACCGCGACCCGGGGGCGGTAGGCGAGGAAGGAACCGTCGGACTCGTCGGCCTCGGCCACGAAGGCCCGGCCGGTGCCCAGGTGGGCCCCGGTGCCCAGGGCCAGGACCGTGCCGCCGATGGCGTAGGACGGGTCCTGCCCGGCCGCGCGCAGCGCGACGGCGAGCATCGCCGAGGTGGTGGTCTTGCCGTGGGCGCCGGCGACGGCCACGAAGTCCTGCCCGGCGGCCGCGCGGGCCAGGGCCACCGACCGGTGCAGCACCGGCCGGCCGAGCTCGTGGGCGCGGACCAGTTCGGGGTTGTCCGGGCGCACCGCGGTGGAGACGACCACCGAGCCGGTGGCGGGCACCTGCGCGGGGTCGTGGCCGAGGTAGACCCGCACCCCCAGGTCCCGGAGCCGGGCCAGCGCGGCGGAGTCGCGCTGGTCGGAGCCGGAGACGTCGTGGCCGCGGGCGCGGAGGAGCTCGGCGAGCGCGGACATGCCGGCCCCGCCCACCCCGATCAGGTGGTACCGCTCAGCCACGCCCGCCCCCGTGCGCGGCGGCGTGCGCGACGTCGGCGACCAGCGCGGCCAGCCGGGCGGCGCCGTCGCGCGGGCCGGCGCCGGCCGCGGCGGCGCCCATGGCGGCGAGGCGGGCCGGGTCGGCCAGCAGCGGCACGACGTGCCCGCGGACCCAGGCCGGGTCCAGCGCGGCGTCGTCGACCAGCAGGCCCCCGCCGGCGCGGACGACGTCGGCGGCGTTGCGGCGCTGCTCGCCGTTGCCCACCGGCAGCGGGACGTACACCGCGGGCAGGCCGAGGGCGGCGAGCTCGCTGACGGTGCCCGCCCCGGCCCGGCACAGGACCAGGTCGGCGACGGCGTAGGCGAGCTCCATCCGGCCGAGGTAGTCCCGCACGTGGTAGCGCTCGGCGGCGCCGGGCACCCCGGCGAGCGCGGCGCGGACCGGCCCGTCCTTGCCCCGGCCGGTCAGGTGGAGCACCTGCGCGCCGGCGGCGAGGAGGTCACCGGCGGCGGGCGGGACCGCCGTGTTGAGCCGCTGGGCGCCGAGGGACCCACCGGTGACGACGAGGGTGGGCCGGCCGGGGTCCAGGCCGAGCTCGCGGGCGGCGCGGGCGCGGAGGTCGGCGGCGGGGTCGGTGGCGGCGTCGTCGGTAGCGGGCGGGACGACGGCGGCCGTGGCGGCCGCGGCCGCGGCGGATGCGTCGTCGTCGGTCGGGACGGCGGAGGGCGGGGCGGCTCCGGCTGCGCCGGCCCGCGCGGCGGCGAGCGCGGCGACGGCCGGGCGCAGCGGCAGCCCGGTCACCTCGGTGCGGCCGCGGGCGGCGCGCAGCGGCGTGCCGGGGAAGGTGACGGCGACGGCGGCCGCCCACCGGGCGCCGAGCCGGTTGGCCAGGCCGGGGCGGGCGTTCTGCTCGTGGATCACCACCGGCACGCCGCGGCGGCGGGCGGCGAGGTAGGCGGGGGTGGCGACGTAGCCGCCGAAGCCGACGACGACCGTCGCGCCGGTCTCGGCCAGGGCCGCCTCGGCGGCGCGGACGGCGGTGCGCAGCCGGCCGGGCAGCCGGAGCAGGTCCGGGGTGGGTCGGCGCGGCAGCGGGACGCGCGGCACGGTCCGCAGCGGGTAGCCGGCGGCCGGTACGAGGGTGTGCTCCAGCCCGTCGGCGGTGCCCAGGGCGGTGAGCTCGGCGCCGCCGGGCCGGGCGGCGAGGGCGGCGGCGGTGGCCAGCAGCGGGTTGACGTGCCCGGCGGTGCCGCCGCCGGCGAGCAGCACCCGCAGCGGCCGGCCGCCGTCGGCACCCGCTGCAGGGCCGGTGCGGGCGGCACCCGCTGCAGGGCCGGTGCGGGCGGCAACCGCTGCGGGGCCGGTGCGGGCGGCGCCCGGCGCGGGGCCGGACGGCCGCTCAGCCACGGCGCCGGCCCAGCACGGCCAGGGAGCGGCGGACCACACCGGTGCGGGTGGCCAGCGCCTGCGCGGCGCCGGGCTCGGCGCGGGCGAAGGCGAGCAGCACCCCGATGGCCACCAGGGTGGAGATCATCGCCGACCCGCCGGCCGAGACCAGCGGCAGGGGCACGCCGATGACCGGCAGCACCCCGATCACGACGCCGATGTTCACCAGCGCCTGGGCGAGGATCCAGGTGGCGATCGCGGCGGTGGTGATCTGGACGAACGGGTCCCGGTGGCGCCGGACGATGCGGAACATGCCGACGGCGAGCACGGCGAACAGGGCGAGCACCACCAGGGTGCCGACCAGGCCGAGCTCCTCGCCGATGATCGCGAAGATGAAGTCGTTCTGGGCCTCGGGCAGGTAGGACCACTTCTCCCGGGAGGCGCCCAGGCCCACCCCGGAGACGCCGCCCGTGCCCAGGCCCCACAGGCCGTGCCGGGTCTGGAAGCCGACCCCGGTGGGGTCGTCCTCGGCGGCGCCGAGGAAGGACAGCACCCGGGCGCTGCGGCTCTGCGAGCCGATCACCAGGAAGGCCGCGGCCGCGACGCCCAGCACCCCACCGGCGGCGAACCAGCGCAGCGGCAGGCCGGCGACGAAGAAGGCCCCGACCGACAGGGCCAGGATGATGAGCACGGTGCCCATGTCGTGCCCGGCGAGGACGAGCAGCACGGCCAGGCCGGCGCCGCCGACCGGGACGAGGGCGTGGCGCCAGTCGCCGAGCAGCGGGCCCTTGCGCGCCAGGACGAGCCCGAGCCACAACGCCAGGCCCAGCTTGAGGAACTCCGAGGGCTGGACGGACTGGCCCAGCCCGGGCAGGTAGATCCAGTTGACGTTGCCGTTCTTGCCCAGCGCGAGGGGGGAGAAGATGAGCAGCTGCAGGGCCAGCCCGGCGCCGAACGCCGGCCAGGCCAGCCGTTTGTACCAGGCCACCGGCACCCGGGAGGCGACCACCGCGAGCGGCAGCCCGAGCAGGACGAACTTCGCCTGGCCGAGGAACTCGGCGTAGGGGTTGCCGTCGTTGGCGCGGATGGAGTCGATGGTGGAGGCCGAGAGCACCATGACGACGCCGATGGTGAGCAGCAGCAGCGCGGCGCCGGCCACCAGGTAGTAGCTGAGCGCCGCGATCTCTGGTGCGCCGCCGTCGCCCGGACGACGGCGGCCGGTGCGGCGCGGCGCGCGGGTGGCCGTGCCGCCGCGGCCAAGCCGGCCGGCGGTGGTCCGGGTGCGTGCGGCACGGGCCGGGGCGGCGGCCCCGTCCGGGGCGGCGGCCGTGCGCCGGCCGGCGGGCGCGGACGTGGCCCGGGCGGTGGCCGGGGCAGCCGTGGCCCGCCCGGTCCGGGCAGCCGTGGCCCGCCCGGCGCCGCGGGCGGTCGTGGCCCGCCCGGCGCCGCGGGCGGTCGTGGCCGGGCCGGCGGCCGGGGCGGCCGGCCGCGCGCCTGCCGCCGGCCGCGCGCCTGCCCCCGGGCGGGAGCCGGCCGCCGGGCCCGGTCGGCGCGGCGGGCGCCGTCGGTCATCGTCACTGCCCGCTCCTCCCCGCCAGCGCGCGGACCGCGCGCGCGAACTCCGCCCCCCGCTCGGCGTAGCTGGTGAACTGGTCCATCGACGCGCAGGCCGGCGCCAGCAGCACGGTGTCGCCCGCCCGGGCGAGCCGGGCGGCCTCGGCGACGGCACGGGGCATCACGTCCCCATCCTCGCCGGGGACGACCTCGATCACGGGCACCTGCGGGGCGTGTCGCGCCAGCGCCCCCCGGAGCGGCTCCCGGTCGGTGCCGATGAGCACCACCGCGCGGAGCCGGTCCGCGCGGGCGATGACGAGGTCGTCGAAGGTCGCCCCCTTGGCCAGCCCGCCGGCGACCCAGACCACCGAGCCGGGCCGCTGCCCGGCCAGGGCGGCGGCGGCGGCGTGGGCGTTGGTGGCCTTGGAGTCGTCCACGTAGGCCACCTGGTCCACCACGGCCACCCGCTCGATCCGGTGGTGCCCCCCGCGGTAGGCCCGCAGCCCGTCCCGCACGGCCGCCGGGGGCACCCCGTGCGCCCGGGCCAGCGCGGCCGCGGCGAGCGCGTCGGCCACCACGTGGCCGGGTACCTGCCCGCCGGCGGGGGCGAGGTGGGCGAGGTCGGCCAGCGTGCCGAGCTCGGCGGCGTGGGTGTACCTGTCCGGGGTGAAGGCGCGGTCGACGAGGTAGTCCTCCACCACCCCGACCTCCCCGACGGCCGGCACGCCCAGGGTGAACCCGACCGCCCGGGCGCCCGGGCGGACCTCGGCCTCCTCGACCATGGTCCGGGTGAGGGGGTCGGCGGCGTTGTACACGCAGGCCACCGCGGCGCGCTCGTAGACCTTGGCCTTGGCCCGCCAGTACGCCTCGTAGGAGCCGTGCCAGTCCAGGTGGTCGGGGGCGACGTTCAGGCACGCCGCCGCCTGCGGGCTGACGGTCTCGGTGGCGTGCAGCTGGAAGCTGGACAGCTCCACCGCCAGCACGTCCGGGGCGTCGGGGCCGCGGCGGGTGGCGACGGTGACGATCGGGGTGCCGACGTTGCCGACCGCCTCGGCCCGCTCCCCCGCCGCGGTGAGGATGGCGGCGAGCATGCCGACCGTCGTCGTCTTGCCGTTGGTGCCGGTGAGGGTGAGCCAGGGGGCCCGGCCGCCGCCCGGCCGGGGGGCCTGCAGCCGCCAGGCGAGCTCGACCTCGCTCCACACCGGCAGCCCGGCGGCGGCGGCGCGGCGGTGCAGCGGGCCGACGGCGGGCAGCCCCGGGGAGACGACGAGCACGTCGGGCCGGTCGGCCAGCACCTGCTCGGCCAGCGCGGCGGGGTCGGCCACGGCGCGCAGCGCGGCCCCGGCCGGCACCTCGGCGCTGTCCCGGGCGGCGTCGACGGCGTCCGCGGCGGCGTCGTAGCCGTGCAGGCGGGCGCCGGTGGGGGCCAGGCGGCCAGCGCGGCCCGGCCGGAGGCGCCCAGGCCGACGACGGCGACCCGGGCGCCGGCCAGGTCGGTGGGCGGGGCGCCGTCGGCGGGGTCGGCAGGCCGGGCGCCGTCGGCAGGCCGGGCGCCGTCGGCGGGCCGGGCGCCGTCGGCGGGGCCGGCCGGACCGGTGGGCGGCGTGCCGGCGGGGTCGGCGGTCACTGGCTGGCCACCCACTCGGCGTAGAACAGGCCCAGCCCGGCGGCTGCGAACAGCGCGCCGATGATCCAGAACCGCACGACGATGGTCACCTCGCCCCAGCCCTTGAGCTCGAAGTGGTGGTGCAGCGGGGCCATCCGGAAGACCCGGCGGCCGGTGGCCTTGAAGAACCCGATCTGGATGACGTCGGAGAGCACGATGATGACGAACAGCCCGCCGAGGACCGCGGCGAGGACCTCGGTGCGGGTGAGGATCGACAGCCCGGCCAGCGCCCCGCCGAGGGCGAGGGAGCCGGTGTCCCCCATGAAGATCTGGGCCGGGGAGGTGTTCCACCACAGGAACCCCAGGCAGGCGCCGACGATGGCGGCGCTGATGATGGCCAGGTCGCGGGGGTCGCGGACCTCGTAGCAGCCCGGGCCCGGGGCTGAGAGGAACTGGCAGGACTGGTTCAGCTGCCAGCTGGTGATGGTGGCGTAGGCCCCGAAGACGAAGATCGAGGCGCCGCTGGCCAGCCCGTCCAGCCCGTCGGTGAGGTTGACGGCGTTGGACCAGGCGGTGATGAGGAAGTTCGCCCAGACCACGAACAGCACCAGGCCCACCCCGGCGCCTAGCCAGGCCAGGTCCAGCGGGGTATCCCGGATGACCGAGACCTGGGTGGAGGCCGGGGTGCGGAAGTTCTCGTTGGGGAACTGCAGGGCCAGCACCGCGAAGGTGATCCCGACCGCCGCCTGCCCGACGATCTTGCCCTTGGGGTCCAGGCCGAGGGAGCGCTGGCGGGAGATCTTGATGTAGTCGTCGAGGAAGCCGATCACGCCGAGCCCGACCATGAGGAAGAGCAGCAGCAGGCCGGAGGCCTTCGGCAGCCGGCCGGTGGCCAGGTTCGCGACGGCGTAGCCGGCCACCGTGGCGGCGATGATGATGACCCCGCCCATGGTGGGCGTGCCGCGCTTGGTGTAGTGCGCGGTCGGGCCGTCCTGGCGGATGAACTGGCCGTAGTTCTTGGCGACGAGGACCTTGATGAGCAGCGGGGTGCCGGCCATCGCCAGCACCAGGGCCACCGCGGCGGAGATGAGGACGGCGATCACCGGGGCACCGCCGGCCGGGGGGCGGTGAGCCGGTCGGCGAGCCGCCACAGGCCGGTGCCGTTGGAGCCCTTGACCAGGACGACGTCCCCGGCCCGCAGGAGCCCGGCCAGCTGGTCGGCGGCGTCGTCGACGTCGCCGGCCTCGCGCACCTCGGTGCCGTGCGCGGCGGCCGCGCGGGCGCCGGCGGCCAGCGGGGCGGCGGCGACGGCGAGGACGACGTCGGCGGCCCGGGCCGCCGCGGCACCGGCGGCCCGGTGCTCGGCGTCCGCGGCGTCGCCGAGCTCGAGCATCTCGCCGAGCACGGCGACCCGCCGCCGCCCGGCGCCGAGGGTGGTCAGCGCGGCCAGCGCGGCGCGCACGGAGTCGGGGTTGGCGTTGTAGGCGTCGTCCACCACCCGCACGCCGTCGTCCCGGTCGGTCACCGCCATCCGGTGCGGGCTGGCCGGGCCGGCGCCGGCGAGGGCGGCGGCCACCGCGGGCAGCCGGACGCCGAGGTCGAGCGCCGCCGCGGCGGCGGCCAGGGCGTTGGTGACGTGGTGCTCCCCGACCAGGGCGAGGGTGACCTCGGCGCTGCCGGCCGGGGCGGTCAGGGTGAAGGTGGGGTGCCCGGCGTCGTCCAGCCGGACCCCGGTGGCGCGCACGTCGGCCGGGCGCTCGCCGCGGCCGAAGGTGACCACCCGGGCGGGGGCGAGCGCTCCCATCACGGCCACCCGCGGGTCGTCGGCGTTGAGCACGGCGGTCCCGCCGGGCAGCAGCCCGCTCACCAGCTCGCCCTTGGCCCGGGCGACGTTCTCGATGCCGCCGAACTCCCCCAGGTGCGCCCGCCCGACGACCAGGACGACGGCGACGTCGGGCGGGGCGACCGAGGTCAGGTAGGCCAGGTTGCCGACGTGGTCGGCGCCCATCTCCAGCACCAGGGTGGTGGTGGCATGGTCGGCCCGGAGCACGGTGAGCGGCAGCCCGATCTCGTTGTTGAAGGACCCGGGCGGGGCGATCAGCGGGCCGAGCGGGGCGAGCAGGCGGGCGAGCAGGTCCTTGGTGGTGGTCTTGCCGACCGAGCCGGTCACCGCGACCACCCGCGGCGGGTCGGTGGGCCGGGCGGCGCGCAGCGCGGCCAGGACGTGCCGGGCCAGGGCGCCGAGGGCGGCGGCGACGTCCGGGACGACGACGAGCCGGCCCGGCTCGGCGCCGGCGGCCAGGACCGCCCCCGGTGCGCTGACCAGGGCGCCGGCGGCCCCGGCGGCCAGCGCGGCGGGGACGTGGTCGTGCCCGTCGGCGCGGGCGCCGGCGAAGGCGGCGAACAGGCTGCCCGGCCCGGCGGCCCGGGAGTCGGCGACGACGTCGCCGTCGACGACGGCGCCCGCGTCGGGGCCGGCCAGGTGCCCGCCGGTGACGGCGGCGACCTCGGCCAGGGGCATGGTGATCATCGGTGTCCTCCGGTGCGCTCCGCCAGGGCGGCGCGCACCTCCTCCCGGTCGTCCAGGTGGTGCGCGACGCCGCCGACCTCCTGGACGGTCTCGTGCCCGCGGCCGGCCACCAGCACGGTGTCGGTGGCGGCGGCGCCGCGGACAACGGTACGGATGGCCTGGGCCCGGTCGGCAACCTCGACGACGGTGGCGCCGCTCACCGTCTCGGCGCCGGCGCGGACCTCGGCGCGGATCTGGGCGGCGGGCTCGTCGTGCGGGTCGTCGTCGGTGATCACCACGGTGTCGGCGAGCTCGGCGGCGAGCCGGCCCATCGCCGGGCGCTTGCCGCGGTCCCGCTCCCCGGCGGCGCCGACGAGGACGTGCAGCCGGCCGGCGGTGGTCGGGCGCAGCGCGGTCAGGGCCTTGGCCAGGGCGTCCGGGTTGTGCGCGAAGTCCACCACCACCCGGGGCCGGTCGGCGAGCAGCTCCATCCGGCCGGGCACCCGGGGGCTGAGCCCGCCGGCGCCGTCCAGGGCGGCGGTGAGGTCGGCCGCCGGCACGCCGGCGGTGAGCAGCATCACGGCGGCCAGCGCGGCGTTGGCGACGTTGAACTCCCCGGGCAGCGCGGTGCTGGTGCGCAGGGCGGTGCCGCCGGGGCCGCGGAGGGTGAAGGCGGTCCCGGGGCCGGCCGCGGCGCGGTCGGTGACCTGCCAGGGGGCCGGGGCGCCGGTGAGCGAGACGCCGGTGGCGCCGCGCGCGGCCAGCCGCGCGCCCCAGGCGTCGTCGACGAGGGTGACCCCGGCGCGGGACCGGGCGGGGGTGAACAGGCTCGCCTTGGCGGCGAAGTAGTCCTCCAGGTCGGCGTGGAAGTCGAGGTGGTCCTGGGTCAGGTTGGTGAACCCGGCGACGTCGGCGACCAGGGGCTCGACCCGGCCCAGGGCGAGGGCGTGGGAGGAGACCTCCAGGACGACGTCCTGCACGCCGGCCTCCACCATGGCCGCGAGCATTGCCTGCAGGTCGGCGGGCTGGGGGGTGGTGAGGGTGGCCGGCGCGACCTGCGCGCCCACCCGCAGCTCGACGGTGCCGACCAGGCCGGTGCGCCGGCCCAGCGCCCGCAGGGCGTGGTCGAGCATGTAGGTGGTGGTGGTCTTGCCGTTGGTGCCGGTGACGGCGAAGGTCCGCAGCGCGGTGCCGGGGTGGCCGTAGAGCTCGGCCGCCAGGGCGCCGAGGATCGCCGGGACGTCCGGGGCGAGCAGCACCGGCACGCCGAGGGGCTCCCCGGCCAGCCGGTCGGCGCCGGCGGGGTCGGTGAGCACGGCGGCCGCGCCGCGGGCCACCGCCTCCGCGGCGAAGGCGGCGCCGTGGACGTGCCCGCCGGCGTGCCCGGCGAACAGGGCCCCGGGCGCCACGGTGCGGTGGTCGGCGGCGACGCCGGCGACGGTCACGGCGCGCCACGGGCCGGGGGTGGTGGCGGTCAGGGCGAAGGCGTCGGCGAGGTCGCCCAGGCGCCGCCGGGGGGGCGTGGCCGGGCGGAGCCGGGGTGCGGTCACCCGGTCATTGTCCCCCGGGGCGAGGGTCCTCATCCCTCCCCCGGCGCCAGCGGCAGGTGCGGGGCCGGCTCGGAGCTGGGCGGCACGCCGAGGTCGCGCAGCGCCGCGCCCATCACCTCGCTGAAGGTGGGGGCGGCGACGGTGCCGCCGTAGGAGGTG
This sequence comes from Georgenia sp. TF02-10, assembly GCF_022759505.1. Classification (NCBI taxonomy): domain Bacteria; kingdom Bacillati; phylum Actinomycetota; class Actinomycetes; order Allobogoriellales; family Allobogoriellaceae; genus Georgenia; species Georgenia sp. TF02-10. Next base: position 1,566,661 of record NZ_CP094289.1, on the reverse strand, counting down.
CCGGCGCCGCGGTAGACCACCACCCCGACGGCGACCCGGGGGTCCTCGGCCGGGGCGACGCCGACGTAGGACCCGAGCCGGTTGCTCAGCCCGCCGGCGGCGTCGGGGATCTCGGCGGTGCCGGTCTTGGCGGCCACCCGGTAGCCGGGCACGGCGCCGCGGGTGCCGGTGCCGCCGTCGGCCACGACGGACTCCATCATGGCCAGCATGGTGCCGGCGGTCTCCGGGCTGAGCACCTGCTCCCCGGGGGTGGTCTCGGTCTCGGTGAAGGTGCCCGTGCCGTCGGTGGTGCCCTCGACGATGCGCGGGTCCACCCGGACCCCGCCGTTGCCCAGGGTGGCGACCATGGAGGTGTTCTGCAGCAGGGTGACCGACATGCCCTGGCCGAACATGGTGGTGTACCGGGTGCGCGGGTCCCACCCGTCCGGCTCGCGCAGCACCCCGGTGCTCTCCCCGGGCAGCTCGATGCCGGTGCGCTGCCCGAACCCGAAGCGGCGCATGAGGTCGTAGCGGGTGCGGTCGGAGACGGTGTCCCCGATCTGGACGGTGGCGGTGTTGGAGGACATCTGCAGCGCGCCGGTGGTGGTCAGGACGTGGGTGGCGTGCGGGCTGTTGTCGTGGAAGGTCTGCCCGTTGGGCATGGTCAGGGTGTCCGGGACGGTGAAGACCGTGCCGGGGTCGGCGGTCCCCTCCTCCAGGGCGGCGGCGAAGGTCGGCAGCTTGCCGGTGGAGCCGGGCTCGTAGGGGGTGGAGACGGCGCGCGAGCCGCGGTCCTCGGGGTCGGCCTCCTGGTACTTGCCGGGGTCGACGGTGGCGGAGTCGGCCAGGGCCAGGATCCGGCCGGTGCCGATCTCCTCGACGACGACGGCGCCCCACTCGGCCCCGTGGTCGGCCACGGCCTGGTCGATGCTGCGCTGGGCGACGTGCTGCAGGTCCCGGTCCAGGGTGGTGTGCACGGTCTGCCCGGCCTCGGCGGGCACCTCCTCGTGCCGGCCGGTGGGGATGACCTGGCCGGTGGCGCCGATCTCCACGGTCAGGCTGCCGTCGGTGCCGGTGAGCTGGTCCTGGTAGCTCAGCTCCAGGCCGGCCAGGCCCTCGCCGTCGCGGCCGACGAAGCCGATGACGTTCCCGGCGGTGGTGCCGTTGGGGTAGACCCGGGCGGTGGTCTCCTCCGGCTCGATGCCGGGGATGCCCAGGGCGTCGACCTTGCGCCACTGCTCGGGGGTCAGGCCCTTGGCGAGGTAGACGAAGGTGGAGTCCCCGACCATCGCGGCGCCGAGCTCGGCCTTGTCCTTGCCGAGCACCGGGGCGAGGGCCTCGGCGGCCGCGGCGGGGCCGGTGCCGGTGACCTCGCCGTCGTCGTCCTTGGCCTCGTACTGGCGCACCAGGCGCTGGTTCACCCCGACGTTGAACCGCTCCACCGAGGTGGCGAGGATCTCCCCGTCGGCGTCGACGATGTCCCCCCGGGGGGCGCGGATGGTGCTGGTCCGGGTGCGGTCCTCGCGGGCGGCCGCGGCGAGGTCGGCGCCCTGGACCGCCTGGACGTAGACCAGCCGGCCGCCGAAGACGAGCAGGACGGTCAGGACCAGGACGAGCGGGACCCGGTGGCGCAGCCGCGCGGCGCGGGGGCTCACTCGGCCTCACCGCCGAGGATGGTGCCGTCGGCGAGGCGGAGATGGCGGACCGTCTCGGCGGGGACCATGCCGAGCTCCTCGGCGCGCCGCTCCAGGGCGGCGGGCGAGCCGGCCTCCTCCACCTGGGCCACCAGCGAGGCCTCGGCCTCCTCCAGCCGGTTCAGCGCGACCTGCTGGTCGTGGATCTCGTAGGCGGTGGCGGCCATCTGGGTGTTGAGCAGCAGCGCCCCGAGCAGCGCGGCGGCCAGGACCGCCGCGCACAGCAGCAGGTAGGGCACGACGCCGCGGGACGGGGCCGGGTTGGGCACCACGGCCAGCCGGGGGCGCCACCCGCCGCCGGGGCGGGCGCCGGGGGCCGGGCGGGCCCCCGCCGCCGTCGTGGGCTGGTGGGTGGTTGGGCGTGGGGCGCGGGCCGGGGCGGCGGCGGCACTCATGCGTTCCTCCTCGGGCGGGCGGGGGCCAGGTGGGCGGGGGTCGGGCGGAGCCGCTCGGCGGCCCGCAGGCGCACCGACGCGGCGCGGGGGTTGCGGGCGAGCTCGGCCTCGTCGGCCTCCTCCGCCCCGCGGGTGAGCAGCCGGAGGTAGGGCCGGTGGGTCTCCGGCTCGACCGGCAGGTCCGGCGGCGCGGAGGACGTCGCGCCGCGGGCGAGGGCGGCCTTGACCGCCCGGTCCTCCAGGGAGTGGTAGGACTCCACGACGATCCGGCCGCCGACGGCGAGCGCCTCCACCGCGCGCGGCAGGGCCCGGTCGAGGACCTCCAGCTCGCCGTTGACCGCGATGCGCAGGGCCTGGAAGGTCCGCTTCGCCGGGTGGCCGCCGGTGCGCCGGGCCGCGGCGGGGATGGCGCCGCGGATCAGGTCGACCAGCTCGGTGGTGCGGGTGAGCGGGGCCCGCTCGCGGCGGCGGACGACGGCGGCGGCGATGCGGCCGGCGAAGCGCTCCTCGCCGTAGAGGTGCAGGATGCGGCGCAGCTCGGCCTCGGGCGCCTCGGCGAGGAGCTGGGCGGCGGAGCGCCCGGTGGTGGGGTCCATCCGCATGTCCAGCGGCGCGTCCTGCGCGTAGGCGAACCCGCGCCCGGCGTCGTCCAGCTGGAGCGAGGAGACGCCCAGGTCCATCAGGACGCCCTGGACCTGACCGTCCGTGCCGTGCTCGGCGGCGACGTCGTCGACGTGGTCGTAGGTGGTGCGCACGGCGGTGAACCGCTCGCCGAACGGCGCGAGCCGGTCGGTGGCCAGGGCGACGGCGTGGGGGTCGCGGTCGATCCCGACCACGCGCAGCCCGGGGAAGCGCCGCAGCGCGCCCTCGGTGTGGCCGCCGAGGCCGAGGGTGGCGTCCACCAGGACGGCGCCGGGCCGGTCCACGGCGGGGGCGAGCAGGTCCAGGCACCGCTCCACGAGCACCGGCAGGTGCAGCGCGGCCGGGTCCTGGCTCATGCGGGTCCTCCTGGCGCCCTGGCGGCGGTGTCTGGCAGCGGGTGCGTGCGGGGTAGCTGGTCGGGGGCCCTCCACCGCCCGACCAGGACTCCCTCCGCCTGCTCTGGCGCCGGGGAAGTGCGTCAGAGTCGCGGTGAGAGACCTCGTCGTGCGGGGGTCGTGGCTGCTGGTGCTGTGGTGCTTGGTGGTGCGGGGGCTGGCGGTGCGGGTGCTGGTGGTCCGGGTCGTGCTGGTCACGGTGGTCGTGGTGGTCGTGGTGGCCGGGGGCCGGGCGGGCGTCGGACCGGTGCCGGTCAGAACAGTCCGGGGATCACCTCCTCGGCGGTCTCGGCGAAGGCCTCCTCCTGCGCGGTCAGGTACCGGTCCCAGGCCCCGGCGTCCCAGATCTCGATCCGGGTGCCGGCGCCGATGACCGCGAGGTCGCGGTCCAGACCGGCGTACTGGCGCAGCGGGCCAGGGATGGTGATCCGCCCCTGCTTGTCCGGGACCTCGTCGGCGGCGCCGGAGAGGAACACGCGCAGGTAGTCCCGGGCCTGCTTGCTGGTGACCGGGGCCTGACGGAGCCGGGTGTGCATCTCCTCGAACTCCCGCATCGGGAAGGCGTAGAGGCAGCGCTCCTGGCCCCGGGTGAGCACGACACCGCCGGCCAGCTCCTCGCGGAACTTGGCCGGCAGGATCAGGCGGCCCTTGTCGTCGAGCCGGGGGGCGTGCGTGCCGAGGAACACCTGGGACGCACCCCCTTCCGCCTCGGCTCCACCAGCACACCCCACATTACTCCACTTCCCTCCCCGGTCAACGCTCATGAGCCGGCGTGGTGACCGCCAGGCCGGCGTCGGCGCAGGTCAGGGGCCGGGAGAGGAGTGGAGGAAGATTGAGCGGCCGCGGCGCGTCGGCGGGCGTGTCTGGGGCCAGGTGGACGGGAAACCGGAGCGGCGCCGGCGTCGCGCCGCAAGTTTCGGCGCCGCGTGGGCGACGACCGGCGGGGGCCACCGGCGGGCCGGGAGCACCGGTGGAGGGAAGTGGGGGCGGGTAGGCGACGCTGGCGGCGACTCCCGGTGCGGCGGATATCGGCGACTGGTGCGTCGCACCGGGCGGCGGGGCGACCGGTGCGGCAGCCCGACGATGGGTGCGGCGGCGAGCGTCCGCCGGCAGCGGTGCCCCGAGGCGAGGCCAGCGCCCGCAGCCGTGCCACCGAGGCGAGGGGTCGCCGTCGGCAGCGGTGCCACGAAGGGCCGCCGTCGAGCCGCGCTGCCGAGGTGAGCGTCGCCGTCGGTCACGGCGCCGCGGGGCGAGGGCCACTCATCCGACGTGACCACCCGGGGCGGCCGCCGTCGGCCGCCTGACGCAGAGGAACTACCGGACCGCCGCAAGAGCCCGCGGCACCGGCCGCGGGCTCACGTGCTCGGGGCGCCGCCCGCTCGGCGGCGTCCCGGCGACCGGGCTACCGGCCGCGGTCCTCGTTACGCCGGTCCCACCGGTCTTCCTGGCGCTGCATGAAGCTGCCCCTGGAGGTCGTGCCCGGGCCGCCGGGGCGCCGGACGCCGCCGGCCCGGCGGCTGGAGCCGCGGGGGCCGGAGATGGCGAGCAGCACGCCGCCGAGCATCACGACGAACCCGAGCACACCGAGCCAGACCCACCCGGTGGCCACCCCGCCGACGAGCCCGGCGAGCCCGAGCAGGAAGAGCAGCGCGCCGAGACTGAGGCGGCGGACGTCGGTGCGGGGGCGCTCGGCCAGGGTGTCGGCGAGCTTCGGGTCGTCGGACCGGAGCTGCTGCTCCATCTGCTGGAGCATGCGCTGCTCGTACTCGGAGAGAGGCATGGCGTCCTCCAGTCGTCCCGTCCCGTCGTCCCCGTCATCCGGCGCCGACGGCGTGGGGTCAGTCGTCCCGTCGTCGGGCGTCGACGGATACCCCTCAGGATAGGTCGGGAGAGGCGGGTTCGGAAGCCGGGGCGGGCCACTGTGCAGGGCCCGGCCGGCGGCCGCCGACGGGGTCGGTCCGGCCGGCACCCAGGAGCGAGGCCGGGCGCAGCAGCTGGGGCCCGAACCGGGCCCGGACCCCGTCCATCGCCCGCTCCGCGCGGGCGCGGTGCGGGTCCTCGTCGAGGGTGGCTTGGACGCCGTCGTCGGCGCCGACGAGCCGCTCGGCCCGCAGCCCGAGGAGCCGGACGCCGGCGGCCGGGATCTCCACCGCCGCGAGCAGCGCCCGGGCCGCGACGTGCAGGTCGTGGGCGAGGTCGGTGGGGGCGGGCAGGGCCCGGGACCGGGTGAGGGTGGTGAAGTCGGGCCGGCGGACCTTGATCGCCACCCCGCCGGCGCGCAGCCCGCCCTGGCGGAGCCGGGCGGCGCACTGGTGGGCCTGGTCCAGCAGGACCGTCTCCAGGGCGGCGCGGTCGATGACGTCGACGGCGAAGGTGGTCTCCGTGCCGACCGACTTCTCCGCCCGGCCGGGCCGGACCGGGCGGGGGTCGATGCCCCAGGCGAGCTCGTGCAGCCGCTGGCCGGCGGCGACCCCGACGGCCCGGTGCAGGACCGGCAGCGGGGTGGCGGCGATGTCCGCCACCGTGTCCCAACCGCGGCGCTCGAGCACCTCGCGGGTCTTCTCCCCCACCCCCCACAGCGCCCCTACCGGCAGGGAGTGCAGGAACGGCACGGTCTGCGCGGCGGGGACGAGCAGCAGCCCGTCGGGCTTGGCGTGGGTGGAGGCCAGCTTGGCCACGTGCTTGGTGGTGGCCACCCCGACCGACGCCGGCACGCCGGTGCGCTCGCGCACCTGGGCGCGGATCCACCGCGCGATCGTCACCGGCGGCCCCATCCGGCGGACCGCGCCGGCGACGTCGAGGAAGGCCTCGTCCACGCTGACCTGCTCCAGCACCGGCGTCACCTCGGCCAGGACAGCCATCACCTGCCGGGAGACCTCGGCGTACCGGTGGTGCCGGCCGGGCAGCACGACCGCCTGCGGGCACAGCGCCCGGGCCCGGGCGGTGGGCATGGCGGAGTGCACCCCGAAGGCGCGGGCCTCGTAGCTGGCCGCGGCGACGACGCCGCGGTGCTCCCCGCCGACGATGAGCGGGCGGCCGCGCAGCTCGGGGTGGTCGAGGAGCTCGACGGAGGCGAAGAAGGCGTCCATGTCCACGTGCAGCACGGTGCAGCCGGTGTCGTCCTCGCCCCAGGACCGGCGGGCGGTCGCGCTGCGCGGGCCGCGGCTCATCGGCGCCACCTCCTCCCGGCAAGGCTAACGTGGCGGGGTGCCCGATCGTCCGCGCCACCGACCCGCCCGCCCCGCCGCCGCCGCCGGCACCGCCGCCGCGCTGCCCCGGTCCCCGGTGCCGACGTCGCTCGGGGTGGCCCGCCTGCGCCGGGAGCCCGGGGAGCCGCACCGGGTGACCCTGTTCCTGGACGGCATGGAGAGCTCGCACCTGGACCTGGCCGACCCGGCGCACCTGGAGTTCGAGTACATGCAGCAGATGAGCGTGGTCCTGGACGCGGCCCGGCCGGCCGGCCCGGTCCGCGCGGTGCACCTGGGGGCGGCCGGCTGCGCGCTGGCGCGGGCCTGGGCGGCCCGGCGGCCCGGGTCCACCCAGCTCGCCGTCGAGCTGGACGAGCGGCTGGCCGCCCTGGTGCGGGAGTGGTTCGACCTGCCCCGCGCGCCCCGGCTGCGGATCCGGGTCGGGGACGCCCGCGCGGTGGTCGCCACGCTGGCCGAGGGGGCGTGGGACGTGGTGGTGCGGGACGTCTTCGACCACGCCGAGGTCCCCCCGCACGTGCGGACCCTGGCCGCGGCGGAGCAGGTGCGCCGGGTGCTCGCCCCGGACGGGCTGTACCTGGTCAACCTCACCGACGAGCCGCCGCTGCGCCAGGCGCGGGCGGAGGCGGCCACGCTGGCGGCGGTCTTCGCCGACGTCGCGGTCATCGCCGAGCCGGCGGTGCTGCGCGGGCGCCGGTTCGGCAACGTGGTGCTGGCGGCGTCGTCGGCCCCGTTGCCGATGGGCCGGGTCGAGCGGGACCTGCGCGCGCTGCCGCTGCCGGCGCGGGCGCTGCACGGGGAGGCGCTGGCGGCCTTCTGCGGCACGACGCCGGTGCTGCTGGACCCGGCCGACGACGCCGCCCCGGCCTGAGCGCCGCCGTCGCCGCGCGCCGCGCCCCGCCGGCGCCGGCCGGGCAGCACGAAGGGCCCGCACCGAACCGGTGCGGGCCCCTGGCGTGACTGGGGTTGCTCAGCTCAGAGCGGGTGGACGTTCTCCGCCTGCGGGCCTTTGGGGCCCTGGGTGATCTCGAACTCCACGCGCTGGGCGTCCTCCAGGCTCCGGTAGCCCTGGGTAGCGATCGCCGAGTAGTGCACGAACACGTCGGGGGCGTTGCCACCGTCCTGCTCGATGAAGCCGTAGCCCTTCTCGGCGTTGAACCACTTCACGGTTCCCTGTGCCATCTTGCTGTGTCCTTCCGGGACGTCGGTGGGCCGGACTGGTGCCGACCCGGGTCGTGCCGCACTTCCTTCGTCCCACTTCCTTGCCCAGGCACCGGGGGGCACCGGTGGAGCCGGTCGAGCCGGTCCCGCACGTCAGGGAAACGCAGATGCAACGGCCCCAGCATGACAGATCCGGGGCGTGCCGGCTAGCACTCTCCCGACGGCGGCCGGGCCGTGCCCGCCCGGCCTCGCCCCCGCAGCTTCTCGCCGACGGTCGGCGCGCCGGCCGCGCGTCGCCGGCCCGGGCGGCCGACGCTCGCCACCGCCCCCCGCTCACCCGGCCCGGCGTCAGCCGCGGCCCTCGGCCCGCCGGCGGGCCAGGACGTCCCGCAGCGCCGGGACGACGACGCCGCGGCGGGCCAGCTGCCGGCGGGCGGCCCGCCGCGAGAGCAGCACGCCGAGCAGGCCCACCGCCCACAGCAGGGCCTGGGTGGCCAGGGCGGCGCGGAAGTCGTCGAGGGTGTACCCGGCGCCCCCGGCGCGCAGGTCGAGCACGAGCCCGACCAGGTAGATGGCCAGCAGGGAGGCCGCGAACCCGCCCACGTTGACGAAGCCGGTGGCGGTGCCGAGCCGGGCGGGCGGGACGGAGGTGCGGGCGAAGTCGAAGCCGACGTTGGACGCCGTCGAGGACAGGGTCAGGGCCAGGACGAGGCCGACGAGCTGCCAGGTCGGGCGCGGGGTGGCGGGGAGGAGCACGAGGGCCCACATCAGGATGACGACGGCGACCGAGCCGATGACCAGCCAGGACCGGCGCAGCGGGTGGCGGGCGGCGAGCTCGCCGAAGAGCGGGCCGGTGACGATGCCGGCGACGGCGGCGGTGGAGAGCAGGCCGCTGGCCGTGGCCGGGCTGACGCCCTGCCCGGCGGTGAGGAACGGCACGCCCCACAGCAGCATGAACGTGTTCGTCGGGAACAGGCAGACGAAGTGCGTGCAGAAGCCGAGCCAGGCGCCGGGCTCGGCCAGCACGGCGCGCAGCCCGGCCCGGACGCCCTCGGGGGTGGGCACCGGCGCGGCGACCGGCTCCCCGCCGGACGGGACCGGCTGGACCCTGTCCCGCGGCGCCGGCTTGGCCAGCGGGGTGGGCCGGTCGCGGACGACGATGACCACGAGCAGGCCGACAAGGACCCCGACCGCGGCGAGGGAGAGGAAGGCCGGCGTCCAGCCGGCGCCGAGGAGGAGGGCGAGGAAGGGCACGGCGGAGACGATCTGCCCGGTCTGCCCGATGATGCCGGTGAGCTGGGTCAGCAGCGGCACCCGTCGGGCGGGGAACCAGGCCGGGACGAGCCGGAGCACCGAGACGAACGCGGTGGCGTCCCCGGTGCCGACGAGCACCCGGGCGACCAGGGCGAGGGGCAGGGTGTCGGCGAGGGCCAGGATGAGCTGGCCGGCGGCGAGGACCGCGGCGCCGACGGCGAGCAGCCGCCGGCTGCCGAAGCGGTCCAGGAGGATGCCCACCGGCAGCTGCGCGGCGGCGTAGACGGCGAGCTGGACGACGACGAAGAGGGCGAGGCTGGAGGCGCCGACCTGGAACCGGTCCGCGGCCTGCAGCCCGGCCACGCCGAAGGAGGTGCGGCCGGTGACGGCGACGACGTAGGCCGCCAGCGCCGCACCCCACACCGCCGCCGCCCGGCCCCGCGGTGCGGGGGCGAGGAGGGGCGACACGCCGGCCATTGTGCCCCGGGCGGGCCGGCCGCCGTCGGGCGTCTCGGCGCTCTGGGTGCTGCTCGGACCGAGGCGAGCGTGCCGCCCGCGGGGGGCGGTGCACAGGCGAGAGCGCGCCGCCCGCGGGGGGCGGTGCACAGGCGAGAGCGCGCCGCCCGCAGGGGCGGCGCGCTCGCGGCGGTCAGGCGGTTTCGGTCGGGTCAGCGCCCGCCGTCGCCGTCGGCCTGGTCCGTGCCGGGCTGGTCCGCCCCGGCCTGGTCCGTGCCGGGCTGGTCCGCCCCGGCCTGGTCCGTGCGGTGCTGGTCCGGCCCGGGCTGGCCGGGACGGGGCTCGTCCCCGCCGGCCTGCTCGGCGAGGAACGCCTCGAGCTCGGCGCCGATCTGGTCCCCGGTCGGCAGGGAGCCGGGGTCGGCCAGCAGGGTGGTCTGCCCGGGCTGGGCGGCGGAGGCGACGTAGGCGTCGTACTGCCGCTCGAGGGCGCTGACGACGGCGCCCACCTCGGCCGAGGCGGCGACCTGCGTCGCGATCTGCTGGGCGACGTCGGCCGCGGCGGCCTCGAGCTCCCCGACCGGCAGGGCCAGGTCGGCGTTGCGGGCGACCTGGCGGACGAGCTCGGCGGCGGCCTGCGGGTACTCGGACTGGGCCAGGTAGTGCGGGACGTTGGCGGAGAAGCCGACGGCGTCGTGCCCGGCCCGGCCCAGCCGCAGCTCCAGCAGGCCGGCGACGGACCCGGGGACCTGGATGGTGCCGAGCATCTGCGCGGCGTTGCGCACCAGCCCGGCGCGGGTGGCGTGGGCGGTGACGGTGGTGGGCCGGGTGTGCGGGACGGCCATCGGGATCCCGTGCACGCCGATGGTGCGCTGCACGCCCAGGGTCTCCACGAGGGTGGTGACGGCGTCGACGAAGCCGTCCCAGCGCAGGTCCGGCTCGGGCCCGTGCAGCAGCAGCAGGGGGTTGCCCTCGTCGTCACGGAGCAGGTCCAGGGCGATGACCGGGTCCTCGTAGTCGCTGAACTGCCCGTCCGCGAAGGTCAGCGGCGGGCGCCGGGAGCGGTAGTCCACCAGCGCGTCGCTGTCGAAGGTCGCCACCCGCTCGGCGGGCAGGGACTCCAGCAGGTGCTGGGCCGCCAGCGCGCCGGCGTTGCCGGCGTCCAGCCCGCCGCGCAGCGCGTGGACGAGCACGGGGACCGGCGCGGCGTCCTGCGCGCCGGGGCTCAGGGTGAACAGAGGGTCGCGCATGGGCACGCTCCTTCCTTCTCAGGTCTCTGCCGGGGACAACGTCCCTGCCGGGCCCAGCATTCCGCGGCCGGCGCCTTGGCGCGCGGGCGACGCGCCGGCCTCGCGTGCCCCCGCCGCCCCCCGGCACGCGCGCCGCCCGCGCCGTCCGCGCCGCCTGCACGCGCCGCCGTCGTGGCAGATAATGGTAGGCCGTGCCGCTCGGCACCCCGTCTCACCCCCAGGAGCACGCGTTGCAGCAGACGCAGGCCGACCAGTCCGGCACGCCGGCGGCCCGCCAGGCGGCCGCCGAGGAGCAGGGCTACGTCGACGTCGTCTACGCCCGCCTCGACGAGCTGCGCGAGGCCTACCGCGCCCGGCTGGCCGAGGTGCGCCGCACCGGCCCGTCCGGCTCCCCGCAGAACCGCTCGGAGCGGGACGCCTTCGCCGCCCACTACGCCGACGCCGTCGCCCGGCTGGACCACGTGGAGAACCGGCTGGTCTTCGGCCGGCTGGACCTGCGCGGGGCGAGCGAGCCGCGGTACGTGGGCCGGATCGGGCTGTCCGACGCCGCCCGGGACCAGCTGCTGGTGGACTGGCGGGCGCCGTCGGCCCGGCCGTTCTACCAGGCCACCGCCGCCCACCCGGGCGACGTGGTGCGCCGGCGCCACCTGCTGACCCGGGCCCGCACGGTCCTCGGCGTGGAGGACGAGCTGCTCGACGCCGACCACCTCGACGAGGCCACCGCCTCCGGGCTGACCGGGGAGGGCGCGCTCTTCGCCGCCATGTCCGCCGCCCGGGAGGGCCGGATGAGCGACATCGTCGCCACCATCCAGGGCGAGCAGGACGCCGTGATCCGGTCCGACCTCGCCGGCATCCTGGTGGTCCAGGGCGGGCCGGGGACGGGCAAGACCGCCGTCGCGCTGCACCGGGCCGCCTACCTCCTCTACGCCCACCGGGAGCGGCTGGAGCGCTCGGGGGTGCTGCTCGTCGGCCCCTCCCGGGTGTTCCTGTCCTACATCGAGCAGGTCCTGCCCTCGCTCGGCGAGACCGACGTCGTCGCCACCACCATGGCGGACCTGCTGCCCGGGACGACGGCGACCGGCACGGAGGCCCCGGAGGTCGCCGCGGTCAAGGGCCGGGTCGAGCTCGCCGACGTCCTCGCCCGGGCGGTGCGCGGCCTGCAGCGGGTGCCGGCCGAGGCCCGCGAGCTCGACGTCGAGGGCACCACGATCCACCTGCGCCCGGAGGACGTGCGGGCGGCGATGACCCGGGCCCGGCGCACCGGCCAGCCGCACAACCAGGCCCGGGAGACGTTCGCCCGGGCGGTGCTGGACGTCCTGGTCCGGGAGTACGCCGCCGCGCGGGGCGTGGACGACCCGGAGGAGCGGCCCTACCTCTACGAGGACGTGCGCAGCGCCCGGGACGTGCGGGTGGCGGTGAACCTGTGCTGGATGCCGACCACCGCGCACGGCCTGCTCGAGCGGCTCTACGCCCGGCCGGACCTGCTGGCCCGGTACGCCCCGCGGCTGCCCGCCGCGGACCGGGCGCTGCTGCACCGGGAGCCAGGCGCGCCGTGGACGGTGGCCGACGTGCCGCTGCTGGACGAGCTGGCCGAGCTGCTCGGCCCGCACGAGCAGGCCGAGAGCGCCCGGGCCCGGGCCGCGCAGCGCCAGCAGGCCGCCGAGGAGGTGCGCTACGCCCAGGAGGCGATCGCCGCCCAGGGCCTGGGCGGGGGCCTGGTGGACGCGCAGATGCTCGCCGAGCGGTTCGCCGCGACCGGGCCGGTGCTGAGCACCGCCGAGCGGGCGGCCGCGGACCGCACCTGGACCTACGGGCACGTCGTCGTCGACGAGGCGCAGGAGCTCTCGCCGATGGCGTGGCGGGCCCTGCTGCGCCGGTGCCCGTCCCGGTCGATGACGGTGGTGGGCGACCTGGCCCAGCGCAGCGGGCGGGTGCCGGCCCGGTCCTGGGCGGGCGTGCTCGGGGACGCCGGGCGCGAGCACGTCCGCGAGGCCGTGCTGACCATCAGCTACCGCACCCCGGCCACGGTCATGGCCGCCGCGACGGCGGTGCTCGCCGCCGCCGGGTCCCCGCCCGCCTACCCCGTCCGGTCCGCCCGGGACCTGCCGGATGCGCTGGCGACCACCCGGGCGACCCCGGCGACCCTGCCGGCCGTCACCGCCGCCGTGGTGGCCGACGAGCTCGCCCGGCTGGACCAGACCGACGGCGCCGGGCTGGGCCGGGCGGCGGTCGTCGTGCCGGCCGGGGCTGCCGCGGGGGTGGCCGCGGACCTGGCCGCGGACCCGGCGCTGCGCGCGGCCCTCGCCGGCGCCGACGACGACCCGCTGGGCGCGCGCCTGGTGGTGCTCGACGCGGTGGGCGTCAAGGGCCTGGAGTTCGACACGGTGGTCCTGCTGGAGCCGGCCGAGATCCTCTCGGGCGGCCCGGGCGACCTGTACGTCGCGATGACCCGGCCCACCCGGCGGCTGCACGTCGTGCACGCCGCGCCGCTGCCGGCCGGGATGCCCGAGGTGCCGGCGGGGGCGTAGCCGCGGAGCGCCGGAGGTGCCAGGGTGGCCTCGCCGGCCCGCTGACGGCGGAGTCCGAAGCACCGAGCGCTGATCCGCACGCCGGTCCGCCTCGGGACCAGCGAGTGCTAGCGTCGCTAGCAGGAGGGAGGTGGGGCATGGCGGCCATCAGCGTCCGTGACCTGGATGACGACGTGCGTGAGCGGCTGCGCGTGCGCGCGGCCCGCAACGGCCGGTCGATGGAGGCCGAGATCCGCCACATCCTGACTGCCGCGGTGCGCGAGCCGGAGCCCGACGCCGATCTCTTCACCACCCTGCTCGACCGCTTCAGTGACCTCGGCGGCGTTGACCTCGCCATCCCTGCACGATCGACTCCGGCCCGGGCCGCCGGCTTCGCCGAATGATCATCGTCGACACGAACGTCGTGTCGGAACTGATGCGGCCGTCGCCGTCTCCGGCGGTCACCTCCTGGCTCCGGCAGCAGCGGCGCGACGTCGTGGCGACGACGGCGATCACCGTCGCCGAGATCCGGTATGGCCTCGCGCGCCTGCCGGCGGGTCGGCGCACCAGTCGGCTGCAAGAGACCGCCGAGGAGATCTTGGACGCCTTTCCGCGTCAGGTGCTGCCGTTCGACAATGCGGCTGCACGGCTCTACGGCGTGATCGCCGCAGCACGGGAGCGCGTCGGTCGCCCCATCGACGCACTCGACGCGCAGATCGCAGCGATCACGCGGTCCCACCGGGCCCGCTTGGCCACCCGAAACACGAAGGACTTCGAGGGCACCGGCGTCGAGCTCCTCGACCCGTGGCTGACCTGACTGGCGCCGCCGCGGAACGCTCGTCCGGAACGCGGACGGGTTTGCTCCCGCATCGCGAGACGGCGGACCATGAGGGCGTGGCAACGGCACTGCTCCTGGAGAACCCCCACCCCGACGCCGACCCGATCCTCGCCGCCGCCGGCTACGAGGTGGTCCGCCACCCCGCCGCCCTGGCGGAGGAGGACCTGATCGACGCCCTCGACGGGGTGGACCTGCTCGGGATCAGGTCCGGCACCCAGGTAACCGAGCAGGTCCTCGCCGCCCGGCCCGACCTGCTCGCCGTCGGGGCGTTCTGCATCGGCACCAACCAGATCGACCTGCGCGCCGCCGCCCGGCGCGGGATCGCCGTCTTCAACGCCCCGTTCTCCAACACCCGCTCCGTGGTCGAGCTCGCGGTCGCGGAGATCATCGCGCTCACCCGCCGGCTCACGGTCCGGGACAAGGCCCTGCACGCCGGCGTGTGGGACAAGTCGGCCGCCGGCTCGCACGAGGTGCGGGGCCGCACGCTGGGCATCGTCGGGTACGGCAACATCGGCACCCAGCTCTCCGTCGTCGCCGAGGCGCTGGGCATGCGGGTGGTGTTCTACGACACTGCGGAGAAGCTGGCCCTGGGCAACGCCCAGCGGATGGGCTCGCTCAGTGAGGTGCTCGCCGTCGCCGACGTCGTCACCCTGCACGTGGACGGCCGGCCGGGCAACGCCGGGATGTTCGGCGCCGAGCAGTTCGACCAGATGAAGCACGGGGCGAGCTTCCTGAACCTCTCCCGCGGCTTCCTGGTGGACTACGACGCGCTGCGCGCGCACGTCCTGGACGGGTCCATCTCCGGCGCCGCCGTCGACGTCTTCCCCGAGGAGCCCCGCAAGAACGGCGACGCGTTCGAGTCCGTCCTGCGCGGCCTGCCCAACGTCATCCTCACCCCGCACGTGGGCGGCTCGACGCAGGAGGCGCAGGAGAACATCGGCCACTTCGTCGCCGGCAAGCTCGCCCGGTACGCCCGGACCGGCGTCACCGACCTCTCCGTCAACCTCCCCCGCCTCAGCCTGGAGCCCTCCCCGGCGGCGCGCTACCGGGTCACCCTGGTGCACCGCAACACCCCCGGCGTGCTGGCCCTGGTCAACCAGACCTTCGCCGAGCACGGCGCCAACATCGACGGCCAGATCCTGGGCACCGTCGGGGAGATCGGCTACGCCGTCACCGACATCGGCTCCGAGCTGCCGCGCGAGGCCGTGGCGGCCGTGGCCGGGCTGGAGGACACGATCCGGCTGCGGGTGATGCAGCGGCCCGACGACGGGCAGTGACCGGGCCCTGGGCCAGACGGCCGGAGTGACCCGGGCCCGGCGGGCGCTACGGTCAGGGCATGCACCTTCCCGCACCTGATCGCTACGACTCCATGACCTACCGCCGCTGCGGGCGCAGCGGCCTGGACCTGCCGGCCGTCGCCCTGGGCCTGTGGCAGAACTTCGGCGACGACGTCCCGCTGGCCCGCCAGCGCGACATCGTCCTGCGGGCGGTCGACCTGGGCATCACCCACATCGACCTGGCCAACAACTACGGCCCGCCGCCGGGCTCGGCCGAGCGCAACTTCGGCCAGCTGCTCGCCACCGACCTCGCCGGCCTGCGCGACGAGCTCGTCATCTCCACCAAGGCCGGGTACGACATGTGGCCCGGCCCGTACGGCGAAGGCGGCTCGCGCAAGTACCTGCTCGCCTCCCTGGACCAGTCCCTCGCCCGGCTCGGGGTCGACTACGTCGACATCTTCTACTCCCACCGCTACGACGCGACGACGCCGCTGCGCGAGACCCTCGGGGCGCTGAAGTCAGCGGTGGACTCCGGGCGGGCGCTGTACGCCGGCATCTCCTCCTACTCGGCCGAGCGGACCCGGGAGGCGCTGGACATCGCCGCCGAGATCGGCCTGGACATCCTCGTCCACCAGCCGTCCTACTCGATGGTGAACCGCTGGATCGAGGAGGGCTCCCCCAGCGTCCTGGACGTCCTGGGCGAGTCCGGCACGGGCACGGTCGTCTTCTCCCCCCTCGCCCAGGGCCTGCTGACGAACAAGTACCTCCGCGGCGTGCCGGAGGGCTCCCGGGCCGCGCGCGGGGGCTCCTTCCGGCAGGAGTTCCTCGCCCCGGAGGTCCTGGAGCGGGTGCGCGCCCTGGACGAGATCGCCCAGCGGCGGGGCCAGACGCTGGCGCAGATGGCGATCGCCTGGGTGCTGCGCGACCCGCGTGTGACCACCGCCCTCGTGGGCGCTTCAAGCGTGGCCCAGCTCGAGGACTCGGTCGCGGCGCTGGACAACCTGGACTTCAGCCCCGAGGAGCTCGCCGCGATCGACGAGCACGCGATCGAGGCCGGGGTCAACATCTGGGGGCCGCGCTCCTCCGACCTCTGAGCCGCGGGTCTTGCGGCCGGCCGCGGGGGCCCGGCCGCCCGCGGGGGCTCGCCGGTCGGAAGGCTGACCGGCCGCAGGGCTCACCGGTCCCGGGGAGCCGGCCCCCACGGACGTGGAAGCCGTCGGCGGTGGCGGCTTCCCCTCCGCCACCGCCGACGGCGGTCAGTGGGCCGGGGCCTCCTCGGGCGCCGCGGCTGGGGCCAGGGTAGCGGACGTGGCCGGTCCGGCGCCCGCGCCGGGCTGCGGGGCGCCGGCGCCCGTCGGCGTGGCATCCCGGTCTGCGTCCGGCTGCGCCGCATCCGCGTCCGGCTGCACCGCGTCCGCGCCCGGCTGCAGAGCGTCCGCGGCGCCGTCCGGCCGGGCCGGCCCCGCGCCGTCGACCGACTGCTGCCCCTCGCCGTCACGCACCTCCCCGGCCGCGGCGCGCTCGGCGTGCTCGGCCCGCAGCGTGCGGATCGCCGCCTCGAAGTCGTCCAGGGAGCTGAACGCGGAGTAGACGCTGGCGAAGCGGAGGTAGGCCACCTCGTCCAGGCGCCGCAGCGGGCCGATGATGGCCAGCCCGATCTCGTGGGCCTCGATCTGGGCGGCGCCGCTGGCCCGCACCGTCTCCTCCACCTGCTGGGCGAGGAGGGCGAGGTCGTCGTCGGAGACGGGCCGGCCCTGGCAGGCCTTGCGGACCCCGGCGATCACCTTGTCCCGGCTGAACGGCTCGGTGGCCCCGGACCGCTTCACCACGGTGAGGCTGGAGGTCTCCAGGGTGGTGAACCGGCGCCCGCAGTTCGGGCACTGCCGGCGCCGACGGATCGACGTGCCGTCCTCGGCCGTGCGCGAGTCGATGACCCGGGAGTCGGCGTGCCGGCAGAACGGGCAGTGCACCTCGTCAACCCTCCCTGGGCCCCGGCGGTCCGGCGGCGGCGCGCCGGGCCGCGCCGCGGCGGCGCCCGTCCAGGCCGGTGCGGACGCCGCAGGAACCGTAGGTCGCGGGCCGATCGCGGCGCAACTGGCGGTGGCGGCGGCCATGGCTCAGCCCGCCGGGACGAGCAGGACCTGGCCGGCGCGGAGGACGTCGGAGTCCAGCTGGTTCAGGTCGGTGATGCCGGCGAGGACGTCGCGCACGTCCTCCCCGGGGTCGGCGGTGGCGGCGGCGAGCGCCCAGAGCGTCTGGCCCGGCTCGACGGTGACGCTGCTCACCGGTCCGGCGGGAGCCTCCCGGACCGCGAGGCCCGCCCAGGTGCCCAGGGCCGCGGCGGCGGCCGCGGCGAGGAGCAGGACCAGGGTGGCGGCCACCCGCCGGCCCCGGCGGGTGAGGGTGAGCGGGGCCGGGCGGGCCGGGGCCGGGGCGACGGCGGGTAGCGCGGGCTGCGGCACGAAGCCCGGGCCGACGAGCTGCAGCCGCGGCCGCCCGGTGGGCGCCGCCCGGCCGCTGCCCCGGCGACGGGACGGCACGGTGGTGCGGGCGGTGGCCGGCGGCGGGGCGAGCAGGGCACTCATGGTTGCCTCCTGAAGCTCGGTAGAACTGGTGTATGTCGAACTGCTGTTCGCAACAGTAGCGGCACCGTGCGCGGCTGTCGACACGCCGTCGAACAGATGTTTCCCATCTGGCCCGGTCCCTTCTACGCTGGTGGTGTCAGCCCATCACCGACCACTGACATCGGCGCCGGCCGGCGGCGCCGCCAGGACCAGGAAGGACCGCCGCTGTGACCACCAACGAGGGCACCACCCCCCGCCTGCCGTCCCTCACGGACCGGCAGCGGCTGATCCTGGACGTCATCCGGGCGGGGGTGCGCGAGCGCGGCTACCCGCCCACCATGCGTGAGATCGGCGCCGCGGTCGGGCTGACCAGCCCGTCCTCGGTCAAGCACCAGCTCGGGGCGCTCGAGCGCAAGGGGTACGTGCGGCGCGACCCGCACCGGCCCCGGGCGATGGAGGTGGTCGAGGACCGCGCCTCCCTCGCCGAGGTGGTGCCGCTGGACGGGGAGGGGCTCCGCGCGCCGGCGCCGACCCTGGTGCCCGTCGTCGGCCGCATCGCGGCGGGCGGCCCGATCCTGGCCGAGCAGGCGGTCGAGGACGTCTTCCCGCTGCCGCGCCAGCTGGTCGGCGACGGCGAGCTGTTCCTCCTGCGCGTGGTCGGGGAGTCGATGATCGACGCCGCGATCTGCGACGGCGACTGGGTGGTGGTCCGCCGTCAGCCGGTGGCGGAGAACGGTGAGGTGGTCGCCGCGATGATCGACGGCGAGGCCACGGTCAAGACCTTCCAGCGCCGGGACGGCCACGTCTGGCTGCTCCCGCAGAACCCGTCCTTCGAGCCGATCCCGGGGGACGAGGCGCAGATCCTCGGCCGGGTCGTGACGGTGCTGCGCAGCCTCTGACGGCGGTCAGCCGGTGCGCGGCGGCCGGACGGCACCGGCCGGCACCGGCCGGCGCCCGGGCGTCAGAACCCGAACTGGCGGGCCACCGCGCGGATCGACTCGGCGCTGCGCAGCAGGTCGCCGCGCTCCCGCTCGGTGACCACCGGGACGAGCCGGCGGCCCACCCCCTGCTGGCCGACGACGGTGGGCACCGACAGGCACACGTCGGAGATCTCCAGGTAGTCCTCCAGCAGCGAGGAGACCGAGAGCACCCGCTGCTCGTTGCGGAGCACCGCCTCGATGATGCGGACGGTGGCGAGGCTGATGGCGTAGTTGGTCGCGCCCTTGCCCTCGATGATCTGGTACGCCGAGCGCACGACCTCCTCCGCGATCCGCGCCCGGACCCCCTCGTCGAGCAGCCGGCCGGACACCGTGGGGCCCCACTGGAGCAGCGGGACCGCCCCGATCATCGCCGAGCTCCACAGCGGCAGCTCGCTGTCCCCGTGCTCCCCGGCCACGTAGGCGTGCACGTTCTGCACGGCGACGCCGCACTCCTGGGCGACGAGGTAGCGCAGCCGGCTGGTGTCCAGCACGGTGCCGGAGCCGAAGAACTGGTTGTCGGGCAGGCCGGAGATCTTCAGGCTGGCGTAGGTGACGACGTCGACCGGGTTGGCGACCATGACGTAGACGGCGTCCGGGGCCACGTCGACCAGGCTCGGCACGAGCCGGTGCATGATGTCGATGGTGGCGCCGGCGAGGTCGAGCCGGGACTGGCCGGGGTGCTGCTTGGCGCCGGCGGTGATCACGACGACGTCGGCGCCGGCGCAGATATCCACCTCGTCCGAGCCCGCGACGGTGCCCATCGGGGTGAACTGGATGCCGTGCGCGATGTCCATCGCCTCGGCCTGGACCTTGGCCTTGTTCAGGTCGTAGAGGACCACCTCGCGGGCGGCGCCGCGCAGCAGGCACGCGTAGGCGAGGGTGGAGCCGACCGCCCCCGCCCCGACGATCGCGACCTTGGTGGAGCGCCGCTCCGGGAGGCGGCCCTCCCCCAGCAGCTCGTTCCGGCCACCGGCCTGGTCCATGACGTCTCCTCTCGGCGTGGTCCCGCCCCAGCCTAGGGCTCCCCCACCGTCGTGCCGTGGCAGGCCGTGCCGCCGACGGCGCCGCTCGCCCGGGCCGGGCCGCTCGCTCCCGCTGGCTCGGCCGGCGCCGCCGGCGCGGCCGGACCGCCTGCGCGGCTGGACCGCCGGCTCGGCCCGGCCCGCTCAGCCGCGGCGCGCCCGGCCGGGCCGGGCCGCCGGCTCGTCCCGCCTGCTCGGTCCGCTCAGCCCCGGCCGGCTACCCGCGGCCGTCTCGGTCCGCCTCGGCCTGCCCGCTGAGCCGCCGGAGCGCCGCCCGGGCGAGGTTGCCGTCGTCGGTGCGCCACAGCGGCGGCAGCGAGCGGGTGAGGAAGGTGCCGTACCGGGCGGTGGCCAGGCGCGGGTCGAGGACGGCGACGACGCCCCGGTCCCCGGCCGAGCGGACCAGCCGGCCCGTCCCCTGGGCGAGCAGCAGCGCGGCGTGCGTGGCGGCGACGGACATGAAGGCGTTGCCGCCGGCCCGCCGGACGACGTCGGACCGGGCCTGCTTGACCGGGTCGTCCGGCCGCGGGAAGGGGATGCGGTCGATGACCACCAGGCGGCAGGTCGGGCCGGGCACGTCCACGCCCTGCCACAGGGACAGCGTGCCCATCAGGGAGGTGGCCTCGTCGGCGGAGAAGCGGCGCACGAGGGTGGGGAGCTGGTCCTCGCCCTGGCACAGCACCGGCGTGCCGACGGCGGCGCGCAGCCGGGCGGCGGCGGCCTCGGCGCCCCGGCGGGAGGAGAACAGCCCCAGGGTCGCCCCGCCGGCGGCCCGCACCAGCTCGACCAGCTCGGCCAGGGCCTGCTCGCTGGGGCCGTCCCGGCCCGGCGGGGGCAGGTGCCGGGCCACGTAGAGGATGCCCTGGCGCCGGTAGTCGAACGGGGAGCCGACGTCGAGGCTGCGGTAGCGGCCCGTCAGCGCCAGCCCGAGGGTGCGGGCCATCGGCTCGAAGGTCCCGCCGAGGGCGAGGGTGGCCGAGGTGAGGACGGCGGCGCGGTCGGCGAGCAGGTCCTCGGCGATCGGGCCGGCGACGTCGAGCGGGGCCACCCGCAGCCGGGGCGGCTCGGTGCCGCGGGGCCGTTCGCACCACAGCACGTCCCGGTGCCGGGCGACGCCGTCGCCGAGCAGCCGGTCGACGATCTCCACCAGGCTGACCAGGGCGGAGCGGGCCATCGCGCGGCCGCCGGCCTCCGCCGACTCGGCCCGCGGGCTCAGCCCGCCGAGGGCCTCCCGGGCGCCGGCGCCGAGCAGGACCACGGCGTCGTGCAGCGCGGACGGCAGGCCGGTGGCCAGCCGGCCGTCCGGGACCTGCTCCAGCGCCGCGCGCAGCGCCGATGCCGCGGTGTCCAGGGCGGGGACGGCGCCGCCGCCGTGGCGCCGGGCGAGGCGGGCGGTGCGCTCGACGGCGGCGGCGCTGAGGTCGACGGTGGCCTGCGCGGTGACCCGCTCGGGCAGCTCGTGGGCCTCGTCGACCACCAGGAGGTCGTGCTCGGGCAGCACGCCGCCGGAGCCGGCGGCCGCGATGCCGAGCATGGCGTGGTTGGTGATGACGACGTCGGCGGCCCGGGCGGCCTGCCGCGCCGCCTCGGGGAAGCACTCGGCCAGCAGCGGGCAGGCGGTGCCCAGGCACTCCATCTTGGTCACCGACACCTGCCGCCAGGCCCGGTCGCTCACCCCGGGGTCGAGGTAGTCCCGGTCGCCGGTGACCGTCTCCTCGGCCCACGCGCGCAGGCGAGCGACCTGCTCGCCCAACCGGGTGCCGGGGCCGGCCGGGCCGAGACCGGCGGCGCCGCCCGGGCGAGGCGGCGCACCTTCGGCGGCGGCGTCGGTACCCGGGCCGGGCGCCGCACCTTCGGCGGCGCCGTCGGCGCCCGCGGCGGGCGGCGCACCGGGGTCCGCGCGGGTCACCGCGGCGGCCGCGAACAGCCCCGGCTCATCCTCCGCCGGGTACCCGCCGGCCAGCTTGTGCCGGCACAGGTAGTTGTGCCAGCCCTTCAGCAGGGCGACGTCGGGCCGGCGGCCGGTGCGGGCCGCGACCACGTCGGCCACCAGCGGGGCGTCGTGGCTCAGGATCTGGCGCTGGAGGGCCAGGGTCGCGGTGGACACCACGGCCCGCTCCTCGGTCATCGCGACGTGGGTCAGGACGGGGACGAGGTAGGCCAGGGACTTCCCGGTGCCGGTGCCGGCCTGGACCAGGAGCCGCTCGTGCGCCCGCAGGGCCTGGGTCACCGCCCCGGCCATCCGGTGCTGCCCGTCGCGGCGCTCGCCGCCGACCCGGGCGACCGCGGCGTCGAGCAGGCCGGCCACGTCGGCCTCGCCGTCGGCCGCCTCGTCCGCGGGCCCGCCGTCGCTCGGCCCCGCCGCACCGGGCGCCCCGCCGTCGGCCACCTGCCGATCAGCCGGCGGGCCGGTCACGTGCCCGGCGGTCACCTCGCCGGCGCGGGCCGGGCCGGCGGGGCGCCGGCCGCGCGGAGCTCGGCGGCGAGCGCGGGCTCGACCCGGGCGCGGAGCTGGGTGCCGACCTCGGCGTAGTCTTCGGCGAGCACCTCGCCCTCGGTGTGGGCGCGGGAGACCAGGTCGCCGCGGCCGTAGGGCACCACGACGTCGACCTCCTCGGCCGGCCGGGGCAGCAGGGCGGCGATCCGCTCCGTGAGCTCCGCCAGGCCCTGCCCGGTGCGGGCGGAGACGGCCACCGCGCCGGGGTAGCGGGTGCGCAGCGCGGCGAGGTCCTCCGGGGCGGCGAGGTCGGCCTTGTTCAGCACGACCAGCTCGGGCACGTCCCCGGCGCCGACGTCCGCGACGACCCTGCGCACGGTGCGGACCTGGCCCTCGGGGTCGGGATGGGCGGCGTCGACGACGTGCAGCAGCAGGTCCGCGTCGGCGACCTCCTCCAGGGTGGAGCGGAAGGCCTCGACGAGCTCGGTGGGCAGGGACCGGACGAAGCCGACGGTGTCGGTCAGGGTGTACGCGCGCCCGTCGGGGGTGGTGGCCCGGCGGACGGTGGGGTCGAGGGTGGCGAAGAGCTGGTTCTGCACCAGCACGCCGGCCCCGGTGAGCCGGTTGAGCAGCGAGGACTTCCCGGCGTTGGTGTAGCCGACGATGGCGACGGCGGGGACCCGGCCGCGGCGGCGGGCGCCGCGCTTGGTCGAGCGGGCCGGCGCCATCTCCTTGATCTGGCGGCGCAGCCGGGCCATCCGGGTGCGGATGCGGCGCCGGTCGAGCTCGATCTTCGTCTCGCCCGGGCCGCGGGAGCCGATGCCCGCGCCGCCGGCGACCCGGCCGCCGGCCTGCCGGGACATCGACTCGCCCCAGCCGCGCAGGCGCGGCAGCAGGTACTCCAGCTGGGCGAGCTCGACCTGGGCCTTGCCCTCCCGGGACTTCGCGTGCTGGGCGAAGATGTCCAGGATGAGGGCGGTGCGGTCGATCACCTTGACCTGGACGATGTCCTCCAGACCGCGGCGCTGGGAGGGGCTGAGCTCGCCGTCGACGATGACCGTGTCCGCGCCGGCGGCCCGGACCAGCTCGGCCAGCTCGGCGGCCTTGCCCGAGCCGAGGTAGGTGCCCGGGTCGGGGGCGGCGCGGCGCTGGAGGAGCCCGTCGAGGACCTCCGAGCCGGCGGTCTCGGCCAGCGCGGCGAGCTCGCGCAGGGAGACCTCGGCGGACTCCGCGGTCCCGGTCGACCACAGCCCGACCAGGACGACCCGCTCGAGCCGGAGCTGGCGGTACTCGACCTCGCTGACGTCCTCGAGCTCGGTGGACAGCCCGCCGACCCGGCGGAGCGCGGCGCGCTCCTCGCGGTCGAGCTGCTCGCCGTCGTAGCCGAGGTCCCCGTCGTCGGCGTCGGCCTCGTCCTGCAGGGCGGTGCCGGCGGTGGACCGGACGTTGCCGGCACGGGCCAGGATGCGGGCGACGACATCCTCCGCCGCCGCCTGCGCGCCTGGATGCTCCGGGGTGCGGGGGTCGGGGCGGCTGGTGGTCATGGTGTCCTTTCACGGCGGTGGCGCCCTTGCCGCGCCACCCCTCCAGGGTCCCACGGCGGGGCGTGACGGGCGAGGGTTTTCCCCAGGCTCCGCCGTCGGCGGACAAGGCCCGCCGACGCCGGTGGGCAGGGTGGCCGGCTCCGGTGGCCAGGCCGGCCGGTGCGGCCGGCAGGGTGGCCGGTGCGGGCGGTGGCCGGCGCTGGCGGATAGGTTGGCCGGCGTGCCCGAGCCGGACCACTACTTCTCCGCCCAGCCCGCCTCCCCCGCTCAGCTGCGGCCGGTGGACGTGGTGCTGCGCGGGCGGCCGGTGCGGGTGCAGACCGCGTCCGGGGTGTTCTCCGCCGGGCGCCTGGACCTCGGGACCCGGGTGCTGCTCGACGCCGTCGAGGACCCGCCGCCGGCCGGTGACCTCGCCGACGTCGGCTGCGGCTGGGGGCCGATCGCCCTGGCCATGGCGCAGGCCTCCCCCGCGGCGACGGTGTGGGCGGTGGACAGCAACGCCCGAGCGGTGGACCTGACGGCGCGCAACGCGGCCGCGCTCGGCCTGACCGGGGTGCGGGCGACGGCGGCCGATGCGGCGCTGGAGCACCTCACGACGGCGGGGGTGCGGCTGGCCGAGATCTGGTCCAACCCGCCGGTGCGGATCGGCAAGGCCGCGCTGCACGAGCTGCTGCGCCGCTGGCTCGGGCTGCTCGCCCCGACCGGGCGGGCGCAGCTGGTCGTCCAGCGCAACCTCGGCGCCGACTCCCTGCACCGCTGGCTGGCCGAGGAGCTGGGCATGGACGTCGCCCGCGCGGCCAGCGCGAAGGGCTTCCGGGTGCTCACGGTGCGGCCCGGGCAGTAGCGGCGGGCCGGCGGGGCGGCGCATCGGCCGCGGCGGGGGCACGTCCGCGGTAGCGCATCAGACGGGGTCGAAGTCCTCGTCGTCATCGTCCTCCGCCAGCATGGCCAGGGCGACCGGGACGACCGGGGTGAGCGCCCGAGGCAGGACGTACGCCCCGGCCGGGCTGCGGCGGAGCAGCCCCAGGTGGGTGAGCGTGTCGAGATCCGCGGCCAGGGCGGGGGTGAGATCGCGGCCCGGCGGGAAGCCGGGGATGTCCGCGGGCGCCGCGAGCGTGTCGGCCGGCACGGCCAGTCCTCCCGACCGTGCGGCGGCGAGCAGCAGCCCGACGGTGAGCCCCGGGACCTGGGCGTAGCGGCCCCGGTGCCACTCGAACAGGAAGGCCCACAGCGCGCCGCTGTAGATCTCGGTGCCGGTGACGACGACCTCCCGCGCGGATGAGTCCGGGCCCGGCAGCGCCCGCCGGGGGTAGGCGCGGGTGCGGGCGATGGCGATCATGCCGGCCTGGGCGAGCCCGGCCCACAGCAGGGCCAGCGGTGCCGAGTCCCACATCGACGCGGGGCGCGACGGCCCGGGCAGCCCGAGCAGCCCGATGACGGCGGCGGTCTCGGCCCGGCGCAGGGCCCCGCTGGCGGTAACCGGCCGGCCCTCGCCGAGCCAGTCGAGCAGGGCGCGGGCCCGGCCCCACAGCGGGGCGGCCCGGAGCCACGCGGCGGCCTCCGGGTCCGGCAGCTCGTAGCCGGTGAGAACCTCCAGGTCGGGCGCCGGGCCGAGCGCGGCCGGCCAGAACGGCGCGAGCAGGCTGGACCCGTCGTCGTCCTCGGCCCAAGCCCCCGGACCAGCACCGAGCAGATCGCCGGACGCCCGGGGTGCGGCGGGACCCGCGCCGTCGGCGATCGCCGCCCGGTGGGCGTCGGGCAGGTCGACGAAGGCGGTCATGAACGCGGCGAGCGCGTCCCGGTCGCTGATGTCGACGCCCTGCTCGATGGCGTACCGGACGATGTTGGCGGTGGTCGAGCGGGGGCCGGTTCCGTAGGCGACGGGCACCTGGTAGCTGAGCTCCTCGACCAGGGCAGCGATGTCGTCGAGCGGCTCGGCGTCGGCCGGCCAGCGGCCGGTGGCACCCAGGAAGGCGAGGTACAGCGCGAGGGCGGGGGCGAGCTGGTGCTGCTTGTCCGGGCCGATGAGCACGTGCGCGGGGAAGAGCTCGGTGAGCACCACGGTCAGGTCCTGCCGGCTCCACCGGGTCGGGTCCGGCCGGTCCAGCCGGTCGCGCTTGAGCTCGACGGCGATCCGGACGAGGTCGACCGTGTCGGGCATGGCCAGGCCGAGCCGCTGGGACCAGGTGTCGAACTCCGCCAGCAGCCCGTCCAGGCCGCCGGGGCCCGTGTGCGGGCGCAGGGGGCGCACCTGCGCCCCGGTCGGGGTGGGCTGGCGGGCCTTGCGCTTCTTCTTCGGCACCTGGGGCCTCCGTGGGGGACGCGGGCGGGTGGTCGGGGGGTCAAGGGTCGAGGGGTGAGGGTCGGGCGTGGGTAAGGCGGTCGAGGGGCGGTGGGGCGCGCTCCGGGAGGATCGGGGGGCGCCGTCAGCGCAGGGTCACGTCAGCGGTGAGCACGGCCGGGCCGGTGAGGGTGACCTGGTCGCCGTCGACGTGGACCAGGACCTCCCCGCCGGGGACGAGGACGCGCCAGGTGTCCGGCGCCCCCGGGCCGCCCCAGGCGCGCACGGCCAGCGCGGCGGCGCAGGTGCCCGTCCCGCAGGACCGGGTCTCCCCCACCCCCCGCTCCAGGACGCGCATGCGGACGGTGCCCAGCCCGGCGTCGTCGTCGCCGAGCGGGACGACGAGCTCGAGGTTGGTCCCCGCCGGCGGGACAGGGTCGTACGCCACGGCGCCGGTGAGGTCGGCCGCCGCGAGCGCCGCCTCGTCCGGCAGCGCCACCACGGTGTGCGGGTTGGGCAGCGTCACCCGCAACCCCGCCCGGGGGCCGGGCAGCCCGGGCACCTGGACGATCACGTCGTAGCCGGCCTGGACGGCGGCGAGCCCGCCGGGCATCGCCCACCGGCCCATCGCCACCGTGTACCGCTCGCCGTCGAAGGCCACCTGGCGGATCCCGCCGCGGGTGCCGACGGCGATGCTCGCCCCCGGCGGGAGGTCGACCAGCCCCTGCTCGCGCAGGTAGTGCACGAACACCCGAATGCCGTTGCCGCACATCTCCGCCACCGAGCCGTCGGCATTGCGGTAGTCCATGAACCACTCGGCACCGGCCACGGCGGCGGGGGCGGGGGCGTCCGCAGGGGCGGGCGCGGCCCCGGCCGGGTCCACGGGGGCCGGCGCGGCTGGGTCGGCGGGGGCGGACGCAGCCTGGTCCGCACCAGTCAGGGCTGCCGTCCGCACGACGCGGATGAGGCCGTCCGCGCCGACACCGGCGTGCCGGTCGCAGGCGGCGGCGACCTCCGCGGCGGTCAGGTCGAGCTCGCCGTCGGGGTCGGGGACGAGCAGGAAGTCGTTCTCCGTGCCGTGCCCGGTGGTGAGGCCGCGGCCGGCCAGGGCACCGAACGGGGAGGTCATCGTCCCAGGGTACGCAGCGCGGCGGCCAGCACCGTGTCCGGGTCTCCCCTCGGTAGCCAACGGATCCGCGGGTCGCGCCGGAACCACTTCTCCTGCCGGCGGGCGAGCTGGCGGGTGGCCAGGGCGACGGCGTCGACCGCCTCGGCCGGGGTGGACCGGCCGGCCAGGACGTCCATGGCCTGGGCGTAGCCGACCGCGCGGGCCGCCGTCGGGCTCTCGGCCAGGCCCTCATCAAGGAGCCGCGCGGTCTCCTCCAGCAGCCCGCCGGCCATCATCCACGCCGCCCGGGCGGCGATGCGTCCGTCGAGGTCGAGGCGCGGCACATCGACGGCGAGCTGCACCGCGGGCAGGGCGTAGACGTGCTCGGGCAGGCGGGCGGAGAACGGTCGCCCGGTCAGGGTGATGACCTCCAGGGCGCGGACCAGCCGGCGGGTGTTGCGCGGGTCGATGGCGGCGGCGGCCGGCGGGTCCAGCTCGGCGAGCGCCACGTGCAGCGCGTCGGGTCCCTCCTCGGCGGCCCGCACCTCCAGGCCGGCCCGCACCGCCGGGTCCGTGCCGGGGAACTCCAGCTGGTCCAGGACCGCCCGGACATACAGCCCGGAGCCGCCGACCAGGACGGGCAGGCGGCCGCGGGCCCGGATCGCGGCGATGTCGGCGCGGGCGTGGGCCTGGTAGGCCGCCACGGACGCCTCCTGCCGCACGTGCAGGACGTCGAGCTGGTGGTGGGCGACACCGCGGCGCTGGTCCGCTGGCACCTTCGCGGTGCCGATGTCCATGCCGCGGTAGAGCTGCATGGCGTCGGCGTTGACGATCTCCACCGCGCCGGGTCCGCCGAGCGCTTCGGCCAGGTCGAGGGCGAGGTCGGACTTGCCCGAGGCCGTCACGCCGACGATGGCGATCAGCGGGGGCTCCTCCACGGCGGCCAACCTACCCGGGCACGGGCTGCTGGCCCGGGCGCCGGCCGGGGTGGGGCGTCTGCTGGCCGCTCGTGCAAACGCCTACGCCCGCGATCCCCTCGTGCCCTCGCCGGCGCCCGCGAGCACCGGTGGCGGGCCCGGCGGTGGCTGGTCCGTCCCCGTGCAGCGCCCTCCATTGCGTCAGTGGTCGGGGAGGCTGCCGTTGGTGAGGCTGACGGTGACCGTGCGCACGTCGAACGGCGCGGAGACGGCGGAGGTCACGGCGGTCCCCTGGACCGGCTGCCAGACCCCCGAGCCGTTCACCTCGAACTGCCCGCTCCACCGGACCGTCAGGCCCACGCTCACCCCCTCCGCCGCCCGGGTGTAGGTGTGCGCCACCGTGTGGTTCGGGTACGGCGCCCCGGGCACGGTGGTGGTCACCGGGGCGCTGGCGTCGCCGAAGTCCCAGGTGTAGTCCACCGGGCTGACCCCGACCCGCACCGGGGTGCCCAGCACGACCGTGTCCAGCACCTGCGGGGCCGCATCGGTGAAGACGATGGTGTCGATGTTGACCAGCACCCAGCCCCGGTCCGGCTGGACCGAAACCGTGCCCGGGGCGATCGGCAGGCGCTGGAGGTCCTGCGCGGTGACCACGACCGGTGGCGGCGCTGGCGGGGCCGGGGCCGGGGCCGCCGGCGCGCCTGGCGCGGCGGGGGCCGGCGCACCGGGCGGGGCCGGCGCCGTGGGGCTGATCACCGTCCGTTGCCCCGCCTGCTCACCACCGCACCGGGAGAAATCCACCCGCTTGTCCCCCGAGGGCAGCGGGACATACTCGTAGCAGTCCCCACCACCCCCACCATCGCCGTTGCCGTCGCCATTGCCGCCACCACCGCTTGAACGTGGGCCACTGCCCGACCCAGTTGATTTGACCTCCCCTCGACCGACGACCCGAGGCTGCTCTCGGTTTCGTACTGACTCTGCGGAAGGAGGCCCGTTGTTTGACGCGTACCCCTCGACAATGATCGAATCGTCCTCCGCCTCAGATTCGTGCTCCACGTGCGGTCCAACCTGGTCAGGAGGTCCGGGGGCCGCAGTTGCTGCAACAGTTAGTGGGCCGGCCACCCAGGCGATCGTTGCGATCGCGACAGCTGTAAGCCTACGGCGCTGGCGAAAGGTGCCCTTACCCATCGACCGGCTCCGTGGCCACTCCGTGGATGAGCCACGAGTCATTGACACGAGTGACCGCAATGTAGAACAGTGCTCGGCCTCCCTCGAACTCATCCAGCGTTGACCCGTCTGGATTCATCCGCTTCGATGGTGTCGCGGTACCTTGGATTAGGATCTCGAAGTAGTCGTGCCCACCATACGGAGGGCGTCCCTCGATCGACTCAATGACGACCTCAGAACCGGTCGAGTACCCACCCTCCTGGTGAAGTTTTGTGACATTATCTGCCACGCTCTTGCAGAACTTGCAACCATCCTTTGACATCGCGTTCCACTCGGTGATGTCTCCGCTGGCGTACACGTACGGGTAGAGGCGGAGCACGTACTCCGCGGCCGCCTTTGCGCCCTCGAGGTCGTCGCGCTCCATCGCCTCGGGTCGCTCCGGCTTCTCCACCTCGGGCGGGGTGACCGTCGGCTCCGTCGGTTCCGGACCCGGCGACTCCGTGGCTGCCGACGTCTGCGAGCTGCTCGTCTGTGTCGGCGCCGGGGCAGCGGCAGGCTCCCGGGAGCAGCCAAGCATTGCTCCCAGGACCAGCGCGGTGCACGCTGCCGCGACGGTGCCCCGTCGCCTGCCCCCCACGGTCATGCGGCGACGGTAGTATCCGACCGCCGCTCGCACCAGAGGTTCGGCGACACCTGTGGACAAGCGCCAGCGGCCCGCTCGGCCTCCGCCGCACCGCACCGGACGCCGTCGCCCCGGACTACCCTCGTGCCATGGCGGCCGCAGGGTTCGAGGAGGGCCGGGCCCGGACCGGCCCGACCGGCCTGGACACCCGGGACGTCGTCGTGCCGCTGACCCGCACCCGGGTGGCGGAGACGCTCACCGCGCTCGGCTACCCGCTGTTCCGGGACGCCGCCGGCAACCTCGGCCTGCTGTGGGCGCAGTCGGTCTTCCACATCTACCTCCTCGGCGAGGAGGAGACGGTGCTGCAGGTCCGCACCTCCTGGCACCGCCGCCTGGCGCTGGAGCGGCTGGGCGAGGTCCTCGGGCTGCTGGACCGGTGGAACCGGGAGTTCATCGGGCCCAAGTGCTACGTCCGCGTCCTCGACGACGGCCGGCTCAGTGTCGTCGCCGAGGCCTCCACCCCACTCGGCACCGGCGTCAGCGACCACCAGCTCAGCGCCCTGCTGCGCCGCGGGGTCGGGCAGGGCATGCGGGTGGTGCGGGACTTGGAGGCGGCCTACCCCGACCCGGCGGGTCTGCCGCCCGAGGAGACCCCGTGAGCTGGTGGCGGGCGCTCTTCGGCCGGCCGGTGACCACCCGGCCCGCCCCGGCCCCGAGCCACCCGCTGCCGACGCCGGTGGAGCGGGCCACCCCGCTGACGGCCGACCGGGTCGCGGCGGTGGTGCGGGCCCGCGGCTACCACGTCCGCAGCGAGGCGGACGGCTCGGTGACCGGGCTGTGGGAGGGCTTCCGGTTTCAGGTCCGGCTGACCGGCCCGGCGACGGAGTTCTTGTCCGTGCGCGGGTCCTGGGGGCGGACCCTGCCGGCCGCGATGGCCGGCGCACTGGCCCAGGCGGTCAACGACTGGAACCGGGACAAGGTCTGGCCCACCGTCTTCACCGTGCCGTCCGGGGACGGGATCGGGGTGCGCACGGAGGTGCTGACCGACGTCGGGGCCGGCGCGACCGACCGGCAGCTGCTCGAGCTCATCGAGGGCGGGCTGGCCGCCGGCGTGCAGTTCTTCCAGGCCCTCGACCGCTCGGTGCCGGTCGAGCCGACGGCGGAGTGAGGCGGCGGCGTCCGGACGGGGCGCCGGTGGCCACCGCTGAAGGGTGACGCGACGCCGCAGGGTGCGGTTCCGGCCGGCGCCGGCTCGACCGGCGGACCGGTCAGCGGCGCACGGTCGGCAGCCCGAGGCTGACCGGGCCGGCAGCGGCCGCCGCGCCGTGGCCGTGCCCACCGCCGTCGGCGTCGCCGTGGCCCGCCCACGCGTCCCCCGCCCGGGTGCGCCGCACGGCGAACGTCCCGCCGGTCAGCGCGGAGTCGGCGACGAGGTGGTGCGGCGCGCCGCGGGTGACGGTCGCGGTGACCATGTCCCCGGGTCGGGGCCGGTCGCCGTCGGCGAGCCCCGGCGGCAGGGCCACGTGCACCAGCCGGTTGTCGGCCGCCCGGCCGGTGATCCGGCGGGTGGCCTCGTCCTTGCGGCCGTCCTGGGCCACCAGCACCTCCACGGTGCTGCCGACCAGCCGCTCGTTCTCCTCGGTGGAGATCCGCTGCTGGAGCGCGACCAGGCGCTGGTAGCGCTCGGCGACCACCTCGGCAGGGACCTGGTCGGTGCGGTCCGCGGCCGGGGTGCCCGGGCGCGGGGAGTACTGGAAGGTGAAGGCGGAGGCGAACCGGCTGGCGGCGACGACGTCGAGGGTGTCCTGGAAGTCGGCCTCGGTCTCGCCGGGGAAGCCGACGATGATGTCGGTGGTGATCGCGGCGTCCGGGATGGCCGCGCGCACCCGCTCCAGGATGCCGAGGAAGCGGGCCGACCGGTAGGACCGGCGCATGGCCCGCAGCACGGCGTCGGAGCCGGACTGCAGCGGCATGTGCAGGGACGGCATGACGGTCGGGGTCTCGGCCATGGCCGCGATGACGTCGTCGGTGAAGGCCGCCGGGTGCGGAGAGGTGAACCGGACCCGCTCCAGGCCCTCGACCCGCCCGCACGCGCGCAGCAGCTTGGCGAACGCGCCCCGGTCGCCGAAGCCCACGCCGTAGCTGTTGACGTTCTGCCCGAGCAGGGTCACCTCGACGGCGCCCTGCGCGACCACCGCCTCGACCTCGGCGAGCACGTCCCCCGGCCGGCGGTCCCGCTCCTTGCCGCGCAGGTGCGGGACGATGCAGAAGGTGCAGGTGTTGTTGCAGCCCACCGAGATGGACACGAACGCGGCGTAGGCGGACTCGCGGCGGCTGGGCAGGGTGGAGGGGAAGACCTTCAGCGACTCCTCGATCTCCACCTGCGCCTCGGCGTTGTGCCGGGCCCGCTCGAGCAGCGCCGGCAGCACGTCGAGGTTGTGGGTGCCGAGCACGACGTCGACCCACGGCGCCTGGGCGACGATCCCCTCGCGCATCTGCTGGGCCAGGCACCCGCCGACGGCGATCTGCATGCCGGGCCGGGAGCGCTTGACGGCGGCGAGCTGGCCGAGGTTGCCGAACAGCCGGGTGGCCGCGTTCTCGCGCACGGAGCAGGTGTTGAGGACGACGACGTCGGCCCCGCCGTCGCCGGCGTCCGTCGCCCGGGCGGCCGCTTCCGGGATGTCGGCGACCGGGACGTACCCGCGGGCCTGCAGCAGGCCGGCGAGCCGCTCGGAGTCGTGGACGTTCATCTGGCAGCCGAGGGTGCGGACCAGATAGGTGCGGGGCGGGGCACCGGCAGGGTGCGCGGTTCCGGCGGGGTCGGCGGTGGGTGCGGGCCCGCCGCTCTGGGCGGGGCCAACCGCGCCGACCGCGGCGGCGACCGCGGCGCCGGCGGGCGCGGTGGCGGGTGCGCTCATGAGGTCAGCAGTGTAGGCGCCGGCGCCCGGGCCCCGCGGCGCCGGGCCGCCGGCCAGGGTCCCGCCGTCGGCCGTGTCCACACTGTTACCTGCCCGGGTTCCCTGCCGGAAACACGGTGCGGCTATGTTGACCCCCATGACCTCACCCGATGTGGGCGCCGCCACACGGCAGCGCGCCGACGAGCGGGGCGACCTCGTCGTCCTCGCCGACGTCAACAAGCACTTCGGCGACCTGCACGTGCTCAAGGACATCAACCTCACCGTGCGCCGGGGCGAGGTCGTCGTCGTGATCGGCCCGTCCGGCTCGGGCAAGTCCACCCTGTGCCGGGCGATCAACCGGCTGGAGCCGATCGACTCCGGCCGGATCACCATCGACGGGCAGGACCTGCCCGCGGAGGGCAAGGAGCTGGCGCGGCTGCGGGCCGACGTCGGGATGGTGTTCCAGTCCTTCAACCTCTTCGCGCACAAGACGATCCTGGACAACGTCACCCTCGGCCCGATCAAGGCCAAGGGCGTCAAGCCGGCCGAGGCGAGGGAGCGCGCGATGGCGCTGCTGGAGCGGGTCGGCGTGGCGAACCAGGCCACCAAGCACCCCGCCCAGCTCTCCGGCGGCCAGCAGCAGCGCGTCGCCATCGCCCGGGCGCTGGCCATGCAGCCCAAGGTCATGCTCTTCGACGAGCCGACCTCGGCGCTGGACCCAGAGATGATCAACGAGGTCCTCGACGTCATGACCGCCCTGGCCCGGGACGGGATGACGATGGTGGTCGTCACCCACGAGATGGGCTTCGCGCGCAAGGCCGGCGACCGGGTGATCTTCATGGACGCCGGCCAGATCGTCGAGGCTGCCACGCCCGACGAGTTCTTCACCAACCCCCGGTCCGACCGGGCCAAGGACTTCCTGTCCAAGCTGCTCAGCCACTGATCCCCGCTGGGGACCGACCGAAGGAGACACATGCGAGGCATGCGCACAGCCGGTGCAAGCCTGACCCTGGCCGCCGCCCTGGCGCTGGCCGCCTGCTCGGCCGGCGAGCCCGGCGGGAGCGACGGCGGCGAGGACGACGGCGGCGGCACCGAGACCACCGAGGCGGGCGGCGGCGGGGGCGCCGAGGGCGGCCTGACCGTCGGGATCAAGTTCGACCAGCCCGGCCTGGGCCTGCAGGAGGGCTCGGAGTACACCGGGTTCGACGTCGACGTCGCCCGGTACGTCGCGGAGAAGCTCGGGTACGCCGAGGAGGACGTGGAGTTCGTGGAATCGGTCTCCTCCCAGCGCGAGACGCTGCTGGAGAACGGCTCGGTGGACATGATCGTCGCCACCTACTCCATCACCGACGAGCGCAAGGAGCAGGTGGCGTTCGCCGGGCCGTACTTCGTCGCCGGCCAGGACCTGCTGGTCGCCCAGGACAACACGGACATCACCGGCCCGGACACCCTGGACGGGAAGGTGCTGTGCTCGGTGGAGGGCTCGACGTCGGCCGAGCGGATCCGCGACGAGTACTCCGAGGGCGTCGAGCTCTACCCGGCCCAGACCTACTCCGAGTGCGTGGAGCTGCTCAGCGCCGGCACCGTCGACGCGGTCACCACCGACGACGTCATCCTCGCCGGCTACGCCGCCCAGCCCGAGTACGAGGGCCAGTTCAAGGTGGTCGGCAACCCGTTCTCCGAGGAGAACTACGGCGTCGGCCTGCCGCCGGACAACGACATCTGCGAGGACGTCAACACCGCCATCACCGAGATGATCGACGACGGGACCTGGGAGCAGCTGCTCACCGAGAACGTCGGGGACACCTTCGAGTGGAACGCCGACCTCAACCCGCCCGAGGTCGAGCCCTGCGCCTGACCGCCCGCCCAGCCGTGACGGCGGTGGACCGGCCCGACCCGGCCGGCCCACCGCCGTCGTCCGTGCGGCCGCGCCGCCCGGCGTAGGCGCCTGACCAGACCGCCCGCCGTCGCGACGGCGACCTAGCAGACCGCCCGCCCGCGGCGGTCGGCCGGACCAGACCCAGGAGGCCCGATGGGAGGCATCGTCGGTGACGTCGCCGAGCTGCTCGGCAGCTTCGACGTGCTGGGTGCGTTCATCGTCAACATCCGCCTGACGCTGTACTCGGCAGTGTTCGCGTTCCTCATCGGCACCGTGCTGGCGATCATGCGGGTCTCCCCCGCACCGAGCCTGCAGTGGGCCGGCGCGGCCTACGTCAACGTCGTCCGGAACACCCCGCTGACCCTGATTATCCTGGCCTGCTCGCTCGGGCTGTGGGGCCAGCTCGGCGTCGTCCTCGCCGGGCGGGACGCGCCCGGCGGCTTCATCACCGCGAACAGCTTTCGCCTCGCGGTGCTGGGCCTGTCGGTCTACACCGCCGCGTTCGTCTGCGAGGCGCTGCGCTCGGGCGTCAACACCGTCCCGGCCGGCCAGGTGGAGGCGGCCCGCGCGCTCGGCCTGGGCTTCGGCCAGTCCATGCGGCTGGTCATCCTGCCGCAGGCGCTCCGCGGGGCCATCGCCCCCCTCGGCAACACCCTCATCGCGCTGGCCAAGAACTCCACCGTGGCGCAGGCGGCGGGGGTGACCCAGGCCGCCGGGGTGATGCTCACCATGCTCGAGCTCCGCCCGGACCTGCGGATCGTCATCTTCCTGGTGATCGCCCTCGGCTGGGTGGTCATCGTGCTGCCGATCGGGCTGCTCGCCACGTTCCTGTCCCGCCGGCTGGGGGTCGCCCGATGAGCTCGCCACTGTTCGACGCCCCCGGCCCGCGCACCCGCCGGCGGATCGCCGTCGTCAACGTCCTCGGCGCGCTCGTCGTGCTCGGCGTGCTCGGCTGGGTCGTCTGGGGGCTGGCCGGCAAGGGCCAGCTCACCGCGGCCAAGTGGGACGTCTTCCTGACCAGCTCGGTGTGGGTGGACTACCTGCTCGTCGGCCTGTGGAACACCCTACGGGCGGCCGCGGTGGCGATCGTCGCCGCGAACGTCTTCGGCCTCGTCTTCGGCATCGGCCGGCTGTCCGGGCTGGCGCCGGTCCGGGCGGTGAGCACCGTGGTCGTGGAGTTCTTCCGCGCCGTGCCGGTGCTGATCATGATGATCTTCTTCTGGATGTTCTTCGCCTACACCGACGCGGTGCCCACCGGCCAGGCCCCGTTCCTCGGCGTGGTCGTCGGGCTGACGCTGTACAACGGCTCGGTCATCGCCGAGCTGGTGCGGTCCGGGGTGCAGAACCTGCCGCGCGGGCAGCGGGAGGCCGCCCTCGCCGTCGGCCTGACGCCGGGCCAGAGCCTGCGGCTGGTCGAGGTGCCCCAGGCCCTCATCGCGATGATGCCCTCGATGATCAGCCAGCTCGTGGTCATCCTGAAGGACACCGCGCTCGGCTCGATCATCACCTACAGCGAGCTGCTCCGCTCGGCCCGGCTGGTCGGCTCGACGTTCGCGAACTACGTCCCGGCGCTCATCGTGGCGGCGGTGGTGTTCATCCTCATCAACTACACGCTCACCTGGGCGGCGGAGCGGGTGGCGCGGCGGCTGGACAAGCGCACCGCCGGCCAGGCCCTGCCGGCCGACCCGGGCCTGATGGTCGAGGGCGACTGAGCCCGGGCGGCTCGGCCGCCGGCCGCCCCCGCTCAGGCGCCGGCCGGGCCGCCCCGGCCCCGCCGCCGGCCGCTACCCCTCTCCGGCGGCTCGACCGCCGCCCGCTACCGGCCGCGCCGGCGGCTCACCCCGCCGGGTCCGCCGCGCTGTCGTCCGCGTCGGCCGCCTCGGCGGCCAGGACCTCCTCGACCACCCGCATCGCCACCCCGGCGCCGAACCCCTTGCGGCCGAGGGCGCCGGCGAGCCGGCGGCGGCGGACCTGGACGTCCAGCCCGCGGGTGGCCCGGGCCTTCTTCTCTGCCAGGCGGCGGGCGGCGGCGAGCTCGTCGTCCTCGCCGACCTGCGCCAGGGCGCCCTCGGCCACCTCGGGGTCGATGCCCCGGCGGCGCAGCTCCTCGGCCAGGGCACGGCGGGCCAGGCCGCGCTCGGCGTGCCGGGTGCGCACGAGCATCTCGGCGTAGGCGGCGTCGTCGACCAGCCCGACCTCGGTGAACCGGTCGAGCACCCGGGTGGCGACGTCCGCCGGGACGTCCCGGCGGGCCATCGCCTCGGCCAGCTGGGCCCGGCTGCGGGGGGCCGCGGTGAGCTGGCGCAGGGCGATGGTCCGGGCGACCTGCTCGGCGTCGGGCTCGGCGTCGTGGGCCGCCGCGCCGTCGGCGGGCGGCTCCGGGGCGGGCAGGCGGCGCCGGCCCCCGCGCGGGCCCGCCATCAGAACTCGACCGGGACCTCGCCGTCGGGCACCGCCGGCCCGCCGGCCTCCTCGGCCGCCTCCGCGGCGGCCGGGCCGATGCCCATCGTGGCGAGGATCCGGGTCTCGATCTCCTCGGCGAGCTCGGGGTTGTCCCGCAGGAACCGGCGGGCGTTCTCCTTGCCCTGCCCGAGCTGGTCCCCGCCGTAGGTGAACCAGGCGCCGGACTTGCGCACCAGGCCGTGCTCGACCCCGAGGTCGATGAGCCCGCCCTCCCGGGAGATGCCCTGGCCGTAGAGGATGTCGAACTCGGCCTGCTTGAACGGCGGGGCCATCTTGTTCTTGACCACCTTGACCCGGGTGCGGTTGCCCACCGGCTCCGAGCCCTCCTTGAGGGTCTCGATGCGGCGCACGTCCAGGCGCACCGAGGCGTAGAACTTCAGCGCCTTGCCGCCGGTGGTGGTCTCCGGGGAGCCGAAGAACACCCCGATCTTCTCGCGCAGCTGGTTGATGAAGATCGCCGTGGTGCCCGAGGCGGACAGGGCGCCGGTGATCTTGCGCAGCGCCTGGGACATCAGGCGCGCCTGCAGGCCCACGTGGGAGTCGCCCATCTCCCCCTCGATCTCGGCCTTGGGCACGAGCGCGGCGACGGAGTCGATGACGATGATGTCCAGCGCCCCGGAGCGGATCAGCATGTCCGCGATCTCCAGGGCCTGCTCGCCGGTGTCGGGCTGGGAGACGAGCAGGTTGTCGGTGTCCACCCCGAGCTTCTTGGCGTACTCGGGGTCCAGCGCGTGTTCGGCGTCGATGAACCCGGCGATGCCGCCGGCCCGCTGGGCGTTGGCGACGGCGTGCAGGGCCACCGTCGTCTTGCCCGAGGACTCCGGGCCGTAGACCTCGATGACCCGGCCGCGGGGCAGCCCGCCGATGCCAAGCGCGACGTCGAGCGCGACGGACCCGGTGGGGATGACCTGGACCTTGGGCCGGGTGTCGTCCCCCAGGCGCATGATCGAGCCCTTGCCGAACTGGCGGTCGATCTGGCTGAGCGCGGCCTCCAGGGCCTTGCTGCGGTCGGCTACGGGAGCGGACATGTCTCTCACCTCTCGGCAGGGGGCCGCGGGGGGCGGCCCTTCGGTCAGGGCTGGTCTTCGGCAGGGCCCGCCCTCCCCGGACGGCTACCTGCTGGCGACGCTATGCCCGACCACTGACATCCGGGGCCGGGGCGGTGGACACCCCGGCGCCGTCGTCGCCTGTGGATGAGCCTACGGGAACGGACGTTCGACGGCCGGGCCGACACGCCGGCGCCCGGGGCCGCCGTCGCCACCGACCCGATCCGGCGGCGGCGCGGGACCCCGGCGCCGGCCCGGCAGGCCTCGTGCTACCTGTGCCCTACCTGCGCCGCCGGTCCTTGGGGTCCTGCCGGTAGCGCCACCGGACCTGCTCGTCGAGGTCCATCTCGTCGCACAGGGCGTCCCACACCTGCCGCGGCGGCACCCCGGCGTCCAGCGCGGCCGTCGCGCTCCGGCCGCCGACGCCGGGCAGCACGAGGTCCTCGGCGAGGGACCTGCCGTAGCCGGGGCCGAACGTCTCCTCCACGACCCGCCAGAACTCCGAGTGCTTCACCCCACCAGCGTGCCACCCAGGCGGCCGCGGCGGGGCCCGTGCTCCCCGCGGCCAGCCCCGCTCCGTCGGCCCCGCGCAGCCCGCCGTCGGCCGGCCGCGGCGCGTCGGTCCCCGGCGGCACAATGGCCGGGTGCAGTTCTCCGAGCCCACCCGCGCGTGGTTCGCCGGCGCCTTCGCCGCGCCGACGCCGGCCCAGGAGGGCGCGTGGGACGCGATCGCCTCCGGCGAGCACGCCCTGGTCGTCGCCCCGACCGGGTCGGGCAAGACCCTCGCGGCGTTCCTGTGGGCCGTGGACCAGATGCTCACCGCCCCGCTGCCGCCGGACGCCGAGCGGTGCCGGGTGCTCTACGTCTCCCCGCTCAAGGCCCTCGCCGCGGACGTCGAGCGCAACCTCCGCTCCCCGCTCGTGGGCATCACCCGCGCCGCGGACCGGC
The DNA here is from genome assembly GCF_022759505.1 of Georgenia sp. TF02-10. Lineage (NCBI taxonomy): Bacteria > Bacillati > Actinomycetota > Actinomycetes > Allobogoriellales > Allobogoriellaceae > Georgenia > Georgenia sp. TF02-10. Next base: position 1,527,732 of record NZ_CP094289.1, on the reverse strand, counting down.
TCGGCACGCCGGTGCCCGGCCTGCGAGTGGGGGTGCGCACCGGGGACACCCCGGCGAGCGAGCGGCGCCGGCTGGCCGCGCACCCGCCGGACATCCTGATCACCACCCCCGAGTCCCTCTACCTCGTCCTCACCTCGGCCGCCCGGGCCGGCCTGCGCGGGGTGGGCACCGTCATCGTCGACGAGATCCACGCCCTGGCCGGCACCAAGCGCGGGGCGCACCTCGCCCTGTCCCTCGAGCGGCTCGACGCCCTGCTGCCCGCCCCGGCCCAGCGGGTCGGGCTGTCCGCCACCGTCCGGCCGGTGCCGGCGGTGGCGTCCTACCTCGCCGGGCAGCGGCCGGTTGCCGACGGCGGCCGGCCGGTCCGGGTGGTGGAGCCGGCGGCGGCCAAGGACCTCGCGATCGACGTCGTCGTCCCGGTGGCGGACCTGACCGACCCGGCCGCCACCCCGCTGCCGCGCCGGGGCCCGGCGGCCGGGCCGGACCTGCCCGCCGACGACGCCGGGGCAAACGGCGCCGGGCCGGACGGCGTCGGAGCGGACGGCGCCGGAGACGGTGCCGGTGCCGGGCCGGACGGCGCCGCCGGGCCGGACCTCGCGGCCAGCCCCGACCTGTCCGGCGACGCCGCCGGGGCGCCGCCGGACCAGCGCGGCCCGTCGGTGTGGCCGCACGTGACCGAGCGGGTGGTCGACCTGCTCGCCGCGCACCGCTCCACCCTGGTCTTCACCAACTCCCGGCGCGCCGCCGAGCGGCTGACCGCCCGGATCAACGAGGCCTTCGCGGCCCGGCAGGGCGGCGCCGTCGCCGTCCTCGACGACGGCGCGGCGTGGCCGGCGCAGGCCCCCGGGCAGTCCGGCACCGCGCTGCCCGCCGAGGCGGTCGCCCGCGCCCACCACGGCTCGATGAGCCGGGAGGAGCGGGTGCGCACCGAGTCCGCCCTCAAGAGCGGGCAGCTGCGGGCCGTCGTCGCCACCTCCTCCCTCGAGCTGGGGATCGACATGGGCGCCGTCGACCTCGTGGTCCAGGTCGGGGCGCCGCCGTCGGTGGCCTCGACGCTGCAGCGGGTCGGCCGTGCCGGGCACCAGGTGGGCGCCCGCTCGCACGGGGTGGTGCTGCCGACCTACCGCGGGGAGCTGCTGCCGGCCACGGTCACCGCCGAGCGCTCCCGCGCCGGGCTGATCGAGGAGGTCCGGGTCCCGGCCAACCCGCTGGACGTCCTGGCCCAGCAGGTCGTCGCGATGCTCGCGATGGAGGACCTGGCGGTGGCGGACCTGGCCGCGCTGGTCCGCCGGGCGACGCCGTTCGCCGGGCTGGGCGAGCGGTCGCTGACCGCCGTGCTGGACATGCTCGCCGGGCGCTACCCGAGCGAGGACTTCGCCGAGCTGCGCCCGCGGATCGTGTGGGACCGGGGCGCCGGGACCCTGCGCGCCCGGCCCGGCGCGCTGCGCCTGGCGGTGACCTCCGGCGGCACCATCCCGGACCGGGGGCTGTACGGGGTCTACCTCGCGGGCGGCGAGGACGCCGCGGTCACCGCCGGGGCCCGCGGCGCCGGCCGGCGGGTCGGGGAGCTGGACGAGGAGATGGTCTACGAGTCCCGGGTCGGGGACACCTTCACCCTGGGCACCAGCACCTGGCGGATCGAGGAGATCACCCCGGACCGGGTGCTCGTCTCCCCCGCCCCGGGCCAGCCCGGGCGGCTGCCGTTCTGGAAGGGGGACAGCCCCGGCCGGCCCGCCGAGCTGGGCCGGGCGCTGGGCGCCACCACCCGCGAGCTCGCCGCGCATCTGGACGACGGCGGCGCCGCGGCCCGCCTGGCCGGCGCCGGGCTGGACGGCTGGGCCACCGACAACGCCGTCGCCTACCTCACCGAGCAGCGCGCCGCCACCGGCTACCTCCCGGACGACAACACCCTGGTGGTGGAGCGCTTCCGGGACGAGCTGGGCGACTGGCGCCTCGTCCTGCACTCCCCCTACGGCGCCCGGGTGCACGCCCCGTGGGCGATGGTCCTCGCCGCCCGGCTGGGCGAGGCCACCGGGATGGACGTCAACGCCGCCCCGAGCGACGACGGCATCGTGCTGCGGCTGCCCGGCACCGACACCGAGGGGGCGCCGGTCGAGGCCGCCGACCTGCTCCTGGACCCCGGGGACGTGACCGGCGCCGTCGCCGCGGCCCTGACCGGGTCCGCGCACTTCGCGGCCCGGTTCCGGGAGGCGGCGGCCCGGGCGCTGCTGCTGCCCCGGCGGCGCCCGGACCGGCGCCAGCCGCTGTGGCAGCAGCGCCACCGGGCCGCCCAGCTCCTCGGCGTCGCCGCCCAGCACCAGGACTTCCCGATCGTGCTGGAGGCGGTGCGCGAGTGCCTGCAGGACGACTTCGACGTCCCGGCCCTGACCGACCTCATGCGCCGGGTGGCCGCCCGGGAGGTGGCGGTGGTGGAGGTCGCCACCCAGGCGCCGTCGCCGTTCGCCCGCTCCCTGCTGATGGGGTACGTCGCCCAGTTCCTCTACGACGGCGACGCCCCGCTGGCCGAGCGGCGCGCCGCCGCCCTGACCCTGGACCCGGCGATGCTCGCCGAGCTCGTCGGCACCGACCTGGGGGACCTGGCCGACCTGCTGGACCCGGCCGCCGTCGCCGAGGTGGCCGAGGAGGTGGGGCTGCGTACCCCCGCCAGCCGCGCCCGGGACGCCGAGGGTCTGGTCGACCTGGTCCGCCGGCTCGGCCCGCTGCCGGCGGCCGACCTGGCCGCGCGGGCGAGCGACCCGGCAGCGGTGGGCAGCTGGCTGGCGGACCTCGCCGCCCAGCGCCGGGTGATGGCGGTCCGGGTGGCCGGGACGGAGCAGTGGGCGGTGGTGGAGGACGCCGCCCGGCTGCGCGACGCCCTGGGCACCGCCCTGCCGGTCGGGCTGCCCGAGGCCGTCCTGGCGCCGGTGCCCGACCCGCTGGCCGACCTGGTCCGCCGGCACGCCCGCACGCACGGCCCGTTCCGCCCGGCCGACGTCGCCGCCCGGTTCGGGCTGGCGCCCGGCGCGGTGCAGGCGGTGCTGGCCGCGCTGGTCCACGCCGGGGCGCTGGTCCAGGGCCGGCTCACCCCGGACGACGGCGGCCCCCAGCTCTGCGACGCCGAGGTGCTGCGCCGGGTCCGGCGCCGGTCCCTGGCGCACCTGCGCCGGGAGGTCGAGCCGGTCCCGGCCCGCACCCTCGGGGTCTTCACCCCGCGCTGGCAGCACGTCGCCCCTGTGGGCGCCCGGCCGGACCTGCGCGGCCCGGACGGGGTGCTCACCGTGGTGGACCAGCTCGCCGGCGCGCTCGTGCCCGCCTCCGCGCTGGAGTCGCTGCTGCTGCCGGCCCGGGTGGCCGGGTACCAGCCGGGGCTGCTCGACGAGCTCACCAGCTCGGGGGAGGTGGTCTGGGTCGGCGGCGGCGCCCTGCCCGGGGTGGACGGGGTCCTCACCCTGCTGCCGGCCGACGCGGTGGCCGAGCTGGCCCCGCTGCCCGACGCCGCCGCGGTGCGCTCCGGGCTGCACCGCCACCTGCTCGGCGCGCTGGCCGGCGGCGGCCGGTTCTTCCGCGAGCTCGTGCCCGACGGCGGCCCGGGGGATGTTGGGGGCGGCACGCCCCCCGCCCCGGGCGATGCCGGTGACGCCCCCGCCGGGCCGGCCGACGTCGAGCAGGTGCTGCAGGCGCTGTGGGACCTGGTCTGGGCCGGCTGGGTCACCAACGACACCCTCGCCCCGGTCCGGGCCCGCCTGGGCGGGGGGCGGCCCACCCACGCCACCCGCCCCGCGGCGGCGCGGCCGCGCTCCACCCGCCCCGGCGCCGGGCTGCGCCGGGCCGCCCTGTCCCGGCCGGCCCTCGCCGGGGCCCGGCCGCGTGCCGCGGTGAACCTGCCCGCGGCCGTGGGCCGGTGGTCCCTCGTCCGCCCCGGCCTGGACCCGGCGGCGGCCGCGGCGCTGGCCGCCGACACCGAAGCCCGGACGCAGCGGGTGACGGCGGCGACGGCGGCCCTGCTCGAGCGGCACGGGGTGCTGGTCCGCGGCGCCGCCGGGCTGGAGGACCTGCCCGGCGGGTTCGGGGCCGCCTACCAGGTGCTGCGCCGGCTGGAGGAGTCCGGCCAGGTCCGCCGCGGGTACCTGGTCGAGGGCCTCGGCGGGGCCCAGTTCGCCCTCCCCGAGGTGGTCGACCGGCTGCGGGCGGACGCGGCGGCGCTGAGCGCCCGGGGGCCGGTTGACGACGGCGCCGAGATCGGTGCGGCCGGCCCGGCCGGCGGCAGTGCCGACCTGGACGACGGGACGTGGAGCCCGGACGGCTGGCCCGACGGGGCCGGGCCGTCACCCGGACCCGCCGGGCCCGGCGGCGCCCGCTACCCCGCCCCCGGTGCGGCCCCCCACTCCCCCGGCGGTCCCCGGGTGGACCTGCTGGCGGCGACCGACCCGGCCAACGCCTATGGGGCGGCCCTGGGCTGGCCGCCCGCAGTGGCCGGGGAGGGCCACCGGCCCGGCCGCAAGGCCGGCGCCGTCGTCGTCCTGGTCGACGGCGCCCTGGTGCTGTACGTGGAGCGGGGCGGCCGGACGCTGCTGTCCTTCACCCGGGCCGAGTCCCTGCTCGCCCCGGCGGCCGCGGCGCTGGCCACGGTGGCCGCCAGCGGGGCGCTCGGGCCGTTGACGGTGCGCCGGATCGACGGTGCCCCGGCGCTGGACAGTGCCGACCCGCTCGGCGGGGTGCTGCGGGCGGCCGGCTTCGGACCGACGCCGCGCGGGCTGCGGCTGCGCGCCGCGCCGGTCGGCGCCCGTGGCAGCATCGCCCCATGACCGTCTGGATCTGCCGCACCTGCGCCGTCGAGCACGCGGACACTTCGGAGCCCCCGGAGGTATGCCGCATCTGCGCCGACGAGCGCCAGTGGGTGCCGGCGTCGGGCCAGGCGTGGACCACCCTGGCCGAGCTGGCCGGCGGGCACCGGGCCGAGGTGCACGAGCTCGAGCCGGACCTGTTCGGGATCACCGTCGCCCCCGAGGTCGGCATCGGGCAGCAGGCCCTGCTCGTGCGCACCCCGGCCGGGAACCTGCTGTGGGACCCCACCGGCTACCTCGACGACGACGTCGTGGCGGCGGTGACCGCGCTCGGCCCGGTTGTCGCGGTCGCGGTGAGCCACCCACACATGTTTGGCGTGCAGGTGGAGTGGAGCCGCGCGCTGGGCGGGGCGGAGGTCCTCGTCAACGAGGCCGACGCCGGGTGGCTCGCCCGCCCGGACCGGGCCGTGCGGACCTGGGCCACGGTGGCCCGTCCGCTGCCCGGCGTCACCCTGCACCAGGTCGGCGGGCACTTCCCGGGCAGCGCCGTCGCCCTGTGGCCGGCCGGGGCGGACGGGCGCGGGGTGCTGCTCTCCGGGGACACCGTGGCGCCCAACCCGGACCGGGCGACCGTGGGCTTCATGCGCAGCTACCCCAACAAGATCCCGCTCTCCGCCGCCGTGGTGGACCGGGTGGCCGGCGCCGTGACGGCGCTCGCCTTCGACCGGCTCTACGGCAACTTCGGCGGCACCGTCCCGGCCGGCGCCCGCGCCGCCGTCCGCCGGTCCGCCGACCGGCACATCGCCTGGGTCCGCGGCGACCACGACCAGGAGACCTGACGACCTGACTGGCCCGGCGGCCGCAACCTGGTCCCCCGGCAGACTCTTTACACAACTTCTGTGCACAACTACTGTGCATGCCATGGCCGTCCCCGACGACACCCCCGCCGGACCCGCCGGGCGCACGAGCGCGGGCGGGACGCCGGCCGAGCCCACCGCCCCGGCCGGCGGCGGCGACACCGCCGCCAGCCACGCCCTCGCCCGGACCCGGCTGGACGCCAAGGCCCTGCGGGTGCTCGCCCACCCGCTGCGCACCCGGCTGCTCGGCGCGCTGCGGCTGGACGGGCCGGCGACGGCGACGGCGCTGGCCCGGCGGCTGGGCACCAACACCGGGGCGACGAGCTACCACCTGCGCCAGCTCGCCGCCGTCGGGCTGGTGGTGGAGACCGGCGGCGGCACCGGGCGGGAGCGGTGGTGGCGCGCGGTGCACGAGATGCACTCCTTCCACCTCACCGACGTCGCCGGGGACCCCGACGCCGAGGCCGCCACCGAGTGGCTGAAGGACGAGTACTTCCGGCAGTTCACCGAGCGGGCCGCCGCCTGGCACGCCGTCGCGCACGAGTGGCCGCTGCCGTGGCGGGACGTGGCCGGCGTGTCCGACCTCGCGGTGACCCTGCCCCCGGACCGGCTGGCCGCCCTGCAGGCCGAGGTCGTCGCCCTGGTCGAGCGGTACCGCGCCGAGGACCCCGCTGCCCCCGGCGCCCGGCGGGTCTTCGTCTACCTGCACACCTATCCCGACACCGCCGGCGGCGCGCCGTGACCGCCGCCGCGGCGACCCGCCGGTTCCTCGTCCTGACCGCGCTGCGCTGGCTGCCGGTCGGCCTGCTCATCCCGGTCATGGTCCTGCTGCCGCTGGACCGCGGGCTGAGCCTGACCGAGGTCGGCCTGACGGCCTCGCTGCAGGGCGTCGTCGTCCTGCTCCTCGAGCTGCCGACCGGCGGCCTGGCGGACTCCGTCGGCCGGCGCCGGGTCCTGCTCCTGGCGGCCGCGGTGGGCACCGGCGCCTGCGCGCTCCTGCTCACCGCCGACACCGTCGCCGGCTTCGCCGCCGTCGGGGTGCTGAAGGGGGTGCACCGCGCGCTGGACAGCGGCCCGCTGGAGGCCTGGTACGTCGACGCCGTGCACGCGGCCGACCCGGCGGCACCGATCGAGAAGGGGCTGAGCCTGCAGGGCGTCGTGCTCGGCGTCGCCATCGCCGCCGGGGCGCTGGCCGGCGGCGGGGCCGTCGCGCTGGACCCGCTCCCAGCGGTGGACGCGCTCGCCGCGCCGGTGGCGGCCGCCCTCGCCCTGCAGGTGCTCGGCCTGGTCGGCATCGTTGCGCTCATGACCGAGACCCCGCCGAGCACCGGGCTGCGGGCCGTGTGGCGCTCGGCCGGCCAGACGCCCCGGGCGGTCCTGGACGGCGTGAAGCTGCTGCGGCACAACCGGGTGCTGCTCGCCCTGGTCGCGGTCGAGCTCACCTGGGGCTTCGGGATGGTCGCCTTCGAGAGCCTCACCCCGGTCCGGCTCGCCGAGGTCCTCGACGGGGCGCAGGCCGCCGCGGCGGTCACCGGCCCGGCGAGCTCGGCGGCCTGGCTGGCGTCGGCGGCCGGGGCGACGGTGCTGCCCTGGCTGGGCCGCCGGCTGGGGCTGGCCCCGGCCGCCGCGCTGCTGCGGGTCGTGCAGGGGGTGACCGTGCTGGGCATCGGGCTGCTCGGCGGGGTGGTGGGTGTGGTGACCGCCTACCTGGCGTGCTACGTGGTGCACGGGGCGGCGAACCCGGCGCACATGACGCTGCTGCACCGGCAGGTTGGGGCCGGGCAGCGGGCGACCGTGCTGTCGCTGAACTCGATGGTCAGCCAGCCGGCCGGCTCGCTCGGGCTGGTCGTCCTGACGGCGGTGGCCGACGGCGCCTCGGTCCCGGTCGCGATGGCGCTCGCCGCCGTCGTCCTCGCCCTCGGCGCGCCGCTGTACCTGCCGGCCTGGCGGCAGGCCCGGCGCCCGGAGCCGGCCGGTGCCTGAGGGGGACATCGTGCTGCGGGTGGCCCGCCGGCTGGACGCGGCCCTGGCCGGCCAGCGCCTGGTCCGCGGCGAGCTGCGCTGGCCCGACCTCGGCGGCACGGACCTGGCCGGGGTCGGCGTGCGCGGGCACGGGACCCACGGCAAGCACCTGCTGACCCGGCTCACCGACGGCCGCACCCTGCACACCCACCTGCGGATGGAGGGCCGCTGGCAGGTGCTGCGCACCGGTGACCTCGCGCCCGCCGGGCGGTGCCGGGCCGACCGGTCCCCGCAGGTCCGGGCGGTCCTCGCGACGCCGGCGTGGACCTGCCTCGGGATCGACCTGGGGCTCATGGACCTGGTCCGGACCAGCGAGGAGGACCGGCTCCTCGGCCACCTCGGCCCGGACGTGCTCGCCCCCGGCTTCGACGCCGACGCCGCCGCCGAGCGGCTCCGCGGCCAGGGGGCCCGGCCGGTCGCCGAGGCGCTGCTGGACCAGCGGGTGGTGGCGGGGCTGGGCACCATCTACACCGCCGAGACGCTCTGGGCGCACCGGCTCTGGCCCTGGACGCCCGCCGGGGAGCTCGGCGGGCAGGCGGCGGACCTGCTGCGCACCGCCCGCCGCCTCATGCTCCGCTCGGTGGCGGCCCGCACGCCGACGGCGACCGGGGACCTGCGGCGGACGAGTCAGGTGCACGGCCGGGAGCGCCGGCCGTGCCCGCGGTGCGGCACCCCGGTCGTCCGCGGGACGACCGGACCACCCCGGCCGCGGCAGGTCTTCTACTGCCCCGCCTGTCAGCGGCCGGGGAGACCGGCGCGGCCGGAACCGTGACGGCCCCTGCGAGAGCGGGTAAGTCCGGACCGCGACGGCCCCGGCGAGAACGGGTGCGTCCGGACCCTGACGCCCCGGGCAGGAGCCGGCGCCGCTGACCCGGTGACGCCCCGGGAGACGGAACGAGGCCCGGACCGTACGGTCCGGGCCTCGTGGTGGCAGGGTGGAACGCGGTCAGCTGACCTCGGCCAGGGCACGCTCGCGGCGCACCAGGTCGTCCGGGACGGTGTCGGGGACGAGCACGCCCTCGGCGACGGCGATGCGGTCCGAGGCGGCCCGCAGGACGAAGCTGAGCGGGACGTTCAGGGCCTCGCAGATGGCGGCGAGCAGCTCGGAGGAGGCCTCCTTCTGCCCGCGCTCGACCTCGCTGAGGTAGCCCAGGGACACCCGGGCCGCGGAGGACACCTCGCGCAGCGTGCGACCCTGACGCTGACGAGCGTCACGGAGCACGTCGCCGAGCTCGCGGCGAAGCAGGATCATCTCGGTGCCCTCCTCCCCTGACCGGCTGGACGCTGCGCTTCTGGACGATGCCTTACCACCGTACCCTGCCGCGCGGGCGGGGGTGTGGCTGGGACGGGTGTCGGGACGGCTGGAACGGTTGTCGGGACGGCCGGGACGGGTGTGCTGGCCGCCCACGGGCCGCAGGGTGCGTTCACGTGCGGCAGGCGTGCCGCGGTACTGGTACGCGATGGTGGTCCTCGCCTCGTCGGTGGCCCCGGGGACCGGGGCGGTCGTGGCCCCATGGGGTCGGGGCCGTCAGTGAGGTCAACGCCGCGCCGGCCCGGCCTGTTCCCCGAGCAGGGCGCCCAGGAGCGCCAGCGCGGCGGCGGTGGCGGCGGACCGGACGGCCGGGCGGGTGCCGGCCAGCCGGAGGCTGCGGGTGCGGTGGGCGCCCGGGCCGCGGGCGGCCACGTGCACGGTGCCGGCGGGCTGGCCGTCGGCCGGGCCGGGGCCGGCCACCCCGGTCGTGGCGAGCGCGTGGCTGGCGCCGAGGAGGCGGGCGACGCCGTCGGCGAGCTGGGCCGCGACCTCGGGGTGGACCGGGCCGTGCCGGGCCAGCAGGCCGGCGTCGACCCCCAGGACGTCCGCCTTGACGTCGGTGGCGTAGGCGACGACGGCCCCGCGCAGGACGGCGGAGGCGCCGGGCACGGCCACCAGCGCGGCGCACAGCTGCCCGCCGGTGAGGGACTCCGCCACGGCCAGGGTGGCGCCGTCGGCGCGGAGCCGGGCGAGCAGCCGGCCGGCGAGGTCCCCGCCGGCGGGACGGCCCGGTCGGGCCGGCCGGACCGCGGCGGGGCGGCCGGACGGGGCGGGGCGGCCGGACGGGGCGGGAGTCACCGCGGACGGCCGGGTCACCGGTCCGGGCTCATCGGGCCCGGCCGCCGGGGCCACGCCGCGGGCCGGCGCCGTCGGCCTGCTGGGCGCGGACGATCCGGGCGGCCTTGGCGGCGTAGTCCGCGGCGGTCAGGACGGTGACCGCGAGCGCGAGGAGCACGACGACGAGCGCCACCGCCGAGATGGCGTCGGCCACCCCGCTGGGGACGAACCCGGACCACGGGACCAGCAGCAGGAGGATGAAGAGGACCTGGAGGGAGGTCTTGAGCTTGCCGCCGCGGCTGGCGGCCATGACGTAGCCGCGGCGCCGGAGGTAGGACCGCAGCGCGGTGATGGCCAGCTCGCGGACGATGATGACCACCGTCACCCACCACCACAGCAGCCCGGCCGCGGACAGGACGAGGAGGGCGGCGATGACGAGCGCCTTGTCGGCCACCGGGTCGGCCAGCTTGCCGAAGTCGGTGACCAGCCCCCGGCTGCGGGCGAGGTAGCCGTCGAGCTTGTCGGTGGCGGCGGCGACGGCGAAGACCACCGCTGCCCACAGCCGGGCGGTGTCGGTGTCCTGGAGGAAGAGGACGACGAAGACCGGCACGAGCACGATGCGGACCATCGTCAGGGCGTTGGCGATGTTCCACAGGGGCACGGCGGGCCGGCCGGTGGCCGGCGTCGCGGCGGGGTCGGGCGTCACAGGGTCACCTTACGGCCGGGGCCCTGGTGCGGCCCCGGCGATGCACCGCCCGCCGGGCCGGGCGCGCACGGCGGGAGGCTCCCGCGGGGCAGGCGCGTACGGCGAAAAGCTCCCGCGGGCGCGTGCGGGCGCGGCTCCCGCCGACGGCGTTCACCGGGCGGCCGGCTCCCGCCGCGGCCCGCCGTCCCGCAGGCCCGGCCCGTCCGACCGTCTACCCTCCGGGCATGGCAGCCACCAGCCGGCCCCGACGCCGGGACGGCCACTTCCCGGCCGGCCGCCGCACCGTCGCGGCGCTCGCGCTCCTGGCAGCGGGCGGCACGGCACTGGGCTGCGGCCCGGCGGAGCCCGGGGGCGCCGGCGGGCAGCCGCCGTCGGCGCCGACCGACCGCCCGGAGACCGACCCGCCCACCCCGGCACCGCCCGGCGACGACGGACCGGTGGAGCTGACGATCCTGTCCGCCGGCGACGTCCTCCCGCACGGCGCCGTGAACGGCGCCGCCGCCCGGCCGGACGGCTCCTACGACTTCGCCCCGCTGATGGCCGGCACCGCTGAGTGGAGCGGCGGGGCCGACCTGGCGCTGTGCTCGCTGGAGGCCCCGCTCGCCCCGCCCGGGGAGCCGGTCACCGCCTACCCCAGCTTCGGGGCGCCGGCCGAGTTGGTCACCGGCCTGGCCGACCTCGGCTGGGACGGGTGCACCACCGCGACCAACCACGCCCTGGACCGGGGGCTGGCCGGCGTGACGCACACCCTCGACGTGCTGGACGCCGCGGGCCTGGGGCACGTCGGGACGGCCCGGTCGCCCGCGGAGGCGGCCGCGCCGCAGCTGTACACGCTGGAGCGGGGCGGGCGGAGCGTCGTCGTCGCGCACCTCGCGGCGACGACGCTGATCAACGGGGGCCCGGCGCCGCCGTCGGCACCCTGGGCGGTCAGCACCGACCCGGCGGCCCTGGTCGACCAGGCCCGCGCGGCGCGCGCGGCCGGTGCGGACCTGGTGGTCGCGAGCCTGCACTGGGGCACCGAGTACGTCCACGCCCCGACCGCGGAGCAGACGGCCATCGCCGACCGGCTCGCCGCGTCCGGGCAGGTGGACCTCGTCCTCGGCAACCACTCCCACGTCCCCCAGCCCGTCGAGGAGCTGCCGGGCGGGCCCGGCGGGGAAGGCATGTGGGTGGCGTGGTCGATGGGGAACTTCCTGTCCAACCAGGACGCGGAGTGCTGCACGATGGAGACCGCGACGGGCACCATGACCACCGCCACCGTCGTCGTCCCGGCCGACGGCCCGGCCCGGGTCAGCGAGGCGGGCTGGACCGCCGTGACCGTCGACCGCGCCGGGGGGCTGCGGGTCTACCCGCTCCACGAGCTCCTCGCCGGACCCCGACCGGCGCCGCTGACCCTGGACGAGGAGACGCTCGCCGCCCGGGCGGCGCGGGTCGCGGAGGTGATGGGCACCCCCGAGCGGACGACGGCGCCCGAACCCACCGGTCCGGAGCCGGTGCCGGTCCCGCGCGCCGGCGGGTGATGCGGTCGCCGGCACTGGCGGTCTCCCCGCCTGGGTGATGCCGGCGGCCACCGGCGGGTGATACCGGCGGCGTCCCCCGAGCGTCCCGGTCAGCGACCGGTGAGGTGCCAGGCGTCCTCGTCGTCGTCCTCGGCCTCCTCGGCGACCGCCGGCAGGTGCCCGGCGACGCCGTCGGCGTAGGGGTCGGCCGCGGGGGGCCGGACCTCGGCGGGCTCCTGCTCGACGTCGTAGGGGCCGTCGCCGTCGCCGGCCGGCGGGTCCTCGCCGCGGAGCACGGCCAGGGTGGCGGGCAGGTCGTCGGGCTGGACGAGGACGTCGCGGGCCTTGGACCCCTCCGAGGGGCCGACGATCTCGCGGGACTCCAGCAGGTCCATCAGCCGGCCGGCCTTGGCGAAGCCGACCCGGAGCTTGCGCTGGAGCATCGAGGTGGAGCCGAACTGGGTGGTCACGACGAGCTCGGCGGCCTGCAGCAGCAGGTCGAGGTCGTCCCCGATGTCCTCGTCGATCTGCTTCTTGGCGGTCGGGGCGGTGACGTCCTCGCGGTAGGTGGGCTGGAGCTGGGCCTTGACGTGGTCGACGACGGCGTGGATCTCGGACTCGGTGACCCAGGCGCCCTGCACGCGCATCGGCTTGGCCGAGCCCATCGGCAGGAAGAGGGCGTCGCCCTGGCCGATAAGCTTCTCCGCGCCGGGCTGGTCCAGCACGACCCGGGAATCGGCCAGGGACGACGTCGCGAACGCCAGCCGGGAGGGCACGTTCGCCTTGATCAGGCCGGTGACCACGTCCACCGAGGGCCGCTGGGTGGCGAGCACGAGGTGGATGCCGGCGGCGCGGGCGAGCTGGGTGATGCGCTGGATGGAGGCCTCGACGTCACGGGGGGCGACCATCATCAGGTCGGCGAGCTCGTCGACGATGACCAGCAGGTAGGGGTAGGGCGCCAGGGTCCGCTCGCTGCCGGGCAGCGGCTTGACCTTCCCGGACCGCACGGCGGCGTTGAAGTCGTCGATGTGCTTGAAGCCGAAGGTGGACAGGTCGTCGTAGCGGGCGTCCATCTCCCGCACCACCCACTCCAGGGCCTCGGCGGCCTTCTTGGGGCTGGTGATGATGGGCGTGATCAGGTGCGGGATGCCCTGGTAGATGGTCAGCTCCACCCGCTTGGGGTCCACCAGGATCATCCGGACCTCCTCGGGGGTGGCCCGCATCATGATCGAGGTGATCATGGAGTTGACGAAGCTGGACTTGCCCGCTCCGGTGGCGCCGGCCACCAGCAGGTGCGGCATCCGCGCGAGGTTGGCCACGACGTAGCCGCCCTCGACGTCCTTGCCCACGCCCACCACCAGCGGGTGCTCGGTGCGGCGGGCGACGGCGGAGCGCAGCACGTCGCCCAGGGCCACGGTCTCCCGGTCGGCGTTGGGGATCTCCACCCCGATCGCGGACTTGCCCGGAATGGGCGAGAGGATCCGCACGTCGGCGCTGGCGACGGCGTAGGCGATGTTCTTGCTCAGCGCGGTGATCCGCTCGACCTTCACCCCCGGGCCGAGCTCGAGCTCGTAACGGGTCACCGTCGGGCCCCGGGAGAAGCCGGTGACCTTGGCGTCCACCGCGAACTCGGTGAGGACCTGGGTGAGGGCGTCGACGACGCGGTCGTTGACGGCCGAGCGGACCTTGTGCGGGGCGCCCTTGATGAGCACGTCGTCGGCGGGGAGGGTGTAGATGACGTCCGGCGCGAGCTCGAGCTGCTCGGCGCGGGCCGGCAGCGGCTGGGTGGGCGGCGCGGCGAGGTCGGCGCCGGCGGGGCCGTCGGCCGGCCCGTGGCCGTCGGCCGCGCCCGCGCGGAGCCCGGCAGGGCCGTCGCCCGGGCCGCCGTCGGACGCCGCGCCGTCGGCCGGGCCGGTCCCGCCCGCCCCGGCCGGTCCGCCGGTCGCGGCGCCAGCCTCGGCGGCCGCCCGCTCGTGCGGGGAGGCGAAGGCCTCGTCCGCGGCGTACTCGCCGGGGACGACGGCGGTCGCGCCGGTGGCGCGCGGCGTGCGGCGGCGCCGGCGCGGCGGCGGGGGACGGTGGGCGCCGTCGGCGGCCACGACCTCGGTGGGCGCCTCGGCACCGTCCTCCGCGGCGGCCGGCGGCCGGCCGAGGAGCCACGCCCCTGCCGCGCGCAGCCGGGCCGGCACGGCCGCGACCGGCGTCGCGGTGAGCACGAGCACGGCGAAGACACCGAGCAGGACCAGGAGGGGGACCGCCCCCCAGGGGGAGAGCAGGACGGCCAGCGGGGTGCCGACGAGCCAGCCGAGCAGGCCGCCGGCGGCCTCCACCGCCGCGAGGCTGACGCGCGGGTCGGGGGTCCCGGCGGCGAGGTGGACCAGGCCGCAGACCGCGGCGGCCAGGCCGACCAGCCCGACGGTGACACGCGCGTTGGTCTGCGTCCGCTCGGGGTGGCGCATGAGCCGGACCGCCAGGGCGACCAGGACCAGCGGGAGCAGCACGCCGAGCACGCCGACGCCGCCGGCCGAGACGTGGTGGATGACGTCGCCGGCGGCGCCGGACAGGCCGAACCACTCGCGCAGCGCGACGACGACGGCGAGGGCGAGGAGGAGGAAGGCCAGCCCGTCGCGGCGCAGCGCGGGGTCGAGGCCCCGGGCGCCGGAGCCGACGCTGCGGGCCGTGCCGCCGACGACGTGCGCGGCGCCCAGCCACAGGCCGCGGGCCAGGCGCACCGGCAGCGCCCGGCGCCTGGGGCGCGGCTGAGCAGGTGGGCGCCCGCCACCACGCGGGGGTCCGCCGCGGGAGCCGCGGGCGGTGGCGCCACGTGCCGTCGAGGCCGACCGTCCGGGGGAAGTCGTACGGGTAGCCATGGTGTCCCCACCGTAGCGCCCGCGGCCCGATCTGCCCCGGCGGCGCGCGGCCGTCGTCCGGCGCGGACCGTCCCCGCTCGGCCGCCCCCAGCCCGGGCCTTCCGGCTCCCGGGGAGCCGGCAACCCGGCGGTTAGGCCGTCAGCAGGCCGACGCCGAGGGTGGCGAGCCCGGCGATCAGGAACGCGGCACCGAGCCACAGGAGCACCACGAGCCGGTTCGGCCGGGTGCGCTCCCGGCCGGTCGCCGACAGGAAGAAGCCGGCCGGCATGAGGATCGCCGCGACGAGCACGCCGGTGCGGGCCAGCCACTGCCAGGCCCCGGCCAGGGCGGTCGCCTCGGTCAGCAGCAGGCAGACCAGCCCGAGGACGATCAGGACGCCCGCGTGCGCGTGCCCGGCCCGGTAGAAGGACATCTGGAAGGCGGTGACCGCAACCTCCCCGCGCACGACCCGGGTGAGGAAGTAGCCGCCGCTGGTGACCGCGGTGCCGGCGAGGACGGCGGCGCCTGCCGTCGAGGTCGCCGCTTCGGAGAGCTCGAGCACGGCGGGCCTCCAGGGGTGAGAGGACGGAGCCTGTTTTGTGACACTGTTATCTAACAGCGTCACAGAACTCGTGGCAAGGCCCTACGATGCGGAGGTGCCCCGTCCCCGCACCCACGACGACGCGCTGCGCGTCCGGCTCCTAGAGGCGGCGTCCGCCGCGCTGGCGGCGGGTGGGCCGGCGGCGCTGTCGCTGCGGTCGGTGGCGACGGCCGCGGGCACGACGACGGCCGCCGTCTACACGCTGTTCGGCGGGCGGGAGGCCCTCGTCGAGGCCGTCGTCGAGGAGGGGTTCCGGCGGTTCGCCGCCTACCTCGACGCCGCGCCGCGCTCGGACGACCCGTGGGCCGACCTGCTCGCCCTGGGGGTGGCCTACCGGGCCAACGCCGTCGAGAACCCGCACTTCTACCGGGTGATGTTCGCCCCGGCCGGCGGCCGGGCCGGGGCGGGTGCCCGGGACGACCCGCGCCGGGGCGTCGCCGCGCCGACCTTCGCGGTGCTGCGCGACGCTGTCGTCCGGGCAACGGCCGCCGAGGGCGGCGAGGCCGACGCGGTGGCGGTGCGGCTGTGGGCCCTGGCGCACGGCCTCGTCAGCCTCGAGCTCGCCGGGCTGCTGCCCGGCTCGCCCGAGGAGCGGGCCCGGGCCTACGTCGCTGCGCTGCGCGGCGAGCCGAGGCTCGGGCCGCGCGCCTGACGGCCGGCCGTCCGCGACCCGGCCTCGGCGGCGCTCGTTCCTCGCCGCCGAACTCGGCGGCGCCTGGGTCAGGCCTCGATGACCGTAGGGATGATCATCGGGCTGCGCCGCAGCCGCTTGGCCGTCCACCGGCCCACGACGCGGCGCATGGCCTGCTGCATCTGGTGGGTGTCGGCGTTGCCGCGGCCGACCACCTCGGTCAGCGCGGACGTCACCTCGGGCAGGATCGCGTCGAAGACCGAGTCGTCCTCGGCCATGCCGCGGGCCTGGATGTGCGGGCCGGTGATCACCTTCCCGGTGGCGCTGTCCACCACGGCGAAGATGGAGATGAAGCCCTCCTCGCCCAGGATCCGGCGGTCCTTCAGCTCGGCGTCGGTGATCTCCCCGACCGAGGAGCCGTCGACGTAGACGTACCCGCAGGGCACCGCGCCGGCGATCCGGGCCCGGCCGCCGACCAGGTCGACGACGACGCCGTCCTCGGCGAGCACCACCCGCTCGGCCGGCACGCCGGTGGCCACCGCCAGGGCGCCGTTGGCGACCAGGTGGCGCACCTCGCCGTGCACCGGCATGACGTTGCGGGGCCGGACGACGTTGTAGCAGTAGAGCAGCTCCCCGGCGCTGGCATGCCCGGAGACGTGCACCCGGGCGTTGCCCTGGTGGACCACCTTGGCGCCGAGCCGCATCAGCCCGTTGATCACCCGGTAGACGGAGTTCTCGTTGCCGGGGATGAGGGAGGAGGCGAAGATCACCGTGTCGCCCGGGCCGACGGAGACCCGGTGGTCCCGGTTGGCGATGCGGCTCAGCGCCGCCATCGGCTCGCCCTGGGAGCCGGTGGCCATCAGCACGGTCTCCGACGGCGGCAGGTCGTCGACCTGCCGGACGTCCACCAGGGTGCCCGGGGGCACCCGGAGGTAGCCGAGGTCGGCGGCGAGGCCCATGTTCCGCACCATCGACCGTCCGACGAGGGCGACCTTGCGCTCGTGCAGCGCGGCGGCGTCGAGCACCTGCTGGACGCGGTGGACGTGGGAGGCGAAGGAGGCCACCACGATCTTGCCGGTGGCCTGGGCGAACACCGAGTCCAGGACCGGGCCGATGTCCCGCTCGGGGGCGGTGAAGCCGGGCACCTCGGCGTTGGTGGAGTCGACCAGGAACAGGTCCACACCCTCCTCGCCGAGGCGGGCGAAGGCGCGCAGGTCGGTGATGCGGTGGTCCAGCGGGAGCTGGTCCATCTTGAAGTCGCCGGTGTGCAGCACGTTGCCGGCCGGGGTGCGGATCATCACGGCGAGGGCGTCGGGGATGGAGTGGTTAACGGCCACGAACTCCAGCCCGAACGGGCCGACCTGCGCGGTCTGGCCCTCGCGGACCACCCGGGTGACGGGGTTGAGCCGGTGCTCCTTGAGCTTGGCCTCGACGAAGGCGAGGGTGAGCTGGGAGCCGAGGATGGGGATGTCGGGCCGCAGCCGCAGCAGGTAGGGCACGGCGCCGATGTGGTCCTCGTGGCCGTGGGTCAGGACGACGGCCTCGACGTCCTGCAGCCGGCCGGTGAGGTAGTCGAAGTCGGGGAGGATGAGGTCGACGCCGGGCTGGTGGTCCTCGGGGAACAGGACGCCGCAGTCGACGATGAGGAGCCGGCCGGCGTGCTCGAAGACGGTCATGTTGCGACCGACCTCGCCGAGCCCGCCGAGCGGGACCACCCGCAGGCCGTTCTGCGGGATCGGGCCGGGCGTCGTCAGGTCAGGGTGGGGATGACTCACGGAGACATCTTGCCAGCCCGACGGCGGGGGCCGGCCGTGCGTCCGGCCGTGCGCCGTGTCTCGCCCGCCACCTGCGCGGGCTGGCGGGGATAGCCCTGGCGTCCCCGCACGGGCCCACCGTCCCGCCCGCCCGGGAGCGGGCGCACGTCCGGTCGGCGGACGCCCGCGCCCCGGGTCGCTAGGCCGCCAGC
The DNA here is from genome assembly GCF_022759505.1 of Georgenia sp. TF02-10. NCBI lineage: Bacteria > Bacillati > Actinomycetota > Actinomycetes > Allobogoriellales > Allobogoriellaceae > Georgenia > Georgenia sp. TF02-10. Next base: position 1,509,727 of record NZ_CP094289.1, on the reverse strand, counting down.
AGGCCCTCCGCCCGCAGCAGGTCCGCGAGCGCGTCGACCTCGGCCGCCGTCGCCGGCACCAGCGGCAGCCGCACGGCCGGGGACGGGATGCGGCCGAGGAGGTGCAGGGCGTGCTTGGCCATGACGGCCCCCTGCCCGCCGCCCATCAGCCCGGCCACCAGCGGGCGCAGCCGGGCGGCGACGTCGCGGGCGCCGGGCAGGTCCCCGGCGTCGACCTCCCGGACCATCTCGGCGTAGGCGCCGGCCGCGACGTGCCCCACCACGGACACCACCCCCGAGGCGCCGTGCGCGAGCCAGTCGAAGTTGAGGCCGTCGTCGCCGGAGTAGAACTCCAGCCCGGTGCGGGCCATCCGCTCGAACCCGGCGGGCACGTCCCCCGTCGCGTCCTTCACCGCGAGGATGCGCGGGTGGGCGGCGAGCCGGTCCAGGCACTCGTCGCCGACGGCGACGCCGGTCCGGCCGGGGATGTCGTAGACCATGACGGGCAGGTCGGTGGCGTCGGCCACCGCGCGGATGTGCTGGTAGACGCCCTCCTGGGAGGGGCGGTTGTAGTACGGGGAGACCACGAGCAGGCCGGCCGCGCCGGAGTGCTGCGCGCCCTGGGCGATCCGGACGGCGTGGGCGGTGTCGTTGGAGCCGGCGCCGGCGATGATCATCGCCCGCTCCCCCACCGCGCCGACGACGGCGCGGACCAGGTCGTCCTTCTCGGGCTGGTGGGTGGTCGGGGACTCCCCGGTGGTGCCGTTGAGGACGAGCGCGTCGCACCCGTCCTCGACCAGGCCGGCCGCGACCGCCACCGCGGCGTCGATGTCCACCGAGCCGTCCGCCCGGAACGGGGTGACCATCGCGACCGACACCGAGCCGAAGGTCCGAGAGGGCAGGCGTGGGTCGGGCGCGCTCATGACCCGACCGTAGCGCCGCACCGCGTCCCACCGCACCGCGCCTCGCCGCACCGTGCCGGCATCACGCCCCGCCGCACCGCGCCCCGCCGCACCGCGCCCCGTCGCCCCCGCCGCCCCCGCCGCCCGCGCCCAGCGCTCCGCCGCCGGCCCGTCCCACCCGGTGGCCCCGCTAGCCTGGCTGGGTGACCCCCGACCAGGACCCGACGGCCGACGGCGCCCGGGACCTGCCGGCCGACGACGTCCTGGGCCGGCTGCTGGCCGGCGAGCCGGTCCCCGACGAGCCCCCCGGCGCCCATGCCGGGCACGCCCACGCCGACGACGCCCACCGGCCGGCCGCCGACGTCTCCGTGCGCCCGGCCCTGCCGGAGGACGCCGCCGCCCTGGGGGACGTGCACGCCCGCACGATGCGGGCCAGCCTCGCGGCCGGGCTGGGCACCGAGCTGCCGGCCACCGTCCGGTCCGCGCTCGACCCGGCCGTGCTGGCCGCGGCCTGGGGACAGGCGATCACCGACCCGCCCGGGCCCGGGTACCGGGTCCTGACCGCGCTCGCCGGCGCCGAGGTGGTCGGCTTCGCCGCCATCGCTCCCGCCGAGGAGGAGGTGGAGGTCGCGCCGGCACCGCCCGAGCTCGACCCGGTGGAGCGGCCGGCCGAGCCAGCCAGGGCCGACCGCGGGACGCCAGAGGCCGACGGCCGGGCCGAGGACGGGCAGGGCCAGGCCGACGCTGGGCGCGGCCAGGCCGGGGCTGACCGCGGCCAGGCCGAGGCCGAAGAGCCGACGTCCGCGGGCGCCGTCGGGGAGATCCTCGCCCTCGAGGTCCCGGCCGCGCACGGCCGCCGCGGCCACGGCTCCCGCCTGCTCGCCGCCTGCGCCGACCTGCTCCGCGAGCAGGGCGTCACCCGGGTGCAGGCGTGGGCGGTGCAGGGCGACGAGTCCCGGAGCCGCTTCCTCGCCCAGGCCGGGTTCGCGCCCGCCGGGGTGCGCCGGGTCGTCGACGTCGCGGGCGGCGAGGTCGTCGAGGTCTGCTGGTTCGCCCACCTCTGACCCGCCGGGCGATGGTTCACGGCCGGGCCTCGTGACGCCGTGAGCAGCTCGTCGTGACCGAGCCCGGCGAGGTGCCGGGGCGGGGCCTGGCACTCGCAAGACACGCCCGGCGGGCGGGTGCCGCCGTCAGAGGTCGAGGACCTGGTCCAGGCCGACGGTCAGGCCGGGCCGGTCGGGCACCCGCCGCACCGCCAGCAGCACCCCGGGCATGAAGCTGACCCGGTCGAAGGAATCGGTGCGGATGGTCAACTGCTCCCCGGGATTGCCGAAGAGGATCTCCTCGTGGGCGACCAGCCCCTGCAGCCGCACGGCATGGACGTGCACCCCGTCGACGACCGCCCCGCGGGCGCCGTCGAGCTGGGTGTGGGTGGCGTCCGGGACCGGGCCGCGGCCGGCGTCCTGCCGGGCCGCGGCGATGTGCTGGGCGGTGGCCACCGCCGTCCCGGAGGGGGCGTCGACCTTGCCCGGGTGGTGCAGCTCGACGACCTCCGCCGAGTCGAAGAACCGGGCGGCCTGGGCGGCGAAGCGCATCGCCAGGACCGCGGAGAGGGCGAAGTTCGGCGCCACGAGCACGCCGAGCGGGTCGGGGCGGGCGGCGTTGACCTCGGCGAGGTGCTCGCGCACCCGGGTCAGGGCGGCCGCGGTCCACCCGGTGGTGCCGACGACGACGTGCAGGCCGGCGTCAACCAGCGCGTGCACGTTGGTCTCGGTGACGGCCGGGACGGTGAAGTCCACGGCCACCCGCGCCCCGGTCGCGGCGACGGTGGCGACGTCGTCCTCGGCCCCCACCCGGGCGACGAGCTCGAGGTCGGCGGCCTGCTCGACGGCGGCGCAGACGGTGCTGCCCATCCGGCCGTGGGCGCCCACGACGGCGACGGCGAGGCGGTCGGTGGCGGGGTCGGTGGCGGCGGGCTCCATGGCGGCGAGGGTACGTCGGTGCCCGGCCGGGGCGGGAGGCGGGGCCGGATGCAGGACAATCGGCGGATGACCCGTGCCGCCGCCGACGCCCCGCCGATGGAGGTGGCGACCGCACACGGGCCGGCGCGGGTGCACCTGGCCCGGCCCGCGCGGCCCCGTGGCCTGCTGGTGCTCGGGCACGGGGCCGGGGGCGGGGTGCAGGCGCCGGACCTGGCCGCGGCGTCCGCCGCGGCGCTGGCCAGCGGCTGCGCGGTGGCCCTGGTCGAGCAGCCCTACCGGGTGGCCGGCCGGCGCGCGCCGGCGCCGGCGCGCCAGCTCGACGCCGCCTGGACGGCCGTGGCGGCGCACCTGCGCGCCCTGCTGCCGGCCGGCCTGCCGCTCCTCGTGGGCGGCCGGTCCTCCGGGGCGCGGGTCGCCTGCCGCACCGCGGCGGCGGTCGGCGCGGCCAGCGTGCTCTGCCTGGCCTTCCCCCTCCAGCCGCCGGGCCGGGCCGACCGGCCCAGCCGGCTGCCCGAGCTCGACGCCGTCACCGTGCCCACGCTGGTGGTGCAGGGCGCGCGGGACCCGTTCGGCCGGCCGCCGGACGCGCCGGGCCGGGCGGTGGTGGTGCTGGCCGGGGACCACAGCCTGCGGCAGGACACGGCCGGGGTCGCGGCCGCCGTCGAGGAGTGGCTGGCCGGGCTGCTGCGCTGAGCGGGGCCCGGCGGCACGGGGCGTGACCGGGCCGGCGGCCGGGGCGCTGACCGGGGCCCAGCGGCGCGGAGCGCTGACCGGGGTCCAGCGGCGCGGAGCGCTGACTGGGGCCCGGCGATGCGCCGCGGCCGGCCGGTCAGCTCGCGAGCAGGCCGGCGGCGGCGTCGTCCTCGAACGGGCCGACCAGGACCAGCGAGCGGGGCTGGGCGGCCAGCTCGGCGGCGAGGTCGCGGACCTGCTCGGCGGTCACCGCGGAGACCCGCTCGATCATCTCGTCCAGGCTGGTCAGCTCGCCGTGCACGATCTCCGCCCGGCCCAGCCGGGACATCCGCGAGCCGTTGTCCTCCAGACCCAGCACCAGGTTCCCGCGCAGCTGGCCCACGCCGCGGGCGAGCTCGACGTCGGTGATGCCGTCCGTGGCGAGCCGGTCCCACTCCGCGGCCAGCAGCCGGGTGACCTCGGCGGCGTTTCCGGGCGCGCAGCCGGCGTACAGCCCGAAGGTGCCGGCCTCGGCGTAGGAGGAGGCGAAGGCGTAGGTGGAGTAGGCCAGGCCGCGCTTCTCCCGCACCTCCTGGAACAGCCGTGAGCTCATCCCGCCGCCGAGGACGGTGGTCAGCACCGAGAGGACGTAGCGGCGCTCGTCCCCGGCGGGGATGCCGCGCCCGCCGAGCAGGACGTTGGCCTGCTCGGTGGGGCGCCGGACGGTCGTCGTCGTGCCCCGCTCGGGCAGCAGCGCGGACTCCGGCCCGGGCAGCACGACGGCGCCCGAGCCGGGCATCACCCCGCGGCGGTGGGCGTCGACGGCGCCGAGGCGCCGCTCGGCCGGGACGGCGGCCGGGTCGAGGTGCCAGCCGCCGGCCCGCACGGCGGCGAGCACCTGGGCGCACAGCGCGTCGTGGTCGACGCTGCCCGCGGCGGTGACGACGAGCTCGCGGGGTGTGTAGGTGGACCGGTAGTGCTCGAGCACCGCGTCCCGGGGCACCGCCCGGATCGTGTCGGGGGTGCCGCCGATGGGCCGGCCGAGGGGGTGGTCGCCGAGCACGGCGGTGGTGAAGCGCTCATGGGCGACGTCGGTGGGGTCGTCCTCGTTCATGGCGAGCTCTTCGAGGATGACCCCGCGCTCGGTCTCCAGCTCGGCGGGGTCGAGCACGGAGGAGGTGACCATGTCGGTGATGACGTCCACGGCCATCGGCAGGTCGGCGTCGAGCACCCGGGCGTAGTAGCAGGTGTGCTCCTTGCCGGTGGCCGCGTTGGCCTCCCCGCCGACGGCGTCGAACGCCTCGGCGATGTCCAGCGCGGAGCGGCGGGCGGTGCCCTTGAACAGCAGGTGCTCGAGGAAGTGGGTCGAGCCGTGGTGGCCGTCGGTCTCGTCCCGCGAGCCGACGGCCACCCACGCGCCGACGGCGGTGGAGCGCTGGCCGGGCATCTCCTCGGTCAGCACCCGGATCCCGCCGGGCAGGACGGAGCGCCGGATGACGCTGCCGTCCTGCTCGGTGCGGGTCTCCGTGCCCGGCGCGCCGGCCGGGCCGAGGGTCAGCGGCTGGGGCATCCTCAGGCGTCGGCGCCCTGGACGGCCGACTGGTCCTCGCCCTCGTGCCGGCGGGTGCGGGTCCGCTCGCGGCGCCGGCCGCCGTCGCGGGCCCCGCCGTCCCGCTGGCCGCCGTCGGGCTGGCCGTCCTCGGACCGGGGCCGGCCGCCGTCGGGCTGGGCGTCCCGGGCGGGCTCGCCGTCGCCGGCCTCCCCCTCGTCGTCGACGACGGCGTGCAGGGAGAGCTTGCCGCGCGGGTCGATCTCGGCCAGCTCGACCTGGACCTTCTGCCCGACGGAGAGGACGTCCTCGACGTTCTCCACCCGCCGGCCGCCGACCAGGCGGCGGATCTGGGAGATGTGCAGCAGCCCGTCCTTGCCCGGGGTCAGGGAGACGAAGGCCCCGAAGGACGTGGTCTTGACCACGGTGCCGACGAACCGCTCGCCCACCTCGGGCATCTGCGGGTTGGCGATGGCGTTGACGGCCTGCCGGGCGGCGTCGGCGGAGGGCCCGTCGACGGCGCCGATGTAGACCGTGCCGTCGTCCTCGATGGAGATGTCCGCGCCGGTGTCCTCCTGGATCTGGTTGATCATCTTGCCCTTGGGGCCGATGACCTCCCCGATCTTGTCCACCGGCACCTTGACGGTGATCACCCGGGGGGCGGTCGGGGCCATCTCGTCGGGGACGTCGATCGCCTCGTGCATGACGTCGAGGATGTACAGGCGGGCGTCCCGGGCCTGGGTCAGAGCGGCGGCCAGCACCGAGGCGGGGATGCCGTCGAGCTTGGTGTCGAGCTGGATGGCGGTGACGAACTCCCGGGTGCCGGCGACCTTGAAGTCCATGTCGCCGAAGGCGTCCTCGGCGCCCAGGATGTCGGTCAGCGCGGCGTACCGGGTGTCCCCGTCCACCGTGTCGGACATCAGGCCCATGGCGATGCCGGCCACCGGCGCGCGCAGCGGCACCCCGGCGTTGAGCAGGGACAGGGTGGAGGCGCAGACCGAGCCCATGGAGGTCGACCCGTTGGAGCCGAGGGCCTCGGAGACCTGCCGGATGGCGTAGGGGAACTCCTCGCGGGCGGGCAACACGGGCACCAGGGCCCGCTCGGCGAGGGCCCCGTGGCCGATCTCGCGGCGCTTGGGCGAGCCCACCCGGCCGGTCTCGCCGGTGGAGTAGGGCGGGAAGTTGTAGTTGTGCATGTACCGCTTGCGGGTGACCGGGCTCAGGGTGTCCAGCTGCTGCTCCATCCGGAGCATGTTCAGCGTGGTCACGCCGAGGATCTGGGTCTCGCCGCGCTCGAACAGCGCGGAGCCGTGCACCCGGGGCAGCACCTCGACCTCGGCGGAGAGGGTGCGGATGTCCTTCAGGCCGCGCCCGTCCATCCGGACGCCCTCGGTGAGGACGCGCTGGCGCACCAGGCGCTTGGTCACCGCCCGGAACGCGGCGGAGAGCTCCTTCTCCCGGCCGGCGAACCGCGGGGCGAGGGTCTCGAGCATGGCGGCCCGAATCTCCTCCTGGCGGCTCTCCCGGTCCTGCTTGCCGGGGATGGTGATGGCCTGACCGAGGTCGTCGGAGACCTGCTCGGCGACGGCGGCGTAGGCGTCGTCCTCGTAGTCCAGGAAGCGGGGGAACTCGGCGGTGGGCTTGGCGGTCCGGGCGGCCAGGTCGGCCTGCGCCTCGCACAGCGCCCGGATGAACGGCTTGGCGGCCTCCAGGCCCGCGGCGACGACCTCCTCGGTGGGGGCGGTGGCGCCGTGGTCCTTGATCAGGGTCCAGGCGTTGTCGGTGGCCTCGGCCTCGACCATCATGATCGCGACGTCGTCGCCGACCACCCGGCCGGCCACGACCATCGCGAAGACGGCCTGCTCGACCTCGCTGTGCCGGGGGAAGGCGACCCACTGGTCGTCCACCAGGGCGACGCGGGTGGCGCCGATCGGCCCGGAGAAGGGCAGCCCGGAGATCTGGGTGGACATCGAGGCGGCGTTGATGGCGAGGACGTCGTAGGCGTCCTCGGGGTGGATGGCCAGGACCGTCTCGACGATCTGGACCTCGTTGCGCAGCCCCTTGGCGAAGGTCGGGCGCAGCGGGCGGTCGATGAGACGGCAGGCCAGGATCGCCTCGGTTGAGGGGCGGCCCTCGCGGCGGAAGAACGAGCCGGGGATCTTCCCGGCGGCGTACTGCCGCTCCTCGACGTCGACGGTCAGCGGGAAGAAGTCGAACTGGTCCTTGGGGTGCTTGCCGACGGTGGTGGCCGACAGCACCATCGTCTCCTCGTCGAGGTAGGCGACGGCGGAGCCGGCGGCCTGGCGTGCCAGGCGTCCGGTCTCGAAGCGGACGGTGCGGGTGCCGTGCTTGCCGTTGTCGATGACGGCCTCGGCGAACGTGATCTCGGGACCCTCCATGAGGGTGCCCTCCTTCCGGTGCGGCCGCCCGGCCTCACGGGTGGTCATCGATCGAGGCCCACGGACCTGCCGGTCCGGGGACCACCACCGAGGACCGTCCGTCCAGGACCGGTGCGGCAGGGGTTGGTATGGAGTTGTGCGGTGCGGTGCGGTGCGGGGCCGGCGGCGGCCCCGGGGAGGGGGCCGGCGGCCCGGTGGGCCCGGCGCCGGTCTGGGCGGGAGGCCCGGGTGCGGCTGGCGCCGTCCGGTGCGGGCCGCTTCGGTCGGCGCCGGTCCGGTCGGACCGCTCCGGTCCTGCGCCGGACCGGCTCAGCCGGCAGCGAGGACCGGTGCCGGGCGGCCGGGCACAGGGCCCGAGACCATCCGGGCCGCTCCCGGGGCGGACCGGCGCGGCGGTGCGAGCACTGCGCTGCCGGCCCGGACCGGGCGGCCCGGCGGGTCAGCGGCGCAGGCCGAGGCGGGCGATGAGGCTGCGGTAGCGCTCGACGTCCTGGTCGGCCACGTAGGCGAGCAGGCGGCGGCGCTGGCCGATGAGGAGCATCAGCCCGCGACGGGAGTGGTGGTCGTGCTTGTGGGTCTTGAAGTGCTCGGTGAGGTCCTTGATCCGCTGGCTCAGCAGCGCGATCTGGACCTCCGGCGAACCGGTGTCGCCCTCGTGGGTGGCGTACTCGTTGATGATGGACTGCTTGACGTCGGCAGCGAGGGCCATAGGTTCTCCAGTTTCGGTCGTTGCACGGAGCTCCGGGGCAGGTCCACCCGGGCATGACACATCCGTGGCCGGCATGACGGCTCCGCCAGGGTATCAGCCGGGCGGGAGGGGCCGCGAGCGGCCCACGTCACGCCGGGTGTCCGGGAGCCCGCCTCCCCCCGCCGGCCCGCGTCCCGTCACCGGGCCCGCGTCAGCCCACCAGACCCGCGGCCCGAGGCCGGCCCGTTCCGGGCCACGGATCAGCCGCTCTCCGGGGCGTAGACGTCGGGGCGGGCCGGGGCCGGGACGCCGAGCAGGTCGGCGGCGCGCGCGACGTCGTCGGCCATCTGGTCCAGGAGCGCGGTGACGTCGGCGAAGCCGATCATCGGCCGCAGCCGTTCGACCAGCTCTACGACGACCTCCTCGTCGTAGAGGTCCAGGTCGGTGCGGCCCAGCACGTACGCCTCGACGGTGCGCTCGGTCCCGTCGAAGGTGGGGTTGGTGCCCACCGAGATCGCGGCGGGCAGCCGGGCCGGGGCGCCGGCGTCCGGCGGGTGGCTGGGGCGGAGCAGCCAGCCCGCGTAGACGCCGTCGGCCGGGACGACCCCGGCGTCGGCGGCGTGCAGGTTGGCGGTGGGGTAGCCCAGGGCCCGGCCACGCTTGGCGCCGTGGACGACGAGGCCGCGCACCCGGTGCGGCCGGCCCAGCACGTGGGCGGCAGCGGCGACGTCACCGCCGGCGAGCAGCTGGCGGACCCAGGTGGAGGACCAGCGCCGGCCGGTGGCCGGGTCGGCTCGGTCGGGCACGACGCGGACCTCGAAGCCGAGCCGGCGGCCGAGCTCGGTCATCGTGGCGGCGTCCCCGGTGTTGCCCCGGCCGAACCGCGCGTCCTCCCCGATCACCACGATGCGGGCGTGGAGGATCTCGAGGAGGTAGCGGCGGACGAACTCCTCGGCGGTGGCCTGGGCGAAGTCGTGGGTGTAGGCCACCACGAGCACCGCGTCCAGGCCGGTCCCCGCGAGCCGCTCGAGCCGGTCGGGCAGGGAGCTGATCAGCGGCAGCTCCTGCGCGGGCCGGTGGACGTGGGCGGGGTGGGGGTGGAACGTAATCGCCACCGAGGTCAGGTCCCGCGCCTCCGCCTCGGCGACGGTGATGCCGAGCACGTGCTGGTGGCCCCGGTGCACCCCGTCGAAGACGCCGAGGGTGGCGACGGTCGTGCCGAGGTCCGCGGGGACCTGCGCGGCCCCGTCCCACACCTGCACCCAGGTCCTCCTCGTTCGCTCCGCCGGCGACGACTGTATATCCCCTGGCGGGGAGGTCCCGGTCGGCCGGTGCCGGCGCGGGGACGGCGCTTGGTCCGTCCAGGCGGCCGGCGCCGGCGTCGGGGCGGTGCTGGTCGGTCCCGGCTACCGGCGCCGGCGGCCGGTGCGGCCGTGGGTCAGTGCCGCCCGCAGGAGCAGCCGCCGCCGGCGTGAGCGTCCTGAGTGGCGGGCGCGGCGGGTCGGGTTCCCGCTCCCGGTCGGGCCGACGTGAGACCGAGCTCGCGGCGGCCGCCGGAGACGTCCTGCGGAGCCGCGGCGCCCGTGTGCCGGTGGCCGTGGCCCCCGCAGACGCACTCGCCCCCGCAGCCGCAGCCGCCTGTGCTGGCGGTGCTGGCGGTGCTGGTCGGCGTCGTGCTGCTCGTGGCCGTGCCGGCCGTGCTCGTGTCGGTCATCGTGGTCCTTCCGTCCGTGGTGGCCCACCCGTCGGCGGCCACTGTGCTGTCACTCTATGCCGGGTCCAGGACGAGGACCGGCCGGGCTCCGTCGGCCCGGCGGGCGAGCAGGGCGACGACGTGGCCGTCCGGGGCGAGGGCGGCCGTGACCTGCTCGGTCGGCCGGGGCGGCGCGGCGGTCGGCCCGGGCGGGACGGTGGTCGGCGCGTCGGGGACGGTGGTCGACCCGTCGGGGACGGTGGTCGACCCGTCGGGGACGGTGCCAGCCTCGTCGGCGCCGGGCGAAGCGCCGGGGCCAGGACCGGACGGCGGTTCCGCGGCGGGCGAGCCGGTACGGAGGGACTGGCCCACCCGCACCGCCCGGGTCTCCGCCTCGGTCAGCTGGCGGACCGGGAAGCAGGCGCGGGCCGCCGTCGTAAGGTCCATGACGGCCAGGCCCCTGGGGGCGGGGCTGGCGGCGTCGGCGGCGACGGCGGCGGCCAGTTCGGGCAGGGTGCGCGCCCCGGCGAGCGTGAACGGGCCCACCCGGGTGCGCCGCAGCGCGGTCAGGTGCCCGCCGGTGCCCAGGGCCCGCCCGAGGTCCCGGGCCAGGGCCCGGACGTACGTCCCCGAGGAGCAGGCGACCCAGATGTCCAGGTCGACGACGGGGACGCCGTCGGCCACCGCCGGGCGGGGCGGCGCGGTGCGCTCGAGGCGGTGGACGGTGACCGGCCGGGCCGGCAGGACCACCTCCTCCCCCTGCCGCGCGCGGGCGTAGGCGCGGCGGCCGTCGACCTTGATGGCCGAGACCGCGCTGGGCACCTGCGCGATGGGCCCGCGGAGCGCGGCCAGGGCGCGCTCGAGGGCGCCGGTGTCCACCCGGCCGGCGCCGCCGAGGATCCGGTGGGCGCCGACGGCGGCCGTGACCTCGCCCGCGGCGTCGTCGGTGCTGGTGGCCTGACCCAGGCGGACGGTGGCCGTGTACTCCTTGTCCGCCCCCACCAGGTAGGTGAGCAGCCGGGTGGCCCGGCCGATCCCGAGCACGAGCACGCCGGTGGCCATCGGGTCCAGCGTGCCGGCGTGCCCGACCTTCTTCGTCGCGGCCAGGCGCCGGACGCGGGCGACCACGTCGTGGCTGCTCAGGCCGGCGGGCTTGTCGACGACGAGCAGGCCGTCCGCGGCGGTCGTCGCGCCCCGGGGGAGGTCCCCGTCCCGGGAGGGCCGGGGCGGGCGGGGCGCCGGGGCACTCACGCCTCGGCGGACCGGGGGGCGGGCGACGTGGCGGTGGGGTCGCCGTGGGCGGGGACGGCCTCCCCGAGGGGGGCCGGAGCGCCGTCGCCGGGCTCCGTGCCGACCCGGCCGCCGTCGGCGGGCCCCGTGCCGGCCGGGCCGCCGTCCGCGGGGGCGTCGGGGCCGCCGTCCGCGGCGTCCTCCTCCCGGTGACGGTAGGGGTCGGCGTCGCCGGCGTAGCTCGCCCGGGCGGCCTGCCGGGCGAGCTCGGCGTCCCGCTCCCGGGCCGCCCGCAGCGCCTCCTCGATGCTCGCGGCCGTCTCGGGGACGGCGTCGGGGACGAACTCCAGCGTCGGGGTCAGCCGGACCCCGGTCTGCCGGCCCACCTCGGAGCGGATCAGGCCCTTGGCGGAGGCCAGGGCCGCCGCCGTGCCCGCGCGGTCCTCCTCCGAGCCGAGGACGGTGTAGAAGACGGTGGCGTTCTGCAGGTCACCGGTCACCTTGACGTCGGTGACGGTCACGAAGCCCAGGCGCGGGTCCTTGACCCGGGTGTCGAGCATCTGGGCGACGATCTGCTGGATGCGCTCGGCGAGCCTGCGGGCGCGCGGGGCGTCGGCCATGGGGGTCTCCTCGTCTGGTGGGAACCGCGGCGGCCCCGCAGCGCCGGCAGGCGTGCGGGGCCGTCGCGGCCCGGCCCGGTCCAGGGTAGGACCGGACCCGTGGTCGGGTCAGGCGCGCGGCTTCTCGCGCATCTCGAACGTCTCGATGACGTCACCCTCCTGGATGTCGCGCGCGCCGAGCCCGATGCCGCACTCGAAGCCCTCGCGGACCTCCGTGACGTCATCCTTCTCCCGGCGCAGCGAGGCGATGGTGAGCCTGTCGCCCACCACGACGCCGTCGCGGATGACCCGCGCGGCGCTGCCGCGGCGGATAGTCCCCGAGCGGACGATCGACCCGGCGATGTTGCCGAACTTGGAGGACCGGAAGACCTGCCGGATCTCGGCGGAGCCGAGCTGGACCTCCTCGAACTCCGGCTTGAGCATGCCCCGGAGCGCGTCCTCGACGTCGTTGATGGCGTCGTAGATGACCGAGTAGAACTTCAGGTCCACGCCCTCGCGGTCGGCCAGCTCGGCGACCCGCTCGGCGGGCCGGACGTTGAAGCCGATGATCACCGCGTTGTCCACGGTGGCCAGGTTGACGTCGTTCTGCGTGATGGCACCCACCCCGCGGTGGATGATCCGCAGCTGGACCTGCTCACCCACGTCGATCTTGAGCAGGGCGTCCTCCAGCGCCTCCACGGCGCCGGACACGTCGCCCTTGAGGATGAGGTTGAGGGTCTCGACCTTCCCCTCCTCCAGGGCCTTGGTGAAGTCCTCCAGGCTGACGCGCTTGCGGCGCTTGGCCAGGGTGGCGGCCCGCTCGGCGGCTGCCCGCTTGTCGGCGATCTGCCGGGCGGTGCGGTCGTCGGGGGCGACCAGGAAGCTGTCCCCGGCGCGGGGCACCGACTGCAGCCCCAGGACCTGCACCGGCCGGGCCGGACCGGCCTCGGGGACCGTGCTGCCGTGCTCGTCGAACATGGCCCGGACCCGGCCGTGGGCGGTGCCGGCGACGATCGCGTCGCCGACCCGCAGCGTCCCGGACTGGACCAGCACGGTGGCCACGGCCCCGCGGCCACGGTCGAGGTTGGCCTCGATCGCGACGCCGCGGGCGTCCTTGTTGGGGTTGGCCCGCAGGTCCAGCGCCGCGTCGGCGGTGAGCAGGACGGCCTCGAGGAGGTCGTCGATCCCGGTCCGCTGCTTGGCCGAGACGTCGACGAACATGGTGTCGCCGCCGTACTCCTCGGCCACCAGGTTGTACTCGGTCAGCTGCTGGCGGATCTTGGCCGGGTTCGCGCCCTCGACGTCGACCTTGTTCACGGCGACGACGATCGGCACCCCGGCCGCCTGGGCGTGGTTGAGCGCCTCCACCGTCTGCGGCATGACGCCGTCGTCGGCGGCGACCACCAGGATCGCGATGTCGGTGACCTCCGCGCCCCGGGCGCGCATGGCCGTGAAGGCCTCGTGACCGGGGGTGTCGAGGAAGGTGATCGCCCGCTCGGTGCCGTCCAGGTCCGTGCGGACCTGGTAGGCGCCGATGTGCTGGGTGATGCCGCCCGCCTCGCTGGCCACCACGTCGGTGGACCGGATGGCGTCGAGGAGCCGGGTCTTGCCGTGGTCGACGTGACCCATGACGGTGACCACCGGCGGGCGGGGCAGGAGGTCCTCGTCGGACTCCCCCGCCTCCTCCGCCGCGAGGTCGATGTCGAAGCTCCCCAGGAGCTCGCGGTCCTCGTCCTCCGGGGACACGATCTCCACGACGTACCCGAGCTCGGCGCCGAGGGCCTTGAAGGTGTCCTCGTCCAGCGACTGCGTCGCGGTGGCCATCTCGCCCAGGTGGAACAGGACGGTCACCAGCGACGCCGGGTTGGCGTCGATGCGGTCCGCGAAGTCGGCCAGGGAGGCCCCGGCGCGGATCCGCACGACGGTGCTGCCGTCGCCGCGGGGGACCTGGACACCGCCGAGCGACGGCGCGGACTGCTGCTCGAACTCCTGGCGCTTGGCGCGCTTGGACTTCCGCCCGCGGACCGGCCGGCCACCGGCGCGCCCGAAGGCGCCCTGGGTGCCGCCCCGGCCGCCGCGGCCACCGCCGCCGGGACGGCCGCCGAAGCCGGGACCGCCGCCGGGGCCGCCACCGGGACGACCGCCGAACCCGCCGCCCCCGCCGGGGGCGCCGCCGGGACGGCCGCGACCGCCGCCGCGGGTGGGTGCACCGGGACGGCCGACGGAGGTGGTGCCCGGCATCATGCCGGGGTTCGGGCGCGGGCCGCCGGGACGGGGCGCCGCGGGGCGCGGGCCGCCGGGGCGCGGGGCACCGGGACGGGGACCGCCGGTCCCGCCGGGCCGGGGCATGCCCTGGGAGGTCGCGAACGGGTTGTTCCCCGGGCGCGGGCCGCCCGGGCGCGGACCGCCGGAGCCGCCGGACCGGGGCATGCCCTGGGACGGGGCGAACGGGTTGTTGCCCGGGCGCGGTGCGCCGGGGCGCGGGGCGGTGCCGCCGGGACGGGGGGCGCCTGGGCGCGGGGCCTCGGCGGCGGGCCGGTCGGCCTGGCGCGCGGCCGGGGCCTGGGGTGCCTGCGGGGCGGGTGCGGCCGGGGTGACCGGCGCCTGGGGGGCCGGGGCCTGCGGGGCCGGGGCCTGCGGGGTGGGGATACCGGTGGCCGGGGTGGCCGGCGGCGTCTGGGGCGCCGGCGCCGGCGGCGCGGCGGGAGCGGGGGCCTCGGCGGGGGCCACCGGGGCCGCGGCAGCGGCCTCGGCCGGCCGTGCCGGGGCAGGCTTGGGTGCGGCCGCTCGGGCGGCCTTCTTGGTCGGGGCCCCGTTGGGGGTCGCCCCGTCCGGACTGTCCCCGGCCGGCGTGGCCGGGAATGCTTCACGCAGCCGACGGATGACGGGGGCCTCGATCGTCGACGACGCCGACTTCACGAACTCTCCCTGCTCGCGCAGCTTCGCGAGCACCGTCTTGCTGTCGACGCCGAGCTCCTTCGCGAGCTCATGGACGCGGACCTTTGCCACAACTCTCCTGTCTCGGCCCGCCCCGGGACAGGGTGGACCGCTCTTAGTGCTGGCAGCTCATCGCTGGGTACTCATCGGGTGCCCATCGGCTTCGAACCCGCCTTCTTCGTCGGTGTCTGCCCGGGGACGCGTCGGGCGTCCGCCGGGTGGTGGGAGTCGAACCAGGCCATCACGGCGTCGGTGTCCACCGGGCCTGCTGCGCGCAGCGCCCGGCCGATCGCTCGGCGTCGGAGGGCGAGGTTCAGGCAGTCCGGGCTCGGGTGGAGCCAGGCGCCTCGACCCGGTGCCGACCGGCCTGGGTCGACCACCACGCGCTGCGTGGCGGCATCCAGGACGAGACGGACCAGCTCGGACCTCGGGGCCCGGCCGCGGCAGCCCGTGCAGGTCCGCACCGGCCCAGCGGGGGGCGTGGGTGTGTCGCTGCGTGGAGTCATGGACTGGCGGGCTTGGCCCACAGACAATTCTACCCCCGTCGGTCCGCGTCGTCGTCCTCCTGTGACGTGGATGACGCGGGGACCTGGTCTGCGGCGGCCAGGCGCTGGCCGCGCGGGGCGGCACCGGCCGCCGTCGGCACGGCCGACGTGCCCACCGCGGCGTCCTCGATGTCGGGGTGGATGTCGATGCGCCAGCCGGTCAGCCGGGCGGCCAGCCGGGCGTTCTGCCCCTCCTTGCCGATCGCGAGGGAGAGCTGGAAGTCCGGGACGACGACGCGCGCGGCCTTGGCGACCGGGTCGACGACCTCCACGCTGCTCACCCGGGCCGGGGAGAGGGCGTTGGCGACGAAGGTGGCCGGGTCGTCGGAGTGGTCGACGATGTCGATCTTCTCCCCGCCCAGCTCGGCCATGACCGCCCGGACCCGCTGGCCCATCGGGCCGATGCACGCGCCCTTGGCGTTCAGCCCGGGCACGGTGGCCCGCACCGCCATCTTGGTGCGGTGGCCGGCCTCGCGGGCCAGCGCGGTGATCTCAACCGACCCGTCGGCGACCTCGGGCACCTCCAGCGCGAAGAGCTTGCGGACGAGGTTGGGGTGGGTGCGCGAGAGGGTGACCGAGGGGCCCTTCGGGCCGCGGGCGACGTCCAGGACGTAGCAGCGCAGCCGGTCCCCGTGCACGTAGCGCTCGGTGGGCACCTGCTCGTGCGCGGGCAGCACCGCCTCGACGTCACCGATGTCGACCAGCACGGTGCGCGGGTCCCGGCCCTGCTGCACGACGCCGGAGACCAGCTCGCCGGTCTTGTCGCGCAGGGTGCCCATCACCTGCTCGTCCTCGGCGCTGCGCAGGCGCTGGACGATGACCGAGCGGGCGGTGGCGGTGGCGATGCGGCCGAAGCCGGAGGGGGTGTCGTCGAACTCGCCGACGGCGTTGCCCTCCTCGTCGAGCTCGGTGGCCAGCACCGTCACCCGGCCGGTGCGCCGGTCGAGCTCGACCCGGGCCTGCGGCATCGCGCCGGGTGTGCGCTGGTAGGCCAGCAGCAGCGCCTCCTCGATGGCCTCGACGAGGACGTCGAGGCTGATCCCGCGCTCGCTCTCGATGAGCCGCAGCGCTGTCATGTCGATGTCCATCGGTCCTCCTCAGGCCTGCTCGGGGCGCTGGAGCTCGACCTGGACCCGGCCGCCGGCGAGCTGGGCGTAGGGCAGCCGGTCCGCCGCGCCGTCGACGTCGAGGACGACGCCGCCGCTGGCGGTCTCGGTGCCGGCGCCGGCGGGGGCGTCAGCACCGGCGTCGGTCTGGGTCAGCCGGCCGGTGACGGTGCGCCCGTCGGTCGTGGTGAGGGTGACCAGCCGGCCGACGGCGCGGCGGTAGTGCCGCGGCTCGGTCAGCGGGCGGTCGGTGCCGGGGGTGGTCACCTCCAGGGTGTAGCTGCCGGCGACGGCGTCGACGTCGTCCAGCACCCGGGAGACCTCCCTGGAGACCTCGCTGAGCTGGTCCGAGCCCACGCCGCCGGGGCCGTCGGGCAGGTCCACGACGGCGCGGACGACGGTGCGGCGCCCGGCGCGGGCGACCGTGACGTCCTCGAGCAGGAGGCCCGCGGCGTCGACGACCGGGGCCAGGGCGGCGCGCAGCCGGCCCTGGGCCTCGTGGGGACGGGCGGGGCTCATCGGTGGGTCTCCTTGCGGGGTCGGGACAGCCTCCCACCCTACCCATCCGGGCCGGGGGTGGCGGCGGGGCGGCCCGGCGGCGGTCCCGGGCCGTGGCAGGATCGCACGGTGCGTGACCGACCGGCTCCGGCAGCCTCCCGTCGCCCGGGCGCCCGTCCCGGGTCCCGCCGCGCCGGTGCCCGTCCCCGGCGGGCAGCGGTCGCGGCCGTGCTGGTCGCCGCCACCGCCGGGTGCGGGGTGCGGCTGGACACCCCGCCGCCCGAGCCGCCCACCCCGGACGCCGCCGAGCAGGTGCGCCAGGAGGCGGCGCTAGCCGCGGCGACCCTGGCCGCCCCTCGCCGTTCTTCAGCGGCACGGGGTGCCGACGGCGCCGACGGGGCGACCGGCGCCGCCGACGAGGCCGGCGCGGCCGACGAGAACCCCGGCGCGGCCGGCGCCGACGACGCACCGGCTGCGGCCCTGCTCGAGATCGCCGACGACGCCCGGGCGCAGGAGGCCGCGCTCGGCGGGGTGTGGGTGGCCTGGCCGGACGGGGCGCCCGAGGGGGTGGCCACTCCCCCGGTGCGGACCGCCCCGCCGGTGGCCGACCCCATGCCGTCGGACGTGCTCACCCTCCTCCTCGACGGCGCCGAGACGGCCCGGGAGGCAGCGCTGAGCGTGGGCGGGGACGACGTCGCCGCCGTGCTGGCCGCCGTCGCCCTCGCCCGTCAGGACGACGCGGTGGACCTGGCGGCGGCGCTCGGCACGGAGGCCGGGGGCGTGCCGGCCGGGGAGCCGCTGACCGTGGAGGCGCTGCGGCGCCGCGGCGCCGACGGCCCCACCGTGCGGGTGCTGGACCAGGCCCGGTACGCGCTGGAGACGATGGCCGCCCGCACCGGCGGGGCGGATCGCGAGCGCGCCATCGCCCGGGTGGCGCAGCTGCAGGCCCTGGTCGACGCCGCGCTCGCCGCCGGCGCGCCCGACGACCGGCTGCCCGCCTACGCGCTCGACGCCCCGCCGGAGGGCACCGGCCTGGACCCGCTCGCGGCGGCGGCCGCGGGCGCCGAGCGGCGCCTGGTGGAGCACTGGGTGTTCAGCCTCACCCTGGTCGGCGCGGAGGAGCGCCCGGCGCTGGTCGCGGCCGCCGAGGACGCGGCGGCCCAGGTCCGGGCCTGGGGCGGGTCGCTCCCGGCGCTGCCCGGCGTGGCCTAGCTCATCCCGGCGGCAAGATCGGTGGCGAGGGAGCGTATGCGAGTCCTGATGGTGCCTGGCCTCGGCGGGTCTGATGACGGTCACTGGCAGAGCGTGCGGGAGCGCGAGCTGGGCTCTGCGGCCGGCCGCCTCCGGCCGCGCTCGTGGGACGCGCCCGAGCAGGCGGACTGGTTCGACGCGCTCGATCGCCAGGTGGGCGCGGACACGTTCGTGGTCGCGCACAGCCTCGGGTGCCTCGCGGTGAGTGCCTGGCTCGCCAACAGGGGCCGGGATGCGGCGGTGGGGGCTTTCCTTGTCGCGCCGCCGGACCGCAGCGGACCCGACTTCCCGCCCCAAGCCCGCTCGTTCCATCCTGCTCGCGCGGCGCTGCCGGTCCCGGTCACCGTGGTCGCACCATCCGACGCCCCGTTCGTTGGGCTCGAGGAGGCAAGAACCCTCGCTCAGCGGTGGGGTGCGGCGTTCGTCGAGGCGGGCGCGGTTGGGCACGTCAACGCCGCGAACGGCCTGGGCGCGTGGGACTCGGGGAGGGCCGAGCTGAACGCCTTCCTCGCATCGTTGCGGCTGGGACCCTCGGCGGGACCCGCGGTCCGCGTGGAGCGGGCTGACGTGTACGACGACGACGTACGCCGGCTCATCGAGGAGCACCTTCGGGACATGCACGCCACGTCACCCGCCGAGAGTGTTCACGCTCTGGCGCTGACCGAGCTGGCGCATCCCGGCATCACCCTCTGGGCCGCCCGCGACAAGGCGGACATGCTTCTCGGCATCGCCGCGCTCAAGCACCTCGCGGCAGGTGCAGGCGAGCTGAAGTCGATGCGCACCGTCACCACGGCGCGCAACACCGGTGTGGCCGCACGGCTCCTGCGCCACGCGGTCGGTGAGGCGATGGCACGCGGGTACGACCGCCTCCTGCTGGAGACGGGAACCCAGGACTACTTCGCCCCCGCCCGCCGCCTCTACGCGAGGACGGGATTTCACGAGGTCGGACCGTTCGCCGACTACACGCCTGACCCCAACAGCGTCTTCATGGAGCTCGGGCTAGAGCTGCACCGGCCGAGCCTGCCGTGAGCGGCGGCCGCGACGGTCGTCGTACCCAGGAGCGCGATCGAAGCGCCGACCAACAGCACCCGCCGGCGGTCGGCCTGGCCCGCGCCGGCGGCGTGGCGTGGCTCAGGCCGGCGCGCCCGCCGGCTCCCGGCCCAGGGCCTCGGCGACCAGGGCGCGCAGCCGGGTGACCGCCTGCGCCGGGGGGAGCTCCTCCCGCTCGCCGGTGCCGCGCCGGCGCACCTCGACCACCCCGTCGGCCAGCCCCCGCCCGACGACCACCGCCAGCGGGACGCCCAGCAGCTCGGCGTCGGCGAACTTCACCCCCGCGGAGACCTTGGGCCGGTCGTCGTAGAGGACCTCCAGCCCGGCCGCCTCGAGCTCGCCGGCCAGCCGCTCGGCGGTGGCGAAGACCTCCGGGTCCTTGCCGGTGGCCAGGACGTGGACGTGCGCGGGGGCGACCTGCACCGGCCAGACCAGGCCGCGCTCGTCGTGGTTGGCCTCGGCCAGGGCCGCGAGCGCGCGGGTGACCCCGAAGCCGTAGGAGCCCATGGTGACGACGACGGCCTTGCCGCCCGCGTCCAGGACCTTCAGGTCCAGCGCGCTCGCGTACTTGCGGCCGAGGGCGAAGATGTGGCCGAGCTCGATGCCGCGGGCGAGCTCCAGCGGGCCGGAGCCGTCCGGGGCCGGGTCGCCGGCGCGGACCTCGGCGGCCTCGATGGTGCCGTCGGCGGTGAAGTCCCGGCCCGCGACCAGGCCGAAGACGTGCTTGCCCTCCG
Organism: Georgenia sp. TF02-10; assembly: GCF_022759505.1. NCBI lineage: Bacteria > Bacillati > Actinomycetota > Actinomycetes > Allobogoriellales > Allobogoriellaceae > Georgenia > Georgenia sp. TF02-10. Next base: position 1,489,913 of record NZ_CP094289.1, on the reverse strand, counting down.
CGTCGGCGCCGGTCACCCAGGCGGTGCCGGGCACAACGCGCGGGTCCAGCAGGTAGCGCACCGCCCCGCCGGTGAGCCGGCCGTCGTCGTCGTAGGTCCGGGCGGCGCCGTTCGGGCCGAGCACGGCGGGGCCGATGTACCCCTTGACCAGCTCGGGCCGGGCGGCCAGGTCGGCCTCGGTGGCGGGCTCGACCTCGGCCGGCTCGACGGCGGCCTGGAGCCGCTTGAGGTCCACCTCCCGGTCCCCGGGGAGGCCGACGACGACGATCTCCCGGGCGCCGTCGGGGTGGGTGAGCGCGAGCACGACGTTCTTCAGGGTGTCCGCGGCGGTCCACGGCCGGTCCGGCCGGGGGTGGAGCCGGTTGGCCTGGGCGACGAGGGTCTCGATCGTCGTCGAGCCGGGGGTGTCGAGCACCTCGGCCGGGGGCAGGCCGGCGGCGTCGACGGCCTCGGGCACCGGGGTGGCGACGGCCTCGACGTTGGCGGCGTACCCGCCCGGGGAGCGGACGAAGGTGTCCTCCCCGACCGGGGTGGGGTGCAGGAACTCCTCGCTCATGGACCCGCCCATGGCCCCGCTCATCGCCCTGACGATGACGTACTCCAGCCCGAGCCGCTCGAAGATGCGCTGGTAGGCCTGCCGCTGCAGGCCGTAGGAGCGCTCCAGGCCGGCGTCGTCGACGTCGAAGGAGTAGGCGTCCTTCATGATGAACTCCCGGCCGCGCAGCAGCCCGGCCCGGGGGCGGGCCTCGTCCCGGTACTTGGTCTGGACCTGGTACAGGGCGAGCGGGAGGTCCTTGTAGGAGGAGTACAGGTCCTTGACCAGCAGGGTGAACATCTCCTCGTGGGTCGGGGCGAGGAGGTACTCGGCGTCCTTGCGGTCCCGCAGCCGGAAGATGTTGGGCCCGTACTCCGTCCACCGTCCGGTGGCCTCGTAGGGCTCCTTGGGCAGCAGCGCGGGGAAGTGGACCTCCTGCGCGCCGATGGCGTCCATCTCCTCGCGGACGATCCGCTCGACCTTGGCCAGCACCTTCAGCCCGAGCGGCAGCCAGGTGTAGATCCCCGGGGCGGCGCGGCGGATGTACCCGGCGCGGACCAGGAGCCGGTGGGAGGCGACCTCGGCCTCGGCGGGGTCCTCCCGGAGGGTCCGCACGAACAGGGACGACATCTTCAGCAGCACGGCGATCAGCCTAGTGGCCGCCCCGCCGGTACCCCCGCCCCGGTGGGTGCGCCGGTGCCGGGAGGTGCGCCAGGATGGACCCGTGCCCGAGATGCCGGAGGTCGAGGGGCTCGCCCAGTTCCTGCGCGAGCGGGCCGTGGGGCGTGCCGTCAGCGCCGTGGAGGTCGGCGCGGTCAGCGCGCTGAAGACCTTCTCCCCCGCGCCCACCGCGCTGGCCGGGCGGCGGGTGACGGACGTGGCCCGGCACGGCAAGTGGCTCGACCTGGTGACCGGGCCCGGGCAGCCAGCCGGCGGGGCGGCGGCCGGCGACGAGCCTGGGCCGGCCGGCGACGAGCCTGGGCCGCCCGGCGACGACGAGCCCGAGCCGGCAGAGCTGCACCTGCTCGTCCACCTGGCCAAGGCCGGCTGGCTGCGGTGGTACGACGCCGTCCCCGCCACCGCCCTGCGGCCCGGCCGCTCCCCGATCGCCCTGCGGGTCCGGCTGGACGACGGCGCCGGCTTCGACCTCACCGAGGCCGGGACGCGCAAGCGCCTCGCCGTCCACGTGGTGGCCCGGCCGGCGGACGTTCCGGCGGTGGCGACGCTCGGCGTCGAGCCGGCCGACCTGACCCTGGAGCGGCTGCGGGCGCTGCTGGCGGCCCGGAACCAGCAGGTCAAGGGGCTGCTGCGGGACCAGTCGGTGATCGCCGGCATCGGCAACGCCTACTCCGACGAGATCCTGCACGCCGCCCGGATGAGCCCGTTCGCCCTCACCCGCACCTTCGATGACGACGCCTCGGCGCGGCTGCACACGGCCATCGGCGAGGTGCTCCGGGCCGCCGTGGCGGCGGCGGCCGGCCGCCCGGCCGCGGATCTCAAGGACGCCAAGCGGCGCGGCATGCGCGTGCACGGGCGCACCGGGCAGCCGTGCCCGGTGTGCGGGGACACGGTGCGGGAGGTGTCCTTCGCCGACTCGGCCCTGCAGTACTGCCCGACCTGCCAGACCGAGGGGAAGGTCCTGGCCGACCGGCGGATGTCCAGGCTGCTGCGCTGAGCCGCCGCTCGCGGCGTGCGCCCGCTCAGCGCAGGTCGCGCCACATCAGCACGCGCGGGAAGCCGTTCAGCACGGACTGGGTGTCGGCCGCCTTGGTGAACCCGGCCCGCTCGAACAGCCGCCGGGTCCCGACGTAGGCCATCGTCAGGTCGACCTTCTGGCCCTGGTTGTCGACCGGGTACCCCTCGACGGCGAGCGCACCGTTCGCCCGGGCGAAGGCGACGGCGCCGTCGAGCAGGTGGTGCGAGATCCCCGTGCTGCGGTGCCCGGGCCGTACCCGGATGCACCACACCGACCACGGCTCGACGTCCCCGACCCGGGGGATCCTGCGGTTCCGGGCGAAGCTCGTGCCGGCGCGCGGGTGCACCGCCGCCCAGCCGACGACCTCCTCGCCGTCGTAGGCGAGCACGCCGGGCGGCGGGTCCTGCGCCACCAGCTCCCGGACGCGCTCGGCCCGCGCGGGCCCGCTCAGCTCGCGGTTCTCCTTCGCCGGCAGGCGGTAGCTCAGGCACCAGCAGACGTTCGCGTCCGGCCGCTTGGGCCCGACCATCGTGCGCACGTCCGCGAACACCGTCGCCGGACGCACCTCGATCACCATGCGGCCACCCTGGCACGGCCGGCCCGCACCGGCGACGGCGGCCGGGCTTGTTCCGTGCCGGCGACGGCGGCCGGGGCTCGTTCCGTGCCGGCGAGGCGGCCGGGCTTGCTCCGTGCCGGCGACGGCGGCCCGGCCCGGGCGGCGTCGAGCGGCCACCGGCCCGGCCCGGCGTCAGAACAGCACGGTGGCGTAGCTGCCGACCTCGCGGAACCCCACCCGGCGGTACGCCGCGAGCGCGGGGGTGTTGTAGCGGTTGACGTAGAGGGAGACCGTGGGGGCGAGCCGGCGCCGGACGTCGGCGACCACGGCCGCCATGCCGGCCGCGCCGAGCCCGGCCCCACGCCGCTCGGGATGCACCCACACGCCCTGCACCTGGGCCACGCCGACGGCGAGCGCGCCGACGTCGGCCTTGAAGACCACCTCGGGGGTGCCGTCCGCGGCGGTCTCCACCCGCAGGTAGGTGCGCCCGGCGGCGAGGAGCTCGGCCACCCGCGCCGCGTACGCCCCGCCGGTCACCGTCGGGTCGTAGCCCACCTCCTCGGTGAACATGGCCACCGAGGCCGGCAGCACGTGCGGCAGGTCCGCGGGGGCGCCGAGCCGGACCTCGGGGTCGGCGGGCACCGCCGGGTCGCCGTCGAGGACCATCGAGGGCTGGTCGGCGCGGACCTCCCGGGGCCGGCTCCAGGTGGCGGCGAGCAGGTCCCACAGCTCCAGCACCTGGTCGGCGGGGCCGACGATGGAGGAGCACCGGCGGCTGCGCCGGAGCAGGTGCTCGGCCAGCACGTCCGCCGCGGCCCCGCGCACCCCGACGGGCACGAGATTGGACCCGGCCCAGCACAGCGCGTCGAGCCGGTCGCCGTCGACCACCCCGAGCAGGGCCGTGCCGGGCGGGGCGGGCTGGCCGAGGGCCTCGACCTGGACGGCGGCGAGCACCGCGCCGACCGGGTCACGCCGGCACAGCTCCAGGGCGGCCGCCCGGTCCGCGCCGCCGAGGCTGCGCACCGCCGGGTCCTGCCGGCGCCACAGCGCCACGCTCGCTCAGCCGACCGTGACGACCGGTGAGGCACCGGCCCGGGCGGCGTCGCCGTCGGGAAGGCCCATCTCCCCGGCCAGCCGGTTGGCCTCGGCGATCAGCGTCTCGACGATCTGCTCCTCCGGGACGGTCTTGATCACCTCGCCGCGGACGAAGATCTGGCCCTTGCCGTTGCCGGACGCCACCCCGAGGTCCGCCTCGCGGGCCTCCCCCGGGCCGTTGACGACGCAGCCCATGACCGCCACCCGGAGCGGGACGGTGAGGCCCTCCAGGCCGGCGGTGACGGAGTCGGCCAGCTCGTAGACGTCCACCTGGGCCCGCCCGCAGGAGGGGCAGGAGACGATCTCGAGCTTGCGCGGGCGCAAGTTCAGCGACTCCAGGATCTGGTTGCCGACCTTGACCTCCTCCACCGGCGGGGCGGAGAGGGAGACCCGGATGGTGTCCCCGATGCCCTGGGACAGCAGCGCCCCGAAGGCGGTCGCGGACTTGACGGTGCCCTGGAAGGCGGGGCCGGCCTCGGTCACGCCCAGGTGCAGCGGCCAGTCCCCGCGGGCGGCGAGCTGCTGGTAGGCCTGCACCATCACCACTGGGTCGTGGTGCTTGACGGAAATCTTGAAGTCGTGGAAGTCGTGCTCCTCGAACAGCGAGGCCTCCCACACCGCGGACTCCACCAGCGCCTCGGCGGTGGCCTTGCCGTGCTTCTGCAGCAGCCGCGGGTCCAGCGACCCGGCGTTGACGCCGATCCGCAGCGAGACCCCGGCGTCGGAGGCCGCGCGGGCGATCTCCTTGACCTTGTCGTCGAACTTGCGGATGTTGCCCGGGTTGACCCGGACGCCGCCGCAGCCCGCCTCGATGGCGGCGAAGACGTACTTGGGCTGGAAGTGGATGTCCGCGATCACCGGGATCTGGGACTTCTTGGCGATGATCGGCAGCGCCTCGGCGTCCTTGTCCGTGGGGCAGGCGACCCGGACGATGTCGCAGCCGGCGGCGGTGAGCTCGGCGATCTGCTGGAGGGTGGCGTTGATGTCGTGCGTCTTCGTGGTGGTCATGGACTGCACGGAGACCGGCGCGTCCCCCCCGACCTCGACCGGGCCGACCCGGATCTTGCGGGTCTGGCGCCGGGGAGCCAGCACGGGCGGCGGCTCCTTGACGGTCGGCATGCCGAGGTTGATGGGTGCGCTCACCCGCCCAGTATCGCACCCGGCCCCGGCCGGGACCCGGCGGTCGGGGGTGAGGGGCGCCATGGCCGGCGACGGCGGTGGGTCACCTGACGCCGCCGGCGCGGACGACGGCGGGGGCCGGCGACGGCGGCCGCGTACCGGTCAGCCGAGGGTCACCGGCCGGACGATGTCGGCGTAGGCGAGCAGCACGCTCATGCCCAGCATGACGGCGACGACGGCGTAGGTCACCGGCAGCATCCGGGCGGTGTCCACCGGGCCGGGGTCGGACCGGTCCCGCACCCGGGCGACCGCCCGCCGACCACCCTCCCACAGCGCCCCGGCGACGTGCCCGCCGTCCAGCGGCAGCAGCGGGATGAGGTTGAAGACGAACAGGGCCATGTTCAGCGAGACGAGCAGGGAGAGCATGTCGGCGCTCCGCTCGGCCAGCCCGTACCCCTCGCCCTCGACCGAGGCGATCTCCCCGGCGAACCGGCCGACGCCGACCAGCCCGACGACGGAGGGGTCGCGCTCTTCGGCGCCGAACGCGGCCTGGGCGATGTCGACGAGCCGCTGCGGCAGCGTGAGCAGCACCTCGACGGTGCCGGTGAAGGTGTCCCAGACCAGCCCGGGCACCGCGCTCAGCGGCTGGCGGACCAGGGCGAAGGTCGGCCCGATCCCGACGAAGGGCCGCTGCTCGGTGCGGACCTCCCCGTCCTCCCCCCGGACCGGCTGGCCGTCGTCGCCGAGGACGGGCCGCTCGGCCAGCGCCGGGGTGACGGTGAGCGTCAGGCGCTGCCCGTCCCGCTCCACGGTGACCTCGGTGGGGGCGGCGGGCCCGGCGGCGATCGCGGCCGAGATGTCCGCCCAGCTGTCCACCGGCGTCCCGCCCCAGGCCAGCACCTGGTCGCCCGGGCGCAGGCCGGCGGCCGCGCCGGGGGCGGCCGGGTCGGCGGGGGTGCACTCCGCGGTGCCGGCAGCGGTGCCGGCGTCGTCGGCGTCGGCGGCGGTCGTCTGGGCGGGCAGGCACTCCTGGACGGCGCCGAGCGTCGTGGTGTTCTGCCCCACGCCGAGCCCGGTCGCGATGACGGCAAGCAGCACCGCCGAGATGAGCAGGTTCATCGTCGGGCCGCCGAGCATGACGACCAGCTTGCGGGGCACGCTCAGCCGGTAGAAGGTGCGGTGCTCCTGGCCCGGCGGGACCTCCTCGAGGGCGGCCGCGCGCGCCTCCTGCACCAGGGTGGGCCGGCCGTCCGGGCGGGTCCGCTCGGCCCGGCGCGCCGGGGGGTACATCCCGACCATCCGGACGTAGCCGCCCAGCGGCAGCGCCTTGATGCCGTACTCGGTCCCCCGCACGGTCCTGGACCACAGCGTCTTGCCGAAGCCGACCATGTACTGCGGCACGAGCACCCCGAAGCGCTTGGCGGGGACGAGGTGGCCGATCTCGTGCAGCGCGATCGAGACGACGAGGCCCACGAGGAGGATGAGCACCCCGACGACGAACTCCACGCGGCTCCTCCCTTCCTGGGCTGGGTCTGGCTCCGGCCGCTGCCGGGCGGGGCGGCAACCGGCGACACGGTCACGGCCCGGGCGGGGCCCCGGGGAGACGCCCCTGACGGGGCGGCCCGTGCCGCGTCCATCATGCCTCTCCGCGGGGACAACGCGGCGCCCGCGCCGCCGGTTCCTGGCCGACGGCGGCAGCTCGGCTCAGTGGCCGGGGCCGCGGTGCGGCCACCGTGGAGCCCGGACGTGGGGGCTAGCGATCGAGACTGGTGAGGAGGTCAGGTTCCGGGTCTCGACGACTCGAACCGCATCTCGGGGTCGCGGTCATGCGCCTTCCGTCGTCGTGGTCCTGGCTCGGAAGGGGTCGGCAGCGCGGGCCCCACCTCGCTGCGCGGCCGTTCCCGCCACGACGACGAGGGTGATGCCGATCAGCTGCACGATCGTGGGGGTCTGGGCGAGCACGAGCAGGCCGATGAGGATGCCGAAGGCTGGCTCGATGGACAGCAGCGTGCCGAACGCGGTGTGGGTCATCCGGCGCAGGGCGAGCATCTCGAGCCCGAACGCGATCACCGGCGTGAGCAGCGCGATCCCCGCTGCCGCGGGCAGGACCCACCAGGTGAAGCTCCCGGTGATGACTTGCGGGAGGCCGACCGGCAGCGTGGCGAGGGCGGCGACCGGGATCGTGAGCGAGAGCCCGCTGATGCCGGAGAACCGGTCACCGACGTGCTGGGTGAGGAGGTTGTACAGGCCCCAGCAGCATCCGGCGGCGAGGGCGAACCCGACACCGGCGAGGTCGATCTCCCCGTGCCAGGGCTCGGTCAGCAGCACGACGCCGACGAAGGCCAGCACCGGCCACACGCGCGCCCCTCGGCGCTTGCTCATCAGGCCCGCCACCGTGAGCGGGCCGAGAAACTCGATCGCGACGGCCGTGCCGAGCGGGATGCGTTCGACCGCGGTGAGGAAGAACGTCGCCATGAACCCGGTGACCACGCCGAGCGCGAGCAGCGCCGGGACGTCCCGCCGGCGGACGGAACGGACCGCCGGGCGGGCGATCACCCAGAGGAAGACCACCCCGAAGCTCATCCGCAGCCAAGCCGTCCCTGCCGCCCCGACCTGGTCGATCACGCTCACCGACAGCGCGTTGGCGAGCTGCACGGCGAGCATCGCCGCAACCGCCATCGACCACGGCGGGACCTCGGTCGTGCGCCGGCCGATCACGGTGCGCCGACCAGACGCCGTGAGACGCGCAGACGCCGTGCGACGCGCGCCTCGGCGCTGAGGCCGGAAAGCGCATCGGCGAGCGAGTCCGCTGCCACGGTCACCGCGTCGTCAGCCATCGGCGCGAGGGCGTCGAGGATGGAGAGAAACCGGCAGGACCCACGAGGCGGGCGGCCAGGAGCGCCATGGGTGACGAGGTCTCCGACATCGGTGCTGCTCCTCAGCCGCGGCGGGCGATGAGCTCCTCGGCGCGGGCCCGCGCCCACTCCTCGGCGCCGAGGACGTCCGCCAGCGCGAGCGCGCCGCCGGGGCCCGCGGGCGGCGGGCTGTACGCGGCGAGGACCTCCTGGACGACGTCGGTGATGCCGAGGTAGGTCAGCCGGCCCTGGAGGAACGCCGCGACGCACTGCTCGTTCGCCGCGTTGAGCACCGCCGGGTGGCTGGGCGAGGCGGTGGCGGCCGACCGGGCGAGCCCGACCGCCGGGAAGGTGGCGTCGTCGAGCGGCTCGAACGTCCAGGCGGTGGCCTGGTCCCAGGCGCACGGCGCCGCCACCCCGACGGCGCGGTCCGGCCAGGTCAGCCCGAGCGCGATGGGCAGGTGCATGTCCGGCGGGGAGGCCTGGGCGACGGTGGACCCGTCGTGGAACTCCACCATGGAGTGCACCACCGACTGCGGGTGGACCACGACGGTGATGTCGGGGACGGGGACGTCGAAGAGCAGGTGCGCCTCGATGAGCTCCAGGCCCTTGTTGACCAGGGTCGCGGAGTTCACGGTCACCACCGGACCCATGGTCCAGGTCGGGTGGGCGAGGGCCTGGGCGGGGGTGACCCGGGCGAGCCGGTCGCGGGTGGCGCCGCGGAACGGCCCGCCGGAGGCGGTCAGCACCAGCCGGCGGACCTCGGTGCGGCCGGTGACGACGTCGGCGGTCATCCCCTTCTCGTGCCGGCCGGCGCGCAGCGCCTGGGCGAGCGCGGAGTGCTCGGAGTCCACCGGGACCACCTGGCCGGGCCGCTGCTGGGCGGCCTTGACAAGGGCCCCGCCGACCACCAGGGACTCCTTGTTGGCCAGGGCGAGGGTCGCCCCGGAACGCAGCGCCGCCAGGGTGGGCGCCAGCCCGACCGAGCCGGTGATGCCGTTGAGGACAACGGCGCGGCGCCCGTCCCCGCCGGCCGCCGGGCCCGCCGCCGGCCCGAGCGAGCCGGCGACCTCGGTCACCGCGTCCGGGCCGGTGCGGATCTCCGGCTCGGGCCCGTCGGCGCGGCCGGTGCGGGCCCGCTCGTCGGCGAGCAGCTCGCGCAGCCGGCCGGGCACCGCCGGGTCGGCGCTCGCCACGGCCAGCACGGGGACGTCGTGGGCGAGCGCCTGCTCGGCGAGCAGGGCCAGGTTCCCCCCGCCGGCGGCCAGCGCCCGCACCCGGAAGGTCCCCGGCGGCGCCGCGGCGACGACGTCGAGGGCCTGGGTGCCGATCGAGCCGGTGGAACCGAGCAGGACCAGGTCGGTGGGACGCACCGTCACTCCACCGCCAGCAGCACCTCGACGGCCCGGTCGAGGTAGGCGTCCACGGTGCCCTCGTGGTAGGCGCGGGACGCGCGGGCGGAGGGGAACGTCGCCGTCCGCAGCTCGGTGGAGGTCAGCGCCCCGCCGTCGTCGAAGTAGGCGATCAGCCGGTCCAGCAGCGCGTCGACGGCGGCCCGCTCGTAGCCCCGGCCCGACGGCGGCGGGGCGAAGCGCTGCCCGGCGGGGCGCAGCAGGCGGGGGTAGAGGGTGGTGGCCCGGTCGGCGACCCGGTCCATCCAGGCCTGCTCGCCGCGCGCGGCGACGAACGCGCTGCGCCGGCGCTGGACGAACGCGGCCTCCAGCCGGTCCAGCGCGCCGTCCACCGCGGCGGTCGCGTACCCGTCGCGCACCAGGTCGAACGCGGCGCCGCGCACGTCGTCCGCGTCCAGCCGGTCGTCCCCCGCCGGCCGGGCGTCGCCGCCCGCCGGCCGGCCGTCGTCGCCACCGGTCGGCCGGCCGTCGTCGCCACCGGTCGGCCGGGCGTCGTCGCCGGCACCGGCGTCCTCGTCGCCGGCCGCGGCCCGGCCGGCCGGGCTGGCCCCGGCCCGGGCACCGTCGCCGACCGCGCTGGCCCCGGCCCCGCCGGCCCCGGTCTCGCCGTCGCCCACCCGGCTGTCGCCGGCCTCATACGCCGCGCGGGCCCGGGCGAAGAACTCCTCGACCTGCTCCCGGTCGTACCCGAGCCGGGCCCGGCCGGCCGTCGGGAACATCGTGGTCATCGGCGCTCCTGCCCCGGGGCCACCAGGACCTCCGCCGCCAGCTGCCCGCACGCGCCGTCGATGTCGCTGCCCCGGGTGTCCCGCACCGTGGTCGGGATCCCGGCGCGCCGCAGGGTGGCGACGAACTCCGCCGCGACCGCCGGCTCGCTCGCCGTCCAGATCGACCCGGGGGTCGGGTTGAGCGGGATGGGGTTGACGTGCACCCAGCCGCGGCCGCGGGCGAGGAGCTCGTCGGCGAGCAGCTGGGCGCGCCAGGCGTGGTCGTTCATGTCCTTGATCAGGGCGTACTCGATGCTCACCCGGCGCCCCGTGGCGGTGAAGTACCGGTGCGCGGCGTCGAGGAGCTCCCCGACCTTCCAGCGGGAGTTAATCGGGATCAGCTCGTCCCGCAGGGCGTCGTCGGGGGCGTGCAGGGACACCGCCAGGGTGACCGGCAGGCCCTCGGCGGCGAGCCGGTCGATCGCGGGGACCAGCCCGACGGTGGAGACGGTGACGTTGCGGGCGGAGAGCCCCAGCCCGGCCGGGGCGGGGGCGACGATGGCCCGGACGGCGCCGAGGACGGCCCGGTAGTTGGCCAGCGGCTCGCCCATGCCCATGAACACGACGTTGCGTAGCCGGGTCGGGCCGCCGGCCAGGTCCCCGTCCCGGCAGGCCCGCGCGGCCAGGCGGACCTGCTCGACGATCTCGGCGGTGGACAGGTTGCGGGTCAGGCCCTGCTGGCCGGTGGCGCAGAACGGGCAGGCCATCCCGCAGCCGGCCTGGGAGGACACGCACAGGGTGGTCCGCCCGGGGTAGCGCATGAGCACCGACTCCACCATCGCGGCGTCGTGCAGCCGCCACAGCGACTTCACCGTGGTGCCGCCGTCGGCGGTGAGGTCCCGGACCCGGGTGACCAGGTCCGGCAGCAGCGCGCCGGCGAGGGCGGCCCGGTCCGCGGCCGGCAGGTCGGTCATCCGGTCCGGGTCCCGGGTGAGGTGGCCGAAGTAGTGCCGGGCGAGCTGGTCGGCCCGGAAGGCCGGCAGCCCGAGCTCGGCGACGGCGCCGGCCCGCTCGGCGGGGGTGAGGTCGGCCAGGTGCCGGGGCGGCTTCCCGCGCCGGCGGGCGGTGAAGGACAGCGTGGGCCGCGGGCCCGGGCCGGCCTCGTGGGCGGGCCGGACCTGGACCGGCGCGGTGGTGTGCTCCATGACGCCCGTCATCCTCTCAGAAGGTCAGCCCGCCGGTCGCCGCCCCGAGGATGACGTAGCACACCGGCGCGGACGCCAGCATCGAGTCCAGCCGGTCCATGATCCCCCCGTGCCCGGGCAGCAGCGACCCCATGTCCTTCAGCCCCAGGTCCCGCTTGAGCAGCGACTCGGCCAGGTCCCCGGTGGTCGCGGCGGCGACGGCGGCCACCCCCAGCCCGGCGCCGACCCACCACGGCAGCGCCAGGGCCGCCGTCGTCAGGACCACGCCGACGGCGGCGGCCAGCAGCACCGACCCGGCCAGCCCCTCCCAGGACTTCTTCGGGCTGATCGACGGCGCCATCGGCGTCCGGCCGAGGAGGACCCCGGCGGCGTACCCGCCGGTGTCGTTAGCGATGGCGACCAGCAGGAAGGTGGCCACCAGCCACGCCCCGTCCTCCATCCGCAGCAGCAGCACCGCGAACCCGGCCAGGTAGGGCACGTAGGCGGCGGCGAAGATCCCGGCCGCGGCGTCCCGGACGGCGGCCAGCCCCCCGCCGTCGAGCACCCGCCAGAGGAACACCCCGCCGGCGGTGAGGACGAAGGCCATCAGCATGGCCGGGGCGCCGCCGACCCAGGCGGCGACCGCGATGCCCACCGCGCCCACCCACAGCGGGGGCAGCGGCACGGCGATGCCGCGCTGGGCGACGGCGCGGGCCAGCTCCCACAGCGCCCCGCCGGTGGCCAGCACGACGAGGGCGACGAAGGCCTCGCGGCGGACGAACAGGGTGGCCGCGACCAGGGCGAGCAGGACCAGGCCGACGCCGACCGCGGCGGGCAGGTTGCGCCCGGCCCGGCCCGGCGGCGGGACCGGGTCCCGCGGGGTGGGCGGGGCCGGCTCGACGAGCGCCGAGCGGGCACGACGGCGGGCCTCGCGCAGGCGCTGGACGGCGCCGGGGAGGGGCTCGGGCGGGTCGGGCGGCGCGGTCACGCTCAGACCTCGAGCAGCTCGGTCTCCTTGGCGTCGAGGATCTTCTCGACGACGTCCACGTGTCGGCGGGTCAGCGCCTCGAGCTCCTTCTCGGCGCGGTCCACCTCGTCCTGGCCGGCGTCGCCGTCCCGGGCGATGCGGTCGAGCTCCTCCTTGGCGCGGCGGCGCACTGCGCGGATGGCGATGCGGGCCTCCTCGCCGCGGGCCTTGGCGAGCCGGACGTAGTCCCGGCGCCGCTCCTGGGTCAGGGCCGGCAGGACGACGCGGATGACGTGGCCGTCGTCGGTGGGGTTGACGCCGAGGTCGGACTCGCGCAGCGCCTTGACGATGGCCTGGGTGGAGGAGCGGTCGTAGGGGGTGACCAGGACGGTGCGGGCCTCGGGGATGGTGATCCCGGCGAGCTGCTGGAGCGGGGTGGGGGCGCCGTAGTAGTCGACGAGGATGGGGTTGAACATGCCGGCGTTGGCCCGGCCGGTGCGGATGTGGCCCATCTCCTCCCGGGCCACCTCCACGGCCCGGTCCATCTTCTCCTCGGCCTCGAGCAGGGCGTCGTCGATCACGGCGTCACTCCTTGGTTCTGGTGGGCGGTCACGAGCGTCCCGATCCTCTCACCCCGCAGCGCGCGGGCCACGTTGCCCGGGGCGGCCATGCCGAAGACGCGCATGGTCAGGCCGTTCTCCTGGCACAGGCTGAACGCGGCGGCGTCGACCACCCGCAGGCCCTTGCTGATCGCCTCGGCGTAGGTGAGGTGGTCCAGCCGGGTGGCGGTGGGGTCCAGCCGCGGGTCGGCGGTGTAGACGCCGTCGACGCCGTTCTTCCCGACCAGCAGCTCGGTGCAGTGGGTCTCCAGGGCCCGCTGGGCGGCGACGGTGTCGGTGGAGAAGAACGGCATCCCGGCGCCGGCGCCGAACACGACGACGCGGCCCTTCTCCAGGTGCCGGATGGCGCGCAGCGGGATGTACGGCTCGGCGACCTGGCCCATGGTGATGGCGGTCTGCACCCGGGTGCGCACCCCGGCCTGCTCGAGGAAGTCCTGCAGGGCCAGGGCGTTCATGACCGTGCCGAGCATGCCCATGTAGTCCGCCCGGGAGCGGTCGATGCCGCGCTGGGAGAGCTCGGCGCCGCGGAAGAAGTTCCCCCCGCCGACGACGACGGCGACCTCCACGCCGGTGGTCACGGCCTCGGCGATCTCCCGGGCCACGGCGGCGACGACGTCGGCGTCCAGCCCTACCTTGCCGCCGCCGAAGACCTCCCCGGAGAGCTTCAGGAGCACCCGGCGCCGGCGGTCGGGGTTGCGCTGGTCGGTCATCTCACTCCTGCGGGCTCGGGCGGTGGCGGGGCGGGGGCGGGGGCTGGCCGGCGCGGCTCCGGCCGGGCGGCCGGGTCTCCGGCGGGTGCGCGGCCGACGGGCGCCGGCGGGTGCGCGGCCGACGGGCGGCGGCGCGCCGGTGGCCCCGGCCCGAGCGGGCCGGGGCCACCGGACGGCGGGGTCAGGCCCCGACGCGGAACCGGGCGAAGCCGGTGACCGTGCCGCCCGCCTCGCGGACGACCTGGCCGACGGTCTTCTTCGGGTCCTTGGCGAACGCCTGGTCCAGCAGGCAGTTCTCCTTGAAGAAGCCGTTCAGCCGGCCCTCGATGATCTTGGGCAGCGCGCCCTCCGGCTTGCCCTCGTTGCGGGCGGTGTCCTCGGCGATGCGGCGCTCGTCGGCGACCGTCTCGGCGGGCACCTCCTCCCGGGAGAGGTAGGTCGGGGAGTAGGCCGCGACGTGCAGGGCCACGTCGTGGGCCACGTCCGCGCCGGCCGCGTCGGTGGCGACCAGCACCCCGACCGCCGGGGGCAGGTCCTTGGCGGTGCGGTGCAGGTAGCTGGCCACCTTCTGCCCGGAGACCCGGGCGAGGCGGCGGACCTGAATCTTCTCGCCCAGGGTCGCGGCGACGTCGTCGACGACGGACTGCACGCCGACGCCGTCGGAGTCGGCGGCGAGCAGCGCGTCGACGTCCCGCGCGCCGGAGGCGACGGCGGCGGCGAGGACCCGGTCGGCGAAGGAGATGAAGGTCTGGTTCTTCGCGACGAAGTCCGTCTCGGAGTTGACCTCGACCATCACCCCGGTCTCGCCCTCCCCGTCCGGGGTGGGCACGACGTCGATCGCGACGAGGCCCTCGGCGGCGGCGCGGCCCTCGCGCTTGGCGACGCCCTTGAGGCCCTTGACGCGGATGATCTCCTGCGCCCGGTCCTGGTCGCCGTCGGCCTCCTCGAGGGCCCGCTTCACGTCGAGCATGCCCGCGCCGGTCCTCTCGCGCAGGGTCCTGATGTCAGCGGCGGTGTAGTTCGCCATCGATGGTGATCCTCTCGTGGTTCGTGCTCAGGCCTGCTCGGCCTGCTCGGCGGACTGCGCGTCCTGGGCGGCGACGGAGTTGTCCGCCACCTGGGTGGTGTCGGCGTCCGCGCCGTCGACGACCGGCGGGACGGTGTCCCCGGCCTCGGCCGCCGCGGCGACCTCGTCGGCGTCGTGCGTCGACCCGGCGGTGTGCGCGGCGGCCTCCCCGCCGGGGTCGGGGGCGTCGGCGGCGACGACGGAGGCGGTCTCGCTCTGCTGCGCCTCGTGGGTGGCGAGCAGCTCGCGCTCCCACTCGGCCAGCGGCTCCTCGGCCGTCGGCGCGCCGGTGGTCTCCCCGCCGCCGTGCCGCTTGACCAGGCCCTCGGCGGCGGCGTCGGCGACCACCCGGGTGAGCAGGGCGACGGCGCGGATGGCGTCGTCGTTGCCCGGGATGCGGTAGTCCACCTCGTCCGGGTCGCAGTTGGTGTCCAGGATCGCCACGACCGGGATGTTCAGCTTGCGGGCCTCGGCGACGGCGAGGTGCTCCTTCTTGGTGTCCACCACCCAGACCGCGGAGGGCACCTTGGCCATGTCCCGGATCCCGCCGAGGGTGCGCTCGAGCTTCTCCTTCTCCCGGCGCTGCATAAGCAGCTCCTTCTTGGTGAAGCCGGAGGCGGCGACGTCGTCGAAGTCGACCTGCTCGAGCTCCTTGAGCCGCTGCAGGCGCTTGTGCACGGTGCCGAAGTTGGTCAGCATCCCGCCCAGCCAGCGCTGGTTGACGTAGGGCATGCCCACCCGCTGGGCCTGCTCGGCGATGGCCTCCTGGGCCTGCTTCTTGGTGCCGACGAACAGGATGGTGCCGCCGTGCGCGACGGTCTCCTTGACGAACTCGTAGGCGCGGTCGATGTCCCGCAGCGACTGCTGCAGGTCGATGATGTAGATGCCGTTGCGCTCGGTGAAGATGAACCGCTTCATCTTGGGGTTCCACCGGCGGGTCTGGTGCCCGAAGTGCACGCCGCTCTCGAGGAGCTGGCGCATGGTGACGACGGCCATGGCGCGTCCCTTCCGCGTGCGGGTCCCGCACGCCGTGGGGGCCCGGCCTCGCGAGGCCAGGGCCCGGGTTCTCGGTTCTGAGCTGCTGCTCCCTGGTGCCCGCGGCGTCCCGGCCGCCCGTGCCAGGCACGGGACCGACGGCGGGCCGCCCCGCAAGGCCGCCGGCGGGGCCGGGGCTGGACGGGGGTGCGGGCACGCGATATCAGCCGACGGGTGCCGGCTGCGGTGGCCATGCTACCGGATGCCCCGGTGGGACCGCCCGGGGGGCGCGGCGGCGCGGGCGTCCGGGGGGCGCGGGGCGGCCGTCCTCAGGCCGCCGCTCCTGCCCGGCTCTCCACAGCCCGCGGCCATCGCCCGGCACCACCGGCACCGGCCGCGCCACCGTGGGGCGATGATCGCTCCGCGCACGCTCCTGACCCTGCTCGCCGCCGCCGCGGCCGCCGCGCTGGCGGTGGCCGTCGCGGCCTCGTCCCGGAGCCCTGCGCGATGCGCACGATCAGGCCCGCCGGCCGCCGGCGCGGCGCTCGCCGGCCCGGCCGGCCCCGCCGCCGTGGCCCAGCCCGCACCGCCCGGCCCGGGCCCGGGCGGCCCGGAGGCGTCCGGGCGTCGCGCGCCGCGCTACCGGTGGCCCACCGGCGAGGAGGCGGCCCTGGTGCGGGACTTCGCCCCGCCGGCCGAGCGGTGGCTCGCCGGGCACCGCGGCGTCGACCTGGAGGCGGCGGAGGGCTCGGCGGTGCTCGCGGCCGGCGACGGCGTGGTCGCGTTCGCCGGCATGGTCGCCGGCCGGCCGGTGGTCTCGGTGGACCACCCCGACGGGATCCGCACCACCTACGAGCCGGTCGAGCCGGCCGTCGTCGCCGGGCAGCGGGTGAGGGCGGGCGAGACGCTCGGGCACCTGGTGGCCGGGCACTGCCCGGTGTGGACGCTGACCACCTGCCTGCACTTCGGGGCCCGCACCGGGCGGGACACCTACCTGGACCCGATGCGGCTGCTCGGCGCCCGGGCGGTGGTCCGGCTGCTGCCCCCGGACCTGGACCTGGTCGCGCGATAAGCCGGCGCGGGCGGCCCGGTCGCGCGATAAGGCGGCGCGGGCGGCCCGGTCGCGCGCGCTCGCCACCCGGGCCGGCCCCGTCGTGGTAGCCGCCCGGCTGGGTGTGGTCGCGCTCGGCGCGCGGCGGGGTCCGGTCCGGCTAGGCCCGCGGGTGCGCCTGGGTGTAGGCGGCGCGGAGCCGCTCCGGCGTGACGTGGGTGTACCGCTGGGTGGTCGCCAGGGAGGCGTGCCCGAGGAGCTCCTGGACGCTGCGCAGGTCCGAGCCGCCGTCGAGCAGGTGCGTCGCGGCGCTGTGCCGCAGGCCGTGCGGGGCGATGTCGTGGACGCCGGCGAGGGCGGTGAGGCGGTGCAGCACGGCACGGACCGTGCGCGGGTCGAGCCGGGCGCCGCGGGCGCCGAGGAAGAGGGCGGCGCCGCTGGCCGGGGTGACCAAGGCGGGCCGGCCCCGGGCCAGCCAGGCCTGCACGGCCTCGGCGGCGGGCACCCCGAAGGGCACCACCCGCTGCTTGTCGCCCTTGCCGGTGACCCGCAGGGTCCGCTCGCGCAGGTCCACGTCCGTGGTGTCCACGGCGGTGAGCTCGGCCACCCGGACGCCGGTGGCGTAGAGCAGCTCCAGGGCGGCCCAGTCCCGGAGCTGGACCGGCCCGGTGGCGCGCTCCCGGGCCACCGCGAGCAGGGCGGTCGCGTCCGGCACGCGGAGCACGGTGGGCAGGTGCTGGTCCGGGCGCGGGCTGCGCAGCCGGGCGCCGACGTCGGCCGGCAGGTGGCCGGAGCGGTGCGCCCATCGGGAGAAGGTCCGGGCGGCGGCCGCGCGCCGGGCGAGGGTGGCGCGGGACATCCCGCGGCGCTGCTGCGCGGCCAGCCAGGCCCGCAGGGTGGTGAGGTCCATCGGCGGCAGGCCGGTGGCGGTGGCCGGGTCGGCGCCGGGGTCGAGGTGGTGCAGCAGGTCGGCGACGTCGGCGGTGTAGGCCCGGACGGTGTGGGCGCTGCGGCCGCGCTGCAGGGCGAGGTGCCGGCCGAACGCCTCGAGGATCTCCCCGCGCGAGCTGGCCACCGGCCTACGGTACGACGGCGCGGCCGCCCGGGCAGGGCGGGCGGCGGCCGGGCCGGGCGCGCGGCGGCCGGGCCGGGCCGGGTGCCGGTCAGGCCCGGACCCGGGGGCGGCGCCAGGAGCTGCCGTGCCGCTCGGCGCGGCCGGCCAGCTCGAGGTGGCCGAGGGCGGCGCGGACCTGGGCGGGGTCCAGCCCGGCGGTGCGCGCCACGCTGGCCACCGGCGCGGCGCCGCGGACCGGCAGGGCGTCCAGCACCCGGGCCGCCACCGGGTCCAGGTCGTCGAGCAGCCCGGGCTGGACCGCGGGCTCGGCCGGCAGGTCCTCCCCCGCCGGGGCGAGGAGCTCGCGGACCTCCGCGGCGTCGGTGACGCAGACCGCACCCTCGCGCAGCAGCCGGTGGCACCCCGCCGACGCCATCGACGTCACCGGACCCGGCACCGCCGCGACCGGCCGGCCGACCTCGGCGGCGCGGGCCGCCGTCGACAGGGCCCCCGAGCGCCAGGCGGCCTCGACCACCACGGTGGCCCCGGTCATCGCGGCGATAAGCCGGTTCCGGGCGAGGAACCGGCTGCGGCTGGGCGCGCACCCGGGCGGGACCTCGGCCGCCACCGCACCGCTCGCCAGGACCGACTCGAGCAGGGCGGCGTTGCCGGCGGGGTAGAGCCGGTCCACCCCGCCGGCCAGGACGGCGACCGTCACCCCTTCCCCGGCCAGGGCCCCACGGTGCGCGGCGGCGTCGATGCCGTAGGCGCCGCCGGAGACGACGGCGACCCCGGCCTCGGCCAGGCCGAGGCCGATGTCCGCCGCCACCCGCTGCCCGTAGGTGGTGGCGGCCCGGGCGCCGACGACGGCGGCGGACCGCCCGTGCAGCGCGGCCGGGTCCCCGCGCACCCAGAGCACGAACGGCGGGACGGGCAGGTCGTCCAGGCCGGCCGGCCAGTGCTCCTCCCCGGGCAGGACGAGGGTGCCGCCGAGCCGGTCCAGGGTGTCGAGCTCGCGGCGCACGTCCAGGCCGGGCAGCCGCGGCAACCAGCGGCTCACCGCCTGCTCCCAGGGCCGCCCGCCCCGGGCGGTGGTGCCCACCCGGGCGGCGGAGCACAGCCAGCCCAGCGCGTCGACGGGGCCGAGGTGGGCGACCAGGGCGCCCGCCGCCGGGTCCCCGGGCTCGACCAGCCGGCTCCAGGCCGCGGCGGCCAGCCGCGGGTCGGCGGCGTCAAAGGGCAGGTCAGGCATCGTGCTCTCCTCGGGTGCGCAGGCCGATGGCGGTGCCCACGTCCGCCGCGGTGGGGGCGGGCGCGCCGGCCAGGTCGGCCAGCGTCCAGGACAGGCGCAGCACCCGGTCCAGCCCGCGCATGCTCAGCGTCCCGCGGTCCAGCGCCCGCTCCAGCGGCCGCCGGACCGCCGGCGGCAGGTGCCCCTCGGGCCCGCGGAGCCAGGAGCCGGGGACCTCGGCGTTGGTGCGCCAGGGGGTGCCGGCCAGCCGGTGGCGCTGCCGGGCCCGGGCGGCCGCCACCCGCCGCGCCACGGCCGCCGACGGCTCCGCCGCGGCGGCGACGGCGAGCGCGGCGCGGGTGACCCGGTCGACGTCCACCTGGATGTCGATCCGGTCCAGCAGCGGCCCGGAGAGCCGGCCGAGGTAGCGGCGCCGCTCCATCGGGGTGCAGGTGCACCGCAGGCCCTTGCCGGTCGCCTGCCCGCAGGGGCAGGGGTTGGCGGCGAGGACGAGCTGGAAGCGGGCGGGGTAGCGGGCGGTGCCGGCGGCGCGGTGCAGGACGAGCTCGCCGCGCTCGAGCGGCTGGCGCAGGGTCTGCAGCACCCGGGGGGAGAACTCGGGGGCCTCGTCCAGCAGCAGCACGCCGCGGTGGGCGCGGCTGGCCGCGCCGGGGCGGGGCAGGCCGCTGCCGCCGCCCACCACAGCCGCCGGGGTGGCGGTGTGGTGCGGGTCCTCGAACGGCGGGCGGCGCAGCAGCCCGGTGACGGCGTCGAGGGTGCCGGCGACGGAGTGCACGGCGGTGACCTCCACCGCCTCGGCGTCGGTCAGGTCCGGCAGCAGCCCGGGCAGGCAGGCGGCGAGCATGGACTTCCCCGCCCCCGGCGGCCCGAGCAGGAAGAGGTGGTGCCCGCCGGCCGCGGCCACCTCCAGGGCGAACCGGGCGTCGTCCTGGCCGAGCACCTCGGCCAGGTCCGGCGGCGGGCCGGCGGGCTCGGCGGCCGGCGGCGGGCCGGGCGGCGAGGGCAGCGGCGGCGCGGGCAGGCCGGGGCCGCCGTAGGCGCGGACCAGCTCGGCGAGGTGGTGGACGGGGTGCACCCGCGCGCCCGGCACGAGGCCCGCCTCGACGGCGTTGCCGGCCGGGACGACGACCTCCCGGTGGCCGGCCGCCACCGCGGCGGCCACCGCCGGCAGGACGCCCCGGACGGGGTGGACGCGGCCGTCCAGGCCGAGCTCGCCGAGGTGGACCCGGGCGGCGACGGCGTCCGCGCCCGGCAGCCCGTCGGCCGCCAGGACGGCGACGGCGAGGGCGAGGTCCAGGCCGGTGCCGGACTTGGGCAGGGACGCCGGGGAGAGGTTGACGGTGGTGCGCCGGGCGGGCCAGCTCAGCCCGGTGGAGGTCACCGCGGCGCGGACCCGCTCGCGGGCCTCGTTGACGGCGGCGTCGGGCAGGCCGACGAGGGTGAAGGCCGGCAGGCCGTTGGCGATGTGCGCCTCCACCTCCACCATGTGGCCCTCGATGCCGACGAGCGTGACGGTGCGGGTGCGGCCGAGGCCCATCAGCCCACGGCCTTGAGGTGGCGGACCTGGGCCGGGCCGGCGGTGCGGGCGAGGACGGCGACGACGTCGATCCGCACCCGGGCGGGGTGGGCGTCGTGCGCGGCGAGCCACTGCCCGGCCAGGCGGCGCAGGCGGGCGAGCTTGACGGCGGTGACCGCCTCGGCGGGGTCGCCGTAGGCCGTCGAGCGGCGGGTCTTGACCTCGACGAAGACGACCTCGTCACGGTCCCGGTCCAGGGCGACGACGTCGATCTCCCCGACGGCGCAGCGCCAGTTCCGGGCCAGCACCTCCAGCCCCTGGTCGGCGAGGAGCCGCACCGCCACCCGCTCCCCGTAGGCCCCCACGGCGTCCTTGGCGCGCACCGGCCTCACCTCCGCGGCCACCGTGCCCGGCCGCGGCCGGTGACGTCCCGCCGGCCCGGGCGGGCTGGGGGCGCGGCGTCACCGGCGGGATGGCTGGGGGTGCGGCGTCAGCGACGGGGCGGCTGGGGATGCGGCGTCACCGGTGGGACGGCCGGGGGTGCGGCGTCACCGGCGAGCGGTGGTGGACGGGTCGACCGGCTCCCAGGCGGGTCAGGGCAGCTCGAGGTCGCGCTTGGCGAGCTCTTCGACGTTGACGTCCTTGAAGGTGACCACCCGCACCGACTTCACGAACCGGGCGGAGCGGTAGACGTCCCAGACCCACGCGTCGGTGAGGCTGAGCTCGAAGAAGACCTCCCCGCCGGTGGAGCGGACCTGGACGTCGACCTGGTTGGCCAGGTAGAAGCGCCGTTCGGTCTCGACCACGTAGTTGAAGAGCCCGACGACGTCGCGGTACTCCCGGTACAGGTCGAGCTCGAGCTCGGTCTCGTAGTTCTCCAGGTCCTCGGCACTCACGAGTCCATCATGCCCCCGGCGCGGTGGGCCCCGGCGAGCACGCGCAGGGAGGGCCGGCCGGACGCGTCCGCGGCGGCCGAACCGGCACCGTCCTCACCGCCCGCGGCGTCCGGCTCGCCGCAAGCGACACGGTCCGGCTCGCCGTCGGCAGCACCGTCCGGCTCGCCGTCGGCAGCGGCCTCCGGCCCGTCCTCGCCGGCGGGAGGGGGCGCGGCGCCGGCCAGGTCGGGCGCGCCGTCGTGCTCCTCGCCCCACGGGTCACCGGCCACCGCGTCGAGAGGCCTGTCGTGCTCCTCGGCCCACGGGTCGTCGGCCACCAGCGCGGGCCCGGCCTCCTGCAGCTCGGCGATCTCGGCCGCCTCGTCGGCCGCCCCGTCCGGGTCGGCCGTCCCGGGCAGGTGCCAGGACCGGCGGTGCAGCGGGCACGGGCCGTGGGCGCCGAGGGCGGCGACGTGCTCGGGCGAGGCGTAGCCCTTGTTCCCGGCCCAGCCGTAGCCGGGGTGGTCCTCGTGCAGGGTGACCATGAGGCGGTCCCGGGTGACCTTGGCCAGCACGGACGCGGCGGCGACGACGGCGCAGCCGGCGTCCGCCTTGACCTGCGTGCGCACCGGCGGCACGGGGACGGCGCGGTCGGTGCCCGGGACGGGGACGGCCGCCTCCAGGGGGCCGAGGAGGTCGGCGGGCTCGCTGAGCCAGTCGTGCGAGCCGTCGAGGATGACGACCGCGGGCAGCACCCCGGCGGCGGCGAGCTCGGCGAGCGCGCGGCGGCCGGCGAGCCGCAGCGCGGCGATGATGCCGTGCGCGTCGATCTCGGCGGGGCTGGCGTGGCCCACCGCGGCCGCGGCGCACCAGGCGCGGACCGGTTCGACCAGGTCCTCCCGGGCCCGGGGGGTGAGCTGCTTGGAGTCGGCGAGCCCGGGGGGCATCCGCCGGGAGGTCCGGGCGTCGACGACGGCGACGCCCACGCTGACCGGCCCGGCGAGGGCGCCGCGGCCCACCTCGTCCATCCCGGCGACCAGCGCGCCGGCGCCGTGCTCGGCGAGCAGGGCCCGCTCCAGGGAGCGGGTGGGGCGGCGCGGCGCGCGGGCGGCCCGGCCCGGCCCGGCCGGGCGGGACCGGCGGGGCGGGGTCATCGCGCGGGGTCGGGGACGCCGGCGAAGGTGTCCTCGGGGTTGTTGAGCAGCGCGATGCGGTCCAGCGGCCACAGCACGACGAAGGCCCGGCCGACGATCTCGTCCACCGGCACCATGCCGCCGCCGGGGTCGCCGAGGTGGGCGCGGGAGTCGGCGGAGTTGGACCGGTTGTCGCCCATCACCCAGACGTGGTCGGCGGGGACGACGACGTCGAACTCGGTCTCGCTGGGCGCCGCGCCGGGCTTGAGGTAGGGCTCCTCGAGGGGCTCGCCGTTGACGGTGAGCTGGCCCTCGGCGGTGCAGCAGGCGACCTCGTCCCCGCCCAGGCCGATGACCCGCTTGATCAGGTGCTGGCCGGCGTCTTGCGGGAGCAGCCCGACCCAGGTGAGCACCTCGGCCACGGTGCGCTGCCACGCGGGGCGGGTGTCCGGCGGCAGCTCCCCGAGCCAGCCGTCGGGGTCGACGAACACGACGACGTCGCCGCGCTGGAGGTCGAAGGGGTTGGGCGCCAGCTTGTTGACCATGACCCGGTCGCCGAGCTCGAGGGTGTCCTCCATCGAGCCGGAGGGGATGTAGAAGGCCTGGGCGAGGAAGGTCTTGATCAGGACCGACAGGACGAGCGCGCTGACCAGGACGGTGAAGGTCTCGCGGAACCAGCCGCCCCGGCGCGGGCGCGCGTCCTTCCCCCGGCGACCGGCCC
Source organism: Georgenia sp. TF02-10 (assembly GCF_022759505.1). Classification (NCBI taxonomy): domain Bacteria; kingdom Bacillati; phylum Actinomycetota; class Actinomycetes; order Allobogoriellales; family Allobogoriellaceae; genus Georgenia; species Georgenia sp. TF02-10. Next base: position 1,466,814 of record NZ_CP094289.1, on the reverse strand, counting down.
GACCGGCGGGTGCGGCGCCGGCGCTGCGGGGGTGGTCGGTGCCGCGGCCCGGGCGACGCGCGGGCGCGGTGCCGGGACCGGGGCCGGGGCCGGGCTCGGCCGGGGGGAAGCTCGGCGGCATCGGTGCCGACCGGTCGGCGGGCCCGGCCGGGCGTCCGTGGCCGCCGGGGCCGGCCGGGGGTGTCTGGGCGCCGGGCCCGGCCGGTGCCTGGCCGGCGCCGTCGTGGCCGGCGGGCCTGGCATGTCCGGGACCGGCGGGAGGTACCTGGTCGGCGGGGCGGGCCGGCCCGTGGGCCGCCTCCTGCGCCGGCGGCCGCTCCTGGCCTACCGACCCGTCCCGGGGCCCGGGCCGCTGCTGCCCGACCCGCCGTTCCGCCGCTCCGGCGCTCTCGCTGGTCACCTTCGGTCCCCTCGTCCGGTGCGCTCCTGACCGGGCCGGCGCACCCGACGCGGCCGTGGGACGACCATACCCGTCCCGTTCACGCCGCTGCCCGGCCCGCGGGTGCGGGCCGGGCAGCCGGCGGGTGGGTCACCGGGCGGTGGTGTCCCGCTTCTCCTTGATCTTGGCCTTCTTGCCGCGGAGCTCGCGCAGGTAGTACAGCTTCGCGCGGCGCACGTCGCCGCGGGTGACGACCTCGACGGAGTCGATGGACGGGGAGTGCACCGGGAAGGTGCGCTCGACGCCGACGCCGAAGCTGATCTTGCGGACCTTGAAGGTCTCGCGCACGCCGCCGCCGGAGCGGGCGATCACGACGCCCTGGAACGCCTGGATGCGGGACCGGTTGCCCTCGACGACCTTGACGTTGACCTTGATGGTGTCGCCGGGGCGGAAGTCGGGGATGTCGTCCCGCAGCGAGGCGGTGTCGACGAAGTCCAGGGTCTGCATGGTGGTCTCTTCCCGCTCGTGCCACAGGTCACGGGCTGGTTCTGGGCAGCGTGCGCTGCTCCGTGGAGGTTCGGTACACGCCCGCCCCGGCGGTCCCCCTGTGGCAGGACCCGTGGGCATCGTCTCGGCGCGCGGCCGTGCCATTCTGCCACAGCGGTCCCGGCGCCTCGACCGGGGTGACCCCGATCGGGTGTGGCCTGCGGCACTGCGGCGGCGGGCCTTCCGACGACGGGTGCGGGCAGGACGGGCCGGCGACGCTCCCCCGCCGGGCACCGCCGCGGCGGCTACTCCTGGCCCGTCGTCAGCGGCCGGGCCATGACCACGTCCTCCTCGAGCGAGCCGCCGACCCGGAACCGTCGGGTGCCCACCACGGTGAACCCCTGGCGGGCGTAGCTGCGCTGGGCGCGCCGGTTGGCCCGGTTGGTGCCCAGCCACAGCACGGCGACCGGCTCCCCCGCCACGGTGGTGGCCGCCGCCGCGGCGGCGGCCGTCTCCACCAGCGCGGCGGCGAGGCCGGTGCCCTGGTAGGGCGGGAGCAGGTAGCACTTGCTGAGCTCGGCGGCGGGCCGGGCGGTGACGGCGGCGGCGACGTCGGCGGCCGCGGGCGGCTCGTCGGCAGCGCGCGGCAGCACGGTGAGGGTGTAGCCCACGAGCTCTCCCTCGGCGTCGGCGACGTGCAGGAGGTAGCGGGCGTCGTCGGCGAGGTAGGCGGCCATGTGCTCGGTGGTGAGGTGGTCGGCGACGAAGGCGGCCACGTCCGCGGCGGGCATGTGCGGCGGGCAGGCCAGCGGGAAGGTGGCGGCGGCCAGCTCGGCCAGGGCGGCGGCGTCGTCGTCGCGGGCCGGCCGCACCCGGACCGGGACGGGGGCGGGCGCCCCGGCCGGGACGTACCAGCCGTGCGGGGCGAGGACCGCGCGGTCCGCCCGGTCCAGCGCGGCGGGGTCGAGGGCGGCGAGCAGGTCCGGCCGGCGGGTGGCGGTGCGGGCCAGCGCCTGGTCCCGGCGCCACCGGCCGACCTGGCCGTGGTGGCCGGAGGTCAGCACCTCGGGGACGGCCAGGCCGGCCCAGACCGGCGGCTTGGTGTAGACCGGGTACTCCAGCAGCCCGGCGGCGTGGGACTCCTCCACCAGCGAGGCGGGGTTGCCGAGGACCCCGGGCAGCAGGCGGGCGACGGCCTCGACCAGGACCAGGGCGGCGGCCTCCCCGCCGTTGAGGACGTAGTCGCCGAGGGAGAGCTCGAGCACCTCCCGGCCGGTCGCGGCGTAGTGCTCGGCCACCCGCGCGTCGATGCCCTCGTAGCGCCCGCAGGCGATGACGAGCTGGTCGGCGGCGGCGAGGTCCTGGACCCGGGCCTGGGTCAGCCGCTCCCCGCCCGGGGTGGGGACGACCAGCACGTGCCGGCCGGGGGTCCCGGCGGCGGGCAGGACGTCGTCGAGCGCCCGGCCCCACACGTCCGGGCGCATGACCATCCCGGCGCCGCCGCCGAACGGGGTGTCGTCCACGGTGCGGTGCCGGTCGGTGGTCCAGGCGCGCAGGTCGTGCACGCGCAGGTCCAGCCGCCCGTCCCGGCGGGCCTTGCCCACCAGGGACAGGTCGAGGGGGGCGAGGTAGGCGGGGAAGATGGTGACGACGTCGATGCGCACGTCAGCGGGTCCCGGTCGGGTCGCCGTCGGCCGTCTCGTCCTGCCCGCCGACGGCGGCCGGGCCGACGGTGCTCGTCTCGTCCTCCGCGGGCGGGCGCGCCTCCGCCCCGTCCGCCGCGGAGCCGGCGGCCGTCTCGTCCGCCGCGGCGCCGTCGTCGTCCTCGTCCTCCTCGGCCGGGTCGGCGGCGAACAGGCCGCGGGGCGGGTCGACGGTGACGACGCCGGCGTCGACGTCCACCGCCGGGACCAGGGCGGCGACGAACGGCACCCGGGCGGTGGCGCCGTCGGGCTCGGCGACGACGAGGACGTCGTGCCCGGGCAGGGTCTCCAGGTCGGTGACGACGCCGAGGTCCCGGCCGTCGACGTGGGTCACGGCCAGGCCGCGCAGCTCGTGGGCGTACCAGCCCTCCTCGCCGGCGTCGTCGTCCTCGTCCGACTCCACCACCAGCCGCACCCCACGCAGCGACTCCGCCGCGGTGCGGTCGCGGGCCTCGGCGAAGACGGCATAGGTGACGCCCTGGGCCTGCCGGGTGCGGGTCAGGGTCAGCGGCCCCGCGTCGGCGGGGTCGGTCTCCAGGACGTTCCCGACGGCGAGGCGGCGGGCGGGGTCGTCGGTGCGCAGGTCCAGCCGGACCTCCCCCTTCAGGCCGTGCGGGGCGCCGACGACGGCGACGGTGAGCAGCACGCAGGCTCCTTCGCAGGCGCCGGCCCGGCCCGCCGGTGGGCGGGCCGGGCCGTGGTGGGTCAGCGCCGGTCGGTGTCGACGACGTCGACCCGGACCGGGCCGGTGGTCGACAGCCCGCCGATGACCGTGCGCAGGGCGCGGGCGGTGCGGCCGGCGCGGCCGATCACCCGGCCGAGGTCGTCGGGGTGGACCCGGACCTCGAGCAGCTCCCCGCGGCGCAGCGACCGGGCGGTGACGCGCACGTCGTCGGGGTGGTCGACGATGCCCCGCACCAGGTGCTCGAGGGCGTCGGCGAGCAACTCAGGCGTCCTCGGGCGCGGCCCCGGCGGGCTCGGCGGCGGGCGCCGCGGCGGTCTCGGCGGCCTGGGCCTCGGCGGCCCGGGCCTTGCGCCGCTCGGCCTCCTCCTCGGCGGCCCGCACCGCGGCGGCCGTGGCCTCCGTGCCGGCCCCGGTGTCCTTGGTCCGCAGCGTGCCCTCGGCGCCGGGCAGGCCCTTGTGCCGCTGCCAGTCGCCGGTGACCTTCAGCAGCGCGGCGACCTGCTCGGTGGGCTGGGCGCCCACCGAGAGCCAGTACTGCGCGCGCTCGGAGTCGATCTCGATGAGCGAGGGCTCCTCGGTGGGGTGGTACTTGCCGATCTCCTCGATCGCCCGGCCGTCCCGCCGGGTGCGGGAGTCCATGACGACGACGCGGTAGTACGGCGCCCGGATCTTACCCAGACGCTTGAGACGGATCTTGACTGCCACTAGGTGGTCACTCCTGGTTTCGTGGGGGTGGACCGCGCAGGACCCCGGTGGGTGTCGGCGTCTCGGTTGGTCGCAGGACGCAGCACCGGCCGGTGAGAGGGGCCGCCCGGGCTGAGTACAGCGGGTCATTCTGCCAGACCGGCCGGCCCGGCCGGAACCGGGGCCGGCGTGGGACCGGCCACGCCGGGGCGCGGGGCGACGGGCGCGACCACCCGGCGTCGCCGACGGGTCCCCCCGCCGGCCCCGCTCAGCCGGGCGGCGGCACCTCCGGCGGCGGCACCGCCTCGGCGGCGGCGGCCGTGCCCGCCAGGGCCCGGCTGATGTAGAAGGAGTCCGGGGGACCCTCCAGCCGGTGGCCGTTGACGTAGAAGACGGCGGTGCGGGGCAGCTCCGCTGCGCTCGCGTCGAGGTTGTCGTCCTCGACCCGGCCGAGGTGGGCGGAGGTGCGCAGGTCGCGCCGGAACGCGGTCACGTCCAGGTCCTGCCGCGCAGCCAGCATGCACAGGTCCTCGGCGGTGGCGTCCTCGCGGAGGCCGACGACGGCGTCGTGCATCTCCCAGAACGCGCCCTGCCGGCCGGCCGCCTCCAGACCCAGGGCGCGCACCAGGTCCTCGTCCGTCGTGGTGTGGTGGCGCAGGACCAGGCGCACCCGTCCCGCCCCGCGGTCGAGGACCTCCCGCTCGACCTCGGCCGTCCGGGTGCGGTAGGCGTGGTCGAGGGCGGCGTAGACCACCAGGGTCGCGGGCGCGTCGACCGGCCCGCGGATGTGGTCCCGGGCGGGGTCGACCTCGCGGGGCAGACGCTGGCCGGCGGGCTCCGGGAGCGCCCGGCGGCGCGAGCCGACGGCGAAGATCGCCCAGGCGGCCAGCAGGGCGAGGAGGGCGGCGAGCAGGACCCCGACCCGGGCCTGGTCCTGGAGCGCGGGGTCGTCCAGGGCGAGGTTGACCACGAGCAGGGAGATGGTGAAGCCGATCCCGGACAGGGCACCGACCCCGGCGATGCGCGGGCCGTCCAGCCCGGGGACGCGGGCGGCGGGCACGAGGCGGCGCACGAGCGTGGCGCCGCCGGTCACCCCGACGAACTTCCCGCCCACCAGCGCCACGACCACGCCCCAGGTCAGCGGCGACGTCAGGGCGGCGGCGAGGGTGCCGCCGGACAGCGACACCCCGGCGTTGGCCAGGGCGAAGACCGGGACCACGAGGTAGTTGACGGACCGGGCCATCTTCTCGGTCAGGCGCTGGTTCAGCGGGACCGACCGGTCGATGCTGCGCCGCGCCAGCCGGGCAGTGCGCGCCCGGGGGGCCTGCCGGAAGAGGTGCACGACCCGGGAGGCGACGTCGACGTCGTCCAGCCGGGTTGGGTGGACCGGCATGAGCAGGGCGATGAGCACCCCGGCGAGGGTGGCGTGCACGCCGGAGCGGTACACGGCCCACCAGGTGACCGCACCGACGAGGAGGTACGGGGCCACCTGCCAGCGGTCGGTGCGCTGCAGCACCCAGACGGCGGCGAGGCCAGCGGCGGCGAGGAGGAGGTAGGCCGGCGCCAGGTCCTGGGTGTAGAAGACCGCGATGACGGTCAGGGCGCCGATGTCGTCGACCACGGCGAGGGTCAGCAGGAAGACCCGCAGCCGCGGGGCGTGGGCGGGGCCGACCAGGGCCAGCATGCCGAGGGCAAAGGCGGTGTCGGAGGAGATCACCACGCCCCAGGCGCCGGCGGCCGGGCCGCCGCCGTTGATGAGCAGGAAGACCGCCGCCGGGACCACCATGCCGCCGACGGCCGCGCACACCGGCAGCACGGCGCGGGTGCGGTCGCGGAGCTCGCCCAGGGCGAACTCGCGGCGCACGTCCAGCCCGACGGAGAAGAAGAAGAAGGTCATCAACCCCTCGCTGACCCACCGCTGCAGCGTCATCGACAGCTCGAAGCTCCCGACCCGCACCCCGGCCTCGGTGGACCAGAACGTCGCGTAGCTCTCCCCCACGTTGGCCCACACGAGGGCGACCAGGGTGGCCAGGGTCAGCGCCCCGGCGGCCGTGGAGTCGGAGTCGAGGAGGCGGTGCAGCATCGCACGGCGGGACGGCGGGGTCATCGGGCTCCCCCCTGCGGTCCGGGGCCGGCCGTCCGCCGTCGTCGCGCGACCGCGCTGGGGGAACGGTAACCAGGCGCCGACGGTGCTGCCAGCGGGCGCCCGGTCGCCGTCGGCCGAGCGTCGGTCCGGCCCCGGCCGTGGGCCCGGCGTCAGTCCGCCGTCCACCCGGTCTCGGCCCGCCATGGGCCGGGCGTCAGTCCGCCGTCGTTCCGTCTCCTGCCCGCGGGAGGCAGGCGCCGGTGGCGGCTGGGGTCAGCAGAGCCGCCCGCGCAGCACGACGGCGGCCGGCCGGGCCAGCACGGTGACGTCCGCCCGCGGGTCGGCGTCGTAGACGACGAGGTCGGCGCTCGCGCCGTCGGCGATCCCGGCCGCGCCGAGGAAGGCCCGGGCGCGCCAGCTGGCGGCGGCCACGACGTCCGGGGCCGGGACGCCGGCCCGGGCGACCGCGGCGAGCTCGGCGGGCAGCGAGCCGTGCGCGATGGTGCCGCCGGCGTCGGAGCCCATGAGCAGCGGGACGCCGGCGGCGTGCAGGTCGCGCACGTGCTGGTGCCGGCGGGCGTGCATCTGCCGCATCCGGGCCGCGTAGCGGGGGTACTTCCGCCCGGCCTGGCCGGCGAGGTCGGCGAACCGGTCGACCTGCAGCAGGGTGGGCGTGACCGGGATGCCGCGCCGGGCCGCCTCGGCGATGTGGTCGGCGTCCATCCCGGTGCCGTGCTCGATCCCGTCGATCCCGGCGTCGAGCAGCGGGCCCACCGCCTCCCGGGCGAAGGTGTGGGCGGTGACCCGGGCGCCGTTCTCGTGGGCGGCGGCGACGGCGTCGGCGAGGACGTCCGGCGGCCACAGGGGCGTCAGGTCGGCGTCGGCGCCGAGCGAGCGGTCGATCCAGTCCGCGACGATCTTCACCCACCCGTCCCCGGACCGGGCCTCCTCGGCGACGGCGCCGGGCAGCTCGGCGACGGCGTCCAGCTCCCGGCCGTAGTGGCGCAGGTACCGCTTCGGCCGGGCGAGGTGACGGCCGGCGCGGATCAGGCGCGGCATCTCCGGGCGGTCGTGGACCCAGCGGTTGTCCATCGGCGAGCCGGCGTCGCGGACCAGCAGGGTGCCGGCGTCGCGGTCGGCCGTGCCCTGCACCAGGGCCTCCGCGACCGTGACCGCGCCGTCGGGGCCCAGGCCGATGTGGCAGTGGACGTCGACGAGGCCGGGCAGGACCCAGCCGGAGAGGGTGCGGACCGCCGTCGTGCCGGCCGGCGGGGCGAGCGCGATGCGCCCACCTGCGACCCAGAGCTCGTCGAGCTCGGTGCGGTCGTCGACGACGACCGTGCCGGTCAGGTGGAGGACCTCGGCCATGGCGTCAGCGGGCGCCGGCCGCTACCGCAGGTACTTGGCCAGCTCGTCCAGGTCCGGCACCTCGTCCGCCTGCCCGCCCTGGTCGCCGAGGCCGAAGGCGGACCCGGCCGGCGCGGGCGCGCTGGCGCGCTGGGCGGCCTGGAGCTCCTGCTGCCGGCGCTTGGCCGGGTTGCCGCTCTTGCCCTTCTTGGCCTTCGGCGGGGGCGCCATCCGGCCCTTGGACTTCTTCCCGCCGCCCGGCATCATCCCCATGCCGGGGACGCCGCCCCGCCCGCCGCCGCGGGCCATCTGCCGCATCATCGTCTTGGCCTGCTCGAACCGCTCCACCAGCCCGTTGACGTCGGCGACGGTGGTGCCCGAGCCGCGGGCGATGCGCTGGCGGCGCGAGCCGTTGAGGATCTTGGGGTTGGCCCGCTCGGCCGGGGTCATGGAGTGCACGATCGCCTCGACCCGGTCGACCTCGCGCTCGTCGAAGCTCTCCAGCTGCTCGCGCATCTGGCCCATGCCCGGCAGCATGCCGAGCATCTTCTTCATCGAGCCCATCTTCCGGACCTGGGCGAGCTGGGCGAGGAAGTCGGCGAGGGTGAAGTCGCCGTCGCCGGCGAGCTTGGCGGCCATCTCCTCGGCCTGGGCGGCGTCGAAGGTCCGCTCGGCCTGCTCGATGAGGGTGAGGACGTCGCCCATGTCGAGGATGCGGGAGGCCATCCGGTCGGCGTGGAAGCGCTCGAAGTCGGTGAGCTTCTCCCCGGTGGAGGCGAACAGCACCGGCCGCCCGGTCACCCCGCGCACCGACAGCGCCGCGCCGCCGCGGGCGTCGCCGTCGAGCTTGGTCAGGACCACGCCGGTGAACCCGACCCCCTCGGCGAAGGCGTTGGCGGTGGTGACGGCGTCCTGGCCGATCATGGCGTCGAGGACGAAGAGGATCTCGTCGGGGTCGGTGGCGTCGCGGATGTCGGCGGCCTGCTGCATCATCTCCGCGTCCACCCCGAGGCGCCCGGCAGTGTCGACGACGACGACGGAGTGCTGACGGGTCCGGGCCTCGGCGACGCCGGAGCGGGCCACCGCGACGGGGTCGCCCACCCCGTTGCCCGGCTCGGGTGCCCAGACCGGCACCCCGGCCCGCTCCCCCACCACCTGCAGCTGGGTGACGGCGTTGGGTCGCTGGAGGTCGGCGGCGACGAGGAGGGGGGTGTGGCCCTGCTCGCGCAGCCACCGGCCGAGCTTGCCGGCCAGGGTGGTCTTCCCGGAGCCCTGGAGGCCGGCGAGCATGATGACGGTCGGCAGGTGCTTGGCGAAGTGCAGGTCGCGGGCCTGCCCGCCGAGGATCTCGACGAGCTCGTCGTTGACGATCTTGATGACCTGCTGAGCCGGGTTGAGGGCGGCGGAGGCCGCGGCGGCCCGCGCCTTCTCCCGCACGTTGGCGGTGAAGGAGCGCACCACCGGCAGGGCGACGTCGGCCTCGAGCAGCGCCCGGCGGATCTCGGCCACGGTGGCGTCGACGTCGGCCTCGGACAGGCGTCCCCGGCTCCGCAGCTGCTTGAAGGAGGCGGTGAGCCGGTCGGACAGGTTGGCGAACATGACTACCTCGGGTCGGCGGGTGGATCTGGTGCCAGGGTAATGCCCGCACGACGGCGACCGGGGGGAAGGTGGACGGGTGCGGGCGCCGGTGGCCGAGGTTGCGCCGGCGTCCGGCGCCGGTGGCCGAGGTTGCGCCGGCGTCCGGCGACGGGACCGAGGTGCCACCGGCGTACGGCGCCGGGCCCGAGGTGCCGCCGGCGCGGGCGCCGGCGGGCCGGGGCACCGGACGCGACCGGGCCCGGCGCAGCTCGGTGGCTGCGCCGGGCCCGGTCGGCTCCGCTCAGGTACGCGCCGGGGTCACACCGCCTCGCGGCCGCGCTCGCCGGTGCGGACCCGGACGACGTCCTCCACCGGCACCGTCCAGACCTTGCCGTCACCGATCCGCCCGGAGTGCGCGGCACCGACGATCGCGTCGACGACGGCCGGGGCGTCGAGGTCGTCCGTCACGACCTCCACCCGGACCTTGGGCACGAGCTCGATGGTGTACTCCGCGCCGCGGTAGACCTCGGTGTGGCCGTGCTGGCGGCCGAACCCGTTGGCCTCCGAGACGGTCATGCCCTTCACGCCAGCGGCCTCCAGGGCGTTCTTGACGTCGTCGAGCCGGTGCGGCTGGACGATCGCGGTCACGAGCTTCATGCGTCTGCCTCCATGCGGCGGGCGGTCGGGTCGGTCGGCGCCGCCGGGGAGGGCGGGGCCGCCGGTGTTGCCTCAATCATGCGGCCTGCCAGGCTCTCGTACGCGCTCTCCCCGTGCTCGGCGAGGTCGATCCCGTCCACCTCCACCGGCTCCGGCACCCGCCAGCCCATGGTCGCCCGCAGGGCGAGCGCGATGACGGCGGTCACCACGGCGGAGAACAGCATCGCGGCGACGGCGATGGCCGCCTGGACCACGAGCTGGGCGATGCCGCCGCCGTAGAACAGGCCGGTGTCGGTGCTCAGGAAGCCGATCAGGACGGTGCCGACGAGCCCGCCGACCAGGTGGACGCCGACGACGTCGAGGGAGTCGTCGAAGCCCAGCCGGTACTTCAGGCCGACCGCGAGCGCGCACGCCGCGCCGGCGACGGCGCCGAGCAGGATCGCCCCGAGCGGGCTGACCGTCGCGGCCGCGGGGGTGATAGCGACCAGGCCGGCGACGACGCCCGAGGCGGCGCCCAGGGAGGTGGCGCGCCCGTGCCGGAGCTTCTCGGTGGCCAGCCAGCCCAGGACCGCCGCGGCGGTCGCGGTGGTGGTGTTCACCCACGCCAGACCGGCCACGCCGTCGGCGGTGAACGCCGAGCCGGCGTTGAACCCGAACCAGCCGAACCACAGCAGGGCCGCGCCGAGCATGGTCAGCGGCAGGCTGTGCGGCCGCATCTGCTGCTCCCGGAAGCCCTTGCGGCGGCCGACGACGAGGGCGAGGACGAGCCCGGCGACGCCGGCGTTGATGTGCACGACCGTGCCGCCGGCGAAGTCGATCGGCGCGGCGAGGGAGGCGAGCGGGCCCTCGGGGCCGAGCAGCCCGCCGCCCCACACCATGTGCGCCATCGGGAAGTACCCGAGGGTGACCCAGATGGCGACGAAGACCATCCAGGTGGAGAACTTCGTCCGGTCCGCGATGGCGCCGGAGATGAGCGCGGTGGTGATGATCGCGAACGTCGACTGGAAGGCGACGCCGACGACGGCCGGGACGCCGTAGTCGTCGATCAGGAAGTTGCCGTCGCCGTCGTAGATGGTCCCGGCGAGGCCGAAGTGCTCCAGCGGGTTGCCGACGACGCCGGCGATGTCGGAGCCGTAGGACATCGACCAGCCCCACAACACGTAGACGACGCCGATGACGGCCATCGCCCCGAAGGACATCATCATCATGTTCAGCGTCGACTTGGACCGGGTCATGCCGCCGTAGAACAGCGCCAGCCCGGGGGTCATGAGGAGCACGAGGGACGCCGCCATCAGCATCCACGCGGTGGCTCCGGTGTCCAGGTCCATTGTTCCTCCCTCGCCAGCGCGGGCGGCTGGCTGCGGGGACAACGGTCCTGGCCGCACGTTTCGGTGGCCGCACCGCGGTGTTAACGGCGCGTGACGGGCCGGCGGCCCCGGTGACGATCTCGTGACGGCCCGCCGCCTGGCTCAGCAGGTGAGACGCGGCGCTCGCTGGGCTCCGCGGCAGCTGCCGGGCGGCCCCGGACCCGGGGTCAGGACAGCAGCGCGTCGACGAACTCCGCGGGCTCGAACGGGGCCAGGTCGTCTGGCCCCTCGCCCAGGCCGACGAACTTCACCGGCACGCCGAGCTCGCGCTGGACGGCCACGACGATGCCACCCTTGGCGGTGCCGTCGAGCTTGGTGAGCACGATCCCGGTGATGTCGACGACGTCGGCGAAGACCTGGGCCTGGCGCAGGCCGTTCTGGCCGGTGGTGGCGTCCAGGACCAGCAGCACCTCGGTCACCGGCGCCTGCCGGGACATCACCCGCTTGATCTTGCCCAGCTCGTCCATCAGGTCAGCCTTGTTCTGCAGCCGTCCGGCGGTGTCGACGAGGACGACGTCGGCGCCGCTCTCCCGGCCGTGCCGCACGGCGTCGAAGGCGACCGAGGCGGGGTCGGCGCCCTCGCGGTCGGAGCGGACCACCGGCACCCCCACCCGCTGGCCCCAGGTGCTGAGCTGGTCGGCGGCGGCGGCGCGGAAGGTGTCGGCGGCGCCGAGGACGACGTCGTGGTCCTCGGCCACCAGCACCCGGGCGAGCTTGCCGACCGTGGTGGTCTTGCCCGTGCCGTTGACCCCGACGACCAGCACCGTCGCCGGGTGCGGCTCGCCGTCGTCGCCCAGGACGGGCCCGAGCCGCAGCGCGCGGTCCATGGTGGGGTCGACGAGCTGCAGCAGCTCCTCGCGGAGCACGCCGCGGACGGTCTCGGCGTCGGTGGTGCCGAGCACCTTGGTCCGGGTGCGCAGGGTGTCCATCAGTTCGGTGGTGGGGCCGATGCCGACGTCGGCGAGGAGCAGGGTCTCCTCGATCTCCTCCCAGTCCGTCTCGCTGAGCTCCCCGCGGGAGAGGATGGACAGCAGGCTCTGGCCGAGTGTGCCGGACCGGGCCAGGCGGGCCCGCAGCCGCTGCATCCGGCCGGCCACCGGTGCGGGCCGCTCCAGGGTGGGGGTGGACACCGGCTCGGCCGGCGCCTCGGGCTCGGGCTCGGGCCGGGGCAGCGTCTCGACGGCGGTCGCGCCGGCCGGTTCGGCCTGGTCCGGCTCGTAGGGGCTGACGTCCACCGGCGGCAGGGGGGCGCTCGGGCCGCGGCGGCGGCGGCCGGAGGTCAGGGCGACGGCGCCGGCGACGATGACGACGAGCAGCAGCAGCCCGGCGACGATGAGGATCCAGGTCAGGTCGTTCACCCGCCCAGTCTGGCCCAGGGCGGCGGTGCGGGGCGAGGCCGGCCAGCACTGGGCGCCGTTCCGGCCGCAGCCCGGCGGCCAGGCCTCCTGCGTGACCAGGCGGTCAGCGGCGGGTCAGCGGCGGGTGCTCGCCCGGGCCTGCTCGAGGCGCGCGACGATCTCCTCGGGCCGGGTGTAGGCCGGTTCCTGCACCGGCTGGCCGAGGTCGAAGAGGTCCTCGATGCCGGCCTCGCGCACCTCCGTGGTCCCGCTGTCCTGCGGCTCGGCGGCCCGCAGCTCCTTGCTGCGCCAGGCGGTCAGGCTCTCCCGGAACCAGGCCTTCCACCCGCCCTCGGGCCGGCTGTCGGCCAGCGGCATGAGCAGGACACCGGCCGCGACGAGGGCGGCCAGCAGCAGCGCGACGATGGCCCCGGTCATGTGCCAAGTATCAGGGGCTGAGGGACGGGTGGCCAAGCACCGGGCGGTGCCGGCGCGCCTGGTCGGGGTGAGTTTCACCACGACCAGGCGCCTCGGTCCTCGCCAGCCCGCCGGCGGCCCCGTCGCCGTCAGGCCACCGGCTCCCGCTCCCGTGCCAGCCGCTGGGAGATCACCGTGGTGACCCCGTCCCCGCGCATGGTCACCCCGTAGAGGGCGTCGGCGATCTCCATCGTGCGCTTCTGGTGGGTGATGACGATGAGCTGGGAGTCCTTGCGCAGCTCGGTGAAGATGTCCAGCAGGCGGCCCAGGTTGACGTCGTCGAGCGCGGCCTCGACCTCGTCCATGACGTAGAACGGGCTCGGCCGGGCCTTGAAGATCGCCACGAGCAGGGCGGTGGCGGTCAGCGACCGCTCCCCGCCGGAGAGCAGCGAGAGCCGCTTGACCTTCTTCCCGGCCGGGCGGGCCTCGATCTCGACGCCGGTGGTGAGCATGTCGTCGGGGTCGGTGAGGACCAGCCGGCCCTCGCCGCCGGGGAAGAGCCGGGCGAAGACCCCCTCGAACTCCCGCGCCGTGTCCCGGTAGGCCTCGCTGAACACCTGCTCGACGCGGTCGTCGACCTCCTTGACGATCTGGAGCAGGTCGGCGCGGGACTTCTTCAGGTCGGCGAGCTGGTCGGTGAGGAACTTGTGCCGCTCGGCCAGCGCGGCGTGCTCCTCCAGGGCGAGCGGGTTGACCTTGCCCAGGCGACCCAGGTCCCGCTCGGCGGCCCGCAGCCGCTTGACCTGCTCGTCCCGGACGTAGGGCCGCGGCAGCGGGGCCTCCTCGCCGTCGGCCGGCGGGGCGGCGGGGACCGGGCGGTCCGGGCCGAACTCGTCGACCAGCACCTCGGGGTCCAGCCCGAGCTCGGCCACCGCCCGCTCCTGGAGCTGGCTGATCCGCAGCCGCTGCTCGGCCCGGGCGACCTCGTCCCGGTGCGCGGCGTCGGTGAGCCGGGCCAGCGCCTCGGCGGCCTCCGCCAGCTCCGCCCGCACCGCCGCGATGGCCTCCTCCCGCTCCGCGCGCTCGGCCTCCACCGCCGCCCGCTCGGCGGCGGCCGCGGCCACGGACTCCTCGATGGCGGCCGCGGCCCGTTCCGCGCCGGTGCGGACCTCCTGGGCGACGGCGGCCTGGGCGGCCCGGCGGGCCTCCCGCTCGGCGGCCCGGCGGCGGGCCGCACGCTCGGCGTCGGCGGCCGCCCGGAGGGAGGCCGCCCGGCCGGCGAGGGACTTCGCCTGCTCCTCCAGGGTGCGCAGGGCGAGGCGGGCGTCGGTCTCGGCGGTGCGGGCGGCGCGGGCGACCTCGGTCCGCGCGGTCCGCTCCGCGGTCGCACTCGCCAGGTCGGCCTCGGCGTCGGCGGGCTCGCGCCGGGCGACCTCGAGCCGCTCGGCGAGGGCAGCGAGCTCGGCGCCGTGCTCAGCGATCTCGGCCTCCACCCGGGCGATCGCCGGACCGGCGCGCTCGACCTCCGCCTCGGCCGCGCGCAGCGTCTGGCCGAGCCGGCCGAGCTGCTCGGCGACGGCGGCCAACCGGGCGTCGGAGGTGTGCAGGGCGTCGAGCGTGGCGGCGGCGCGCTCCTGCGCCGCGCTCACCCGCTCCCGGGCTGGGCCGAGGGCGAACCGGGTCCGCTCCAGCCGGGCGGTGGCGGCCTCGACCTCACCGGCCGCCTCCTCGTGGGCGGCCTGCAGCTCCAGCACGCTCGGCGCCCCGGTGGCGCCACCGACGCCGTGCACGGTGGAGAGCAGGTCCCCGGCGCGGGTGACGGCGGTGCGGCACGGGGCGGCGGCGAGCACCCGGCGGGCGGCCGTCAGGTCTTCCACGACGACGACGTCGGCGAGCAGCCGGTGCAGCGTGGCGCGTAGGGCGGGGTCGTCGGCGGTGACGAGCGTCGCGGCTGGCTGGGCGTCGGCGGGCAGCGCCTGCGGCGCGTCGCCGTCGGCGGGCAGCGCCTGCGGCGCGTGGGCGTCGGTGAGGCCGGCGTCGGCGTCGGCGTCGCCGGCAGCCCCACCGGCACCGGCACCGTCCTCACCGTCGCCCGTCCCCGGCCCGGCCACGACCACCCGCACCTGCCCCGCTTCGGTGTCCCGGGCGTGCCGCAGGGCGTCGACGGCGCTGCCCACCGACTCCACGACCGCGGCGTCGGCGGCCGGGCCGAGCGCCGCGGCCACCGCGTTCTCCCAGCCCGGCGCGACGGTGATCCGCTCCGGCACCGGGCCCAGCACCCCGGGCAGCCCGGCGGCCAGCAGAGCTCCGGTGCCGTCCTTGCGGCGCAGCGACAGCGCGAGGGCGTCCCGGCGGGCGCCGGCGGTCGTCCGCGCGGCCTCGGCCGCCCGCTCCTCCTCGTGCAGCGCGGCGAGGGCCGCCTCGGCGTCGGCGAGCTCGGCCGTTGCGGCCTCGTGCGCCTCGTCCAGCCCCTCCTCGCCCTCCTCGTCCCCGGCGACCTGCTGCTCCAGGGCGGCGAACTCGGCCCGGGCCCGCCGGGCCCGCTCCTCGGCGGCCGCGGCGGTCTCCCGGAGCCGGCCCAGCTCGGCCTCGGCGGCCTCCAGCCGGGAGCGCCGCGCCCCGACCTGCCCGGTCAGCCGGGCCAGGCCCTCCCGGCGGTCCGCCACCCCCCTGTGCACGGCGGCCAGCGCCCGTTCGGCCTCCCGCTCGGCGTCCTCGGCGGCGGTGCGCTCGGCGACGGCGGCGGCGAGCGTCTCCCGGGCGGCGTCGAGGTCCGCGGCCAGCGCCGCCTCCTGCTCGGCGACGGCGGCCGCCCGGGCGGCGAGCTCGTCGGGGTCCCGGCCCTCGGCGGCGGGCTCGGGGGTGCCGAGGTGGCGGCACCGCTCGGCGGCCACCTCGGCCAGGGCCCGCAGCCGTTCCCGCAGGCCGGAGAGCTGGTACCAGACGTCGGTGGCCTCGCCGAGGCGGGGCGCCGCCGCGGCGGCGGCCTGCTCCAGCGCGGCGAGCCGGGCGCGGGCGGCGTCCTGGGCGGCCTCGACCTCGGCGCGCCGGGCCCGCAGCGCGGTCTCGTCGGCCTCGTCCCGGGCCAGGGTGGCGGTGAGCTGGACGAGGTCGTCGGCGAGCAGGCGGGCGCGGGCGTCGCGCAGGTCGGCCTGGACCACCTGGGCGCGGCGGGCGACGTCGGCCTGGCGGGCGAGCGGCCCGAGCTGGCGGCGGATCTCCGCGGTGAGGTCGGTGACCCGGGCGAGGTTGGCGGCCATCGCCTCGAGCTTGCGCAGCGCCTTCTCCTTGCGGCGCCGGTGCTTCAGGACGCCCGCGGCCTCCTCGATGAAGCCGCGGCGGTCCTCGGCGGTGGCCTGGAGCACGGAGTCCAGCCGGCCCTGGCCGACGATGACGTGCATCTCCCGGCCCATGCCGGTGTCCGAGAGGAGCTCCTGGATGTCGAGCAGGCGGCAGGGCGTGCCGTTGATGGCGTACTCCGAGCCGCCGGAGCGGAACATGGTCCGCGAGATGGTCACCTCGGTGTACTCGATGGGCAGGACGCCGTCGGTGTTGTCGATGGTGAGGGAGACCTCGGCGCGGCCGAGCGGGGCCCGGGCGGAGGTGCCGGCGAAGATGACGTCGGCCATCGAGCCGCCGCGGAGGGTCTTGGCGCCCTGCTCCCCCATCACCCAGGCCAGCGCGTCGACGACGTTGGACTTGCCCGAGCCGTTGGGCCCGACGACGCAGGTGATCCCCGGCTCCAGCCGGAGGGTCGTCGCGGACGCGAAGGACTTGAATCCCCGCAGCGTCAGCGTCTTCAGGTGCACGGCGGAAGCCTACGGGCCGCCATCCGCGCGGCCGGCCGGGCTGTCCACAACCCGTGTCACGGCGTGTCGGCGGACCCCGGCGCAGCCCGCCCGGGCCCCGGTCCCGTGCCGGGGCGCGCCGAGCGGCGTCACCGCCCGGGGAACCACAGCCCGATCTCGCGGGCCGCGGACGCGGCGGAGTCCGAGCCGTGCACGAGGTTCTGCACCACCGTGGTGCCCCAGTCCCGGCCCAGGTCCCCGCGGATGGTGCCGGGGGCGGCGGTGGTGGGGTCGGTGGCGCCGGCGAGGGCGCGGAAGCCCTCGATCACCCGCTGGCCCTCGACGACCGCGGCGACCACCGGCCCCGAGCTCATGAAGTCCATCAGCGGCTGGTAGAAGGGCTTGCCCTCGTGCTCGGCGTAGTGCTGGGCGAGCAGGTCGGCGCCGGCGGTGCGCAGGTCCAGCGCCGCCAGGCGGTAGCCCTTGGCCTCGATGCGCCGCAGCACCTCCCCGGTCAGGCCGCGGGCGACGCCGTCGGGCTTGATCAGGACGAGGGTGCGCTCGACGGCGGCCGGGGGCGTTGATGTGGTCACGTGCAGCGAGACTACCGGTCGCGGTCCGCCGTCCGCCGCCCCCGACCCGGGTCCGGGTCCGCGCCGGCCGGCTGCCGGGCGGGGCCGGGGGACGCCATAGCCTGGGTCCGTGATCGAGCTCAAGACATCGGCAGAGGTGGCGGCGATGCGTCCCGCCGGGGCGTTCGTGGCCGAGGTGCTGACGGCGCTGCGCGACGCCGCGGAGGTGGGCGTCACCCTGCTCGACCTCGACGCCCTCGCGCACCGCATGATCCGCGACGCCGGCGCCGAGTCGTCCTACCTCGACTACCACCCCTCCTTTGGCGCGAGCCCGTTCGGCCACGTGCTGTGCACCTCGGTCAACGACGCCGTCCTCCACGGGCTGCCGAGCGGGTACGCGCTGCGCGACGGCGACCTGCTGTCCCTGGACTTCGCCGCGAGCGTCGACGGGTGGGTCGCGGACTCGGCGGTGAGCATCGTCGTCGGCCGGCAGCGGGAGGAGGACCGGCGCCTGATCGCCGCGACCGAGCGGGCGCTGGAGCGGGCGATCGCCGCGGCGCAGGTGGGGAGCACGCTCGGGGACATCTCCGCCGCGATCGGCGAGGTGGCCCGGGCGGAGGGCTTCCGCGTCAACACCCAGTTCGGCGGGCACGGGGTCGGCCGGGCCATGCACGAGGACCCGCACGTGCCCAACGACGGGCGCCCGGGCCGGGGCTACCGGCTCCGGCCGGGGCTGGTCGTCGCGCTCGAGCCGTGGTTCCTGGTGGGCACCGACGAGATCTACACCGACCCCGACGGGTGGACCCTGCGCAGCGCCGACGGCTCGCGCGGCGCGCACAGCGAGCACACCGTCGCGATCACGGAGGAAGGTCCGCTGGTGCTGACCGCCCGCCCGTCCTGACGGCCACTGGTCCTGACGGTCCGCGGCGCTCAGCCGGCGGCCGCGGCCCCCGACCGGTAGTGCGCCACCTCGGCGGCGTAGCGCTCCTGCCGCTCGCGGTCGATCCGGGCGCCGATGGTCATGCTCGCCGCCCACAGGATCGCGAAGATGATCCCGACGGCGAACATCATCGGCACCGCGACGCCGGTGGCGATGAGGAGCGCCTGGACCGCCCAGCCCAGCAGGTACCCGGCCCGGGTGCGCAGCAGCGCGGCGGCGACGGCGCAGACGGCCATGACGGCGCCGCCGGCGGCCCAGACCAGGCCCAGGTCGGCCAGGCGCAGGCCGTGCGCGACGAGGGTGGCGAAGCCGACCACGAGCAGCTCGCTGACCAGGACGGTGGAGGCGAACATCCGCCGGGCCGAACCGGGCGGGCGGGGCTCGGCCGACACCGGCTGACGGGGCTCGGCCGACGCCGGTGGGCGGGGCTCCGCGGGACCGTCGGGCTGGCTGCTCACGGCAGCAGGCTACCTACTCCTCGCCGAAGCCCTCGGCCACCGCCTGCCGCACGGCGGACACCGCCTGGGCCGCCTCGGCGCCGCTGGCGCGGACCCGCATCTCGTCGCCCTGCTCCAGGCCCAGACCCATCAGGGCCAGAACGCTGTCGGCGTCGACGTCGTTGACGGTCACCTCGGCGTCGAACCCGCCAACGAGGCGGGCGAGGAGGGCGGCCGGCCGGGCGTGCAGCCCGACCTTGTTGGTCAGCCGCAGCGTCGCCTCGACGGCGGTCCCGTCCCCGGCGGCGCGGTCTTCGGTGTCGGCGTCGGTGTCCTCGGCACCGGCGCCACTGCCGCCGGCGCCGGTGTCGCTGTCCCCGACGGCGCCGCCATCGGCTCCGCTGCCCGCGGTGTCCGCGTCCCCCGCTCCCCCACCGTCGGGAGCACCCGCAGTCCCCGCAGCCCGGAAGCTGCCTGCCGCCTCGCCGACCGCCCGGGCCACCGCCGCGGCGTCGGCGCCGCCCTGGGCGGCCACCGCCCCGGCGACGGTGCCCTCCACGAGCGGGCCGTCGGCGAGGACGGCGGTGGCGTCGTCGAGCGTCTCCAGCACGGACTCCGCCGTCATGGTGGCCGAGCCGAGGTCCGTCACCACCACCACCTCTCCGGCGCCGGCGAGCTCCTCGACGGCGGCCTCGACCTTGGCGAAGCTGGTGCCGATCCCGCCCTCGTCGGTGCCGCCGGCGGCGCGCAGGGCCACGTCCGGCGCCATCTGGGCGGCGACCTCCACCAGGCCCTCGGCGAGCCGGGCGGAGTGGGAGACGACGACGATGCCGGTCCGGACGCTCATCCGGCGCCCCCGGACCCGGCCGCCGCCTCGGCGGCCTCGGCGGCGGCCTGCAGCAGCAGCGCGGAGGACTGCGCACCGGGGTCCCGGTGCCCCGCCGAGCGTTCGCCGAGGTAGCTGGCCCGGCCCTTGGTGGCCACCATGTCGACGGTGGCGTCCGAGCCGGCAACGGCGGCCTCGGCGGCCGCCCGCAGCACCGTGGCCGGGTCAGCGCCGCCGTCCGCGGCGGCCCGGGCCGCCTCGGCCGCCCGGCTCCAGGCGTCGACCATCGTCTTCTCCCCGGGCTCGGCCTTGCCGCGGGCCTTGATGCCCGTCAGGCCGGCCTCCAGCAGGGCCGCCACGGCGGCGCCGTCGAGGTCGCCGTCGGCCACCTTCGACCCGCGCAGGAAGGCCGTGCCGTACAGCGGGCCGGCGGCCCCGCCGACGCTGGACATCAGGGTGGTGGCGACGGTCTTGAGCACCTCCCCGGGCGTGGCCGGGCTGGCGCCGTCGAGCTTGGCCGTCACCGCGGTGAACCCCCGGTCGAGGTTCTCGCCGTGGTCGCCGTCGCCGATCGCCCGGTCCAGCTCGATGAGCTCGATCCGGTTCTCGGCGATGACCTTCGCGGCGCGGGCCATCCAGTCCAGCGCCCAGGGGGCGCCCAGCGTGGCGCTCATCCGTCCTCCTTCTTGGTGCGGGGCCGTCCCCTGGTCGGGGGCAGCGGTGGCCGGCGGGACCGGCCGCGGTCGGCCGGTCTGGGCGGCGGCCCTACCCGGCGTGGCCGGCGGTGTCCGTCGCCGCCGGACCCGGCTCACGTCCGGGGCTCACATCCCCTTCCGCAGCGCCGGGGTGCACACCGGAGCGTCCCACAGCTCGCGCAGCTCGGCGTCCAGGCGCAGCACGGTGATCGAGGCGCCCTGCATCTCCAGGGCGGTGATGTAGTTGCCGACCAGGGACCGGGCCACGCTCAGCCCGCGGCCGACGAGCACGTCGTGGGCGTGCCCGAAGACGACGTACAGCTCCGACAGCGGCGTCCCGCCCATGCCGTTGACCAGGAGCAGCACCTCCTCCCCGGCCTCCACGCCCAGGTCGTCCAGGACGGGGTCGAGGAGCCGCTCGGTGATCTCGTCGGCGGGGGCCATCGGGATGCGGTGCCGGCCCGGCTCGCCGTGGATGCCGATGCCGATCTCGATCTCGTCCTCGCCCAGGTCGAAGGACGGCTTGCCGGCGTGCGGGACGGTGCAGGCGGTCAGCGCCACCCCCATGGACCGGACGTTGTCGACCACCTTCTGGGCTACGGCGGCGACGGCGTCCACGTCGTCCCCGCGCTCGGCGGCGGCGCCGGCGATCTTCTCCACGAGCACGGTGCCGGCCACCCCGCGCCGGCCGGCGGTGTACAGCGAGTCCTCCACCGCCACGTCGTCGTTGACGACGACGGCCCGCACCGTGATGTCCTCGGCCTCGGCCAGCTCGGCGGCGGTCTCGAAGTTCAGCACGTCCCCGGTGTAGTTCTTCACGATGTGCACGACGCCGGCGCCGCCGTCGGCAGCCTTGGTCGCCTCGAGGATGGGGTCGGGGGTGGGCGAGGTGAACATCGCGCCGGGGACCGCGGCGTCCAGCATGCCGATGCCGACGTACCCGGCGTGCAGCGGCTCGTGCCCGCTGCCGCCGCCGGAGACCAGGCCCACCTTGCCGGCGACCGCCCCGCCCGCCCGACAGGCGAACAGCGGGTCGGCGTTGACCCGGACGAGGTCGGGGTAGGCCAGGCCGAACCCGCGCATGGACTCCGCGACGACGTTCTGCGGGTCGTTGATCAGCTTCTTCACCGACGACTCCTTCGGTTGGTCCGACGGGCCCGCCACCGGGCCCCGTCCGTCATCCTTGCGCCTGAGGCGCTCGGGCCGCCACCGCCGGGGACCGATTCCCGCCGACGGCGCCCGGCCGGGCACGGACGTGCAGGCCGGGAGCGTGCGGGGGCCGGTCAGGCGCGTCGGCAGCGGCGTGCGGGGCCGGTCAGGCGCGCCGGCAGCAGGGCGCCCCGGGCCCGGGTGACGGCCCGGCGACGCGCCCTGCCTGTCTCCCGGCTACCCCCGCCGCAGCATCGCCCGCGCCTCGGCGGCGAGCAGCACCGACCCCACCACCAGCACCCCGGTGGAGGTCATCACCTCGGACGTGTCGGCCTCGGCCCGGGCGGCGGCGAGATCGATGGCCTCGGCGAGCCCCTCGGCCACCTGCACCCGGTCCTCGCCGAAGACGTCCCGGGCGATCTCGCCCAGGTCCTCGGCGTCCATCGCCCGCTCGGTGCTGGCGCGGGTGACCACGACCTCGGCGAGGAAGGGCTCGAGCCCGGCGAGGATCGCCTCGGCGTCCTTGTCCGCCATGACCCCGACGACGCCGACGAGCCGGTGGAAGTCGAAGGCCTCCTCCACCGCCTCGCGCAGCGCATCCACGCCGGCGGGGTTGTGGGCGGCGTCGACCAGGACGGTGGGGCTGCGGCGCACCACCTCCAGCCGGGCCGGGGAGCTGACCCCGGCGAAGCCCTGCTCCACCAGCCCGGCGTCCAGCGCGCCGCCGCCGAAGAACGCCTCCACCGCCGCGAGCGCGAGGAGGGCGTTGCGGGCCTGGTGGGCGCCGTGCAGCGGGACGAAGACGTCCTCGTAGACCGCCGCCGGGGTGCGCAGCGTGACCATCTGGCCGCCCACCCCGACCTGCCGGTCGAGGACCGCCAGCTCGGCGCCCTCGCGCAGCAGCCGAGCGCCGTGGGTGGCCGCGGCGGTGTGCACCACGCCGTCGACCTCCTCGTGCTGCGCGGCGACGACGACGGTGGCCCGGTCCTTGATGATGCCCACCTTCTCCCCGGCGATGTCGGTCAGAGCGTGCCCCAGCCACCGCTCGTGGTCCCGCTCGACGGTGGTGAGGACGGCGACCTCGCCGTCGGCGACGTTGGTGGCGTCCCACCGCCCGCCCATGCCGACCTCGACGACGGCGACGTCGACCGGGGCGTCGGCGAAGGCGGCGTAGGCCATGACGGTGAAGACCTCGAAGAAGCTCAGCCGGGGCCCGCCGGCGGCCTGGGAGCGCTCATCCACCAGCGCGATGTACGGCGCGACCTCGGCCCAGGTGCTGACGAAGGCGGCCGGGGCGATGGGCTCCCCGTCCAGCGCGATCCGTTCCCGCACCGTGTGCAGGTGCGGGGAGGTGAACCGGCCGGTGCGCAGCCCCCGCTCGCGGAGCAGCTGCTCGATCATCCGGGCGGTGGAGGTCTTGCCGTTGGTCCCGGTGAGGTGGATGACGGGGTAGGCGCGCTGCGGGTCGCCGAGGAGCTCCAGGACGTCCCGGACCCGGTCCAACGAGGGCTGGACGTCGTGCTCGGGCGCCCGGGTCAGGATGTCCCGGTAGATCTGCCGCACCTCCTCCTCGGCCTGGGCGTCGGCGACGGCGGCGGCCCGGGCGGCGTCGTCGGTGGCGGGCCGGCCGCCGCGGGACCCGGGTCGGCCGCCGCCCGCCCGGGCCCGGCCGGCCGCCTCGTCGTCCTCGTCGCTCGCCTCGTCCTCGGCCCAGACGCCCAGGTCGTCGTCGTCCGCCTCGTCGTCGTCCAGCTCGTCGTCCTCGAGGAGCTCGTCGGCGACCGTCGGGTCCGGGCCGGCGATGAGCGAGGAGGAGAGCAGGGCGCGCAGCCCGGTCTCCTCGGCGTCGCCGGTCCCGCCCGGTGCCCCGCCCGCCCCGGTGGTGCCGCCGGCGCCGCCGGGCGCGGCGGCGACGTCGTCGGTCCCGTCCTCCTCGGCGGCGGCCAGCAGGGCGTCGAGGCGCTCGCGCGCCTCCCGCTCGGCCTCCTCCGGGGTGCGGCGCGGCGGATCATCGGTCCCGTCTGGGGTCTGTGCGCTCATCACGCCTCCTGCTTGGTCAGGGCCACGGTGGGCGCCGCCACGTCGTCGGGCGTGACGGTCAGCTCGGTGGCCAGGGTCTCGGTGGCGATGAGGTCGCGGTGCTCCTGCACCCAGGCCGCCTTGTCCGCCGGGACGGTGAGGGTCAGGGCGATCCGGTCGGCGACGTAGAGCCCGGCGGCCTTGCGCTCGTCCTGCACCTGGCGGACCAGGTCCCGGGCGTAGCCCTCGGCGGCCAGGGCGTCGTCGACGGCGAGGTCCAGGACCACGAACCCGCCCCCGGGCAGCACCTCGGCGGCCGCGCCCGGCGCCTCGCCCAGGTCCACGCTGGTCGTCGTCTCGTACTCCCCGGGGGCCAGGGTCAGGCCGTCCACGCCGGCGCCGGCCAGGGTCAGCGTCCCGCCCGGCTCGCCGTGCCAGCGGCCCTCCCGGGCGGCGGCGAAGATCTGCTGGGTGTGCCGGCGCTTGGCCGGGTCGAGCTCGCGCGGGAGCACCCTGAGCTCGGTGCTCACCCGGTGCGCGGACTGCTCCGGGGTGCGCAGGAGGACCTCCTTGACGTTGACCTCCCCCGCCACCAGGTCGGCGAACGGGGCCAGCGCGCCTGGGTCGGGGACGACCACGGTGAGGGTGCGCAGCGGCTGGCGCACCCTCACCTTTGCCGCCTTGCGCAGCGCGTGCGCGGTGGAGACGACCTCCCGCACGGTGTCCATCGCCGCCACCAGCGCCGCCTCGGCGGCGCCGTCGGCCGGGGCGGGCAGCACCGGCCAGTCGGTCAGGTGCACGCTGCGCCCGCCGGTCAGGCCGCGCCAGATCTCCTCGCTCACCAGCGGCGCGAGGGGGGCCAGCACCCGGGTGAGGACCTCCAGGGCGGTGTAGAGGGTGTCGAAGGCGCCGGTGTCCTCGTCCCAGAACCGCTGCCGGGAGGTGCGGACGTACCAGTTGGTCAGCAGGTCCAGGTGCTCGCGGACGGACTGGGCCGCGGCGGGCACGTCGTAGGCCTGGAGCTGCTCGCGCACGGTGTCGGCCAGCACCCGGGTGCGGGCGAGGAGGTAGCGGTCCATCACGTCCAGCCCGCCGGCCCGGTCGCCGTCGGCTTCCACCGGCTGGGCCAGGTACCCGCGGCCGCCGTCGACGGTCCCGGCGTAGAGGGCGAAGAAGTACCAGGTGTTCCACAGCGGCAGCAGCACCTGGCGCACCCCCTCGCGGATGCCCTCCTCGGTGACGACGAGGTTCCCGCCGCGCAGCACCGGGGAGCTCATCAGGAACCACCGCATGGCGTCCGAGCCGTCCCGGTCCAGGACCTCCCGCACGTCTGGGTAGTTGCGCAGGGACTTGCTCATCTTGCGCCCGTCCGAGCCCAGCACGATGCCGTGGGAGAGGCAGGAGCGGAACGCCGGCCGGTCGAACAGCGCGGTGGCGAGCACGTGCAGGGTGTAGAACCAGCCGCGGGTCTGCCCGATGTACTCCACGATGAAGTCGCCGGGGAAGTGGTGGTCGAACCAGTCCCGGTTCTCGAACGGGTAGTGCACCTGGGCGTAGGGCATCGACCCCGAGTCGAACCAGACGTCCAGGACGTCGGGGATGCGGCGCATGGTGGCCGCCCCGGTGGGGTCGTCCGGGTTGGGCCGGGTGAGCTCGTCGACGAAGGGCCGGTGCAGGTTGGGCTGGCCGTCCCGGTCCAGCGGGAGGCGGCCGAAGTCGGCCTCGAGCTCGGCCAGGGAGCCGTAGACGTCGATGCGGGGGTAGGCCGGGTCGTCGGAGACCCACACCGGGATGGGGGTGCCCCAGTAGCGGTTGCGGGAGACGGACCAGTCCCGGGCGCCGGCGAGCCAGTGCCCGAACTGGCCGTCCTTGATGTGCTCGGGGACCCAGGTGACCTCCTGGTTGAGCTCGACCATCCGGTCCCGGAAGGCGGTGACCCGGACGAACCAGCTCGACACCGCCTTGTAGATCAGCGGGTTCCCGCACCGCCAGCAGTGCGGGTAGGAGTGGTCGTAGGTCTCCTGGCGCACCAGGACGGCCCGCTCCGCCGCCGGGCGGCGGGCCAGCGGGCCGGTGGCGTGCTTGAGGTCGGCGATGATCGCCTTGTTGGCGGCGAGGACCTGGGTGCCGGCGTAGTCGGCGACCTCGGCGGTGAACCGGCCGCCGTCGTCCACCGGGACCACCGGGCGGATCCCGGCCGCCTCGCAGGCGGCCATGTCCTCCTCGCCGAAGGCGGGGGCCTGGTGCACCAGCCCGGTGCCGTCCTCGGTGGTGACGTAGTCCGCGGCGAGGACGGTCCAGGCGTTGGGGCCGGGCGCCTCCTCGGCCGGGCGGGCCAGGTAGTAGTCGAAGATGGGCGCGTAGTGCAGGCCGACCAGGTCCGCGCCCTTCACGGTGCGGAGCACCTCGGGGTCCTCGCCCAGCTCGCGGGCGTAGGCCGGGACCCGGGCGGCGGCGAGGAGGACCCGCTCGCCGGCCAGCGGGCCCTGCCGCGGGGCGAGCGTGACGTAGTCCACGTCCGGGCCGACGGCGACCGCCAGGTTGGACGGCAGCGTCCAGGGGGTGGTGGTCCAGATCAGCGCCAGCTCCCCGGTCTCCAGCCGCAGCCCGACGGTGACCGCCGGGTCCTGGCGCATCTGGTAGACGTCCTCGTCCATCCGCAGCTCGTGGTTGGACAGCGGGGTCTGGTCGTGCCAGCAGTACGGCAGCACCCGGTAGCCCTCGTAGGCCAGGCCCTTGTCGTAGAGCTGCTTGAAGGCCCAGATGACCGACTCCATGAAGCTCACGTCGAGGGTCTTGTAGTCGTTGTCGAAGTCCACCCAGCGGGCCTGCCGGGTGACGTAGTCGCGCCACTCGTCGGTGTAGCGCAGCACCGAGTCGCGGCAGGCCTTGTTGAAGGCCTCGATGCCCATCTCCTCGATCTGGGACTTGTCGGTGATCCCGAGGATCCGCTCGGCCTCGAGCTCGGCGGGCAGGCCGTGGGTGTCCCACCCGAAGCGGCGCTCCACCCGGCGGCCGAGCTGGGTCTGGAACCGGCCGACGAGGTCCTTGACGTAGCCGGTGAGCAGGTGGCCGTAGTGCGGCAGGCCGTTGGCGAACGGCGGGCCGTCGTAGAAGACGAACTCGTTCGCCCCGTCCGGCCCGGCGGGGCGGTCGGCCACCGAGGCGCGGAAGGTGTCGTCCTGCGCCCAGTACTGCAGGATGTCCTGCTCGACGGCGGGGAACGACGGCGAGGGGTTCACCTCGGCGCCGGGGCGGTGCAGGGGGTAGCGCTGCGGCTGGTCGGGCAAGGCGTCTCCTCGGTCCGGCGGGGCATGTCTGCGAGGACGACGACGGGGCCCCGGCCGGGCCGGGGACCGCGCAGCCGCGGTACCACCTCGCTTGCCCCTCCGCCGCTG
This sequence comes from Georgenia sp. TF02-10, assembly GCF_022759505.1. Lineage (NCBI taxonomy): Bacteria > Bacillati > Actinomycetota > Actinomycetes > Allobogoriellales > Allobogoriellaceae > Georgenia > Georgenia sp. TF02-10. The sequence goes on along the minus strand of NZ_CP094289.1, from coordinate 1,440,264 downwards.
GGCGGTGGCGGGACCGCTCGAGAAGGGCTGTGACGGGCCCTCCCGTCCGGTTCTACTGAGGGCTGGTCGCCCCGTTCTTCCGGAGGCTCACCGGTGATGGCCGGGTCGATGCCTGTGGCGGGCAGTGTAGCCCTCCGCCCGGCCGCGGCGCGGTCCGCGGTCCGCGGTCCGCCCAGCCCACCGCGGCGCTGGCGCCGCTCCGCGGCGTGGGTACGGCTCCACTTGCGCTGGCGCGGCTTCACGCTGCGGGCGCTCCACGCTGCGCGCGGCTGCGCGGCGCGGGCGCGGCTCCGCGGTTCTGATGCGGCTCTCCGCGATACTGGCGCGAGGGCGTGCACCGTGCCCCAGCGGGACCCCGGTGCACGCCGCGGCAGCGACGCCGGCGAGCAGACGCGGCGCCGGCCGCCCGGGCTGCCGTCACGGCGACCGGTGCGGACGGGAGCAGCACGAGGAGGGGAGCAGCATGAAGGTCGGATTCATCGGGGCCGGCAACATGGCCGGCGCACTCGTGCGCGGCATCGTGGCCGCCGGACGCTTCCCGGCCGAGGACGTGGCGGTGACGTCCCTGCACGGCCACTCCGCCCAGGCCCTGGCCCGGGAGGCGGGGGTGGACGTCCTCGGCACCAACGAGGAGTTGGTCGAGCAGACCGGCCCGGGCGGGCTGGTGGTGCTGGCGGTCAAGCCGCACGCCGTCGCCGGGGTGCTCGCCCCGCTGGCGGACCTGCTGGCCGAGCAGGGATCCGTCGTCATCTCCCTCGCCGCCGGCACGCCGCTGGCCCGCCTCGCCGGGCTGCTCGTGCCGGGGCAGGCGGTGGTGCGGGCCATGCCGAACGTCAACGCCGTCGTCGGGGCCGGCATGACTGCCGTGTGCGGCAACGCCGAGACCGACGAGGACCAGCTCGACGCCGTCGTCGGGCTGTTCGAGACGGTCGGCAGCGCGGTGGTGCTGCCGGAGCGGGACTTCCCCGCCTACACCGCGATCGCCGGGTCGGCGCCGGCGTTCGCGGCGCTGTTCGTCGAGGCCCTCGCCCGCGGGGCGCTGCGCGCCGGCCTGCCCAAGGCGCTCGCCACCCGGATCGCCGCCCAGGTGGTGCAGGGCAGCGCCCGGATGATCCTCGACGGCGGCACCTCCCCCACCCAGCTCGCGGACATGGTCTCCTCCCCCGGCGGCACCACGATCGCCGGGCTGTGCGCGCTGGAGGACGCCGGGTTCTCCGCGGCCGTCGTGCGGGGCGTGCAGGCGACGATCGACCGGGACCAGGAGATGGCGCGCGGCTGACGGCCGGCCGACCGGCCCGGGCCGACAGCGCCCGGCCGACCCCGGGCCGACGGCGGGCGTCCGACCCCGGGCAGACGGCGGGCCGACGGCCGCCCGGGCGCCGTCGCCGGTCGGCCCCACCCGCCTCACCCTCGCCCTCACCCCCGGCCCGCCCCCGCCCGACCCGTCACCGCCCGCCGGACTCCTTCCCGACGTCGGCGTCCGTTGTTACGGTGACCACATGCGCAAGATGCTGGCGGTTGCCGCCCTCGCGGCCCTCGGCGCCGGCACCGCGGTCGGCCCGGCCGCCGCGGACCAGCCGGCGCCCGGGGCCCTCGTGCGCCCGGAGCAGCGGTCGCTGCGGGTGGCCACCTACAACGTCTCCCTCAACCGGCCGGCGGCCGGCGAGCTCGCCGCGGACCTGGCCGCCGCCGAGCCGGACCCGCAGGCCCAGGCCCTGGCCCAGGTGCTCCAGACGGCCCGGCCGGACGTGGTGCTGCTCAACGAGTTCGACTACGACGCCGCCGGCGAGAGCGTGGACCTCTTCCGGGAGCGCTACCTCGAGGTGCCCCAGCACGGCGCCGCACCGATCACCTACCCCTACGCGTACGCCGCGCCGGTCAACACCGGCGAGCCCTCCGGGCTCGACCTGGACAACGACGGCGCCGTGGGCGGCCCGGGTGACGCGTTCGGCTTCGGGGAGTTCCCCGGCCAGTACGGGATGGTCGTGCTGTCCCGCTACCCCATCGCCACGGACGAGGTGCGCACCTTCCAGGGCTTCCGCTGGCGGGACATGCCGGGTGCGCTCCTGCCCGACGACCCCGCCACCGACGCCCCGGCGGACTGGTTCAGCCCGGAGGAGCTGGCGGCGGTGCGGCTGTCCAGCAAGTCGCACTGGGACGTCCCGGTGCAGGTCGGCCGCAGCACGGTGCACGTGCTCGCCGCGCACCCCACCCCGCCCACCTTCGACGGGGCCGAGGACCGCAACGGCCGCCGCAACCACGACGAGATCCGCTTCTGGGCGGACTACGTCACCGGCGGGCGCACCGCCCGGTACATCTACGACGACCAGGGTGGCACCGGCGGGCTCGACCGCGGCGAGCGGTTCGTCGTCCTCGGGGACCTCAATGCGGACCCGGTCGACGGCGACTCCTACCCGGGCGCGGTGGACCAGGTCCTCGAGCACCGGCTGCTGCGCGACCCGTCCCCCACCTCGGTCGGTGCCGTCGAGGCGGCCGCCGAGCAGGGCCGGGCCAACGTCGTGCACGACGGCGACCCGGCGCTGGACACCGCCGACTTCACCGACGACCCCGGCCCGGGGAACCTGCGCGTCGACTACGTCTTGCCCTCGCGGGGCCTGCCCGTCCGGGACGCCGGGGTCTTCTGGCCCGCCGCGGACCAGCCGGGCTCGGAGCTGACCGGGCAGTACCCCTTCCCCACCTCCGACCACCGCATGGTCTGGGTGGACCTGCACGTGCCCGGCCTGCGCTGAGCCTGAGAGACCCCGATGGCTTCGGACGACGTCCCACCCGCCCCGACCCAGTGGTGCTTGCGGGACCTGCAGGCGGCGTACGCCGTCACCATGGGTGACCGCGGCCGGCTCGGCGTACCGGCCGAGCTGCGCGAGCGCGCCGGGCTGAGCACCGGCACGCCGCTCCTCCTTGTCGAGAGCCCGACGGGGCTCGTCGTCATGACGCGTCAGCAGGCCCGCACCCACCTGCAGCGACAGCTTGAGGGCGCCGACCTCGTCGGTGAGCTGCTCCTCGAGCGCCGGCGTGCCGCTGCTCTGGAGGACGACGCCGCGTGAGGTAGGTCCTGCCGCCTCGGCCGAGCGAGCCAGCGCGCCAGTGGCACCTCCGGCTCTCCGCCGGCCCCGCCTCGCGCCGCCCGGCTGAGGTTGCCGGCTCCCGCCACCCTGCCCCGGGGCGTCTACGATGGCCGCGGACCCCGGGCCGGACGTGACCCGGGCACAGGGCCTGGTCATAGGTCCCGGTCCCCGCCCGGCCGGGCGCGCAGCGCAGTGACTCCGCGTGCCGACCAGCCGCCCCCGCCCGAGGAGTCCCGTGCGCCGCACGCTCGTCGTCGCCCTGCTCACCGCCCTGCCCCTGACCGCCTGCGCCGCCGCCGGTGCGCCCGGCGGCGCCGACGACGGCGGTCCGTCCGCCACCGCGAGCGGCACCGCCGCGCCCACCGCCACCGACGGGGGCGGAGGCGGGGGCTTCCCGCTCACCGTCACCAGCTGCGGCGTGCCGGCGACGCTGGCCGCACCGCCGGAGCGCATCGTCACGATCAAGTCCTCGGCCACCGAGATGGTGGCCGCCCTCGGCGCCGCCGACCGGCTGGTCGGGACCGCCTACGCGGACGGCCCGCCGCCGGCCGACCTGGCGGACGCCGTCGCCGCCGCCCCGGTCCTGGCCGAGAAGAACCCGTCCAGCGAGGCGGTGCTCAACCTCGAGCCAGACCTGGTCTACGCCGGCTGGGAGTCCAACCTCTCCGCCGACGGCGCCGGCGAGCGGTCCACGTACGCCGATCTGGGCATCGCCACCTACGTCTCCCCCTCGGCGTGCAAGTCCCCGGAGCACCAGCCCGACCGGCTCACCTTCGACCTGGTCTTCGACGAGATCACCGAGGTCGGCGCCATGCTCGGGGAGCCCGCGGCGGCCGAAGAGCTGGTGGCCGCGCAGCGCGCCGACCTGGCCGCGGTGGCCCCCGCCAGCCCGTCCCGGCGGGCGCTGTGGTACTCCTCCGGCTCGGAGACCCCGTACGTGGGGGCGGGGATCGGCGCCCCGCAGATGATCATGGACGCGGTGGGCCTGGAGAACGTGGCCGGCGATGTCGCCGACACCTGGACCTCCCTGTCCTGGGAGGCCGTCGCGGAGCGCGACCCGGAGGTCATCGTGCTGGTGGACTCGGCCTGGAACACCGCCGAGCACAAGCGCCAGGTGCTCCGGGACAACCCGGTCACCGCCGCGCTGCCCGCGGTGCGCGCGGAGCGGTTCCTCACCGTGCCCTTCCCGGCGACCGAGGCCGGCGTGCGCAACGTCCCGGCCGCCGTCGACCTCGCCGCCCAGCTCGCCGCGCTCGAGGGTGCCGGGTGAGGGCGCGGTCATGACCGGCACCACGCCGCCGGACGTCACCTCGGCGCGGTCCGGCCAGGCCGGCCGGCACGCCGGCCCGCCGGAGGTGCCCCCGGGCCGGCCGCGCCGCCGGGGCCGGGCCGACCGGGCGGGGACCGACGACGGTGCCGGCCCCTCCCGGCGCCGGATCCCGCTCCCGGTCCTGCTCCTGGTGCTGCTCGCCCTGCTGCTGCTCACCGCCGCCTGGGCCCTGACCCTGGGCCAGGCGGACATCTCGGTGGCCCGGCTCGGCGCCTCCGCGGCTCACCACCTGTGCGCCGGGGTCGGCCTGGGCGGGTGCCCGGCGGACCCGCTGACCCGGGTCCAGGACGCGATCGTCTGGCAGGGCCGGGCCCCCCGCGTGGTGGCCGCCGCCGCCACCGGTGCCGGGCTCGCGGTGGCCGGCGCCGTCATGCAGGCCCTGACCCGCAACCCGCTGGCCGACCCCTACCTCCTCGGGGTCTCCTCCGGCGCGTCGGTGGGCGCGGTGCTCGTGCTGGTGCTCGGCCTGACCGCGGCGCTGCCGGTGGCCGCGTTCGTCGGCGCCCTGGCCGCGCTGGTCATCACCCTCGCGCTGGCCACCGGCCGGGGCGGCGGGCTGTCCCCGGGCCGCACGGTGCTGGCGGGGGTGGCGGTGGCGCAGGCTGCCTCGGCGGTCGTCAGCTTCGTCATCGTCTGGTCCGCCACCGGGGACTCCTACCGGGAGGTCCTCTCCTGGCTGATGGGCTCCTTCGGCGGGGCGACCTGGCCGGACGCGCTGGTCGCCGCGGGTGCGGCGGTGGTGGTCGGGGCGGTGCTCGCGGCCCAGGGCCGGACCCTGGACGCCTTCACCTTCGGCGACGTCTCGGCCGCCTCGCTCGGCGTCGCGGTCACCCGCGCGCGGTGGGCGCTGCTCACCGCCGCCGCGCTGCTCACCGGCCTCCTCGTCTCCGTGGCCGGCTCGATCGGGTTCGTCGGCCTGGTGATGCCGCACGCCGTGCGGTTCCTGGTCGGCCCGCGCCACCACCGGCTGCTCCCGGTCGCCGCGCTCGCCGGCGCCACCTTCCTGCTCCTCGCCGACACCGCGGCGCGCAGCCTCTTCGAGCCGCGCGAGCTGCCCGTCGGCATCCTCACCGCGGCCATCGGCGCGCCGGTCTTCGCCGTGCTGCTCCGCCGCCGGGCGGCGTCGTGACCGGCCGCCAGGGCACCGCCGACCGGCGGCCGGCCCTCCGCCCGGCGCCGCCGGACGCCCCGGTGCCCGCCCTGGAGCTGGCCGGCCTGACGGTCGACGTCGGCCCGGTGACCCTGCTGCGAGGCGTGGACGCCGCCGTGCCGGCCGGCGCGGTCAGCGCCGTCGTCGGCCCGAACGGGGCGGGGAAGACCACCCTGCTGCGCACGCTCGTCGGTGCGCTGGCCCCGGCCGACGGCGTCGTCCTGCTCGCCGGGCGGGACCTGGTAGGGATGGCCCGGCGGGACCGCGCCCGCCGGCTGGCCCTGGTGGAGCAGGACGTGACCGCGGACGTCTCCCGGGACGTCCTCGATGTCGTCCTGCTCGGGCGCACCCCGCACCGGCCCCGGTGGGGCGCCGACTCCCCCCGCGACCTCGACGTCGCCCGGCGGGCGATGGCCCGCACCGGCGCCGACGCCCTCGCCGGCCGGGACGTGGCCACCCTCTCCGGCGGGGAGCGGCAGCGGGTCCACCTGGCCCGCGCGCTGGCCCAGGAGCCCGGGGTGCTCCTGCTCGACGAGCCGACCAACCACCTCGACGTCGCCGCCCAGCTCGCCGTGCTCGGCCTCGCCCGGGACCTCGCGGCCGCCGGCGTGACCGTGCTCGCCGCGCTGCACGACCTCAACCATGCGCTGCGGTTCTGCGACCACGTCCTCCTGCTCGTCGGCGGGACCGTGGTCGCGGCCGGCCCGCCGGCGCAGGTGCTCACCGAGGAGGTCGTCTCGGCGGTCTACCGGGTCCGGGCGCGCCGGGTGGTCGCCGCGGACCGCGCGCTGCTGGTGTTCGACCCCGCCTGACCCGGGCCGCCCGCCCCGCGACCCGCGACCGCCCCCCGCTGCGGCCGTCCAGCAGCGCAGGGCGCTGGCCGGGGTGAGGCGTGCCGCCCGCGCGGCGGGGCAGGCCCTGGCCAGCGCACCGACCGTGCTCAGCACGAACAACCGGCCCAAGTACGCCACTGGACTGGAGCTGACGCCGGAAGCTGACCAAGACCGCTGTGGACCGTGCCGGTTCCGGCAGAATCAAGCCCGGCGGTGACCGAACGCGCAAGATGCCCCGTGACGGACGAGCACCTGCCGGGGATGTACGGGGTGACAGCAGGGTTTCGTCCCCGAGCGCGAGGTGGTCGCCGATGTCCGACGAAGAACGGTTCGATCGTCTCTACCAGGCGCATCGGGCCGACCTCGAGAGGTTCGTCTACCGCCGCACCCCGCCGGCCCAGGTCGAGGACGTCGTCGCCGAGACGTTCCTCGTGGCATGGCGCCGCCTGGACGATCTTCCCGCCGACCCGAGACCGTGGCTGTTCGGCATCGCCCGCAACGTGATGCTCCGCAGCGCACGTTCCTCCGGACGCTGGCACGCCCTGCACCTGCGGCTCGCCGCCGAGCCACCGGCCCAGGCCGACGAGCTCGCCAGCGATGTCGCCACCCGCACCGACCTGGTCCGCGCCTGGGGCAGGCTCACCCCCGGCGAACGAGAGGTGCTCACCCTCATCGCCTGGGACGGCCTCTCCGTCGCTGATGCGGCCGCCGTGCTCGGCTGCCGGGCCGGGACCTTCCGGATGCGGCTCATGAGAGCCCGGCGCCACCTGCTGCACGTCCTGGACCGGCTTCCGGCCGTCGAGGCCTGGCCCGCACGTCCGATCACCGAGGGAGCCCTCTCATGACCACCGACAGCCCAACCCTCCGCCAGCTCGCCGTGCTCGACCCCGCCAGCCAGAAGGTCCCGACCAGCCCGGCGATCATCGAGCAGACCCGGCGGTGGGTGCTCGAGCACGACCGGCTCGAGCAGGAACGGGCGACCGCGCAGGGCACGCCGATCCGACGCACACGCCGACGGGTCGCCGTGGTGGGGGCGGCCGCGGTGATGGTGCTCGGCATGGTCGGGGTGCTGCCGAACGTCCTTGGTGACGCGGGGACCGCGGCGCCGGCTGCCGCAATCCCGATGCTGGGCTACTCGCAGCCGGGCGGCGTCGACGGGACCAGTGAGCTCCAGCAGCTCGCGCAGCAGCTGCGCGGCTCCTCGGCAGCCGAGGAGACCGGCCGGTACTACTTCGAGCGACGGCACTACGTCGGCTATATGGCGCACGAGGTCGAGGTGTCGCCCGAGTACTGGGAGATCGACAGGCTCGAGCCTCGCGAGGATCACGTGTACTTCTGGTTCGACACGACAGACCGCTCCGGCGGACAGCTGTATCTCATGAATGGTGAAGCCATCGTCGACGCGGCCATCCCGGCCGGCGAGGTGGACCTCGGCCAGGCTGATGTGGCCGACACGCCCCAGGCCCTCTACGACCTTCGGGTGCTGACCAACGAGCAGCACCAGCGGTTCCCCGGTCACTACCTCATCAGCGACTACCAATACGAGGCAAACCTGCTCGGCAGCGAAGGCCGGGCTACGTTCCTCGACGCGATCGCGCTCGCGCCAGACGTCACCTCGTACGGTCAGGTCACCGACCGCGAGGGCCGCGACGGAGTCGCCTTCGGCGCCTCTCGCTTCGAGGAGGACGAGGGCGAGAGCGTCGAGATCGAGGTGATCATGATCCTCGACCCCACCACGGGAAAGGTCCTCGAGACGGACACGATCTACCCGAACGACCTTCCCGGAGCACCCGACGTCGTCGAGGAGTACGACCTCGTGGTCGAGTCCCAGTTCACCGACACGCTGCCGCCCTGCGGAGACGACGTCTGCCCCGGCGCCGGCGCCGCCACCGAGTAGCGCCGCCGGCGGAACCGCCCCAGCAAGCGGGTCGCAGGCGTTCGTCGTTGCCATCCTCAGCCCGTCGGCGTCCCCCGGCGGAACAGGTCCTCCTCGGGCGGTCGGATGAGCTCCCGGGCGCCGTCGCCGTCCTCGGCGCTCACCGCCTGCCCCATGCCGCGCACCACGGCGACCGGCCGGCCGGCGACCTTTCCCTTGACCAGGTCCGCCGCCGCGGCGATCTCGTCCGCGAGGCTGACCACGGTGGTCTGCAGCGCCCGCCCGTAGGCGTCGCGCCGGCCGCGGTGGTCGGCGAGCAGGCGCACGCCGGCGGCGCCGATGGCCATGTCCACCACCCCGCGCCGCCAGGGCCGGCCGGCGGTGTCGGTGACCAGCACCCCGGGCCGCACGCCGAGCCGGGCGTGCAGGCCGCGGCGCAGCCGGCGGGCGGAGGCGTCCGGGTCCTCCGGCAGCAGGAGGGCGGTGCCAGCGGGCACGTCGGAGGCGTCCACCCCCGCGGCCGCCATCACCAGGCCCTGCCGGTTCTCCACGATCCGCAGCACCGACCCGTCCGGGTGCGGCCGCTCGGCGACCACCCGCACCGTCTCCCCGGCGATCACCCGGTCCCGCTCGGCGGCGTCCCGGGCCGCCACCAGGCGGCCCTCGGCCTTCGCGACGACCTTGGAGGCGACGACGACGACGTCACCCTCGGCCAGGCCCGTCGAGCCGTCCGGCCAGGCCAGCGCGGCGAGGGCGGGGGTGAGCAGGGCGGCGAGGTCGGCGCCGCTGGTGATCCGCGGGACGCCGTCGGGGGCCTGGGCAAGGAGCAGGGCGGCGGGCGCGGTCGGACCGCCCGGCACCGGCCCGGGCCCGGTCGGAGCCTCGCTCACCGGGCCAGCTTGGGCAGGACGTCGCGGCCGAAGACCTCGAGCCACTCCTCCTGGTTGCGGCCGACGTTGTGCAGGTAGATCCGGTCGAATCCGAGGTCGACGTAGCGCTGGATCTCGGCGCGGTGCTCGTCCGGGTCGGCCGAGATCACCATCCGCCCGGCGAAGTCCTCGGCCCCGACGAGCCGGGCCATCGCGGCGAAGTCGAACGGGGAGCGGATGTCCGCCTTGGGGAACTTCATCCCCCCGTTGGGCCACTCGGTCAGCGCGTTGGCCAGCGCCTCCTCGTCGGTCGGCGCCCAGGACAGGTGCAGCTGGAGCACCTTGGGCATGGTGCCGGGGTCCTTGCCGGCCTCCCGCGCGCCGGCGTCGAACTTCTCGAACAGCCCGGCGATCTTCTCCCGTGGCGCGCCGACGGTGATCAGCCCGTCGGCGTGCTTGCCGGCCCGGCGCGCGGTGACCGGGCCGCCGGTGGCGACCAGGATCGGCGGGGCCTGCTCGGGCATGGTCCACAGCCGGGTGGACTCCAGCCTGAAGTACGTGCCGGCGTGCTTGGCGTCCTTGCCCGCCAGGGAGGCGGTGAAGAGCTTGCGGATGATCTCGATGGCCTCGAACATCCGGTTGATCCGCTCCGGGGCCTCGGGCCAGTACTGCCCGGTGACATGCTCGTTGAGCGCCTCCCCGGAGCCGAGCCCGAGCCAGTGCCGGCCGGGATACATGGCCGCGAGCGTGGCGCTGGCCTGGGCCACCACCGCCGGGTGGTACCGGAACGTCGGCGCCGTCACCCCCGGCCCGAGGTCGCCGGTGGTGCGCTCGGCGACGGCGCTGAGCACGTTCCACACGAAGGCCGCCTGCCCCTGGGTCGGGGTCCAGGGCTGGAAGTGGTCGGCGGCCATGACGCCGGAGAAGCCGTGGTGCTCGGCCTGCTCGGCGTAGCGGACCGCGTCGCGGGGGTGGAACTGCTCGAGGGCTGCGGCGTAGCCGATGGTCAGACTCATGCGTCCATCCTTCCAGCCGGGCCGACCGGCGGCACGGGCCGGCCCGGCGGGACCACCGTCGCTCGTGCCGGACGGGCCACCCCTGGACGACGGTTGCGGCCGTCCGGGGGCGGCGGCCGTCGGGCGGCCACTAAGCCGTCGGGCGACCGCTACGAGGCGTCGTCGCCGAGGGCAGCGGCCGTCGCCGCCTCCTCCCGGGTGCCGTGCACGGTGCCCTCGGCGTGGCGGGGCGGGGAGCAGATCGCGTACAGCACCAGCGGGCCGGGCCCGACGTTGACGACGTTGTGCCGGGCGCCGGCCGGGACGGCGACGATGTCCCCGGGCGCGACAAACTGCTCCTCGCCGTCGACCACCGCCTTCCCCGCGCCCGAGACGAAGGAGCGGATCTGGTCGTTGTCGGGGTGGGTCTCCTCACCGATCTCGTCGCCGGGCGGGATGGTCATGACCACCAGCTGGCTGTGCTCACCGGTCCACAGCACGCGCCGGAACTCGTGCGACCTCTCCGGCTCGGCCTCGCGAGACCACAGGTGGACGGGCATCGTGACCTCCATCGTCGCCGGGCGCCCGGTGCGCCGGTGCTGTCCCACCTTCTCGCAGCCGGGTCAGCGCCGCACGAGGATGACTCAGCGACCGAGGCGGTCAAGCACCTGCGCGACGAGCTCGGGCAGCCGTCCGGCGATGGTCGCCCAGACGATCTCCGCGTCGACGTCCCCATGACCGAGGGCGAGCCGGTCACGCATGCCGCGGACGAGGGCGAACGGGAGGTCGTCGTTCTGGCCCAGGAAGGCCGCGGGCAGGTCATCGAGGGCGGACTGGACCGTGATGATCAGCCGCTCGCCGGCGAGGCGGAGGACCTGCGCCTCGAGCCCGTCCCCCAGGAAGCCGGTCCGGCCGAAAGAGGTGATGTACCGGCACTGGGCCAGCGCCGTCCGGAGCGCGTCGGCCACCTCGTCGGGCGACGAGCGTTGCCGGTTCACGGCAGCGGGACGGCGTCGCGGCGGGCGTGCCTGGCCGCACCTCCGGAGGACGAGCGCGGCACGACGTCGACCCGGCAGCCGAGAAGATCGCCGAGCCGCTGCTCGAGTGCGACGACGTTGAACAGGTCGGCGCCGGGTTCGAACTCCACAAGGAGGTCGAGGTCCGACGCCTCAGTGTCCGAGCCCTGGGCGGGTTTCCTCCAAGTTTTGCGTCACCCTTGCCTGCCAGGGCAGTGCACAACTATCGAGAAACTCGGCCGGTGGGCTCACGCGAGTGCCTCGACCGCTCGCTCGGCGTCACGGACGCGGAGCTTGCCGGACATGAGGGCAGGGAGCAGGGCATCTCGGGTGGCCGCCGCCCTCCTGGAGCCTGTTCCTGACACCAGCGGACCGTCGGGCGCTTGCTCAGCTCCGACGACGACCGTTACGACGACGGCCGGCATGTCGTCGACACCTCTCTGCGCTCGTCACGATCCTCGCCGGCGTGCCGGAGGCAGAAGCGCTGGCACATTTGCTGGCCGGAGCTCGATCCGCGCGGATCTCTGCGGCCACGTAGGTCGAGTGCCGGGTCGTCATCGGCTCGAGGTTGGGGCTCGCCCAGCAGCGCGGAGACCTGGACGCCCTGATGCGCGACCCGGGCATCGAGATCGTGCCGTTCGACGCGGACCAGGCATCAGTTGCCGTAGACGCGTACCCGGACCACCGCCGAGGCACGGGTCACCCGGCGACCGTCGGATCAGCCGTCCCGGGCCGCCAGCGCCGCCTCCGCCAGCCGGCGTGCCGCGGCGACGGAGTCGACGAGGGGGTGGGCCGCGAAGGCCCGCCACGCGCTGGTCCGGGAGCCGGTGCGGGCGGCGTCCAGGACGAGCCGCTCGCACGCCTTGACCGTCTGCACCCGGGCCAGCATGGCCGGGTCCAGCTGCCGGGCCAGCGGCAGCGGCCGCACGCCGGCGCCGTCGACCTCCACCGGCACCTCCACCACGGCGTCGCCCGGCAGGCCGGCCAGGACGGGGCGGCCGTCGGCGCCGGTGTTGGGCACGTCGAGGATCATCCGGTGCCGCTCCCCGCCGAGCAGGGCGGCCATCAGGTCGACGGCGACCTCGTGGTACCCCCCGCCCAGGTCCGCCGCGGCCCGCTCGCCCGCCCCCGACGTCGCCCGCTCGGTGGCCATGTAGGTCGCCTCCCGCTCCGCCAGCGCGGACCGCCACAGCGGCAGCGCCCGGACTGGCTCGGCCCGGGCGGCGGCGTAGAACCGGCCCTGCTGGTCGGCGAGGAACTCCCCCCGGGTGGACCGCTGGGCGCTGATCCCGGCCACCGCCTCGCGGGTGAAGTCGTAGTAGTACTGGTACTCGTTCGGCAGCGCCCCCAGCGCCCGGACCCAGTCCCCGCCCATCAGGCGGGCCTCCTCCAGCGTGGCCAGGGCGGCGTCGTCGGCGAGCAGCCCGGGCAGCACGTCCCGGCCGCCGGCGCGCAGGGCGAGCAGCCAGCCGAGGTGGTTCAGGCCGGCGTAGTCCACCTCCGCCTCCCCCCGGTCGAACGCGGCCGGGTCCAGCCCGACGGCGCGCAGCGCCCGGCGGACCAGGGCGATGGGCGTGTCACAGATCCCCACCACGCGCCCGCCCAGGTGCGCCGCCATCGCCTCGGTGACGACCGAGGCGGGGTTGGTGAAGTTGATCGTCCACGCCCCCGGCGCGCGGGCGGCGATCCGGCGGGCCAGGTGCTCGGCGACCGGCACGGTGCGCAGCGCGTAGGCCAGCCCGCCCGGGCCGACGGTCTCCTGCCCGAGCAGGCCCTCGGCCAGGGCCACCCGCTCGTCCCGGGTCCGGCCGGCGGTGCCGCCCACCCGGACGGCGGCGAAGACCACGTCCGCGCCGGCCAGCGCCGCGTCCAGGTCGGTGGTGGTCCGCACCCGCGGCCCGCCGCCGGTCTCGGCGGCGAGCTGGGCCAGCACGTGCCCCATGGTGGCCAGCCGGTCGGCGTCGTCGTCGAGCAGCACCACCTCGGCGACGTCGACCCGGCCCCGGGCGGCGGCCACGGCCTGGTACACCAGCGGGACGCGGAAGCCGCCGCCGCCGAGGATCGTGAGCATCACCCGCCCCACCGTAGTGCGATGGCAGGATCGCCCGGCTGAGTGCCGTCCACCGTAGTGCGATGGCAGGATCGCCCGGGTGAGCGCCGTCTCCCCCGCCCCCGGCCTGGACCTGCTCGTCACCGGGCAGGTCTTCGTCGACCTCGTCTTCACCGGCCTGCCCCACCCGCCGCGGCCCGGCACCGAGGTGTGGGCCCAGGGCATGGGCTCGGCGCCGGGCGGCAGCGCCAACCTCGCCGTCGCCGCCGCCCGGCTCGGGCTGGGCACCGGGATGGCCGCCGCGTTCGGCGACGACGCCTACGCCGACTGGCTCTGGACAGTGCTGGGCGGGCAGGAGGGGGTGGACCTGCGGGCCGCGCGCCGGTACCGGTACTGGCACACCGCGGTGACCGTCTCTCTCGGCGTCGAGGGCGACCGGGCGATGGTCACCCACGGCCACCCCGACCCCGACCCGGTCTCCGAGCTCGTCGCGGCCGCGCCGCCGGCCCGGGCCGTGGTCGCCGAGCTGGGCGAGCCGGGCACCGACGCCCAGTGGTGGCGTCCGCTCGCCGCGGACGGCGCGCTCGTCTTCGCGGACGCCGGCTGGGACGCCACCGGGGCCTGGGACCCGGCGCGGCTGCGGATGCTCGCCGGCTGCCACGCCTTCACCCCCAACGCCGTGGAGGCGATGGCCTACACCCGCACCGAGGACCCGGCGGCGGCGGCGCGGGCCCTCGCCGAGCACGTCCCGCTCGCCGTGGTGACGCTCGGCGGCGACGGCGCGCTCGCCGTGGACGCCGCGACCGGGACGGAGGTGCGGGTGGGCCCGCTGCAGGTCCGGGCGCTGGACCCGACCGGGGCAGGCGACGTCTTCGCCGCCGCCCTGGTCACCGGAACCCTGGCCGGGTGGGACCTGGAGCAGCGGCTCCGGTTCGCCGTGCTCACCTCCGGGCTGGCGGTCCAGCACTTCGGCGGGTCGCTCGCCGCCCCGGGCTGGGGGGACGTGGCGGACTGGTGGGCGGCGACCGTGGCGGCGGCCCGCGCCGGCGACCGGTCCGCGCGCGCCACCGCCGAGCGCTACGCCTTCCTCACCGACGCCCTCGCCGGGCACGACCTGGGCCGGGTCCGGCGGGCGGAGGCCACCCTGGCCCGCCTCTCCGACGCCGAGGCCGACGGCGGGCCGGCACCGGCCGCCGCCGTGCCCACCCTCCGGGAGGGCTGACCGGGGCCGGGCTCGCCCGGCCGGGCCCCGGGCGCCGTCGTGGAAGAATCGAGGACCATGAGCGACGCACCCCTGCCGACCGCCGACGCCCAGACCCTGCCGGCGCCGGCGGTGCCGGACAAGGTCGGGCTGGACGGGCTGGAGGAGCGGTGGACCGCCGCCTGGGAGCAGGCCGGCACCTACGCCTTCGACCGCACCGCCACCCGCGAGCAGGTGTACGCCATCGACACCCCGCCGCCCACCGTCTCCGGCTCCCTGCACGTCGGGCACGTCTTCAGCTACACCCACACCGACGTCGTCGCCCGCTACCAGCGCATGCGCGGCAAGGCGGTCTTCTACCCGATGGGCTGGGACGACAACGGCCTGCCCACCGAGCGGCGGGTGCAGAACTACTTCGGGGTCCGGTGCGACCCGTCCCTGCCCTACGACGCGGGCTTCACCCCGCCGCAGGTGGGCGGCGAGGGCAAGTCCGTGCGGGCCGCGGACCAGGTGCCGGTCAGCCGGCAGAACTTCGTCGAGCTCTGCGAGCGGCTCACCGCCGAGGACGAGCAGCAGTTCGAGGCGGTCTGGCGCCGCCTCGGCCTGAGCGTGGACTGGCGCCAGCACTACCAGACGATCGGCCGGGAGGCTCGGCTGGTCGCCCAGGCCGCCTTCTTGCGCAACCTCGCCCGCGGGGAGGCCTACCAGGCGGCCGCTCCCGGCCTGTGGGACGTCACCTTCCAGACCGCCGTCGCCCAGGCCGAGCTCGAGGCCCGGGACTACCCGGGCTTCTTCCACCGGATCGCCTTCCACCGCCCCGACGGTGCCCCGGTCCACGTCGAGACCACCCGCCCCGAGCTGCTGCCCGCCTGCGTCGCGCTGGTCGCCCACCCCGACGACCCCCGCTACCAGCAGCTGTTCGGCACCACCGTCACCTCCCCGGTCTTCGGCGTCGAGCTGCCGGTCCTGCCCCACCCGGCCGCCGAGATGGACAAGGGCGCCGGCGTCGCCATGTGCTGCACCTTCGGCGACCTCACCGACGTGCAGTGGTGGCGCGACCTCGACCTGCCCACCCGGCCGGTCGTCGGCCGCGACGGCCGCCTGGTCCGCGAGACCCCGCCGTGGATCACCACCGCGGACGGTCGCGCCGCGTACGCCGAGATGGCCGGCAAGACCGTCTTCTCCGCCCGCACCATCGTCGTCGAGGCCCTGCGCGCCGCCGGGGACCTGGACGGGGAGCCCACGCCCACCACCCGCATGACCAACTTCTACGAGCGGGGCGACAAGCCGCTGGAGATCGTCACCTCCCGGCAGTGGTACCTGCGCAACGGCGGCCGCCCCTACCGGGAGGCGGACGGCACCGACCTGCGGGCGAACCTGCTCGCCCGCGGCCGCGAGCTCGACTTCCACCCCGACTTCATGCGGGTGCGCTACGAGAACTGGGTGGACGGGCTCAACAGCGACTGGCTGATCTCCCGCCAGCGGTTCTTCGGCGTCCCGATCCCGGTCTGGTACGCCGTCGGCGAGGACGGCGCGGTGGACCACGAGCGCGTGCTCGTCCCCGACGAGGCCCAGCTCCCGGTGGACCCCAGCATCGACGTCCCGCCGGGGTACACGGCGGACCAGCGCGACGCCCCCGGCGGGTTCGCCGGGGAGGTGGACGTCATGGACACCTGGGCCACCTCCTCCCTCACCCCGCAGATCGCCGGCGGGTGGCTGCGCGACCCGGACCTGTTCGCCCGCGTCTACCCGATGGACCTGCGCCCGCAGGCCCAGGACATCATCCGCACCTGGCTGTTCTCCACGGTGGTCCGCGCCCACCTGGAGTTCGGCGGGCTGCCCTGGCGGCACGCGGCGATCTCCGGCTGGATCCTGGACCCGGACCGCAAGAAGATGTCCAAGTCCAAGGGCAACGTCGTCACCCCGATGGGCCTGCTCGCCGAGCACGGCTCCGACGCGGTGCGGTACTGGGCGGCCTCGGGCCGCCTGGGCACCGACGCCGCGTTCGAGGTCGGGCAGATGAAGATCGGCCGGCGCCTGGCCATCAAGGTCCTCAACGCCTCCCGGTTCGCCCTGACCATGGGCGGGGACGGCCCGCTCGACCTGGACCCGCGCCTGGTCACCGAGCCGATCGACCGGGCCATGCTCGCCGGGCTCGCCGACGTGGTGGAGACCGCCACCGCCGCCCTGGACGGCTACGACCACACCCGCGCCCTGGAGACCACCGAGACCTACTTCTGGACGTTCTGCGACGACTACCTCGAGCTGGTCAAGGACCGCGCCTACAACCGCGACGGCGCCCTGCCCGCCGCGCAGGCCGCCTCCGCCCGCACCGCGCTGGCGATCGCCGTCGACACCTTCCTCCGGCTGCTGGCCCCGGTGCTGCCCTTCGCCACCGAGGAGGTGTGGAGCTGGTACCGCCCCGGGTCCGTGCACCAGGCCCCCTGGCCCGACCCGGCCCCGCTGCGGGCCGCGGCCGACGGCGCCGACCCGGCCCTGGTCGATGCCACCGGCACGGCGCTGGCGGCGCTGCGGAAGGTCAAGTCCGAGGCGA
This sequence comes from Georgenia sp. TF02-10, assembly GCF_022759505.1. NCBI lineage: Bacteria > Bacillati > Actinomycetota > Actinomycetes > Allobogoriellales > Allobogoriellaceae > Georgenia > Georgenia sp. TF02-10. The sequence goes on along the minus strand of NZ_CP094289.1, from coordinate 1,423,304 downwards.
AGGTGTCCCAGCGGACCACCTTCGCCCGGGCCCGGCTGCAGGTGCCCGCCGCGGCCCTGCCGGCCGTCCAGGTGACCCTGGGCGACCTGCGGGCCGCCGGCCGGGTGCGCGGGGACCTGGAGATCCTCGCGACCGCCGACGGCGTCGCCGCGGTGACCGAGCACGAGCTCGACGAGCCGCCGGCCAAGCGCTGAGCCGGCAAGGCGAGGAGGACCGATGACCGTCACGACCGACCGGCGCGAGGCCAGCACCCCCGGCGTCGGACGCCTCACGCCCGGGATGTCCATCCCCGGGGTGCTGCGCGACCGGCTGGCCCGCGACCCCGAGGGCACCATCATCGAGCGGCAGGTGGCGCTGGGCACCGGGTTCGTGCCGGTGACCACCCGGGTCTTCGCCGAGGAGGTGCTCGCCGTCGCCGCCGGCCTGGTGGCCCTGGGCGTCGGGCCCGGCGACCGGGTGGCGATCATGAGCCGGACGAGCTTCGAGTGGACGGTGCTGGACTTCGCCGCCTGGGCGGCCGGGGCGGTGCCGGTGCCCATCTACGAGACCTCCTCCGCCGAGCAGGTGCGGTGGATCGTCACCGACAGCGGCGCCTCGATCGTGTTCACCGAGTCCCGGGCGCAGGCCGCGCTGGTGGAGCCGCTGCTCGCCGAGCTGCCCGGGCTGCGCGAGGTGCGGGTCATCGAGGAGTTCGCGCTGGCGCAGGTGGCGGCCGCCGGCACCGAGGTGCCCCCGGCGGAGGTCCAGGCCCGCACCGACGCCCTCGGCCTGGGCTCCCTCGCCACCATCATCTACACCTCCGGCACCACCGGCCGACCCAAGGGCGTGGAGCTCACCCACGGCAGCTTCCTCTCCCTGGTGGTCAACGGCACCGACGACCCGAGCTTCGCCGACGTCGTCCGCGGCCCGGACAAGCGCACCCTGCTCTTCCTGCCGCTGGCCCACGTCTTCGCCCGGTTCGTCGAGGTGCTGTGCGTGTACTCCGGCGCCGTCCTCGCCCACGTGCCGGACGTGAAGAACCTGGTCGCGGACCTGGGCGCCTTCCAGCCGACCTTCCTCCTCGGGGTGCCCCGGGTCTTCGAGAAGGTCTACAACTCGGCCGACGCCAAGGCCGGCCGGGGCGCCAAGCAGCGGGTCTTCCGGTGGGGCGCGAAGGTGGCCATCGAGTACTCCCGCGCCCTGGACCGCGCGGGCGGCCCGTCCGCCGCGCTGCGGGCCCAGCGCGCCGTCGCCGACCGGCTGGTCTACGGCAAGGTCCGCGCCGCGATGGGCGGGCGGCTGCGCTACGCCGTCTCCGGCGGCGCCCCGCTCGGGGAGCGGCTCGGGCACTTCTACCGCGGGATCGGCGTGGTCGTGCTCGAGGGCTACGGGCTCACCGAGGTCGCCGCGCCGACCACCGTCAACCGGCCCGGCCTGGTCAAGATCGGCACGGTGGGCCCGCCCTACCCGGGGACCGCGGTGCGGATCGGCGACGGCGGGGAGGTCCTCGTCAAGGGGCCGAACGTGTTCCGCGGCTACCGCAACGACCCGGCGGCGACGGCGGCGGCGTTCGAGGACGGGTGGCTGCGCACCGGCGACCTCGGCACCCTGGACGCCGATGGGTACCTGCGGATCACCGGCCGGGCGAAGGAGATCATCGTCACCGCCGGCGGCAAGAACGTCGCGCCGGCGGTGCTGGAGGACCGGCTGCGCGGCCACCCGCTGGTCTCCCAGGTGGTCGTCGTCGGCGACCGGCGCCCATTCGTCGCCGCCCTGGTCACCCTGGACGCGGAGATGCTGCCCACCTGGCTGGCCAACCACGGCCTGCCCGCCATGGGCGTGGCCGAGGCGGCGCAGCACCCGGCGGTGCTGGCCGCCCTGGACCGGGCGGTCGCCCGCGCCAACACGGCGGTCTCCCGGGCCGAGTCGATCCGCAAGATCCGGGTGCTGACCGAGGACTTCACCGAGGCCAACGGGTACCTGACGCCGTCGATGAAGGTCAAGCGGGCCAAGGTGCTGACCGACCTCGCCGACGAGATCGACGCGATCTACCGCTGACCGGCGACGGGCCGGGCCGGCTTGCCGGCCCGCTGACCTCTACCGCTGGCTGGCCGCCGGGGCGGGCCGGCCAGGTCCGGCCCCGGTGCCGCCCGCGGCCGACGGCGGCCCGCCGCCGTCGTCCTGGTGGCGGTCGGCGATGTCCTCGTGGTGCCGGATGACCTCCTCGACGATGAACCCGAGGAACTTCTCGGCGAACACCGGGTCCAGGCCGGCCTCCTCGGCGAGCGCCCGCAGCCGCGCCACCTGACGGCCCTCCCGCTCCGGGTCCGACGGCGGCAGCCCGAGCCGGGCCTTGAGCAGCCCGACCTGCTGGGTGCAGCGGAACCGCTCGGCGAGCAGGTGGACCAGGGCGGCGTCGATGTTGTCGATGGTCTTGCGGGCCGCGCGCAGCCCCTCCGGCACCTCCGCCGGCTCGTGGCTGCCGTGGATCCCGAGCGTCGTCATGGCGGCGATCCTACGGGCGGGGCGGGCCGCCCCGGCCCACCGCCCCTCCCCGGCCGCGGCCGTGGCGACGGCCAGGGCCGGGGTTGGGGCCGGCGGTGGGGCGAGCCTCAGACAGCGGGGTCGTCGAGGTCTTGCCGGCGGCCCACCCGGGTGCGGCCCTCCCGGTGCGGGTCGGCGCTCATGGTGAAGACCTGGTCGCTGGGGGTGGCGGCATCGTTCCACCGCAGCACCGCGCCGGCGCCGTCGGGAAGCCCGATGCTGGCCTCGTCGGCCACGGTCACGCCGCCGCCCTGCGCCAGGACGGCCCAGCCCAGGGCGAGGTCGGCCCGCACCCGGTGCGGCGCCGTCGCCCCGAGGTCGATCACGTCGGCCTCGGTCAGCCCGATCTCCAGCGGCCCGTTGCCCACCCACAGCTCCCGGTCGGCCAGCGACGACGGCGGGCCGGCCACGGCCTCGGTGATGACGAGCTCGTCGACCTGGCCGCGGCGCAGCACCTCGAGCACCCCGTCCCGGCCGCTGACCGCCCCGCCCTCCCGGCCGCGGGCCTCCCGGAGCCGGTCCAGCACGTCCTCGCGGCGGCGCAGCCGGAACTGCAGCAGGGCGGCGGAGACGTTGGCGGCGAAGGCGTCCGGGTTCACGCCGTCGGCCCGCGAGCCGCCCTCGACGGGGGTGAGGACCTGCCGGGTCTGCGCGCCGACCTCGTCGGCGACCAGCGCCCGGGCCCGGACGTCCCCGGTGAGCAGGACGAGCTCGGGCCGGCGGGCGGCGACGACCCGGTCGAGCTCGGCCGCGACCGCCTCGGCGTTGCGCTCCCAGGAGTCCTCCGCCCGGGACTCGAACCGGCGGTGGGACCGGCCGCCGGTGTTGACCTTGGTGACCACGTCGTGCCCGCCCTCGAGGCTGGTGCCCTCCCCCGCGGCGCCGGCCACGTTCGCCGACTCGTACAGGGTCAGGTCCGCGCCGGAGCGGTCGACGGCGACGACGAGGTAGCGGACGTGCTCGTCGGCCGCGCGGGCCAGCGCGAAGACGTTGGGACCGGGTGCCCAGATGGCCTCGTCGGCGGCCGGCGGGGTGCTGAGGGCGCAGTCCAGCAGGACCTCGCCGCGGGTGGCGACCAGGACCCGGCCGTGCTGCCCGCCGCCCCGGCTCACCGCCTGGATCCGCTCGCCGAGCGCGTCCAGCGTGCCGTCGTCGGCGCCCTTCTCCGCCAGGGTCCGCTGCAGGTCCTTCCAGCGGGTCAGCACGGCTTGCTCACCGGTCTCGCTCTCACGGGTGGCGTCCAGCACCACGGTGGCGAGGGGGACGTCGGTGGGGAGGTCGGCGGTGATCCGGTCCAGTCGCATGAAGCACCTCGCTGAGTCGGGGGAAAGGTCCCTCCCACTGTGCTACAGCGGTGGGGAGCTCGCCACCCTCGGCGGCGCCCGGTGGGGGCGGCGCAGGGGCCCTCGGCGGGGGCTCAGGCGCTCTTCTCGCGCGGGGTGCGCCGCTTCGGCGCGGCCTCGCGGGGGACGAGGGTGGGGTTGACGTTCTCCAGGACCACCTCGCGGGTGACCACCACGCGGGCGACGTCGTCGCGGGAGGGCACCTCGAACATGACCTCGCGGAGGACCTCCTCCATGATGGCGCGCAGCCCGCGGGCGCCGGTGCCGCGCAGCAGCGCCTGGTCGGCGATCGCCCCCAGGGCGTCGTCGGTGAACTCCAGCTCCACGCCGTCGATCTCGAACATGCGCTGGTACTGGCGCACCAGGGCGTTGCGGGGCTCGGTCAGGATCCGCACCAGGGCGTCCCGGTCGAGCTTCTGCACGGTGGCCACGACCGGCAGCCGGCCGACGAACTCGGGGATCAGGCCGAACTTGTGCAGGTCCTCGGGGCGGACCTCGCCCAGCAGGTCGGCGGCGTCCTCCGCCGAGCGCAGCGGGGCGCCGAACCCGATCCCGCGCCGACCCACCCGGGAGGAGATGATCTCCTCCAGCCCGGCGAAGGCTCCGGCGACGATGAACAGCACGTTGGTGGTGTCGATCTGGAGGAAGTCCTGGTGCGGGTGCTTGCGCCCGCCCTGGGGCGGCACCGAGGCCTGGGTGCCCTCGATGATCTTCAGCAGCGCCTGCTGCACGCCCTCCCCGGACACGTCCCGGGTGATCGACGGGTTCTCGCTCTTGCGGGCGATCTTGTCGATCTCGTCGATGTAAATGATGCCCTTCTCGGCCTTCTTCACGTCGAACTCGGCGGCCTGGATGAGCTTGAGGAGGATGTTCTCCACGTCCTCGCCCACGTACCCCGCCTCGGTCAGGGCGGTGGCGTCGGCGATCGCGAAGGGCACGTTGAGCATCTTCGCCAACGTCTGGGCCAGGTAGGTCTTGCCGGTGCCGGTGGGGCCGACGAGCAGGATGTTGGACTTGGCGATCTCCACGCCGTCGTCCTCGCTGCTGCCGGACTCCCGGGCCTGGACCCGCTTGTAGTGGTTGTAGACGGCGACAGCGAGGGACCGCTTCGCGCCGTCCTGCCCGACGACGTAGTCGCCGAGGAAGTCGTAGATCTGCCGGGGCTTGGGCAGGTCGACCAGGCCGAGCTCGCTGGCCTCGGCCAGCTCCTCGTCGATGATCTCGTTGCACAGGTCGATGCACTCGTCGCAGATGTACACCCCCGGCCCCGCGATGAGCTTCTTCACCTGCTTCTGGCTCTTCCCACAGAACGAGCACTTGAGCAGGTCCGCCCCTTCACCCGTGCGCACCACCGGGTCCCACCACCTTCACGTCTCGTCCATGCGGAGCGGGCGCTGCCCGCGACTCCCACCATTCCACACCACCACCACCGGCGCTGTCTCCCGCGCCGGGAGTGTGGACCGACGGGGCCGGACGACGGCGCCCCGCCGGCCGCCGTCGGGCAGACCGGTCCGGCCCGGCGCTGGCGGTTGCGCACCGCCGGCGCCGGGCCGGAGGCAGGGCCGGGTCAGGCCCTGGTCAGCTGCGGGGTCTTGCGGGACTGCAGGACCTGGTCCAGCAGCCCGTAGTCCTTCGCCTGCGGGGCGGTGAAGATCTTGTCCCGCTCGATGTCGGCGCGGATCTCCTCGACCGACCGGCCGGTGTGCTGGGCGAGGGTCTCCTCGAGCCACTCGCGCATCCGGAAGATCTCGTTCGCCTGGATCTCGATGTCCGACGCCTGCGCGTAGCCGCCGCCCTCCATCGCGGGCTGGTGGATCATCACGCGGGCGTTGGGCAGGCCCAGCCGCTTGCCCGGCGTGCCGGCGGCCAGCAGCACCGCCGCGGCCGAGGCGGCCTGGCCCAGGCACACGGTCTGGATCTGCGGCTTGATGTACTGCATCGTGTCGTAGATCGCCGTGAGCGCGGTGAAGGAGCCGCCGGGCGAGTTGATGTACATGGTGATGAGGCCGTCCGGGTCTTGGCTCTCCAGGACGAGGAGCTGGGCCATGATGTCGTCCGCCGAGGCGTCGTCGACCTGCACCCCGAGGAAGATGATCCGGTCCTCGAAGAGCTTGGTGTAGGGGTCCTGGCGCTTGTAGCCGTAGGCGGTGCGCTCCTCGAACTGGGGCAGCACGTACCGGCTGCTCGGCATCGCGGGCGCGGTCGGGGCCGGCATCCGGCCGGCCTGGGCGAGGAAGGGGGTGTTCACTGCGGGCTCCTGAGGGGTGGTGGGGGGCGGCGTCACTTGCTGTCGGTCCCGCCGCCGCCGGCGACGGAGGCGGAGTGCTCCACGACGTGGTCGATGAAGCCGTACTCCAGCGCCTCGGTGGCGGTGAACCACCGGTCGCGGTCCGCGTCGGCGTTGATCTGCTCGACGGTCTTGCCCGTCTGCTCGGCGGTCAGCTCGGCCAGCACCTGCTTCATGTGCAGGATGAGCTGGGCGTTGATCCGGATGTCCGTCGCCGTGCCGCCGATGCCGCCGGAGGGCTGGTGCATCATGACGCGGGCGTGCGGGGTGGCGTAGCGCTTGCCCTTGGCGCCCGAGGAGAGCAGGAACTGCCCCATCGAGGCCGCCATGCCCATCGCCACCGTGGCGACGTCGGGCTTGACGTACTGCATGGTGTCGTAGATGGCCATCCCGGCGGTGATCGAGCCGCCCGGGGTGTTCAGGTAGAGGTAGATGTCCTTGTCGGGGTCCTCGGCCGCCAGCAGCATCATCTGGGCGCAGATGGCGTTGGAGTTCTCGTCCCGCACCTCCGAGCCCAGCCAGATGATGCGCTCCCGGAGGAGGCGGTTGTAGATGGTGTCGTTCAAGCCCATGCCGGGGTTCTCGGACCTCGCCTGCGGCATCTGCTCGCTCACGTGTGCTCCTTCATCCGGGCGTCCCGCCCGGCAGTCCTAGCCGTCGGAAGATCGTCTAGGGACACTAACGCGCAGGCCGCGCCGAACCGCCCGCAGGACGGCCCTTTTCGCTGACGGCGCACCGGGTGCGGGGGTGGGAGCGGGGCCGGGGGCGGCGGTCTGGCACTGACCGGTCCGGCGCCGACGGCGGTGGGGGGACGGGCCGTCGGCGCGCCCGACGACGGCGGGGGCGGGGGTGGACCGACGCGGCGCCCGGCAGCGGTGGTCGGTACGGAACGGTTCCGGGCCGACCCTCGTCGGGGCCGTGTCAGGGCGCGGGGCGGCACCCCGACGACGCCGCCGCCCGTGGCCGCTGCCGGTCCGGCCGACGCGCCCCCGGCACCCGGTCAGCCGACGGCTGCCAGCAGGTCGTTGCAGGCCTGCTCGCAGGCGCGGCAGGCCTCCGCGCAGACCCGGCAGTGCTCGTGGTGCTCGGCGTGCGCCTCGCACTGCTCGCCGCACGAGCGGCAGGCCTGGCCGCAAGCCTGCAGCATGGTCCGGGTGATGTTGGCGTCGTAGCCGGTGTGCCGGGACAGCACCCGGGCGGTGGTGTCGCAGATGTCCGCGCAGTCCAGGTTGGACCGGATGCACTTGCGCAGCTCGGCGACCATGTCCTCGCTCAGGCAGGCGTCCGCGCACGCGGTACACGCCTGGGAGCAGGCGACCAGGGTCTCCACCGTGCGGGCGAGCAGGTCCCGGTCGAGGTTGATCTCGGCGGGGTAGGTCCTCATCATCTCGGCGGTCTTCATCGTCCGTCCTCTCCGTGCGGCGTAGGTGGGAACGGCGACGGCAGCCGCGGCTCCCGGTTCACTGGCACGCTACGCGCGGCCCGGGCCGGGCGCACCACCGGGCGGGGGCTCATCCGCGGCCCACACCTGCTCCGCGCTCCAGACCTGCTCCGCGTGCGGCACCCACCCATCGTCACGCCAGCGCCCCACCGCCCGACTGCCCACGAAGAGATGGCCGGGGCCGGCACCCGTCGGTGCCGGCCCCGGCCATACGCTGCTCGCGCGGTTACGCCCGCTCGGCGTCCCCCGCCGCGGGCTCCTCGCCGTCCTCCGCCGCGGGCTCCTCGCCGTCGCCGGCCTCCTCCGCGGAGGGGGCCGACGGGGCGGACTCCGGCGAGTCGGCAGACTCCGGCGAGTCCGCCGACTCCGGGGAGTCACCGGACTCCGGGGAGTCAGCGGACTCGGGCGTGCCTTCCTCGTTGTCGGAGCCGACGAACTCGGTCAGGTCGACGGCGTTGCCCGACGTGTCGGTGACGGTCACCTGGCGCAGCGCGAGGGCGAGGGACTTGTCGCGGGCAATCTCGCCGGTGAACGCCTGGATCTGGCCGGCCTCGGCCGCGGCCCGGATGAACTCGTTCGGGTCGATGCCGTACTGCTGGGCCTGGGTGACCAGGAACCGCAGCACCTCGTCCTGGGTAACCGTGACGTCGAGCTCCTCCACGAGCGCGTCCAGGACCAGCTGGTCGCGCAGGAGGTCGACGATCTCCTCGCGGATCTCCTCCGCGTGCGGGTCGTCCGCGTCCTTGCCCTCCGCCTGGAGGTGCCGGGCGATCTCGGCGTCAACGACTCCGGCCGGCACGGGGATCTCGCTGTCCCCGCGCAGCCGCTCCAGGAGCCGGTCCCGCGCCTGCTCGGCCTGCTCGGCGACCTTGGCCTTGGCGGCCTGGGTGCGCAGGTCCGTGCGCAGCTCCTCCATCGTGTCGAACTCGGAGGCGACCTGGGCGAACTCGTCGTCGGGCTCGGGCAGCTCACGCTCCTTCACCGCGGTGGGGGTGACGGTGACCTGGGCCTCCTCCCCGGCGCGATCCCCGCCGGCGAGCCGGGTGGTGAAGGTCGTCGTCTCGCCGGCCTCGCGGCCGATGAGCGCGTCGTCGAGGCCGTCCAGCATGGTGTCCGAACCGACCTGGTAGGACACGCCGGAGACGGAGTCGACCTCCTCCTCCCCCACGGTGGCGTTGAGGTCGAGGACGACGAAGTCGCCGTCGGCGACCGGGCGGTCCACCCCGACGAGGGAGCCGAACCGCTCGCGCAGGGAGTCCAGGGCGGCCTCGACGTCCTCGTCGGTGACCGTGACGTCGTCGACGGTGAGCGTGATGTCGGACAGCTCGGGCAGGTCGATCTGGGGACGGACGTCGACCTCGGCGGTGAAGACCAGCTGCCCGCCGGGGGCGCCCTTCACCGCGGGGATCTCCGTCACCTCGATGCTGGGCTGGCCCATCGGGCGGACGTCCGCCTCGAGGGCGGCCTGGGTGTAGAAGTCCGGCACGGCGTCGTTGACCGCGTGCTCGATGACGGCGGCCCGCCCCACCCGCTGCTCCAGCACCCGCGGCGGCACCTTGCCCCTGCGGAAGCCCGGGACGTTCACCTGCTCCCCGATGTGGGCGTAGGCGTGGTCGAGGGTCGGCTTGAGCTCGTCGTACGACACCTCCACGGTCAGCTTGACCCGGGTGGGCTCCAGGTTCTCGACGGCGCTCTTCACTGCGTGGTCTCCAGTCATCGGGTGGTCGGTGGTCCCGTAGGGCGGGGTGCTGTGGGCGCGCGCGCCCGGAGCCGCACACGCAGACCGCCCAATGCTAGGGCACGGGCGGCTGCCGGGGCGCGGCCGGGTCGGGCCCGTGATCGACGCCACCGCCGCGGGGCCCGTGCTCGCGGGGTCCCGGTCGCGACCGATGCCGCCGACGAGGGGTCCGCGCCGTGCGCGGCCTCGCCGGTCGGGATGGCGGGACTTGAACCCGCGACCTTCCGCTCCCAAAGCGGACGCGCTACCAAGCTGCGCTACATCCCGGTGCGCTCGGCGCCCGGGCTGCTCCCGGTGCACCGTCGGCGCCCGGTGCGGAGTCTACGGGCCTGGCGACGGCGCCCCCGCGGTCCTGGTTACACTTGTCGGAAGCGCCGGACGGCCGCGCGGGTGTAGCTCAATGGTAGAGCCTCTGCCTTCCAAGCAGATGGTGCCAGTTCGATTCTGGTCACCCGCTCCACAGCGAAGAAGTCAATGATGACAACGCTTTACGACCCTTCTGCACCGCCGCCGCCGGCGCCCCTACGGTGTCCGCACACACCCATCTGGTAACCCCATCCGCGACGTCTGACAGCCGCCGCACGTGCCCCGAACGTGCACGACCCCCGCACCGAGCGGTGCGGGGGTCGACGCGGGTCCGGCCGGGATCAGTCGGCCAGGAGTCCTCGCTGGTAAGCCTTGGCGAGCCGCCGCGGCACCTTGACCTCGCGGCCCTGGACGCGGACGGCGACGAGCTCGGTGAGCTCGGCCTTCCACTGGGACCGGCGAGAGCGGGTGTTGCTGCGGGACATCTTGCGCTTGGGAACTGCCATGCCCTTGCCGCTCCTTTCGTACGTGGTGGGGATACGCCAGCGGCAACCTTCGCACGGGACGGGTTCCGCTGGCCAGCCTGAGGAGTCTACCGCAGGTGTGAGATTGCCCCCGGTGCGGCAGTTGCTCCTACGGCGGTGGCGCGGGCCGACGGCGGTCCGGCGGGCATCGGTCCGGCCGACAGCCGTCCGGTGGCGCGACGGTGGTGGCGCTAATGCCGCGCGGTGGGGCGACGTGGCAGCCATGGTGGGACATCGCGGTGATACTGCCCGGGTGACGGAGCTTCGCCTCGCCCACGGCGCCGACGTCCGCGTCGAGCTGGTCGAGCGCCGGTCCCGGTTCCTCGCCTGGCTGCGCCGGGCCGAGGACGAGCCGGCCGCGCGGGCCGTCGTCGCCGAGGCGCGCCGCGCCTACCCGGACGCCCGGCACCACTGCTCGGCGTTCCTCGTCGGCGGCCCGGGACCCGGGCGGGTGGAACGCTCCTCCGACGACGGCGAGCCTGCCGGCACCGCGGGGATGCCCATGCTCCAGGTGCTCCGCGGCGCCGGGGTCACCGACGTGGTCGCCGTCGTCAGCAGGTACTTCGGCGGGGTCAAGCTCGGTGCCGGCGGGCTGGTGCGCGCCTACTCCGGGGCCGTCCAGGCCGCGCTGGACGCCGCCCCGCTGGTCCGGCTGGAGCACACCGAGCTCTGGAGCGTCCGGCTCGGGCACGCCGAGGCGGGCCGGGTGGAGGCCGAGCTGCGCCGGCACGGCTTCGCGGTGGTGGAGACCCGGTACGGCGACGACGGCGTCGAGCTCGTGGTCCGCAGCGCCGACGGCGCCGCGCTCACCAGCGCGGTGGCGGCCATGACCGCCGGCACGGCGGTGCCGAGGCTTGTCGGGGAGACGGTGGTGGAGCGTCCGGCGTGACGCTGACGCGTGCGGGCGAGCCGGCCGGTCAGGACACCGGCGGGAAGGGCTCGGCCGGCGTGGTTCGCCCCGGGTCGCCGGGCTGGCCGTCGCCGCCGGCCGCGCCCGTGGCGCTGCCCATGGCCGGGCCCGGGTGGGCGCTGGGCCGCGACCCCGGGGCGGTGGTGGCGTCGGGGACCTCCGGGCGCAGGTGCCGGGGGCGCCCCGCCCGCTCCTGGTCCGGCCGCTCGTGGTCCTGGCGCTCGTGGTCCTGGCGCTCGGCCGGACGGTTCCGCACGACGCCGCCGACGGCCCGCCGGAGCGCCTCGTACCGGCCGCGGCCGGCGCGGGCGCCGAGCACGTACCCCAGCCCGGCACCGACGACGAACGAGAGCTTGCCCATGCCTCACCTCCCGCGATCCAGGTCCTCCGAGCGTAGGCGCCCGCCGGTGCCGCCGCCCGGGCGGGGACGCGGACCGGGGCCCCGGGCGGGGGCGCGGACCGGGGCCCGGGCGGGGATGCGGACGGGGCCCGGGCGCGGGAGTGCGGCCCCGGGGCCCACCGGCTAGGGTTGTTGAGGTTTCAAGCCGCACGCCGGGAAGGACGCCGCATGGGCTGCTCGCTCGCCGCTGGCCCCCGTGCGCTGCCCGCTTGCCGTTCCTGTCGGTAGAGCGCCCGGCTCAAGGGTGCGCCTGCCGCACGCCTGGCGCTCTGGTTCCCGCCCGCCGACCACTCCCCGGCCGACCACCGGCCCTGGCACGGCGCCGTCGTGCCGCTCCCCCCGAACGGAAGGACCACCATGGCCACCATCTACCAGGACGTCACCGCGCTCGTCGGCCGCACCCCGCTGGTGCGGCTGAACCGCATCACCGACGGTGCGGACGCGACCGTGCTCGCCAAGCTCGAGTTCTACAACCCCGCCAACTCGGTCAAGGACCGCATCGGCGTCGCGATCGTTGACGCGGCCGCGGCCTCGGGCGAGCTTCCGCCCGGCGGCACCATCGTCGAGGCGACCTCGGGCAACACCGGCATCGCGCTGGCCATGGTGGGCGCGGCCCGCGGGTACCAGGTCGTGCTGGCCATGCCCGAGTCGATGAGCAAGGAGCGCCGCGCCCTGCTCCGGGCGTTCGGCGCCGAGCTCGTCCTCACCCCCGCGGCGGAAGGCATGAAGGGCGCCGTCGCCCGGGCCGAGGCGATCGCCGCCGAGCGGCCCGGCGCCGTCCTGGCCCGGCAGTTCGCCAACCCGGCCAACCCGGAGATCCACCGGCGCACCACCGCCGAGGAGATCTGGGCGGACACCGACGGCACCGTCGACACCGTCGTCTCCGGGATCGGCACCGGCGGCACCATCACCGGCGTCGGCCAGGTCCTGAAGGAGCGCAAGCCCGGCGTGCGGATGGTCGCGGTGGAGCCGGCCGAGTCCCCGATCCTGACCGGCGGGCAGCCGGGGCCGCACAAGATCCAGGGCCTCGGGGCGAACTTCGTGCCGGACGTGCTGGACACCGCCGTCTACGACGAGGTGCTCGACGTCGACGTCGAGACCTCGGTGCGCTTCGCCCGCCGGGCGGCCACCGAGGAGGGCCTGCTCGTCGGGATCTCGTCCGGCACCGCCCTCGCCGCGGCGGTCAACGTGGCCAACCGGCCCGAGAGCGCGGGCCAGACGATCGTCGTCGTGCTGCCCGACTTCGGCGAGCGCTACCTCTCCACGGTGCTGTTCGAGGGCCTGGTCGACTGACGTGCACAACTCCCCGGTGCCCTTCCGGCAGCTGCTGCTGGAGGACCTGCGCGCTGCGCGCCGCCGCGACCCGGCGGCGCGCAGCCTGCTGGAGGTGGCGCTGGGGTACCCCGGGGTGCACGCCCTGTGGATCCACCGGCTCGCGCACCGGATGTGGCACGCCCACCCGCTGCTGAAGCTGCCCGCCCGGCTGCTCTCCCAGCTGGGCCGGGCGCTGACCGGGATCGAGATCCACCCGGGCGCGGTGCTGGGCCGGCGGCTGTTCATCGACCACGGCATGGGGGTGGTCATCGGGGAGACCGCCGAGGTGGGCGAGGACGTCGTGCTGTTCCACGGCACCACCCTGGGCGGGGTGTCGATGAGCCGCGGGAAGCGGCACCCGACGGTCGGCGACCGCGCCGTCATCGGCGCCGGCGCCAAGGTCCTCGGCCCGGTCAGCATCGGCGCCGACGCGAAGGTCGGGGCCAACGCCGTGGTGGTCAAGGACATCCCGCCGGGCGCCGTCGCCGTGGGCGTGCCCGCCCGGCCCCGGCCCGCGCCCCGCCAGCCGGCCCCGGACCCCTACGCCGACCCGGCGATCTACATCTGAGCCCGGCCGGGCGGCCCGGCCGGGCGCCCGCCTCGGGGCCGCGCCTACCCGCGCGGGGCGCGCTGGCAGCGGGGGCACCAGAACACGCGCCGGCCCGCCATCTCCGCCTCCTGGACCCGCGTGCCGCAGACCAGGCAGGGCTCGCCGGTGCGGTGGTAGACGTACCACCGGTCGGCGTCGCTGCGGCGGTCCTCCGGACGGGTGGTGACGATGGCGCCGGTCCGCACGCCGTCGGCCATGAGCTCGGCCAGGTCGGCCCACACCTGCCGCAGCCGGGCCGCCGGGACGTCCTTGCCGAGCCGGCGCGGGTGCACCCGGGCCCGGTACAGCGACTCCGCGCGGTAGATGTTGCCGACGCCGGCGATCACCGCCTGGTCCATGAGCAGCTCGCCCACCGGGCGGCGGCGGGCCCGGACCGCGGCCACGAAGCGCGCGGCGTCGCCGTCCGGGCGCAGCGGGTCCGGCCCGAGGCGGGCCTGCACGGCGGCCTTCTCCGCCGGGGTCACCACCTCGCAGGCGGTCGGGCCCGTGAGGTCGGCGACGCCGTGCGCGCCGAGCAGGCGCAGCCGCACCGCCCCGCGCGGCGGTGGTGGCGACCACTGGCCGTCCCGCTGGTCGGTGCCGGCGGCGACGGCCACCTCCTCCTCGGCGACCCGGCGGCGCGGGGCACCGATGGCGTGCGGGGCACGGAAGTCGGCGTCGCCGTCGAACGTCCAGGACCCGTACAGGCCCAGGTGCACCCGCAGCCACCGCAGGTCCGCCGTCGGCGCGCCCGCGCCGGGCCTGCCGCTCTCGGCCGGGGTGCCGTCGTCGGTGCGGCCGCCGGCGGAGCCGGCGGCGCTGCCCGCCGGGCCGGCGACGGCGCCGGCGGGCACCAGGCCGGGCACGACCCCGACGTCGCCGGGGACCGGGCCGGCCCGCCCGTCCTGGCCGTCCTGGCCGTCGTGGCCGTCCGGCGGCGCGAACGCCAGGAAGAGCTGCTTGCCGTGGGCCTCGGTGCCGGCCAGCACCCGACCGTCCAGGAGGTCGGCGCCGGCGGCGAACCGGCCCTGCGGAGAGCAGGCGGCGAGCCGCTGGCCGCCGAAGAGCTCGGCGAAGGCGTGCGCGAGCCGGTGGACCGTGTGCCCCTCAGGCATGCGGGACGTCCAGCGCGGGGGTGCCGGGCAGGTCCGGGGCGGCGGCCACGGCCGGCGCGGCCAGCGCCGGGGCGCGCCAGAGCCGCGGGGCGTCCCACCCGGAGCGGGACAGGTCGACCCGGACGGGGCTCAGCAGGCTCAGCACGGTGCCCTCCTCCTGGTAGTGGCGCAGCGCACGGTCCCGCAGCTGCCGGGGCAGCGTGCCGTCCGCGCGCACTACCCGCCACCACGGCACCTCGGCGCCGTAGGCGGCCATCACCGACCCGACGTGGCGGGCGTGGCCGTGGCCGGTGAGGTCCCGGACCGCCGCTGCGACCAGGCCGTAGGTCGTCGCCCGCCCCGGAGGGACCTGGTCGGCGACGTCGAGCACGAGCTCGGTCAGCTCGGTCCGGGCGGGCAGCACCCCCCTATGATCGCAGCGAGATGGAGCCCACCACCACCACGACCGGCTGCGAGCACTGCGCCGACCCCGCCCACCGCGCCGACCCCGCCCGCCGCGCCGAGTCCGGCAGCACGGCGGAGGCCGTCGACACCCCCAAGGCCCGGCGGCAGGCGCGGGTCCTGGTGCTGAGCGGCGCGGTCCTGGCCGGTGCCGCGGGTGCCCTGGTCGTCGCCCGGTCCGGGGCCGGCCCGGCGCTGCTCACGGCGGTCGGCACCGTCGCCGGCTGGCTCCTGGTCACCGCCGCGGGCCTCCTCGTCCTCGCCGCGGCGCGCGGCCGGGGCTCGCTCGCCCGGGCCACCGTGCTGGGCGGGCTCACCACGGCCGCCCTCACCCCCCTGGTGTGCCTGGCCCTCGCCCTCCTGGGCGCGGCCTGGCCGGAAGCTCTCCTGGCGGGGGCGGCCTGGCTGCTCTGCGGCGCCGTCGCCGTGGCCGTGCGCGCCCGGGCCTACCAGCGCCTGCTGAGCGCTGGGGCTGCCGACGGCGCCCGGCCGGGTGCTGCTGCTGCCGCCGGCTCGTCGGCCGGCCGGCAGGCGGGCTGGTGGTTGGGGCAGGGCGTGGCGGTGGCGGCGGCGACGGCCCTGCTCGGTGCGGTGCCCGCGGCCGTCCTGGTCCTCGTGCCGCTCGCCGTCGTCGGGGCGGTGGCGCAGATGCGCGGCGGCCAGCGCGTGGCGGCTCGGCCGCACGGGCGCTGACGCCGACGCCTGCTGCCGGCACCCGGCCTGGTCAGCCGGCCTGGTCAGCCGGCGCCGCCCGCCCGCTCATGCAAGGGACATCGGCGGCGTGGCCGGGCGCCAGGCTCTCCGCTCGATGCCCGCGCGGGCGGTCAGCACAGGTCGTGGTCGCAGGCCCCGCAGTGCTCGCAGAAGCCGTCCAGCACCAGGGCCGGGCCGTCGGAGGACGGGCACCACGCCCGGAGGGGGTCGGCGTAGGGGTCGATGTCGTCGACATCCGGACCGCTGTCGGCACCGCGCCCGGGGGCGAGCGCGAGCTCGAGCTCCAGGTCCAGGTCCATCGTCGTCATGGCGGCCATGGCGGTCTCCTCTCCTCAGCCCGCGGCCCGTGAGGGCGGCGCGGGGACCGGTTCACCCGTGCTGCTCTCACCCTCGCACCGACCTCTGACATCCCGGCTGCGCCACGCCGTCGTGACCCCCTCCGGGGGACCGGTCCGCGCCGCCCCGACGAACGAGCCCGGACGGATCACGGGGACCGTGCCACGATCGTCGGTCCCGGTGCCTCGACCCGGTGTCGGCCTGGACTCCGCTGCCGCTCCGGCCTTGGCTCCGCTCCCGGTGTCGGCCTGGGCTCCGCCCCCGTTGCTGGCCCCTCCGCTCCCGGTTGCTGGCCGTGAGCCTGACCGCCGCCGGCGGGCCGGGCTCAGCCGCGGCGGCCCGCCTCGTAGGCGGTGAGCAGGTCGACGCGCCGCCGGTGCCGCGGGTCGCCGGTGAACGGCTCGGCGAGGAACGCCTCCACCAGCGCCACCGCCTCGTCGGTGGTGTGCTGCCGGGCGCCGATCGCGACGACGTTGGCGTCGTTGTGCGCGCGGGCGAGGCGGGCGGTGTCGAGGTTCCAGGCCAGCGCCGCGCGGACCCCGCGCACCTTGTTGGCGGCGATCTGCTCGCCGTTGCCCGAGCCTCCGATGACCACGCCCAGGGACCCCGGGTCGCCGACCACGGCCTCGCCGGCGGCGAAGCACACCGGTGGGTAGTCGTCCAGGGCGTCGTAGCTGGCGGCCCCGTGGTCGACGACGTCGTGGCCGGCGGCGGCCAGGTGCGTGACCAGCACGGACTTGAGCTCGAACCCGGCATGGTCGGCGGCGATGTGGATGCGCATGAGCTCATTGTGCCGGGCACCGCTCGCGCGCCCCGGCCGGCGCACCGGGCGGCTCGGCCGCCGTCGACCGCGGGGTAGTGCCACCGTCGGTCCGTGGCGTGGTGCCGCCGTCGGGCCGCCTGCTGCCGCCGTCGGGGTGCCTGCTGCCGCCCGTCAGCCCGGCCGCGGTGCCGCCGTGTCGCCCCCCGTTGCCGACCGCCGGACCGGGCACCGTAGGGTTTGGGGATGACGACGACGAACACCGGCCCCACGATGACCGACGCCGAGGCCATGGACCTCGGCGTCCGCCCCCAGGACGACCTGTTCCGGCACGTCAACGGCACCTGGCTGCGGGAGCACGTCATCCCCGCCGACCGGGCCCGGGACGGGTCGTTCCTGAAGCTGCGGGACCTGTCCGAGGAGCGGGTCCGGGACATTATCGGCGCCGCGGCCGCCGGCGAGGTGGGCGCGGGCGACCCGGAGAACGCCCGCAAGATCGGCGACCTCTACGCCTCCTTCATGGCCACCGAGCGCATCGAGACCCTCGGCACGAGCCCGCTGCGGGCGGACCTGGAGCTCCTCACCGCCGCCCGGGACACCGACGCCCTCACCCGCGCCCTCGGCGCGCTCCAGCCGACGGGCGTGACCGGCGGGGTGGGCTACGACGTCGACACGGACCTCAACGACCCCGAGCGCTACACCGTCTTCTTCTGGCAGTCCGGGCTGGGCCTGCCGGACGAGTCCTACTACCGCGAGGACGCCCACGCCGGCACCCGCACCGCCTACGTCGCGCACGTCGCCGCCATGCTGGCGCTGACCGGCCTGGTCACCGCGGACGAGGCGATGGGCGCCGCCGAGCGCGTCATGCAGGTGGAGACCACCCTCGCCGCCGGGCACTGGGACCGGGTGAAGTCCCGCGAGGCCGACCTCATCAACAACCCCATGACCTGGGCGGAGGTGACCGCCGCCGCGCCCGGCTTCGACTGGGACCTGTGGCGCGCCACCCTCGGGGTGCCGGCGGGCGCCTTCGACCAGCTCATCGTCGCCATGCCGTCCTACGTCACGCACTTCGCCCGGACCTGGGCGCAGGCCGAGGTGGACTCCCTGCGCCTGTGGCTGGCCTGGCACGCCGTCCACGCCCGCGCGCCGTACCTGCCGCAGGCCTTCGTGGACGAGAACTTCGACTTCTACGGCCGCACCCTCACCGGCGCCGAGCAGCTCCGCGACCGGTGGAAGCGCGGGGTGGCCCTGGTCGAGGGCGCCATGGGCGAGGCGGTGGGCGAGCTCTACGTGGCCCGGCACTTCCCGCCGGAGCACAAGGCCGCCATGCAGGAGCTGGTGGGCAACCTGGTGGCGGCCTACCGGCAGTCGATCAGCACCCTGGACTGGATGAGCGAGGAGACCAGGTCCCGGGCGCTGGCCAAGCTCGAGGCTTTCACGCCCAAGATCGGCTACCCGGACAAGTGGCGCGACTACTCCACGCTGGAGGTCGACCAGACCGATCTGCTCGGCAACGTGCGCGCGGCGAACCTGTTCGAGGAGCGCCGCGACCTGGCCAAGCTCGGCAAGCCGATGGACCGGGACGAGTGGTTCATGCCGCCGCAGATGGTCAACGCCTACTACAACCCGACGATGAACGAGATCGTCTTCCCGGCCGCGATCCTCCAGCCCCCGTTCTTCGACCCGGCCGCGGACGACGCCTGGAACTACGGCGGCATCGGGGCGGTCATCGGGCACGAGATCGGCCACGGGTTCGACGACCAGGGGTCGAAGTACGACGGCACCGGCCGGCTCACCGACTGGTGGACGGAGGCCGACCGCACCGAGTTCGAGGCCCGGACCAAGGCGCTCATCGCCCAGTACGACGCCTACTCCCCCGCCCAGCTGGACGGCTCCCACCACGTCAACGGCGCGCTGACCGTCGGGGAGAACATCGGCGACCTCGGCGGCCTGTCGATCGCGGTGAAGGCCTACGACATCGCGCTGCGGGCCCGCGGCGTCGACGGGCTGGCCGCCGCCCCGGTGATCGACGGGCTGACCGGGCTGCAGCGGCTGTTCTACTCCTGGGCCCGGGTCTGGCGGGAGAAGAGCCGCGACGCCGAGATCATCCGGCTGCTGACCATCGACCCGCACTCCCCGGCCGAGTTCCGCTGCAACGGGGTGCTGCGCAACATGGACACCTTCCACGAGGCGTTCGACGTCACCCCCGGGGACGCCCTCTACCTCGCCCCGCAGGAGCGCGTGCGGATCTGGTGATCGCGCGTGCGGATCTGGTGATCGCCGGCAGGGCCGGGCCGGCGTCGGTCCTGCCTCCGCCCCCCGGTCCTGCTGCGCCCCTGGTCCTTCCGCGCCCCCTGGTCCTTCCCCCCGGGCATTCCCGCCGGGCCTTCCCCCGCCTGGTCGTCAGGACAGGCCGTAAGCGGCCCGCCGCACGGTGAAGGAGTGGCCGGACGGGTCGTGCGCGCAGGTGACGCCTTCCTCCGAGGAGGTGCACGTGTAGGCGCCGGTGGTGCGTTCCTGGCCGTAGTCGAGCACCGGGACGCCGTCGGCGTCGATGCCCAGCTCCTGGCCGGAGGTGTCGCAGACCAGGGCGGCGCCGTCGGCGTCCACCTGGAGGAAGTGCCCGAGCGTGCCCGGGCACGCCTCGGCCTCCGCCGGCGGGACGTCGTAGTCGAAGTCGGCGATCCCGCACAGGGCCCGCTCGGCCTCGATCGTGCAGGCGATGTTCCCGCTCGGCGTGACGAAGTCGAAGGCGACGCCGGACAGGTCCTCCCCGGCGGGCTCGCTCGGGTCGGCGGTGCCGGCGATCGTCGTCGGCGCGGTGGCCGCGTCGGCCGGCGGGCGCGTCTCGGGCGCCGTCGCCAGCCGCAGGCCGAGCACGACGGCGAAGCCCAGGATCGCCAGCACCGCAAGCACGACCAGGGTGCGCTCGGCCGCGCTCAGCCGCTGCCGACCCGCCATCACCGTTCTCCTCTCGCCGGGGCCAGGACACGGTACGCCAAGGACGGGTCGGGCCCGGGCACGGGTCCGCCGACCCGCCCTGGGCATCGTCGGCTGCTACCCGGGGCGCCGCGCGAGGACGTCCGCCGGCCGGCGGGGTCCCCGGGCGGAGGTCGACGGTCCTGCACCGGGGGCATGGGCGACGGGGTGGGGACAGACGGGCGCGGGCAGGCACCGGTCGAGAGGCCTCAGTCGAAGATGGGCCCGGACGTCCGGCTGCGCTTGAGCTCGTAGAACCCGGGCGTGCCCGCCACCAGCACCGCCCCGTCCCACAGCCGCCCGGCGGCCTCGCCCTTCGGCGCCGGCGTGACCACCGGCCCGAAGAAGGCGACGCCCTCGACGGCGACGACGGGGGTGCCCACGTCGTCGCCGACCCGGTCGATCGCCTCCTGGTGCGAGGCGCGCAGGGACTCGTCGAGCTCGTCGGAGCCCGCGATGTCGGCCAGCTCCGCCGGCAGCCCCACCTCGGCGAGCGACTCGGCGATGACGGCGGGGAGGTCCGTCCCGCGGTCCTGGAGATGGATCCGGGTGCCCAGGGCGTCGTACAGGGGCTTGACGACGGCGTCCCCGTACCGCTCGCGGGCGGCGTTGACCACCCGCACCGGGCCCCAGGCGCGGTCCATCAGCTCGGCGTAGTCGGCGGGCAGGTCCCGGCCCTCGTTGAGCACCGCGAGGCTCATCACGTGCCAGCTCACGGTGACGTTCCGGACGCGCTGGACCTCCCCCATCCACCGGGACGTCATCCACGCCCAGGGGCACATCGGGTCGAACCAGAAGTCGGCGTGCTGCGTGGGTGCCTGCTCGGTGCTGTCGGTGCGCTCGGTCGTGCTGGTGGATTCGCTCATGGCCCCATTCTCCCCCCGGACCGCAGGTCGGCAGCCGGGCGGGCGGGCGCCGTCGGGCACCGACTCCCGGCGCCGCACGACGACGGATCCTCCCCCGCACGTCCGCGGCCGGGCGAGCGGCGGCGTCGGCCACCTCCCCCGGACCGCACGTCCGCCGCGGGCCGAGCGGGCGCCGTCGGGCCGGGCAGGGGTGAGCGGGCCGGCCCGTGGTGGCAGGATCGACGGAGCGCCGCCGGCGCCCCGTCCCGCGTCCCGGACCACCGAAGGAGACCCATGCCCGGCCAGAACCTCACCCGCACCGAGGCCCAGGAGCGAGCCGCCACGGTGGCGACCGAGAGCTACGCCGTCGTCCTGGACCTCACCCGCGGGGACCGGGTCTTCGGGTCCACCACCACGATCACCTTCACCGCCACCCCCGGCGCCGCCACCTTCGTCGACCTGATCGCCGAGTCGGTGGAGTCCATCACGCTCAACGGCGAGCCGGTGGACACGGCCGCCTTCGCCGACTCCCGCATCCAGCTCACCGGCCTGGCCGCCCGCAACGAGCTCGTCGTGGCGGCCACCTGCCGGTACATGCACACCGGGGAGGGCCTGCACCGCTTCGTCGACCCGGTCGACGGCGAGACGTACCTATACACCCAGTTCGAGGTCGCCGACTCCCGGCGCATGTTCGCCGTCTTCGAGCAGCCCGACCTCAAGGCCACCTTCGCCTTCACCGTCACCGCCCCGGACCACTGGACCGTCGTCTCCGGCGCCCCCACCCCCGAGCCGACCCCGGCCGGCGACGGCGTCGCCACCTGGACCTTCCCGCCCACCGACCGCATCTCCTCCTACCTCACCGCGATCGTGGCCGGCCCCTACCACGGCGTGCACGGCGAGCTGACCTCCGCCGACGGGCGCACCATCCCGCTGGGCGTGTACTGCCGGGCCTCGCTGGCCCAGCACCTCGACGCCGAGGAGATCATGGACCTGACCCGGGCCGGGTTCGCGTTCTACGAGGCCGCCTTCGACCGGCCCTACCCGTTCGCCAAGTACGACCAGCTCTTCGTGCCGGAGTTCAACGCCGGCGCCATGGAGAACGCCGGCGCGGTGACCATCGTGGAGAGCTACGTCTTCCGCTCCAAGGTCCCCGCCGCGACCGTCGAGCGCCGCGCCGTGACCGTCCTGCACGAGCTGGCCCACATGTGGTTCGGGGACCTGGTGACCATGCGCTGGTGGAACGACCTGTGGCTGAACGAGTCCTTCGCCGAGTACGTCTCCCACCTGGCCGCCGCCGAGGCCACCCGGTTCACGACGGCGTGGACCACCTTCTCCGCGCTGGAGAAGTCCTGGGCGTACAACCAGGACCAGCTGCCGTCCACCCACCCCATCGTCGCCCCGATCCGGGACCTGGAGGACGTGGAGGTCAACTTCGACGGCATCACCTACGCCAAGGGCGCCTCGGTGCTCAAGCAGCTCGTGGCCTGGGTCGGGCGGGACGCCTTCCTCGCCGGCGTTCGGCAGTACTTCGCCAAGCACGCCCACGGCAACACCGAGCTGGCCGACCTGCTCGCCGAGCTCGAGGCCACCTCCGGCCGGGACCTGGCCTCCTGGTCCCGGGTCTGGCTGGAGCAGGCCGGCGTCACCCTGCTGCGCCCGGAGATGCAGACCGACGACGACGGCACGGTCACCGCGCTGGCCATCGTCCAGGAGGCCCCGGCCGAGCACGCCACGCTGCGCCCGCACCGCCTCGTCCTGGGCGGCTACGACGTCGTCGGGACCGGCTCCGCCGCCCGCCTGGAGCGCACGGCCCGGGTCGAGCTCGACGTCGACGGCGCCCGGACCGAGGTGCCCGACCTGGTCGGCCGGGCCCGGCCGGACCTGCTGCTGGTCAACGACGAGGACCTCGCCTACGCCAAGGTGCGGCTGGACGAGGTGTCGCTGCGCACAGCGACGGAGCACCTGGGCGGGTTCACCGAGTCCCTGCCCCGGGCGCTCGTGCTCGGCGCGGCGTGGGACATGACCCGGGACGGGGAGTGGCCGGCCCGGGACTTCCTCGACCTGGTGCTGGCCGCGCTGCCCGTCGAGACCGACTCCACGGTCGTGCAGGTCCTGCTGCGCCAGCTGGGCACGGCGCTGCAGTCCTACACGGCGCCGGCCGCCCGGGCCGCGGTGGTGCCCGCGGTCACCGGCCGGCTCCTCGACCTCGCCCGCCAGGCGGACCCCGGCTCCGACACCCAGCTCCAGCTCGTCCGGGCGGTCGCCCAGCACGCCACCGCCGAGCGGGCGGACGTGCTCGGCGGGCTCCTGGACGGCACCGAGGAGCTGCCCGGCCTGGCGGTGGACACCGACCTGCGCTGGGCCCTGCTGCAGGGCCTCGCCGCCGCCGGCCGGACCGGCGAGGCGGAGATCGACGCCGAGCTCGCGCGGGACGCCACGGCCGCCGGGCAGCAGCAGGCGGCGCGGGCCCGGGCCGCCGTGCCCACCGCCGAGAGCAAGGCGCGGGCCTGGGCCGACGTGGTGGACTCCGACGCCCTGCCCAACGCCCTGCAGAGCAACGTCATCGCCGGCTACGCCCACGTCCACGACCGGGGCCTGCTCGTCCCGGCGGCGGAGGCCTACTTCGCGGCGCTGGAGCGGGTGTGGGCGGAGAAGACCAACGAGATGGCGCAGAACATCGTCATCGGGCTGTACCCGTCCGGGCTGGCCGGGCTGGCCGAGGAGCACGGTGTCGACGTCGTGGCGCTGACCGAGGCGTGGCTGGCCGAGCACGCCAGCGCCGCGCCCGCGCTGCGCCGCCTCGTGACGGAGAACCTCGACGCCGTCCGGCGGGCGGTCCGGGCGCAGGAGGTGGACGCCCGGGCACGGGCGCAGGCGTGAGACGGGCGCGGCACGGGGCGTGAGGCGGGAGCCCGCGTAGGCGCGGCACGGAGCGTCAGGCGGGAGCCCGCGTAGGCGTCCGCGGGTGCGGGCACGGCTGCGAGCCCGCGGGGACGCGGGTGACGTGATCCGGGCCCGGGCGTGAGCCGGGCAGGCGCGGCGGTCGCCCGCGCTCAAGCCTGCCGGGGATAGAGGTTCTCGACCGCCACCGGCTCGATGTCATCCGCCGCCGGCAGGCTGAAGCCGAGGACCTGGGCCGGAGTTCAGCTCCGCGTCCAGGCCCGGCGGACGATCTCCGCCCGCCGGGATCCGTGCCGCTCGCCGTCGAGCGGGAGGCGGGCCACCAGGCGCGCCCGGTAGCCGGTGGAGCCGCCGAGGTCGACGCCGACGAAGCCACCGCTCGCCCGGCAGTGCATGCCGGTGCTCACCGCGGCCGTGGCCGGAGCCGGGCGGGCCGCCGTCGACCTGCACCAGCAGCGGCAGCCTTACCCTCCGGGTCGGTCCTCCCGGCCGAGAGCGCTGTCGCTTGCGGCCGGTGGAGGTGGCTGGACCGCATCTCGTCGGTCGAGCTGCCGGTACAGCGGAACCCGCTCCGGCAACTGATTCGGCACCCGCATCGCGCTCTGGCGGCGGGATCTGCACGCGATCGCGGGGCCGTGCTCGCGGGCCGGGGCATTGGCGGCCAACTGAGAAGGATTCTCATTTCTGGTAGCGTCTGCGCCGCGGCCCCAGCCGCTCCATGCACCGTTCAGGAAAGGAGCAAGCTCCGTCCTCGCCAGCGCCGGCGGAGCGAAGAACCGAATGACACCCACCGCGCGAACCCACTCACGATCGAGGGGCGTGGTCGCCCTCGGCCTCGTCCTGCCCCTCCTAGCTCTGACCGCCTGCTCCTCGGGCGAGGCCGCACCTAGCGCCGATGGCGCGGCTTCACAGACGACGGAGGCGGCGGAGAACCAGGCGACGGAGGAGTCCACGTACACCCCCCGCCTCACCATCACCTATGACGGCGGGATCCAGGTGCTCGACGCCGGAACCCTGGAGACCGTCGGCCAGCTCGAGCTCGACGGCTTCAACCGACTCAACGGCGCCGGTGACGGCCGGCACCTCCTGGTCTCCACCGCGGGTGGGTTCCGGGTCCTGGACGCCGGTGCGTGGGCCGAGCCGCACGGTGACCACTCGCACTACTACTCGGCCGACCCCGAGCTGACCGACGTCGTGCTCGAGGCGGACAAGCCCGGCCACGTCGTGGCCCACGGGGGGCGCGTCGCGCTCTTCGACGACGGCACCGGGGAGGTGACGGTCGTTGACGCCAGCAGCGTCGCCGACCCAGGGCGCGAGGCTCGGCGGTACAGCACCCCCGAGGCCCACCACGGGGTGGCGGTCGAGCTGGCCGACGGCACCCTCGTCGTCTCGGAGGGCACCGAGGAGGCACGCACGGGCATCCGCGTGCTGGACGAGAACGACGAGGAGATCGCGTCGTCCGACGAGTGCCCCGGGGTGCACGGCGAGGCCGTCGCCGCTGACGAGGCCGTGCTGATCGGCTGCGAGGACGGGGGGCTGATCTACAAGGACGGCGCCATCACCAAGGTCGACAGCCCCGACGCCTACGGACGCGTCGGCAACCAGGCCGGCAGCGAGGAGTCCAGCGTCGTGCTCGGCGACTACAAGTCGGACCCGGACGCCGAGCTGGAGCGGCCCACGCGAGTCTCGCTCACGGACACCGAGACCGGCGAGATGACGCTCGTGGACCTGCCCGCGAGCTACACCTTCCGGTCGCTGGCCCGCGGCGAGGACGGCGAGGCGCTCGTCCTGGGCACCGACGGCCAGATCCACGTCATCGACCCGGCGAGCAAGACGCTGGTCAGGTCCATCCCCGTCATCGACGAGTGGGAAGAGCCCGACGAGTGGCAGTCCCCGCGCCCGGCGATCTTCATGCTCGACGGCTCGGCCTACGTCACCGACCCCGCCGAGCGAGCCATCCATGCCGTGGACATCGAGACCGGCGAGACGTGGCTGAGCACTGAGCTAGACGTCGAGCCCATCGAGATCAACGGCATCTCCGGGAACGTCGAGGAGGGGTCGACCAAGTACGGCGAGAGCGACGCCCACGACCACAACGAGCACGCCGAGGACGAGCACTCCGCCGAATAGGGCGGCCATTCGGGGCCCGAACGACCAGGGCTGACCTGGACGCCCGCGCACGACACGTCGTGGCCGCGACACCACCGGTGTCGCGGCCACGACGCTGCCCCGTCCGGCTGGCTCGAGGCGCCATCTGCGATGTCGGTGGCCGGTCCTACCGTCGAGGGTATGGACGGGCAGGCCCAGCACGACGCCAGTGCCGCCGACGGCGGCTGCGCGGCGATGTCGGTGGCCGGTCCTACCGTCGAGGGTATGGACGGACAGCCCCAGCGCAGCGCCAGCGCCGCCACTGACGGCGGTCGGGCGGCGATGTCGGTGGCCGGTCCTACCGTCGAGGGCATGGACGGGCAGGACCAGCACGACGCCGCCGACGGCGGCCGGGCGGCGATGTCGGTGGTCGGTCCTACCGTCGCGGGTATGGACGGTGAGGGCGGGCGCGGGACCGGGGAGGGTTCGCCGGTCTCGGTCCGGGTGGTCAACGACGCCGCCCTGGGCATGTTCGTGGCGGTGACGGTGCTGTGGTCCGCGGTCGCCACCGCCGAGGCACGGCTGGCGATGGAGATGGCCGAGGAGGTCGGCGCCGCGCTCGCCGCTGCCGGCGTGGCCGACCCCGCTGGGCCGCAGCCCACCGCCCCCGACGGTGAGGTCCCCACCCTGACTCCCGCCGACCATGAGGCCGGTGGCCGGGAACCTGCACGGCAGGACGCCCAGGCCGCCGCTGAGCAGGCCGCGCCGGCCGCCGGGCAGGCCGCGCCGGCCGCCGGGCAGGACGACGCAGACGCAGACGCAGACGGCGCTGACGACGGCGGTGGTGCTGGTGCCGGTGGTGCTCGGTCGTCATCGTCGGTGCGGGGGGTGTTCTCGGCGGCGGCGGCGGCGTTGGAGCGGACCGTGCCCGGTCCGGGGCTGGCCCAGAGGCTGGCCGGGGCGAGCCTGGCCGATGCCGATGACGCCACGGTGGTGGAGATGATCGCCGGGTGGGAACGCCTGTCCGCCTGGGTGACCTCCCAGCAGGCAAGGGCGCTGGCCGAGCTGCACGCCCGCCGCACCCGGGGCCGGCCGGGCAGCAGCATCAGGCACCGGGGCGCGATCTTCGAGGTCGAGGCCCGCCTGCACACCACCCAGTACGCCGCCGAGGCCAAGGTCGGCCTGGCCCTGACCCTGGAGAGCTTCCCGGCCGTGGCCGACGCCCTCACCCGCGGTGAGATCGACGCGCGCAAGGCCGAGGTGCTCTGCACCGCCGAGCCCGCCCTGCCCGACGCCGACCGCCGCCGCGTGCACCGCCGGGTGCTGCCCGGCGCCGGGGACCTCACCGCCCCCCAGCTCCGTGAGGAGATCCGCCGGGCCGCCCTGGAGGCCGACGTCGCCGCCGCCGAACGCCGCCACCAGGCCGCCTACGCCAAGCGCCGGGTGATGGTCGAGCCGGCCGATGACACCATGGCCTGGGTCAGCGCCTACCTCCGCGCGGACAACGCCGAGGTGGTCCGGGTCGCCCTGGACGCCCTCGCCGCGGCCGCCAAGGCCCCCGGGGAGACCCGCACCCTGGACCAGCGCCGCGCCGACGCCCTCACCGACGTCTTCACCGGCATCCTCAACACCGGCACCAGCCCCGCCGGCACGCCCCTGCCCACCCAGCACGGCCGCCGCCCGCACCTGCAGGTCACCGTCGCCGCCGGCACCCTCCTCGGCCTGGACGACCAGGTCGCCGAGCTCGCCGGGTACGGGCCCATCCCGGCCGACCTGGCCCGGCAGATCGCCCAGGACGCCACCTGGCGGGCAATGTTCACCGACGCCGCCACCGGAGAGTTCCTCGCCCTGGGCACCAAGACCTACCGCCCCGGGGCGGACCTGACCCGCACCATCATCGCCCGGGACGTGACGTGTACGTTCACCGGCTGCCGGATCCCCGCCGGGCGCTGCCAGATCGACCACATCGCCGCTTTCGACCACGCCCTGGCCGGCCTGCTCGAGCAGACCACGAGGGAGAACCTCCACGCCGGCTGCACCGGCCACCACGAGGCCAAGACCTCCGGGGGGTGGTCCGTCTCCCGCGACCCCACCACCGGCGTCATCACCTGGACCGCCCCCACCGGCCACCGCTACCCCCGCCAGCCCATCCGGCCCCCCGGCCCCTGGCGCAACCAGCCCCACCAGCCCGACCAGGGCGGCCGGGACGGGCCCGACCCCTACGCCCCCGACCAACCCATCCCCTTCTGAGCCACGCCTGCCTCAGGACGCCGGCGCGGACCTCAGCGACGGTAGACCTCGCGCCGATGAGCGGCGCGGAGGACGAGCACGAGAAGGTCCGCGTCGTGGATCTCATACACGATCCGGTACGCACCTGTCCGGACACGCCACTCGCCGGCACCCCCGACCAGTTGAGTAGCCGCCGGCGGCCGGGGGTTCTCGCTCAGGAGCTCGAGCGCCGCCTGTATCCGGCGACGCGCCTGCGGTTCGAGCTTCCGCAGTTCTCGTGCCGCCGAGGGTGCGAGGGAGATCCGGTAAGTCATGCCAGCCCGAGATCAACCTTGACGCTCTCCCACGGGATCGGCTCCTGACCAGTGCTTCGCATCTCCTCCCGAGCGGCAGCGGCGGCACGGATGTCCGCCATGTCCTCGGCAAGGTCGAGAAGGTTGTCGAGGTCGTCGGCGTCGACAAGTGCCGCGACCCGCCGTCCTCGACGTGTGAGAAAGACCGGCCGATGCTCGGCACCCACCGCATCGATGATGCCCGCCAGATTCTCCCGGGCACTCGACACGCTGATCTCTTCCACTGCGCTCATGTACAGATAGTACGACAGTCATGCCGCTTGTACAGTCCGTGCACATCCTGAGCAAGAGGTGTCCATCGCGGCGGGCTCTCAACTCGCGCCACCGACACCACCACCGGGGTCCCGTGATCCCGGGCCCACTTGCCGGGCGCCCCGATCAGGGCCGGACGACGTCGTCCGGCTCCGGCAGCAGCCACCCGTCCGTGCCCACCCCGCGCGCAGCGGCCGCGAGCGCGGTGAGGTCGGGCGCGGTGGCGTGCGCGCCGGCGTCGAGGAGCGCCTCCGGCGGCGCCGAGGTCGTCATCCCGAGCAGGTGTCCAACTCCGGCGCCGCGGGCGGCGGTGAGCCCGGCGGGGGTGTCCTCGGCGGCGAGGCAGGCGGCGGCGTCGGCGCCGAGGCGCCGCACCGCGAGAGCGTAGGGCGCCGGGTCCGGCTTCCCGGTGGGGGTGTCCTCGGCGGTCACCAGGGTCAGGCCGAGGTCACCGACCTCGAGGAGGTCCAGCACGTGCTGCGTCCACGCCCGACCGGCGGAGGTGACGACGGCGATGGGCATACCGGCGGCGTGCCAGCCACGAATGGCGTCGGCCGCGCCCGGCACCGGCACCGGTGGGTCGGCGACCAGGTCGAGGCGGGCGGTCACCGCAGCCGCCAGCGCAACGCCGTCCTCCCCCGCCCAGGGACCGTCCAGGGCGGCGAAGACGTCCGCGGCACGGCGCCCCCCGAAGGCGGCGAGCACCTCCGCGGGCAGGGGCCAGCCGCGCTCGGCGAAGTACCGCCGGAAGGCGGCGCGGTGGGCGGGCTCTGAGTTCACGAGCGTGCCGTCCATGTCCAGCAGCAGGGCCGCGCCGGGTTCGATGAGGGTGGCGGCGAGCCGGGCGACGGCGTCGCTCACGTGGCAGCGGCGGGGCGGCGGGCGGTCACCGCAGGTCCTCGATGTCCTCCGCGATGGTGTCCGCCTGCGGGCCGACCACCACCTGCACCGCGCTGCCCTGCTGCACGACGCCGAACGCGCCGGCCGCACGCAGCGCGTCCTCGTCCACCCGCGCCGGGTCCTCCACCTCCACCCGCAGGCGGGTGATGCAGGCCTCGAGGTCGAGGACGTTCGCGTCCCCG
The DNA here is from genome assembly GCF_022759505.1 of Georgenia sp. TF02-10. Taxonomy (NCBI): domain Bacteria; kingdom Bacillati; phylum Actinomycetota; class Actinomycetes; order Allobogoriellales; family Allobogoriellaceae; genus Georgenia; species Georgenia sp. TF02-10. The sequence goes on along the minus strand of NZ_CP094289.1, from coordinate 1,393,834 downwards.
CCGAGGGCGGCGAGGATCTGCTCGGCCTGGCTCATGTTGTGCTCCTCCGTCACGACCACCGGTCGTGTGCCGACGGCGGGCGGTCCCGCCGTGCGCCCTCGGGCGCCCGCCCCGGGCCCTGCTGACCCAGTCGGTTCTGATCAGACCCCGGCCGGGCAGCGCTGTCAAGGCGGGCGGTGCGGCGGGCCGGGTGGGCGTCGTCACCCGTCTCGACCAGGCCGAGTGGTCGCGCCGCCACCACCCCGACTGGTCGGGTGAGCGGCGCCGTCGCCCGTCTCGACCAGACCGAGTGGGTCGCGCCACCACCGCCCCGGCCGGTCTGGTGGCGGCGCCGTCGCCGACCTCGGCCGTCCGGTCAGCACCGACGGCGCGCCGTGCCCGGGCGATGTCGGTGGCCGCGGTTAGCGTCGGCGGCATGAGGATCCTGCACACCTCGGACTGGCACCTGGGGCGCACGCTGCACGGGGTGGACCTGCACGACCACCACGCAGCCTTCCTCGACCACCTGGTGGACCTGGTCGACGCCGCGGCGGTGGACGCCGTCGTGGTCGCCGGGGACGTCTACGACCGTGCCGTCCCGCCGGTGGCGTCCGTCGAGCTCCTCTCCGACGCGCTCGCCCGGCTGACCGCCCGCACCCGGGTGGTGCTCACCCCGGGCAACCACGACTCGGCCACCCGGCTGGGCTTCGGCGCCGGCCTGTTCCGGGACCGGCTGGCCGTGCGGGCCGCCGTCGCCGGGGCCGCCACCCCGGTCAACCTGCCCGACGCCGACGGCGGGACCGGCGCCTACGTCTACGCCCTGCCCTACCTCGACCCGGACCTGACCCGGGACGCGCTGGCCGAGCCCAGCGAGGACGGGCCCCGCCGCCCCGTCCGGTCCCACCAGGCCGTCACCGCCGCCGCGCTGCGCCGGGTGCACGCGGACCTGGCTGGCCGGCGCCGGGACGACGGCGCCCGGGTCCCCGCCGTGCTCCTCGCGCACACCTTCGTCACCGGCGGCGCCGCGAGCGAGTCCGAGCGGGACATCCGGGTCGGCGGCGTGGACTCGGTGCCCTCGGGCGTCTTCGGGCCCGCTGACGCGTTGGACTACGTCGCGCTCGGGCACCTGCACGGCCCGCAGCGGGTCGGCCGGGAGGGCACCGACCCGGTGATGCGCTACGCCGGCTCCCCGCTGGCGTTCTCCTTCTCCGAGGCCCGGCACCGCAAGTCCACCGCCCTGGTCGAGCTCGGCCCGGCCGGGGTGACCTCGGTGGAGCTGGTCCCGGCCCCGGTGCCGCGCCGGCTCGGGGACGTCACCGGCCCGCTGGCCGAGCTCCTCGGCCCGGCGCTCGACGCCGTCGCGCAGGACTGGCTGCGGGTAACGGTCACCGACGACGTCCGCCCGCTGGACCTGTGGGCGCAGGTGACCCGCCGCTTCCCGCACGCCCTGGTCGTGCAGCACCGGCCGGCGAACGCACCGGCCCGGGCGGGCGCCCGGACCGTCACGGCCGGGCAGGACCCGCTGGCCGTGGCGGCCGACTTCCTCGCCGCCGCCGGCGGGCGCCCGGCGACGGCGGCCGAGCTCGCCGCGGTGGCCGCGGCCTACGAGACGGTCCTCGCGACGGAACGGAGCGCCTGATGCGGATCCACCGGCTCACCCTGCAGGCAATCGGCCCCTTCCCGGGCCGGCACACCGTGGACCTCGACGCCCTGTCCGCGTCCGGGCTCTTCCTCCTCGAAGGACCCACCGGCGCCGGGAAGTCCACCCTCATCGACGCCATCGTCTTCGCCCTGTACGGCGTCGTCGCCGACGCGGACTCCTCGTCGGACCGGCTGCCCTCCCACCACGCCGCCCCCGGCGTCGAGCCCTTCGTCGAGCTCGTCATGTCCACCGGGGCCGGGGTCTTCCGGGTGTGGCGCTCCCCCGCCCACCAGCGCCCCAAGCGGGGCGGGGGGTTCACCCCGCAGAGGGCCCGCGCGAAGCTCTGGCGACTCGCCCGGCCGGACCAGGACGGCGGGGACCCGGTCTCCGCCCACGTGCAGGAGGTGGGCAGCGAGCTGCGGCGCATCGTGGTCCTTGACCGTGCGCAGTTCACCCAGACGGTGGTCCTGCCCCAGGGCCAGTTCGCGTCATTCCTGCGGGCCCGGCCGGAGGACCGGCGCACCGTGCTGCAGGAGGTGTTCGGGACGGCGGTGTACGAGCGGCTGCAGCGCCAGCTCGCCGAGGACGCCCGGCGGGAACGCGGCCGGCTGGACGCCGCCCGCGCCGGCACGGTGACCGCCGCCCGCGCCTTTGCCTCGGCCGCCGGGCTCGTGGAGACCGACGCGGCGGCCGTGGTGGGCGCCGCCGAGGACGGTGACGCGGCCACGCTGACCCGCGCGGCGGACGAGGCGGTCGGGGCGCACGAGTGCCGGGCGAGCGCGGCCGAGGCCGACCGGGACGCGGCCGCGGACACCGAGCGGGTGGCCCGGGAGCACCTGCGCGACCAGCGCGAGCTCGCCGCGGCGCTCGCCCGGCGCGGCGCGCTGCTCGCCGAGCAGGCTGCCCTGGCCGCGGCGGAGCCGGCGGTGACGACGGCGGCCGAGCGGCTGGATCGCGCGCGCCGGGCGGCCACGGCCGTCTCCGCCGTCGCGGCCCGGGAGCAGGCGGGCGAGCGTGCCGCGGCGGCCGCCGCGAGCCACCGGGACCTGCTCGGCGCCACGGCCGCCGGTCCGGACGCGGACCTGGCCGACGAGTCGGTCGACCTGACGGCCGCGCACGAGGCCGCCACCGCCGCCGCCGGCGCGCTGGCCGAGCTCGTCACGCTCGAGGAGGGCCTGCCGGCCCGGGCGGACGCCCTCGCCCGGGCCCGGGCCGCCCTGGGCCGCGACGCCGAGCACCTGGAGGCGCTGGCGGTCGCGCTGGCCGTGCGGCCGGCCGGCCGCGCGGCCCGGGAGGACGCGCTCGGGGAGCTGCGCGGCGCCGGCGCCGAGCGGGCCCGTGCCGAGGCAGCGGTCGCCGCGGCCGGCCGGGTGCTGACCGCCGCACGCGCCGTCGAGGACCGTACCCGCGAGCTCACCGCCGCCCAGACCGAGCTCGCCACGGCCGCCCGGACGGCGGAACAGCGCGCCGACGTCGAGCGGGCCGCCCGCCGGGCCTGGGTGGCCGGCATGGCGGGCGCGCTGGCCGCCGGGCTGGCCGACGGCGACCCGTGCCCGGTGTGCGGGGCGGCGGAGCACCCGGTGCCCGCCCCGGCCAGCCCGGGCACCAGCACCGCAGACGTGGAGGCAGCTGCCGCCGCCCGGGAGACGGCCGAACGGACCCTCACCGAGCTCGGCGCCCGGGTGGCCGCCCTGCGGGAACGGCTCGCCGCCGCCGACGACGGGGCCGGCGGTCGGGACGTCCCCGCCGCCCAGGCCGAGCTGGCCGCGGCCGAGGAGGCGGTGCGCGCGGCCACCGACGCCATCGTCCGCAGCGCCGAGCTCACCGCCGAGCTCGCCGAGTTCGACGCCGAGACCGCGCGGCTGACCGACGCCCACGCCACCGCCGCCGCGGCCCACGCCGCCGGGACCGAGCGGGTCGCGGGCCAGGCGGCCCAGCTGGCGGCCGACACCGAGCGGTGCGCGGCCGGCCGCGCCGGCGCCCCCTCCGTGGCCGAGTGGGCCCGGCGGCTCACCGCCCGGGCCGAGACGGCCCGGCGGCTGCAGGACGCGGCCCGGGAGCGCCGGGCCGCCGACGCCGCCCTCGCCGACGCCGAGGAACGGCTCACCGCCGCGCTCGCCGCCGCCGGGCTGCCCGACGCCGCCGCCGTCCGGGCCGGGACCCTGCCCGCCGCGGACCAGGCGGCGCTGGAGCGGCGCGTCCAGCAGCACCGCTCGGCGCTCGCCCGGGTGGCCGACGGCCTGGCCGAGCCCGCCGTCGCCGGCCTGACGGGCGCCGAGACGGCCGATGTACCGGCCGCGGACGCCGCACACGCCACCGCCCTGCAGGCGCTCACCGCCGCCAGCGCGGCGGCCCGGGAGGCCCGGGTCCGGGCGGAGCAGTGCGCCGCCGCCGCCGACCGGCTCCGGACCGCCCTCGCCGAGAGCGCCGAGCTGACCAGCCGCGCCGCACCCGTGCTGCGCGCCGCCGCGCTGGCCACCGCCGGGGACGGCAATACCATCAGCACCACGCTGGCCACCTACGTGCTGCTGCGCCGCTTCGAGGACGTCGTCGCCGCCGCCAACGACCGGCTGACGGTGGTCTCCGACGGGCGGTACGCGCTGGAGCGGATCGACGAGCGCGAGGGCGGCCAGCGCTCGCCCCGGGCCGGCCTGGGCCTGCAGGTGCGCGACCACCAGACCGAGACCGCGCGCGACCCCCGCACCCTCTCCGGCGGGGAGACGTTCTACGTCTCGTTGTGCCTGGCGCTGGGCCTGGCCGACGTGGTCCGCGCCGAGGCGGGCGGGGTCGAGCTCGGCACCCTGTTCATCGACGAGGGGTTCGGCTCGCTCGACCCGGTGACCCTCGACGCGGTCATGGCCGAGCTCGGCCGGCTGCGCGACGGCGGCCGGGCGGTGGGCATCGTCTCGCACGTCGCCGACCTGAAGGACCGCATCGCCGAGCGCGTCGCCGTGCGCCGGCTGCCCGGCGGGGGGTCGTCGCTGACCGTGCACTGCTGACGGCGGGATCGCTAGCCGGCGACCTCGCGCCGCAGCTCGGCCAGTTCGGTGACGTCGTACCACAGCAGGTCCCGCTCGGCGGCCCGCTCGAACGCGTCGTCGTCCCCGGCGGCCGCGGCCGCGACGTCCTCGGCGGCGGCCGCCTCGTCGAGGTGCAGGGACACCACCCACCCCCACGGCACCGGCGCGCGGAGCTCGACGACGCTCGGCAGCTGGTCCGGGCCGCGGGCCACGTCGGCCCGCACGGCGGAGGCGGGCACCTCCGCGGCGGCGACGAGGCGGCGCGGCGCCGCCCCGCGCGCGGCGATCAGGCGCACGGAGTCGTCGGCGGCGGCGAGGGTGGCGACCATCTCGAGAGCCTCCTCGTCCTCCTCCGGCAGCGCGGCCCGCAGTGCGGCCGTGACGGCGTGCGCCCAGGGGGGCGCGAGCGTCTCGGCGCGGAGGTCGGCTGTCGTGGCGGGCAGGTACAGGCGCATGGGGGCAGTCTCCCCTGCCTCGGCGCCGGCGGGCGGGACCGGTCCGGCCCAGGTATCAGGAGGCCGGCCGGTCCGACCGGTCCTGGGCTGCCGCGGAGGGGACCGGCGCCGGCGGGGGCGGGGGCGGCGCAGGCGGCGGTCCGGGCGGGGCCGGCGTGGCGGCAGCGCCCCGCGGTGCGGCGCTGAGCCGCCGGAGCCAGGACGCCCGGCCGCGGCGGCGGACGGGGCCGGTGCCGGCCAGGTCGGCGGCGAGGCCGGCGAGGGCGAGGTAGGCCGGTGAGGTCGGGTCGACGTCGGCCAGCGTCCGGCCCTGCAGGACGGCCCGGTCCAGCGCCGCGCGGTCGTCGGGGACGATGACCGCATCGGGCACGCCGGCGAACCGGACGAGGGCCTCGTGGACGGCCTGCTCCGGCCGCGGGCCGGCAGTGGCCGCCCGCACGCGGTTGGCCACGACGACCCGCCGGGCGCCGGGGCTGAGCAGCGCGCGGTCGGTGAGCTCGCCGAGGGCCAGGACGAGGCGGCGCATCCCCACCGGCTCGCCGGCCCCCACGACGACGACCACGTCGGCCGCGCGGAGGGCGGCCGTGGTGGCCTGGTGCCGCCGCGGGCCCAGCGTGGCGTCCGGGCCGTCGTCGTCGACGGCGGCGCCCACGTCCACGACCGTCCACCCGGTGGCGGCGCGGGCCACCTCCCACACCACGTCGAGCGCGGCCGCCGGCAGCTCGCGCCAGCGGTCCGGCCGGGTCAGCCCGGTCATCACCCGCAGGCCGCCGTCGAGGACCGGGCACAGCCGCTCCAGGGTGGCGACGTCGAGCCGGCCGTGGGCGGCCTGCCGGCACACCGCGGCGATCGCCGAGGTGTCCTCGAGCAGGCCAAGCAGCTGGGTGAGCGACGGGGCCTCGGTGTCCGCGTCGACGAGCAGCGCGCCGCCGGTCAGGGCGGCGAGCTCCGCGGCGAGGGTCACGGCCACCGTGCTGCGCCCGGGGGCGCCGACCGGCCCCCACACCACCACAAGCCGGCCAGGTCGGGGCGGGGCTGGGGCAGCCGGCGGGTCGGCGACCGCGGCACGGCTCCGGCCAGCGGCACCGCTCCGGCCGAGCCGCTCCCGCCGACGGGCCGCGGAGCCCCGGCCGGTCGGCGCCGGCAGGCGGGTGCCGGGTCGCCCGGCGGTGCGGCCCGTCGGGACGACCGCGGTGCCCGGGGTGGTGGATCTGTGGCCTGCGTGGGGCGGCGGCGCGGGCCCGCCGCCCGCCGGCTGACCGCTCTCGGCCGACGGCGTCCCACCGGCGGGTGCCCAGCCACCGGTCGGTGCCGCCTCACCCGGCCGCGCCGTCTCACCCGGCCGCACCGCCTCATCCGGCCGCGCGGCGCTGCGGCCCGCGTCATCCGGCCGTGCCGTCCCACCGTCCACCGTCGTCCCGCCCGCCGGCGTCGTGGCGCTGGCCCCGGTGCCACCCCGCGCGGCGGGGTGCCGTTCGCCGTTGCCCGGCCAGACTTCCGGGCCGGCCGGGTCGTGGCCGCTCCGACCGGTGATGCCGTTCGCCGCGGCCCGATCCGCCCAGCCCCTTCCGGCCGCCGTCGGCTCCGCCCCGGCCGCCCCAGCCCCCGTCGTCCCCGCCCCAGCCGGCCCCCCGCCGGCCGCCCCGGCCGCCGTCGGCCCGGCCGACGACGGCCCGGCCGCCGTCTGCCCGGCCGGCGGCGGAGCCTCGTGCGCGAGCCAGGCGACCAGGTCGGCGAGCGCCGCGATGTCCTCGGTGCTCGCGGCGACGGCGGTGGCACCCAGCGCCCGGCACCGGTCCAGGTCCTCGGGCGCGGCGACCAGCACGCAGCGCACGCCGGCGTCGTCGAGCCGGGCCACCACCGTGCGGTCCACGCCGGGCAGGTCCGCGGAGACGACGGCGACGGCACCGAGCCCGGCCCCCGCGGCGGCGAGCACCTCCGGGACGTCGGCGCAGCGGCGGACCACCCGCACGCCCGACCCCGGGGCGTCGAGGGCGCGGACGAGCTCGCCCTCGCGGGCGTCGGTGAGGGCGAGCAGGACGCCGACGGTCACGAGCCGGCCCCGGTCGCGGCGGCCGGGACGCCGGCACCGAAGGTGGGGACGATGACGAGCTGGCCCTCGGCCGGCAGGGCGGCGAGCACCCCGGGCAGGTCCTCCGCGGGCACGAGGAGCTCGGCGGACACCCCGGTCCCGCCGGCGAGCATCGACTCCTCGCGGACGATGTCGGCGACGAGGAGGTCGGCGGCGAGCATCTCGGGGACGGGCTCGGGGGCCTGCGGGTCCTGCGGGCCGCCGGTGGGCGGCGGTGGGGTCAGCCAGAGGTCCACGGTGGTGCCCGGGCCGACGTCGGCGGGCACGGCGGCCCCCAGGGGGACGACCACCGGGCGCAGGTCCACGGCGGTGGCCTCGCCGAGGGCGCTGCGCGGCAGCAGCTCCCCGGGGCCCAGCGCCCGCAGCGCCACCGCGGCGTCGGGCAGCCCGTCCGCCACCCGTAGGTAGCGGTCCTGCGGGCCGCCGAGCCGGACGTCCTGGACCGTCAGGTCCTCGCCGTCGATGGCGTCCCCGGGGGTGACGGCGTCCCGGGTGGCGTAGACCTGCACCGTGCCGGCGGCGTCGCGCACCGCCCAGGTGCCCAGCGCGACCGAGCCGGCGACGAGCAGCACGCCGATCCCGAGCCGGGGGTCGCGCCAGGTGGGTCGGCGCAGCCGGCGCAGCTGCGCCCGGTCCTCAGCCGTCACGGTCCTGCTCCCTCCGTGGGCTCGCGGTCCCTCGGTGGACGCGAGGCTCCATGGTGCGTCCTGGGTGCCGGAGGGTGCCCGGCGTTGTCCACAGGACGGCGTGGATGCCCGTCGATACCCGGCGGGAGTGGGAAGATGCCGCCATGGCGCAACGGTTCCTTACGCTCGCCGACGTCGCGGAGTCCCTGGCGGTCTCCGTGGCGCAGGTGCGCGTCCTGGTGCGCTCGGGCGAGCTCCCGGCCATCCAGGTGGGGGGCCGGAACCAGTGGCGGGTGGAGATCTCCGCGCTGGAGGAGTACATCCAGCAGCAGTACGCCCGGACCCGGGAGCGGATCGGCGCGGAGCCGGACGGCGGGGTCCACGGCGCGGAGCACGACGGCGGGGTGCACGACGGTGCGGTGCCGCACGGTCCGCTGCCGCGCGGCGGCGGTCCCGACGGCGACGCCCTCACGGGTGGCTCACCATCAGCACGGCGCTGAGCGCCAGGCTCAGCACCTCCCCGTCACGGTCGGTGCGCAGGTCCAGGTGGTCGGCCCCCACCCGGACCACCCATCCCACGTAGTCCCCGGCCTCGCTGGTCACCCGCAGCCGGGTGCCCTGACGGGCCAGCATCCGCAGCACGTGCGTCACCCGCAGGCGCCGCTCGGCGTCGCCCGGGTCGGGAGCGGCGGCGCCCAACGGTGAAACCGTCGCGACGGCGTCGAGCGGGACGAGGACCCGCCGCCCGTCGTCGTCCAGCAGGAGCCACTGGGGGGCGGCGTCGAGCAGCCGGCCGCGGACATGGGTGCCGGTGCGCAGCCGCACCACCAGCTCCTCGCCCAGCCGGGCCCGCACCCGGTCGGCGAGGTGGACGGCTCCCACCTCGGCCTCGGTGAGCTCGACGACGAGCTCGTCGTCCTCCGTACGCAGCGCTGCGTCGAACTGGCTTTGCAGGTCCTCGAGCAGGGCTTCCCAGCTCATGGACAGGAACCGTAAGGCACGGGGCGCGGCCACGGTAGGGGCAACGGCGACGAGTGTCGCCGACCGGGACGGCCGAGGAAGCGACGGGCGCTCCCGACGGCGACCGGGCGACCGAGATCGGTGGCCGCCCGGGCGCCCGGGAGCCGGGCGCAGGGAGGTCGGCCCCAGCAGCAGGGCGCACCGACCCCTGTCCCCGTGCCGCACCATCCACCGTGCTGCGCCCGTCCACCACCGGCCTGGCCCTGGCGGTTTTCCACCGACCCTGCCCGGAGGGGTTTACACGGCGACCGGGTCGGCGTACACCTATGGCCACCGAACAGCACCAAACTGCATCATCAGCCACGATCGGCGCGTTGAGAGGGGCCAGGGATGACCCGTGGTGCTCCAAGACCGGGCCTGGGTGGGCTGCTCGCGCTCCTCGTGCTCAGCGCGGTGCTGTGCGTCGTGCTGGCGGGGCGGACGGTGGCCGCGGTGCGGGCGGTGGTGGGCGCCTGGCCGGACGCCACCGGCGCGGTGCTGCCCGACGTCGTCGCCGCCGGCGCGCTCACCGTCGGGGCCGTGGTCGCCGGCTGGTACGTGCTCACGTGCGCAGCCGGCGTGGCGCTCCACCTCGCCCGGGCAGCGGGCAGCTCCATCGGCGCGGCCGAGACGCTGGTGCGGCGGTGGGGAGCCCCGGTGCTGCGCCACGCCCTGGTCACGACGGCGGCCACCGGGCTCGGGCTGTCCTCCCTCGGCGCTGGCGCGGCGGCTGACCAGGAGCCACCGCCGGAGGACCTCGGCTGGGGCGCCACGGTGCAGACCACGCCGACACCCACGCCGTCGCCCGAGCCGGCGCCCGACCCGCCGGCACCAACCCGGCCGACCCAGGCCCCCGCCACGGCACCGGGTGCGGCGCCGGCCCCGATTACGGGAGCCGAGCCAGCGCCAGGCGCCGTGCCCGCACCGGACGTCGTGCCCCACCACACCGAGGCGGTCCACACCGTGGTCCCAGGGGACTCGCTGTGGCGCATCGCGGCCGCGCACCTGCCGCCCGGCGCCGACGACGCGGCCATCGCCGCGGAGTGGCCGCGCTGGTACGCGGCGAACCGGGCGGTGATCGGCCCGGATCCCGACCTCATCCATCCCGGCCAGCAGCTGCAGGCCCCGCCAGCCCAGGAGTCGCCATGAGCACCGCCACCGTCACCCGCCCCACCGTCACCCGCCCCACCGTCGCCGGCCGTGCCCTGCCCGGTGTGCGCCCGCCCGAGCACGGGGTCGGCACCGCAGAGGTGCCCCGCACATCCACCGCCCGGCCCTGGGACCGGCTGCGGTTCGCCGGGCCGGCCCCGGAGCCCGCCGCGCCGGACGCGGACGCCGCCCCGGCGGGTGCGGCCGGCGCGGCCGGCGCCCCGTCCACGGTCACGGCCGAGGAGCCGCTCCCGGACCCGGGCCGGTGGGCGGGCGCGCTCGCCCGCTCGTGCGTGGAGGTGCTGCTCGGCGTCCGGCCGGCGGCCCAGCTCGGCCGCTGGCTCACCGCCGACCTCTACGAGGCGCTCGCGCGCCGCGCCGGCCTGGCTGTTCGGGTCCTGGGCCGGCCCGTGCGCACCCGGCCGGCCATCGTGCGCCGGGTCCGGGTGTGCGAGGTCGCGCCGGGTGCGGTGGAGGCCGCCGTCGTCCTGCACGACGGCGAGCGGGTGCGCGGGGCGGCGGTGCGGCTGGAGGTGCACCGTGGCCGGTGGCGCGCGACGGCGCTGGAGATCGGCTGACGGCCGTCGGTGAGGTGCGTCGGTCGCGGCCGCCTGAGCAGGCTGGCCGGTGGCGAGGGTGTCGGGAAGCAACGCAGAAGGCGGCTCCGACCGGGACAAACGCCCATCAGTTCGAGGAGGCCCCGCTCTCCGGAGAGGCGCGGCACCGGTGGGGAAGGGTCACGTCGGCCAACACCTACCAAAGGATGTGCCCGTTAAGCAGAGCCTCGCTAGTTGCCCCCGAGAGTGCGCAGCGGGCGGCGGCGGTTCAGTCGTCGTTCGGCCCCGATGGCGTAGACGGCAGGGGTGCCCTTTGCAGATGGCCGGCGCAACCGTTTCGGCCCCCCGGCCCCATGGCACCGTCAGGGTGCGGCGCGCGTTGGCCGCGCCAACCCGGCCCCGCACCGCAGTTCATCAAGAATCCTGCCCTTGTCCGCCGCGGCGTACCTCGCCAGCGTACTGCTTGGTGATCTCACGTTTGGCACCGATCGACAACCGACCCATCCGGCCAGCCCACCCTCCCGGCCCAGTCGCGAGCAGCACTCGCCCGAGGCACACGAGACCTGCTTCGCGAACCACACTTAGGTTAGCCGCGCAAAGCCTCGACAGAAGTCCTTGGCGGGCATACGCTGCTCGGATGAGTGAGGAGGACACTCCGACATCCGCGTCGCTATCGAGTCGGCGGGGCATGCACGTCGTTCTGGCGGTGCTTTCCGCGTTTCTACTACAGTTGATGGGGACCATGAACATTCGAAAAGTAGGACTTTCGTTTTTGGTAGCAGCAACACTGGTCGTAGGTGGTTGCGCTGGAGAGCGAAAGGTGGAGGAGCCTGCCGGAACTGGACAATCGGCTGAGGCCACCTCCTCGGCGCCTACTCCAACTCCTTCTCCTGATCCCACTGCCGTACAAACGTTGACGCAGGAACAACTGGAAGCCGCTGCAGGCGCACAGATTTGCGCTTCGTCCGCGCGTGTAGCCCCGCTCGTAACACGCAGTTGGGAACGGGTGATTGCCTCGCGCGGGGCCGCCGACCACCAGGAGATGGTTGAGGCCTTCTACGACACGGTCGAGGGTGCCGGCGATAATGACCAAGCTGGCTGCCACGGTGCGGTGGAGCTCGCTGAGCTCGCGTTCTCGGCATCGCTACTTCAGGCTGCAGTCACGGCTGAGCCGGAGGCCGTGGCGGAGGACTACGTTGCTGTGGCTGACGCAGGAAATACTTGGCTAGCCGAGATCCTCGTCAACGACGTCTCGTTCCAGATTCCGTAACCTGCGCGTCGGTCACGACGAAACTCGGGGTGGTTGGCCTATTTGGACCTACGCAGACCCTTGAAGCTGCATGCATGAATGTGTGTGCCCTCGATCTTACGGGTTGCTCCTCCCACCTGGTCCGGCAGCGCTTCGGACCATCTCGCCCCGGATCTTGTCGCAGTGACCTTCAGCATGCCTCCCGACCGGAAGCCGTGCATCGGTGAATTACCGCACGATACGCGGCTCCGCCCCGACCGGGATGGTCCAGGTGAAAGGCCGAATATCCGGTCAGCGGCGCTTCTTGGCCGCCTTCGCCGCCGCCCGCCGCTGCTCGCGGTTGCCGCCCTGCGCGCCGACCGGCGCGCCGTCGCTGCTGGTCTCCACCGCGCCGTCGGTGGCCGACGCCGAGTAGGTGAGGTTCTTGGGCCGCTCGGGCGCCTCGAGCCCGAGGAGGTCGGGCATGCCGTCGCCGGAGCCGGCGGCCCCCGCCGGGACGCCGTCTCCCGAGCCGGCCGCACCCGCCGGCACGCCGTCACCCCTGCCCGCCGCAGCGCCCACGGGCACACCGTTGCCGGCCGCACCGCCGCCTGCCGCGGCACCCGCCGGGACGCCGTCGCCAGACGTGCGCGCGGCACCCGCCGGCACCCCGTCCCCACCCGAGGCGGCGGGGACCGCGGTACCGGCCGCCGTCGCCGCGGCCGACCCCGCGGTGATCACCGGCCCACCCGCGCCCGCGGCCGGCGCCGAGGGCTTGACCTCCAGGTTGAACAGGTACCGGACCGACTCCTCCTTGATGGCCTCGTTCATCGCCTGGAAGAGCTGGTAGCCCTCCTGCTGGTACTCCACGAGCGGGTCGCGCTGGGCCATCGCCCGCAGCCCGATGCCCTCCTTGAGGTAGTCCATCTCGTACAGGTGCTCGCGCCACTTGCGGTCCAGCACGGAGAGCACGACGCGCCGCTCGAGCTGGCGCATGACGGCCTCGCCGAGCTCGGCCTCGCGCGCCTGGTAGGCCAGGGCGGCGTCGGAGCGCAGCTCCTCGACCAGCATCTCCCGGGTCACCCGGGTGGCGTTGCCGGCCTCCTCCACGACGTCCTCGGGCGTGATCGACACCGGGTAGACGGTCTTCAGCTCGCTGAACAAGGTGTCCAGGTCCCACTGCTCCGGGGTGCCCTCGGCGGTGTGCTCGGTCACCACGCCGGCGATGACGTCGTCGATGAAGCCGCGGACCTGCTGCTCGAGGTCCTCCCCGGACAGCACCCGGCGGCGCGCCTCGTAGACGACCTCGCGCTGGCGGGACAGCACGTCGTCGTACTTCAGGACGTTCTTGCGGATCTCGAAGTTGCGGGCCTCGATCTGGCTCTGCGCCGAGGCGATGCCCTTGGAGACGAACTTGTGCTCCAGCGGCATGTCGTCGGGGTAGGCGCCGCCGTCCATCACCCGCATCGCCAGCCCGGAGTTGAACAGGCGCATGAGGTCGTCCTCGAGGGACAGGTAGAAGCGGGACTCCCCCGGGTCGCCCTGCCGGCCGGAGCGGCCGCGGAGCTGGTTGTCGATCCGGCGGGACTCGTGCCGCTCGGTGCCCAGCACGTACAGCCCGCCGAGCCCGACGACCTCGTCGTGCTCGGCCTTCACCGCCTCCTGCGCCGACTCCAGCGCCGCGGGCCAGGCCTCCTCGTACTCCTCCGGGGTCTCCGTCGGGTCCAGGCCGCGCTCCTTCAGGGCGGCGACGGCGAGGTACTCGGCGTTGCCGCCGAGCATGATGTCGGTGCCGCGGCCGGCCATGTTGGTGGCCACGGTGACGGCACCCTTGCGCCCGGCCATGGCGACGACGGCGGCCTCCCGGGCGTGCTGCTTGGCGTTGAGGACCTCGTGGCGCACCCCGCGCTCGGCGAGCAGGCGGGAGACCACCTCGGACTTCTCCACGCTGGTGGTCCCGAGCAGGACGGGCTGGCCCGCGGCGTTGCGCTCGGCGACGTCCTCGACGATGGCGGCGTACTTCTGCTTCACGCCCTTGTAGACGAGGTCGGACTGGTCCTTGCGGATCATCGGCCGGTTCGTCGGGATGGGCACGACGCCGATCTTGTAGGTGCTGGCGAACTCGGCCGCCTCGGTCTCGGCGGTGCCGGTCATGCCGGAGAGCTTGTCGTACAGCCGGAAGTAGTTCTGCAGGGTGATGGTGGCCAGGGTCTGGTTCTCGGCCTTGATGGCCACCCCCTCCTTGGCCTCGATCGCCTGGTGCATGCCCTCGTTGTAGCGGCGCCCGGCGAGGACGCGGCCGGTGTGCTCGTCGACGATGAGCACCTCGCCGCGGTCGACGATGTAGTCCTTGTCCCGCTTGAACAGCTCCTTCGCCTTGATGGCGTTGTTGAGGAACCCGATGAGCGGGGTGTTGAGGGACTCGTAGAGGTTCTCGATCCCGAGGTAGTCCTCCACCTTCTCGATCCCCGGCTCGAGGACGCCGACGGTGCGCTTCTTCTCGTCGACCTCGTAGTCCTCCTCCCGGGTCATCCGGGTGACGATGCGGGCGAACTCGGAGTACCACTTGTTCACGTCGCCGGAGGCCGGGCCGGAGATGATCAGCGGGGTCCGGGCCTCGTCGATGAGGATGGAGTCCACCTCGTCGACGATGGCGAAGCTGTGCCCGCGCTGGACGAGCTCGTCGGTGGACCAGGCCATGTTGTCGCGCAGGTAGTCGAAGCCGAACTCGTTGTTGGTGCCGTAGGTGATGTCGGCGGCGTACTGCTCGCGCCGCTCGTCCGGCTTCTGCCCGGAGAGGATGGTGCCGGTGCTCATGCCGAGGAAGCGGTACACCCGGCCCATGAGCTCGCTCTGGTAGCCGGCCAGGTAGTCGTTGACGGTGACGACGTGCACGCCCTTGCCGGTCAGCGCGTTGAGGTAGCTGGGCAGGGTGGCGACCAGGGTCTTGCCCTCGCCGGTCTTCATCTCCGCGATGTTGCCCAGGTGGAGGGCGGCGCCGCCCATGATCTGCACCCGGAAGTGCCGCTGGCCCAGGGTGCGGGTGGCCGCCTCGCGCACCGCGGCGAAGGCCTCGGGCAGCAGGTCGTCGAGGGTCTCCCCGCCGGCCAGGCGCTCCTTGAACTTGTCGGTCTCCTCGCGCAGCTCGGCGTCGGTCATCGCGCCGAACGGCTCCCCGAGGGCGTCGACCTGGTCGGCGATGGCGGTGAGCTTCTTGAGGATGCGTCCCTCGCCGGCTCGGAGGATCTTGTCGAGGATCGTCGGCACGCGTGGAGCTCCTGCTTCTCTTCCTGGCACCGGGGACCGCCCCGGTGCAGGTGACCCCGGCCGGGCGCACCCGGTCCCATGGTAGGCGGTGGTCGTCGTCGGCGGGTGCGGGTGTGGACGACGGCGCCCGGTCCTGCGCCGACGGCGGCCCCGCCCGGCTGCGGCGCCGGTTCACCGGCGCCACGGCCGGCCCGGCGGTGCCCCGGCTCACCTCAGCCGAGCAGCCCCCGCTGGACGGCGAGCGGGGCGGCCAGGTCACCGCCGGCGTCGGCGTCCACGACGACCTCCCCCAGCCCCAGCCACCGGGCGAGCGCGGCGAGCTCGGCCGCCAGCTCCGTCACGACCGTCCCCGGCGTGGGCCACGCCCCGCCGCCGGTGGCGGGCAGCCCGGGGACGGCGGCCGGTGCCTCGGCGTGCGCGGCCCGCACCCGCAGCACCCCGGCGGCCCGGTCGGCCTTGAGGTCGACCCGGCCGACCAGGTGCTCCCCGAGCAGGAACGGCAGCACGTAGTAGCCGTGGGTGCGCTGCCCGGCGGGGGTGTAGATGCCGATCCGGTAGTGCATGCCCCAGCCGGCCACCAGGCGGCGGCGCTCGAAGACGAGCGGGTCGAACGGGGCGAGCAGGGCGCGGGCGGCGGTGCGGCGGGGCCGGCGCGCATCGGCGTGCAGGTAGGCGGGCCGGCCGAGCCCGCGGACCGTGACCGGCTCGAGCGTGCCGGCGTCGACCAGCTCGGCGACCGCCCGGGCGGTCGCCGCCGCCGGCAGCCGGAAGTAGTCGGCGAGCGAGCGGACGCTGGCCACGCCGTGCGCGCGCGCGCTGAGGGCGACGAGCGCGCGCACGGCGTCCTCCTCGGGCAGCACCGGCTCGGCCAGGACCGCGGCGGGCAGCACGCGGTCGGTCAGGTCGTAGGCGCGCTCGAACTGGCTGGTGCGGTACGCCGCGGCGATCTCGCCCACCTCGAACAGGTGCTCCAGGGCGTGCTTGGCCGGCGTCCAGTTCCACCCCCAGTGCTCCTTGGCCCCGCGGGCGTGGCCCAGGGCGGCGTGCACCTCCCGGGCGGTGACCGGGCCGGCCTCGGCGACGACGTCGCGCACCGCCTCGACCAGGCCGGAGTGGTGGGCGAGCTCGCGGCCCCAGTGATTGCGGCGGCGGTAGCGATCCATCCGCCAGCGGAGGAGCTGGTAGGTCCGCGGCGGGACGTAGGAGGCCTCGTGCGCCCAGAACTCCACCAGCCGCCGCGGCGCCCGGCCCGTGGCCCGGTCCAGCAGCGCGACGTCGTAGCCGCCGAGCCGGGCGAACAGCGGGAGCAGGTGGGCCCGGGCGAGCACGTTGACCGAGTCGATCTGGAGCAGCGCGATGCGGTCGATCACCCGCTGCAGGTGCGCCATGGTGACGGTGCCGGGCGCTGGGCGGGGCCGGTCCAGGCCCTGGGCGGCGACGGCGATGCGGCGCGCCTGTCCGGGGGTGAGGGCGGGCGCGTCGGTCATGGCGCCATCCTGCACTGCCGGACTGACGGCGGTGAACGACCACAAAGTTCGCTCCGCACCAGCGCCCCCACGCCTCGCGGGGAGTCAGTACCACGTCGACCACAGCGGTACCGTCGGTCATGGCCATGAATCTCCGCCTCGACCCGGAACGTGAGAAGGCACTTGCCGACGAGGCACGTCGTACCCGCCGGTCCCAGGCCGACGTGATCAGAGACGCGCTGGACGCTTACTTTGCTGATGCGCAAGCCCGCACGAGGCGCCACGTCCAAGCACTCATCGACAACGGCGAACTCATGCCGGCGGAACAGCCGTACCGTCGGGTGACACCGTCCCTGGTCCCCACGAGCGAGTGGGAATGGGAGACCGAGCGCGAGGACAGGATCTGATCGTCTACGTCGATACGTCGGCAGTCGTCAAGCGCGTCCTCATCGAGAATGAGAGCAGTGCCCTCGTCGACTACCTGGACGCGGCGGTCGCCGACCATGGCGCCGCGCTCGTGTCCGCGACGGTGACAGAGGTCGAGGTCGCGCGGCGGTTCCATCGCGAAGGCACGGCCGATGACGTGCCGGGTGCCGTCGCGAACACGCTTGCGGGCGTCAGCCTGATCCCTATCGACCGGAGGATCGAACGAGCCGCGATGAGCATCCCAGATCAGTACCTTCGCTCTTTCGATGCTCTTCACGTAGCTTCAGCCCAGCGTGTGAATGCGACCGAGTTCGTGACGTATGACAAGCGGCAGGCGGATGCCGCGCGGGCGGCAGGATTCTCGGTCGTCGTACCGGGTGGGAAGATCGATGCGTCAGCCGACTAACGGTCGCCGGTCCGGCGCCGAGGGTCACGCGATCCGGACGACCCCGAGCGCGTCGGCGGCGACGTTGAGCAACTCGTCGGCGAGGAAGTCGGGACTCCGTAGCCAGAAGTCCAGCTTCTGCAGCCGAAGCTGCCCCTCCACTACTCCGACAGCGTCGGCCAGGGCGACGTCGTCCCGGATCGACGCGGTCAGGGGTTCGGCAGCGCCGTCGACCAACAACAAGACCCGCACCGCATCCTGCTCGCGGCTGGTCACAGCCGCGCTGGCCTGCCGTTTCCGTCGTCACCGCTGCCGCCGTCCATAATCAGTCAGCCTAGGCGACACTGAGCTCAGCCCTTCTGGCCACCGATGACGGCGGCCGCCGTGCGCAGATCGGCGACGAACTCGTCGAAGGCCTCCTGCCAGCCCTCTTTGCCCCGCAGCCGCAGCACCGCCGACGGGTGGGTAGTGACCAGGACCGGGACGCCGTCACCGGTGCCGTCCCCGCCGGTGTCGCTGTCGCCGCCGTCGCCGTCGCCGGTGCCGGCGGGCATGACCCGGCCGCGCTCGGCGGTGATCCGCACGTCCCGTCCGAGAACGGCCCGGGCGGCCGTGCCGCCCAGGCAGACGACGACGTCCGGGCGCACCGCGGCGAGCTCGGCCGCGAGCCAGGGCCGGCAGGCCTCGACGTGCGCGACCCCCGGGGTCTTGTGCAGCCGCCGCTTGCCCCGCTCGACGAACCGGAAGTGCTTGACGGCGTTGGTCGAGTAGACGGTGGCCGGGTCGATGCCCGCGGCTGCCAGCGCCTCGTCCAGGACCCGGCCGGCCGGGCCCACGAACGGCTCGCCCCGGCGGTCCTCCTGGTCCCCGGGCTGCTCGCCGACCAGGACGATCCGGGCCCGCTCGTCCCCGGCGGAGAAGACGACCTGGGTGGCGTCCGCCCAGAGCTCGCACCCGCGGCAGCCCGGCGCGGCGGCCCGCAGCGCGGCGAGGTCGCCGTCGGGCGGCACCCACTCCTGGGCGCCCGGCCGCTCCGGGCGCGCGGCCCTGGTCATCGGACCTCCGTCCCGGCGGCCGGTGCCTCCGGGCCGGCGGTCGCCGCAGTCCCCGGGGCGGCGGCCGACGCGGCTCCCGCCACGAAGCCCGCTTCAGCCTCGGGGCCGCCGGCCGTGGCGGACCCCGGGACGGCGGCGATATCGGCCAGCCGCCCGGCGAGGGCGAGGGCGTCGAACGGTGCCCGGACCTTGACGTCGTTGTCGAAGTACACGTAGACCTCCCGGTCCTCGGCGTGCCACGCACGGATCTTCTGCGCCCACCGGTCCAGGGCGGCGTCGGTGTAGCCGCTGGTGTAAAGCTCCTCGTCCCCGTGCAGGCGCACGTACACCAGGTCCGTCGTCGGCTCCTCCAGCACCGGCCACCGGCCCGCCGTGTCCGCAACGACGACGGCGACGTCGTGCGCGCGGAGCAGCTCGGCGAACGCCGGATCCCGGTAGCTCTCGTGCCGCACCTCCACCGCGTGGCGCACCGGCCGGTCCGCGTCGGTGCTCGTCCAGGCCGGTTCCTTCACCCGCTGGTCGTGCCCGGCGGCGACGTCCGCCGCGGCGAGGGTGGTGCGGGGCAGCTGGGCCAGGAACGCGGCGAGGCGGTCGTGGTCGAAGGCCAGCACGGGCGGGAGCTGCCAGAGCACCGGGCCGAGCTTGTCGGCGAGGGCGAGCACGCCGGAGGCGAAGAAGTTGGCCAGGGCGGTCTCGATGTCGCGCAGCTTCTTCATGTGGGTGATGAACCGGCCACCCTTGACCGCGAAGACGAACCCCGGCGGCGTCTGCGCGTACCAGGCCCGGTAGCTCTCCGGCCGCTGCAGGGAGTAGAAGGAGCCGTTGATCTCCACCGTCGACAGGCGCCCGGCCACGTACTCGAGCTCGCGCCGCTGCGGCAGTCCGCGCGGGTAGAACACCCCGCGCCAGGGCGGGTAGCGCCACCCGGAGATGCCGATGTGGACGCCCGCCATGGTCCCGCACTCTAGGTCCGGCGCCGTGCCGGCGGCGCGCCGGGACGGGGCTGGGCCGCCCGGGACGTGCCGGGGCCGGCCGTGCGACCGCCCATCGGCGGACCGCACGGCCGGCCCGGTCGCCGTCGTGCTCAGCGGCCGGCCCGGTCGCTCGTCCGGCCGGCCGGTCGCCGTCGTTCTCACCGGCCGGCCCGGTCGCTCGTCCGGCCGGCCCGGCCGCCGTCGTGCTCATCCTGGACCGGGATCGACCAGGCTCAGGCGCTCGTCGGCACCGCCTCGCTGACCTGGCCGGCCGTGGCCGTGCCCGCCGCAGCGGCCGGAGTGGCGACGACGGTGTCCAGCCGGATCACCCCGTAGGTCCAGCCGTGCCGGTGGTAGACCGCGCAGGGCTGGCGGGTCTCCTCGTCGATGAAGAGGTAGAACGGGTGTCCGACCAGCTCCATCTCGTACAGGGCCTGGTCCACCGACATGGGCCTCGCCTCGTGCAGCTTCTGCCGCACGATGACCGGGGAGTCGCCCAGCTGGGCCTCCACGCTCTCCCCGGGGCGCTTGGGCGGGACGGGCCGCTCGGGGCCGTCGTCGGTGGTGTCGTCGGAGGCCGGCGCCGGGACGTCCACCGGGGCCGGCGTGGCGTACCGGTGGTGGTCCTTGCGGCGGTCACGGGCCCGGCGCAGCCGCTCCTGGAGCTTCGCGGCGGCGAGGTCGAGGGCGCCGTACTCGCTCGAGGCGCACGCCTCGGCCCGGATCACCGGCCCCTTGTCCCGGACGGTGATCTCGATCCGCTCCGCCTGGTCGCTCAGCCGGGGGTTGCGCTCGTGGGTGAGCTCGACGTCCACCCGCTGCGCCCGCGGGGCGAGCTGCTCGATCTTCGCGAGCTTGTCCTCCACGTGGCTGCGGAAGCGGTCGACGATCTCGGTGTTCCGGCCCTTGACGACGATCTCCATGAGGATGACCTCCATCGGTTCTGGTAGGGGCACGAGGGCCCCGGACGTGTGCTGGCTCGCCGCTCTCAGCGACGGCTCGGGGTCTCGACCACCTCCTTCGCGGCCCGCCGGGACCTGCGCCGCGCTCCTTCGCGCGGCCCCCGGATCGTGAGCCCCTCCGTCATGCACCAACGTTAGCCGTCCGTCTCGGGCCGGGGCACGTCCAAGGTCTCAGGGCGTGGCGGGCACTGTGGTCGGCATCGGGTGGCGGCGGTCGCCGGGAGGACGGGAACCGCCCGGAACTGCGCGGGCCCGCCGCGGGGGCGGCGCGGCGGCCAGCACCCAGGCGGCGCGCGGCGGGCTGCCGGCGTCGGCCAGGGCGCTCGCGCAGGCGGCCAGCGTCGCCCCGGTGGTCACCACGTCGTCCACCAGGACGACGGCGGCCTCGGCAGGCAGCGGGGCCAGCGCCACCACCATGCCGGCCCGGTTCGCACCCCGGGCGCGGGCGCCCCGGCCGGCCTGGTGGTCGGCGCCCCCGCGCCGGCGCAGCACGTCCACGACGAGCACCTCGGTGCGGCCGTCGGCTGCGGCATCGGGGGTGGCGGCGGGCGCGGAGCCGGGGGCGGCGACGGGCGCGGCGTCGGGTGAGGTCGCGGGGGCGGCGTCAAGGAGGCCGGTCGCGATGCCGCGCGCGACCGCCTGGGCGAGGTCGAGCACGACGAGGCGGTGGGCCAACCGCCGACGCCAGCCGGACGGAGCCGGCACGACCAGCACCAGGCGCGGGGGCGACTCCGCCGACAGCCCCATGGCGGCGCGCACCGCGGGGTCGGCGATCCAGCCGGCGGCGGTGGCCTGGGCCGCGGCGAGCAGGTCGGCGGCGATGTCCTGGCGGCGGTGATTCTTCCAGGCCACCACCAGCGCCCGGAGCGGGCCCCGGTAGGGCCCGACCGCCCACACCGGCATCGACGCGGCGGCGGCGTCGAGCAGGGGCAGGTCGGCGTCGCAGCGCGCCGGTGCCGCTGCGAGCAGGGCGGCGCAGCCCGGGCACAGGGCCACGTCCCACCGCCCGCAGCCGGCGCACTCGACGGGCAGGACGAGCGCGCCGGCGGCGCCCAGGGCGGCCAGTAGGTGGCTGGCAGTCGGGACGGGCACGGCGGTCACGGTGCCACGGCCGCGACCACCACCGACGGCGACCGGCGGGAGCTGGGGACGGCGTGGCGCCGGCCGTCCAGCTGGGACAGCGGCTCCGGGCACGCCGGTCTCAGCGGACCTTGCCGGCGCCGGGGCCACGCAGCGCAGCGGCCTGGGTGCGGTTCCGGAACCTGAGCTTGGTGAGGATCTGCGACATGCCCGCCTCGACGGCCGCCGGGGAGAGGTCGAGCTGGGCGGCGGTCCCCACGTCGGGCGCACTGCGGCCAGTGGCGCGCGCCGCGATCGCTCGCCGCCATGCACGTCGTCGCCGTAGGAGGAGCTCCGACCCACCAGCCGGGGCCGCCAGGACGGGCACTGGCCCGGCGTCGAGCCCGACGGCGGTCAGCAAGCTGCCGGGGCGGCGTGGACGCAGCCGTCCTCGACGGCAACGTGCGACGGATAACCCCGGCGGGAAGAGTCGGCGACGTCGCTGGGCGGCCCGGCGACGCGGCCCCAGGTCCACCCGCCACCGGCGACGTGATCGGGGCGCTGATGGGCAGTACCGACGGCACAGCCACAGACAGCCAGCGAGGCCCACGTGCCGCCCCTGCCGCTTCAGATGCCGGACTTGCGGCTCGGGGCCCGGTGCCCGACGGACTCCTCCTGCCGCGCCCTGCGCGCAGCGATTCCGGTCAGGGTGCCGGCCACCCCGAGCGCTGTCCACACCGCCGGGCTGACGAGGCCGCGGGTGAAGGTGAACGGGATGATCCAGGCGTCCGTCACCAACGCGTGCAACATGTCGCCACCAACCAGGACGCCCACGAGCAGGCACAGGAGCAGGGCACCTGTGGCACCGGCCCGGAACCTCAGGTCGAGCCGGACCAACAGCGCCACAGCGACAACTGTGACAACTAGGGTGCCGATGAGCAGCCACCAGGGAATCCCGGCGAATCGTTGCTGCATGACGAACGTGCGGTGGCCTTCGAACGCCGACAGCGAAAGGAACCATAGCCCGGATAGATCAAAAGCTCACTCCAGGCGGTAGGGGAACTTGTTGCCGCGGATGAAGCCTTCGAACGCGGTCCTGGTCTGGTCGAAGGTGGCGCGCTGGATGTTGCTTATGCTGGTTTTTGCTTCGCCCCAGACGTGCTCGATCGGGTTGTGGTCGGGTGCGTAGGGCGGCATGTGGATCAGGTGGATGCGTTCGAGGAGATTGCCTGGTCCGAGGTGGGCCCGCAGGGCTTTGGAGCGGTGCCAGGCGGCGTTGTCCCACACGATCACGATCTTCTTCTTCGGGTGGGCGGCCGTGAACGCGGTGAGGGCCTCGATGATGGTGTCGCTGTTCTGCCAGTCCAGGCGCCGCAGGTCCACCTTCCCGTCGTCCTGGTGGAGGAACCCGATGTAGCTCTGGGCCTGGCGCTGGCGGTCGACCTCGATGCGGGTGGTGGTTCCGGCCATCTGCCAGGCCCGGCGCAGGATGGCCTCGTGCTCGATGCGGACCTCGTCCGCGGCCACCACGATGGTGTCCGGGTCGGCCAGGTGCGGGGCGATCTCCTGGTGGATCTCGGCCATCCGCTTGGCGATGGTGGCCTCGTCGCCGCGTCGCTTGTCCACCGCTTCGGGCTTGTGGAAGGTCATCCCGGCCATGTGCAGGAGGAAGTGGTAGGAGCTGTCGGACTCGTAGACCACCTCGAAGTGGTTGTGCAGCCAGGACGCCAGGTTCGGTACGTCCCAGAACTGCGCGGGCAGTCCCTGCTCCGAGGGTGGGGAGGCCAGGATCTGGGCTACCTGGGCGCGCTGGTCGGCGGTGAGCTTGGAGGCGTTCAGGTTCTCGGCGTGACCGGTGTGCACCGACGCCAGACGCATCTTCTGCCAGTCCCTCACCCAGGCCCGTACCGTCGAAGGCCTGCGGTCGACAAACCTGGCGACCGTGCCGATGTCGACGTTCTCGTGCAGCAGCATCAGCGCTTCTGCCTTGAGCCGCATCAGCTTGTACGGCGCTTGCTCCTTGTACTTCATCAGGATGGACCACTCGGTACCGTCCAGCTCGATCAACGTCATGCACCAATAGTAGTAATCAGACGTCCAATCCTGGGGAGGCGCGCCGCGACACACCCGCAAACATTTCCCAGATGTCAGCGCACGGGCGGTGTGCCGTAGTCGTTCGCAGGTCTCGGCGGGTGCGGGTCAGGAATCAGTTCTTGTCTTATGGCCGCTACAGGCCAGGCCGGTGGCGAACCCAGCAACGGTGGACAGCATGGCTTTCGCTCCTACTCCGGGCTGCAGGCTACGGGCACATCTTCGCGCTCCAACCGCGATAGCAGGTCAAGTTGGTATCGGGAAGAGCTTCTGCCCGCGGGGTTACTTTCGGGCCGCCTCTGTCGGGATTCCTACTAACCCCTCCCAGGAAGCCGAACTCTCAGCCGGGCAGCGCCGGGTACCGGACGCCGGCCTCCACCGGCCGCCAGGAGGCGCCGTTGCGCTCGTAGAGCCGGCCCGACTCCGTGCCGAGCACCACCGACCGGTCCCCGCGCCCGGCGGTGAGCGAGGTGGCGCCGTCGACCGACGGCAGCCGGCGCGTCGGCCCGCCCACCGGCAGCAGGTGCACCGCGGGGCTGGTGTCGTTGCCGGAGGTGCCGAGCACGGCCACCGTCTGCTCGTCGACCCAGGCCACGTCCGTGGCGTCGGTGAGCCGCTCCCCCAGCCGGACCGGCTCGACGAGCGCGGTGGGCGTGCCGTCGCGGGAGCGGACCACCACCGCGACGTCCACCTGGACCGCGCCGGCCTGCTCCCACACCACCACGGCGCGGGCGCCCTCGCGGGAGACCCGCAGCGCCCGGACGGTGGCCCCGTTGAGCCAGGAGGCGTCCACGTCGGCCGCCTCCCCGCCCACGTGCACGGCGAGGAGGGTGCCGGTGGCGCGCGTGGGGCCGGTCCAGACCCAGTCCCGGCGGTCGACCGAGGGGGGCACGAGCGCCTGGCCCTGGGCCAGGACGACGCCGGGCTCCTCGGCGGTCGGGGCGGTCGTCAGCCGGTCCGGCCCGTCGAGGTAGACGGTGGGCGGGGCCGCGGTGGCGTAGCCCACCGCCGGGTGGCGGGGGTCGGCGCCGGCCATCCGGTCGCTGCCGGGCCGGGGGACCGCCTCGCCGCCGACGACGTCGACCAGCACGCCGTCGGCGACGCCGACCAGCGGGGCTGCGGTGTAGGGGTAGGCGGGCAGCTCGGGCTCGGACTCCGGCACCTCGTAGGGGGCGCCGGCAGCGGTGAGCTCCACCTCCTGCACGCCCGGGACGCCGCGCAGGGTGAGCTCGACCTGGGCGAGCAGCAGCGCCCGCTGGGAGGGGTCGGCGGCGAGGGCGTCGGCGGACAGGTCCACCCGGGCCACCCCGTCCTGGACCAGGACGGACTCCACCACCATCCGGGTGCCGGCCGGGACGAGGGTCACCACCCCGGGCGCGAGCCAGGCGGAGGGGCCCTCGAGCAGGCTGCGCACCAGCGCGGTGGCCTGGTTCTGCCGGGGGAACCAGCGCAGGTCGGGCACGACGGCGGTCAGGTCGGGGGTGAGGAAGTACAGCGGGGACGGGGCGTAGAGGGAGTCGAAGAACGCGGCGGAGAGCAGCACGCCGTCGTCGAGCTCGATGATGCGCCACTCGCCCTCGGGGTTGCGGGCCAGGGTGAAGTCGGCCTCGACGGTGGTCTCCGGGACGGACTCGGTGTAGTGCCCGGCGGAGTCGATCGACGCCTGCCCGGCCACGGTCAGCCGCACGGCGCCGTCGGCGGTCCGGGTGAACTCGGGGGTGTCGGTGTCGGAGTAGATCCGCACCTGCTCCAGGGGCTGCCACGTCTCCACCGCCGGCCCGGCCATGAACTCGCGGGCCACCAGGAACTCGTCGGAGTAGCCGGCGGCGGAGGCGGTCAGGAACCCCTCGACGATCTCCCGCGGGTTCGCGCCCTCCTGCGGGCCCTGGGCGTACAGGCCGATGCCCTGCTGGGCGGGCAGGTCCGGCTCGGAGGCGGTCACCGGGCCCGACCGCGGCAGGGACACGCACCCGGCGAGCAGCGCGCAGGCGAGGGCCAGCACCGCCAGCGCGCGGCCCCGGCGGCGCACGGCGCTCCCCCGGCGGCTCACGGCCCCTCCCCCGCGGGTTCGTCGGCACCGGCCGGGGAGCTGGCACCCGCACCTCGTGGGGCAGCGTCGGCGGCACGGCTCGCGTCCGGGCGGGCGGCGGCGTCCGGGCCTCCGGCGGCGTTCGGGCGAGCGGTTTCGGCGGCACGGCTGCCGTTCGGGCCGCTCGGGCCGGCCTCGCCGGCGCCGTTCGCGCCGGGCCCGCCGACGGCGCCCGGCCCGGTGCCGGCGTTCGGCCCGGTGCCGCCGCCGGGAGCGGGCAGCCCCGGCGGCACGGTGAGCCCCGCCGGCGGGAGCGTGACCAGGGAGGTGGCGCCCGCCGTCGGCACGAGCTCGCCCGGCCGCAGCGGGACCGGCGAGCGGCCCACCTCCGCCCCGGCCCGGCGGGGCAGGGTGAGCCGGAAGGCGGCGCCCAGGCCGGGCTCGCCCCACGCCTCCAGCCGGCCGCCGTGCAGCCGGGCGTCCTCGGCGGAGATCGACAGGCCCAGGCCGGTGCCGCCGCTGGTGCGGGCCCGCGCCGGGTCGGCCCGCCAGAACCGGTCGAAGACGTGCTCGGCGTCCTCCGGGCCGAGGCCCACCCCGTGGTCCCGGACGACCACGGCGACGGCGCCGTCCGAGCAGCCCACGGTGATGTCGATCGGCCGGCCCTCCCCGTGCTCGATGGCGTTGCCGAGCAGGTTGCGCAGGATGCGCTCGACCCGGCGCGGGTCGACGTCGGCCGTGCACGGCTCCGCCGGCGCGTGCACCCGGACCTCCGAGCCCTTCCGCTCGGCCAGCAGCGCGTCCAGGTCGACCACCCGGGCGACCAGGTCGCGGACGTCCCGCTCCTCCACGTCCAGGACGGCGGCGCCGGCGTCGAACCGGGAGATCTCCAGCAGGTCCGCGAGCATGGTCTCGAACCGGTCGAGCTGGGCGTGCAGCAGCTCGGCGGAGCGGCGCACGGCCGGGTCGAAGGAGCCCCGGGCGTCGTGGATGAGCTCCCCGGCCATCCGGATGGTGGTCAGCGGGGTGCGCAGCTCGTGGGAGACGTCGGAGACGAACCGCTGCTGGAGCCGGGAGAGCTCCTCCATCCGCTCGATCTGCCGCTGCAGCGAGGCGGCCATCTCGTTGAAGGACTCCCCGAGCACCGCCAGCTCGTCCCCGCCGCGGACCTCCATCCGCTCGTCAAGCCGGCCGTCGGCCAGGCGCTCGGCGGCGAAGGCGGCCTGCTGCACCGGGCGCAGCACCCACCGGGCGATGGCCCAGACCATCGCGCCGAGGACGAGGACGAGGGAGGAGGCTCCCACCGCCAGCACCCGCAGGACGAGGTAGACCGTCTCCTCCTCCGGGGCGAGGGTGTAGACGGTGTACAGCTCGTACTCCCCCGCCGCGGGCAGGGTGACGAGGGACCCGACGATGATGCCCGGCTCGTCCCCGGGCAGGCGGACCGGCTGCCAGTGCAGGCCGCCCTCGTCCACGACGGCGTCGCGCAGCTCGGCCGAGAGCACCTCCCGCGGGGCGGCGTTGGTGCTCGGCTCGGCGATGGTCACCGCGGCGGTGTTCTCCGGGGAGCGCATGAGGAAGGTGCCGACCGCGCCGGAGGAGGCGGTCTCCAGGGCGTCGACCCAGTCCACGACGACGAGCTGGACCTGCTGGGTGGTGGTGGCGGTCGCGGAGTCGAAGGTCTGCTGGGCGTCGCGGGTGCGCACGGCGGCGTCCTCGAGCATCTGCGTGACGCGCTCGTCGTAGAGGCTGTCCCGGATCTGGTTGGCGATGACCCCGCCGAGCACGGCGAGCGCGAGCGCGCCGCCGACGATGGTGGTGGACACCACCCGGACGATGAGCGAGGAGCGCCAGCGGCCCGCCAGGTCGGCGACCTTGCGCCGCAGCCGCACCCGTAGCGGGGTCCGGGCGGGCGGGCGGTAGGTCGTGGCCGGGCCGGCCGGGTGCGGGACGGACCCGATCCCGGGGGGCGGGGGGCCGACCTGCGGCGGGTCGGCGGCGCCGTCGGGCACGGCCACGGCCGGGGGCCTCACTCCTGCAGGGTACCTGCGCGGTAGCCGACGCCGCGGACGGTGACGACGACCTCGGGGTGCTCGGGGTCCTTCTCGACCTTGGCGCGCAGGCGCTGGACGTGCACGTTGACCAGCCGGGTGTCGGCGGCGTGCCGGTAGCCCCAGACCTGCTCGAGCAGGACCTCGCGGCTGAAGACCTGCCAGGGCTTGCGGGCGAGCGCGACGAGCAGGTCGAACTCCAGCGGGGTCAGCCCGATGGCGGTGCCGTCGCGGGTGACCTGGTGGCCGGCGACGTCGATCTCCAGGTCCCCGATGCGCAGCCGCTCGGGCTCGGGGTCGGGCTCCTCCAGCCGGCGCAGCCGGGCCCGGACCCGGGCCACCAGCTCCTTGGGCTTGAACGGCTTGGCGATGTAGTCGTCGGCGCCCGCCTCCAGGCCGGCGACGACGTCCATCGTGTCGGACTTGGCGGTGAGCATGACGATGGGCACGTCGGACTCGGCCCGGATGATCCGGCAGACCTGGATGCCGTCCAGGCCGGGCAGCATGAGGTCGAGCAGGACGAGGTCGGGCTGGACCCGCCGGAAGAGCTCGGGCGCGTCCGAGCCATCCGCGCAGAAGGTGGCCTCGAAGCCCTCGGCCTCGAGGACGATCCCGATCATCTCGGCCAGCGCCGTGTCGTCGTCGACCACGAGAAGACGTCCGCTCATGGCCCCATCGTCCCATTTCGGCCGCCCAGGTGCGGCAGCCGCGCCCGCCGCGGCGCGCGTGGGACGATGACCGCGGCAGGAGCACAGCCAGACCCGGGGAGACCAGATGTCCGGCACCGAGCCGGGGGACCAGCGCCCAGAGCACGACGGCGGTGAGCAGCAGCGCCCGTCGGCGGACGACGGCGGGCGCTACGGCCCGTACGCCCGGCAGGCGGCCGAGCCGCAGCCCGGCGAGCCGCAGTACGGGCAGTACGGCCAGCAGCCGCAGCGCCAGCAGCAACCGCAGTACGGCCAGTACGGACAGCCGCAGCAGACCGGGCAGCACGGCCAGCGGCCGCAGCAGGGCCAGCAGCAACCGCCGCAGTACGGGCAGTACGCGCCGCACGGCCCCCAGCCGCAGCCCCAGTACGGGCAGTACGGCCAGTACGGGCAGCCGCAGCAGCCCGGTCAGCCGGTGCCGCCGTCGGCCGGCGGCTGGGGGCAGCCGCCGGCCGGCGGGCAGTACGGGCAGTACGGGCAGTACGGCGGCGGCCCGGCACCGGCGGGCTTCGCCGGCGCGGTCCAGCCCGGGATCGTCCCGCTCCGGCCGCTGACCATCGGGGAGATCCTCGACGGCGGCTTCCGGGCCATCCGGGCCAACCCCAAGGTGATGTTCGGGCTGTCCCTGCTCGTCCTCGCCGTCGCCTCGGTGATCGAGACGATCATCCTCTACTTCCTCCTCGACGAGGCCAGCCCGTTCCTGACCGACCCGTTCGCCTACGACCCCGCGACCGACCCGTTCGCCCCCGGCGCCGACCCCTCCGAGGTCCTCGGGCTGAGCGCCGGCGCCCTGGTCTCCTCGCTGGCGGCCGGCGTGGCGGTCTGGGTCGCCTCGATCATCCTCACCGGGCTGCTCATCCTGTCCGTCAGCCAGTCCGTGCTCGGGCACCGGGTCAGCGTCGGCGAGGTCTGGACCCGGGCCAAGGGGCAGATCTGGCGGCTGGTCGGGCTGACCCTGCTGCTCGGCGTCGGCGGCGCGGTCCTCTTCTTCGTCGTCGTCTTCGCCTTCGCCGCGCTGATCGGCGTCGCGTTCGCCGGCCTGGGCCAGGACGCCCTCGGCGTCGCGGTGCTCCTGGCGGTCCTCCTCTTCCTGGCGGCCGTGGTCGTGGTGGCCTTCTTCGCGGTCCGGCTCGGGCTCGCCGCGCCGGCGCTCATGCTCGAGCGCAGCGGGGTGGGCACCGCGCTGCGCCGGTCCT
Source organism: Georgenia sp. TF02-10 (assembly GCF_022759505.1). Taxonomy (NCBI): domain Bacteria; kingdom Bacillati; phylum Actinomycetota; class Actinomycetes; order Allobogoriellales; family Allobogoriellaceae; genus Georgenia; species Georgenia sp. TF02-10. Next base: position 1,364,419 of record NZ_CP094289.1, on the reverse strand, counting down.
GGTCCCTGACCGGCGGGCAGTTCTGGCGGATCTTCGGCGCGCTGGTCCTCGCGGCCCTCATCGTCTGGGTGATCTCGGCGGCCGTGATGGTCCCGGTGAGCATCCTGACCGCGTTCGGCGCGTACTCCGAGTCCGCCGTCGTCGGCACGGTCATCCTCTCCACGGTCATCTCGACCCTGGTCTCGGCGCTGACCACGCCGTTCCTGGCGGCGGTCCTGGCGCTGGTCTACATCGATGTCCGCATGCGCAAGGAGGGCCTGGACGTCGAGCTCGCGCGGGCCGCCGGAGCGGGCCGCGGTGCCTGACCTCGCCGGCTGGGCCGGGCTGTCCGTGCCGGTGGACCCGGACGCGGCCGAGGCGCGGGAGTGGGCGACGGAGGAGCTGGCCAACGCCGCCTACGACGACGAGCCGAGCCTGGTCGAGCGGGCGATCGGCTGGCTCGTGGACCTGATCGAGCGGCTCTGGGACCTCGGCGGGTCGGCGCCGCCGAGCCTCGTGCCCGTCCTGCTGGTCCTGGCGCTCGTCGGGCTGGTCGTGCTCGCCCGGGTCCTCGGCGGCCGGGTGCAGCGCCGCCGGGCCCCGACCGGGACCCGGTCGGTGGCCCTGTTCGACGACGCCCGCACCAGCGCCGACCTGCTGGCCGCCGCCGACGCCGCCGCGGCCCGCGGGGACTACGCCACCGCCGTCCTCGAGCGGTTCCGCGGCCTGGTCCGCCGGCTGGACGAGCGCGGCGCCCTGGACGACCGGCCCGGCCTGACCGCGCACGAGGCCGCCGGCCTGGCCGGTGCCGCCCGCCCGGACCTGGCAGCCGACCTGGGCAGGGCCGGCCGGCTCTTCGACGACGTCTGCTACGGCCACGCCGCGCCCGGGCCCGGGGAGGACGCCGCGCTGCGCGAGCTCGTCGCTCGCCTGGACCGCCCGGCCGCCGGCGCCGACCCGGCGCGCGGGCGGGAGGTTGTTCCGTGACCGGTGCCCCCACGGCCGGCGCACCCGCGGCCGGCGCCACCCCAGGCAGCGCCACCCCGGCCGGCGCCACCCGAGCCAGCACCACCCCGGCCGCCGACCGCCCGGACCCCGCGGCGGTCGGCACGCCCGACCCGGCCGAGGGATCCGCCGAGCGGCCGGGCCCCGGCCCCGCGCCGTCGCCGGCACCCCCGCGGGCGGGGGCGTCGTGGTGGCGCCGCCGGCGGGCCGCCGTCGGGCTCGTGGTCCTCCTCCTGGCCGTGGCGCTGCTGAGCTACGCCCTGGCCGGCCGGCCCTCCGCCCGCCCGCTGGCGCCGGACAACCCCCGGCCCGACGGCGCCCGCGCCGCCGCCCAGATCCTCCAGCGCCAGGGCGTCGAGGTCCGGCCCGCCAGCGCGCTGGCCGAGGCCACCCGGCTGGCCGGGCCCGGCACGACGCTCCTGGTCACCGACCTGCGCCGGCTCACCCCGGACCAGCGGGCGGACCTGGTCGCCACCGGCGCCGACCTCGTCCTGGCCGGCGACCCGTTCACCGACCTCGACGGCTTCGACGTCCCGCTGAGCACCTCCGGCGCCGGGTCGACCGAGCCGGTCGCCGCCCGGTGCCCGGACCCCGACGCCCGGGCCGCCGGCCGGGTGTCCTTCACCCAGGGCGCGGTGCGCGCCGAGGGGCCCGGCGCCGTCGTCTGCTTCCCGGTCGGCGACGACGACGCCGGCGCCTACGCGGTCTGGTCGGGGCAGGGCCGCACCGTGCGCTACCTCGCCGACCCACGGCTGATGATGAACGAGCACCTGGCTGCGGACGGCAACGCCGCGCTGGTGCTGCGCGCCCTGGGCCAGCACCGGGACCTGGTGTGGTTCCAGCCCCCCACCGCGGCCCCCGCCTCCGGCACCGGCACCGCCCCACCGGTGCCGCCCGCGGTCCTCGCCGCCGGCGCCGTGTTTCTGGCCGCGGCCGGGCTGCTCGCGCTGGCGCAGGGCCGCTCCCTCGGCCCGGTGGTCACCGAGGCCATGCCCGTCGTCGTCCGCGCCGCGGAGACGACCCGCGGCCGGGGCCGGCTCTACCGCCGCTCCCGCGCGCACGCCCACGCCGGCGCCGCGCTGCGGGCGGGCACCGCGAGCCGGCTGGCCCGGACCCTCGGGCTGCCCCGCTCCGCCGGCCCCGAACCCGTGGTCGACGCGGTCGCCCGCGCCACCGGCCGGGACCCGGCCGCCGTCGCCGACGCCCTCTACGGCCCACCACCGGCGGACGACGCCGCCCTGCTGGCGCTGTCCGCCACCCTCGACGACCTGGAAAGCGAGGTCCACCGATGACCCACCCCGCCACCCCGGCCCGCCCCGGCGGCAGCCCAGCCCCCGGCGAGGTGGCCGGCGCCGGCGAGGCCACCGGCGCCACCGCCGCGGACGCGCCGGCCGCCCCGCCGGCCGAGCCCTCCCCCGCCCGGGACCGGCTGGGCCGGCTGCGCGCCGAGGTCGGCAAGGCCGTCGTCGGCCAGGACCCGGCGGTGACCGGGCTGGTCATCGCGCTGCTCTGCGGCGGGCACGTGCTCCTGGAGGGGGTGCCCGGCGTCGCCAAGACCCTGCTCGTGCGCACCCTGGCGGCCAGCCTGGACCTGGACACCAAGCGGGTCCAGTTCACCCCGGACCTGATGCCCGGGGACGTCACCGGCTCCCTGGTCTACGACGCGCGCACCGCCGAGTTCTCCTTCCGGCCCGGACCGGTGTTCACCAACCTCCTCCTCGCCGACGAGATCAACCGCACCCCGCCCAAGACCCAGGCCTCGCTGCTGGAGGCGATGGAGGAGCGGCAGGTCTCCGTCGACGGCGTGCCCCGCCCGCTGCCCGAGCCGTTCCTGGTCATCGCCACCCAGAACCCGGTCGAGTACGAGGGCACCTACCCGCTGCCCGAGGCGCAGCTGGACCGGTTCCTGCTCAAGCTCCTCCTGCCCCTGCCCGAGCGGGCGGCCGAGATCGAGGTGCTGCGCCGGCACGCGGCGGACTTCGACCCCCGCGACCTGGCCGCCGCCGGGGTCCGCCCGGTGGCCGGCGCGGGCGACCTGGCCGCGGCCCGGGCGGCGGTGGCCGGGGTGCAGGTGGGCCCGGAGGTGCTCGGCTACGTCGTGGACCTGGTCCGGGCCACCCGCTCCTCGCCGTCGTTGTCCCTCGGCGTCTCGCCCCGCGGGGCGACGGCGCTGCTCGCCACGGCCCGGGCGTGGGCGTGGCTGCAGGGCCGGGGCTACGTCACCCCGGACGACGTCAAGGCCCTCGCCCACGCCGCGCTCCGGCACCGGGTCCAGCTGCGGGCCGAGGCCGAGCTCGAGGGCGTCACCGCCGAGACGGTGCTGGACGGGGTGCTCGCCACCGTGCCGGTGCCGCGCTGATGGTGCCTACCCCCCGGGCGGCCCTGCTCGCCGCGCTCGGCGCCGTCCCGGCCGCGCTGTGGCCGCGGGCCAGCACCGTGGCGGTGTGGGTCGGGCTCGTCGTCCTCGCCTGCGCGGTGGACGCGGCGCTGGCCGCGCCGCCGCGCCGGGTCGCGGTCGCCCGGCAGGCCCCCGGCTCGGTCCGGGTCGGGGAGCCGGCGACGTCGGTCCTCACCGTGACCAACCCGGGCCCCCGGCCGCTGCGCGCGCTGGTCCGGGACGCCTGGCCGCCGTCGGCCGGCGCGGCCACCGACCGGCACCGCGTGCGCGTCCCGCCGGGCGAGCGGCGCCGGCTGCGCACCACCCTGACCCCCACCCGGCGGGGCGAGCGCCCGGCGCACCTGGTCACCGTCCGGTCCGTCGGCCCGCTCGGGCTGGCCGCCCGGCAGGCCTCGCTGCCGGCACCGGCCACCGTGCGGGTGCTGCCGGCGTTCACCGCCCGCCGGCACCTGCCCTCCCGGCTGGCCCGGCTGCGGGAAATGGACGGCCGCACCGCGGCCACCGTGCGCGGCCAGGGCACCGAGTTCGACTCCCTGCGCGAGTACGTCATCGGCGACGACGTCCGGGCCATCGACTGGCGGGCGACGGCGCGGCTGCACGACGTCGTCGTGCGGACCTGGCGGCCGGAGCGGGACCGGCGGGTGCTGCTCGTGGTCGACTCCGCCCGGCTGTCCGCCGCCCGGCTGGGCGACGCCCCGCGCCTGGACGCCCAGATCGAGGCGGCGCTGCTGCTGGCGGCGCTCGCCGCCCGGGCCGGGGACCGGGTGGACCTGGTCGCCGTCGACGACCAGGTCCGGGCCCGCGTGACCGGCCAGCACGGCCCCCGGCTGCTCGGGGCGCTGGCCGCCGCGCTGGCGCCGGTGGAGCCGTCCCTGGTGGAGATCAGCTGGTCGGCGGTCACCCAGGTGGTGCGGGACATGCTGTCCCAGCGGGCCCTCGTCGTGCTCCTCACCGCGCTGGAGCCGGCCGCGGTCACCGCCGGCCTGCTGCCGGTGGCGCACGCCCTGACCCGGGACCACACGGTGGTCCTGGCCTCCGCCGCGGACCCCGAGGTCGCGGCGCTGCGCCGGGACCGCGGCGACGTCGACGCGGTCTTCGACGCCGCCGCGGCCGAGCGGGCGGCGCTGGAGCGGGCGGCGGCGGCCGGGGCGCTGCGGCGCCGGGGCGTGACGGTCATCGAGGCCCCAGCCGAGGAGCTCGCCCCGGCCCTGGCCGACACCTACCTGGCGCTGAAGGCCGCCGGGCGGCTGTGACGGGCGGTCGTCCCGGCGGTTCGCCGGGCGCGGCCCCGCGTAAGGTCGCCGGCATGGAGCAGGTGCGGGTGGACGTTTGGCTCTGGGCGGTGCGGGTCTACAAGAGCCGCTCGCAGGCCACCGCCGCCTGCCGTGCCGGGCACGTCCGGGTGGGCGGGGAGCGGGCGAAGCCGGCCACCACCCTCCGGGTCGGCGACGAGGTGGTGGTCCGCGGCGGCGAGCGTGAGCGGGTGCTGCTCGTCCGGGAGGTCCTGCACAAGCGCGTCGGGGCACCGGCCGCCGCCGCCGCGGTGGTCGACAACAGCCCGCCGCCGCCCCCTCGGGTGCTGCAGCCGGCCCTGCCCCGGCGCGAGCGCGGCGCCGGCCGCCCCACCAAGCGCGAGCGGCGGGAGATCACCCGGCTGCGCGGGCACTGAGGCTGCGGCCACGGCAGGACCGCCCAAGGCTCGGCCCCGGATGCCCGGCCTGGCCGACCACCCGACCCGGGTGCCCGACCTGCCCGGCCGGCCGCCCCGCCGGCGCGCCCGGCTCAGCCGGCCTGGGCGAGCACGTGGCCGGCGACGTCCTCCCGGAGGTCCCCGGTCTCCCCGGCCACCACCGCCCGCCGGCCGAGCACCAGGGTGTACGTCCAGTACCCCGCGAGGACGGCCGCGCCGATGGCGATCTTCGCCGCCGTCGGCAGCGCGGACGGCGTGACGAAGCCCTCGACCAGCCCCGAGACGGCCAGCACCAGGACCAGCCCCACGGCCACGATGACGAGCGAGCGGCCCTCCTCGGCCAGCGCCCGGGACCGGGTGCGCCGCCCCGGCACGAGCGCCGTCCAGCACAGCTTCAGCCCGGTGCCGCCGGCGATGAAGATGGCGGTGAGCTCCATCAGGCCGTGCGGGAGGATCAGGCCGAAGAAGACCGGCAGGCTGCCGTAGGTCGCCATGATCGCCCCCGCCCCGCCGACCCCGACCGCGTTGGTGAACAGCACGTAGAGCGGGAAGACGCCGGTGATGCCCAGGCCGATGCACTGCGCAGCGATCCAGGCGTTGTTCGTCCAGACCTGGGCGGCGAAGTCCGGCGCCGGGTAGTTGGAGTAGTACGCGGCGAAGGCCTCCTCGGCGTACTCCGTCAGCTCGGCCGGGGAGCCCAGCCCGGCGAGCGCGGCCGGCGTCGCGGCGGTGTACGCCCCGACGACGACGGCGAGGCCCACCCAGGCGACCATCACCCCCACCGTCCACCACCGCACCCGGTAGAACGCGGCGGGCAGGTGGGCGGTGAAGAACCGGCCGACGTCGGTCAGGCGCAGCTCGTGGCTGCCCGCCACCCGGCCGCGGGCCTGCCCGACGAGGGTGGACAGGCGCCCCACCAGGTGCGGGTCGGGGGCGGCGGTGCGCACCGCGGACAGGTGCCCGGCGGTGGTCTGGTAGAGCCGGACCAGCTCGTCGACCTCGGCGCCGGTCAGGCGCCGCTGCCGGGTGAGGGTGGCCAGCCGCTCCCACTCCGGGCCGTGCACGGCGGCGAAGGCGTCGGCGTCCACGCCGTTACCCTGCCACACATGGCCACCACGCCCGCGGGCGCCACCGCCCAGGACGCCCTGGCCCGGGCGCGGCTGAACGAGGACCTGATCATCACCGGCGAGGCCGTCGCGCTGGAGGTGCGGCCGGCGTCGGTGGGGGTGCGGATCCTCGGCGCCCTGCTCGACGCCCTCACCTACGGCGTGGCGGCGGTCCTGCTCCTGGTCCTCGCGGCCCGGGTGCTGACCGGGCTCAACCCGGCCCAGCTCGGGGTGGTGCAGGTGGCGACCTTCGCCGTCGTCCAGGTCCTGGCCCCCACCGCGGTGGAGACCCTCACCCGGGGCCGGTCCCTGGGCAAGCTCGCCACCGGCACCCGGATCGTGCGCGACGACGGCGGCCCGGTGCGGCTGCGGCACGCCCTGGTCCGGGCGCTGGTCGGGGTGGGCGAGCTGTGGCTGACCGCCGGGGCGGTGGCGATCACCTGCTCGGCGGTCAACGGGCGCGGCAAGCGGGTCGGGGACCTGCTCGCCGGGACCTACGCGGTGCGGGTCCGGGAGGGCGCCCGGCGCCGGCCGGCCTTGGTGATGCCGCCCGAGCTCGCCGGCTGGGCGGCCCGGGCCGACATCCGCGCCCTGCCCCCCACCGTCGGCCTGGCCGCGCACAGCTTCCTGGCGCGGGCCGCCGGGATGGCACCGGCCGCGCGGGCCGAGCTCGGCGCGAGCCTGGCCGCCCAGGTCGAGCCGTTCGTCGCCCCGCCGCCGCCGTGGGGCACGCCCCCCGAGCGGTTCCTCACCGCGGTGCTCGTCGCCCGGCGGGACCGGGAGGAGGCCGTCGGGCTGGCCGCCCGGGAGCGGGACAGCGCCGAGGTGGCCCGGGTCGGCCGGCTCCCGCACGGGCTGGCGGACCCGCCCTGAGCCGGGGCGGCCGGGGCGGCCGGCGGGACCGTGCGGCATCGGCCGGGGACGTGTGCTTACCCTGGGGCGCCGCCCGGCGGTCGAGCGGGTCGGCAGGCAGGAGAGGAGCCGCGGTGACCAGCACCAGCACACCGGCGGCCGGCACCGCCGCGGCGGTCCGGCCCCACCCCCACCGCCCCCACCGCCGCACACTCGCCCGGCGGCTCGTCATCACCGCCGACGACCTGGGCCTGGACGAGACGACCAACGCCACCATCGTGGACCTGCTCCGCGCCGGCCAGGTCTCGGCCACCACCCTGATGCCCGTCGCCCCGGCCGCCGTCGACGGCGCCCGCCGGGCCCGGGCGGCCGGCGTCGAGCCGCACCTCCACGTCACGCTGACCAGCGCCCGCGAGTTCCGCCCGTGGCTACCCCTGGCCGCCGACGTGCCGAGCCTGACCGACGACGACGGCGCGCTGCACCGCTCCCCGGCCACCCTCGAGCGCCGCGGGACGGCGGAGGAGGTGGTCCGGGAGATCACTGCCCAGCTCGGCTGGATGCACCGCGCCGGCCTGCGGCCCGCCGCGATGGACTCCCACTCCGGGACGCTGTACGGGATGCACGGCCGCTCCTTCGCCGAGGAGGCGGTGCGGCTGTGCGCCGAGCACGGCCTGGACCTGCGCGTCCCCCGGCGGCTGAGCCCCGTCCTGACCGCGACGCTCGGCCCCCGGTTCCGCCGCGCGCACGCCGAGGCCGTGGTCATGGCCGACGCCTCGGGCGTCCGGCTGCCGGAGGTGATGGCCAGCTGCTGGCTGCCCGGGCGGATGCTCTCCGCGTACGGCCAGCTCCGGTCCGCGGTGCTCGCTCAGCTGCGCCGCCTGCCGGCCGGGACCTCCGAGCTCGTCGTCCACCCCGCCCCGCCCGCCGCCGCCCGCCGGCTGCGCCCAGCCGAGGGCCGCAAGCGGGTGTGGGAGCTGCGGCTGCTCCGCGACCCCCGCTTCTGGAACGCGCTGGCCCGGGAGCGGATCGACGTCGTCCCCGCCTGGTAGCCGCGGCGGCGGGCTGGGAAATCAGCTTGCGGAAGGCCTGGTGTCGTGTGGAGTGTCACCGCGGTTCCTCGGTGGCGGAGAGCGGAAGCAGGACGAGGGACATCATGGTCCTGCCGGGCCGGTACTGGTGCTGGGGCGCGACGCCGGGGCCACATGTCGCGGACCCCAACCCCTCCTGTCCCGCATCGAGGTGAACCCACAGCCGCTCCGGCTGAGGCAGCTCGTGTCGATGCCTCGCTGCCGCGATCGTCGGGATGTCCCACATTCGCACCGTGAGATCCGTTCCGGTCTCGGCGACGATCCCCAGGTCACCGGACCCGGTTCGGATCCTGGCCCATCGCATCTCCTTCCTGCAGCCGTCTTCCTGTGGGACGACGTACGGCGTCTGGAGGGACGCCACCGTGCCGGACCATCGACCGACCTGTACCGCTTGCCGGGAGTCGGGGTAGGCCTCTCCGGGTCCGTACCCGAACCACTCGACGTGCACATTGCTCGGATCCGGCTCGAGCAACCCCAGGGTGAACCCCAGGCGCGGCACCGTGCCTGGCCAACGGCCCTCGGGACGGATGTCTAGCCCGATCCGGACCCCCTCATGACCGTCGACGACGACGGCGCTCCACCGGTGCAGGACTCGGAACCCGCACGCGGACGCGGGGCCTGCGACTCGTGAGTGGACGACGACGGCCCCGGTGTCGTCGATGTGGACGCCGTCCACGCGGTGACGCAGGTCCGAAAGACCGGCTGCGGTCCACGCGGCTGCGGCCGAGAGCGGACCTCCAGCGAGATCGTTCTCGGTCGGCGGGCGCCACGCATCGACATGGGCGGCCACCACATCGTTGTCACCGAGCTGCGTGAGAATGCCGCGGGCGTCGAGGCGCGCGGGACCGACGGCATAGCCCTCATCGACGGCGCGGGCGGGGAGCGCCTGACGCACCGCCTCGGCCGGGAACACATCGAGGAGCAGCTGGCCGCGGCCTACGACGTGACCCTCTGCGGCCCAGTCGCGCTCGTCGACCCCTGCTTCCACGCAGAACCAGGTCTCCGCCCTGGCGCCCGGCATTCGTCCGGGCTGTCCGTGAGCAGCTGCGGCGGCTCGTCGGGCGCCGGCGGGGACGTCCACCTCGACGTGCTGTCCGGGCGCGAGCTCGGGCACGTCGAGGACGCCCTGGGCGATCACTGCGCCGTCGCGCTCCACCCGCCATGCGAAGTTCACCGACGCAGTGGTCAGCACTTCCCACCGGTTGCGGATGCGGATGCGGAGAGTTTTCCCGTCGGCCCTGGTGATCCGCAGCGGTGCGTTGACGGCAGCGAGTTCGACCAGTCCGGGCGATGGTGTCCGGTCGGGGAAGAGGAGACCGTCGATGATGAAGGACCCGTCGTGGAGCGCCTCCCCGAAGTCACCGCCGTAGCCGAAGTAGGGCACGCCGTCGTCGGTCGTGGTCTCGATGCCGTGGTCGATCCACTCCCAGACGAAGCCTCCCTGGCAGCGCTCGTGCTCTTCGAAGAGCGCCTCGTACTCAGCAAGACCACCCGGTCCGGTGCCCATGGCGTGGGCGTACTCGCACAGGATGAACGGCATGGCCCTCCGGCCGGCGTCGGCCTCGTGGTCGACGAGCGGTGGCTCGGCGCGGCGTCCGACGGCGTCGACCTCGTCCGCCGAGGCGTACATGCGCGACCACACGTCGACCTCTGCGCACTCCTGGTCGGGCTCGTAGTGGACCGGGCGGGAGTCGCGTCGCTTCACCCACTGCGACATCGCTGCGATGTTCCTGCCCCGACCGGCCTCGTTACCGAGGGACCACATCACGATGCTCGGATGGTTCTTGTCCCGCTCTACCATGCGGCGGACCCGGTCGACGTACGCAGCCTCCCACCGCGGGTCATCGGACGGATTCCCGACCCAGCCCTCCAACTCGTAGCCGTGTGTCTCGAGGTCGCACTCGTCGACCACGTACAGGCCGTGGCGGTCGCACAGCTCGAGGAAGTGCGGGTGCGGCGGGTAGTGGCTCGTGCGGACCGCATTGAGATGGTGGGCCTTCATGAGGAGCACGTCCTGCTCCATGACCTCCGCCGTGACGGCACGGCCCATGCGGGGGTGGAACTCGTGGCGGTTCACACCGCGGAAGAGGACGCGGTTGCCGTTGACACGAAGGACGCCGTCCTCGATCGCCACTCGTCGGAACCCGACCGCGAGGAGCGCCGTCTCCCCCGCGCTCCGTATCTTGAGGTCGTAGAGTCGCGGCACCTCGGCGGACCAGGGCTCGACCTCCCGGCGCACGACGACGCCCGGCTCGACGTCCACGGCGAGCTCAGGGATCACCACCCGGACCTGGTCGGCGTTGGTACCCGCGCCGGTCACGGCGACCTCGATGGTGCCGATACCGGTGGCTGGGGCGTAGTCCGTGCGGACGTCCACGTCGGTGATCCCGTCAGCGGGACGGTACAGCAGAGTGACCTCTCGGAAGATGCCGGAGAGCCACCACTGGTCCTGGTCCTCGACGTAGCTGCCTGTCGACCACTGGTGCACCCGCGCGGCCACCAAGTTCTGGCCTTCACGCAGGTGGTCAGTGACGTCGAACTCCACAGGGAGCCGGCTTCCGGTGGACCACCCCACCTCGGTTCCGTTGACCGCCAGCACGAGGGAGGAGTCGACACCCTCGAAGCGCAGGACCCACCGACCGTGGGCAGATGCCCCGATCTCGTCCGCCGTGAGCAGGAGATCCGTGCGGTACTCACCGGTTGGGTTCTCGTCCGGCACCCGGGGAGGGTCGAGCGGGAACGGGTAGCGGAAGTTCACGTAAGCCGGTGCGCCGTGGCCGGCGAGCTGCCAGTGGCCGGGCACGGGCACCGCGCCCCAGTCAGTACCAGGGTCATCCCAGGTGACGCCGGTGTGCGCCGCGGGGAAGAGTCGGAATCGCCAGGCACCGGACAGGTCCCATCGAGGCGCGTCGGTCTTGAGGAAGGAGCGGGGCGGGAGCGCTCCGACGGTCTCCGGCACGAGGGCTGCGGGAACGGATGCGATCGAGGTCATGGAGGAGGCTTCCCTTCTGAGACGGTGCCGGCAGCGGCAAGCCGGGCGGAAGTGGCCGACGGCGCGCCCTCCGGGTCGGGGACGACGCGCGGCGCTGGCGGGGGTGCATCGATCCGGATGAGCCAGGAGGTTGCCTGCCCTTGCGGGTCGATCCTCAACCCCTCGATGAGCTCGGCGCCCGAGAGCTCGACGGAGGTGTGGCCCTCCAGGAGCGGGACGTCCGCCGGGTCGGCGGCCGGACCGAGCAGAGTGAGACGCCAGCGCGCCGCAGGGTCGAGACCTCGCGGTGCCAAGGTGCACCCCTCGGGCGCGCCGTCGAGTCGGAACGCGGCCACGATCTTCGTCTCTGACCCGTCGAGCTGGAAGGCGGGGAACCGCTCGCCTCCGCCCTGCCGTAGGGGTTGGTCTGTGAGCGGCCGGATGACCGCGCCAGCGCGCACGAGGGGCGCGATCTCGTCCCGATACGTCGTGAGGTGCTGAGCCAGGCGTCTGCGCAGCTCGGCGGAGAGGTCGACGAGCCGGTAGGACACCCCGAAGCGGTGCAGCATGACGGCACGGAGCGCCTGGTCGAAGGTGGGCGCGTCGAGGGAAGCGAGGTCGAGGTTCTGGCAAGGGTGGAACCCTCGCCACTGCGACTCCGACCAGTGCAGGACGGCTCGCGCAGGCAGCATCCGTGCGGCCCCCCACAGGAGCTGGAGGTGGAACTCCGTCCAGTCCGGATCCGAGAGGAACGCGCAGTGCACCCGGGACAGGAGGCCGAGGTCGATCCGCAGCCCGCCCGAGGAACAGGCCTCCAGGAGCAGGTTCGGGTGTGCAGTGCGAAGCTCGTCGAGCAGCCCGTACAAGCCGCGGTAGTGCTCGTACAGCCCGTCGCCGGAGCCGTGGCCGTGGTCGGTTCGGGAGCACCCGGCGCCGGGGTCGAGGTTGAAGTCGAGCTTCAGCCACCTAGCCCCGGTCCGGGCCACGAGCCGATCGAGGACACCTCGCACGTGCTCACGGCCGGCGATGGATCCGAGGCAGACGTACCCCAGCCAGCCGGGGTCGTTCGGGTCGAGCGGGCTGCCCGGCGGGTCGTCGTCGCGCCTGGCCTGGATGCCTGGGAGGTCGCGCCGGACCTGGGCGTCCGGCCCGATGGCCTCCGCCTCGATCCAGACGCCGAATCCGAGTCCGAGCTCGTGGACGCGTCGAGACGTCTCGACGAGGCCGCCCGGGAAGCGTGCGGTGTTCTCCCTGTCCCAGTCCCCGCGTTCCCTTTCCCAGAAGGTCTCGGTGTCGGGGCGACCGAACCATCCGGCGTCGAGCGTTGCGACGTCGAGCCCGAGGTCGCGGGCGACGACTGCGTTGGCCACGAACGTCTCGGCGTCGATCTCTGCGTCCTCGTACGGCCACCAGTGGTTCCACTCGACGGGCATGGTGTGCGTCCAGGCGCTCTCGGGCACAACCCACCTGTGGACCGCGGTAGCCAGGGCCGCACCGGCCTCGTCCAGATCATCGCCCCACGCGAGGTACACAGCGGGGGCGCTGAATGGCACGTCCCGGCTGACCTCCCGGTGGAAGCGCCAGGAGCTGATCCCGGCGGTGAGCTTGAACCCGTCGGTGGCGTCCCCATCGATGTGTACCGTCCAGTTGCCGCTCCATGCCGGGGCGACCACGAGTGCGCCGTGCTCCGCGGAGACGAGACCGATCCACGGGTGAATGCCCTTGGACGACCTGCCCGTGCGAACGCCGAAGGTCATCGGCGCCTCGACCGGTGCCGTCCGTGGAAGGAACTCGTCGCCCCAGTCCGAGGCAAACCATGAGGCATGCCACGGTCCCGGCAACAGCTGAAGTCGCACGGTCGGCAGGTCCGAGGTGACCACCGCCCTGCCGTCGTCCGGCCCGAGGGCGCGCATCGCGCAGCGCAGCACCCTCGACTCTCTCGTCCCGATGTCCAACGTCTCCACCGACCGGTGCTCCACGACGTCGTCGGGCATGTGCAGCGGCGTGGTCTCGAGCACGCCTGGGAACGACAGGCGCGTGATGGAGGTTGTGCCGCGATGTTCGGTCATCCCTTGACCGACCCCGAAACGCTCACGCCCTGCAGGAACTGCTTCTGGAACACGAGGAAGAGCACGATCGGCAAGACGCTGGCGATGAGCATGCCCGCCATCACGAGTTTCAGGTCCGCTGAACGCTCCGCGAAGCTCAGGGCGACCGACAGTGGCCAGCGTTCTGGGTCGGGGAGTGCGAGCAACGGCCACAGGAAGTCCTTCCAGGCGGCAATGAAGGCCAGCAAGGAGATCACCCCGAGGATCGGTCGGGAGAGCGGCAGCACGATGCTGAAGAAGACACGTAGCGGCCCGGCGCCGTCGACCCGCGCCGCATCGTAGAGCTCGCTGGGAATCGTCTCGAAGTACTGCTTGACGATCAGCACATTGAAGGCGCTAACCGACGCCGGGAGCCATACCGCCCAGAACGTGTTGATGGCGGATATACCGAGGAGCGGCAGGTCGATGATGGTCAAGTACAGCGGGACCAAGGCAATGATGCCCGGGACGAACAAGGTGGCCATGACGGCAACATTGAGAACTGCGGCGTACCGAGGCTTCAGAACGCCGAGCACATAACCGCCGGTCGTCGCGATGAGTAGCGAGAAGAACGTCACTCCCAGCGCGATCGCGAACGTGTTCCACGTGTACTGGTCGATCTTGATCGACGTCCACGCCCGGGCGATGTTCTCGGGATAGAACCCGCTCGCCCACCACCCGAGCGGTTCGCCCAGGATATCCTGGGTGGTTGACGTCGCCGCCTTGACCAGCCAAGCGAGCGGGAAGATCCCGACGAGAACAAGCAGCACGAGGAAGATCGACTTCCAGGCTGCCACCACCACCCGGGTCCCCGGGCTGCGCAGGTCGTTGTCGCTGATCAGTGTGCGTTCGGCAACGGTCGGCGAGGTCGCCGAGCGCCGTCGGGTCACGCGGTGCACCAGTTGACTCACTTTGCCCACCTCCTGGTTGCCCACAGGTACAGACCGGACAGGCCGGCGAGCGCGATCGCCAGGAGCACGCTGATGGCAGCGGCTCCGCCGTAGTCGCCTTGCAGGAACCGGCGGTACACGAGCATGAGGATCGTCAGCGTGCGGTTCTCTGGGCCGCCGTTGGTCAGGAGGAACGGCTCTGTGAAGACCTGGAACACCGCGATTACCTGAAGAAGCATGAGGATGAGGATCGTCCCCCGAAGCTGCGGGAGCATGACGTGCCAAATTCGCTGCCACACCGATGTGCCGTCGACCTCGGCTGCGTCGTACAGCTGGCGGTCGATTGTCGTCATCGCGGCGAGGTAGATGATCACGGTGGAGCCCGCACCTGCCCATGTGGCAGCGAGCACGAGAGCCGGCATCCCGGTGGCCGGTTCCTGCAGCCAGCCGACAGGCTCGACACCGAACCACCCGACGATCGTGTTGATGAGTCCGTCAGGCCCGGGCAGGTAGAAGCGCTTCCAGAGCAGGATCGACACCACGGGTGGGATGACCACTGGGAGGAACGCGACGATGCTGGCGAAGCGCTGCCCACGGCGCATCTCGGAGATGGTCGCCGCCGCCAAGAGGGGGACAGGAAAGCCGAAGAGAATCCCGAGGGCCGCGTAGTAGCCGGTGTTGAGGGCGGCCTGGCCCAGCAGAGGGTCGTTGAGGATTCGGACTATGTTGTCCAGACCCACCCACCGGGTGGTGATGAGATTCGTTTCCTGGAAGGTCAGGATGACCCCGTTGATGATGGGCCACCAGCTGAAGTAGGCGAAGCCCAGGACCATCGGAAGGGCGAAGAGCAGCGTCGGGACGCCGCCTCGGCGGACCCACCGTCGGACCCCGGCGAACCAGCGAGGCGATCCGTTCGGCTGTGGGGGCGACGTGCCGGGCACGTCCGCACGGCACGTCTGAATCGTGGTCATTGGACTCTCCTGTCCTTTTTCGCCCGCCCGTGGGGAGGGCTGGCGAGCAGCAGCCCTCCCCAGGAGTCGGAGGTCACCCCTGCGCGGCCTGCACGGCGGCCTCGGCCTGCTCCTGAGCCGTGGCGAGGAGGGCCGGGATGTCGGCGTCCTCGCGGCTGAGGACCGCCTGGATCACGGTGTCGAGCAGCGCGTACATGTCATGGCCGGCGTACGTCGGCTCCGGGACGATTTGAAGTGTGCTCGCCGAGTCGAGATAGCTCTGGACGTTCTCGAGCGGCACGTTGGAGTACGGCTCGACCCACTCCAGGAACTGCTCCCACGTTGCTTGGCCGACCATCGGGAACCCGACCTCGGGGACAGGCAGGCCGTCCGCAGCCCGCGCCTCCGCCCACGCGACTGCAGCCTCCTCGTTGGAGTACCGCTGGTAGTCGCGGAACTCGACCCACTTGAGCACCGCGTCGACCTGCTCGTCAGTGGCGTCGGGCCGTACGATGCCGATTCGTCCGCCCCCCGAGGTGCCCAGCCCGTCACTGTCCTGCGGCATGGGGAACGTCCCGAACGACTCCGGCGCGACTCCGAGCTGAACTGTGAACGGCTGGTAGGCGTCACCACCGTTGATCAACATTGCGACGTCACCGGCGGCGAACGCGTTATTGATGTCGTTCTGCGAGGGTAGCGCGTTGGTGCCCATGACCTGGTGCTCCCAGCGCATCTCGTGCACCCATTCCATGGCCTGCTGGACGGCCTCGGAGTCCAGGTTCGCGTGGACCTCGTCCCCGTCGATGCGCTGGATGTCGCCACCGAAGCCGTTAACGGCTGCAGACAAGAGCCATCCACCGTAGGTCTCGGTCGCCGGCAAGGCGAATCCCTGCTTACCCGTCGCCCCAGTAATGGTCCTTGCTGCTTCGGCGACGTCGTCCCAGCTTTCAAGAGGCTGATCGGGGTCCAGACCGGCTTCCTCGAAGATGTCCCGATGGATGATCAGACCGATGCTGTACGCCGAGAGCGGGATGCCGTAGATGTTGCCGTCCGGGCCCGTCGCGGTCTGCAGAACCGACTCACTGACATCGCCGAACAGGTCATTGCCCTGCACCCATTCGGTGACGTCCTTGACCTGCTGCCGGTTGATCAGGCCGGGCAGCTCGGTGAAGGGGACTGCCATCAGGGTCGGCAGCGTCCCGCCCGCCAACTGGGCTGAGAAGGTCTGCTGGTCCCAGAGCAGCTCCGTCGGTTCCACGTCGATGCCGGGGTTGGCGTCCTCGAACGCGGCGACGTCGTCGAGGAACGCCTGGCGCTCTTCGGGCTTGGTGTTGTCGGGCAGGCCGGAGACGGTGATCTGCACGGTGCCCCCGGCGTCTTCCTCGTCTCCCTCGCCCGACGAGCCTCCGCAGGCCGTCAGCACCAGGGCCAGGGCTGCCGTGGACGCTACCACCGCGCCCTTTCGTCCGTTCATCTTCCTCATGACCGCTCCTTCGCGTCACGGGACCACCTCGCCCCGTTGTCCTTCGTTCCTGCCGCCCGGATGAACCGGAGGGTGACGATCTCGAAGGGCCGCATCTCGAGCCGGACCCCCGTCGTCGTTCGTTCGACGTCACCCCGGGGCGCCGTCGTACGCTCGAGAAGGTCGGTCGTGACGACCTCCTCATGATCGAACCCGGCCAGCACCCCGGCCCGGCTCCGTCTTCCTGACGCCTCGTACAACCGGACGACGACGTCACCGCTCCCGTCCTCAGCCAGCTTGATCGCCTGTGCGATCACACCCGGTTCGAGGTCGTTGTGGACCTGCACCAGCGGTTCCACCGGGCGGGCGCCGCGCAGGAGGCGGACAGGCTGGTTCAGGCGCCAGGCCTCACGCTGCGCGTCCGTGAGGCCGGCTCCAACGACCAGGGCGATCCGCATCGTGTGGTTGCCGCGGTCAGCCTCAGGGTCGGGGAACTTCGGGCCGCGGATCAGTGAGAGCCGTACCGTGGTTCCAGAGACTCCTGCGTCCTCGAAGTGCTGACGCTGGATGTCGTGCCCGTAGGTCGAGTCGTTCACCACCGCAGCGCCGTACCCGCCCTCATCGATGTGCACCCACCTGTGGGCGACGGTCTCGTAACGAGCCTGGTCCCAGCTGGTGTTCACGTGCGTCGGCCGCTTCACGTGGCCGAACTGGATCTCCGAGGAGGCCTCGTCGGCCTGGACGTCCAGCGGGAACGCGAGCTTGACCAGCTTGCGTGTCTCCTGCCAGTCGACGTCGACGCGGACGTCGACTACGGGCGAGTCGGCGCGAAGGGAGATCTCCTGCACGAACCGTGAGCTCCGGTACGTCCGGTGGACGCGCACGATCGGCACGTGGCCCTCGATGAGCTCCACGCGGTCGGCCGAGACGAGGTCGTGCACCGTCCGGCGATAGTGCTCGTCGATGTCCCACGCCTCGTACATCGTGGGGCGGTCGTTGTGGATCTGTAGGAGGGCGAGCGACCGGCCGGCCGGGACGAGCTCCCGTTCAGCGGCTACGTCGACGAGCGAGGTGACCAGTCCACGCCCATCGACCTGCATCCGCAGGTGACCGTTCTCGAAGACGACATCCCCGTCACCGGGGCTCGCCGTCACCGGCGGCGCCGACGCCGCCGTGGCCGTGCTTATCGAGAACGGCGGCAGTCCGTCGATGGTGACCGGTGCGCTGTTCACCGCCAGGTCGTTCTCGCCTGACCCGCTCAGAGCAGCGAACGCGGCCTCGATGATCTCGGTGCACTCCGTGGCCACACGGGCGTAGTTGGCTTCGGCCTCACGGTGGACCCAGCCGATCGAGGAACCCGCGAGGATGTCGTGGAACTGCTGGAGAAGCACCGTCTCCCAGACCGCCCGCAGGCGCTCGGAGGGGTACGGAGCGCCCGTCCGCACGCTCGCGGTCGCAGCCCATAGCTCGGCCGCCTGGAGCAGGTGCTCACTACGGCGGTTGCCCTGCTTGGTGCGCAGCTGGGAGGTGTAGGTCCCGCGATGCGTCTCGAGATAGAGCTCGCCGTGCCACACAGCGGGCCGTGCCAACTCGGCCTCGGCATCGACGAAGAACTCCGCCGGCGTCCCGATCCGGACCCGGGGCGAGCCTTCGAGGTCGGCCGTGCGAGCGGCCTTGGCGATCATCTCCCGGGTCGGCCCCCCTCCCCCGTCGCCATAGCCGAAGGGCACGAGGGAGATCGAGCCGTGGCCGTGCTCCTTGTACTGCCGCTCGGCCTTGGCGAGCTCGTCGCCGGACAGCTTGGAGTTGTACGTGTCGACCGGGGGGAAGTGCGTGAAGATGCGGGTGCCGTCGATGCCCTCCCACAGGAAGGTGTGGTGGGGCAGGACGTTCGTCTCGTTCCACGACAGTTTCTGCGTGAGGAACGAGCGCGCACCGGCGGCACGGGCCAGCTGAGGCAGCGCAGCGCTGTAGCCGAAGGAGTCCGGGAGCCAGACCTCCAGGGGCTCGACACCCAGCTCCTCGGCAAAAAAGCGCTTGCCGAGGACGAACTGCCTCGCCATCGCCTCCGACCCCGGCATGTTGGTGTCGGACTCGACCCACATCCCCCCGACAGGGACGAACCGGCCTGCGGCAACGGCGCCCTTGATGCGCTCCCAGACCTGAGGGTAGTACTCCTTCATCCAGGCGTACTGCTGAGCCGACGAGCACGCGAACACGAGCTCGTCGTGCTCCTCCATGAGGTTGAGGACGTTCGTGAAGGTGCGGGCGCACTTGCGTACCGTCTCCCGCACCGGCCACAGCCAGGCGGAGTCGATGTGTGCGTGTCCGGTTGCGACGATGCGGTGCGCGCTGGCGTGCGCCGGTCGGGCCAGGACGTCGGAGAGCACATCCCTGCCCGACGCGGCGGTACCGCCGACGTCGTCGGGGTCGACGACGTCGATCGCCCGGTTAAGCGCGCTGGCGATCTCACCGCGCCGCGGCGAGTCCTGCGGAAGCTCCTTGGCCAGAGACGCGAGCACCTCGATGTCCTGGTTGAGCTCCCACACGACCGTGTCGAGGACGGCGAGGTCGAGTTGGCGCAACTGGTAGATCGGCTCGTCGGGAACCGTGTCCTTGGTGCTGTACGTGGAAGGCGTCCACATCGCACCGGCCGTCAGGTCGCCGATGGCGATCTCCGGATTGGCGGCAGCCTCGATGTAGAACTCCAAGGCTCCGTCCGGGCCCGCCTCGACCGGCAGATAACGGCTGAACGGCTCGATCGCCTTGATGATCGAGCCGTCCGGGCGGTAGGCGAGGCCTTCGGCCTGCCCACCTTCCATCTGGGGCCGGAAACCGAGGTCCACGACGACCTCGAGGCTCGCGCCCGTGTCCAGCCACTCCTGCGGCACGCGGCCGGTCACACGGAACCAGGTGGTGCTCCACGCCTTGCCCCATGTGGAACCGATCTCGAACGGCTCGAACCGCTGCGCGACCGCCGTCGCGAAGGGCACTGGCTCGTCCGGCGCCTGCCACGCCTCGACGTGCAACGGGATCCGTTGCGGGTAGATGGACGGCATCACCGACTCAAGGAGGAACCGACCGAGCCGGCCATCGAGAGTCCGCTCTTCGTCACGCATGCGCCATCGCCGTTCTCGCCCCGCGGGGCGCTTCGTCGGTGACGACGTCGCTCGGGCGAATCAGGCGCACGACCTCGTCCTCCTGCCGCTTGAGACAGTAAATCATGTTGATGTACGATGTCAAGCGTCCGCGGATGCCGATCAGGACCTCCGGTCAAAACGGACGCCAGTGGCTGAACGGCCGGGGGTGCCAACTCCCCGCGACGA
The DNA here is from genome assembly GCF_022759505.1 of Georgenia sp. TF02-10. Taxonomy (NCBI): domain Bacteria; kingdom Bacillati; phylum Actinomycetota; class Actinomycetes; order Allobogoriellales; family Allobogoriellaceae; genus Georgenia; species Georgenia sp. TF02-10. The sequence continues at coordinate 1,344,615 of NZ_CP094289.1, read as the reverse complement.
CAGGAGGCGGAGTGCAAGGGCGGACACGGCCTGTCTGGCGGGGTACCAACCTCGCTCGGATCGGCGACTTCAACGAAGCCGTGCTGATCGACACGATCCGACGGTCCCCGAACGGCGTCAGTCGCGTGGAGTTGGTCGAGGCGACGGGCCTGTCGCCTCAGACGATCTCGAACATCGTGCGTCGGATGATCGACGCCAGGATGATCGTGGAGGGTGAGCGACTCCGCGACGGGGGCATGGGTAAACCCCGCACCCTCCTGCGCCTCGACCCGACCGGTGCCTATGCGGTCGGTGTGCACCTCGATCCTCGCGTGATGACCTTCGTCCTGTTGAACCTGCACGGTCATGTCATCCGGCACATGAGTCGAGCGACCCCGACGGCGGCGGCGCCCGACGACGTCCTGGCCCAGGTCCACGAGGCGGTCCGCTCGCTCGTCGACGATGCAGGCATCGAGCGCACCCGGTTGACCGGCATCGGGTTCGCCTCGCCGGGGCCGATCGACGTCGAGCGGGGCATCGTCCTGGACCCGCCCCACCTGCCCGGCTGGCGCAACGTGCCCTTGCGCGATCAGCTCACCCGACTCACCGGACTACCGGTACTCCTCGACAAGGACGTCGTCGCCGCCGCCGTCGGCGAGCGGTGGGCCGGAGCATCGCTCGGCTACCGCACGTCGGTCTTCCTCTACCTCGGCACGGGCATCGGTACGGGCGTCGTGGTCGACGACTACGTGGTCCGAGGCGTCTCCGGCAACGCCGGTGACATCGGCCACCTCATGGTCGCGCCCGACGGACCGCCGTGCAGCTGCGGTGCTCGCGGTTGTGTCGGCGTGACGCTGAGCCCGGCCGGGATCGTCTCGCAGGCCGTGGCCGCGGGGGTTCTCCCAGAGACTTCCGGGAGCGAAGACCCTGCGCTCGCCGACGCGGCGCTGAACCGCCTGAGCGCGCTGGCCGCGGGCGGTAACCCGACCGCGCTTGAGGTGCTCCGAACGTCGGCGGGCTTTCTCGCACGGACAGCCAAGACGTTGGTCAACCTGGTGGACACGGAGATCCTGGTCCTCGGCGGCCCCACCTGGACACTGTTGGCACCGTACTGGCTCGATGAGGTGTCCAACCTGGTGCGGGAAGGCCTGGTGCGCGGCGACCTGGGCGCACTGACCGTCGCCGGTACGGCACTCGGCGAGGACGTCGGCGCGATCGGTGCCGCCTCGCTCGTCCTGGACCACGCGTTCACCCCGCGGCCGACCGCCTTCGTCCTGAACTGACCCAGCCTGAACCACCCCGGAGGAGCCATGGGCTCGATGATCAGTTCCGCAGACGTCGTCGTGACGAGCCCTGGTCGAAATTACGTGCTGCTGCGAGTCACGACCGAGGACGGCCTCGTCGGCTGGGGCGACGCGACGCTCAACGGACGAGAGCTCGCCGTGGCGAGCTACCTGCGCGACCACGTCGTTCCCCTCCTGGTAGGTCGAGACGCCCATCGGGTCGAGGACACCTGGCAGTACCTGTACCGAGGCGCGTACTGGAGACGTGGTCCGGTGACCATGGCGGCGATAGGCGCCGTCGACACGGCTTTGTGGGACCTCAAGGGCAAGGCCGCCGGGCTCCCGGTCTACCAGCTCCTCGGGGGCGCGGTTCGCGAAGGCGTGTACGCCTACGCACACGCCTTCGGGTGGGATCACGGCGAGCTCGTCGCCTCGGTCGACCGCCGGCTCGCGGAAGGATTCCGTGCCGTGCGGGTGCAGTTCGGTGTGCCCGGTCTGGACGCGGTGTACGGCGTCCACCTCGGTGCGGCCGCCTACGAGCCGGCCGGGCGCGGGCGGGGCCCTCTCGTGGAGAGGTGGGCCGGTGCGCCGTACCTGCGGCACGCTCCTGGAGCGCTCGCCGCCATCCGCGATCACGTCGGACCCGATGTCGACCTGCTGCACGACGTGCACCACCGGCTCACCCCGGTCGAGGCAGCGCGGCTGGCCAAGGACGTCGAGCCGATACGGCTCTTCTGGTTGGAGGACGTCACCCCCGCCGAGAACCACCACGCACTCGACCTCGTGCGACAGCACAGCACGACGCCGTTGGCGATCGGCGAGACGTTCACGACTATCTGGGACTGCCAGGAGTTGCTGGTTCGCGGCAGCATCGACTACATCCGCGCCGCGGTCACCCACGCCGGCGGCCTGTCCCATGTGCGCAGGATCGCCGACCTCGCAGCTCTCCACGGTGTCCGTGCCGCCCCGCACGGGCCGTCCGACCTCTCCCCCATCAACCTTGCGGCATCGCTGCACCTCGCCCTCTCGACGCACAACGTCGCCATCCAGGAGTACATGGGGCACCCGGGTGAGGCGCATGAGGTCTTTCGGACCGCCTACACCTACGCCGACGGCTACCTGCACCCGGGCGACGAGCCTGGCCTCGGTGTCGAGGTCGACCTCGTCGCCGCCGAACGGTTCCCTTACGAGCCGGCCTACCTGCCCGTGGCCCGAACCGTCGACGGGACGGTGTGGGACTGGTGAGCTCCGTCATGAATGCCGCCGTGTGGCACGGCACGCGGGACGTCCGCCTCACGGTGCTGCCGGTACCGGAACCGTCCCCCGGTCAGGCGCTCGTCCGGGTTCACTGGGTCGGGCTGTGCGGCAGCGACCTCGAGGAGTACCTGGAAGGTCCTGTCGTCGCGCGAGCACCGCGCGTGCTGGGACACGAGATCGCCGGTGTCGTCGACCGCGCTGCCGCCGACGGGAGCGGTCCACCGACAGGCACACGAGTCGTCGTCGACGTCGTGACCGGCTGTGGGCGCTGCCAGTGGTGCAACCGCCACCAGGAAGGACTGTGCCCGAACCTCGTCGTCACCGGCCAGCACGTCGACGGCGGCCTGGCCGAGTTCGTCCTGGCTCGCGCGGACCGGCTCGTGCCCGTCCCGGACGGGATGGACCTCCGGCACGCGGCGCTGGCCGAGCCGCTAGCGGTCGCGGTACGCGCGGTGCGCGCCTCAGGTCTCGGAGATCGAGATCGGATCGCCGTCCTCGGCGGCGGGACCGTCGGGCTGCTCTGCGCCCAGGTGGCTCTCGCGACAGGGGCCGGCGCCGTCACGGTCATCGAGCCGAGCGAGCACCGCCGTCGGCTCGCCGAGGCGTGGGGAGCGCTAGCCGTCTGGGCCGACGGTGTCGACGAGCGCGCGAGCCTGGCCGAGAGCGCCCTGGGCGGCGCCCCGGATGTCGTCCTGGAGTGCGCCGGGCAAGCCGGATCCGCCGCCGAAGCCGTGGCCCTGCTGGCGCCGGGAGGGGTCACGGTCGCCCTTGGTGTCACACCGGCGGCCGACCCGATCGACGTCCTCGACGTCGTCCTTCGTGAGAAGACCGTCCGGGGCAGCGCGGCGCATATGTGGGACGACGACGTCGTCCCCGCTGTTGGCCTGCTGGCGGACCGGCAGGTCGATGCCGAGCCGCTGATCACCCACACCGTGCCGTTGGCCCGCACGAACCATGCCTTCGAGCTGCTGGAAGACCCGCTCGCCGGCGTGGTAAAGGTCCTCGTCCACGCGGGCCCGGACGACAACCCCGACACAGCCAATCATCCCACACCGGAAAGGTCCGCAGATGAGCCCGTCCGACGTCGACCGCCTGATCGACGAACTCACCATTGAGGAGAAGGCTGCCTTGCTCTCTGGCTCCGCGCCGTGGGAGAGCACGCCGGTCGAACGGCTCGGCATCACATCGATCTGGTTCGCGGACGGTCCCCACGGCATTCGCCGAGAGACGGCGCCGCTGGTCTCCCTGCCGGCCACGTGCTTCCCGACCCAGTCGTGCCTGGGAGCGACCTGGGACCGTGACCTCGTGCACCGGGTTGGTGCCGCGCTCGGGCGTGAGGCCTCCGCCCAAGACGTCGCGGTGCTCCTCGGGCCCGGCCTGACGATGAAGCGCACGCCGCTCAACGGCCGCAACTTCGAGAATTTCTCCGAGGATCCCCGGCTCACCGGCGAGCTCGCCGTGGCATACATCCGCGGCGTGCAGAGCCAGGGCGTCGGCGCGTCACTCAAGCCGTTCGCGCTGAACAACCAGGAGACCTTCCGCCACTGGGTGTCCGTCGAGGTGGACGAGCGCACCTTCCGCGAGATCTACGGGGCGGTGACCGAGCGGGTCGTCCGCGACGCCGAACCTTGGACGATCATGAACTCCTACAACCGGGTCAACGGCGTCTTCGCGGCCCAGGACGCGTGGTTGCTCACCACTGTGCTGCGCGAGGAGTACGGCTATGCCGGCACAGTGATCTCCGACTGGGGCGCGGTGCACGACCGAGTGGCTGCGGTCGCGGCCGGCACGGACCTCGAGATGGACTTCACGCCGGGTCGGGAGGTGAGCGCCTTGGCCCACGCCGTGCGCTCGGGTCGGCTGGAGCAGTCCGTCCTGGACAGGTCGGTCCGGCGTGTCCTGGAGCTGCTCGCCCGGGCCGCGTCGACCGAGCGCGGCATCCCGCTCAGCCGGGAGGAGATCGACGCGCACCACGCGCTCGCCCGCGAAGCAGCGGCCGCCGGCACGGTCGTCCTGCGCAACGACGGTGTGTTGCCGCTGTCACCGGGCTCCGGGACCGTCGCAGTGGTCGGGCGCTACGCCGCCGAGCCCCGGATGCAAGGTGGCGGGTCGGCGCTCGTCAACCCCACCCGTGTCGAGACGGCGCTCGAGGCGTTCCAGGCGGTCGCCGGATCTGTGGCTTATGCACCTGGCTTCTCCTTAACCGACTCGGCGCGCGACGAAGCGCTCGAGTCCGAGGCCGCGGCCGCGGCGGCGGAGGCGGACGTCGCCGTCGTCTTCCTCGGCCAGACCGACGGCACCGAGTCCGAGGGCTACGACCGGGCAACGATCGACGTCCCTGACAACCAGCTGCGCGTCCTCGACGCCGTTACCCTCACGGGCACGCCGACGGTCGTGGTCTTGGTCAACGGTTCCGTTCTCCGCGTGGAGCCCTGGCACGAGTCGGTCAACGGACTCGTCCACGGCTGGTTCTCCGGGCAGGCGGGCGGACCCGGCGTTGTCGACGTCCTCTTCGGCGCGGTCAACCCTTCCGGACGACTCTCTGAGACCATGCCGGTGCGTCTGGAGGACAGCCCCGGGTTCGCGACGTTCCCCGGTGAACGGGGTGAGGTCCGCTACGGGGAGGGCGTCTTCATCGGGTACCGCTGGTACGACGCGCTGGACCTGACCGTGAGCTACCCGTTCGGGCACGGCTTCTCCTACACAACCTTCGAGTACAGCGACCTGGCGGTCGAGGTCATCGACACCACAACCGGTGCGGTGACAGTGGCCTTCACCGTGACGAACACCGGGCGCCGCGCCGGGGCGGAGGTGGCCCAGCTCTACGTCGGCGACACCGAGGCGACCGTGCGGCGACCGGTTCGCGAGTTGCGAGGCTTCGCGAAGGTGTACCTCGAGCCGGGAGAGTCCAGTCGGGTGGTCCTGGATCTAAACAACCGGGACTTCGCCTGGTACGACGTCGTCGACGCCCTCTGGCGCCGCGATGGCGGCACCTTCGTGATCGAAGTGGGCGCCTCATCCCGTGACGTCCGTCTGAGCGCGTCGATCGAGCTGCCCGACGACCCGCGGATCCCGGCCCTCACGGAGGATACGGATCTGGGACTTGCACTCCAGGGGCGCCACAAATTCGACCCGTACGACCAGGACGAAGCAGGCCGAAGCGACGCACGACACCATGCGCAGCCTGGAACCGTCGACGCGGTTCCCTGGCGGGCTCTTGGCGGTTTTCGAGGGCAAGGAAGCGCGGCATTCGGGTGAAGGGTGTGCGGGACCTGCCGGTCTGCCCGGTCTCTCCACCGGGTCCTTCTCGTCGGGTTGGTTCCCCCCGAACCGAGACTGTCGAGCCGTGGGGTGTTCCGAGCTAAGCCGCGCAGCGCCGACACGATCTTCCGCGTCTAGGTGCGCGGGCGAGAAGAGCGCGTCGCCCGCGCTCAGGCGCTCCGCGACGAGAGCGCGGCGTGGCTCGTCGGCGACATGGAACGCGACAAGGACGGAGGCGTCGACGACGACGAGGCTCACGAGGCCTCGCGCACCTCCCGGACGGCAGAGACGGCATCGTCTATGGTCACGCCGGTCCCCTCTGGAGTCGGGTAGGAAGCCACGTAATCGGCGACGCGAACTGCCTGGGCAACCTCGGAGAGTCGGTCGACGACGAACGCGTTGAGCGACTGCCGGCTGTCCTCGGCCGCCGCGACAAGGGCGGCGTAGACGTCGTCAGGGACGTCTCGGAGGTCTATCCGCTTCATGGTTCCAGTCTGGCACCACTGCGCCCAGACGCGCCGTCGCGCGGCCGGTGCCACCTCGGTGTCCAGGGCCCAACTCACAGCTCTGCGGTCCGCGCGGTCAGTCCGAGCCGCCGGGGCTCGAACCCGACGTCGCTACCCCCGTCCCCGCTCAGCAGGTCGACGATCGTGACGGGTTCGTCGTGCTCGAGAGCGTCGACGAGGATCTCGTGCGCCTCTGACTCGACGGAACGGTGATGACGCTCGGCCCGCGCGCGCAGCGCTTCCTTGGTACCCGCGGGCAGGCCGCGGATCAGGATCTGCTCCACGACAGTCACCTCCGCTAACGGCCTCACGATGCCGGTAAGTGCGACGAGCGCAATCATCCACCAGTAGCGGCGCGCCAGTGAAGCGTCAGGCGGTCAGGTGAAGCGCAGGACCAGGCCGCTGCGGACGTGCGCCGGCAGGCTGGCGAACCGGACCCGCAGGTCCTGCCCGGGGACGGGCTCCCACGCGGCCGCGGCGAGCACCCGGGTGGCCTCGGCCATGATCCGGACAGTGGCCGGCTCCCCCGGGCAGCGGTGGTCGGTGACGTAGTCGCCGAAGCCCTGAGCGACGATGGTGCGCGCGTCGCCGTCGCCGCGGGCGTAGCGGCCCGGGTCGAACCGGTCCGGCTCGGGCCACAGCCGCGGGTCGTGGTTGGTGCCGTAGAGGTCCAGCAGGACCCAGCTGCGCTCGGGCAGCACCTCCCCCTCCCAGCTGAGCTCGTGCTGCGTCCGGCCGGCGATGACGGGGAAGAACGGGGCGTACCGCCGCACCTCGGTGACGAAGTCCTGGGTCGCGCTGGGGTCGGCGGCCAGGGCTTGGCGGTCGACGGGCTCGCGGACCATCGCCAGCAGGGCGAACTCGATGAAGAGCGCGACGGCGACGATCGGGCGCAGGAGGTTGAGCAGCTCCACCGCGGCGATGTCGAGCGGCAGCGGCGTGCCCTGCGGCGTCGTCCAGTCGGCGACCCGCCGCAGCGGGACGTCGTCGGCGACGGGGACGGTGCCCGCCCGCACCCCCGCGATGAGCTCGCGGGCCCACCGCTCCGTCCGCAGCCGGCGGGCGCGGGCGATCCAGTTGAGCGGGCCGAACGTGCCGGCCTGCTCGACCATGTCCCACAGCTCCGGGCCGCGGACGTCCAGGTCGGCGAACGCCGCGGGGACGCCGGCCCACCGCATCGCCAGCCGGGTCAGCACCGGGGGCAGCTCCTCGTGCATGGTGACCGGCCCGCGGCCGCGCCAGCCGTCGACCGCCCGCTCGATCTCCTCCCGGGCCTGCTCGGCGAACCCCTGGAGCGCGGCCTCGCCGATGAGGACGTCGACGAAGCCCTGCTTGCGGTGCCGGTGGGCCTCACCCTCGAGCGTCTGCACGCTGCCCAGGTCCTGCAGGAGGTGGACCACCGAGACCGGCATCGAGCCGGTGCGGTCGAACCGCCCGCCCTCGTAGAAGAACCGGGCGGCCGCGCCGCCCCGGATGCACAGGACCGGCCGCAGCAGCAGGCGGGTGCGGAAGGAGTCGACCCCGAGCCGGTCGGCGTGCCGGGAGACGAAGCGGTAGCCGTTGCGGACCAGGTCCAGGGAGCTGTCCGGGGTCCGGAGGGTGGGAATCATCTGCCTGCTCCTTCGGTCGGGGACGGGCCGTGGCCTGCTCCGACCGTAGGCGGGGTGGGACCGGGGCGCCATCAGGGCGGGCCGGTCCGCCTCGCCCAGCGGCTGCCCCGGTCCCGGGCCGCGACCCGCCGTCAGACCCACCGGGCGTAGGCCGGGAGGGTGAGGAAGGTCGGGAACTCCTCCCCCAGCGCCACCTCGGCGACGAGGTCGGCGGCGGCCGCGACATGCTGGCGGTCGGCCTCGCCGTCGGCGTCCCGGGTGGCCGCCGCGACCTCCTCGGCGAGCACCTGCGCCACCAGGTCCGCGGTGACCACCGCGCCGTCGGCCGTCCGGGCGCCGGTCCGCACCCACTGCCACACCTGCGCCCGGCACACCTCCGCCGTCGCCGTGTCCGCCGCCAGTCCCGCGAGGGGGACCGTGCCGCGGCCGCCGAGCCAGGCCTGGAGGTAGCGCAGCGCCACGGCGACGTTGGTCCGCAGCCCGTCCCGCGTGATCCGGCCGGGCGCCGTGCCGACGGCGAGCAGGTCCCGGGCGGTGACGTGCACCTCCTCGCGGGTCCGCCAGAGCTGGTGCGGGCGGGTGCCGAGGACCCCGGTGAAGACGTCCGCGACGACGCCGACCAGCCCCGGGTCGGCGACGCCGGAGCCGTCCAGGCCGGCGTCGGCCTCCCGCTGCTTCTGCGCGCGGACCTCGGTAATCACCTCCGCGCCGGCGGGGCCCTCGGTGGGGACGACGGCGGTCGTGGCGCCGATGGCGTGCGCGCCGCGCTTGTGGCAGGTGCGCACGAGCAGCTCGGTGCGGGCCCGGAGGAACGGCGCCACCGTCGTTTCGGTCCAGTCCGGCAGGACCCAGGCGGGGCCGCCGTCGCGGAACTTCTTGATCACGGAGAACAGGTAGGCCTCCGGCCGGCCCAGGGAGAGCCCGGCGGAGTGCTCGCGCAGCTCGTAGAGGATCTCCTCCATCTCGAACGCCGCCATGACCGTCTCGATCGTGGCGGTGGCCCGCACGCTCCCGCGCGGCAGGCCCAGCGCGTCCTCGGCGGCGACGAAGACGTCCCGCCAGAGCCGGGCCTCGAGGTGGTTCTCCAGGGCCGGCAGGGAGAGATAGGGGCCGGTGCCGCGGGCGAGGAGCTCGGCGGCGTTGTGGAAGAGGTACAGGCCCGCGTCCACCAGGGCGCCCACCATGGGCTCGCCGTCGACCCGCAGGTGCTTCTCCACCAGGTGCCAGCCGCGCGGGCGGAGGACGACGGTGGGCGCGGCGGGCGCAGCCGGCGGGCCGCCGGTCGGCGCCCCCGCGGGCGCGTCGCCGGTCGGCGTCCCCGCCGGCGCGTCGGCGGCAAGGCCCCGGACGGCGTCGTGCATGACGGCCTGGCCGCGGACGACGTCGTGCAGGACGGTCTGGCCCGCGACGACGGCGGCCAGGTGCGGGGCGGTGCCGTCCGCCAGGTCGGCCACCCAGACCTGCGCGCCGGAGCGAAGGGCCGCGGCCGCGGAGCGCCGGTCGGGCGGCGCGGTGATCTCCACCCGGCGGTCCACCAGGCCCGGCGGCGGCGGCGCCACCTGCCAGCTGCGGTCGGCGCGGATGGGCGCGGTCTCCGGCAGGAAGTCCGGCAGGGCGCCGGTGACCAGGCGCTGGCGCCGCTCGTGCCGGGCGGCGAGGAGCTCGGCCCGGCGCCCGGCGAACCGGGTGTGCAGGTCGGCGAGGAAGTCCAGCGCGGGGCCGGTGAGCACCTGCGCCGCGCCGGGCACCGCGGCGCGGACCTCGACCGGAGGGGCCGCCGACCCGGGGTCGTCGGGCGCACCGGGCGCCGTCGCCGGCGCGCCGGGGGCGAGCACCCGCAGCGGTCCGGCCGCGTCCCGCCGCGGCGGGGCGACGGCCAGCCGCGGCCCGGTGGGGGTGGTGGTGGTCATGGCACGGTCCCTTCCGCTCAGAACTGCTGCTCCTCGGTGGACCCGCGCAGCGCGAGGGTCGCCGAGTCGGGGTTGATGGTGGTGGCGAGGAGGTCGAAGTAGCCGGCCCCGACCTCGCGCTGGTGCCGGGTGGCGGTGTAGCCGTCGGCCTCGGCGGCCAGCTCCTTCTGCTGGAGCTCGACGTAGGCGCTCATCCCCCGGGCGGCGTAGCCGCGGGCGAGATCGAACATGCCGTAGCTGAGCTGGTGGAAGCCGGCCAGGGTGATGAACTGGAACTTGTAGCCCAGCGCGCCGAGCTCGCGCTGGAACGCGGCGATCTGGTCCTCGTCCAGGTGCGCGCGCCAGTTGAACGACGGCGAGCAGTTGTAGGCGAGCATCTTCCCCGGGAAGCGCTCGTGGACCGCCTCGGCCACCCGCCGGGCCAGGTCGAGGTCGGGGGTGGCGGTCTCCACCCAGAGCAGGTCGGCGTACCTGGCGTACTCGAGCACCCGGGCGATGACCGGCTCGGGCCCGGGGGTGGTGCGGTAGAAGCCCTCGGCGGTGCGCTCGCCGGTGAGGAAGGGCCGGTCGGTGGGGTCGACGTCGGAGGTGATGAGGTTGGCGCCGAGGGCGTCGGTGCGCGCCACGATGACCGTCGGGACGTCGGCGACGTCGGCCGCGAGCCGGGCGGCGCTGAGGGTCCGCACGTGCTGGCGGGTCGGCACCAGGACCTTGCCGCCGAGGTGGCCGCACTTCTTCTCCGCGGCCAGCTGGTCCTCGTAGTGGATGCCGGCGGCGCCGGCGTTGATCATTGCCCGGGCGAGCTCGTAGGCGTTGAGCGGGCCGCCGAAGCCGGCCTCGGCGTCGGCGACGATGGGCGCGAACCAGTCGAAGCCGGGGTCGCTGCCCTCGGCGAAGGTGATCTGGTCGGCGCGGCGCAGCGCGTTGTTGATCCGGCGCACCACGGTGGGCACCGAGTCCACCGGGTAGAGGGACTGGTCGGGGTAGGTCTCGCCGGCGGTGTTGGCGTCCCCGGCGACCTGCCAGCCGGAGAGGTAGATGGCCTGCAGGCCGGCGCGGACCATCTGCACCGCCTGGTTGCCGGTCATCGCGCCGAGTGCGGCGACGTAGTCGGTGGAGGTGAGGAGGTCCCACAGCCGCTCGGCGCCGCGCCGGGCCAGGGTGTGCTCCTCCCGGACGCTGCCGCGCAGCCGGACCACCTCCTCCGCGGAGTAGGTGCGGGTGATGCCGGCCCACCGCGGGTCGGTCTCCCAGGTCCGGGCCAGCGCCTCGGCCTCCTCCCGGATCCGCTCGGCGGGCGGCCGGGCGTCCGTCCGGGTGGTCGTGCCGGTGCCGGCGGGGGTGGCGGGGCGGGTCGGCGTGGTGGTCATGCTCGCTGCTCCTTCGGTGCGGGGGCATCCTCGCGGGTGCGTCGTCGTGACAGCACCTTCCGTCCGTGACCTGCACCACAGGGAGGGCTACCCTGGGTGAAGTTCTGCTGATCTTCACCAGGAGGAAAGATGGTGACGACGACGACCGAGCCCGCCGTCGACCTGGCCACCCTGGGTCGCCGGGTCCGGCACGCGCGGCAGGCCCGGGGCCTGACCCTGGCCGAGCTGGCCGCGCGGGTGGACCGGGCGCCGTCGCTCCTGTCCCAGATCGAGAACGGCCGGCGCGAGCCGCGGCTGGCGCTGCTCGCCGCGATCGCCGCCGAGCTGGGGTCCTCGGTGGCGGACCTGATGCGGCCGGAGCCGCCCAGCCGCCGCGCCGCGCTGGAGCTGGCGCTGGCCGAGGCGCAGGCCCGCGCGCCGTACCGGGCGCTCGGGCTGCCGGAGGTCCGGCCGGGCGCCCGCCTGCCCGACGAGGTGCTGGAGGCCCTGGTCGGGCTGCACGAGGAGCTGGCCCGGCGGGTCGCCGTCCAGGCCGCCACCCCCGAGGCCGCCCGCCGGGCCAACGCCGCGCTGCGGCAGAAGATGCGGGAGCGGCACAACTACTTCGGCACCATCGAGACCCTCGCCTCGGCGATCTCCCGCGCCGTCGGGCACGACGGCGGCCCGCTCACCGAGCGCGGCGTCCGGGCGGTCACCACCCACCTGGGCTTCACCCTGCACCGCGCCGCGGACCTGCCCCGCTCGACCCGCTCCATCGCCGACCTGCGCCACCGCCGGATCTACCTGCCGGTGAGCAGCCGCGGCGGGCACGACCCGAGCACCATCGTGCTGCAGACCCTCGGGCACTTCGCCCTCGAGCACGCCGACCCCACCGGGTACGCCGACTTCCTGCGCCAGCGGGTCGAGGCCAACTACTTCGCCGCCGCCCTGCTCGTGCCCGAGGAGCCGGCGGTGGCGTTCCTGCGCGAGGCCAAGGCGAACAAGGCCCTGGCCATCGACGACCTGCGCGACGTCTTCGCGGTCTCCTACGAGACCGCCGCGCACCGGTTCACCAACCTGGCCACCGAGCACCTGGACCTGCCGGTGCACTTCCTCCGGGTCGGCGAGGACGGGGTGATCTACAAGGCCTACGAGAACGACGACGTCACCTTCCCCACCGACGTCACCGGCGCCATCGAGGGGCAGACGGTGTGCCGGTACTGGGCCTCCCGGGCGGTCTTCCACAACCCGGACCGGTACGCCACCCACTACCAGTACACGGACATGGGCCGCGGGACGTACTGGTGCACCACGCACGTGGAGCGCACCGCCGACGGCGACTTCGCCATCGACGTCGGCGTGCCGTTCGCCCAGGCCAAGTGGTTCCAGGGCCGGGAGACGGACGTGCGGGCCCGGTCCAGCTGCCCGGACCCCGCCTGCTGCCGGCGCCCGGCGGCGGACCTGGCGGCGCGCTGGGCGGCGTACGCCTGGCCCAGCGCCCGGGCGCACTCCCACCTGCTCGCCGCCCTCCCGCCCGGCACGTTCCCGGGGGTGGACGACACCGAGGTCTACGAGTTCCTCGACCGGCACAGCATCGAGGATGCCGTCGTGCGGTAGGGCCCCGGCCGAAAATGCCTGGCCTACTACCGCGGCGGCGCCTACGGTCCAGGCCATGGCTATGTTCCTGGTCCAGGTGCGTCGTGTCCGGCGCGCCCCCGCGCTCTCGGTGGAGCTACTTCCGGCTCAGGCCTGACTGGGCCCGCGCCGTCGTCGAGGACGCCGGCGTGGCCCGGGGCGACACCGTCCTCGACCTCGGCGCCGGGGACGGCGCGCTCACCGCACCGCTGCTCGCGCGCGGGGCACGCGTGCTGGCCGTGGAGCAGCACCGCGGCCGGGCCGCGGCGCTGCGGCACCGGTTCGCCGGCCGGGACCTCGTCGTCGTCGAGGCGGACCTGCGCGACCTGCGCCTGCCGGCTCGCCCCTTCCGGGTCGTGGCGAACCCGCCGTTCCACCTGGCCCGGCCGCTGGTGACGCAGCTCCTGGGGGCCGACCTGCTCCTCAGCGCCGACCTGGTGCTCCGCCGCGATACCGCCCGCAACATCGCCGCCGCCCGCCGGCGGCACCCGCGCTTCACCGTCGACGCCGGCAGGCCGGTGCCCCGCCACGCCTTCAGCCCGGCCCCGAGCGTCGACGCGCTCGTCCTGCAGGTCCGACGCGGCCGCGCCCGGGGGCGCTGACGGAGCCGGCGACGGCGACGCGCGGCTGGCGAGGGCGAACGGGGCGGCCGGCGGCGAGGCAGAGCGGTTGTCGAGGGCGGCCGGCGGCGAGGCAGAGCGGCTGGCGAGGGCGGCCGCCGGCGATGGGGACGGCCGATAGCCTCGAGGGCGATGAGCGACAACCTGCGGCCGCCGACCGCCGGGGCCCGGCCGCCCGTACGCGCCGCCCGCCCGGACGACGTCGACCGCGCCGTCACGACCCTCCGGCTCGCCTTCGCCGAGTACCCCTTCACCCGCTACACCATCCAGGCCGACGGTTACCCGGACCGGCTGGCGCAGAGCCAGCGGCTGCTCCTCGAGCGGGTCGGCCTGCCGCACGGGCGCGTCTGGGTGAGCGAGGACGTCAGCGCCGTGGCGGTCTGGACGACCCCCCGCTCCACCGGCCCGATGACCGAGGCCGCCACCGCCCTCGGCCCCGAGCTGGCGCGGCTCGCCGGGGACCGCGCCGCGCAGGCGGCAGCCGCCGAGGACGCCCTGGCGCCGCACCGGCCGGCGGAGCCGACCTGGTTCCTCGGGACGGTCGGCGTCCGCCCCGCGGCCCAGGGCCGCGGGCTCGGCCGGGCAGTCCTCGCGCCAGGGCTCCAGGCCGCGGCGGCGGAAGGGGTCGTCGCGTACCTGGAGACCTCCCTGCCGGACAACGTGCGGTTCTACGCCCGGCTCGGTTTCGAGGTGACGGCGCAGGTGCCGCTGCCGGCCGGGCCGACGACATGGGCGATGATCCGCCCTCCCGGCGCCGGCCGCCCGGTCTGACCGGCAGCATGCGGGCGAGCCGTGCACCACGCCTCGGCTGGTCACCTTGAACCCGGGGCGCAGCGTCGGCTCTTTACTCGGTCACCGCGAAGAACCCGTGCGCGCCGCGCTCGGCGTCGACGAAGGAGTGGCTGACGAAGGGGTAGCTGCCGGCCTCGGGGAAGGTCAGCTCGACGAACCCGCCCTGCGCCGCCGTCAGCGGCAGCACCTGCGCGCCGCCCGTGGGGTCCCCGCCGGCGCCGTCCGGCCCACCGAGGAGGTACCTGCCCTCGGTGTAGACCGTCTCGAACTGCCCGCCCACCACGTGGAAGGAGCTGCCCCGGCTCGGCCCGGCGGCCAGCACCCAGACCCGGACGGTCTCCCCCGCCCGCGCCGCCAGCCGCTGGTGGTCGTACTGGTTGGCGTAGCCGTTGAAGACCACCAGGTCCGGGTCCTCCGCGGCGATCTTGGCCGCGTCGGCGGGGCCGCCGACGTCGCCGAGGTAGACCTCGGACTGGACGAGCACGTACTCGCGGTCCACCGGCTCCAGGGTCGGCGGGTCGATGATCACCGCGCCGAACATGCCGTTGGCCAGGTGCATCGACATCGGCATCGTCGAGCAGTGGTAGAGCCAGATCCCGCTGCGGGCGGCGGTGAAGCGGTAGGTCAGGGTCTCCCCGGGCGCGATGGTGCGCATCGGGCCGTCCGGGGCCAGCGCGCCGGCGTGGAAGTCGATGGAGTGCCCGATGCTGCCGTCGTTGACCAGGGTGACCTCGAAGACGTCGCCCACCTTCCCGCGCAGGGTCGGGCCGGGTGCGGCGCCGTCGTAGGCCCACCGCTCCTGGACGACGCCGGGCGCCACCTCCGCGGCCACCTCGCCGACCGTCAGGGTCACCTCGTGCACCTCGGCGGCCGGGGCGGGCGGCAGGACCGGGTCGTGGGCGACGAAGCCCTCGCCCGGCTCGGCCTGCAGGTCCACCAGCCGGGCCGCGCCGTCGGCCCGGGTGCCGTCGCCACCCGTGGAGCCGTCACCGTCGTCGCCGCCCCCGGAGTCGTGCCCGGCATGGGCCCCGCCGTCGGCCGCACCGCCGGCGGCCGCACCCGCGCCGTAATCGGCGGCCGCACCCGCGTCGCCTGCGCCACCCGCACCGTCAGCCGCACCCGCGCCGTCGGCCGCCCCGCCGGCCGCACCCACCGCGACCACCTGGAGCGTCATCCCCATCTGCCGGTGCCCGGCCACCGAGCACCAGCCGTCCAGGTCCCGGCCGACCACCCCGACGTCGACCGTGGCGGACTCCCCCACGCTGAGCCGGCCGCTGGTCGCCCCGGTCTCCAGCACCAGGTCGTGGACGTCGCTGCCGGTGTTGGTCAGCTCGATGACGAGCTCGTTCCCGGCGGGCACCTCGATGACCGCCGGGGTGAACCGCATCCCGGACACGCCCACCTCCACCGTGGTGGTCTCCCCGGTCGCGGGGACGTCGGCGGCCGCCGTGCCGGCCCCCAGCCCCGCGGCGGCCGGGTCCCCGGCCACCCCGAGCACCACCGCGAGCGCGACCGCACCCACCCCCCAGGGCCCGCCCAGCCGGCGGCGCACCGCCGGCGGCCCGGTCGGGATGTCCGTGGTCAGCACGTCCCCGGACCGCTGGCGCAGCGTGCGCCCGCGGGCCAGGACCGCCCGGGCGAGCAGCACGAGGAAAGTGGTCAGCACGGCCAGCCCGAGCAGCGACGTCGTGACCCGGACCAGGGACGGCACCGGGGCCACGAACAGCACCAGGCACAGGTTGAGGGCGACCACGCGGGCGACGGCGGCCCGGTCCATCTCCGCGGTCACCGCGCGCACCACGGAGGGCCCGCCGCCGAGCATCACCGGCGCGAGGTAGCTGAGCGCGCCGAGCAGGACCTGACCGGCGAAGCCCACGGCGAACGGCGCCCGCAGCACGCCGAGCCGCTCGACGGCGGTGGGCCAGTCGGGCGCGGCGACCACCGTGACGCCGAGGGTGAGCACGCACAGCGCCAGCCAGGCGACGGCGGCCGCCGCGGAGAGGGTGGCGAAGGAGCGCGGCGGCTTGGTCCGGGCGATCGTCACCATCGGCCGGACCAGCAGACCCAGGCCGACCAGGTAGCCGAGCGTCCCGGCCAGCACCACCGGCGCCACCCGGACCAGCGCCCCGGCGGCCACCAGCAGCACCGCGCCGCCGAGGACCCAGAGCGCCCGGCCGGCGGCCAGCGGCGCGCCGGGCACCATCTTCGTGCGCAGCATGGTCGGCCAGAGCACCACCAGGGTGCCGAGCACGGTCAGGCCGACGAAGCCCAGCAGCATCGTGCCCACGTGCCCGACGTACGTCCCGGCCTGCGCCGTCGCGTCGGTGCTCGGCCCCGCCAGCCGGACCCCGAACCCGGCGCCGATCGCCAGGGCGACGACGGCGGCCACGTAGTACAGGGACAACGCGCCGAAGCGGGCCATGACTGCCCCGCGCCGCTGCCGCAGGATCACCACGCCGTGGGTCAGGCCGACCGCCGCCACCGCCGCGCCGCCGGCGGTGGTGAGCACGTCCTGCCCGGTCGAGACGCCGGCGATGACCGCGACCGCGCCGACGTTGTGCGCGGCCAGGCGCGCCACCATGAACCGCTGCCCGCCCGGGGCGGGGCGGGCGAGCAGGGTGTCGGCGAAGTGGCTGGACCAGATCAGGATCGCGGAGGTCACCGCGCCGAGCAGCATCAGGTGGGTGAGGAGCCAGGTGGACCCCGGCACCCAGCGGTGCGCGACGGCCACGACGAAGGCGGCGAGGAACCAGGCCACCACGACGGCGTTGGCGCGCACGTGCCAGGTGCGCCGGTCCAGGCCGCGGGGCGGCGGGCCTCCTGGGCCGCCCGCGGGGCGGGCGGCGCCGCCGGCGGGGCCGGCGGTGCGGGCGCCGTCGACGGCGGGCCCGGCGGTCCGGGTGCCGTCGACGGCGGGCCCGGCGGTCCGGGCAGCGGGTCCCGCGGTCCGGGCCGCGGGCGCCGGCGTGCCGGCGGCGGGCTCGCCGGCATGGGCCTGGGCGTCACCGCCGCGGGGGGCCGGCGGACCGAGCGGGATGGTCACGCGCGACCTCCGGGGCGGGGCGCCGTCGCCACCGACCAGACGGCGAGGGCGACGAAGGCGAGCAGGGCGAGGACGTTGCCCACACCGCCGGCCTGCACGGCCCACTCGAGGTCGCGGGCGTCGCCGACGGCCACCCGGAAGAGCAGGCCGAGGTGGAGCAGGGCGGCGGGGGCGTACATGACGGGGCGGTAGGGCAGCGGCCGGCGCAGCACGGCCGGGAGGATGACCGGGGCGTGCGCCATGACCATCGAGACGACGAAGCCGAGCATGACGGCGTGCAGGGCGGCGTCGTACCCGCGCCCGGCGGTCACCGGGCCGGCGAGCGCCCAGATGCCGCCGGCGACGGCGAGCCAGGCGTAGCCGGCGAGCAGGCAGGCGGCGATGAACCGGGGCAGGCCGGTGGCCGTGACGGTGCGGCGGGCGACGTCGCGGACGGCGAGCCAGCCGGCGACGGCGAGCAGGCTCAGGCCGCTGAGGGTGAACCCGGCGGCCGGGGCGAGGAGGGTGAGGACCGCCCCGCCGAGCAGCGCCACCGCCAGGCCCATGGCGGTCCGGGCGGCGGCCGGGGAGAGCGCCTGGAGCCGGGCGAGCTCGAGCCGCTCGCCGAGGATGGTCAGCACCAGGTAGGTCGCCAGCCACGGGGCGAGGTAGGGCACCGGGACGCCGCCGGCCCACAGCACCGCGGCACCCAGGGCGGCGACGGCGCCGAGCACCTGGACGGTGACCGCGGCGGTGGGCTGCCGGGCGAGGAGGCTGCGGTAGAGCAGCAGGAGGAGGACCTGGGCGACGACGAGCAGGCCCTGGCCGACCAGGATCGGCAGCGGCCCGACGAGCGCGAGGACGGCCAGGCCGGAGACGGCCGGGGCGGCGTAGCCCCAGACGGCGCCGAGGGCGACGGCACGCTCGAGGGAGATGACCGTGCCGACGAACCCGAGCGCCATGAGCGGGCCGTGCACGTCGGGCAGCCGCGTCAGGCCGAGCGCCGGGCCGAGGACCTGCGGCAGCCCGAGCAGGCCGAGCCCGGCGTCGAGGCCGAGGAGCAGGGCGACGCCGCCGGGCAGCAGCAGGGCGAGGCGGACGCCGGTGCGGGTGCGCAGCGGCCGGGCGGGCGCGCCCGTGGTGGGGCCGGTGGCGGCGGCGTGGCCGCGGGCGGCAGGGCCGGTGGCGGCGGCGTGGTCCGCGGGCCCGTGGGCGGCGGGGCCGTGGGCGGCGGGGCCGGCAACCGGCCGGGCGCCGGGTCGGTCCGCGGGACCGGCACCTGCCTCGGCGCCGGTGCGCTGAAGGACCGGTCCGCCCGCCGGCGGCTCGCTGCTCATGCCGGCCCGACCCGGACCGCGTCGTCCCCGCCGCCGGCCGGCTCGCTCGTGACCTGCAGGACACACGCGCCGGGCTCGACGAAGGCGCCCAGGCTGACCTGCCCGGGAGTGATGCCGGTGGTGGCCAGGATCTCCCGCGCCATGCCGAGGTGGGCGCTGCACACTACCTCTGGCCGGTCCTTGGCCAGGTCGAGCACAGGGCAGCGGTGCAGCCGCAGACGGCTGCGGGCGTCGTCGTGCTCCGCGGCCGGCTCGAATCCGGCGCGGTCCAGCAGGGCGCCGAGCCGGTCGACGGCGGCGCGCCGCAGCCGTGCCGCCTCCGCCGGCTCCGGGGCGGGGCCGGGGGCGCGCGACGCGTCGGTGCGCCCATTGCCGGGGCGAGGACTGGGCGTACCGCCGGGCGCGCCGCCGGTCGTCCCCTCGCCTGACGACCCGGCTCCGGTGGAGGCGGGTCGCCCGGGCTGGTGTCCGCCGTCGAGGCCCCGGTCGCGCTCCACGATCGCCCGGCCCCAGGAGCGCCCCGCCTCCCGGGCGTGGCGGCGCAGCGCCGGGCCGTCCGGGAAGGCGCGCGCCAGGTAGGTGACCAGCACCCGCGCCAGCACGGCGTACTCGGGGCTGGAGAAGGACGCCGCGGGGGTGTAGCTGTACACCGAGGCCGGCCGGCCGCGCCCGGCCGGCGGCAGGCTGTCCCGGCGGGCGAGGCCGGCGCGGTCGAGCGCCTCGAGGTGCTCGCGGACGGTGTTCGGGTGCTGGCCCAGCTCCTGGGCCACCTGGGCGACGGTGAGCGACTGCCGTTCGACGAGGAGGTCGAGCACGGCACGGCGCGGGGCGGACAGCTGCGCCCGCCGGTCGGTGCGGGCGGGCAGCGGACCCAACTTACTCACCAGAGACACCGTACAAATAAGTGGCCGCGGGGGCTAGGACCTCCGGCCCACGCCGCATAGACCGCCCCGTGCTCGGCGCTCGCCGGGCAGGCCCGGCGCGAGCACGACGTTGAGTGCGTGGCCAACGTCCGGACCAGCGCGGACCGGCGAACGTGAGACCCGCCACTTCGGTTCCCACGCGTCCGCCGACTGCCGGGGCCAGCCGCATCACAGATCGGTAACGATCCCGGCCGCCGTCGGAGGAGGACCTATCCGCACGGTCATGGGGATAACCGCCGACCGGCAACCCCCGCCCATCCCGGCCGGGCGGCCCCCGGCAGCTTGACTGGTCCCCGATCGGTGCCATGGTGGGTCGTCCGATTTTTCGCCGATCGCGCTGCGACGGCTGCCCGAACCTCGCCAGCGCCCCGGCCGACCACGCCGGGCCGCGGCTGCGAGGTGGCCGGCGGCGCCGTCGTCCGGTGCGGGACCGTCCCGCACCCGGCCGCCCCCGCGGCCCGCGATCCACCGCGCGCCGAGCGGCCCTCGGGCCTCGGCGCGCCCGAGCAGATCACGAGGTGAGTGTGAGCGCCATCCGCGCCGAGCACGTCTACAAGGTCTTCGGCCGCCGGTCGGAGGAAGCCGTCCGGCGGCTGCGCAGCGGGCAGAGCCGGGAGGACGTCCGCCCGCTGGGCACGGCCGCCGTCATCGACGCCTCCTTCGAGGTCCGGCCCGGCGAGACGTTCGTCGTCATGGGCCTGTCGGGCTCCGGCAAGTCCACCCTGATCCGGATGCTCAACGGCCTGCTGACCCCCACGGCCGGGACGATCACCGTCGGCGACGCCGACCTGGGCTCGGTCTCCCCCGCCGAGCTCCGGCAGATCCGGCGCCGGCGGGTCTCCATGGTCTTCCAGCACTTCGCCCTGCTGCCGCACCGCAGCGTGCTCGACAACGCCGCCTACCCCCTGGAGATCCAGGGCGTCGGCCGGGCCGAGCGGCACGAGCGGGCGGCGCGGGCGCTGGGGCTCACCGGCCTGGCCGGCTGGGAGGACTCCCTGCCCGCCGAGCTCTCCGGCGGGATGCGCCAGCGGGTGGGGCTGGCCCGCGCGCTGGCCGCGGACACCGACATCCTCCTGATGGACGAGGCCTTCTCCGCGCTCGACCCGCTCATCCGCCGGGAGATGCAGGACCAGCTGGTCGAGCTCCAGGCGAGCCTGGGCAAGACGATCGTCTTCATCACCCACGACCTCAACGAGGCGATGTACCTCGGGGACCGCATCGCCGTCATGCGCGACGGCCGGATCGTCCAGGTCGGCACCGCCGAGCAGATCCTCTCCGCGCCCGCCGACGACTACGTCGCCCAGTTCGTCGCCGACGTCGACCGCTCCCGGGTGATCACCGCCGCCTCGGTGATGGTCCGGCCGGCGGTCACCGTGCCGGCCGGCGGCGGGCCCGCCGTCGCCCTGCGCGCGCTGCGCGAGGCTCAGGCCAGCGCGGCGTACGTCCTCGACCGGCGCCGGGTCCTGCTCGGCTCGGTCTACGACGACGAGCTCCTCGCCGCGCACCGCGCCGGGCGGGAGACCCTGGACGGCCTGGTGCACCCGGACACCTCCGCGGTCCGGCCGGACGCGCCGATCGCCGAGGTGTTCGCCCCGGCGGCCGAGGCCCAGCTGCCGCTCGCGGTGGTCGACGGCGACGGCCGGCTCACCGGGGTCGTCCCGCGGGTCGCCCTGCTGGAGGCCATGGCGCCCACCCCGGCGGCCGACCAGGCGGCCGCGCCTGCCGACGGCGGCCGCGGTCCGGGCAGCGGCACCCCGGCCGACCGCACCGGGCCCACCGGCGGCACGCCGGCCGACGGCGGCCCGGCCACCGCCGGCGCCACCACCGCCCAGCTGGGCACACCAGACACCCGCACACCGGTGGCCGCCGCCCCGGGCGCCCGGCCGTCGTCGGAAGGGGGCCGCCGATGAGCCCCGCCGTCCGGCTTCCCCTCGGTGACTGGGCCGACACTGCCGTCGGCTGGCTGACCGACGCCCTGGACGGGTTCTTCGACCTCGTCCGCGCCCTCCTCGAGCTGGCCTACGACCCGCTCTATGCCCTGCTGTCCGCGCCGCCGTTCTGGGTGGTGGCCGTCGTCCTGGCCGTCCTCGCCCTCGCCGCGAAGGGCTGGAGGCTCGCCGTCGGCAGCCTCCTCGGCTTCGCCGTCATCGCCGGCGTGGACCAGTGGGACAACGCCATGGCCTCCTTGGCCCTGGTCCTCGTGGCCAGCGTCATCGCCCTGCTGATCGCCGTGCCCGTGGGGATCTGGGCGGCCCGCAGCGGCAGCGTCTCCGCCGTCGTGCGGCCGGTGCTGGACTTCATGCAGACCATGCCCGCGTTCGTCTACCTCATCCCCGCCGTCGTGCTGTTCCGGGTCGGGGAGGTCCCCGGGCTGGTGGCGACGATCATCTTCGCCCTGGCGCCCGGGGTGCGGTTCACCGAGCTCGGGATCCGGCAGGTGGACCAGGAGGTGGTCGAGGCGGCGCACGCGTTCGGGTCCACCCCGGGGCGCATCCTGCGCCAGGTCCAGCTGCCGCTCGCGCTGCCGACGATCATGGCCGGCGTCAACCAGGTGATCATGCTGGCGCTGTCCATGGTGGTCATCTCCGGCATGGTCGGCGCCGAGGGTCTGGGGCAGGACGTCGTGCAGGCCCTGCAGCGGGTGGACATCGGCCTCGGCTTCGAGGCGGGGCTGGCGGTGGTCATCCTCGCCATGTTCCTCGACCGCGTCACCGCGGCGCTGGGCGACCGGGCGCCGGTCGCCCGGGTGCAGAAGCTGCGGGCCGCGAACGCCTGACCGTCCGGCGACGGCGAGGACCGCCGCCACCGGGCCGGCCGGCCCGCCGGCGGTTGCCGGGCAGCGCGTGGCGCGCGGCTGCCCGGCGGTCGCCTTGCGCGCGCGCTCGGCGCGCGCCCGCAGGCCCCGCCGCCGCGGCACGTCCGCGCCATGGCCTGCCCCGAGCCACGCCCCGACCTGCCCGGCTCACCACGTACCAGTCACCACGCACCCGGCTGCCGCTCGGCAGCCCTGACGGGCGCACCCGCGCCCACGGAAGGAAGACGAATGCAGCACATGCGACGTCGCGCAGCCCTGCTCGCGACCACCACCGCCCTCGCCCTCACGCTCACCGCCTGCTCGGGCAGCGACGACGAGAAGATCACCGTCGGCGTCCACTCCGGCTGGGACGAGGGCATCGCCGTGTCCCATCTGTGGAAGCACATCCTGGAGGAGAACGGCTACGAGGTGGAACTCGAGACGGCCGACGCCGGGGTCGTCTTCACCGCGCTCGCCGAGGGCGACTACGACGTCAACTTCGACACCTGGCTCCCGCTGACCCACGCCTCCTACATGGAGAAGTACGGGGACCAGCTCGAGGACCTGGGCACCTGGAACGACGAGGCCGTGCTGACGGTCGCGGTGAACGAGGACGCCCCCGTCGACTCCCTGGAGGAGCTGGCCGACAACGCCGACCTGTTCGGCAACCGGCTGGTCGGCATCGAGGCGGGCGCGGGTCTGACCGAGGCCACCCAGGACAAGGTGATCCCCACCTACGGGCTGGAGGGCATGGACTACGTCATCTCCTCCACCCCCGCCATGCTGGCCGAGCTCGACTCCGCGATGCAGTCCGGGGACAACGTCGCCGTCACGCTGTGGCGCCCGCACTGGGCCTACGACGCCTACCCGATCAAGGACCTGGCGGACCCCGAGGGCACCCTGGGCCAGGCCGAGGAGCTCAAGACCATGGGCCGGTCCGGCTTCGCCGAGGACCACCCGGAGGTCGCGGAGTGGATCGGGAAGTTCCGCCTGTCCAGCGACGACCTGCACTCCCTCGAGAACGTGATGTTCAACGAGATGGGTGGGGAGGACAACGACGCCGCCGTGGATACCTGGCTGGAGGACCACCCGGACGTCGTCTCGGAGATCACGGGCTGAATAGCAGCGGCCGGGGCCCCGCCCGGCTCGGTCGGTGCGGCCGGGGCTCGATCGAGCCTCGGCCGCCGTCGGCTCCGGACCCCTGGTCGCCCGGGCCCGCCCCGCTACTGCGGCTGCTGGGCCGCCGGAGCGGCGCCGTCGTCCCGGGCGAGGCCCTCGTGGAAGATGTCGGGCTCGAGGTAGATCTGGGCCTTCAGCGGGACCGCCGCGCGCACCCGTTCCTCGGCCGCGTCGATGGCGGCCGCCACCTGCTCCGCGCCCGCGCCGACCGGCACCGCGACCTTCGCCGCCACGAGCAGCTCGTCCGGGCCCAGGTGCAGGGTCCGCATGTAGATCACCCGCTCGACCCCCTCGCCGGGCAGCGCCTCCTCGATGGCCCGGTGGTGCTCGGGCATCGCCGACTCGCCCAGCAGCATCGAGTTCATCTCCCGGGCCAGGAAGATGGCGATGCAGACGAGCAGCACGCCGATCGCGGCCGACCCGACCGCGTCCCACCGACCGTCGTGGGTGGCCAGAGTCATCGAGACCCCGAAGAGGCCGAAGACCAGGCCGATCAGCGCACCGAAGTCCTCCAGCAGGATGACCGGCAGCTCCGGGGCGCGGGAGGCGCGCACGAAGTCCGGCAGCGAGCGGCGCCCGCGGACCTCACCCGCCTCGTGCACCGCCACCCAGAACGAGCGGCCCTCCAGCGCGATGGCCACCAGCAGCACGGCGACCGGCACCCACTGCCAGGTGTCGATGGGGTGCGGGTCGGAGAACTTGTGCCACGCCTCGTACAGCGCGAACAGGCCGCCGACGCTGAACAGCACGATGGAGACGATGAACCCGTAGATGTACCGGGCCCGGCCGTAGCCGAACTGGTGCACCTGGGAGGCGCGGCGCTGGGCGCGGCGCCCGCCCACGAGGAGCAGGACCTGGTTGCCGGAGTCCGCGACCGAGTGGATGGCCTCGGCGAGCATGGAGCTGGACCCGGTCAGGAAGTAGGCAACAGCCTTGGCGACGGCGATCCCCAGGTTCGCGGTCAGGGCGGCGATGACCGCCCGGGTGCCTCCGCTTGCGGACATGGTCCTTCCCTCCCCGGCACCGCCGGTGCCGTGCGTGCCGGGCCGGGCGGCCCGTCGGGGAGAGGCTAGTGCCGCGGGCCCACGGCCGCTCGGCCTGTACCGGGCGCCCGCTCGGGCCGCCAGCACGTACCGGCGCCCGGCGGTCCGGCCGACGCGCGGCTCGTGCCGACCAGCGCTCAGCCGGGGCTGCCGGCGACCGGCGCCGCCAGCCGGCGTGCCTCGGCCTCCAGGAGGATCGGCACGCCGTCGCGCACCGGGTACGCGAGGGGATTGACCTCCGAGGTGGAGACGAGCTCGATCTGCCCGTCCGGGCCGACCGCGTCGACCAGCTCGGCCCCGGTGACCGGGCAACGGAGCAGCTCACGCACCCACGGCACGATGAGGTCGCTGGCCTGCGGACGGCTGCCCATACGCGTCACCCTACCGCCGGGCCGTCACCCTGAGCCGGCACGCCGGGGCGGTCGCGGTGATCCCACCTCGGCGGGCGCTCGGCGCCCACCTAGCCGGACTTGCGGCGGAAGGTGCGCTTGCCCGCGCCGTTCACCTGGCTCCCGTGAATGGTGCCGGTGTTCTGCCGTGCCTGGTTGGCTCGGTGCGCACGCTGGTTCTTGCGCTCCAGGGCCTGACGCATCTTCTCCTTGAGCGTCTCGTTCTCCTCGATCGTCTCGGGCTCGGGCGTGGTGTCGGCCATCGTCCCTCCAGGTTTCTCGTGGTCGGACGGTCCGGGCCAGACTGCCCCGCCGCCGACGCGGTGACCAGGCCTTTTCGTGCCGGCGCGGCCAGCTCGGCACGTCGGCGGTGCGCCTCGTCGACGTCGTGCCGCGTCGCCGTTTGTGCCGCGTCGACGTGGTGCCTCGCCAACGTGGTGCCTCGCCGACGTGGTGCCTTGCCGACGTGGTGCCTTGCCGACGTGGTGCCACGCCGACCGCTCGCCGCGCGGGCCGGCTGCCTCGCCCCGGCCTCCTCGCCCTCCCGCAGGGGTGCTGGGAGGATCCCCGGATGACAACATGGCCCCTGCTCGCCGGCGCGATCGCCTGCGAGGTGACTGGTTCGCTCTCTCTGCGCGCCGCCGTCGCCCACCCCGGCTGGTACGCCGTCGTCGTCGTCGGCTACGTCGCAGCGTTCGCCCTCCTCGCCGCCGTCCTGCGCCGGGGGATGCCGCTGGGCGTCGCCTACGGGATCTGGGGTGCCGTGGGGGTGGCGCTGACCGCGGCGCTGTCCTCGGTGATCTTCGGTGAGCCGTTCACGCTGCTCATGACGGCAGGCATCGCCCTGATCATCGGGGGCGTGCTGCTCGTGGAGCTCGGCTCGCACCGGGCGGCGGCCGAGGAGGGCGGCTCCTGATGGGCTGGCTCTTCCTCGCCGGCGCGATCCTCGCCGAGGTCACCGCCACCCTGGCGCTGCGCGCCAGCATCGACGGGCGGCGGACGTGGCTCGCCCTCGTCGCCGTCGGCTACCTCGTCGCCTTCACCCTGCTCTCGCTCACCCTGCGGCACGGGATCGGCATCGGCGTGGCCTACGGCATCTGGACGGCCTGCGGAACCGCCCTGACAGCGGTGGGAAGCAGGGTGCTGTTCGACGAGCCGCTGACGAAGCTCATGGTCGGGGGGATCGTGCTCATCGCAGCAGGGGTGCTGCTCGTCGAGCTGGGCGCCGAGTAACGGTGCCGTACCAAACCACAGCACCGCGGTCCGGGCCGAGGTCGTCGCGGGCGGGCGGGCGGGCGGGCGGAGAAGCGTCCTGGCGTCAGCTCCGCACCGGCACCGTCACCGATCCCCCGGCCAGTTGCACCCAGGCCTACTCGTTCTCGCCCTGGAGCACGCGCAGGTGGCCGCGGCGAGCGATCTCCCGGTCACCGGCCGGGTCGGGCAGGTGGTGGGTGACGGGGGCCGGCAGCGCGGACCCGGGGCGCTGGGCCGGGACCGGGGCCTGGGGCGTGGCCCGGGAGGCCTCGCGGACGGCGTCGGCCAGGGCGACCAGGTCGTCCTCCGACGGCGGCGCCGGGACGAAGTCCGAGGCCAGCCGCACCACCTGCCACCCGCGCGGGACGGTGAGGCGCTGGGCGTGCACGTCGCACAGGTCGTAGGCGTGCGGCTCGGCGGCGGTGGACAGCGGCCCGAGGACGGCGGTGGAGTCGGCGTAGACGTAGGTGAGGGTGGCCACGGCGGCGCGGTCGCAGGCGGACCTGGTGCACTGGCGGACGGCTCTCACGGTCTGTGAGGCTACCCCCGCCGAGCGCCGCCGGCCGGGTCCCACGCCGGGCCGGGCCCGGTCGCTCCGCCGCACACAGTCACCTGCCCGGCCGCGGCGC